>JAHFRD010000031.1 GCA_023258975.1 Hydrogenophilales bacterium | reverse complement strand
CGTCAGCGGCACGTCCAGAAGGTGCCGTGTTTGGATCTTGCGTACCATCTCTTGCTCCTCAGCCAAGTCACCTGGAGCGTCAAGCAATAAATGCTCCACTATTGTTAAGCGGCATTACTTACAGCGATGGAGTTGGATGGGGTGCGGAAATGAACCAGACCGAACGCTTCTACAAGATCGACCAGATGATCTCCGACGGCAGGCTGGTCACGTTCCCGCAGTTGATGGAGGCCCTGGAGGTTTCGCGCGCCACCCTGTGCCGGGACTTGGACTACATGCGCAGCCGCCTCAACGCGCCCATCGTCTATGACCGGCTAGCCGGCGGCTACCGCTTCGAGAAGGCACAGCCCCAGGTCGGCGGGCAGTACGAGTTGCCTGGGCTGTGGTTTTCCTCCAACGAGATCCATGCGCTGCTGACCATGCAACACCTTTTGGCCAACCTGGACCCGGGCGGCATCCTTACTCCCCATATCCAGCCCCTGATGGCGCGTCTCAATGCCTTGCTCGGCACGGCCGAGAACACCGCCGAGGAAATCCGCCGCCGCGTGCTGGTGGTGGGCGTGGGACAGCGGCAGCTCGATCTGGAGCATTTCGAACGGGTCGGTTCCGCCCTCCTGCGGCGCAAGCGTCTGTTCATCACTTATCTGTCCAAAAGCAAGGCGGAAGTCACCGAGCGGGAAGTCTCGCCACAACGTCTCGTCCATTACCGGGAGAACTGGTACCTGGATGCCTGGTGCCATCTGCGTGAGGGGCTGCGCAATTTTGCGGTCGATTCCATCCAGCGCGTCGAGGTGCTGGAGAAGCCGGCCAAGGAGGTGTCGAAACGCAGTGTCGAGGAGGTGCTGGGGCCCGGCTACGGCATCTTCACCGGCACCCGTGTGCAGTGGGCCACACTCGCCTTCACCACGGTGCGAGCCCGCTGGGTGGCTTCCGAACACTGGCACCCCAAGCAGAAGGGGCAGTTCGACGCCGCCGGCCGCTACCTCCTCAAGCTGCCCTACGCCGACCACCGCGAACTGATCATGGACATCCTGAAGTACGGGTCGGATGTGGAGGTACTGGAGCCGGAGTCACTGCGGGAACTGGTGCGAGAGGAGCATGTACGGGCAGCGAATCGCTACCCGTCGAGTGGGATAGCTAGCCCGCGCGAAGTCGACTGAAATTTGAAGGTGCTCGTCAGTCTCATGCAGTGAGACTTCATGTCGTATCGTGGAACCTCCACATTCAAGAAAGCCGCCAACCAAGTTGGCCGTGGACTTGTGGCATGGAGGGAATTTCATGAGTGATGAACTGGTGTTGCCACCCCGCATGACGGTGCTCGGTGAGGCCATGCGCCCAATATGGGTGAAGGTGAACGAGCAACTCGATCAGCATGTCTCGCAAACTGATGTCGTAATCGGCATGGGTGAAGTGGTTCTGCAGCACTTGCGGTCTCTGCAGGTCGATATCCCCCGACTGGCGGATCGAATCAATCGCCTGATGGGAGATGTCGTGACCAATGAGGATGCCAGCAATGCTGAGGTCTACCGTGCTGTCGGACGATTCGAGGCGTTTCTCGATGATCTGCTCGCGGAGTACCGGTCGGTGCGCGCACTGAACGTTCACGGCGATGACGTGGAGGCGCGTGACCTGTTGGCCGGCGTGTACCGCCACACCCTCGTCGAGATACGCGATTGGCTTGAAGATCTGGTCGAAACGCTCGCTGACCCGATGGCTGCCGTCATCAGGCGTGGCTTGCCTACCACGGGGCATGTGGAGCTCACGCTTACCATGAAGCTGACTGCTGCACCCCAGTTGGAGCAGTTGACGCGCTGGGCAGAACGCCATGCGGCTGCGTTATCGGGGACAGGGAATTCCTCCAGTCTCCCACCGGTCAGGAAATCGGGGCTGGGTTTCTGGAGTATGGTTGGCGCGGCCATGCTCGGCTGGAGCCTCGGCGAGGCACTGTTCGGCGATCACGACTGTCGCTGCGACAAGGATGCCTGATTACCCATGCCGGCAGAGATCCGTGGCTGACGCGACTATCACCATGCGACGTATACGGCTAGTCATGATGGCCACGTTGGCCGTGCTGTCGCTGGCGGCGTGGTCGGCGACCGCGCAGCAACGCGTGCCGGTGCCCCTGCCGCCCCTCATGCTGTGGGAATGGGACAGGGGCGACGACCTGCGTTTTATCGACCCGCATCACACGGGCGTGGCGTTCCTGGCCGCCACCATCCGGGTGGAGGGCGGGAAGGTTCTGGTACAGCGCAGGCGTCACCCGCTTCGGGTGCCCCCGGATACCCGGCTCCTCGCCGTGGCCCACTTCTCCGTGGACCGCCCGGCAGCCGGGGCTCTGCCCCAGGCAGCCGAGGCGATCCTGGAACTGGCCGCCCTGCCCCGGGTGGCCGGGGTGCAACTGGATTTCGACGCGACGCCGAGCCAGCGCGGGTTCTACCGCAGTCTCGTGGAGCGGGTGCGCCGGGACCTGCCGGCTGGCCGGACGTTCTCGGCCACCGCCCTGGTTTCCTGGTGCCAGTTCGATCGCTGGATGGGCGGCCTGCCCCTGGACGAAGTGGTGCCCATGGCCTTCAGCATGGGTTCCGGGGCGGACGAGGCGCGCGCACGCCTCGCAGCAGGCCCTGGCTTCATGCCGGATTACTGCCGGGGCAGTATCGGGCTGGGTGTGCAGGAAGCGTTCCCTCCCCTGGCCGGTCGCCGCCGTATTTATGCATTCAACGCCCACGCCTGGCGCGCCGACGAATACCAAGGCCTGCTCGCTGACCTGAAGATGGACCACCGACCATGATCAAATCTCTCCTCGCCTGCTGCCTGGCCCTGGCCTGCCTGCCCGCCTTCGCCTGCCTGTCGCCCACCGCCACCGCGGTGTTCGTGCATCGCTACAACCCGGGCGACGTCCACGCCTTCTACCGCGGCCGCCTCGGCATCCTGCAGCCGAGCTACGGGAGGCGCCATCTAGTAGTAGCGTATCGCTGGCTCAACGGCCTGGACCTCGACGAGGCAGAGGCGCGGTTGCTGATGCCCTCGGCCAGGGAGGCGGATGCGGCAGCCGCCCCGGATGCGGCGATCCGGGACTGGCTGCAGGCGCGCAGCAGGATGGGTGGGGCGGTGGTCAGGATCGTGCCTGACCGGCGCGGCGCCGATTTCGAGTCCCAGCCCAACTGCTCGGCGGACGCCTTCCGCACGGCGACGCGCACCTTGCGGGAACGCCTGGCGAGGCATGGCAGGAATGACCCGGCGGTGCGCCATTGGCTCCAGGGCCAGGATGCCGTGTTCAGCAACTGCGCCGGGCCGGGCGCTCTACCCGAGGCCCTGTCCGCCAGCGTGCCGGCCTGGCTGCACCGGGACCGAGCCTACCAGCTGGCGGCGGCCCGCTACTACCGGGGTGAGTACCTGCAGGCCGCCCAGGGCTTCGCCGCCATCGCCGCCGATCCCGCCTCCCCCTGGCGGTCCCTGTCCGCCTACCTGGTGGCCCGTGCCCGGACGCGCCTGGCGGAGGCAGGCCGCGCCGAGCAGTCGCGCCGCGAGGCCGACGACGCCATCGCCCGGGTGCTCCAGGATGCCTCCCTGGTGCCGTGGCACCTGGACGCCCTCAAGCTGCGCCTGCGCCTGGCAAGCTCCAGCGGGATCTGCCCGGCGGGGCTGGAGGCGGCGGTCCTGGCGCCGCGGCTGTCGCCCAACGCCTGGCAGGAGGTGCAGGACTTTCTGGTTCTCTGCACCTCGGGGCCCCAGGGACCGGGCGGATGGCTGCGCAACCTGCGCGACGCCAACCATGGCCGGGCGCTGGCGGAAGCCCTGGCCGCGTGGCGGCCACAGCACAACCGGGCCTGGCTGGTGGCCGCGCTGCAGCACGGCGACGCCCTGGGGCGGGTGCTGCACGAACTCCTGGACGAGGCCGCCACCCTGGGCAAGGAGGATCCCGCCTTCCTCACAGCCAACTATTACCGCCTACGCGCCCTGCGCACCGAAGGCCGGGACGAGGACGCCCGGCAACTGGCCGACGCCCTGCTGGCGCTGCCGGGCCTGGACGGCTCCGCGCGCAACCTGCTGCTGGCGGAACGCATGGCCCTGGCCCGGGACCTGGCAACCTTCCTGCGGGATGCCCGCCGCCTGCCCGTGGAAATCGGCTATCCCGGCAGCGAGACCAGCTATCTGGCGACTACGGCGCAGATGCACCGCGATCCGGACCTCACCTGGCGCCGGGAACTGCGCCGGGGCAAGGCGGAATACTTCGACGCGGACGCCGTCAGCGTCTTCAATGCCGCCATGCCCCTGGCCATGTTGCGCCAGGTGGCGGAGCAGGAATCGCTGCCCGCCCATCTCCGGTCGCAATTGCGAAGCGCCGCCTTCACCCGCGCCTACCTGCTGGGCAAGACGGACCTGGACTTGGCTGTACGGCTCGCACGGGACTACCCCGGGGTGCGCGAACTGGCAGCCCTCGGCAGCGTGCGCAACGGCGACGTGCGCCGCTTCCTGGTGGCCGTCGCCCTGCTTAGGCTGCCCGGCATCACGCCCCTGGTGGAGATTGGTTTCGGCCGCGCCCAACGGCCCGACCGCATCGGCCTGGAGGGGCCGCGCTGGTGGGACCGGTGGCGGCCGTGCTGGCACCATGGCGGATCCTGGGATGGCCGCATCGGCCTGTGCGTTTCCGAACCCCGGCGAGCAGGCATGGTGCCGCCGCTCTTCCTGCGCGGGGCCGGCATCAGCCAGGCCCAGGAGGAGGCTGTCTGGCTGCAGAAGGCTGACAGTCCCGCAGGCCTCCTGGGCCCCATCGTCCTGAACTGGGCGACGGCGCATCCCAACGACCCGCGCGTGCCCGAGGCCTTGCACCTGGTTGTGCGGGCGAGCCGCTACGCCGGTGTGGAATGCGCCGGGAGCCAGGCCTCGCAACAGGCGTTCCGGCTCCTGCACACGCGCTTCAAAGCAAATGCCTGGGCTGCCAAGACACACCATTGGTATGGTGATCGAACATGCCTTCGCTGATCTCCCCCGAGCTAGCCCCCAGGATGCTGTGATCCACCTATCTTCCAGTGAACGCAGCAGGGCCCAGTGTTGGTTGGTAATGGACAGCGACACCATCATCGCCTTGCACACCAGCATGGATCCTAATCCGCTCGCGGGATATGCCATGAATCGCGGCGAAATCAGCGAAATTAGTGTCGTGACAAGCACTTGCGGTTGATCCGCCTCGGCGAAATCTGCGAAAAATTCCTTACGCCGACGCCAGACGATACACGCGACAAGGCGCGCCCGGCGCACCACCCTTGCGTTCGGCCCATTCCACACCGATCTTGGGCGGCGTCATTGCCAGCAGGTGCTCCAGACTGGCATCGATCAACGTCTTGGACACCTTGCCCCGAAAACACTCGGCGCTGATCTGGCTGCGCGTGGCTTGGCCGTGCTCGTGCAGAAAAACCAGTACCCGATCCGCCAATTCCCGTACCTGCGCCATTTTCGTCTCCTCGGCCGCGCTGACGAAGATGTACCGGACGGATGCCGTGGCATATCGCAACCACGCCATGGCTGCCTCGATATGCGGGACATCGATCCGGGTTTGCAGATCACTCAAGGCGAACAACATGGCCAGACGCAACAGCATCGGAGCTCGCCGCTCCAACATGGCGCTGACCAGTTCACTGCCGGGGTCTTCATTGAGCTCCCCACGGTAAAGTTGGGCGTAGCGCCATTGCGCCTGCGCAGACAGTTCCATCTGCAGCCGGTCGCGGTGGTCGTGCCGGTTTGCGCCGACAAACTCCAGGATCTTCATGATCCGGTGTGCCAGGGCGTCCACCGATGCCTGTGGCGTCGCCTTTGGAAACGGCAAAATCTGCGAGCGTTCGGCCCAGATCATCAGAAACCGGTTGGCAAAGCCATTGGTCAGTTCGCGGGCCGTCAGCAGACCCGTCAGCTCGCTCGGGGAAATCGCCCCGCTCAGGCAGACATGGGGATGGCTGGCATACAGGCGATTCGATTTCGTGGCGGGCTTGAGGCAAACCCCATCCCAGCAGTCCCGCAGCGCGGCGGACAGCGTGTTGCCTTCACGACGCCCCTGGTGCAGCACATTGGCAAACTCCGATTCCACCACCCACAACCGCTTGTCCTCGATGGCCGGGACTTCCTGCCTGCCTTGCCGGTAGCCATCGTGCATCAATGCCACCAGCCCCTCGCGGCTGGAAAGGCCGCCCCGGTGTATCTGGGGTGCGTAGGACTCGTTCAGCCTGTGCAATGCCTGGTCGAGTCGCAGCACCAGGGCCAGGGCATCGCCCTTGCGACCGCGCCCGGAGCGCCCAATGTGCAGGCAGAACAGGCGCGCGTGATGCCAGGTGTTGCCAATGGGCAGATAGACCCCGCGTCCGATGGCGCAGGAGAGATAGGCCATGAAATTGGCGGCAATCGCGTAGGCGTTGGTTTCCGTGCCTTCGCTGCCGGCCCGCGCGACGTCGCCAATCAGGCCATACAGACACGCCGGATTCGGCTGGGGCGAGTTCCGGTGTGTGGCCATCGCCATCTCGCTGGCCATCGCGAAATGGGTCTCGGCTGCGGCCTGGTTTGGAAGATCCGTGAGCGATGGTTCAGGTTGGCCACAGCGGTGGCCTTTCCAGGATTGCTCATTCACTGGTCGAGTGAGACGGTCTGGACGACGTTTTCGAACTCGGCCAGGACGTCCGGCTGCCTCTGCCGCAGATAACGGAGCACCGCCGTGTTGTCGAGCAGCTTGACCAGGTAGCCCTTGGCCAGCACCAGGTTGAGCACGTCCTGGCCGTAGGTCTGCTCGATCAGTTTGTACTGCCCATGCAGGTTGCCCATCTCGCGCTCCATTTTCGCCATCTGTTCCGCGGTCACCCCGCGCACCTTGCTAAGCTTGGCCCCGCCTACCAGCAACTCACTCGGCGTGGTGGCAAGCAGGGCCTGGGCATAGCCCACGGTGATCTTGTTGGCGTCGACCATGAGTTCCACACATTCCACCTGGCGGGTCGGCTTCATCTTGCGCAGCACGCTGCCGATGTTGGCGGAGAAATGCTGGTCCTTCAGGAATTCGGCCGCCTCCGCACAGATGCCATCGAGCAGACTCGCCTTTTTGTGGATACTGCTGACATCCACATTCAGCGCCTTGGCCAACCGATCCGGCGTCACACCGCGTTCGACCGCTCGGCGAATCATGATGTGCTCCTGGATCGTGGTCAGCCGGTTGATGCGGTTGTTGTAGGTGTAACTCTCATCATCGGCGGCCACGAGGCAGGGCGCATCGGTGAACTCCATCTCCCGCAGTACCAGGAGGCGGATATGGCCGTCGAGCAGGACGTGCAGGCCGGAAGTCTTGTCGGCCTTGCCGACGATCAGGGGCTCGATCAGGCCCACGGCATCGATGGAAGTCTGAATCTGCTTGAACTTGCGCGAGCCATAGAGCCCTTCCGGGATCTTGCGAGACGGCAGGATCCGGTCCAGCGGGAGGGTCAGAGGTTCGGGAATGAAGCCAAGCGGTGTCATACGGCAAGCCCTCCCGCCCAGACGCGGTCGGCCAAATATTTTGGCAGGGCATCCAGGCCTTCGGCGCGCAGCAGGGTGGTGAAATTCTCGTCGGCCAGCAGCTGGCGCAGTGCCTCCACGACAAAGAGCAGCCGTTGCTGTGCGAACTCCGCTTTCTTGACCATCATCTTCTGGCGGTCGACCTCCTTCTTGTAATTCCTGACCAGGCTGGAGGAGGTGACGTCCGTTGTTTTGCGGGGTGTGCCACGGGCGATGGAGCGGCCCAGGGACTGCCGTTTTTCGATGACGCGGCGTGCCTGGAGCAATTGCTTGCCGCGCAACTCGCCGGATTCATAGGCCTCCTGCAGCGCCGCCTGCATGGCCTTGTCGTCACTGCCCGCACCAGCAATGTGCAAGGCGGCGTTGAGCGGAATGCGACCGCTCTCCACTGCCACCAGCAGGCGCTCCTCCCCGTTCTCCAGGAGTTTCAGGATGCCCTTGACGTAGTCGATGCCCAGCCCGGTTTTCTTCGCGATGGCCTTTTTGTCGTACCCTTGATTCTGGAGTTGTTGGATGCCCGCGAGCAATTCGAGGGGACGGCACTGCCGGCGCGCGATGTTCTCGGCCAGGCTCATGATGAAGGCCTCCTCGTCGCTGACCTGGACCACCATTGCCGGGATCGTGGTTTCGCCCAAGGACTTGTAGGCTTTGAGCCGCCCTTCGCCGCAGACCAGCAAGTACCTGTCGGTACCACTGGATCCTGGGCGCGGGGTCACGGTGATCGGACGTTTCAGGCCGATGGTCTTGATGTTGGCGACGATTTCGTCAAAGACGCGACTGTTGCGATCACGCGGATTGAGGACATCGATTTGCTCGACGGGGATCATCTGCATTTCGCCGGACAGATGTTGCTTGGTCATGCCGCCCTCCTGATGCGTGTACGTTCCGCCATGCCATAGAGGTAATCCAGGGTGTCGAAGCGGTAGCTCTCGAACTCGATACCGTTACGTTCGGCCAGGCTGAGTTTTGGCAACCCGAAGTCCAGGCGCGGCAGCAGGTAGTAGTCCAACGGCGCCTGGTTGGGCTGATCGAGGCGGACCGCGACCGTGATGTCCGGGGCCAGGCTGGTGTCGAAGCGGACCTTCCAGCGGTAGCGGCCGTTGTCATGCGCCTGGCAGCGGGCCAGAACCAGCGAGACCGTGAACTCGCGGTTTACGCACAACAGGTCGGTGGCGGGGTCGCGCACGACGGAACCACCCAGATCGGCGATCGCCCGCTCTGTCTGTGACACGATCTGAGGGTGCAGTCGGCGCAGGAATTGGTTGACTGCCAGGTAGTGGTAATCCCGATCCGGCGTGAAGCCAACCGCTTGGTAGGCCCGGATCAGGCTGCCGAAGCGATGGGCATAAGCCGACGCGGAGGGCATGCCCTCGGTTTCGTCGATGATCAGGCCGGAGAGAAATCCCCGCTGCTGGTAGAGGTTACGCAGCTTCTCGATCAGCTCCTCATTGCTGAATCGGTACGCACGAGCGCGCATGATGCCCTGGGCCGTATAGAAGACCTCGGGTGAGACGATGGCCTCGAAGGCGCCTTCCTTCTTGATCCACATGTCGGGCGTGTTGGTGACCCGGTGCTTCTTGAGCTTGAAGGAAACCCGGTTGTAGAGGTTGTTGCCGATGTACTTCTCGTTGCTCAACACCTCCCGCACCGTGGATCGAGTCCACTCCCGCCCCAGGTCGGTCAGGATGCCGCCGCCATTGAGGCGGGTGGCGATCTCCGATTCCGAGACGCCCTCGTCGATGAACCAGCGATAGATCTGGTTCACGACTTGGACCTCCGTATCGGGCCCCGGCATGAGGATGACCCGGTCGGTCTGCAGACTCTTGTGCTCGCCGCGCGCCAGTTCGCTTTTCATGGAACCCGACTGGTCGATCAGCACCCGGCGCAGGCCATAGCCGGCCGGCCCGCCCTGGCGATAGCCCAGTTCGATCAGCCGGCACTGGCCGGCGAACACCTTGGCCGACAGCTCCCGGCTGTATTCGCCGGCCATCGCCCTTTTGACGCTCTTGACGATGGTGGACACAGGCGAGCCGTCGTTCTCGAACGGCTCGGCGCAGTAGGCGACCTCTTTCCCGGCACGACGGCAGATGTACTCGTAGTAGGCGCTCTCATCGGCGTCCTGGAAGCGCCCCCAGCGGCTGACGTCGTAGACCAGGATGAACTTAAAGTCAGTCTGGCCCGATTCGACATCGCGGATCAGTTGCTGCAGGGCCTGGCGCCCGTCGATGCTCAGGCCGCTCTTGCCCTCGTCGGCGTAGGTGCGAACGATCTCGATGCCGCGCTGGGCGGCGTACTCACGAATCTTGTCGCCCTGGTTCTCGGTCGAGTACTGCTGGTGTTCCGTGGACATGCGCACATATTGGGCGGCGCGAAAGAGGAATGCCTGGCCGTTGCCCGAGCCGCTCGTTTCTTCTGATTGCATGGTGGCGATGGCCTTCTGACAGATGGTTTCCAGGCTCTCGTAGGCCGGGCTTCATGGCGCGCGGGAAGGGATGGGCGGGCATGGGTGGGTCGTCGGTGGTCAGGGCGCGGAATTCCGAGAGTGCATGGCTGGCGACACTACCCGACACCCGGTGACATGCCGATCACGTCCTCAGTTTGCAATAAGACACCAGAATCGTTGCAACATGTTGATACGAAAGAGATTTCAACAATCCACTCGTCCTCGTTTGCAATACCTTTCTGAGTGACGAGTGACAGGCGGTAACGCCCTGATAGCAAAGGAGAAACCGGTGTTGACACGTCCTCATTTGCAATTCCGGTCGCCGGCTGCTGCCGGTTCCGGTTTTGCTGTAGGCTGCGGTTGCGCTCGGCGTAGTCTGGATGGGTTTGCCGGTACCGCTTCCAGTAGCTGGGATTCGCGGCGGCCCATGCCTTGTGGTGGTCCGCGTCGTTCTCGCGGTAGTGGCGATCCTCCTGGCGCTTCTGCTGCTGCCAGAGCTTGCGGCGTTCGCGTTGACACTCGGATGCCGAGCAGTAGGCTTGGTGCTGAACTTGGGGGGATGGCCGGAATACCCGGCCGCAGGCCTTGCAACGCTTTGACATGACACGCTCCATAAGAAGAAAACGGTATGGAACGTGCATGACCCTGCCTCAGGGGCTGGCTACGGATGTTGGGTGTATGGTGTGCAGACATACCCATGCAGGTGCGCTATCGTTTGGCGCATCTGAATCATGGATGGGTTATGGAGAAAACGTCCAAAGATCAGATTTCCGCAACGGATTGCTGAGCAACACCGCCAGAAACGGCATCTAGTCTTTACCTAACAGGTAAAGACATATAAAATCAGGAGCGTTTCTTGGATATCTATTTCAAGGACAAAAAAATTCGAGAACTGTGTGAGAAACGGGCCGTCGCCGAGAAAAAACTTGGAGCGGCCTGTGCACGTAAATTACAAACCCGTCTTGATGACCTTGATGCGGCGACACGGGTGACGGACCTTGTGGCGGGCAACCCGCATCCTATGAAAGGAGATCGCCTTGGGCAGTTCGCGGTGGACTTGGCCGGAGGTTGGCGGTTGGTGTTCGCGCCGCGGCACGACCCCAGTCCGGTAAGGGACGACCAATCCATCGACTGGTCGCGCGTGACCATCATCAGCATCGAATACATTGGAGACTACCATGACTGACTTGGCAGCCCCGTTCGCGCCAGACTGGGTCTCCCCGCCGGGAGAGTCCATTCTGGACATCATTGAAGAGAGAGGGTGGACCCAGTCGGAGCTATCGCAACGACTTGGATTCAGCCCCAAACACGTCAATCAGTTGATCAAGGGGAAAGTCCCCCTGACTGAAGAAGCGGCCATTCGACTCGAGCGTGTATTGGGTAGCACCGTAGGATTCTGGCTGGCGCGAGAGGCCCGATACCGGGAACGTTGTGCCCGCCTGGAAGCAGCAGAAAAACATGCGGGTTGGACGGGCTGGCTGGATGTGCTGCCGGTCAGGGAAATGATGGTCGCCGGTCGTATTGCCAAGCGCCGTGTGGATGCCAACTCCAAGCCTGGCCTGGTGGAAGACTGTCTGCGATTTTTCGGGGTCGCGTCGCCTGACGAGTGGCGTGCCCATTACGGCGAAATGCAGGCTGCATTCCGTCGCAGCCGGGAAGAGCAGAGCGACGTGGGGGCGATTTCTGCCTGGCTACGCATGGGCGAGCAGGTAGCCGAAAAGCTGGATGGTCCGAAGTACGACCGGGCACGTTTCGAAACTGCGTTAACCGAAATACGTGCACTGACCCTTCTCGACCCGGAAGAGTTCGAGCCCCGCTTGCGTGGCCTGTTTCAGGAGGCCGGTGTGGCATTCGTGATGTTGCCCGCGATACCCAAGGCTCATGTCAGCGGAGTAGCGCGCTGGCTGAACCCGCATCGACCGTTGATTCAACTCTCTCTGTACGGCAAGACCAACGACAAGTTCTGGTTCACCCTGCTTCACGAGGCCGCACACGTTCTTCTTCATGCCAAGGAAAAAAAGTCCGTCTATCTGGACGATCCAAACAAAGCCACGATGGACTCCGTCGAAGAGCGGGAGGCCAACGAATGGGCAGGTAGTTTCCTGATCCCTGAGCGGCACAAGGAAGAGTTGAGCCACTTGCGGTCCAAGACTGATGTGCGCAAGTTTGCGCAAAGTATCGGCATCCACCCCGGTATCGTTGTAGGTCGTCTCCAGCATGACGGATTAATCGATCCGTCGTGGATGAATGACCTGCGCGTCAGCTTCAGCTTTCAAGAGCCTGCATAACTTGCCGAAGGGAAACGCTGGCAGTTTAATTGCTGCGTTGGGGATCGAACTCCAGACCACAAAAGATCGAACGAAAGCGCCAACACAAAGCGTAAGTTGATGATTACTCAGGAGCGCGACGTATTACCCTGCGTTGCTCCCGAGCACGAATACCACGGTCTGGCTGGGTCGCCTCAGCACCACCACTTATCGAAGGCCAGACGTTGCTCTGGCCTTTTTCACGTCTGCCCGCGACGCCAGTACTGGCGCGGGTTCCCGGATTTGTGCGAAAGGCGGCAACGAGACAAAACCCCGGATTTCGACGGTTTTCCCGCCCTCTCTGCTCTCCGTTCTCTGTTTCTGCGAAAGGCGACTTTCGCACGACCCCCTGTGTTTACGCGGGTTCCGGGGCGCGAGTATGAAACGTAGATCGGGGGGCGGAGGCGACTGAGACCAGTCAACGACCGCCTGGCGGTGCCCTGCTGCTGGAGCAAAACGACGAATGGGCCTTGCAACGCTGCTACATGACCCTGGAAACCCTCACCAACCTCGGCGAGAATCCCAACGTCAGCTTGCCTGCGGTCGCCAGCTGACCATCGCTACCACCTTCCGGAGCGATGACCTCCCGTCCAACTCTTACACCACACCTCGGGACACGATCCGTTTGCTGGATAGCCGGTTCCGGACGATCTTTGAAGGTTGAATTTGGACTACTGCGGAACGTGGAACACCAGCACAGTCAGGATTAACTCGCGGTTCCTGTCGCCGTTGACATGGAACACGTACCGGAATCCGCTTTCGTGCGGCCAGGCGACGGCGCGCTTGAAGTTCGCATGGGCCTCGGCAACTGAGTCGATGCCGGTTAGGACAGTTGAAGTTTCGGTGCCGCGGTTGAACACGAGGATCGCGGTTTTGCCATCGCGCCAAGTGGCGTAGCCAAGGAGTTGGTCGATGGCCTCGCCGAACGCCTTCGGCCCATTCCAGAACTTGCACTCGGCGATGAAGACATTGCGGTCGCCCTCACGCAGCAGGATGTCGGTCTTGCCTCCCATGTTGAAGGTCTCGCCGGTTGCCTTACCCTCGAACTGGCCGTTGAGTTGCACGAGGAAGTGCTGGCGGAGCACCTCTTCGTTCATCGTCTTGAAAGCACCGGGGCTGCGCTCCATCACCAGCGCCATGTCCTGCACGACCTTTAGGATGTGCTCGTACAACTCCATGGCGAGCACCGGTTCCGGCTTGAACTGCGCTGTCGTTGCAGGCGGCAAGGTCGGGACAGCCTTGCGTTTCACAGTCGGCAGCGCGTAGGTCTTGGGTGCGTCGGCGCGCCGACGGATCGGAATACCCAGTGCTTCCGCGCGTTGCGATTGCGCTAGCAGGCGTTCACGCCGTTGCCGGATCGCATGTTCCGCTGCGTTCGGGAGGTTCCGGTTGTGTGCGTCGATCATGTCGCGCTGCCACCCCAGATGTTGCTCGATGTCTCGTAAGGTCTGATCGATGAGGGAACGGACATCGCGAGGCTGGTCGGCGGGCGTGTGGTAGCGCAGGATGACTTCGTTATTGTCGATGATGGCGCGGGGCGGGTTCATGTTGAAGGTATTGGCCCTCGTATAGAACAGCTCGCGCTCGCCCTCAAATGGGATTCGCACCTCGACGCTCTCGCCCGCCACCATGGCAGGTTGGCTTCGGTCCTCGATCCAACGCATGGGGTCGTGCCGGACATCGACCGGCGCATCCTGATGATCGGCATACCACTGGTCGCGCAGCAGCGTGATCGGCGTGATGCCGTACTTCTCGACCAGATAGTCCTTTAGATCCTCCGGCGGGGTGTTGAGCAACCGGTTCTCATCGAGCCCTTCGACCTCCTGCAGCATCTTCTCCATCGTCAGACGTATGGAGTAATTGAGATCATGAGTGACGAACAGCAAACCCTTGCTCTTATCGATGCTGCCAAACATGTGTGCCTTCCCTTGTGCTTGTTCATCCTCATTGTAATCAGCCTTGCCGCTGCGCCTGAAGGGCGCAGCCCCTGGCGGCATGCAAGGCGCTATCCGCCGAAGTGTGCCCTCCGCTACGGGGGCCTCCAAGGGTGCCTGGGCGGATCCAACCGGCAGCTTCGGAGCGGCGAGATCAGGACAGCGGATGTCTCTTCAGGGTCGGGAGGGTGAGTTCGTCCGCGTGAGAAGTTGACGCTCGAGCCGCCCAGCTACTGAAAGGCTGCTTACCGCTGCATTGCCGACCGACACAGACCGATTCGCGACTGGCGGCTCAGGCCGAGCACTTGTCCGTGGAAGGTCGCCTGGAACGACTGCTCAAGAACCGGCCCTTGAATCCCGGAGAATCTTACGGTGGGTTTGAGGCGGTAGCCGGAGTTGCCGTAGGCGGGAGCGGTCACTCACTTCCAGCCCTACCCCAAACCCTCCACCATCTCTTGCTGCTCTTCCCAATCCACGGAAATCGAGCGACGCTGCAGCAACTCCAGCGACATGGTCCGTGGCAACGACCCATCCAGTGCCGCCTGCACCAGTTCCGGCGCCAACAGCGCAAACTTGAGCCCATCATTGACCGTCACCCGGTGCAACCCCTCCCGCTCGGCGATCTCCGCCGCCTCCTCGACTACCCCGGTATCCAGTAAATGCTGCCAGTAGAAGCCACGCGCCAGCACGCGCAGGAGGGTCGGATCCTGACTTGGAGGAAGTGCGGCCTCAGTCGCATTGATCGTCACTGGATCATCAATGCCCGCGGGGGCCACCACCAGCAGATTCACCAGGCGCACCTGCTCCTCGGGGAACAACTGCTTCCAGACATCGCCCAGGCGGCGCATCGCCAGAATCACGGTCGGCTCCTCGATTTCCGGGTAGAGCAGACGCACCTGGTTCCATGTGCCCTGGATCGCCTCGGGGGCCTGCAGGGCACTGACCACCAGATTCACCACCACCTCCTCGATCTGGTCGGCTGGAATCATGCCGGTGGCGCTGGTGCCGCGTCCGTAGCGACGGTCGGCCTTGGGAATGTAGTAGCGGTACTTCTTGCCCGATGGTTTCGTGGAAAAGGTGATGTGGTACTTCTCACCATTCGCGCCATAGAGCAGCCCGCGCAACAGGGCATCGGTCTTGCCGCGCGTCCGGGTGGCGCCCATGCGCGCATGGGCATCCTCGTCCAGGATCGCCTGCACCCGATCCCACAATTGCCGGGTAATGATCGGTTCGTGCTGGCCGGCGTGTACCACCCCCTTGTGTCGGATCTCGCCGACATAGATCGGGTTGCGCAGAGCCTTGGCCACAAACTTCTTGTCCATCGGCGTGCCGTTGCGCACCCGGCCGTCCGCCGTTTTCCATGCCTTGGTGGTGATTCCGTCCAGAGCCAGTTCTCGGCAGAGGTCCGTGGCCGAGCGCAGTTCTGCAAAGCGCTCGAAGATGCGCCGCACCGTAGCGGCCTCGGCCTCGTTGATGACCAGTTGACGATCCTTCACGTCATAGCCGAGCGCGGGGTAGCCGCCCATCCACATGCCCTTGCGTTTGGAGGCCGCGATCTTGTCGCGGATGCGCTCGCCGGTGACTTCCCGCTCGAACTGGGCGAAGGACAGCAGGATGTTCAACATCAGCCGGCCCATGGAGGTGGTGGTGTTGAATTGCTGGGTGACGGAGACGAACGACACCTTGTGGCGCTCGAAAATCTCTACCAAGCGGGCGAAATCCGCCAGG
>JAHFRD010000030.1 GCA_023258975.1 Hydrogenophilales bacterium | reverse complement strand
GCCGGTCGCCCAGGTTGATCGCTTTGAATTCCTCCGCTGCCCAACTCATCACCCTCGCTCCGTGTTTCTTGAAAAGTCAGCATGTTACGGGCGGGTGTTGAAGTTGTGTGTAATGACATGGGTTGTTCCGGGTATCGGCGATCCATTCTTCCGGCACGAATTTGATTTTCGCGCGAACGGAGGCAATGGGTTTGCCCTCGATGTCATTGCCAAAGTCGATGGCTTCCACCTTGGCGACCTCGAATCGGCCGGTTGTAATGCAGGCATCTCGCTTGTAGTAGCGCCCCATGTCGGCGGGTCTCTGCAACAAGGGTTTTCCTTTCTCCGTCATAACCATTGCATCCGCGCTGCTTTTTCCCCGGAATGTGTCGAACTCGACTTTCCCTTCCGTGACATAGCCCTTGGCTTTGAGTATCCCCAGCGCGCCATCCGCGCCGATCTTGTTCAAATCCACTGGCAGGCCAATCGGGATTTCCGTGCATGGCGCATTTTTTGCGAGCGCGCCATTGATTTCTTTTGCCGCCTTGGAATTGTCGCTATTGCCGCAGGCGGCCAATGCCGCCGCAAGCAGTGCCATTGTCAGCACATGTTTCATATAAACCTCGCAGGAGTAAATTGTGATGCCGGATAAATGATTGCCTTCAGCTGATTTATGGTGCTCTGCCACGCTTATTGGGCGCGTTGGGCCGCAAGCGCCTGCTCGATCTTCCTGTCGGTCTCGTATTGGCCGAGCGCATAGACAGACCAGATCGAGGCGGGTATCCAGCCTATGAATGTGACCTGTAATAGCAGGCAAAAAATGCCGGCGATGGGGCGGCCGATGGTGAAAAACTGAAACCAGGGCAATAAGATGGCCAAAAAAAGACGCATGTTTTCCTCTCCCGTAACCGCGATGAGTGGGCAGAAAAGCGGTGTGTTCGCGGTGATGCCACGCCGCCTGGATGAAAAACTACGATGCGATGAACAGTGCGCCGGCAAGCACGCATGCGCGGATCAAAGTGGCCAGGAGGGGCCGGTATGCGACGTGGTGTGACATGGCGGTGATTCCTCCCGAAAGGAACGCGGGCTCTGGTTTTTTTGTTGGAGCCCGTCAATGGCCGCGACTATGGCGAAGTGTCCACTCACGGTCAATGTGGCGCCGCATTGACAACCGCGACAATGGTTCAATCTGGTTTCCACGCCCCAGCTTCGCCTGCCTCTGGACGCTGAGGCATGGGCGCCAGGCCAAAGCCTTGCGGTAGCCGGATAAGCTGGATAACCTGTATACGTTTGTAATCAGGAGCGAATCATGGTGGCGGATGTGGTGAGCGTGCGCTTGAGCGAATCGGACAAGGCGCGCCTGGATGAACTGGCCAGCCAGACCGGCAGCAGTCGTTCCGCGTTGGTGGCGGAGGCGGTGCGCGGCTACCTGGACGTGAACCAGTATCAGATCGACCTGATCCGGGAACGGGTGATGTTGGCCGACCAGGGCGCGTTCGCCAGCCGGGAGCGGGCCAAGGCCGCGTTCGCGCGCTGGGGTGTGGATACAGACCTAGACGCAGACGCGGAATGAGCGATGCGGATTGAATGGCTGGACGAGGCGCTGGTCGATTTCGACGAGGCGGTGGGCTACCTGGATGAACGCAACCCAGTTGCGGCGCGGCAACTGGCGAAAGGCATCCACCTCGCAGTGCAAAACTTGCGGAACAACCCGGAGATCGGACGCCCCGCGCGGGTGCCGGGTACGCGCGAACTGGTCGTCGGCCACAGCCGCTACATCGTTCCTTACCGGGTCGCCGGCCGCGCCATCCATATTCTGGCCGTGCTGCACGATGCCCGCGAATGGCCGGCGGCATTGGGCTGAAACCTGGCTGAAACCCGGTTGAAACAACAGGACGAAAACATGACTGATCACGTCGATATCGCCATCATCGGCGGCGGCCCCGTCGGGGCATCGCTGGCGCTGGGGCTGCGAGATTCCGGGTTGTCGGTGGCGGTGCTGGAGGCGCGACAGACGCTGGAGGCGCCGGATCCGCGCGCCCTGGCTTTGTCCGAAGGCTGCCGCCTGATCCTGGATCGCCTCGGCGCCTGGGCGGCGTTGGCGCCGCATGCCACGGCCATCGAAACCATCCATGTCTCGCAGCGCGGCGGCCTCGGCCGGGCGCTGTTGACCGCCGAGCAGGCAGGCGTGGCGGCGTTGGGCCATGTGGCGGAATACGGCGCGCTCTATGCGGCGCTGGCGGGGCGGCTGCTGGAAAGCGACGCGATGATATTGACCGGCGCGCGGGTGACCGATGTGGCGGCGACTACAGATCATGCCGCCGTGCGCTACCAGCGTGGCGGTCAGGAGCGGTTGCTCACCGCGCGCATGGCGGTGTTGTCGGAAGGTGGCCGCGCGCTGCCGGCGCACATGCGCCAGGACAAGGATTACGGCCAGTCGGCGGTGGTCGCCACGGTCTCCACGCAACGGCCGCATGGGCGGCGCGCGTATGAGCGTTTCACGGCCGAGGGGCCAATCGCTTTACTCCCTTTGGGTGACGATTACGCCTTGGTCTGGACCACGCCCGCCGCGCGGGTGGAAGAACGCCTGGCGCTGCCCGACGCCGAATTCCTGGTGCAACTGCAAGCCGCTTTCGGCGACCGCCAGGGGCGTTTCACCGCCTGCACGCCGCGCGCCGCATTTCCGCTCAAGCTCACCCTGGCCGCGCCCTCGACCTCGCCGCGCGTCCTGCGCATCGGCAATGCCGCCCATGTGCTGCATCCGGTGGCGGGGCAAGGTTTCAACCTGGGCGTGCGCGATGCCTGGCAGTTGGCGCAAATCCTTCTCGATACCCCGCGCGAGCACCTGGGCGAGGCGGTGTTGAGCGGCGCCTACGCGGCCAAGCGGCGCGTCGATGTACTCGGTGGCAGTCTGATGACGGATATTCTGGTGGAGGCTTTTTCCAACGACCGGCCGCTGCTCGGGCATGCGCGCGGCGCCGCCCTGGTGTTGCTCGATCTGCTGCCGCCGCTGAAGAACCTGTTCGCCCGCAAGATGATGTTTGGAGCGCAGACATGGTGAATGAAGCGTGTGACATCGTAATCGTCGGCGGTGGCCTCAACGGCGCCGCTCTGGCCTGCGCCCTGCGCCACGGGCCGCATTCGGTAGTGTTGCTGGAGCCGAAGCCGCCGGGGGCGCCGGAGGAAAATTGGGACCCCCGCGTCTACGCTTACAGCCCCGGCAACGTGAACTGGATCAAATCGCTCGGCGGCTGGGGTGAGACGCTGCGGGCGCAGGCGGTGTATCGCATGCGCATCCACGGCGATGCCGGGGGCGGCCTCGATTTCGATTCCCTCGATGCCGGCCTGCCGGAACTGGCGTGGATCGCCGAGAACGGCCGCCTGCAATCCGCCCTCTGGAACACCTTCGCCGATTCGCCCAATCCACGCATCGTGACCACCCCCGCCGAAGCGATCACCTGGGGAAGCGGGGGGCGCCACACCCTGCGCCTGGCCGATGGTTCCACCCTGACCACACGCCTGCTGGTGGCCGCCGACGGTGCCAACTCCTGGGTGCGGCAGCAGGCGGGCATCGGTTTTCTCCTGGAGGACTACCACCATGTCGGCGTGGTCGCCAACTTTGCAACCGAAAAGCCGCATCGCGGCGCCGCCTGGCAGTGGTTCCGCGCGGATGGCGTGCTGGCTTACCTGCCCTTGCCGGGCAAGCGCATCTCGATGGTCTGGTCCACCCCGCCCGAACACGCCGCCGAGCTGCGGGCCCTGGCGCCGGATGAACTGGCGCGGCGGGTGGCGGAGGCGGGCCGGCATGCGCTGGGCGAACTCGCGTGCATCACCCCGGCCGCCGGTTTTCCGCTGAAACGGCGCCTCGCCGACGAGTGGGTACGGCCCGGCCTGGTGTTGCTGGGCGACACCGCGCATACCGTGCATCCGCTGGCCGGCCAGGGCGTGAACCTGGGTTTCCGCGACAGCCGCCTGCTGGCCGAGGTGCTGAAAAGCGGCGGCGACCCCGGCGAGATCGGCCGCCTCACCGCCTATGCCGCGCGGCGACGCGAGGATGTGGTGTCCATGCAGTTCGTCACCGGCGGCCTGCGGAAACTTTTTGGCCACGAGACTCTCTGTGCCCCCAGCTCGGGTAAAGCGCCCGAGCCGCCTGATAAAGCCCCTACCCTTCGGTACCCCGAGGGGGACAAGTCGTTCTTGGGACGGCCCGACGAACGACTTGAAAGCCTGATTCGTAACATGCGCAATCTCGGCATGAATTTCACCGATCATTTCCCCCCGCTGACCCAGGCGCTCATGCACCATGCGGTGCTGTAATCCATTCCGGAGCATTTCCATGCGTACTCTCGTCCTCACGCTCGCCCTCGCCGGCACAACCGCTCTGGCGAACGATGGCGACATTCGCCAGTCCATCGAAAGCCGTTTCCCCGCCACAAAAGTCAGTGAAATCAACAAGTCCGCGCTGCCCGGGATTTTCGAGGTGGTCATGGATGGCAACCAGGGGCCGATGGTGGCCTACACCGACGACAAGGGCCGCTACGTCATGGTGGGCGATCTGCTCGACATCAAGTCGGAACGCAACCTCACGCGCGAGCGCATGGACAAGCTCACCGAAGTCAAATTCGACAGCCTGCCCTTGAGCCAGGCGATCAAGATCGTGAAGGGAGATGGTAAACGCCGTCTGGCGGTGTTCTCCGACCTGGATTGCCCGTACTGCAAGAAGCTGGAGGCCGAACTCGTCAAGGTCGATAACGTGACCATCTACACTTTCCTCTACCCGCTGCCGATGCACGGCGATGCGCCGCGCAAATCGAAACTGATCTGGTGCAGCAAGGATCGCGCCGCCGCCTGGAACGACTACATGCACAAGGGCAAGTTGCCCACCGGCAAGGGCGATTGCGACAACCCCATCGACGAAAACCTGGCGCTGGGCGCCAAGCTGCGCATCGACGGCACGCCCGCCATGATTTTCGCCAGTGGCAAACGGGTGCCCGGCTACATGCCGGCCGCGCGCCTGGATGACATGCTGACCGCCGCCGAGAAAGCCCGTTGAAGTCGGTTGCTTCCTTTGTAGCGCCGGCGACTCGCCGGCTCGTGGGCCTGATCGGAACAACGAGCCGGCGAGCCCTGAAGGATACCGTCCCCGCAGGACATAACGCCGGCGCTACCGCCGGCGCGTCGAATCAAGGCGTGCGCGGCAGCGGCGACGGAAGCGAACGATGATTCAGGACGACGCCCAACTGCGCCAGGCTTTCGCGCTGTTCAGCGAAACCTCGGAAAAGCTGGCCGGCACCTATCTGGAGCTGCAGGCCCAGGTTGCGCGCCTGACCAGCGAACTGGCCGCCGCCAACGGCGAGCTGGCGCGGCGCGAACGCCTCTCCGCCCTGGGCGAGATGGCGGCCCAGGTGGCACACCAGTTGCGCACGCCGCTGGCCACGGCGCTGCTCTACACCGGGCATCTGGCGCGGCCGCGATTGAGCGATGCCGACCGCATCCGCTTCGCCGACAAGAGCCTGTCGCGCCTGCGTTACCTGGAGCGCCTGATTCAGGACATGCTGTTGTTCGTGAAGGGCGCGCGCCAGACGCCGGAGGACTTCCCGCTGCGGCCCCTGCTGGAAGAACTGGCGCAGACCCTGGAGCCGCATGCCGCGCAGCGCAAGGTTCACCTGGAGATGCCGCGGGTGGAAGCCGAACTCACCCTCCGAGGCGACCGCCAGGCCATCGCCGGCGCTCTCATCAATCTGTTGGAAAACGCCCTGCAAGCCTGCCCGGAAGGAGGCAGCGCCAGCCTGGCCGTGGGCGGGCGGGGCAGCCCGTTCGCCGCTTTCCAGGTGGAAGACAGCGGCGCCGGCATCCCGGAAGCCGCGCGCGAACGCCTGTTCGAGCCTTTCTTCAGCACGCGCGGCGAGGGCAGCGGCCTGGGCCTGGCCATCGTGCGCCAGGTCGCGGAGTCGCATGGCGGCTGGGTGGAGTGGGCCCCTCGCGAAGCGGGCGGCAGCCGTTTCACCCTGTATCTACCATTCGCCGGCGGCGAAGTAGCGCAGACATCCCCGCCAGCGTCGTTCCTCAAGGGCGAACATGGCTAATCCCCTGCCCATCCTCATCGTCGAGGACGATCCCGATTTGCGCGAGGCGCTCGTCGATACCCTGGAACTGTCCGGTTACGCCGCCCATGCCGCCGCCGACGCGGAACAGGCGTTGGCATGGCTGGAAAAAGGCAAGCCGGGCCTGGTGCTGTCCGACGTGCAGATGCCGGGGATGGACGGGCACGCCCTGCTGCGCACCCTGAAAGCGCGCTGGCCGGAGGTGCCGGTGCTGTTGATGACCGCCTACGGCCAGATCGACCTGGCGGTGCGGGCGATGCGCGAGGGCGCGGCTGATTACCTGCCCAAGCCGTTCGAGCCGGATCGCCTGCTGGCGGCCGTGGCGCGCTATTACCGGGGCGGCGGCGAGGGCGCGGAGAGCGAGGTGGTGGGCGAGGATGCCGCCACCCGCACCGTGCTCGACCTGGCCCGCCGCGTGGCGGCCACCGAGGCCAGCGTGCTGCTGACCGGCGAGTCCGGCGTCGGCAAGGAGGTGTTCGCGCGCTTCATCCACCGGCTGTCCAGGCGCGCATCGGGGCCGTTCGTGGCGGTGAATTGCGCGGCGATTCCCGAGAATCTGCTGGAGTCCGTGCTGTTCGGCCACGAGAAAGGCTCCTTCACCGGCGCGGCCAGCGCCCAGGCGGGCAAGTTCGAACAGGCATCGGGTGGGGTGATTCTGCTCGACGAAGTTTCCGAGTTGCCGCTCAACCTTCAGGCCAAGCTCCTGCGCGTGTTGCAGGAAAAGGAAGTGGAGCGGGTCGGCGGGCGCTTGCCGATCAAGCTCGACACGCGCGTTTTCTCCACCAGCAACCGCGATCTCGCCGCCTGGGTATCGGGCGGGAATTTTCGCGAAGACCTGTATTACCGGCTCAATATCTTCCCCCTGGAAATTCCGCCTTTGCGGCGGCGTCGCGCCGACATCGGCGCACTCGCGCGGCATTTGCTGAAACGCTTCGAGAACGTGGTGGGGCGGGGTGGATTTTCGCTGTCCGACACGGCCCTGGCCGAATTGACCGGCTATGGGTGGCCCGGTAACATCCGCGAGCTTGCGAATGTGCTGCAACGCGCCATGATTCTGGCGCCCGGAACGGAAATCGGCCCCGAACACCTGATGTTGCCGCGAGTGTTGACCACCGAGTTGACCACCGAGCTGGAAGGCGCGCGGATTCAGGAAACGACGCCCGCCGCCGATCTGGGACTGAAGGACATGGAGCGGGAAACCATTCTCGGCACGTTGCGCCGGCTGGGCGGTTCCCGGCGCAAGACGGCCGAGACGCTGGACATGAGTGAACGAACCTTGCGCCACAAGCTCAAGCAATACCGCGAAGCGGGCTATCTGGATGGAGACGACCTCCTATAATCGGTTTCAGGAGGCAAGGCGATGAACGACATTGATCTGATGGTGAACCAGTTGCGTGCCGTGGCGGCCCAGGCCAGCGGCGGCACGTCTGTCGGCGCCACGAATGCCGCCTCCCAGACTCCCTCGCAGGATTTCGCCACACTGCTCCAGTCCGCCGTGGACGAGGTCAACACCGCGCAAATGGGTGCCCGCCAACTCACCCGTCAGTTCGAGGCGGGCGACGCGGATGTCAATCTTCAGGACGTCGTGCTTTCTCTCCAGAAAGCCAGCCTCTCCTTCCAGACCATGGTTCAGGTGCGCAACAAGCTGGTGAGCGCGTACCAGGAAGTCATGAACATGCAGGTCTGATGGAAGTCGGCTGACGGATGGCTCTGCAACTCCCAGCGTCTTTCAATACCCTAGCCCACCGCTTCAACGAGCTTCCCGCCGCCAAGAAGATGACGATGGCGGCCGCCGTGGCGGCTTCCATCGCATTGATCGTCGGCCTGTTTCTCTGGAGCAGCGCGCCGGATTACAAGGTGCTGTTCTCCAACCTGTCGGAGCGCGATGCCGGCATGGTGAGCACCACCCTGCAACAGATGAACGTGCCCTACAAGACCGAGGCCAACGGCACGCTCATGGTGCCGGCGAGCCAGGTCTACGATCTGCGCTTCAAGCTGGCGGCGCAGGGCATTCCCAAGGGGGGCGCCGTGGGTTTCGAGGCGATGGACAGCCCGAAGCTGGGCATGACCCAATTCCAGGAGCAACTTGCTTTCCAGCGCGGCCTCGAAGGCGAACTGGCGCGCACCATCCAGTCGCTGGCGCCGGTGGAATCGGCGCGGGTGCATCTGGCCATCCCCAAGCCATCGGTGTTCATCCGCGACAAGCAATCGCCTTCTTCTTCCGTGCTGGTGAATCTCTATCCCGGCCGCGCGCTCGACCCCGGCCAGGTGCAATCCATCGTGCATCTGGTATCCAGCAGCGTGCCGGAACTGTCGCCCAACAGCGTCACCGTGGTGGATCAGGCCGGCAATCTGCTCACCGCGAGGAACGACAGCCAGTCGCCGCGCGGCCTCAACGCCAGCCAACTGGAATACACCAAGGCGATGGAAGCCTATTACGTGCAGCGCATCGAGGCCATCGTCGCGCCCATCGTCGGGGCCGGCAACGTCAAGGCCGAGGTACGCGCCGACCTGGATTTCTCCGAAGACGAGGCCACCAGCGAGTCCTACAAACCGAACCCCGCGCCCGACGCGCAATCCATCCGCAGCCAGCAGACGGTGGAAGACAACAACAGTGCCGGCAACCAGGCGCAGGGCGTTCCCGGCGCGCTGACCAACCAGCCGCCCGGCCCCGCCACCGCGCCATTGACCGCGCCCCCGGGCGCCAACGCGGGGCCGAACGCGACGGCGGGGCAGGGCGGCAATTCCAGCCGCAAGGAAAACACCGTCAATTTCGAGCTGGACAAGACCATCCGCCACGTCAAGGCCTCGCAAGGCCGGGTGAAACGCCTATCGGTGGCGGTGGTGGTCAACCACCGGGCGGCGGTCAAGGACAAGGAGGGCAAGCCCGGCAAGCCGACGCCGCTCTCGGCGCAGGAAATGGCCCAGATCAACAGCCTGGTCAAGGAAACGATGGGGTTCAGCCAGCCGCGTGGCGATACCGTCAACGTGGTCAACGCCGCGTTCACCGAGGCCAAGGAAGAACTCGACATCCCACTCTGGAAAGATCCGGACAACGTCGCGCTGGCCAAGGATCTGCTCAAGAACCTGATTATCTTCGGCCTGGCCTTCTACCTGGTGTTCGGCGTACTGCGGCCGATGCTGCGCGAACTGGTGAAACCGCCCGAACCGGCCGCGGAGGATGGCGCCGCGGGCGAAGGCGCGGTCGAGGGTGTGCTCGGCGAGGGCGGGATGCTGTATGGCCCGGATGGCAAACCCATCGAAGCGCCGGTGGATACCTACGCCGAGATCCTCGCCAAGGTGCGGGAGTTCGCCAAGACCAATCCCAAGCTCACGGCTGAAATCGTCAGAGAATGGATGAGCAAGGAATGAGTGACGACGAAGGGCTACACAAAACCGCCATCCTGATGCTGGCGATGGGGCACGAGGAAGCGGCCGAGGTATTCAAATATCTCGGCCCCAAGGACGTGCAGAAGCTGGGCACGGCGATGACCAGCGTGGGCAAGGTCAGCCGCGAACAGATCGAGTCGGTGCTGCGCGCATTCCACGACCAGACCGAAGGCCGCATGGATCTGGCGGATTCCGACGAATACATCCGTTCCGTGTTGACCAAGGCACTGGGCGACGACAAGGCGGCGCATCTGATCGACCGCATCCTGCAGGGCAACGAAAGCGCCGGCATCGAAAGCCTGAAGTGGATGGACGCCGCCACGGTGGCGGAGATGATCCGCAACGAACACCCGCAGATCATCGCCACCATCATGGTGCACCTGGATCGCGACCATGCCAGCGAAACCCTCAACCTGCTGCCGGAACGTCTGCGCAACGACGTGATGGTGCGCATCGCCACGCTGGAAGGCGTGCAGCCGATGGCCATGCGTGAACTCAACGAGGTGCTCACCCAACTCCTGTCCGGCGGCGAAGTCGGCAAGAAAAGCAGCCTGGGCGGGATCAAGACCGCCGCCGACATCCTCAACTACATGGGCGGCGCCATCGAGGCCTCGGTGCTGGCCAATATTCGCGAACACGACGCCGACCTGGCGCAGAAGATCCAGGATCAGATGTTCACCTTCGACAACGTCATGGAACTGGACGACCGTTCCGTCCAGATGCTGCTGCGCGAGGTGCAGTCCGAGACCCTCATCATCGCGCTCAAGGGCACCACCGAAGACCTCAAGAACAAGATATTCAAGAACATGTCCAGCCGCGCCGCCGAGGCGCTCAAGGAAGACCTGGAATCGAAAGGCCCGGTGCGCCTGTCCGAGGTCGAGGCGGAGCAGAAGGAAATCCTCAAGATCGTGCGCAAGCTGGTGGACGAAGGCCAGATCATCCTGGGCGGCAAGGGCGGCGACGAAGGCCTGGTGGAATAAGCCACCATGTCGCGCGTCATCCCCAAGGAACAACTCACCGCCTACCAGCGCTGGGAACTGGGCAGCTTCGACCCGGCTCGTGGAGAACCGACGCCGGAGCCGGTCGAACCCAAGCCCGCCGACCCCGAGCCGGAATCCGTCCTCAGCGTACCCCTGCCCACTGCCGAGGACCTCGAACGCATCCAGCGCGAGGCTTGGCGGGAAGGCCATGATCTCGGCTTCGCGGAAGGACGCGAAGCGGGTTACGCGGATGGCTACAAGACCGGCGAAGAGGACGCGCGGCGCCTGCGGCAACTGGCGGAAGCCCTGCGGGTGGAGAGCCTGCGCCAGGACGAGGCCATCGCCCGCGAGGTGCTGGAACTGGCGCTGAATGTCGCGCGGCAGATGCTGCGCGCCAGCATCCAGGCCAAGCCGGAAAGCATCCTGGTCGTGATCCGCGAGGCGTTGCAGTCATTGCCCACCTTGTCCGGCCACCACAAGGTCGTGGTGCATCCCGACGATGTCGCCGTCGTGCGCGAGTGGTTGGCCAGAGAACACGGCCACCTTTCCTGGAAAGTGGTGGAAGACGAACAGTTGTCGCGTGGCGGCTTCCGTTTTGAAAGCGCCCACAGCGAGCTCAATGCCTCCCTGGAAACACGCTGGCGCGAGATCACCGGCTGTCTCGGCACCGATACCTCATGGATGGAGTGAAGACGGCCCCCGAGGACGCCGAACCCCCGGCGTCCCCCCCCCAAGGGGGCGGCAAGCACCCCTTGGAGCGGTCCGGCGGGTTTCTTGCGACGGCCCCCGAGGACGCCGAACCCCCGGCGTCTCCCCCTCAGGAAGATAAGAAGCACTTTCAGCGATCCGGCGAATTTCTTGAGAGCCGCTCCGCCGCGCTGGTGACTTACCTGCGTGATTGCCAGGAAGCGGTCTCGCAGATCACCTCGCCTTGGCATGCCACCGGCCGCCTCACCCGCGTCGCCGGCCTGGTGATGGAAGCTTCCGGCCTCAAACTGGCAACCGGGGTGTCCTGCAAGGTGGTGACGCCGAGCGGCCAGCAGGTCGATGCCGAGGTGGTGGGTTTTTCCGGCGAGCGCCTCTATCTCATGCCTTCCACCGACGTCTACGGGCTGGCGCCCGGCGCCGTGGTCGAAGTGACCTCGGTTTGCGGCCTCGACCCGCCGCGCATCTACAAATCCTTCTTCCGCCGCCGCCGTATCGAAGACCGCATCCGCCAGGTCGCGGTCGGGCCGGAATTGCTCGGGCGCGTGATCGACGGCGCCGGCCGCCCGCTCGACCGTCTCGGCGCCCTCGAAGCCTCGCGCCGCGCGCCCTTGCACGCGCGCCCGTTCAACCCCATGGAACGCGAACCGATCCGCGACGTGCTCGATGTCGGCGTGCGCGCCATCAACGCCCTGCTCACCGTCGGGCGCGGCCAGCGCATGGGCCTGTTCGCCGGCAGCGGTGTCGGCAAATCCATGCTGCTGGGCATGATGGCGCGCTATACCGCCGCCGATGTGGTGGTGGTGGGGTTGATCGGCGAACGCGGCCGCGAGGTGAAGGACTTCATTGAAAACATCCTCGGCGAAGAAGGATTGCGCCGCGCCGTGGTGGTCGCCGCCCCCGCCGACTCGCCGCCGCTCCTGCGCCTGCACGGCGCCGCCTATGCCACGGCGGTGGCGGAAAATTTTCGCGACCAGGGGCTGGATGTACTGCTGATTATGGATTCGCTCACGCGCTATGCGCAGGCGCAGCGCGAGATCGCCCTCGCGGTGGGCGAGCCACCCGCCACCAAGGGGTATCCGCCCTCGGTATTCGCGAAACTGCCGCAACTGGTCGAACGCGCCGGCAACGGCCGCGCGGCGGGCGGCTCCATCACCGCCTTCTACACCGTGCTGATGGAAGGCGACGACCAGCAGGACCCGGTGGCCGACGCCGCGCGCGCCATACTCGACGGCCACATCGTGCTGTCGCGGCAACTCGCCGACCACGGCCATTACCCCGCCATCGACATCGAAGCCTCGATCTCACGCGCCATCACCGAACTGCTGCCCAAGGAAGAACTGGAACGGGTGCGCCGCCTCAAGAGCCTCTACGCGCGCTACCAGCGCAGCCGCGACCTCATCACCATCGGCGCCTACCAGCGCGGCAATGACCCGCTGCTCGACGAAGCCATCGCCCTGTATCCAAAGATGGAGCAATTCCTCATCCAGGACTTCCTCGACAAGGAAGACTACCGCGCCAGCCGCAAACAACTCACCGGGCTGCTCAACGGCGCCTGAACGGGCGGCCCGCGCCGCCGCGCGCACACCTCACCGATCCAGCGGACTCACCACCCCGCGCCCGCCCTTGTTCAGCACATGGGTGTAAATCATCGTCGTCGACACATCCGAATGGCCCAGGAGTTCCTGCACGGTGCGGATGTCGTAGCCCCCTTCAAGCAGATGTGTAGCAAAGCTGTGGCGCAGGGTATGCGGACTCACCGGCTTCGTGATCTCCGCCCGAGCGGCCGCCAGCTTCACCGCCCGCTGTACCCGTTTATCATCCACATGGTGCCGGCGCACCGCGCCAGAGCGCGGGTCGGTGGAAAACCCCGCCGCTGGAAACACGTATTGCCATGCCCACTCCTTCGGCGCGCTGGGATACTTCACCGCCAACGCATCCGGTAACCACACCTCCCCCTTGCCCAAAGCCAGATCAGCAACGTGCTGCGCCTTCATCACCACCAAATGCGCCCTGAGTCGTTCGCCCAGGCTGGACGGCAACATCGTCACCCGATCCTTGCCGCCCTTGCCGTCGCGAACCACAATCTCGTTCCGGCTGAACTCCATATCCTTCACCCGCAAGCGCAGGCACTCCATGAGCCGCATACCGGTGCCGTACAGCAAGCGGATGATCAAATCCAACAAGGGATCGTCCAGATATTTCAAAAGTGACCGCACCTGATCCTGAGTCAACACCGTCGGCAAGCGCGCCGGTTTTTTCGCCCGTGTCACCTCGGAAAGCCAAGGCAAATCCATCCGCAACACCTCCCGATACAGAAACAGCAGGGCCGACAACGCCTGCGACTGGGTCGAAGCCGTGACATTCCGCTCCACCGCCAGCGCGGTCAGGAACGCCTCTACTTCCGATTTACCCATTTCGGCGGGGTGGCGCATCCCATGGAAGAAGATGTATCGTTTCGCCCACTGCACATACGCCTGCTCGGTTCGCAAGCTGTAATGCTTCAAGCGGATACGGCCACGAAGTTGCTCCAGCAGTTTCGGGGGACGGGAAGAAAGATCAGAAGGAGCGGCGTTCAGAGGCATGATCGCGATTACCGGACAAAACGAACCATAAGAAACATGAGGTTAGCACATGCCACCAGATTACCCGCCTTGTCCAGTAAAACATTTACGCAGACAGATGTCGGCGATATTACGTTAGGCGCTGTGGCATTCAGGCATTCGTGAGATCGGAGAATTTGCAATGCGTCAGACTTCCGCAAAAAAATGACTACCTGCAATCATTGCTGTAATGATTTTTTTACTCTGCTGCCAAGCCTAACAATCGGGTCAAGCGGGACGCCCGAAATGCCGGCTTTGGTCTTTGCCGGCGTTGTGCCGGGCGCCCCTTACCCTAAACGTTAGGCGTTCTGGCATTCATACATTCGCGAGACCGGGAAATTTGCAATGTGTCAAACAGTCACCACAACTAAAGCCATTCATTCAATGACCACATACGTTCATTGCAGTAATAGCCTGTCTCGTTATTCGGTTGCCATGCCTAACAATCGGGTCAAGCGGGACGCCCGAAATGCCGGCTTTGGTCTTTGCCGGCGTTGTGCCGGGCGCCCCTTACCCTAAACGTTAGGCTTTAATAAATGGAGGCTGTATGACGAGAAGTGAAAGGGCAATGCAGGTTTGGCAAATATTAGTGGGAGCGGCACATAATCGCCAAACTTTGACCTACGGCCATCTGGCAACACATCTTGAATTTGAAGGTGCAGGTGTGTTCTCGCATATTCTTGGTTGCATTATGGGCTACTGCAATGACAATAAATTGCCACCACTCACATGTCTTGTGGTCAACCAAACTACCGGCCTTCCTGGGGTAGGTTTAACAACAGTCGAGGATCTACCAACCGACCGAGAGGCTGTTTATAACAAAAACTGGTTTGCACTTTATCCAGTTCAAATTTCTGATTTTGAGCCTTATGCCTAACAATCGGGTCAAGCGGGACGCCCGAAATGCCGGCTTTGGTCTTTGCCGGCGTTGTGCCGGGCGCCCCTTACCCTAAACGTTAGAGCGCTATCCCAATGGAATACTTGTCGCTGTTCAGAATGCCAACCCCAATGAAGATTACGGGGCGTTCTTCAAGCATCACGAACGCCTTTATCAACTCGATAATTCCGGTCGTGCTGCCCAGCGCGGAAGAAGTAAAGCGAGCCATGGAAATACTCGAAATGACCCCCGACACTTTCCAATGCGCATACTGTGGCGGCGTTGTTTCGGAATGGGATCACCTTCGTCCGCTCGTCAAAGACAAGAAGCCAACTGGGTACATCTCGGAAATCCACAACCTCGTGCCATCTTGCGGAAAGTGCAATCAGTCAAAGGGCAACAAGGAATGGAAAATCTGGATGCTCAGTTCCGCGAAACTATCTCCCGTAGCACGCGGCATTAAAGACATACCAGAACGAGTCAAGCGGCTGGAAGCTTATGAGAATTCCAAGGCGCCGACGAAAATGGATTTCGCGGCCATTGTGGGGCAGGATGTTTGGGCGCAGCACCAAAGAAATCTGGAGCGGGTGCAGTCTCTTATGCGGGAGTCGCAGGAACTTGCTACAAAAATCAATGCTGAGGTAGCAGATGCATACAAAGCGCTCTAACCCGGCGTTCGAGCGGGACGCCGCAAAAGCGCGGCGCCCCTCAACTTTACGTTATGCATAGATAATATGGAGATTGAGATGAGTAATTATGAGGTAACACTGTTCTATTCAAACCCAGACAGAAAGGCAGTCATTTACGTTGATGCATGTGAAGCTGGTAAAGCAGCTAATCACGCGAAGAAGATTGCGCTTGAGCAGTTTGAAGAGTTAAGAAATAGTCAATTCGAGAACTGGACGGCAATGGAGCTACCGTTTCCAGGAGATAACAGAGTTTTTTAATTGCTTCTCCTGGCGTGTTTCCAAACGCTCCACATCCAAAAGCCCCACAAAGTACTCTTGCTTCAAATCCTTTTCCGTCACGCATTACCTCGAATGTTCCACTAAATAAATCATTTGAAATGGTCATGTTATAAAACCTACTTAATAAGTTATCGAGCGGCAGTCGTCATGCATAACATGCGGGTCAAGCGGGACGCTCGAAATGCCGCATCACTTCGTGGTTGGCGTCTCACTCGCGCCCCTTACCCTGTACGTTGGGCTAAAAGATGATGCCTCTCGTCAGTTATCTGGTAACCGCAGCTTTTTTATCATTCACTTTGGCAGCGTTAGTCGGATACCCGTCTGCAGCTATTCTTTCTAAACCTGGTTTTGCGCCTAATGACCAGCTTTGGGGTGTAATTACCATTGCTTTAGGAGTGGCGTTAACAGCATACAGCGCAATAAATAAACCCCGCATTTTGGTTAGATTTAATTGGCTAGCTCTTCCAATCATGTCCGGTCTTTTCTTTTTCCTTTGCCGTTCTTTTAACCCAGAATCCATAGATGGCAATGTAGGAATGGTGCTGTATTTGGCAATCTTCACGTTTGGCGCTCCTTTATGGCTTCCACTAATCGCACTACTATTACATATAATTGCCTGCAACAACATTGTCGAATAACTCATAATTCAAGGGAATAACCGATGGGGGCAGAATCGATTTAATTATGAACCAGACTATCTTTTCATTGCCGTCATGCCCAACTAGGCGGTCAACCGGAGCGCGCGAAATGCGGGTTCACTTCGTGGTTGCCGGCTCGCGCGCGCCCGGTTACCTTGAACGTTAGGCCTTTGCACAGCAAAACGGTTTGATTTTCTTCATTAGGGTAATAGATTTGAATTATTTCCGGGAATTATTTCGTCCTAATACCATTACTGTAATCGCATACCAATGGCTCC
>JAHFRD010000017.1 GCA_023258975.1 Hydrogenophilales bacterium | reverse complement strand
AGGTGAAGTGCCGGATGACCCAACGGTCGTCTATGGCGTCTACGCAACGCTTGGTACCTCCCCCACAACCACTACCGCCGACGAAGGCGATAGCAGCCACGTGACACACGTTCGATAAATCGCTCCCGGGTTTCATTGCCGCCCATCGCCGTATCCAGCGTCGGAGAGACCGATCCCGATTGGGTTTTGACGTCCTGCGTCCACTCCAGGCAGTCGCCATCACGCGACCGCCAGAACAGGGCAATGATGTTTTTCTGGATGCCGGTGAATTTCTCCGGCTTGGGCAGATGCCGCAGCTTGAGCTCGCCGCCAGGCTCATCGAACCATTCTTCGGCAATGTCGGCCGCACCGGCCGGTTTCCCGGTGAGCACGCGCGTCAACGCCGGCAAGTCGAAAAACTCCTTGCCATCGGCCGTATGCAGAAAATCATCCAGCCGCCGCAATGGGTGCCGGGTGGCGATAGGCCGCGCCGGGAGGAACGGCGTCAGCACGATGCCGGCGTGCTCGTGGCGGCCGTCGGTCAGCCTCTCTTCCAGGAGGCTGGCAGGGGCGGCGCCCAACGCCCGGCCGTAGAAAATCGGCGCGGAGGCAGGCATGTTGCCGATCCTGAATTCGCCAAGGTACCAGAGATGCCCGGCGACCAGGCATTGCCGGCGAGAGGTCACGGTCTGGCGGATATTGAGCAGCGTCGCCAGGTGATCAAGGATTACATCCGGATTGACCCGATAGAGGCTGATTTCCGCCAGCGGCCGCGTCACCAGCCGGGTGCCGCGTTGCGGACTGACATACCGGTAAACCCCGGAATCCTCGTCGACCGTGACTTCGACCTCCTCTTCGGAATCGAGAAAGGGGGCGAGCACATGTGTCAGGTGGCCATCCGGAATGAACCCGGCATGATCGACCCGATTCATGCCGGTCAGGCCGAGGTTGGCGCGGGTCACGCGCTCGGAGATGTCCCGGAGTCGTTCCAGGGCAAACAGGATGTGCCTGAGCGTCGTCATCCCCCCACCCTCAGAATTCAATCAGGATGCCCAGGCGGACGAGCTGCGCCATCACCAGTTTGCGGTCATCCTCGGTTTTCATCTTGTCGTTCAGGCCGTGCGGCGCCGTGATCTGAACCGAGATGTCATGGGCCTTCCGGTGGCGCTGTCGGGTAATCCGCATTTTCAGGGTGACTTGCGCGATGTCGAACTGGCTCAGGTCGTCCACCTTGAACTCGTCCCTGGCCACCTGATAGATATCCCGATCATCGTACCGGTCCCGCATCACGGCCAGTCGGCTGGTGATCTGCCTGTCCATCTCGCGCCCCTCGCGGGCGTTCAGCAAGACATGCCGGGTCATCGAACGCGCCACTTTGAACTGGGCGATGGAGATGGATTCGATGCCGGGAATCCGTTCTGTTTCCAGCCTTGGCAGGATCGCGGCGGTGGCAAACCCGGTGAGGTCGAATTCCTGAATCGGCAGGTCGTCGATGTCGCCGGCGGCCGCCAGAACCACATCGCGGAACACGCCGGCCAGCTCACGGCGCGTTTCACGGTCGTCGCTGAAGACGCTGATGGCGCCGGTGCCCCGCTCATAGGCGAAGCGAATCGTCAGGGCGGCCACGTCATCGTGCGCCACCTCCTCGCCGTTCTCGACCTTGGTGTAATGCGCCTCGGAGCCGTTGAAAGTGATGGTCACGATGTCCAGCAGGACAGGGGCCGCCGCCGCCTCGTCCGCTTCGTCGTCATTCGCCAAATGGCCGCCGCCCATGCGCGTGAAATGTTCGATGAGCACGTCCTCATTCGGTGCGTCCGGATAGAGATCGAGAATCCGGGCCCGCAATGCCAGCTTCACCGTATCGTCGATGTGCGGCATCAAGGCCTTCGGCCCCCGGTAGTGGCTGGAGTAGGCTTCGCTCTTCGTCTGGCGATTCATCACCTGTACACGCTCGGCCTGGTCAAATCGCGCCTTTTGAATGCACTCCTTCTCCGGGTATTCCTGTTCCAGATAGAGGTGCAAGGCACGGCCATGCGGGTCACCGTGGCAGGACAGGGCCGCCGCAGCGCGCGGATTGCCGCCATCCAGCAGGGAGAGCACGGCCTCCTTGCCATAGTCGTTGTCGAGGAGCGCAATCCGTTCGGCGATGCGCTCCAGTCGTTGCCGCGTCAGCACGCCGGCAGCCGCCACCAGAGGGAAGACCAGCTTGCGCACCGCAGGGGGCAGGATGCCTTTGGCCCGGTCCATCTTCCTGACAACGTCTTCTGGCACCACGATGCCCTCGACTTTCAGCAGTCGCTTGAGCAACGGCAAATTCCTGACCTTGCGCACCAGCCAGACGAAATGCTCCATGTCCGGCAGGATTTCCGGGCCATGATCCGCTGCCGGTTTTGCGATGCCGGCGGCAGGGTGATCGGCATCCGGCGTCACAGGGTCGATGTTTTGTTCGCCCATGTCATCGGTCTGCGTGGATTGATGTTGTTCTACTGTCATGACCATTACCTCTCTGTGATGGATTGCGCGTTGCGCGAACGCGCAACATGACGGGCCAATAAATGCCGGCACTTGGCCGGCTGGTGATTGCCGGGCCCGAGCCGGCAACGCCAATTCAATGTGGGCGGCTGCCCTGCAAGAATCCGTATCGTTCCATGCGCACCCGGATGAAGCGGCCATGCACGCCGAAGCGCTTTCCGATGGCCTTCTGCAGGCTTTCAAGATCGAAGTCACCAAGAGACCCATCCGCTTTCAGCGTCAGGGAAGTGGCCGACACTCCTTCCAGCAGGCTGGGGCCGGTTACGACCGTGACGTAATACATCGGGGCCATCTCGATCACTGCTTGGAACAGGCGGTTTCGGGGAACCAGCAGCGAGCCCATGAATTCGTTGGCGCGGTACTCCGCAATCCGCATCGCTTTGACATGCTCGGCTTCATGCATCGCGGCCAGCGGATTCTGCGGCTCGGCAGGCTGGCTGGCACCAGCACCGGCCAGATGCGCGGCATCACGGGTTGTCATGCGAAAGGCCTTCAGTGGCGGCTTGGAAACGTCGTCAAAGAGGCCGGGCCCAACCTTGGAACCGGCGATCCAGCCTGGCGCTTCGAACACCGCGTGGCCCAACTCATGGCCGAAGGTGCTCAGGACCAGTTCCTCGGTCATCCCTTCGCCGACCGGCGAAACCAGCAGCGACACCGCATCCGCTCCCGCGCCCGGGTCAAACTCGCACAAGCCACACACGGTTTCCCCGGATTCGTGGTCGGTGACCGGATTGTCGAGGCTGACCCAGAGATCGAAGCCGACGCCGTTGACGTTGAGGCCATCGATGTCGCCCAGCACCGATAACGGCAAAGCGTCCGTTTCGGCGGAGATCAACTGCGTACGCACGGCCTTCGCGGTTTCCTCGATGGCGGCGTTGTTGAGGTAGTGCGGCTTGAAACGACCGGAGTGCCGGTAGTTGACCGAGAGCAACGTCATGGTCAGCCCTCGGATGTGGGGCGCTTGCGATAGGCTTGAACGACTTCGCCGACATTCAACTGCATGTCGGGCGGCAGACGACTGGCCTGGATAAAGGCTTCATCCAGATCCAGCTTGAGAAGCAGTGCTGCCTTGCTGATCAGGTCATCCTTGGGGGGCTTTTCCAGATCGCGTTCGATCCGTGACCAGTAGGCGGGGGAGATGCCGATCTGGCGAGCGAAGTCGTTCAGCGCGATGCCCGCTGCGTCTCGCTTCTGTCTGATGAAGGCCCCGAATGACATGGTATGTTTGCGTTGCGCGATTGGTTAACGAGCAGATTATCGAACCCACACTCCGCCGTCAATGATTTTGTTAACGCACAATCATTGGTCAGTGTTTCCGGATGGCTCTCCATGACCCTGCGTTGCCATCCTGTTTGGAAAATCGGTCATACCATCCCTGACGGTCTGAACAACCTCATGGATACCGGCATGACCGTCGAACAAACGCCCCCCGAACATCTGTCGCGCCGCGAGCGAGCCCGAGAGGCCGCAACCCTCATCGCAACCGCCATTGCCCGGCTTCACTCGACCCTGCCTGGAGACAGCGCGGTTCCGCTTGGCTTCTCGGCACCCGAGCGCCTTCATACAAACCCCTCTCAACCAGGAGTTTGACGATGAAGGCACCCAGCCAGGAACAAACGGTCGCCGCCCAAGTGGCGTCGCTGCCGCGATTGCCGATGAAGGCATTGTGGACGTTGTGGGACACCTATTTCCCGCGCCGTCCCTCCCACCATAACCGCAACTACGTCGAGGGGCGCGTCGCCTACAAGATCCAGGAGGCGGCCTACGGCGGGCTCAAGCCCGAGGTACGCCAGCAACTCATCCGCATCGGCGAGGCGCAATCGAAGATGAAGCGGCGCAGCCCCAGGGAATTCCACATCGTGCCCGGCACCCTGCTGGTGCGCGAATATGGCGATCGCGAGCACCGCGTCACGGCTCAGGCCGATGGCACCTTCGAATATGCCGGCCAGCGCTTCAAGAGCCTGTCGGCGGTCGCACGCTACATCACCGGCAGCCAGTGGTCCGGGCCGGTGTTTTTCGGGTTGGCCAAAACGCAGCGGAGGGCAAAATGAACGCCATCGTCACCAGGAAACGCTGCGCGGTGTACACGCGCGTGTCCACCGACGAGCGGCTGGACCAGTCGTTCAACTCCCTGGATGCCCAGCGGGAAGCGGGCCAGGCCTACGTCGCCAGCCAACGCGCCGAGGGATGGTTGCCGGTCGGCGACGACTACGACGACGGCGGCTACTCCGGCGGCAACATGGAGCGGCCGGCGCTGAAGCGGCTGATGAACGACATCGCCGCCGACCAGGTCGACATCGTGGTGGTCTACAAGATCGACCGGCTCACCCGCAGTCTGGCGGACTTCGCCCGACTGATCGAAATCTTCGAGCGGCACAAGGTGTCGTTCGTGTCCGTCACCCAGCAATTCAATACCACCACCTCGATGGGCCGGTTGATGCTGAACATCCTGCTCTCCTTCGCCCAGTTTGAGCGCGAGGTCACCGGCGAGCGGATTCGAGACAAGATTGCCGCCTCCAAGCGCAAGGGAATGTGGATGGGCGGCTACCCCGCGCTCGGCTATGACGTGAAGGACCGCCAATTGGTCATCAATGAGGCAGAGGCCGCCACGGTGCGGCGCATCTTCCAGAGATTCGCGGAACTGCGCTCTGCCACGGACCTCTGCCGGGAACTGGCACTGGACGGCGTTACCACCAAGGCGTGGAAGACCGCCGACGGCAAGGTGCGCAATGGCACGCCGATGGACAAGAAGTTTCTGTCCAAGGCCCTGCGCAACCCGATCTACGTCGGCGAGATCCGCCACAAGGGCGTGGTACATGCCGGCCAGCACGAACCCATCATCACCCGTCAGTTGTGGGATCGGGTCCAGGCCATCCTGGACGAAGATGCCCATGCGCGGATGGGCGCCACCCGGACGCGCGGCAAAACCGATGCCCTGTTGCGCGGCCTGCTCTATGGGTCGAATGGCGAGAAGTACCACATCACGTTCTCCACGAAACCCTCGGGAAAGAAGTACCGCTACTACATGCCCAAGGCGGACAAGCGCTATGGCCACCGCACAAGTGCCACCGGCCTGATCCCCGCCGATCAGATCGAGGAGGTGGTGGTGAACCTGGTGGTCAGTGCCCTGCAGGCGCCCGAGGCGGTGCAAGGTATCTGGAACCAGGTGGGACGCCTCTACCCCGAGATCGCGGAGCCGACCGTGGTACTGGCCATGCGGCGGTTGGGGGAAGTCTGGAAGCAGTTGTTCCCCGAGGAGCAGGTGCGCCTGGTGAATCTGCTGATCGAGCGTGTCCAGTTGCTGTCGGACGGCATCGACATCGTCTGGCGTGAGGTGGGCTGGAAGGAACTGGCCGGCGAACTGGCGCCCGACACCATCGGCGGCGAGATGCTGGAAATGGAGGAAGCATGAACCGGACGGGCAACAAACTGCTTCCCACCGGCCAGCCGCATGAGCGGCGGCATCCGTTGGAAGATGGCGGTGAGAAGATCACCACATTCGTCCCCCTGCAATTCAAGAAGCGGGGCATCAAGAAAGTGGTGGTCGGGCCGGTCGGCGTGGACGAGCCGGTGACGATCAACGCATCGGCGGTAGCAATCTCGCCCGTGCACGATCAAACGCTTCTCAAGGCGCTCGCCCTGGCGCACTACTGGGACAAGCAGATCGACCAGGGCGTGGTTGCTGACGCGAACGAGATCGCGCAACGGGAGAGAATGGAAATCACGCGAGTCAGGGAGGTCTTGAGGCTCGTCATCCTGGCTCCTGAAATCACCCTGGCCATTCTCGAGGGCAGGCAGCTCCGGACCTTGTCGCTTGAGTATCTGGTACGCAACAGCCTGCCCTTGGACTGGGAATCTCAGCGGCGGATAGTTGCTGAAATCGGGGGCTGATCGTGCTCTGTCGCCTCTGCACGAGCATGTCTCCGTTCATACTCGCGGCCCGGAACCCGCGTAATTCCAGGGTGTCGTGCGAAGGGCGCCCTTCGCAGAAACAGAGAACGGAGAGCGCAGAGAGTGGGAAAACCGCCGAAACCTGGGTTTTCGGGCTGATGCCGCCCTTCGCACAAAACCCGGAACCCGCGCCAGTACTGGCCTCGCGGGCAGAAACGAAAAAGGCCAGAGCAACGTCTGGCCTTGGTGTCGTGGTGGAGAGGAGGCGACTCCACGAGCACACAAAATCTGAAGCCAAAGGTAACAGGTTACGTGATTGTCCGTACGTTCCCGCTTCTGACCAGGCGGAATGCTAGTAGACGCCAGTTCGATCCTCAAGTTAGCAACCGAACCTACGACCATGCAGACTGCAACGCTGGCTTCTGGCTTCAATGCGCATGCTCAGGCCCGAAGACGCGCGAGATGGCCGATCCGACGGTACTGTCCAGTGTTCTTTGTGCCCATGCTGCTTTCTCCCTGTCGGCAAAGCATGCGACTTGGCGCAAGGCGATATCAATCCTTGCAAGCAAAGGGAACGAGTCACGCTGCAGCGCCTCCGCGACCCACTCGTCGGCTTCTTCCACGCTCATCCGGACAATCGCATCCAGCAGCGCCAGTGTAATCTGCTCGACAATACCGTTTCGGTGGCAGACTACCTCTCCTTGGCCGGGAACATCGTGTGTCCATAATCCGCGATCGGCCTCTAGTGCTGACGGCCGCCTCAGCGGTACCGGGCAACTGCCGATTTCAAGCAACAGCGCTGGCGTAACGCTGCCGAGATGTCGACCGTCATCACCGATGGCGAGAAGCTGGAGACCGGCCAGATACGACAGCACAAGCAACCCCTGGCCGCCAACCTGCATGGTCATTTCATCACGCTCCTCAGGCGATAGATCCAGCTTCATCGGAGTCCTGCCTGGGGCGGATGCAACAACGCTGCCGTCTTCATTGAACCGAAGGCCAACTGTTCCAATGCTCGGCCAGTACATAGACGCACGGAAACCAGGACTGGCCACCTCTTTGTGGGGGCGATCTTTCAGTATCTTGTTCAGGAAAGCGAGCGGTATCCCTTCAAGAATCCCTGCTGCATCAAGGATGGCCTGTGCAGCCACCACAGCGCCCATCGGCAGCCTTGTGGAGATCGTCAGAAGCCATTGTGCCGCCTTGCTGGGACTGGACTTCACTCTTTCCGCCAGATCCTTTGCCAGGACACTCGCCAATTCCGCCGCCATGGCTTCGGGCAGGCGTGCGACGATCACATCCTCGCCGGACGGATGGAAGGTTTGCTTTACAGCTCCGGTTTTCCGAAGCGCCCGAAGCTCATCGTGGTCGAGCTTGGTCTTCGCCGTCTTGGTGCGGACGACGTAGACCATCATCGACTCCAGCACAAGGTGCGCAGGCCTGGATATGTCTTTGATATCCTTCAGGATGCATCTGGCCAGTTTTCGGTATCCGGTACGAAGATCATCGTCGGAGAAACGGTGTCGTGCATTGGCAATCAGATCCAGCCCCATGAGCGGACGAAGGGCTGCAACTAGTTTCTCGCCGCTGCCAGAAGTAGTTTGCGCATCTACGGCAATTGCTCGAAGAAGCCAGGGGGTCCGGTACTCGCCTGAAACTCCTGCACCAGGCATGAACCGCATACTCACCCCGTCCAGGGCCTTGCATGCCGAAGCGAACTCTTCATCGTCGAGCAGACCGACCGTGACGACGGCAGCATTTCTCCCAATCCGGGTTTGCTTCCTTCTGGTTTCGTTAAGAATGACCGAGTCGGTCAGCGAGTTGTCCAGGCCAAGAATAATCCGGAGTCCGCGACCGAACTGCTCTGATACGAGTTCATCAATGTCCCTGCGAACCTGCTCGCCGGCTGCCCGGTCACAGTCGATGGCTACCACGAGTTTCGGTCCGGCTTCTCGGGCAGAGACTCCACGCAACCAGGATCTAATGTCGTCCGGGGTGGCGGGCCAGCCAAATTCGACCGAGAACAGGTTTGCCAGTCGCTGGAACACGCCCTCCCCTGTTGAGTCCGCCTCAATGAGGAGCACGCACAGGTCGTCGGACCGGCCGGCAAGTTCCGCCACCTCCCGGATGACGCTGCTCTTCCCAGCCAACGGGGCGCCCTCGACGATTACGACCCGGCGACCCGTTTCCTTGTTTAGTAGAGACAGCGCCTCCCGAGCAGCTTTCCGGGGGATGAGAAAATCACGGACGAAGGGCTGCAGGTATTCATCCCATGTTCCAGACATGTCGGCGATCGTATTGGCCGTCGCCGCCCGTATGGCATCGACCCAAAGGCCTTCGCGCTGCCCGAGAAGCGTTTCGACCGCCTTCCTCAAATCCCCAGTGGCGACGGAGGAAGCTGCAAAAATCATATTTTTCAGCTGCTCGGCACCGAAATCGTCGGCTTCCAACTGTGAACCGTCGTGCGATGCAAGCAGGCGCGTCTCGCGACCGTTGGTCACAATCACCAAAGGAGGGCTCGGCTGGAGCATCCTCGCATAGGACAACCCCTGCTGCTCGTCGGCGGCAGAAAGACCGGCTTCCTCGCGCTTCAGCTCCAACACGGCAAGGGGCATATCCCCATCCGACACCAGAATATCTAGGCGCCCTTCGGCTCTGGACACCGTTCGTCCATTGACTTCGACAGTCGCGCGCCCGAATTTGATGGCAAAGCGGAGTTGGTGGCGCAGCGAACCAGAACCGATCCAAGGAAATATGCGCGCAACCGTGCCGTGGATCCTCGCCTCGAGATCGGATTCTGTAGGGAGTTCTGTCAGTTGCTCGACATCCATGTTTTCGCACCCTGCCTATGTATGGTTTGCCATATTTTGCGATCAATTCACTTTGCTTTTCCTTCTGGGCATCCTGAGTGAACTCATCGGTCAAGTTACTCGGAACCGGGTGAGCCGTCCCCGAAGCTAGGCATTGTCAGGACAAGACCACTCCCTGCTCACGGACACCTAGAGACTTTCCTGATCCACGAAGCGCCCATACCTACGCAATGCAGGCAGCAGTACCTCGTCCGCATAAATACAGCCAGCTTGGCCGGGATCCATCTGGCCAGATTTTCTCGCCTCGTCTGGCGCGTGGGATTCACCTGCCACCAGAAGCTCAAGTAACTTATCGTAGCCTGGTTGCCAGGCCCGCGCCTCCGGGAACACGACCCGTAGTTCCTTGAGAATGTCCAATCCGGCGTAGTCCAGGTCACCCCAGAAATAAACGGGGCGAGCAGTGTCAGCTGAGTACAGCCACACCAAGAAGGCTTGCGGCAAGGCCGGATTGCTCTCGAACACTCGTGGTGCGAAATAGATGGAACTGCCGCCGGACATGCGAATCCGGCGCGCGCTTGCCTTGTAGCCAGAGGCGTAGACCAGGACGAATCCACGCGCCTCGTCCAGTCGACCCGATGCCAGTGATTCGAACGTGGCAGCATTTTCGACGAACAGGATGGGTGCGCCAGAGTCTGCGGTGAGCGCCTGAACAATGAGCTGTACGGGCTTGTCGGGGAATGGACAGACCTCCCGCTCTAGCAGCAGGGCAATGGCTTCTTGCTGTCCATTGAGGATTTTCGACAAACCCCAGAACTGGCGGCTGGCTACCTCGTGGAGCATCAGATTCGATTCGATCAATGCAGCTAGGGTCTCGAACCGATCCAACACTTCTTCGGGCGTGCGCTTGAGGATGGTGATCGGACGAGCAACCAGCCGAGCCGCCAGGGTCCCCTCACCGAAACGTATCCCCACGGCACGTTTCCACTGTTTCAGCCAGATGGCTTCAACTGAGGGGTGACGTCCTGTGACCTCACGAAGGAAGTGCTCGCTTTCCTGAGTGATAACGATTTTGGGGCGCCTTTCCCAGATATCGAGATCGCGAGCACTACGGCGCTCATCCAGCTTCAGTGTGAATCCGGGTTGTTGCACCAGCTTCCCTAGAATCTGCCAGATGAAGGCACGTTCGCCTGGGTGGTCAATGGTGAAAAAGTCGGGCCAAGTCATGGCATTCAGAGGGAAGATCAGATCCCTACTACGGGCATCAAAGGGCAGCGTGTCGACTCGATTGACCAAAGCGTGCAGCAAAGCCGCCAGCACGGGTTCTCGAGCCCAGTCCTCCTGCAGGGAAACCATCATGGTTGCAGCCCAGAGAAGAGTGGTTGATCAATAGCAAGTTGCTGCCGGGCTTCCTGGAGGAGGAACTCCTGTTCGGCTTGAACCTTAACCACCTCCCGGCGTGCTGCCCAAAGCGCACGCAGCCGGTCAGTTTTGAGTAGTGAACTATCCACTTCCGTAACCTTGTCCAACTCCCCGGCCAAACCATCCACTTTCATCAGCGAGAATCGGTGCTCGAAGGTGAATAGATCAAGCAGGGGGCCAGACGAGCGCGTTGGCATGGCCACAATCAGTTGCAAGCCGAGATTTTCATTGAGGTAACGCATAACAGCGGCAGTACGGGTTTCATCCATCTTGTCGAAAGCCTCGTCGATCATCATGAGCTTGAGACTGGATGTTTTTTCGAATTGGCGGAAAGCTTGGGCCAGTACGGCGGCACGCACCAGATAGGCCGGCGTCATGAGTTCGCCGCCGGAAAAAGTCGCCATCTTTGCCAAGGATGCTTGGCGTCCATCCTCGGAATATTTTCGGATGTCGTACTGGCGGTAGTTGCGGTAGTCGGCGATGTCTTTCAGGCGTCGCAGAGAGAAATCCCGGTTGGGATCAAGGAGCAAGCGCTTGATCTCTTCCATGGCAACCGCACTCTCTTCGGACAAAACGCCCTCAGCAGCAGAGAACAAATCAACTGGTGTCTGGGTCTCGGCCAGTCGGTTCAGATCCTGAAATAGGTCGTAGTACTGCTTGTACTCTTTGACCATCTGGCCATATTCGATCTCGAACCGATCCTCTCCGAACGCCAGACGCTTGAGTTTATCGTTGAGCCTTTTCAGTGGCTGGATGCCTTGCTCCACGGCGGTGCGCACAGCAAGGGCGAAGTGGGTGCTGAATGTATTATTGAAACCCTTCTCAGCATCTTCCAACGCATGTGTATTACTTAGAATGCGCACTTGCTCCAGTCGGTCGAGCATGGCAACGATCTGCCGACGGCTTTCCGGCACACCACCATAGGCCTGCCACTCATATTCAGCAATAGACGTATCTCGGGGGTGGTAATCCACCTTCTCGTCGAGTGAAGAGACGAGTCGGTTGTGCTCCTCGATCTGCCGTTCGAAAGATTCGCGATGTTCCCGGTACAGGCCCGTCTGTTGACGCCGCCGACCGTCGAACTGCTCGGCGGTTTGATCCAATACGGCTTCCTGGGCGCGTTGTTCTAATCGGCCCGGATCGAAACGGGGATTGAGACGCACGAGTTCGACTACGCGCATCTTCACGCGTCTGACGCCATCCAGCCGCATGTCCAGGTCGCTTTCGGCCTCGGCGATGTTCGCGTCCAGCCCCTTGGCGCGACCTGCCGCCTCTCCTGCAGCTGCCGCCGCACGGCTCATTAACGCCTGGTGCCCCTCATTCAGACGCTTGGCTCGCACCACCCGCCGCTCGAGTGCCGCCAAACTGGTGTCGTCAAGACTCGCCCGTTCTGCGGTGAAGCTGTTCAGTTGGCGTTGAATCTCTGCCAGGGCATCCAGCTTGGGGCCAAAAGAGACGAATTCCAGCTTCAGTACGCGGCCACTCCAAGCAACTAGTTCCGCGACACTCGACTTCAAACTGGCTATCTCGCGCGATTTTTCCTCAATCTCTCGCGCAAGTTTGATTGCCCGCTTACGCCGGGCCTCGGCACCGAAGGCAAGATCCCCGTCCTCTGCCCATGCAGTGAACATCTTGAAGCCGCCAGACGCCATGCCGTCCGATGTCAGGCCGGAATTCGCACCACGCAATGCTTCCTCGTCCCTCACCTTGAGATAGCGACCATAGCTTGCAGTAAGGTAGGCCCGCGCAGTTTCGTCGGTGATTGCAAGCTCATGAAGGATGGAATCAGCAGCCAGGGAGAGATGATCTACACGTTTCTTGGCAAGTTCGCCCTGCACCACAGAGGCATCCGCTTCCCGAAGTTTTCCGCGTTTCGCTGCCGCTGGTAGCTCATGACGCACAGCGCGAATGGCACGGGCTTCAAAATCCGCCTCGACGAGAATGACAAAGCGGTTTCCTCCCAGTAGTCCCTCGATGGCGTTCTGCCAACGGGAGCCCTCCCTGGGCTTGACGAGGTTGCAGAGAATCTGGGGCCGCGCACCGGGATACTTCATTTCCAGGAATGAGACAGCGTCCTCGACATGACCAGGCAGGTCCATCCGTCCTTCATCCAGACCCTGTCGACGTTTATTGAGGTCGTTGATCTCACCCTGGAGCGTCTCTATCTTGGTCTGTTGCCGCGCCTGTTCCAGCGTTATTAGGGCATAGAGGCCATCCGGACCGTGGATGCTTTCCATCAGCGGCGATAACGCTGCATCCAAAGCGGAAAATTGATCTCGCGGCAACCCGACCAGATCGACTTCTCCAGTACGCAGTTGGGCCGCCAGCTGGTTGGCCGCCGACCGTGCATCCGCAACATCGAGCTTGGCCAGATCGAGGACAAGGCGGTCGAGGACCGCCTTGTACGCAGTCTCTTCGTGGTTAGGACGTTGTGCTGAAACCGTCAACTCGCTCAGGCAGGTGCGCAATTTCTCAAGTGCCGCAAGGAGTCCGATCGCGATGCCAGTCCGCTCTTCTTTTGCAGTTTTTATCTTTCCGTCGAGCCGCTCACGCTCCTGTGCCACCGGATTACCGTTGAGCCGTCCCTGAGCGGATGCCTGCAAATTCGTGGCACGGGTCAGTGCCTTGCCGTGCCTGTCGGCGGACGCCTTTTCCCGTTCAGCAGTGGCTAAAACCTGTCGCCGTTCTTCGTGCAGTTTCTCGATTTTCCGCTCTACATCCTGCTGGCGGCGCAGCGCCTCTCCCAGTTCCGCCTCCATTGCATCCTCGAAAGCGCCAAGGAACCCATCGGCATGTTCCTTGAGTTCTCCAAGCCGCTGCCGGGAAGCCTGCAATTCCGTGGCGATCTTCCGCAGTCGTTGTACATTCTGCATCAGGGAAGCGATGTGGCCGATCTGCTCCGAGAAATCAGGTTCCGCAAGCACCTGTTCGCGGATCAGTTCATCCACCGATCCGACGGTCTTACGGGCTATGGACTGAACGAACGCACGGGCGGCATCCTCAGCCTCGCGAGGGCCGACGACTACTTTTTCCCCGCCTCTGAATGAGGCATACAGCTTGCAGAGATAGTCCTCAATGGAATCGAAGGACAACACCTTCGCGTGGCGCAGGCGCAAACTGGTGTAAATCTGGTCAACGGGAACTGCCTCGATCGCCCCATCTTTGCGTGAGGGAACAAAATCGGATTCCGATAACCTGCTTCCGGGCAGAACAAGAAATTGCCGACGGCTCGCCTGGACACTGCGGCCTTGCTCCCGCGTGCCGGACACCTCAGCCTCTACGGCCACTACAGCAGTAAACGCCTGCGCCGTCTCATCGGCCTCCGGTGCAAAGACGGCGGCGACATAAGTGTGGGAACCATTTGGTCGGACACACAAGTTGTCGCGCATCCCAACTGCATATGAGGCCAAGGTGCGTCGAACCTTGCCACCAGCACGTCCGCCACCGCCAGCCTCGTCCTGAGCCGAGTTGAAAACATTGATGTGCTGCTTGCCGCCCGTCATGACCAGCTGGATAGCGTCCTGGAACGAAGATTTCCCGACTCCGGTAGAGCCCGACAGTAGGTTCGTGTCTCCAAACGGGTATTCCCTGGAAACCATGAAACCCCAGTTGATGAGGATTAGTTTCTCAAGCTTCATCGCCAGCCCCCCCCTGTATTTGCGTCGGGACTAGCTGTGGCGGCTTCTGCATCTCCACCAAGAGGGCATCAACGGCAGAATCGGCGACGAATTGCAGAACCGTTCCCCGGATGGCAATAAGCGCGTCGGCATCGTCAATTTGAGGGTCGGCGCGATAATCGATCAACCGAACTCGCTTCAGGTCGGCGAACAACTTTTCGCGCGCCGTTTTCGCCGGCAGCGAGCGCCGCATATGCGCGGTCAGTGTGGCGGTCAGGTGTTCGACGGTCACGAGCGCTTCATTACGCTCGTTGATCGACCCCTGACGCAGCCCCTCGTTGTAAAGCAGGCGCAGGACCAGGCAACAAGCAACAAAATCGGCGGATGGTCGTGCTCGAACGGCTTCCGTCACAATCGCGTCATCCTCATCTGGCAAGCCTGGCACCCGTGCACCAGGTGGATAAAGACGGAAGTAGGTCTGGTGTCGTTCGTGCAGTAGACGGAATCCAGCCACCTCGAAGTAATCGTTGAGCAAGCCCTCGATGCGCACAGCATCGTCATAGAGCTGCCGCTCGGTAGCGCTATCCTCCCGGTGCAGGATGGAAAGCCCCAGCAGCCGCCCGACAATCTGCCGGAAGGACTCGATCCGCACGCCTCGCGTTTTCAGCTCGGCACCAACCAATTGGTCGATGCTGGTTTCATCCATTGCCGACATGCCGCCTCCTGATCTCATAGTCGGTGCCTGACATGATTAAATTTTCTAGGAGCTCGCCTTCTCGGCGATCAACCTCCAGCCGTTCGCTGCCCCGAGCTGCCTCGACGGCTCGCAGTAAGGCCAATGCCTGGATGGCATCATCGACAGGCAGTTCCGACAGACGCAGTGCATCCTTGCCATCCATCCGGGCCAAGAGGTAGTTCAAGATGTCAACTTGTGACAAGGAAAAAGCACGTTCCTCGGCTTGGCGTAGGAACTGCCGGAGGCGTTCCTCCCGCGTAATCTCGGGAACGATGCTGACTGTCTGTGCACGAGTTCGCTCCGCAGATGTTTTCATCCTGATCGTCGCGGGGTCGTATAGGGCCACTGCCACGGGCGAAAGAGCCATACCCTGTACTTCCAACCAACGTGACTGGTCAGCCTCTGGCATCTCACCCAGGCTACGGATGAGCTTGGACAAGGTTGCGCCAGCTCCCGCTGCATCCATGAAGAGACTCTGGGACAGCAACACGACATGCCGGCGGATATAGCTTTCCATCGCACGGAATAATTCTGGCTGCTTAGTCCGGCAGGCCGCAGTTACCATTTCTTCGATCCGGTCTAATAACCAACGCATCACTGCTCCAGCAGGCGCGGCTTGGGCTGCCCATGGAGCGTGCAGTGCAAGATCAGTGTCGATCGCCTCCACTTCACTCTCGTTCAGATCGTGGAGCCGATCCATCTGGGCAGCGATATCGAGGCGGTGGCGTTCCGCGTTGTCATACACCAGGCGTGGCGAAAACTCGTCCCGGAAACGCCGCTCGATGAACTCGACGAAGGCATCCCAATTTCCGTGAGCATGTGCGTCCATGAGTATCTTGCGTGCCAGTTCATAGAACAGCTCGATATCCTCGGAGAGATCGGTGATCACCCGGTCGGCGTATTCGTAGGCATCCAGCAGATCTTCGACATCTCGGCGGTCAATGAAGGCTGCTAGAGCGTTCTTGCACGAGCGCATGTTGCGCTGGCGTGTTCGTTCCCTGGGGCGATCAGCCAGCGTCAACGCCTGGGCGAAAATCTTGCCAGTCCGGGTAAAGCGATAGGCTGTCACCAGACGGACGCGATCTTCCGCCGTCTCCAACCAACCGTCCGTCACCAGTTGGCGGATAAATGCGCTCGCCATCTTCTGCTCGTCGGCCAGATCGCTCGGGGTGAATCCCTCATCAATTGCGTCGTCGTCGCATTCATTGCCGGGCCCAGCAGCCTGTATGGACTGTACGAACAAATCACGCAATTCCTCGCGCCCGAGAATAGACCGGTAATCGGCATGTGAGCCATATAGGCGTTGATAGAAAGCTTGGATGCAGGCCGCAACGAGTCGACGTTTTTTGAGGGTCAGCGATCTGAAGAACTGCTGATGTCCGGTGTTAAACATGGCTATGTGGCCTCGTTACGCCAAAGACATAGAACACGGCAACAACTGCCAACAGGCCATTTTGATGATTCCCGCACATTTGGCGGATCGCCAAGCAGGCCTCATATCACGAGCATCACCGTCGGCGCGGATGTCGATGACATCGACACAGTTCCACCCCTTGTGGGGGATGCCCTGCTGGTCCCAACGGTTATCGCTCATAAACCATCCCTTATTATAATCATAACGATTAGCACTTAGTCGCATAACGACACGCTAGACTTATCTTAGCGCGACACATATACTGTGCGCAAGAGTACCAACCAGCCATTATTGGCTCGCAGGATGTCAAACGAAGAAATTTCAGAACTGACTCAGCCCCAGCGCGACCGACTCGCCTTTATCGAGTTGCGTCTACGCTTCATCGGGGAAATTCGCCGCCAGGATTTGGTGGCACGGTTTGGAATCCAGGCAGCGGCAGCGACAAGGGATATCGCCCAGTACAAAGAGATTGCTCAGCGCAATCTCGACTACGACCCCAAGGGCAAGGTTTACGTGCGCGGCGAGTGGTTTCGCCCGGTGTTTGAGTATCCGGTAGAGCGCGTGCTCGCTTGGCTGTCGCAGGGGTTTGGGGATGGTGAACCGCTGCGGTTCAAGTCACTCGTTACTTGCGAAGGGCCAGCGTTATTAAATAAGCCGGATCTCGAAACGCTGTCTGTGCTGACGCGCGCCATTCATCGAAAGGGTGTTGTCGAGATTTCATATCGAGCGTTGTCCAGCGGACTGACCACGCGGGAGATCGTCCCGTTTGCACTGGCTGACAACGGGTTGCGCTGGCATGTCCGTGCCTATGATCGGCGCAGTGGCGAATTTCGGGATTTTGTTCTGACACGTATTGCCGATGCCCGACTGATAGCCGGCAGTACTGAAGAACACGAAATGCCGGACCAGGATATCCAGTGGACCCGTATCGTCGAGCTTGAACTGGTGCCGCACCCGGCGAACGTCCAGCACCCCGACGCAATCGAGGCCGACTATGGCATGGATGACGGGGCTCTTCGCATTCGTGTCCGTGCCGCAGTTGCGGGCTACCTGCTCCGCCGATGGAACGTGGACTGCACCGAGAACCATAGCCTCAAAGGCGCCGAATACCACCTGTGGCTGCGCAATCACCTATCGCTGGTTGATGTGGCCAACCTCAGTATCGCGCCAGGATATGTAACGCCGACACGATCAACGGACAATTGAGGACGACGTCCATGCCCTGTGCAGCAACCCATCGCATCATCAACTTCGCGGCGACAGCGAGTTTCCTTACCTCTCGGCCGCCTGAGCAGCAACAAGGCATCGCGCATCCAATTGTCGGTGGAACCGCGTCAGCACTGCTGGCGAGCTTACCCGATGCCATTGAACCGGCCATCCATCCGCATCACCGTCAGTTTTTTCACAGCTTTGCGTTCGCCGGCATGGTCGGCTACGGCCTTCATCGAGCCTACCAATGGAAACCAGAAACAGACGGGCAAAAGCTGCTGCGCGTAGGCGCTCTGGTTGTCGGCTCCGCGTACTTGCTTCACCTCGCGGCTGACTTGTTTACCGCACGCTCCATTCCCGTACTCGGCAAGTAAGGAGGCTCATCATGGCAAAAACCCCTGGCAATCACGGTAAGCACTGGACCCCGGAGGCTGTTTCTCAGCTCAATGATTTGGCTAAGAAGAATACGCCGACCCGTGTTATCGGCCTGAAGATGCAGCGCACGCCCGAAGCCGTGGCGCAAAAGGCCAGTCAGGAAAAGATCTCGCTCAAGCCGACCAACCAGTCGCCATACAACCGTCGCAAACCCTGAGATAGCGGCATTCCGGCGTAACTACGGGTACACCATGCTGAAGCTAGAGCAGATCCAGAAAAACGCAGTCATCTCCGGCATTGAACCCGGACAGGTCGTGCGCGTCGTGACCACGGAGCCGGCTGGCGACAGCGCACTCACCGTCTACTACAAAACGTCGGACGGCAAACTTCTGGAGCGGATGTTGTTTCGCACCGACGAGGCCAACCTGTCGTTGGCCGAAGCGGGCCGCCCCTGGGCCTTCGATGCCCCCGGCGAGGAGTTCAAACTCGCGGCCGAGGCTTACCGGATCAATCTAGCCCATCTGTTTGATCCGATGATGGCCGTCCATACGTCCAACGTGGAGCCGCTGCCGCATCAGATTACAGCTGTGTACGAGTCGATGCTGCCACGCCAGCCGCTGCGTTATGTCTTGGCCGACGACCCCGGCGCCGGCAAAACCATCATGGCAGGCCTGTTCATCCGTGAGCTGCTGATGCGTGCCGACGCCAAGCGTGTGCTGATCGTCGCGCCCGGCAGCCTGGTCGAGCAGTGGCAAGACGAAATGTTCGAGAAGTTCGGTCTGTCCTTCTTGCTGTTTTCCCGCGAGCAGGTTGAACAGTCCCGAAGTGGCAACCCTTTCGATGACATCGACTTGATGGTCGCCCGGGTAGACCAACTCTCTCGCAATGAAGACCTCCAGGAAAAGCTGCGCCTTTCGCATTGGGATCTGATCGTCGTCGACGAAGCGCACAAGCTCTCAGCCAGCTACTTCGGCAACAAGGTCAACAAGACCAAACGCTTTCTACTCGGCGAATTGCTGGGTTCGATTACCCGCCACTTCCTGCTGATGACCGCCACGCCTCACAACGGTAAGGAAGAGGACTTCCAGTTATTTATGTCGTTGCTAGACTCTGACCGCTTCTACGGCAAGTTTCGCGATGGCGCGCACAAGGTCGATGTCACCGATCTGATGCGCAGAATGGTCAAAGAAGACCTGCTCAAGTTTGACGGTTCACCCCTGTTCCCCGAGCGCCGTGCCCGCACAGCCAACTACAAACTCTCCGATAGAGAGGCCGCGCTTTACGCTGCCGTCACCGACTACGTGAAGGAGGAAATGAACCGTGCGGATCAATTGCAGGATGGCGCACGCAAGGGCACGGTCGGCTTCGCGCTGACCTCCCTGCAGCGCCGCCTGGCCTCCAGCCCGGAAGCCATCTACCAGTCGCTCAAGCGCCGTAGTAACAAACTCAAGCGACGCGTCGAGGATGAAAAACTTCGTCAGCGTGGCCAGTCACTGGCAGAGACGATAAGCCTGAACAATATCCCCGAGGACATTTGGGAATCTGCTGACGCACTCTCACCGGACGACTATGAGAACTTCGAAGAAGCCGTCGTCGATCAAGCCACGGCAGCACAAACCATCCAGGAGCTTGAGGCCGAAATCATCATCCTCGAAGATCTGGAGGAGCAGGCCCGCCAGGTTGTCCACTCTGGCCAGGATCGTAAGTGGGACGAGCTATCCAAACTGCTGCAGAACACCCCCGAGATGCACGACGCAGACGGTCGTCAACGTAAGCTCATCATCTTCACCGAGCACCGCGACACACTGAACTATCTCGCGGTCAAGATTCGCGGCCTGATCGGCAACGAAGAGTCTGTCGTGATGATCCACGGCGGCGTCAAACGCGAAGATCGCCGCAAGGTGCAGGAGCTATTCCGCAACGATCCGGACACCCGCGTGTTGCTGGCCACAGATGCGGCGGGTGAAGGCGTCAACCTGCAAAACGCCAACCTGATGGTCAACTACGACCTGCCGTGGAATCCAAACCGACTGGAGCAGCGCTTCGGTCGTATCCACCGCATCGGCCAGACCGAGGTCTGTCACCTGTGGAATATGGTCGCCGCCGAAACCCGCGAGGGCGATGTATTCCAGCGCCTGTTTGAAAAACTGGAAGTCGAGCGCAAAGCACTGGGCGGCCGCGTGTTCGACATCCTCGGCGAGGTGTTTGAAGAGAAAAGCCTCAAAGACCTGTTGATCGAAGCCATCCGCTACGGTGATGACCCTGAGATACGCGCCCGACTGCACCGCAAGGTTGAAGGCGCTCTGGACACACAGCACCTCGAAACCATCATCAAGCGCAACGCCCTGTGCGAAGAGGTGATGGACGAGCGACGCCTGTTTGCCGTCAAGGAAGAGATGGAAAAGGCCGAGGCCCGCAAGCTGCAACCCTATTTCATCCGTTCCTTTTTCAACCAGGCATTCCAGCAACTTGGCGGCGAACTGCGCCCCCGCGAGCAAGGCCGTTACGAGATCACCCATGTTCCGGCCAATATCCGCGAACGGGATCGGCAGATCACAGGTCGCGACCGCCGCAATGCCGACCCGGTGCTGCGCCGCTATGAGCGTGTCTGCTTCGAAAAGCAGTTCGTCCGTCTCACCGAGCGCATCGGCGCACCGATGGCCAGCCTGATGCATCCAGGCCATCCGCTCATGCAGTCCGTGACCGATCTCGTGCTGGAACAGCATCGCAACAAACTCAAGCAGGGAACTGTGCTGGTCGATCCGAGCGACATGGGCATCACACCCAAGGTCATGTTCATCATCGACCACTCGGTTAGAGAAGGGGGCGAGCCCGCCCACGTCGCGTTGAACGTAATCTCGCGCCGTATGCAATTTGTCGAGATCGACCCACAAGGCGGTGCAATCAATGCCGGCTGGGCCCCCCACCTCGACCTGGAACCGATCAGCAAGGCGGATATGGGCTTGATTGAGGATGTGCTGGGCGCGTCATGGCTCAGTGGCCAGCATGGCCAGAACCTCGAACAAGTTGCCCTCTCTCATGCCTCCACGCACCTTGTGCCCGAGCACTTTGACGAAGTACGCACCCGGCGCGAAAAGAACGTCGACAAGACCCTGGCTGCCGTACACGAGCGCCTGGTCAAAGAAATCAACTACTGGTCGGATCGCTACATCAAGTTTCAAGACGACATCGCCGCCGGTAAAGACGTGCGACTGACGCTCGAAAACGTCCGCCGCACCATTGATGACCTGACCGCACGTCGAGAGTCACGCGAGAAGGAATTGTTGGCGATGCGCCACGTCATCTCGGCTACACCGGTTGTGGCGGGCGGCGCATTGGTCATCCCCGCCGGACTGCTTATGCAGCGTAAATCGCAGCCAGGATGGACTGCAGACGCCGATGCCCGTAAGCGAGTCGAGTGGGTGGCGATGAAGGCCGTGATGGACGCCGAGCGCGCCCTCGGCCATGAAGTCATCGATGTTTCGGCGCAAAAATGCGGCTGGGACGTGACCAGCCTGCCGAAAGGCACGGATGGCAAGATACCACCCTCGCGTCACATCGAGGTCAAGGGCCGCGCCAAGGGCAACACCACTGTCACGGTCACCCGCAACGAAATCCTCTACGGGTTGAACCAGCAGGACAAATTCATCCTGGCCATCGTCCTGGTCGAAGGTGACCAGCACGAAGGGCCGTTCTACGTGATCAAGCCCTTCACGCAGGAACCGGATTGGGCGGTGACCAGCATTAACATGGATTTGCAAGAGCTATTGAAACGAGCAAATCCTCCCGAAAGGACGAATAGTCATGCGGATTGAACATGTTTACCTGAAAAACTACCGCTGTTTTGACTCTCTCTCGGTGGATCTCCACCCACGAATGACAGTTTTGGTTGCGCCAAATGGCCAGGGGAAAACCAGCGTTCTAGATGCCATCAAAGTGGCTCTGTGGCCCTATGTCGCAGGTTTTGACTTGGGCAGCACAACCAACGATGTGACAAGCATCCAGATTGATGACGTGCGGCGAGAGCAAGTGCAATCGCATGAAATGGACTGGCGGTTGCCTGCAGAAATCAAAGCTTTAGGACAACTTCAGGTTCGCCAACTCATTCTTGAAGGCATATTGAAGAATCCACTCCCTGAGCCTGAAGGCTCGGCGCTTGATCTTGCAGTTGCTTGTCACGAGGATGTTCCCTGGCAGTGTGTGCGCTATCGGGAAAGCGTCAAAAAGGGCACGAAAACCAAAGAGCCCGTAATTGTGGGCGCGTTGAATCTCAATGAAACCGCAAAGGCTTTAGAACAGCGAATTTTTTCAGGTGAGCGATCTTCACCTGATGATTTGCCCATGCTGGGCTACTACGGTACAGGCCGCTTATGGGCGCAGAAGAAACTGACAGCCATACATGGCCAAGCCGACAGCGAAACTCAATCTCGCACCTTTGCCTATCGTGATTGCCTGGACCCATCCTCCAGCTACAAGCACTTTGCTGTGTGGTTCAGCCGTATTCATCAGTCGTACTTACAGGCACAGATTCGGAATTTTGAAAAAAAGCTGCCATTTGATGCCGACGTTCCTTATGGTCTCATCGCGCCCTTCAAGGCCGTGCAGCAAGCCGTAGATACCATGCTCAACCCGCACACCGGCTGGCATGGTCTGCAATACAGCGCTGAGCATGAAGAACTGGTTCTAAACCACGATACCCACGGCCAGCTCAAAGTCAGCCAACTCAGCGACGGCATACGCAACATGCTGGCCCTGGTTGGCGACATCGCTTACCGCTGCTACAAACTCAATGCTCATCAAGGGGAAGCCGCACCACGCCGTACACATGGCATTGTGCTCATTGACGAAGTGGATATGCACTTGCATCCGGGCTGGCAGCAGACCGTGCTGACCGATTTGGCTGCGGCCTTTCCTAATTTGCAGTTCATCGTCACCACACACAGCCCGCAGGTGTTGACCAGCGTTGACTCCTCGTGCATTCGCCTCCTGAGTCAGGAAGCCGATCCAGAATCAGGGAAACAACGCACCGTTATAGAACTCGTCGCCCTGCAAACTCGCGGTGTGGCCAGCTCTGATTTGTTGGCACAAATCATGGGCGTTGACCCTATTCCCGATGTACCAGAAGCAAGGATGCTTTCCGAATACCACGCCTTGATTCAGCAAAATCTGCACGAAGACACAGATGGCAATGCACTGAGAAAGCAACTCGAAGCCCACTTTGGCATTGGCCACCCCGTTATGCGTGAGTGCGACCGAATGATCCGCTTGCAGGCGTTCAAGCAGAAGCTGCCCATTTCCAAAGGGAGTGATTGAATGCACAAACTGCAAAGGGGCATGGCGCCCACCTGTCTGGCAAATTATCAGCATGGCCTGCACAACTGGGGCAACATCGGTTCGGCAGATAAGGCAGCCATCTGGACTGAACTGGAGGCAATGCAAGGGCAACGCTGTGCCTACTGCGAGGCAGATATCAGCAACGGGAAAAGGCATATCGAACATTTCCGCCAAAAGGGGCGCGACCCTACGGTCACTTTTCTCTGGCCCAACTTGTTCGGTTCATGCAACCGCGAAGATAGTTGCGGCAAACACAAAGACAATCGGTGCAGTGTTTATTCACCAGCAGTCCTGATCAAGCCTGATGTGGACGACCCGGAGCACTACTTGGTTTTTGCCCCGAACGGTTCTGTTCACCCCAGAGAGAACCTCTCATCAGTTGACCATTATCGTGCCGGCGAGACCATCCGCATCTTCAATCTCGATGGCGCATTGAGGCAGATTCGATTTCGTGAAGTTGCGGGTTATGTACAGACAGCAGAGGAATTCGCCGAGATGGCTAACGAATTCCCCGAGGCCGACTGGTTGCCACTGCTGCAGCAAGAACTCGCAGCCACGGCACACCTGCCATTTGCCACAGCCATCAAGCATGTGCTGACACGTCAAAGCTAGCACCCATGATCCCCATCAAAACCCCAAAAAAACTCATCGAAGTTGCCCTGCCGCTCGACGCTATCAATGATGAGGCGGCCCTCAGAAAAAGGAAGGCCCCCGGTGGCTATCCCACGACTCTCCATAAGTGGTGGGCGCAGAGACCAGTAGCTGCAGCGCGCGCGGTGGTCTTTGCTCAGACAGTGAACGATCCGGGTGGAGAGCGTGGTTACTTCGCCGGAATGACTAAGGCACAGGCCGCAGCCAAGCGGGAGGAACTGTTCGAGATCATCAAAGACCTCGTGAAGTGGGAGAACACCAACAACCAAGGTGTACTTGACCGCGCGCGAGCAGCTATCCGGGCCAGTTGGGTCGAAACCTGTCGGCTAAACAGGTCACATCCCCAGGCGGCCGAGCTATTCAATCCGGATCACCCGCCCGCCTTCCACGACCCATTTGCGGGCAGCGGAGCCATCCCACTGGAAGCACAGCGGTTGGGGTTCGAAAGCTTTGCCAGCGACCTGAACCCGGTCGCAGTGACGATTAATAAGGCAATGATTGACATCCCACCACGTTTCGCCGATCGCGCGCCGGTGGGACCGATGCTGAAGACTGACAAGCAGCGGAAGCTCGTCGAGGACTGGCTAGGCGTCAAGGGTCTTGCCGAGGACGTGCGTCGCTATGGCGCTTGGATGCGAGACGAAGCCGACAAACGGATCGGTCATCTGTACCCGCCGGTAGAGGTCACGGCCACCATGGTGGCCGAGCGTCCCGATCTGAAGCCTTTGCTGGGTCAGAAACTGCCTGTTGTCGCATGGCTATGGGCGCGCACCGTCAAAAGCCCCAACCCAGCGTTCTCGCACGTCGAAGTTCCTCTTGCGTCGAGCTTCGTTCTTTCAACCAAGGCAGGAAAGGAGGCCTATGTCGACCCGGTGATCGAGGGCGACAGCTACCGATTTGAGGTCCGGTTCGGAACGCCCCCGGAAGGTGCCGCAGCCGGCACGGCAGCGGGTAAGCGCGGCGGCTTCTACTGCCTGCTCTCTGACTCGCCAATTGATTACAAGCACATCCGAGTAGAAGGTTCAGCAGGGCGCATGGGGACCCGACTCATGGCGATTGTCGCGGAGGGCACTAAAGGCCGCGTCTATTTGTCGCCGACTGCCGACCACCAGGCTATCGCTGCCGAAGCGATTCCAGAGTGGAGGCCGGAGGTCAAGATGCACGGCAAGTGCCGCGTCAATGTCAGCAACTATGGCCTTGATGACTATGGTGACCTCTTCACGTCACGTCAGCTAGTTGCTCTGACCACCCTTGACATGACCCGGGGCGGGGTCAATTCGCCGGTCGCCCCGGTGGACTTGTCGCAAGCCATCATCGGCCCCGGCATGGCCATCTTCAGCCAGTACACCGCCGTCCTCGAAGCCGATGGCAAACCGATGAGCGTGCGCACCGCGCTGCAACTCATCAACCGCTTCCTGGCCGAGGACGACTTCGACCACGACACCCAGTTCTGCCTGCACTGGTTCGAGGGCCAGGGCTGGGCAGAGGGTAAGTTCGGTGATGCCGATGTGCTGGCACGTGCAAAGGGCACCAGCGTCGGCGGTTTGCAAGATTCCGGCGTCGTTGAGAGCGGCTCGGGCAAGTTGCGGTTACTGCGTTGGGCGGAACTGCCCACGGACTGGTCGCCCGAGACCGACACGCGCACGCCGATCTGGGAAGCCCTGCACCACCTGATTCGTGCCCTCAACCAGGACGGCGAATCGGCTGCCGGCGCGTTGCTCGCGCGTATGCCAGCCCGGGCTGAGCCGATGCGTGCGCTGTCCTATCGCTTGTACACACTATGCGAACGCAAAGGCTGGGCCGAAGAAGCACGCGCCTACAACGAGCTGGTCGGTGCATGGTCGAGCATCGAACAAGCCTCGGCTGACGCGGGCATTGTCGGCTCGCAGTCGAAACTGGACATTTGAGGAGTCTGTTCATGCTGAAATCACTGCACATCAAGCAATTCACGGTATTTCAGGACGCTCGCTTCGAGTTTTCGCCAGGACTAAATGTCATCGTGGGTGATAACGGTACGGGTAAGACCCATGTCCTCAAACTCGGGTATTTGTTTTGCCGTGCCTGGCCGGACCTGACGGCCAAACGCTCGCGGGTGAATGTGCAGCGGGCCGAGTCTTATCTGGACGAACGGTTGGCTGGACTGTTTCGGGTCTCTGACCTGGCCATGCTAGTGCGCCAAGGAAGCAAGAGCGGCGCAAAACTGACAGCGGAGGTGGGCGGACATATCCCCACGGTTCAAATTCGCATGCCTGATGAACCGCCGTTCACGTCGCCGGGATTGCCGGAGGACATGCCCTGGGATATTCAGATTCAACGCACCAAGGATACGTCCGGCACGCTTAAGGCAAAGGTTGTGCCAGACGTAGTGCCGGATGCTGCGGCCACCAATGCCTTTTTGCCCCAGCAAGTGTTCGTACCGAGCAAGGAAATGGTGTCCTTGTTCAAGGGCCTGATCGGTCTGTTCGAGAAATACCGGGAATTTCCCCTGGATGAAACCTACCGCGACCTTGCTGTGGCGATGTCCACGCTGGAACCGCGCGAGGTATCGACCCTCCTGCCCGAGGTGATGCAACGCATCCAAAAGTTGTTGGGTGGCGATTTGAAACTCGACAACGGTGATTTGGTGTTCGAGCGTTCGGATGGCTCCCAACTGGAATCGCAACTTTTGGCCGAAGGGCATCGCAAGTTGGCGATGCTCATTTATCTACTGCGCTACGGTGTGATCGAGCGTGGCGGCACACTGTTTTGGGATGAACCAGAGGCCAATCTGAATCCCGCAGCTATCAAACTGCTTGCCGAGGCGTTGTTTGTGCTGACTGGTTTGGGTGTGCAGGTCATTCTGGCTACGCACAGTCTGTTTTTACTGCGGGAATTCGAGATATTGCGCATGAAAACGCCGCCTTCAGAGCAAACCATACCACGCTACTTCGGTCTGGATTTGAAACGTACTCAGGTTGTCGTGAGCCAGGGCGACGATATTTCTGACATTGATCCGCTGGTGATGCTGGATGAAAATCTGCACCAGTCTGATCGCTATCTGGCTTTGCCTTGAAGGAGCGAAATATGACGACGCTATCCGAAGGAACGTTCGATTATGAGTTTCCAGCCGGTTGGCAGGCAATTAAATGGGATGACTCTGAGTTTCATCAACGGCTCTTCCAGTCCTTTGGCGGTTCGTCAAAGGCGGCGGAATTTGTGGCGTTCAATGAAAGTGAAGCCGAGCTGTGGTTAATCGAGTGCAAGGACTACAGGCCTAGTGGCCGAAGCAAGATCATTCCACTGTGTGACGAAATAGCTGAGAAATTCAAAGCAACGCTGGCGGGGCTGGTTTGTGCCCGCAATACGGACAAAGATGAGATACGCAGTTTCGCGCGTAGTGCATTGAAAAAAACGGCCATTCGCTGTGTGGTGCATTGGGAACACCCACTAAAACCGCATCGTCTTTGGTCTAAAGAGAACATGAGTCGGGCCGACATGCGCGACAAGCTCAGACAACGCTTGAAAGTTGCCGATCCCCGTGCCGAACTAGGTAATCACCAACAACTCGGCACAATCATGCCGTGGAAGATTGCGCAGGTGGCTCCATGACATTAAAACCCTGGCGTGAAATCGCTGTTCCGCATGAGGACGTGCTCAAGGGCACCTTCCAGCAAGCCGAATTCGCGGCGGATTTGTCGCGTGTGCATGACGGCACGGCGACCGCTGAGTATCAGAACCCAACGTTGTTCTTCCAGCGTACCTTCATCACCGAGGGCATGCGGTTGCTGCTCGACTCTGTGGTGAAGCGCTTATCCGGCAAGAGCGGCGATCCGGTTATCCAGTTGCAAACGGCCTTCGGTGGCGGCAAGACCCACACGATGTTGGCGGTCTATCACTTGGCCAGTGGCGAGGCCCAGGCAAGCGACCTGCCTGGTGTGCCCGCCATTCTGGATGCGGCGGGTGTCACCGAACTGCCGCGTGCGCGGATTGCCGTGCTGGATGGAAACAAGTCCGCCCCCAATCAACCGACTGTGCGTGATGGCCAAGCTATTCATACCCTTTGGGGCGATCTGGCATGGCAGTTGGGCAAAGCCGAGGGTTATGCACTGGTGGCGGATGCGGATGCCTCGGGCACCTCACCCGGTAAGGCCGTGCTGGAGACGCTGCTCAGTCGCTATGCGCCGTGCGTGATTTTGGTGGACGAGCTGGTCGCCTACGTGCGCCAGTTCGAGGAAGGCAAGTCGCTGACCGGCGGCAGTTTCGATTCCAACCTGAGCTTCATCCAGGCGCTGACCGAGGCGCTCAAGGCGGTGCCGACTGCGGTGCTGTTGGCTTCGTTGCCTGAGTCCGACAAGGAAGCAGGCAGCCAACGCGGGGTGAAGGCATTGGCTTCGCTGTCGCATTACTTCGGTCGCATTCAAGCGCTCTGGAAACCGGTAGGGACCGAGGAAGCGTTCGAGATTGTTCGTCGTCGATTGTTTACCAGCATCAACGACAAGCTGGCGGCGGAATCGGTGTGCCGGTCATTCGCGGATTACTACATCGCGAACAGCGACGACTTCCCCCGTGAGACGCAAGAAAGCCGCTATTTTGATCGTCTGCTGCACGCCTATCCGATCCACCCGGAGGTGTTCGACCGACTGTATGAAGACTGGTCATCACTGGACAACTTCCAGCGCACCCGGGGTGTTCTGAAGCTGATGGCCAAGGTGATTCATCGATTGTGGCAGGACAACGATAAAGACCCGCTGATCATGCCGGGCAACTTCCCGCTGCAGGATGCGGACACCCGCAACGAGGTGATCTACTACCTGCCGCAGGGTTGGGATCCGGTTGTCGAGCGTGATGTGGATGGTGATCGTGCAGAAACCACCGAGATCGAGAACCGCGATACCCGCCTTGGCAGTGTGCAAGCCTGCCGCCGCTCGGCACGAACGATCTTCCTGGGGAGCGCGCCAAGTACGGCGAGCCAGATGGTGCGGGGCATTGAATTGGAGCGCGTTACCTTGGGTGTTGCGCAGCCAGGTCAGCAAGTGGGCATTTACAAGGATGCGTTGCGTCGTCTTGGCGACCGCTTGCACTACCTGAATAGCGCGAACAATCGGTTTTGGTTCGACACGCGCCCAAACCTGCGCCGGGAGATGGAGGAGCGCAAGCGCCGCTTCCAGGACAAGGAAGACGTGTTCCCCGCCATCCGCGACCGCGTACAACGCAGCTTCGCTTCTGGCGTATTCGGCGGCACCCACGTCTTCACGGCCAGTGGCGATATCCCCGACGACTGGCAATTGCGCCTCGTCGTCCTACCACCCGATGCAGCCTTTACCCGCAGCGGCCAGAGCCTCGCCATTGATCGTGCGACTGAAATTCTGAAGCACCGTGGTGATCAACCGCGCTTCAAGCAGAATCGGCTGATCTTCCTGGCCGCCGATTACGACAGCGTGAGCCGTCTGAAGGATCAGGTGCGCTCGACCCTGGCGTGGCAATCCATCGTGAGCGACATCAAGGACATGAAGCTCAACCTTGATCAGTTTCAGGCTCGGCAAGCCGGCAAGAGTCTTGAGGATGCCAATGAAGCCCTGCGCCGGATGATCCGCGAGACCTACAAGTGGATGGTCGCGCCGATGCAGGAAGTACGTCCTGGCAAGGGACTTTCAGAAATTCAGTGGGAGCACTTTCAGGTCAACCCAAGCGCACAGAACTTGTCGCAGGAGATCGAGCGTGTGCTGAAGGAGAACGAACTCTTGATCACCGAGTGGGCCCCGATCCACTTGACCAACGTGCTCAAAAATTGGTTCTGGAAAGAGGAAACCAAGGAAACCAGCGCACTCAATGTTTGGCAGCAGAGTTGCCAGCAGCTCTACCTACCTCGCCTGAAAGACGACACAGTCTTCCAGCACACACTGGCTGTTGGCGCGGAGAGCCGGGACTTTTTCGGCGTCGCACAGGGTAAAGAGGATGGCCGCTATGTTGGCTTCAGTTTCGGCAAATGCACGTCGCTGTTTCTCGACTCATCGCTGCTGCTGATCGAGCCAGTCACCGCTGCTGGATACGCTGAGTCGCAACGGGCCGCCGAAGAAGCAGCCCGGCCGAAGCCTGCCGACCCTGGAACCACGTCCACCGGTGGGAACACACCCCGCGCAGAGGATCCAGCCAGACCGACTTATAAGACCGACGGTGACAGTGCCCCGCAAGCGGTCAAGAAGCAGTTCTACGGGAGCATCGAACTCGATGCGATTCAGGCCAAGAAACAATTCGCCGACTTGGTCGATGAAGTGATTCTGCAGTTCACTGCGCGGCCCGGGGTAAAGGTCAAGATCGCCATCGAGATTCAGGCTGAATCGACCACGGGCTTCGATGATGGATTGCAGCGCGCGGTGAAGGAGAACTGCAATGTGCTGCGGTTCAAGAACGCTGAGTTTGAGGGTGGTGAGTGATGGGGGGCGACGGCAAAAATGACTTACCGAATCGATGATCTTGAGGTGCCACCAGGCGACCCCTTCCGGTACGACTCACTTGAGCGACGGCCTCTGGTCGAATTCCTCTCCGGACTGATCAAGCGTCTGAACGGGCCGTTCGTGATGGCGCTCGACTCTGCCTGGGGCTCAGGAAAAACAACCCTGGTCCGTATGCTGATGGAAGACCTCAAGGGAAAAAATTTTCAGTGCACGTATTTCAACGCGTGGAAGGTGGACTACGTCACCGATCCGCTGGTTGCAATGGTGTCGTCGATTGATCGTGTTGACCTCGGTGCCGAGGAGGCCAACAGTACCTTCCGTGAGCGTCTGAAAACCGTCAAGAAGGTCACCAACTTGGTGGCCAAGCGGGCTGTGATTGCCGGAGCGAAGGCATTGACCCTGGGGGCGCTCGACGTTGAGGAAGAGATCGAGTCGGTAGCATCAGAGTTGGCGGGCGACACGGTTGGTGACATCGTCAATGCCTTCAACCGCGAAAGTGAGTTACTGGAGAAGTTCCGGGCCGAGTTGACTGCCGCTGTGGCCCAACTACCCGTGGCTGGCAAAGAGACTAACCTCGTCGTCTTCATTGACGAACTGGACCGATGCCGTCCGAGCTTTGCCATTGAGCTCTTGGAGCGGATCAAACACCTCTTCGATATCCCGAATATTGTTTTTGTGCTTTCCATCGACAAGCAGCAACTCGAAGCCAGCACCGCAGCGGTCTATGGGGCGGCGATAAACGCAGCAGAATACCTTCGTCGATTCATTGATTTGGAATATGGAATCCCTGCTGCGAACTCCAAACGCTACACGGAAAACCTGATGAAGCGTTTCGACATGGATCCGATCTTCGCAGAACGAACAGCATCAGAAATCGCATACGACAGAAAGAATTTTGTTGAGTTTTTTACACTGCTCGCCAATGCGATGGGACTATCGCTTCGAGCCCGAGAGCGATGTATCACCCGGCTGCGAGTCGTTATGGATCAGACGCCTTCCACTCACTACCTTGATCCCATTTTGGTGGCGTTGCTGATCGTCTTGCGTTCCAATAATGCGGCTCTCTTCAAAAGCGTAATCAGTGGCGAAGCATCAGCTGACACAGTGATGAAGTTCTTGGCATCCCTGCCTGGAGGTAAAGAATTCCAGTCAGGTCGCCCAGGCATTGTCATACACGCTTATCTCCTAGCTGCGGACAGCGACCACGACCGAGCAAAAGAGCAGGATGATCAGCTGCGAGCGGATGTGGAAAACGACAAACTACCTGGAGATACAAGACGGCGTGCTGCCGATCTCTTGGAAATGAAGCGGCATATTAACGGAGGCATGCGGATGGGAGTCAGCCTTGCTCCTGTCGCTGCCAAGATCGATCTGGCTGCTATGGTTCGTGAGTAACGGCGTCAGCCCAGCATCTGCGTCACTTCTGCCTCTCGCCGCGCCAACAATCCGGGCAGTACCTGACCGCCGCCATAGACCCAGCGGCGCAGTTCCTTACCGGCTGCGCCCCAGTCCCGCTGATTGACCCGCCGCCGCAGCGTCGAGGTCTGCAGCCGCCCGGCCCCGAGGTTTAAGGTGAAATCCACGATGGCGGCGAGACGCCCCTCCGATTCGGTGGCCAACACCGGGCAGTAACGCAGCGTGGCGGCGAGGGCAGTCCGGAGATCTGACGCCAGATAGACCTCGGCTTCGTGTTCAGTGATCGGCAGATGCTGCGGATCGCAGAGGTGGCCGTAACCAATCGTCCAGAAGCCTGCAGGACAGATGTACGGGTGCGCCCGACGCAGCGGATCCGACTTCGGCACCCGATGAAACCCCTCGAACCGCTTGGCCAGTTCGATTGCAGACTGCGGCACCATCACGACCGCACCCGATCAAACACACGGCCGAGGAACCAGAAATTCAGCACTCCTGCCCACAGCGCCTGGTCGGCATCCGTCCAGGCATAAACGACCGCCACGCTCCACAGTGCCCCGCCGTTGATAGCAGCCACGAACGCCGCCGTCTTGGCCGCACAGTACAATGCCATGAACCAGTAAGTGACGACAGGCCGCACACTCGACGACAACGCATCCGCCCAGGCCACGCCGGTTTTCTCACCCTGTGTGCGCACAGCATCGCGCAATGCCTCGATCGCTCCGGTGCTCCAGGCCGCCTCGGCACTCGCACCGATCTCGGCCATGCGCTGCGCGCCCCGAATCTTCTCGAACTCCAGCGCCTTGTCCTGCATTGCCAGTTCGTGACCGCGTTCGCCCTTGCGATCCAGCCACTTCAGCACCTCGGGGGCGAGTCGAAATGCCCCGCCCAGCAATCCACCCAGCAAGGTCTCGATCATGGCGCGCTCCCGAAGACCTTCAGTTTCAGGACGGTGCCGGCGACGACCGCCAGCACCAGACCGGTGACCAGCATCTTGATGACGGTAAGGCCGGCAGTTTTCTTGGCCTCGTTGAAGGCATCGAGCAGATTGCGCAGTTCGCGGATGTCGTGGGCGGCGTCCTCGCCGTCCAGGCCCACGCTGTGCAGGGCGGATTTCGCGCCTCGTGCGGCGGCGCACTCGAGCAATTTCTCCAGTTCATCCTGGGGCAGCGTCACCGCCTTGCGGCGTTCGATCAGGGGTTCAGTCATGTTGCGGTCCTCCATAAATGCGAAACCCGCCACGAAGGCGGGTTCCAGGGATGGGATAGGGGTGAAATCGGGGTGGGAATTACTGGGGTTTCTGGCGGGGGCCGGATGGTTTGCCAGGGAAGGTGCCAGGAGGACGCCGGGCATGGCCTCCAGCCGTCTTGCAGTTGTTTTGCCGCAGGTACTGGCGCATCGCACGGGCACTACGGCCCGGGTTGAAGCCGGCCTGCTCCATGCTGTCGTGGGTGTCGATCAGCGCCACCAGGATGTCCTTGTCCTCACCTGCCGGCAGACCATCGATGATCGGCTGCATGCGTTCCTTGAATGTGCTCATGTTTTCTCCTTCAGACGGGATAGATGTGACTGGCCACCGGCGCCTTGGTCGCCATGCCGTTCCGGATCAAGACCCGGTCGCCCACGGCGAGGACGTCCAATGTTCTCGCCACGACCGCGCCGCGTTCCGTGGCCACACGGATCAATGCCCCTTCGACGCCGACCACCGAACCCATGGCCGCCTGATCACGGGTGAGCAACCTGGATAACTCCTGCAGCGGGAACGTCATCGTGGTTGCTCCAGGTTGAGGCGCATGTCGATCGCCGCCTCGGTCACCGTGATCTGGATGCCGGTCACCTTGGCGCGGTAGGGACTAGCGGTGGACGGATCGGTGGCCTCGACGATCTGGCCGAGACGGAAGCCGGGCCGGAAGACCACGGCCATCTCGATCTGGTTGTACGCGTGGGCATGGGCATCCATCTCGGCCACACCCCGGTGGATCAGCGCATCGTCGGCAAGCAGCGGCTCGACGATGGGCGTCCCCTCGCGCAGGCCGTCACCCCGGTAGACCTCGATGATCACGCGCATTTCCTCATGATGCCGACCCCTTGATCAACGCCAGGATGCTGAAATCCGCCTCGCCGTTGAGCGTCGCCGGTGAGGACAGGGCGTAGACCAGGGCCAGTGCGTCATAGGTGACCTTGGCCACGCCGACCCCCTTGGTCGAGGCCTTCACCGTGACCTTGTCCGATTGCAGCGCGAGGTTGCCGAGGCTGCGGCCGTACCAGACCGACTGCGACAGGCTAGACCGGGCCGGCTTGGCCAGGCTGGCGGTGTCGGAATCCTCGAACATCAGTTCCTCGGACACCGTGATCGTTGCCGTGCCCTGGGCCGAGAGTGATCCCGCCGAGCAGGTGGTGTCGGTGATGCCGACGTTGTCGGACTTGTAGACGAGGATGTAGACGGTCTCGCCGGGTTGGAAGGCGGTCTTGCCGCCGTTCAGCCCGCCTGGCCGGGAGTCGACCTCGGCGGACAGGTGGCCAGACGCTTCAGAGCCGTCCGGGTTGCCGAATTGAACGCGTAGGGTGGCATTGGCCATGGGTTTTCCTTGTGCATTACCTCAGGCATCGACCAGCACGAACTGGACTTCCTCATCGACGGGAAGCGCCACGCGCCAGTCGAGCGACGTGGTGGTGTAGGCGATCCGCAGCAGGCTGTAGCCCGGCGTGACCGCGACGAGTTCCATGCCCTCGGCGGTCACGGTCCCGAGGTCGGTGTGCTGCCAGACGGCGGAAACGATCCCGGCAACGGGGTAGCGGGTGCTCCCCCGCCCCTCGACGAACTCGACCGTCTCGGTTTCCGTGCGGGTGACCTCACCCAGGCTGGCGACGACCGTCGCCGGATGCCCGGTGTGGGCCAGCAACACCGACCGCGTTGTGGCAAGCCAGGTGCGCACCGTGCCCTGGTAGGCATCGTCTTCAGTGGCCAGATACTCGATGCGGTCGGCGGATGACACCGAGGCCACCTCCTCGTTGGCGAGGGTCAGCCGGTTGTAGCCCCGCGACGGGGCGATCTGTGCGCTGGCCGAGATCACATCGGCGTCGAACAAGCCGTGGGCGACGGCGGCGTTGCCATACTCGGGGATGCTCACCGGGTGCCTGCGGCGACACACCACCGACCCGTCCGGGTTGCTCTCGACGATGCCGCCGATGGCCGCCACGATGTTGCGGGCGGCGGCCAGGGGGGTGACGTTCTCCAGCATCAGGCGTCCGGCCGGAATGATCCAGTTCGGCAGATCCCAGGCGATTGGGCCGATCAGCGACTCGACCACGGCCCTGGACAACACCGCACCAGGCTCGTAGTAACGGATCGTCCCGGCAAACGGGGCGTCCAGCAGCGCCACGGGCGACACCGCCGTGAGCTCGCAGCGTTGCTCGGCCACCGACTCGCGCGAGAGCGTCTTGCCGTCCACCACCAGCGGGAAGGTTTCCAGCCCCAGGGTCAGTGTGATCGCATCGCCGATGCCAATGCCGGCGAAGTCGGAAAGACTCGCGATCTCCACCTGGGCGATCCAGACCGGGCTGTCCTCGTCGCAGGAGAGCGTGGCCGTGACGATGCGAATCGTGCGACCGTTCCAGGTGAGCTCCGGCGTATTCATCACCGCCTGCAGACGCGCATCGTCGAGCATCGACCAGGAGGCGGTGAGGCGTTTGGCGACGGGATCGACCTCGCTGACGTCGTAGCCGACCACGTGCCGGGCCGAGGCCTGCTGCGTGAGCCAGTACGGGAAACGCGTCGACTTCCGGCAGGCGCCGAGGTCGGTGTACAGGGCCAGATGGCGCATCCGGGACTGGGGCAGATCGCCGTAGGCCAGGACGTGCCTGGCCCGATGCTGTCGCATGTCGCCGTAGGGGTGTCGGCTCGACCCTTCCAGGCGCAGCCGATACGCGGCCTGGAAACTATGCGCGAACTGGAGCGACCAGACATCCGTATGTCGCCACGCCCGAACCCGCGTGAGATCCCAGGCGGTGGTATTCGCCACGAAGACCTCGGTCTTGCCCCAGGCGGCCACGAACTGTCGCTTGAGAACGCTCGGCCCGGCATTGGCATGGAGCCCTGCCCCCAGGGTGAGGGCGAGGGAAAGGCCCAGGCTCATAACAAGGTGAAGCTCGCGGGTGCCGGCACGGCGTAGGGCTGATCCCACTCATTGCCGATCATGGCGATCCAGCCGGGCACCACCGTCTCTTCCGAGGCGTAGCCGTCGGTGAGGATCAGGATTTCGTTGAACTCACCGAGGATGCAGGCCGAGATGCCGCCGTCGCGGTTCGGGAACTGCGGCACCGCCATCTTCGGCAAGGGCGAACCCGGGTGGCGTTTGGCATTGAACGACCAGCCCTCGCCGAAGGGGGACCATGTACCGGTCCAGGGCGTCGTGTCGATCAGACCATCCTCGTCCCTGGCATAGGCCGGCTCCCAGTCACCCCAGGCGTCCCAGATGCCATAGCGGGCGCACAGCCCCTGGTGGGTGTCGGAGGGGTAGCGCCGCGAGGTCGCTCCAACACAGGCCGGGCGCATTGACACCCCCGTGGCGCTGCCGGCATCCGCCTCCACGCCATGCAGCCACCACCACCCGGCCGCGCCGTCGGCGGCGAACCAGAGCGTGAACTCCGGCGAAGGATTCCCAAGCCAGCCGGAATGGACGAGGGTGTAGCTGTGCGCATAGGCAGCCCCGTCCACGAAATGGGTGCCGTAGACCGGGTAGGCGCGAATCTCGGCATCCGCGCCCCAATCGACGTATTCGAAGGCCCAGTGGGGCGTGTCGTCATCGGCGGTGCCAGTGGCCGCACCCATGCGGATGAAGTCGATGGCATCCGGGTTGTCCAGCAGCACGTTGAAGCCGGCGCTCGCCACATGGGTCTTGAGATGGCTGAACAGGGCCTGCACAGCGGTTTTGTCGAGACTACCGGCGGGATATATCTTCTTGAAGCCGACCCGTGCCATCACGCGCTCTCCCCATGAATCGCCAGGGACGCGAAGTCGTTGGCCAGGCTGAAGGTGCCGGCCGGGACCTGGCGGCGGTACCAGACCGGAATCGCGGCCGGGTGCGTCGAGAAGGCCAGCATGTCGTTCACCTGGAAGACGCCGCCCCAGCCGGCGCTCTTGACCGTGAAGTACGGCGTGCCGGTGGCAGGGTTGAGCGGCGCGAAGTCGGCACTGGTCGAGCCGATGTCCGGCAGGACGCCGACCGTGGTGCCGGATACCGTGAAGGTCGTCGCACCGGTGAAGGTGAGCTTCCAGGTCTCCTCCACCGCACCCTTGTTGTGGGCGACGAGGTTGCCGACCGTGGTGGCATCGTATGTCCCGCCGGTGCTGGTCCCGCTTACCCCCGAGAAGCCGGCCGCCACACTGGGTATCTCGTAGGCGCTGGAAACCAGGGTGTTCGCCGTGGCGTAGCCGTTCGCCAGCGCGGGGGCGATGTCCACCGTGGCAAAGTCCGGCCCGTAGACGATGCCGGTCACGCTCACCCATTCCTCGTTGCCCGGCCCACCCGTGCTGGGGCGGTCGGACACCCGCACGAGGTCGCCGACACGGAACGGCTGCAGGCTGGCGTATTCCGCGTTGTGCTCGCACGCCACCTGGATCTGGCCCGCCCCGCCGACGACCGGTGCAAACAGGGTGCCGATGCCGAAGGGGCGCCCTGCGATCTGATTCTCCGTGTCGGTCGCACTGCCGGGTTGGAACAGCACGAAGTCGCCTGCGGGCGTCAAGGCATCGAGAAACAGCCGCACGTTCAGCAACGCCGCATCCTGCGCACTGTTGATGTGGATGAAGGCCTTGCGCCACTTCACTGATCCCGCGCCGCGTTCGGATTGGGAGACGTCCGGGAAGAGATTGTTCTTCACGCCGGAGACCAGTTGGGCGAACGCCATGCGGCCGCCGTTCTGCGCGGGTGTGGCGTCCGACATCAGGGTGGCGGGCCGCCAGAGGATTTCGTTGTCGTGGATGGGCATGGGGATTCCTACACAGTCATGAGTTTCAAGGTGGCAAGATAAAAATCGCCGGGCTGGGGGTTGGCCAGGTTGAACAAGGGCTTCGCCTCGAAGGCGGGTGGCTCCTGGTCGAACGACACCAGCGCCGGGATCTCCACCTTGGCCGCCGAGAGCGTGCCCTTCAACGTGTCGATGTCGGCCATCACCTTCGTGGTGTCGGCCTCGACCTTGGCGACCAGGGCGAGATTGCCGGTGTCAGTTTTAAGTTTCTCCAGACTGGCCTCGGCTGACTGGGTATCGGCCTGGATTTTGGCGATCAACTGCTGGGCCGCCATCAGCGCCTGCAATTTCTCGATGTCGGCCCGCGCGCCCGAGAGGTCGATTTCGAGTTTCAGTTTGTCCTGGGAGAGCAGTTGCTGGCGCAGTTTGCCGAGTTCATCGGAGACGGAAGCCAGCGCGCGCTTGGCCTCATCCGCACCGGCCCCTGCCGCCGTGGCTGCCTGTTTGTGCGCATCGCCCAGCCCCTTCAGCGCCGCATCGGCAATGCCGGCGGACTCCTTGATCTGGCCAATCGCGCTGGCGGCGGCCTGACCCTCGGACACCATCGTCTGCGTGACGGACTTGCCGTTCTGCTCGACCTGCCGGGTCACGGCGGAGGCTGAGCGCTCGGCCAGGGCGATGGATTCCTCGGCGAGTTTCCGGGCCTGTTCGTAATTGCCGGCATCGAGCGCGGCCTTCGCCTGCGCCTGCTTTTCGTCGATCTGGCGCAGCCGATCCTGATAGGCGGCGTAATCGTCCATGCCCTTACGCCCGAGTTCGCGGATGCGATCCTCAACCGAGAGCTTGAGGTTGAGCCGCGCTTCCTCGGCGGCCTTGGCGGCATTGAGATGCCGCTGTTCTTCGGCGATCAGCCGGTCGACCGTGGCGCGATAGGCCGATTCCAGTTGGCCATAGAGGGAGACGCGCGCCTCCACGGCCTGGCGCTCGATGGCGGCGACGTCCTGGCCAGCGGCCCGTGCCAGGGCGACGGCCTGGCCGTAGGTCGCCTGCCACGCGGCTTCCATCTGGTGCGCACCGGCCTCGACCGCCGCAAGTTTCTCGCGCTCGGCAGCCAGCAGGCTCTGGGCGGAATTCTGGATGGCGGTCGATTCCGAGCGCGCTGCTGATTGGGCTGCCGCCTCCTGGCGTTTGTAGTTGCTCTCGACCTCGGCCACGCGGGCATCCCAGATTGCCTTGATGTCGGCGGCGACCTGCTTGTAACTGGTGGCCAGTTGCTTGACCGTCTCGGCGGCCTTCTTGGTTTCCGCGTCCAGTGCCTGCCGGATGGCTTCGCCGGCTTGGGTTGCTGCGCCCTGGATGGCGCGCAGTGCGTCCGCCGTGCCAGGCAGCGCTGCTTTCAAGCGTTCGGCGGCCAGGGCGGCCATCGCCATCTGGGTTTTGACACTCACGGTGCCGGTGGCTGCCAGTTCCTGCAGCGCGGTATCGAGTTGATCGATCTGTGCTCGCTGCCGGGCCAGTTCGTCGATGGCGCGATTCGTCTCGCGGATGTCCTGCACGGTTTTGACGAGCCCCTTGCCCATCTCCCAGACGGCAACCGCAGCCAGCACCGGCAGGAAGCGGGTAAAGGCCGCCTTCAACACATTGACTGATTCCAGCAGCTTGGCCACGGCCGCGACCCCCTTGATTGCCAGCACCGCCACCAGGACTTCGCCCAGTGCGCGAATCACGGCCAGGATTTCGTCGCCATGGCTGGCCAGTCCCACCAGCGCGTCGGCCAAGCGCTGCAATGCAGGGAGCGCCGCTTCAGCTATCCGCATAGCGATGCCGGAAAGCGCCTGCTTGACTGTGTCGAGCGTGTCGTTGAACTTCTCGGCGGCGCGGGCGGTGTCGCCGCTGATCTCCAGGCCCAGTGCCTTGAACTTCTGCTTGAGTTCCTCGATGCCGGTGCGGCCCTGGTTCAGGAACGGGATCAGCTCGACGCCGGCCTTGCCGAACAGCTTCACCGCCAAGGCGGATTTCTCAGCCCCATCGGGCATGGCAGAGAATGCATCGGCCAGATCGAGCAGGACTGCCTCAGTCGGGCGAATCTGTCCGGCAGCATCCTTCACCGAAACGCCGAGACGACTGAAGACCTCGACCTGCTCCTTGGAGCCGCCTGCCGCCTCGACCATCGATGTGGCCAGCATCTGCATGCCCTTGGCCAGACCTTCCAGCGAAATGCCGGATTGCTCGGCGATGGGTTTCAAGAGGGAGAGCGACTCGACCGAGATGCCGGTCTTCTGGTACAGCTTGGACAGATCGTCGGCGGTATCCAGTGCGGCCTTGCCGGCGGCCATCAGTCCGGCGACGGACAGCGCTGCGCCCAACCCGGCCAGTACACCGTTGACCGATTTTGCGGCGGTGGTGATCCCCTCCAGTCCGCTCTTCACCGAGGCGAACGCCTGCTTGGTCTGGTCGATGGCGGCAATCAGGATCTGCGCGCGTTCAGAGGACACGGGTTACAAACCTTGTGTGTGAAGGTGCTGCAGGATGTTGGTTGCCAATTTGGGCAGTTGCGCACGCACGATGCCGGACAGATCGAAGCGACCGCGCAGGGTCACGCTCGGTACCAGCACGGCAATGGGGATTTCTTGGCCGCGCTTGATGGATTTGGCTCCGGTGCGGCCCCGTTCGGCGCGCTTGAAGCGGCGCAACTCGGATGTGTTGTCCTTGATGTTCTCGGCCATCAGGATGACCTTGCCGTGCCGCTCGATGAAGAAGGCATTGCCGGCGCGCATCAGCCCGTCGACCACGCGTTTGAAGGCGCGACGGCCGATGCGCTGGTGCTCGGGCAGCAACGGGATCAGCAGCTTGCCGCGCCTGCCAGTGATCGTGCCGCCCTTCATGTGCAGACCCAACCAGGCAATCTTCGAGCCGATGAGCAGCGCCGGGAACCGCTCGGGGCTGCCGGCATAGACCTTCGAGCGCATCGATTTCAGGAAGCCGGCCTTGCGCACCTTGAAGGCTGACTGCATCCGGTTGCGCGCGGCGTCGGCCATCTCGCGGCCGGTGGTTTTCATGGCGGCTTCGACGGCTTTGCGGATGGCCCGGCGCTTCTCCGGCACCCAGCTATCCAGACGCTTCGGATCGAGCAGGCCGGAGGTGGTCAGCAACAGCTTCATGGCTTCAATTCACGCAGGAGGGATTTGATTTCGGCGGGCCCGCCGCGCTGCGCGGTCACCAGCAGCGCGAACTGGGCGGCGAGTTCCAGGCGCTCGCCGCGTTCAATGACTTCGATGAACGCGCGCACCTGGCCCACCGTGTAATTCAGGACGTCGGGGTAGCGGTGGCCGTGCTCGACGAGGCGCTGGAGAAGCGCGCCCCAGCTGTTGCCACCACGGTTTCCACCCGTGTCGCCACCCGGGCCAACACCGGGGCCAGGCGCTGGATAAAAAAATCCGCGTTCACCTCGAACACCGCCTCACTCAAACGAATCGCCTCGTCCAGTTCTCGCGCCGCCACCCACTCGCGCGGCTTGCGGATGGCCACCGCCAGCGCGGAAACCAGATCCTCGCCGCGTTCACCGAACAGTACGAGCCAGTCCACATCGCCGGTCAGGTGCTGGGCGAAGGGGCGGATGGCACGAATGAAGGTCGGCAACTCACCCACCTTCAAGGGGGCGATTGCCAGGGTCTCACCGGCAATCTCGACGACCACCGGCTCGGGCACAAAGGTAGTGCTCCAGCACATCGGTCTTGAGGGCAAGTTTCAGTTCCGCCACGTTGCCAGGCGAACGGACTTCGACCGGATTGCCGGCCGTATCGCGCTTGCCCAGATAGACGCGGCCCTGGAAGGATGCATAGGTACTCATGAAGCGGTCTCCTCGGATGGATTGGTTGGGGAAATAAGGGGTGGCGTGCGGATGGAGGACGTCCGTCGCCGGGCATGCGGTGGTCTGTCCGGATCGCTGACCAGGTACGGACGCGCGACGCCGGCCTCGACCAGCCAGCGGGCCAGTGCCGTGTCGAGTTCGATGCGCTCACGCGGCTGGTACTCGCGGCCGGCGTGGGTGTGGGGTTTCAGAAGTTCAACGACGGGCATGACTCATCCCTGACTGGCAAGGTCGGCGGCCAAGGTGCGATAGGTGATCTGGTAGCGGGCGGGGATCAGGGCCGCCGTGGCATCGGCGTCCTCCACGTCCCACTCACAGTCCAGTTCCTTGATGCCGAGGGCGAGACCACCCAGATTGGCGTCAGCGAGCAGCGCCACGTGGGCCGCCACCAGCAGCCGGTCGGCGATGTCCTCGGGGGCCGCGTCGACCTGCTCCCGAGCCAGTGCGTCGATGCGCACCACCAGCTGCCGGACGACCCGGTCGTTGGACCGCTCCACGATGCTGTCCGACTCGGGAAACACCAGCAGCGCCGGGGACTGTTCACGTGTGATGCCGGTGGTCGGCGAGCGGTGAAAGGTTGCGCTCAGAGACTGGGCGACGGGCAATAGCAGGCCCGCCACCGCCTGCAGGCAGCGTTCACGGATGGAATTCATGGAAACCTCCTACAGCTTGCTCAGCGTGGCGCGGTTTTCTGATCCATCGCCCACCGCACGTACCTCGCGCACCCGGTAGGCCACGCCGCCGATCTCCACCGCGTCGCCCTGCTTGATGCCGGTAAGGCAACTCGCCGGGAAGCGCATGGCGTAGTCGGTGGACATCCCGATTCCATCGAGGATGGACGCGTCGGGCGCACGAAACTCCACCCAGGTGGCCACCACTGGCCCCAGATTGGGGATCCAGATGGCTTCCTGAAGCAGGCCTGACCGGGCCGCCGCGTCATACAGGGATTCGATGGCTATCATGGTGCTCAGTTTTGAAAGTTTCGGGATGGATCAGAGACATGAAGAAAGCGAAGACGGCGGCGGACGCATCGGCCTTGGAGGCCATCCCCAACATCGGCCCGGCGGTTGCCGGGTATCTGCGCGAGGTCGGCATCCACCAGCCGATGGATCTCGTGGGGCAGGATCCCTACGTGCTGTTTCAGCAGTTGTGCGGGCAGAACGGGGTCAACTACGACCCGTGTCTGCTCGATACCTTCATCGCCGCCACCCGCTTCATGGCCGGCGACCCGCCGCAGCCCTGGTACCGCTACACCAAGGAACGCCAGAAGGCGCTCCAGGCAGCCGCGCTCAAGACATCGTGACCTTCACCAGCAGCCCGGGGCGGTGGCACATCGGCAGCGGGTTGCTCTGGGTGTGCAGATCGGTGCCCCGGTCGAACTTGCGCGGTTCCTGCTTGGCATAGAGCGGCTGGCCCAGGGTGTTCACCGTCTCGTTGAAGTCCGCCGGCGCGAAGTAGGTGGCGAAGGTGTCCACCGTACCCAGGGGGAAGGCGTGGCCCTCGTCCTCACCGATGAAGCTGCGCGTGGTGGTGCCATCCGAGGCCTCGCCGAAGTATTCCTCGAAGGTCATGCCGGCGAAGGTGAAACCGGTGCGTAGGTCGGAACGCAGCGCCAGGCCGGTCTGCCAGTCCTTGTAGGCTTCCTTCACATTGGCATGTCCGGTCAAAGCATCGAAGAAGCCGGGCGAAACCAGGCAGTGGATGCCGGTCATGAACTCGCCCTGCAGGTTCTTGGAGACATAACGCTTGATCCCCAGGCAGACCTTCTTCACATCCAGGTCGGCGTTGCTGAACTTGAAGTCCACCACCTTGGGCGTGATCTGGAATTCGTCATAGAGGTCGTAGAGCATCGAACCGTCCGCATCCAGGATCACACCCTTCAAGGCACCCATGCGCAAGTGTTCCAGGGTGATGGCGTGCTTGTTCCGCATGGTCTGCAGATGCTCGACCATGACGTTGGAGATGGACTGCAATTCGGATTCCATGCCGAAGGCGCGAATACCCTGTACTTCCTCCGGCAGCACCACGTCCTCGTGCGGGATGTGTGGGATGGCAAAGGAACGCAGCTTGCGCTTGCCGCGCACGCCCACGGTACCCGGCGAGCCCACCGGCAAGGTCGGCAACAGGCTCAGGACGCCGTTCTTCTCCTCGATGGCGATCTGGCGGAAACGCACCGGCTTGGCGGGGAACAGGTTCATCTGGTCCATCAGCCCGTAGTTGTTGGGCAGGATGTTGATGGCGGTGGACAGCGCCGACATGGAGAACGCGGGATTGTCGAAGGGATTGTTCATGGGCATGGTCAGACTCCTTTCCGGACGAGGATGCCCAGGGCTTTCAACTGGGCGATGGCGGATTTTTTCTCAGCCACGGTGATGCCCGTGGGCCAAACCAGGGCGTGGTCGGCAACGATGGCGTGGCGGGCGACGATGAGCCCGTCATCCCGGTCGGCCAGGTTGGCGTCCACCGCCTGGATCAGGACGCCGGCAGCGACCTCGGAACCATCGGTGGCGGACGGATCGACGACCTTGACCTTGGAACTGGCGGTGATCACTCCGACGACCGCGCCCAGGGCCAGGACCTGGCCGGTGGCGACGGTGACCTGGTCGCGGGAATAGAGATTGGGCGCCTCGTATTTGAGGAGATCCCCCAGGTTGAGGCCTTCGGTGAATACAGGTTTGGTCGGCATGGGTCAGTCCTTTCCAGCACGGGCGCGTGCCTGGGCAATGAGGGGGTTGTCCTTGAGGGCTTCCGGCTTCGCGGCCATGGCTTCAGGGGTCAGGTGTGAGGCAATCTCGGGACCGTTGGCACGCAGCGCCAGCAACGTGCGGCGCACGTTGGCCACCGGGGTCTGGGCCGAGAGGTAGCTCGCGGTGCGCTCGGGCACGCCGGCCAGTTGGCAGAGTTCTGCCACCTCGATGGCGTCGGCGTAGCTCAGGGCGGCGGCGGTCGGTTCAGCCACTGTTGCAGAAGGAGTCCTGTCAGCAACAGTGCTGGCAGGGATTCCGGAATCAGAAGTGGTGTCAGAAACGGGGCCATTCATGTGTATCTCCTTGTCGGTGGATGGCGTGGGTGAAGCGAATGCCCCGGCCCGCGCGCTTGCAAGGCGCTGCACGGTTCGAGGAGTGAGGAAGTCGGCCATCTCGGCCAGGGTGTCGTCGAAGGTGGCCACCGCATCGGCCAAACCCGCCGCCACAGCGGCGTCGCCAAAGTAAAGGCCCGCCTCGGTAGCGCGCAGGGCATCCGCATTGAGGCGTCCATGGCTCGCCACCGTGTCGATGAACAGGCCGTAGAGCCGGTCCACCTCGGCCTGCAACATGGCACGGGCCTCATCGGTGATGGCGGTATGCGGCGAGAGGTCGTTCTTGTGCGCGCCAGCGACGATCGGCGTGTACTGCAGACCCGCCTTCGCATCCAGGCCGGACTGGTCGATATGCATGGCAATCACGCCCACCGAGCCAATTCCCGACGTGCGCGTGACCACCAGCCGAGAAGCCGCGCTGGCCAGGGCATAGGCCGCCGAGAAAGCGGATTCGTTGGCGATGGCCCAGACCGGCTTTATTTTGGCCGCCGCTGCAATGCGGTCGGCCAGGTCGAACACGCCGCCGGCCTCGCCACCCGGCGAATCCACATCGAGCAGGATGCCGGCAACGGACGGATCGGCCAGCGCCGCCGTGAGCCCAACCTGGATCGCCTGATAACTCAGGAGCCCGGATTCCGCTTCCATCCCGAGGGTGCGGCGTACCAGGGAACCGTGGATGGGCAGGATGGCAATTCCGGGTGTGGGTGAGGCGACTGGACGAGGTGAGGGCAGCGCCGCTTGCGGCAGCGTGCCGTCAAGTCCGAGCCGGGGTGCCAGGACCGAGAGAATCACGTCCAGCTTGGGACGATGGATCAGCAGCGGCACGCCGAACAGGCGTCCCGCCAGATGCGGATAGAGCATGGGGAAACCCTTTCAGATCAGGAGCGCTGGATCGGCCGTGAGGGGATCAGATGCGGGATCGGCAGCCTCTGCAGCCGATTTCGGGGGATGTGCTGCCGCTGGGGGCTGGTCGTGCCGGGGGTCGGACTCGAACACCAGACCCAGGGCATCCGCCCGGGCGTTGTCCGCCGCGATCTCGCGATCGATGTCCTCGGCGTCGTAGCCGAAGGAAGAAATGGCCTCCGAGCGCGACAACAGCCCGGCGCGGATGGCAGTGACCATGGCGTTGAATTCCTTCTGCGGATCGACCCACTGCCAACCCTGGGGAACCCACTTGCAGGCCAGGTATTCACGCCGACGTTTGACGTAGCCGGGAAGCTTGAGCGCGCCCGACAGCACCGCCTGTTCCATCCAGGCCGACCAGATCGGACGGCACAACTGGTGCACGATCACGCCATGCTGGATCGCTTCGCAGCGGCGGCGGAATTCCAGCAGCCCGGCGCGGATCGAGGAGTAGTTCACCTGGGTCAGGTCGCCGGTCAGCTGCTCGTAGGTCACACCCATGGCGGCGGCCACCGCGCGGAACTGCATGCGCAGGAACTCGCCATAGGACGCGCCGACGTCGGCCGGCTGCGAGAATTTGACGTCCTCGCCTGGCTCCAGGATTTGCAGCGTGCCGGGTTCCAGGCCCGCCAGGGCAACGCCGTTCTGGTCAGAGTTACCTTCACCCATCAGGTTGTCCTCGGGGGAGAGACGGGTGATGAAGCCGGCGAACATGGCGGCGGTTTTCTTGCGCACCAGTTCGGCGTCGTCGTACTGGTCGAGCTCGTTCAGTTTCACCAGGGCGCGGGACAGCCAGGGCTCCCCCCGGATCTGGCCGGGTCGCAGCGGACGGAACAGGTGAATGATCTCGGCCGCATCCACCCGCACGGTGTCGATTCCGCCCTGACTGGACATCGGTGCCAGCGCCCCGTCCTCGGGATGGCTGCGGTACAGGTGATAGGCGACACGCCGACCCAACTTGTCGAACTCGATGCCGGCGCGCACGACATTGCCTGGAACTCCTGCCCCTCCGGTAGCGGGCAGATCGGTGTTCATCGACACCGGCAGGTGCTCGGGCTCCAGCAACTGGATCTGCAGCGGCACCGCCAGCCCATCTTCTTCGCGGCGGGGGCGCAGCCGCACCAGACATTCGCCGCCTTCCAGCATGGCGCGGGTGGCCATCGCCTGCAGGCCGTAGAAGTCGGTCAGGCTGGTAGCGTCCGCCTCCTCACACCAGTCCCGCCACAGCGACTGGATGCGTTCGCGTTGCGCGGGATCCGCCAGCATGGACTGGGGCTTGATGCCGGTGCCGATGGCATTGGCCACGAAGCCCTCCAGCGCGGCATTGGCCCAGGCATTGCGGCGCACCAGGTCGCGGCTTTTGGTGCGTAACTCGGACTGCGTGGCCAGCATGGCCGCCACCGCCCCCGGATTGCCCGGCATCCAGGCCCAGGCACGGCGTCCGGACCCGGCCGCTTCATGGGTAGGCGTGCGGCCAAACAAGGCGCCGATCTTGCCAAACCAGCCTGCTGACGATCTTGTGTTTCTTCTGGCCATCAGAACCCCTTGCTCGTGGTGACCCGGATCTGCCGGGGCGCTTGCGGCCACAGGCCGGTGTCCACTGCCTGGCGATGCAAGTCGGCTTGCACCTCGCGGATCGCGGCCTTCAGTTCATCGACCGTGCGGTATTCCACGGTCTTGTCGGCGAAGGTGACGCGCTTCTCGCCCTTGGCCAGGGCAGCCTGCAGGGTGTCGAGTTGTTCTTGCGTGTAGGCCATCAGCGGTAGACCACGACGTTGATCTCGCTGGAGTCGGCCAGCGTGCCGGATGGCGTGGCACAGACCAGTTCCACGTCGTCCTCGGTCTTGTCATCACAACTCACACGGGCGGCGGCCATCTTCATGGCCTTGTCACCGTTGCGCGCGAAGGCGAGCCAGCAGTAATGGGCATCGAGCATGGGTTCATCGAAGATCACCCGGTACTTGCCGGGGGCGAGGCGCAACACCTTCTTCACGTTGTGCCCGGCGTGGATCACGATGTGGCCGCCGTTTTGTGGCTGCCAGCCGAAACTCACCCAGGCGCGGGCGAGGCCTGGATGCTCAGGCGTCACCCGAGCTTTCAGTTCCTGGCCGATGCGCGTGGCCAGGGCGGCGATGTGCTGCGCCAGGGTCATCATCACAGGCGAACCGTGGCGGTCAGCAGCCGACGCTCGGCAGCCAGGCGCTTGATCCGGGTTCGGTCAGCCCGGTACTCGATCTGGTAGTCCAGCTGCGAGGGCACCAGGATGCGTTCCGTCGCTGGCGCATATAGCTGCACTTCGGCCAGGGCCAGCGGGGCGGCGTAGTCCGGGCGCGCACTGGCCGTGATGTTGATCTCCCAGCAGGCGAAGCTGGCGGGCTGAGCCAAGCTGAACTGGCGGCGCTGCGAGTTGCTCCAGATCACCCCAGACTGGGTATCGAGCACGGTCCAGTTCACGCCGTCGTTCGAGCCGCGCAGGGTCCAGTCCTTCGGGCCGCTGTCACCGTAGGGGTTGCGCGCGGTGATGGCGTAGCCCACGGCGGTCATGGGTGCGGGGAAACAACAGCGCCACCAGCCCTGCGTGAGTGAGGGGCCCACCGACCAGTGTGTGGTCGGGGTGCCATCGGCGGCCCGCCAGGGACCATCCGCCGGGGCATAAGACGATGAGGACGTGATGGTGCACAGAGGGGAAGTGGGCCCCGTCATCACCGGCATCAGGTTGGCCCCCGGATCGAAGACCTGTTCGGCGAGCGAGACCAGGCGCCGGTAATCGGAATCGTTGGCGTGAACGATCTCCAGGGTTTCGCCGGGGCCGATATCCAGGATCTGCCGGTTGGCGGGCAGGACGCTGGGGGCTGGATTGCTGGCATTGCCCAGACGCAGTTGGGTGATCCAGTCGCGAACCGTGCCCAGGCCGGTGTCGAGTGTGCTCATGAGGTGCCTCGATCAGAGTTGGGAGCCCGGCCCTGCCCGCAGGCGGGAAACCGGGAGGGAGGGTTTAGATCAGGGCGGCCTCGAAGGCGGCGACGAAGTCGAAGGCGGTGTCGCCCACATCGGCAGAAGCCACGGCACCGATGTTGCTGCGGGCCTGGGCCTGTTCGGGTGCGGTCAGCGCCTGGGCCGCGTCATAACGCACCCGCTTGTTGACGGTATCGAGTAGCGCGGTGGCGGCGGACTCACCGGTCTGGATGGCCTGCTGGATTTCCAGCAAGGTGTCGAACGCGGCATCGGCGCCACCCAGGATGTCAGCCTTCAATGCGTCGAGCAGGCCGACGATCTTGGAAGACGAGTAGGTGGTGCTGGTGGTGATCTGCGCGTCATCGATGCTGGTGGACGCATTGACCGCGTTCTTCAGTTCGTTGATCGCCGATACCAGGCTGGTCTTGTCGGTGGTGGACAGCGAGGCCAGCGAGCCGATCTTGGTGTAGACCGCGTTGAATTCCTGGGCTGCGCGCAGGACGAAGCTCTGGATTTGGGTTTGCAAACTCATGGTGCGTTTCCTTAATGAAGATTGAGGGTTTTGGGCCTTGGTTGATAACCTCGGCCCACATCACCCGAACCAGCGGCTACGAATCACGCGGCGCGCGGGTTTCGGGGTTCCAGAAGCACTAAGGCCACCGCGATGGGTGGCCTCAGTGAATTGGTCGGTTGGTGCTTCTATCGGTGGCTCGCCAGTTGGAGGGGACAACCCCGGTGACAGCCCCATTTGTCGCTCCAGTTCGCGCCAATGGCGTTCCTCGAAACGGTCCAGTCCAGCGGCAGCAGCTGCGGCGCGGGCATAGACGTAGCAGTCCAGGGCCTCATTCCTCTCGCGGGTCTTCTGCCACTCCCGCACCGGGAAGCCGTTACGGTTGCGGCGGGTGATCAATTGTTCGGCGCAGAGCTGCTGGATGAACTCGGCGTCCACCTTCGGCAGATGCACGAAACCCATGGGATAGCGAACCGTGACGCCGTCCTCGTCCACCTCGGCGGCTTTGCGCAGGGCGTTGTAGAACTCCAGCTTGGCGATGCCCACCGCCACCGAATAAACCTTGATGCCTCGGCGCAGCTTCTTGCCGGCCTGGGTCACATCGACCGCCGTTGGCGTACCAATCAGGGCTGCGCCACGCGGCACGCCCTTCACGGCCATCAGCCGGTGATCCTTCGCCGCGCGCACAAAGGCGTAGGCCTCTTGCGTGGCGAAACCGGTATCCAGGGCGAAGCGGGCCAGCGGCAGCCGAGCACCTGAGGCGTGGGTCCAGGTTTCAGTCAGTATCTGGGCCAGCTGACGCCATACGCCATCCCGCGCCGTATCGCCCATCAGCACCCGGTGCTCGACGAGCCAGGCTTCCTTGCCACGCCCAAAGGCCCAGATCGAGGCCTCGATGCGATCCTTCTGCACGTCGGCCCCGCCCACCAGCAGCAGGCCGCCGGCAGGGATGCTGCCGATGCGATAGTCCTCGCGCCGTTCCAGCAAGCGCTGCCAGTCCGGCGCCTCGCCTTCCTCGATCCAGGTCTCGCCCAGTTCCGTGTTCTTGAAGGTCTTGATGGCGCTGGCCGATCCGGATTCCTTGTTCACGGAGGACTCCCAGGCAGCGGCGATGTCGCGCCAGGAGCGCCAGCCGATCGGGCTATAGAGCGATGACAGGTGGAAACCTGCGGTTTTGCCGTTGCGGGTTCCCAGCGCGCGCCACTCGCCCGCCGCCAGCATCGCAGTCTTGTGATGCTCGGCAATGGCGGTGTCGCAGGTTTCGCAGAGGTAGGCTGCCGTTTCGGGCTGGTGCTTGTCCCAGCGCAGTTGCTCGAAGCGCAGCCACTGACGATGCCCACAGTGCGGACAGGGCACGAAGTAGCGGCGCTGGTCCGATGCCTCGTATTCGCGCTCGATGGCCGAGACCCCGGCGATGGTCGGCGTCGAGACAATAAAAATCTTGCGCCGCGCGAAGGTCCGGGTGCGGGCTTCGGCCAGCGAAATCGCATCGCCCTCACCATCGACGTCCAGGGGATAACCATCCACCTCATCCAGAAACAGATAACGCACCGGCATCGAACGCAGTCCGACGGCACTGTTCGCACCCGTCATCACCAGTACGCCACCCCGGAACTCCTTGGCCAGGATGGTGTTGCCCGAATCGCGGCTTCGCGCCGGCGAGATCAGTTCCTTGAGTGTGGGCGACTCCTCGATCAGCGGGTCGATGCGCTGCTTGGAGTTGCGCTTGGCCATCTCCACCGTGGGCGACACCGCCATCATCGGGCCGGGCGCATGGTGGATCACGTAGCCGATCCAGTTGTTGCCGCATTCCGTTTTGCCCAGCTGGCCGCCCGCCATGAACACGATGCGTTCGATGGGCGAGGTCGGCGACAGGCAGTCCATGATCTCCTTGAGATACGGCGTGCGGCTGGTGCGCCAGCGCCCCGGTTCCGAGGAAGATTTGCTGGACAGCACCCGGTGCCGGTCGGCCCATTCAGACAAGGTCAGCATCGGATCCGGGGTCAGCCCCTCGCGCCAGGCGCGTTCGATCTCGATGCCGCCTTCGTAATCCATCAATCCACCTTCGGGCGCAGTTCGCCCAGTTCCATCAGGTGTGTGCGCACCGCCGCGTCCAGAGCGATGTGCAGAGCGTGGGCGTCCATGCCAAGCGTGGCCGCCATCTGCGCCGACACCCGCGCCGGCCAGTTGAGCCAAGCGTCGCGTTCATTGCGCGCCAACTGAAAAACATGGGCGATAGCCTGAGAACGATCGACCAGGTCGCCCTTGAGTCGGGCCAGGCGCACCTTGTTGGTCTGCGCCTTGACCACCTCGTTGACCGTGCGCGCCTGCAGCAGCGAAGTGCCGCCGGTGCCCAGGGAGGGGGTTTGCGACTCGGCGGGTGCCGGCGCTTCCTTGACGGTGATGGTCTCGGCCCGGCGCTGGGTGCCTTGGGCCGGGGCCTCGGTGTTCTTGTTCCACTCCCGATCGACCTTGTCCGGATCCAGGGTGCCATCCGCCTCGGGCGTGATGCGGCCAGCGCGGATCGCTTTGTGAACGGCGGTGTCGGACACCCCCCGATGGCGGGCGTAGGCGCGAATCGAGATGCCCATTAAATCCAGCTAAAAGTTGATGGTTTGTTCGATGGTTTTTTCAAAACTCAGCTTGGCTTGTCTCTGGCACAGCGCGTTCATGACTACACCATCAACCACGCCCACGGAGACGAACATGACCACGCAAACCCCCGAACAACGCCAGGAACTTGTCGACGAACTGCGCGAGATCCAGGTCCAGATGCTCGAGTGCCTGGAGCAAGCCAAGACCCTGATCAAGCAAAGCGGCCAGGAGATGACCCTGCAACGGGCCGAGTCCTACTGGCTGGCCCACGCCAAGATGGCCCTGACCAACGACCACGCTTACCTGGGCGGCTCGATGGTCTCGATGGAAGACACCATCGCGGAAATCGAAGCGGCCACCGAGGACGACGCGGACTGATCGAGATGCGGAAGCCCGGCGAAACGCTTGGCTTCACCTCGGAACAGCGCGTTCATCACATCACCATCAACCAGCAAGGAGTACGACATGACCCCCATCAAACTGACTGAATCCCAAACCACCATCCTGACCCAGGCCGCCTATCGTCCTGATGGCGACATCGAACCCTTGCCGCCCACCCTGCGGGGCGGCGCGCGGGCGAAGGTAATCGGCGGACTTACTGCGCGCGGACTGATCGTCGAGCAGGACGACAAGCATGTACTCACCGACGACGGCTACGCCGCCATTGGTCGCTGCCGCCCGGCCCATGATCCGGAACCGACCGAGAGTGCCGCCCTGGAGGCCGATGTCGCCGCCGCCGAAGCGACCTGGCAGGGTACGGCCAATGAGGCAAAGCCACCCCGCACCCGCGAGAACAGCAAGCAGGCCCGAGTGGTCGCGATGCTGAAGCGCGCCGAGGGGGCGACGATCCCACAGGTCATGGCCGCCACGGGCTGGCAAGCACACACGGTGCGCGGCACCTTTGCCGGCGCCTTCAAGAAGAAGCTGGGCCTGAACCTGATTTCGGAGAAGGTCCAGGGCGGTGAGCGGGTCTACCGAATCGGTTGATCAGAATAGCTTGGCTTCTCAATCACACAGCGCGTTCATGGGGGCGTCGATTGACATCCCCAACTCAACAGGAGAGCCCGCATGCAAATCGAAACCATCCGCGTCCGATTCACCCGCAAGCCCTGCAGCCTGGACGAAGTCCTGCTCAACGGCGATCCCGATCCCACTGCCAGCCAGGTCATGGTCGAGAAGCTCGTCGCACTGTCCACGGCCGAATACGATGAATTCGCCGAGAACCTGCTGGTCGACCGAGACTGGCTCAAGGGGCTCGGCGGCTGGTTGAACAAGGACGAGCGCAACTCCGTCATGGTCACCGCACCCGACCGCACGACGCTTTACGTCGATCCCTCGGGCAGCGCCTACGGGCGGTACGTCGGCGTGGCGGTTTGATGCACCGGGCCGGGGTTTCCCGGCCTGAATACAGCAGCAGATTCAGCTTGGCTTCAATCCATCACAGCGCGTTCATGGGGATGTCACCAACACGGAGCACCACATGGACCCCTTGAGTTTCCACCTCTACAAAGCCATCCGTGCCGACGGCACGGTGTACTTCTTCCACCACCGCAGCCTGGTGGAGGCCAGGGTCTTTGCCAGCGACGCGGTCGAGGTCATCGACTGCCACGACCTGGGGGATGCGCAATGAACAGCATCGACCTCCTCGGGGAAAAACTCGGCACCGCCGCCCTGACCACCCTGGTGCGACTGTGCCCGGAGATCGAGACGGCCAGCCCGGCGCAACAGGAGGCCGCGTGTGCGGCGATGCGCGCCAAGGTCAAGGAAGCCGTCGACCAACTCCTGTCGGACGCGGAAAACGCGCCCGGGGTGTCGCACGCCGCCTTTGCCAATGCCGCACTGACCCTCGCTCACGAGGGCGTCAAGGTGCTGGGAGCCGGATAATTTGAATTCCAAAAAGATGGTGAATGCGCTTGGCTTCTCAATCGCACAGCGCGTTCATACGGGTGTCGAAACGATCCAGAAGGAGAAACAAGATGACCACCACCCACCCGATGCCCGCCACCCAGAACGATGCCTGGGGCTTTTTTGGCACCATGAACGAATACGCCGACGCAGCCTGGCCGATCGCGATGCATGCGGTCGCCGAGGCCACCGGCCAGTCGCTGGAAACGGTGCGGATTTTTATGGACAGCCGCCACGGGCGCCATTTTGCGGACAGCGTTCTCAACCAGATGCACCACGGCGAAGACCTGGATCTCGCCATCGCCGCCGCCACCCAACAGTGGATAGTCTGGACGATAGGCCGCATCACCAGCAAGGAATACGGAATCCCGCGCGGGCTGCCCTACCTGACGGGCTTCGTGATCCACTGCGAGATCATGGACGACGAAGCCCTGGCCGCCTGAGCAAACCCCGGAGGCTGCCATGCGAATCTTCACGATCATCGAAGCAGATGGCACACGGTGGGGAGACTGGGCCGCACCGGATGCCCAAGCTGCCCTCCAGATGTTGACCGAATCGGCAACGAGCACGCCGGATCACTTTCCGGGGTTCTCCCCCGAGGCACGATTCATCGTGGCAGAGGGTCCGGCTGTGGAATCGCCTCGGCCGACACCGCGTTGAATTTCGCGCCGTCTTCGGTGCGTGTCGCCTCATGGCCCGTCCAGTCCTGCCAGCGGCGCACAATCACATCCACATACTTCGGATCGAGTTCGATCAGTCGGGCGTGACGGCCTGACTTCTCGGCGGCGATCAGCGTCGTGCCGGAACCCCCGAAGGCATCCAGTACCACGTCCCCCGGGCGGCTGGAGTTGCGGATCGCCCGCTCCACCAGTTCCACCGGCTTCATGGTCGGGTGCAGATCGTTCTTGTGCGGTTTCTTGATCTGCCAGACGTCGCCCTGGTCGCGGTCGCCGCACCAGTGGCGCTTGCTACCTTCCGGCCAGCCGTACAGGATCGGCTCGAATTGGCGCTGGTAGTCGGCGTGGCCCAGGGTGAACGTGTTCTTGGCCCAGATGATGAAGGTCGACCACTTGCCACCTGCCGCGCGGAACGCGGACTGCAGGGTGTCGAGTTCACTGGAGGACATCGCGATGTAGACCGCACCCCGACAATGCGCCAGGGCCGGCGTCAGCGCCGCCAGCAGGAAATCGTAGAAACCCACGCCGAGGTTGTCGTTCAAGATTGCACGATTCGTGCCGCGCATCTTGTCCTTGGGTGTGTTGGCGTAATTGACGTTGTAGGGCGGGTCTTGCCAGACCATGTCGACAAGGGCGTCGCCTAACAGCGTGGCGTAAGCATCGGCGTCGGTGGCGTCGCCGCACAGCACCCGGTGGTCGCCACAGATCCAGAGGTCGCCAGGCCGGGACACCGGCGTTTCCGGCACCTCCGGCGTGGCATCGTCATCGGACTGCCCCTCGGTGGTGGACTCTTCTCCGGCCAGCAGATCGGCCAGCACATCGGCATCGAAGCCGGTGAGCGACAGGTCGAAGTCGTCGTCCTGAAGTGCTGCCAGTTCCACCTGGAGCATGGCTTCATCCCAGCCGGCGTTCTCGGCGATGCGGTTGTCCGCGATCACCAGTGCGCGGCGCTGGGTGGGAGTGAGGTGGTCGAGCACCACCACTGGCACAGTCGGGATGCCCAACTTCTGAGCGGCGGCAAGCCGACCATGTCCGGCGACAATCACGCCGTCGCCACCGGCGAGGATCGGATTGGTGAAGCCAAACTCGGCAATCGACGCCGCGATCTGCGCGACCTGGGCGTCGGTGTGGGTGCGGGCATTTCGCGCATACGGCAGCAGTTTGTCCGTAGGCCACTGCTCAATCTTGTCGGCCAGCCAGGAGATGCTCATGCCGCTGCTCCCAGTCGATCGGCAGCGACGGCATCAAAGGTCTGGCCGTTGGCCTGCAAGGTCACCGGCACGCCAGGATGATTCTGCTGAAATCGCTTGATGGCGACGTCGACATACTCCGGCGCGATTTCCACCGCCCGTACTTTACGGCCGGTGCGTTGACCGGCAAGAAGCGAGGTGCCCGAGCCGCCAAAGGGTTCGAACACGATCGCGCCGGCGTCGGTGAAGGACACCATGATGTGGGCCGGCAAGTCCACCGGGAACACGGCCGGATGGTCGATGTCCTGACCGATCTTGCCCTTGTGCCGCATGATGCGGATCACGCTGTCAGGGATGCGGTGGTCCTGGGTGGGCTGACCCGCAGCGGTCCAGCCGCCTACCTCGCCATCCTTGCCACGCATGGCCGTCGATGAGCCATCGGCACGCAGGTGCGTTTCCTGGCCGGCGAACTTGCAGGGCACGATCTTGTTGGGTTTGCGGCTCTGCTTGTTGAAGTGAAAAACGAATTCGAAGCTGGGTGCCAGGCGTCCCGACCAGTCGCCGGGCATCCCCGGTCCTTGGTCCCAGACGTACCAGGCAAAACGCCGCCAGCCTTGGGTGCGCATCCAGTCGAGCCAGCCGTTCCAGTAGGGAACGACCTCGTTGTCGCGGTGGATCAACCCAAGGTTGACCAGCACCTGGCCATCGGCGGCCATGGGTAATCGGGCGAAGACGCCACACATCAAATCGTCCCAATCGACGATGGCGTTGGTGTAGTTCCTTTGGTTGCCATAGGGCGGCGAGGTGAAGCACAGATCGGCGGTTTCGCCGACCATCAGCGCAGCGACCACATCGGAATCGGTGGCATCCCCGCAGATCAGGCGATGCGCACCCAACTGCCAGACGTCGCCAGAGCGGGAGACAGGGTTGGTCGGAGTGTCCGGTACTTCGTCGGCAGCATCGGGCTCGTCACCAGCCGGCTCGCTGTTGGTTTCGTCGCTGATCGTCACCTCGGCTGCCAGCAGCCGTTCGATCTCGCCATCGTCGAAGCCGGTGAGCAGCAGGTCGTAACCGGCCTCCTGCAACTCAGCCAGTTCCAGGGCCAGCAGTTCCTCGTCCCAGCCCGCCTGCAACGCGAGTTGGTTGTCGCCAATCACGTAGGCACGCTTTTGGGTGGGCGAGAGATGGCCCAACTCGATCACCGGCACTTTGGCCAGCCCCAACTTGCGGGCAGCGGCCAGACGTCCGTGGCCGGCGATGAGTCCGTTGTCGCCATCCACCAGGAGCGGATTGGTCCAGCCGTATTCCACGATGCTGGCCGCGATCTTGGCGACCTGCGCCTCGGAATGGGTCCGTGGGTTGCGGGCAAAGGGGATGAGCGTCTCGACCTTGCGGTATTCGACGGCGAGCGTGTTCAGATCGAGGACTCCGAATGGGTGCGCTGCTGCGCTGGAAACGACAAAGCCCGCCAACGATCAGACCGTGGGCGGGCTCAGGAAATCAGTTCGGGGTGCAAACCTGCAAACCACGCAAACCCTGCAAACCTCGGTTTGCAGTCGGACACTATCGAAAGGCCGCGCTCTCGCCTCCCGCATGGGAAGGTCGCCAGGAAGGACCCGTCGAATTTCTGTCGACCATCTGACACCCAAAAAATGACCACCCGAAGGTGGTCAGAAAAACCTTCCGTTGCGGAAGGTCAGGGAGCTTGTGCGTCTGGTCGACGATAGCGAAATCCTACGTCAAAACCGGCTACGATGTTGCAGGCCGAATCAGCCTGGAAACGGCCAAGAGCCTGAAACAGCGGCCATTCGCGGCAAGCATTACCCTCTCTGGCTCAGGAGTTCATGCGTGTCTGCATCGAAAAATTACCAGGTGTCCGGCTTCTTTATCGCGGTGTGAGGAATCCGTGCGGGCAGTTGAGCATTGGCAAGATGTACGGGACTCAGGATTTTTGCCCAATCTGCAAGTTGCGCGAGGTCACGAGAGATACGGCGATGGTCATCGCCTGGTATTGGTGCGACCAGGCCTATTCGAAGATGTGGATGGTGACGTCGAACCGTAGCAAGTGCCCCTTCCAGATCCGAGTCATTGCTGCAAACAACTGCTTGATCGTAGGCGCCAAGCCATGCTCCGGCCAGGAGGTCCGATGCAAGGTTGACATCGGTTTTCTTCTCGTTGAAGTCGTACACTTGGACCATCTGGAGGTGCGGAGCCTCGGGGATCGGTTTTACCAATCGCTGGTGGGGTGTCGTGGCGAGAATCTTGCCTTCGATGATGGTGATGCGTCCAGGGTGGATTTTTCGAAGTGCCTGCAAATATAAGCGTTGTCGTTGCGGCGATTCGGGATCATCAGACATCCGACCCAGGACAGGTGCTGTGTAGTATCGAACTTCTGTCAGGTCAGCTGACGCATCAAGGACATGGTCCTTGAACAGCGAAAAGAGGTCGAGCCATTTATAGGCTGATTTCCTCAGCAAACCGTAGTACAGGTTGTAGCCGTCGATGTAGACGATTGTTCTCAACAGCATCTCCAGAAATGACAAAGCCGCCCGAAGGCGGCTTGTCGCCCCAAGAGCATACCGGCTAAACCGGACGGTCAAAGGGTGAGTCGTGAGTAAATCATAAACCATGGTCGAATTTCTTGACCAGAATTTTATGACCCTTGGTTACATTTAGCCTCCATTGAGTTGATCTACTACCACGCCCAACGCTCGCTGCCACCGCCGCCATGCCGTTGTGCGGTCGCAGCCGATGCGCCGGCAGATGTCCTTCCACTCGCGCTGCTTGGCCCGCATCCAGATGAGGTGGCGTTGCTCCTCCTCCAGCCATTGCACCCAGCGCATGGCCTCCATCATCCGGTCGATGGACTCTGGCGAAGGTGGCAAGGGCCGGTATTCGTAATCCTCTGCCGAGAAAGTTTCCCACTCCTTGCGTGCGAAGGCCGGCCAGACGTTGAAGTAGCCCTGCACCCTGACGGGTGGCAGTCGCCGCCCCGTCTCGGCCGCCTCGGAGAACCGTGCCGCGACGTCATCCATCGTCCATTCAGCCATGACGCTTTCCTCCATAAAGCCGCTCGCCGATGCGACGGATGAATTCGCGTTCGACGAAGTCCAGTCGGTCATCGGCTTCGGCGACCACCAGGATTTTCTGGTCACGCCAGCCGGATTGCTTCATTGCATCCAGATCGGTGATCTGGGGCTGCAGGCGGCCGAGCGGGCAGCGATAGGTGTTTGCCGGGATTTTCATGCGCCCACCTCCTGCGTTTCGATGGCCCAGTGCAGCAACGCAAGCGCATCGGCTTCGTTGTCGTCAGTCGGCGTGTGTCCACGTGCGGTGGCTGCCGCGACCATCTCGGCCTTGCTGGCGTTGCCCTTGCCGGTGGCGTGTTTCTTGATCGTGCCCACCGGCACGCCCTGGTACGGAATCTGGTGGTGCTCGCACCAGGACGTCAAGGTGGCCATAAAGCCGCCGTAGGCGTGGGCGGCATCGACGCCGATGTGGCGACGCACCTCCTCGAAGTAGATGGCATCGATTTCGCCGGATTGCTTGATCTCCGTGAGCCACTTGCGAAAACGCAGGTAGCGCATGCCGCCACCTTCGAAGCGTTGCGGCTTGAAGGTGGCGCTGTCGCTGATGATCTGGCCGTCTTTCAGACGGATGGCCCAGCCGGTCTGTGTGCCCAGGTCCAGGGCGAGGATGCATGTCGTCATGGTCAAAACTCCTTTTTGACCGAACCTGACTGTTCCACGGATTAACTCCCACGCGCGCGTACGTGTAAGGCGTTAATCCTGGCGTCAGTACAGTTCGGTCAAATCATTTGGATTCAGTGAGTTGCGTTGGCTTGAAAAGCGACCGGAGCGGTCAGTCGTCGCGGTAGGGCAAACGCTCACCGTAGTCAGTTGGCTTGAGCGACAGGCCGAGGAGCGCCTTCGCGCCTGTCGACGTTCGCCCTCGCTCGAAGCCCCGGCGCACCAACTGCTGCACCAACCAGCGGCTGGTGCCGATGTACTCGCCCCGCTTGTCCGCCCGGCTTTTCCAGCGCTCGAAGATATCCACGACGGATACCCTGACCTGGGAATGCAGTTGGCACTCCTCTTCGAGAAATTCGCCGATGGTGTCTTCCTCATCGAAATACTCGTCAGTGGCGTCCACCACGCACTTGGGCGGCTTCAATCCATCCCGTTGCCAGGCCAGACACCCCTGCAATGCCCAGGCAAGGATCCCGTCACGCTCCTGCAGCAGTCTGGCGGACAGCGATTTGTCGCGCTTCTCAGGTGGCACGGTCAGGGTGAACGGGATGAGATGCAGACGCCGACGCATCGCCTCATCGATGTTGCGCAGCGCAGGTTTGTGATTGCCGGCGATGACCAGCTTGAACTGCGGCAGATAGGTGAAAAAGTCCTGGCGCATGAAACGCGCCGAGACCCGGTCGCCGCCGGTGATCTCCTTGATCTTCGACTCGTTCCAGCGTCGGCCTTGTTCGGTTTCGGTCGCACCGACAAAGCGGGCGCCCCGCAGTCCGGCCAGGTCGGTTGGATGGCGATCGCCGCGCGATTCCATGAAGGTGTCCATGGGTGCGTTGGCCGCGTAGTCGCCAAGCAGGGTGAACAGCGTGTTCACAAACACCGACTTGCCGTTGGCCCCGGTGCCATAGAGAAAGAACAGTGCATGCTCCTGCGTGCTGCCAGTCAGGCAATACCCTGCGAAGCGCTGCAGGTAGTCGGCAAATGCCTTGTCGCCCTGGGTGACCTGATCGATGAAAGCGAGCCAGTGCGGGCAAGCACCTCGCGGTGTAGCCGACGCGATCCTGGTCATCCGGTCGTCGCGCTCATGGGGACGCATGCGCCCGGTGCGCAGGTCCACCACGCCACCGGGGGTGTTGAGCAGCCAGAGGTCGGCATCCCACTCATCGCTGGTAGCGGCATGTTTGCGGTCGGATTTGGCCAGGCGTTCCACGCCGCCGACAGTGCTGGCTCCAGCGAGTTTGGCCGCGACCTTGGGATTGTCCGCCTGGACCGAGGCATGTCGGCATACCTGACGGATGAGATGGGTGGCGGCCAGTGTTTCCTCGGCCCGCCAGCGCTGGCCATCCCACATCAGCCACTTGCCCCAGACGGCGATGTAGCGCCAGTCGCGCTGGTAACGGCGGGTGAAATTGAGCGCCAGGGCGTCCTCGGTGCCCCACACTGTCTGCTCATCCACCGGGTGGGGATCCGACCCCGATGGTTCGACCTCCTCGATGGACTGGACGCGCAGGCATGGGCCGATGGCCAGGAAGGCTGAGACCTCGAAGGCCTCGGCAAGTGCGTCCGCAGCATCCCATCCTTCCGGTTTGTCTTCCGGAGGAAACAGGATGTGACAGGACGTCGCCCCTGCCGCCAGGATGGCCTGCGAGGCCACCTCGGCGTAGGTCCAACCCGGCTTGTCCTTGTCTGGCCAGATCAGCACCACCTTGCCGGCGAGTGGTGACCAGTCGGTTTTGTCTACCGGCGCATTCGCGCCGTGCATGGCAGTGGTGGCGCAGATGCCGACATCGATCAGCGCCTTCGCGCATTTCTCGCCTTCCACCAGTACCACGCTATCGGCTGTTGCGAGGCCCGGCTGGTTGTAGAGCGGACGCGGCTCGGGCGGGGCCATCTTCTTGCGTTTCGCGTCCCAGGGGCGGAACTCTTTCTTGCCTCCAGGCGGGTCGTAGCGATAGACGACCGCGATCAGCTTGCCGTTCACATCGTGGTAGTCCCACTTGGCAGTGGCAGGGCCAAGATCGTCCACCGGCGCCTGCTTGCGCGCTTTGTGCACCGACCGGGTCGGCGTGCGCCCGAGCAGATCACGCGTGATGATCAGCGCCCGGGAGAAATCCGTGCGGGCGTCGAAGCCGTGGTGGAGTGCGATGAGGTCGAATTCATCGCCGCCGTCACCGGTGGCGCGGTCCGTCCAGAGTCCGGCCTTCTCGCCGGTCAGCATGATCTCCAGGCTGTCGCCCGGACTGCCCAGGATGTCGCCGATGGTGAACTTGCCGCGCCGCTTCTTGCCGGCGGGGAACAGAGTGAAGAGCACGGACTCCAGATTCGCGAGAAGCGCGGCACGAATCTCCTCGCGCTCGGCATCGAGATTGCGCTCAGCGGGTTCCGGGATGGCGTTGAAATCAATCATGCAGCCCCTCCCTGCCCGCCTTGCCGCTTGGCGTTCTGCCGATGCCAGACTGCGAGTTCGGAAAGCCGGAAACGCACCAGCCGCGAGAGTTGATAGTGAGGAATCCGCTTCGCCGAACGCATCTTCGGATTGGCGAACCAGTAGTAGGGAAGCCGCAAGGCGTAACTCGCCTGGCGTGCGTCGATCATGGGTTCCTCGGCGTTTTCCATTGCCTGTGGTGACAGGTTTTCGTTCATGGTTGTCTCCAACAACGGTCGGACCAGGCGCACATGCGGCATTCCACATGGGCCGGATCGGTGGTCATACGGGGGAGTTGGTCGCCGGCATCGGTGGCGGTGATCACCTTCACCGCCCGGTCCGACATGCGCTGGGCCAGGGCAGCATCGAAGGGCACGAGTTCGGCGTAGATATCCATCGTGTCCGCGTTGATCGCGGTGAACAGCGCCGGGTGCTCATGCAGTCCGAGATAGACCTGATAGAGCGCGACCTGGGCGGCGTAGACAGGTTTGCCGACAGCCAGCTTGCGCTTCTCCACCTCGCGCCACGACTTGCCGCCGAGGCACTTCATCTCCCAGAGACAGGGATAGGCGTAGCCCTCGGGGCCGCCGACGAAGACGCCGTCAACGTGCCCTTGCAGCCGACCATCGAGCTGGCTGAAGCCGAACTGCTGACCATCCTTGCCATGGGTGCGCAGTTCGAATCCCGCGAGCCGCAGCCACTCCACCATCAGTGACTCGGTGGTGTGGCCGCGCTCGAAGATGCGCAGGATGCGGCCAGAGAACTCCTTGCCCGGGTCCGCCGGTGCGGCGGCGTACTCGTATTGCAGAGCACGCTCACAGGCAACGCCCAAGCGCGACGCACCGAGATAGGCGCGGCGTTCCTGCTGCTGGGCCTTCGCCTGCATGCCGGCGTTGACCAGGGTGGTGATCTGCCCGGATAGGGAGGAAGTGGAATTGAAATCCAGCATCACTTCGTCTCCCACGGCAGGTCTTCCGCCAAGTCCGCGAACGGACCGGATTCCTGCGCACTTGCGTTGATGCGCGCCTGGGCCTTGGTCATCACTTCCAGGTAGGTGGTGACAATGGCGTTGACCACCGCCAAGGCCTCGGCCTCGCTGTAGTGGCCCAGGGGTTTGTCGAAGCCGATCTCACCGGCGGCCTCCCCGAAGGGACGCAGGCAGGCTTTCATGGCTGTGGTTTCCATTGCGGTCGGGTCAACCATGAATGCCTCCTCCCGCGCAGGCGCCTTGTCTTTCCAGAACCCATAAAGCGCATGGAAGGCGTCCTGACACCGGCGCGAGCAGAAGACCCAGTCGAGCGGCGCGGACCGGAGATCGCCGGGTTTGAACCGGGTATCCAGATGGCCGAAGCCCCGCGCGGGGCGATTGCATATCCAGCATGGCATTCGCCCTCCCCATTACTGCGCCCAGGCAGGCTTGGTGACGGGAGCCTGCGCGCGCTGCTGCGGCTGGGCAGCCGGCTGTGACACAGGGGCTGCTGGTTGCGGCATATACGACTGTGCGTGCGATGCTGGGTAACTGGATCGTCCCATCGCGGCGGCGTAGTCGGGGTGATCCGGCTCGATGGCCTGCTTGATGACGTTCTTGTTCTCGCCCTTGGTATCCTTCTCAACGTCCACCCGCGCGACGAACTCGATGCCATCCAGGTCGCTGAAGTCACGAATTCGGCGTGCGGCGGCGGCCTGCGGCGAGTTGTCCTGGGGAGAGACGCCGCGAGCGGAGTTGAGGACAGCGCGGATGAAGCTGCGCCCCATGTTGCCCCAGGCCGGTCCCTTGGCCGAGTGCAGACCGATATTGGACCAGAGCTTGCGCTTGGCGTATTCGCCTTCCAGCACTACGAACTCGCAGGCGAGATAGACGCTGCCGGTGTCGAAGCTCTCGGTGGCATAGCCGCCGGTCCAGCCCATCTCGGGGTTATCGTGGCCACCTGGTTTGATGGTCATGCGCAGCTTGACCACCGTGCCCTTCGGGATCAAATCGAAGGAAGGCTGCTGTTCGGCGTCGTTGAAATCGTTCCAGTTGCTCATGATGGTGTCCTTTACTGATGGATGGCGGCGGTGGCGCCGGCGCACTTGCGGATGAGTTTCAGCAGGTCGGGCTCCTCGACCACGTCGAGGCGACCCGAGCGGTCCTTGGCTGGGAAGCCCCAGGGGTTGACGGTCTGGCAGACGAAGGCGCGGTACGAACTGCCGTCCTCGGTCTTGAGCTCGGAGAGCGTGACCACCTGGTCGACGATGCCCGGCAGTTCCAGGGCGGTCTTGCTGCCCTCGATCTGGGGCACGAAGACCTTGCGGTTGAAGTCGTCGATGCGCTCGTCGAGGATGGCCACGAACACCACGTTCTTGCCCCGTGCGTGCTGTAAGTGGGTGAGCGCGGTGATCATTTCCTGCCCCAGCAATCCATAAGCCCCTCGGCTGTCCGGCTTGCCGGTGCGCTCCGAGAAGGCGGCCGGCTGCACGCGCGCCCAAGTCAGCGCCAGGCGGGAGAGCACCGTGATGGAGTCGACGAAGTAGGTGTCGTAGCGGTCCAGTTGTTTGGGATCGCCGTATTGCGCGCAGACGTGGTCGAAATGGGCCTGGGAGAATGGCTGTTCGCTCACCAGGGCGGGGTTGGGACCGGCCAGGAATACGACCAGGTCGCGGAACTCCGGCCAGGTCTTGGGCCGCAGGGTGTCGCCGTGCCAGTCCTGCACCGAGAGGTCGCCGCTCTCGCAGTCAACGAACAGAGTGGAGGCTTCCGGCAGGGTCTTGAGTTGAGTGGTCTTGCCGATACCGGCTCGCCCCAGGACTGTGATCTTGACGCCGCGCTTCTCAGCCAGGCGCTGTTCGGCGCTGATGATGGGGAGAGCCATCACACAGCCTCCTTCAGCAGTTCCACCACCTCGAATTTCCAGAGGATCTGGTAGCCGGCATGACCATGTCGGGAGTACGGCACCGCTTCACCATGCGCCTGCCCAGGCTCGGTCAGTTCCCACTCGCCCCGGTCGTTCTTGAACTGCAGGCCCATGTCGCGCAGGCGCATGTTGACTGCCTGGGCGCGAAGGCCGATCTGCTCGCCGAGTTGGGTGGGATTGAGACTGCCCAGCGGTTCGTTGGCTGGAGGCAATGCCCGGCGCAGTGTTTCCATGCCCAGGCCGGTGTTTTCCTGGATGCAGATCAGCGTGGCCGCCATGGCGATACCCGGTTTTACACCTGGCACCTTGGCAATCGCCTCGCCGATCAGCAGCAGTGAGGTAACTCGATCCTGGGTAGGGGACGACAGCGCGGCGACCGACCCCGGCACGGCGTAGGCGCCCGTCTTGCGGAGGGATGGCAGTACGTCACTCGTGACCCACCGTTTGAAGCGTTTCGCCGCTTCCTTGGTGCTGCCCAGGATCAGGGCATACAGACCGGATTCGTTGACGTGGTTGGTGCGCTGGGCGCGGCCGAGGTTGTCGATGACCTCCAGTTTTTGGAGGTCATCTGTATCGACGTGCGATTTGATGGCTTGAGATGGATTGCCCATCTCCAATGCTTCACACACATCGTTGGCGTTGAACCAGGGTTGTCCGGTGTCATCAAGGCTGACACGAACTGCTTGAGTTTCGAACTCGAAGGGGATGATGTTGGCCATGTTCAGGCTCTTTGATCGGAAATCAGGGCCAGGCGGAAACTGGTCTTGCCCGGCTTGATGGTGCGCGCGGCCTCGAACTGCTCGCGCAGGATGGGCGGCCAGTTGTTGAAGCGGGACTCGGGGATGGAAAACTCGATGTCGAGGTAGTCCTCGACACGCTCGCCGGAGGCGGTGATGCGGCGCGCGGTTTCTGCAAGTTGTGCCTGATTCCAGGACACGCGCTTGGGGCTGTCGACCGTGACCCGGACGCCGGCGTCATCCAGGTGGACGACACCGAAGTCCTTGCCGGCAGCCAGACGTGCTTGCTGCGCCTGCTCGGCATAGCGCTGTTCCAGGGCCGCGTGGTAGCACTGCCGAACCTGCTTGAGAGAGGTTTCCAGTGTGTCGAGGAACTCGCCCAGTTCGAACAGCGGTTGTTGCGTCAGGGATGCCATTTGACTGACGGACATCTCGGTCAGGTCAGCGGGGATGGTGATGAAATCGCTCATGGCCGCCACCTCACGCGTAGGCCCGAGCCGAAGTCGAGTGGCGCGCGTTACGCTGCTCGAAGGCTTCGATCTCGGAAATGAGGTAGGTGACACGGGCGCCGAGCTTGCAGAACACGGGGCCGAGGTGTTCCTGCCGCCACCGACGGATGGTGCGCACGCTCAAGCCCCAGCGGGCGGCGAGCTCATATTCGTCGAGGGCGAGTCGTTCTACGGAAACGCCACGCTGCGTGGCGCGCCCTCCTGCATGACGGCCTTGAATGGAT
>JAHFRD010000004.1 GCA_023258975.1 Hydrogenophilales bacterium | reverse complement strand
GTCAGCGGCACGTCCAGAAGGTGCCGTGTTTGGATCTTGCGTACCATCTCTTGCTCCTCAGCCAAGTCACCTGGAGCGTCAAGCAATAAATGTTCCACTATTGTTAAGCGGCATTACTTATCGCGGTGGGCAATGACATGGCTGGCGTAGCTGAGCGTGCCATCCACGAAATCCGACATGTAAAGACAGAGAAATTCGGTTGAGGGAATTTGCTGGGCGTAACTGAAAAGCTGGTTTCCGTCTTGCCGTGTCTTATTCCACGCCTTGTTGAACTCGCTTCCCGCTGTTTTGCATTCGATGATCAGCAGAGGCTTGCCGTCGTTATCCTTGATCAGAATGTCGGCGCGTCCTCCACTGGCGCCTCGCCCCAACTGCCAACGTGGCTCCAGTTCGATGTGCTCGGGTTTGTAGCCCTTTTCCAGCAAGCGGTGGACGCACTCGAAGACCACGAAATTCTCGTTGGCCGAGAAGTTGCAAGTCTGCCGTTCGTTGATCTTCAGTCCCTGCGCTTCGGGATAAACGATCTCTTGCTTTGCAATATCGATTTCAAGCGTAACTGCGCCTATGGGCTTGGAGTAACGAGAAACACGTTTGCTGAAACCAAGGGCGGTCAATAGGGCCGCCAGGTTGTCTTGAGTAATCACTTACGCCCCTACACGATGAAACTGGTTTTTGACATGACGATGCACGCTTACGGGTGAATCAAGCCGACGCTGGGAAAGTAACTCCGGTAGCGCCTGGCGTCCCGGGTCAGCAGCAAGGCACCCGTCACGGCGGCGTGGGCACCGATGAAGAAATCCGCGAGGACGTTATGTTTCACGCCGCCTTGCCGGCGATAGCGGGCAAAAGCCTTGCCGGCCAGGAAAAGCGCCGGGCGCGGCAGTTCCATGAAAACCAGACCCAGGTTCGCGAGCGTCTCATCCAGGGCTTCCACGCTGGAGAAAGCCAGGGATAACTCGGCGTATATGACCGGGTTGATCGCCAGTTCATGAATTTGCGCCTGCGCGCGCAGTTGCTGGATCGACCAGTTGGCCCATGCCGGGTCGTCTTCCAGCACGTCCACCAGGACGTTGGTATCGACCAGCAAACGCGGCATCAGTCTTCGCCGCGCAACAGCGCCATCAATTCATCCGTGCGCCACGGGATGTCGGCCCGGCCGCGCGCGGCTTCGAAGCGATCCACCCGGCCAGGCGGGGCGGGTTCCGCTTTGTGAATGACGATTTCGCCCGCGTCGTTGACGGCGAAATCCACCACGCTGCCTGGCCCGAGATGCAGCGATTCACGGATCTGTTTGGGGATGGTGACTTGGCCTTTGCTGGTCAGAACGGTGGACATGACGACCTCCTGTATTACGTGAGATGGCAGTGTAATACTCGCCCCCATCAACGACAAAGGGCGATCAAGTCGCCCTCTGTTGCTGCCTCATTTCAAACGCAAAACCTTATTCGAACGGGTGCCGCCGCACGATGGTCTCTTCCCGATCCGGGCCGGTGGAGATGATGTCGGCGGGGACGCCGCAGAGTTCTTCCATGCGTTTCAGGTAGGACTGGGCGTTGGCGGGCAGTTCCTCGAAGGTCTTGACGCCGACGGTGGTGTCCTTCCAGCCGGGGTGCTCTTCGTAGATCGGCTCGCAGTCGGCCAGCATTTCCGAGCCCACCGGCAGGATGTCGCAGACTTCGCCGCCCATCTTGTAGCCGGTGCAGATGCGAATGGTGTCCATGCCGTCGAGCACGTCGAGCTTGGTGACGCACATGCCGGTGAGGCCGTTGATCTGGATGGCGCGCTTCAACGCGGCGGCGTCGAACCAGCCGCAGCGGCGCGGGCGGCCGGTGGTGGCGCCGAATTCGTGGCCTTTTTCCGCGAGCCATTTGCCGTCGGCGTCGAACAGTTCGGTGGGGAACGGGCCGGAGCCGACGCGGGTGGTGTAGGCCTTGGTGATGCCGAGGATGTAGTGCATTGAGGACGGGCCCATGCCGGAGCCGGTGGAGGCGCCACCGGCGGTGCAGTTGCTGGAGGTGACGAACGGGTAGGTGCCGTGGTCGATGTCCAGCAGGGTGCCCTGGGCGCCCTCGAACAACAGATTCTCGCCGCGCTTGTTGGCTTCGTAGAGGTTGCGCGGCACGTCGCCGATCATGGGCTTGATCTTCTCGGCCAGTTCCATCGCCTGATCCAGCGTCTTGTGGAAATCGACCGTCTCCCACTTGAAGTAATGCTTGAGCACATAGTTGTGGTAGTCGAGCACTTCACCCAGCTTGGCGGCGAAACGCTCGCGGTGCAGCAGATCCTGCATGCGGATGGCGCGGCGCGCGATCTTGTCCTCATAGGCGGGGCCGATGCCACGCCCGGTGGTGCCAATCTTGCCGGCACCCTTGGCCGCCTCGCGGGCATGGTCGAGGGCGACGTGATGCGGCAGGATCAGCGGGCAGGCCTCGGAGATGGTCAGGCGGCTGGCGACGTCGATGCCGCTTTGTTCCAGCATCGCCACTTCTTCCATCAGCGCCTCGGGCGAGACCACGACGCCGTTGCCGATGTAGCAGCGGACGTTCTCGCGCAGGATGCCGGAGGGAATCAGGTGCAGAACGGTCTTCTTGCCCTTGATGACCAGGGTGTGGCCGGCGTTGTGGCCGCCCTGGAAGCGCACGACGCCCTGGGCGCGATCGGTCAGCCAGTCGACGATCTTGCCCTTGCCTTCATCACCCCACTGGGTGCCGATTACCACGACGTTCTTGCTCATGCTTGGTTTCCTCTGTAGCGCCGGCATCCCTGCCGGCTATGGACGGGCCGGCCGGAAGCCGGTGCCACACACTTATTGAACGATCCAGATTTGTTCCGATTTGACCAGTTTCCGGTCACAGCCCGATTCCGCGCGATGCGCTTCCTGTCCGGGCAATTCGACCACGACCCGTTCGCCGGCGGCGCGCAATTCGGCGATTTTTCCACGCAAGCCGGGGTCGTCGCCACAGGGCGCCAGGATGCCGCCGCGCGGTGTGGGTTCGGCCAGGCAATCGAGAATCTGGCGCAGATCCAGGGAGAAGCCGGTGGCCGGACGGGCGCGGCCGAACACGCCGCCGGCGCCGTCGTAGCGGCCGCCCAGGGCCACCGCGCGCGCCTGGCCGCCGGCATAGGCGGCGAAGGTGGCGCCGTTGTGGTAGCCGTCGCCGCGCAGATCGGAGAGATCGACCGCGATACTGGCGCGGCCCTGGGCGTTGCCGGCCGCGAACAGGCGGTCGAGCTGATCCAGCGCCTGGCGAATGGCGGGCTGGTCGGGCAATACGGCGCGGGCTTCGGCCAGTGCCTCGGCGCCGCCATAGAGGCCGGGCAGTCGGTTAAAGGCATCACGCCAGGGCGCGGCGAGATCGGCGCTCATGGCTTCCACTTCCGGCACATCCTTGCCGCGCAGGGCGGCGAACATCGCGCCGGCGCGTTCTTCATTCAAGCCGGCGCCCTCGGCCAGGGCGCGGAACAGGCCGGCATGCCCAAGGCTCAGACGCGCGTCCGGCACACCGGCGCAATCCAGCGCGGCGAGCAGGAGTTCCTGAATTTCCAGATCGGCTTCGATGCCGGCATGGCCGAACAACTCGGCGCCCACCTGCAACGGTTCGCGGCAGGCCAGACCGGCGGGTTTGGTGCGCAGCACCGGGCCGGCGTAGCACAGGCGGGTGGCGCCTTCGTGGTTAATCAGGTGGGCGTCGATGCGGGCGGCTTGCGGCGTCATGTCGGCGCGCACACCCAACATGCGGCCGGAGAGGCCATCCACCACCTTGAAGGTTTTCAGGTCGAGATCGCGCGCCGCGCCGGTGAGCAGGGAATCGAGATATTCCACCAGCGGCGGCACGACCAGGTCGTAGCCGTAGCCGTCGAACAGATCGAGCAGGCGGCGGCGCAACGCCTCTCCCTGTCGAGCGTGGGGCGGCAGGATGTCTTCGACGAATTCAGGCAGGAGCCAGGCTTGGGTCATTGGGTCAGAAACAGGAGTGCAAGGCCGGCGAGCATGGAAATCAGGCCCATGAAGCGCACCTGGCCGTCGTTGAACTGGATCATTCGGGAGAAGGTTTCACGCCAGGCGGCGGGAGCCAGGAAGGGCAATACCCCCTCCATGACCAGCATGAGCGCGAGCGCGGGTAGCCATACGTCGCCCAGACTCACGCCATGCCACCCTGGTTACTTGCCGCTACGAGGATTGCCACCCCCGGGCGACTTCATGTAACGGAAGAACTCGGAATTGGGTTGCAGCACCATCACGTCGTTCTTGCCGGAGAAACTCTGTTTGTAGGCTTCCATGCTGCGATAGAAGGCATAGAACTCGGCATTTTTGCCGAATGCCTCGCCGTAGATCGCGGCGGCGCGACCATCGCCCTCGCCCTTGACCCGCTGCGCGTCGCGGTAGGCCTGGGCGATGATCACTTCGCGCTGCTTGTCGGCATCGGCGCGGATCTTTTCCGCCTCGGCGGAACCGGTGGAACGCAGTTCGTTGGCGACCCTCTTGCGTTCGGCTTCCATACGGCGGTAGACCGACTCGCTGACTTCCGTGGGTAGATCGACGCGTTTGATTCGCACATCGAGCACCTCGACGCCGAAACGGCGCGCGTCCGCGTCCGCCGATTTGCGCAGGGTTTCCATCACGTCGTCGCGCTGACCGGACACCACGTCATGCACGGTGCGTTTGCCGAATTCGGCGCGCATGCCGTCATTGACGGTCTGCGACAGGCGATTGACGCCGCGCCGTTCGTCGCCGCCGAAGCTGACATAAAACTTCTCGACGTCCTTGATGCGCCACTTGACGTAGTAATCCACCAGCACGTTCTTCTTCTCGGAGGTGATGAAACGCTCCGGCTCGACGGCGTCCAGGGTCAGGATGCGGGTCTCGAAATAACGGATGTTCTGCACCAGCGGAAGCTTGAGGTAAAGGCCGGGCAGTTTCTTGATGTCGACCACTTCACCCAACTGGAACACCATCGCCGCCTGGCGCTGATCCACGGTGAACATCGACAAGGACAGGACGAACAGGCCGACGACCAGCCCGACCACGATCACGGCATGATTTTTCATGGCCGGGCCTCCCGATCACGTCCACGGAAGGCATCGCGCGAGCGAACCAGGTCTTCCCCGCGGGTGGGCGGCGCGGCGGCTTGGCGTTGCGGCACGATTTCGATCTGGGGCGGGTTGGCCACCGCCGCCGGCTGGCCGCTTTGGGTCATGTTCATGAGCTTGTCCAGCGGCAGATAGAGCAGATTGCCGCCCTGCTTGTCGTCCACCAGAACCTTGGTCGTACTGGAAAGAATCTGTTGCATGGTGTCCTGATAAAGACGTTCACGGGTGACCTGCGGCGCCTTGGCATACTCGACCAGCACCTGCTTGAAGCGGGAAGCTTCACCTTCGGCCTGCGCCACCACGCGCTGCTTGTAACCTTGCGCTTCCTCGGTCAGGCGGGCGGCGACACCGTGCGCCTTGGGAATCACGTCGTTGGCGTAGGACTGGCCCTCGTTCTTGAAGCGCTCCAGATCCTGGCCGGCCTTCACCGCGTCATCGAAAGCGGCCTGCACCTGTTCCGGCGGCTGCGCGTTCTGCATGTTCAGCTTGCTGACCGTGATGCCGGTCTTGTAACGATCAAGGATTTCCTGCATCAGCTTGGTGGCGCGCGCGGCGATGTCGGCGCGGCCTTCGTAGAGCACGTAGTCCATCTTGCTCTTGCCGACGATCTCGCGCATGGCGGTCTCGGCCACCTGCTTCACCGCGTCATCCGGAGAACGGTTGGCGAACAGGTAGTCTTCCGGGTCTTTCAGCAAGTATTGCACGGAGAACTGGAGATCGACGATGTTCTCGTCGTCGGTCAGCATCAGCGCCTCGGACAGCACCTTGGCTTTCATGTTGTGCTGGTAGCCCACCTCGACGGTGCGCACCTGCTCGACATTGACCGTCTCCACGCTCTCCAGCGGCGCGGGCAGGTGCCAGCGCGGCCCGGGCTGAGTGGTTTCGAGATATTTTCCGAAACGCAGCACCACGCCGCGTTCGCCGGTATCAATGATGTAGAAGCCGGATGCCAGCCAGACCAGAGCGGCCAGGCCGATCAGCAGGCCGGCGCCGCCGGGGATGTTGAAATCGCGCCCACCGCCGATGCGCGGCGGCTCATCGCCGGAACCACCGCCCTTCTTGCCGAACAGTTCGTTCAGGCGGCGATTGAAGTTTTTCCAGAGTTCATCGAGATCCGGCGGGCCACCGGCGTTTTTGTTGCCGCCGCCACTACCCCATTGCGGGTCATTCCAGGCCATCGAGATTGGTTTCCACATAGCTTTGAGAAAGTTCGGCATCTTGGGCCGCGAGCACTCGGGTTTCATGTTGATGATCACGGGCAAACTCCGCGAGGACGCCACGGAGCAGATCCACTCCCTCACCCGTCCTGGCGGAAAGCCAAACGGCGGCGATCTTACCATACTCGTTTCGCGCCACCTGAGGCGCGGCGCCGGTGAGATCGAGCTTGTTCATGACCTCGATCCGCGCCACGCGTTCCGCGCCGATTTCCGTCAGTACCTTTTCCACTTCCGTGATCTGGCGCTCGCGGTTGGGGCTTGCGGAATCGACCACATGCAGCAACAGATCGGCGTGGATGGTTTCTTCCAGGGTGGCGTGGAAGGCGGAAACCAGGGTATGCGGCAGGCGGGTGATGAAGCCGACCGTGTCCGACACGACGATTTGCTGCCCCGCATCCGGCAGCCACAGCTTGCGCGAGGTGGTATCCAGGGTGGCGAACAACTGGTCGGCCGCATAGGCGCCGGCATGGGTGAGGGTATTGAACAGCGTCGATTTGCCGGCGTTGGTGTAACCCACCAGGGAGACCGAGAGCACGCCGCCACGTTGCCGGCTGCGGCGCTGCACCGCGCGGCTTTTCACCAGTTTCTCCAAGCGGCCCTCGATGCCCTTGATTTTGGTGAGGATCATGCGGCGGTCGAGTTCCAACTGGCTTTCACCGGGGCCGCCACGCATGCCGATACCACCCTTCTGGCGTTCCAGGTGAGTCCAGCCGCGCACCAGGCGGGTCGAGTAATGGCGCAACTGCGCCAGTTCCACCTGCAGCTTGCCTTCGTTGCTGCGTGCGCGCAGGGCGAAGATTTCCAGGATCAGCGCGGTTCGATCCAGCACCCGGCATTGCAGGCGCCGTTCCAGGTTGCGTTCCTGTACCGGGGAGAGTTCGTGGTTGAAGATGACCAGGGAGGCGTCGGCGGCACGCGCGGCATCGCCGATTTCATCCGCCTTGCCGGAGCCGGCGAACAGCGCCGGATCGGGCCGGCTTCGCTTGCCCTCGACCAGGCCGACCACATTCAGGCCGGCGCTGGTGGCAAGCAGCGTGAGTTCATTGAGACTTTCGGAGTAATCCGGATTACCGAAATCCAGGGAGGCCAGGACGACCGCCTGCCCATGTTCGGGACGCTCGAACACCGATCAGTCGGCGTCGTTGGCACCCAAGCCCGCAGCGGGGCTGGCGCGCTGCACGGAGATCGGGCGAGCGGGAACCACGGTGGAAATGGCGTGCTTGTAGACCATCTGGGTGACGGCGTTTTTCAGCAACACCACGTAGGGATCGAAACTTTCGATGACACCCTGGAGCTTGATGCCGTTGACCAGGTAGACCGAAACCTGAACCTGTTCCTGACGCAGCGCGTTGAGGAACGGGTCTTGTAATTGCTGCCCTTTGCTCATGAAAATTCCTTTATATAAATGAGGGTGACGCAGGTAACTCGAATCGAGGGCGCGGATTTTATCGGGTTTTATTTCCGTGGCCTTGATTTAATTCAAGTGCGGGCGGGTGCTGAGGAGGGGCGTCGCGCGCGTCCGACACCTCCCGCCGGTCAGCGGCGACGCGCGAAGCGGGCCAGGGGTTCCATGCCTATGCCGCGCCCCAATGCGGGGTGGCGATGCCTCCCCCCAGGTCGGATTCCACCAGGCGGCGGCGCACTTCCAGCAGTTTTTCGATCAGGGCCGGCTCGGCGCGGCCGTAGGCGTCGGCGTCCGGAACGCGTTTGACCACCACGCCGAGCAGTTCGGTGATGGCGTTGCCGATGGAATTCTGGCTGATGGTGACGATCAGCTTGCCGGCGTCATTGCGGTAGATGAGTTGCTTGAAGGCCGGTTGCCAGCGAATCGAGTTGGCGTACTTGGCGTCCCGGATGCAGCGGTCGCGCACCATCTTCGCGGTCTTCAACAAATCGTTGTTGAACTGCAACTTCGCCTCCACCAGTTCCGGAAAATAGATGTCGCGCGGCAGTGGCGCGTTGCGGGTGGACACCTGGCCGAAGAAGGCGCGATAGAAGTCGATGAAGCCTTTCAGGATGGTGTCGTATTCCTTCCAGAAACGAACTTCCTTCAGCGACTCGACCCCGCCGGCCACTTCCCAGCTGGGCAGCCCTTGCGGATAGCCGGTCAGCGCGATGCGGCAGGAGCCGGACTGGCACGGACGCAGGATTTGCAGATCGAGTCCATCGAAAAACGCCTGGTAGACATCGCGCATATGCGCCTGGAACAGCGAATGTTGGCCACCGTCGGTGAGGTTGGGGTTGCTGGCGTCGGCGATGGGCGCTGCGCGCAACTCGGCCTTGTTGAACACGATGAAGTGGTTATGCAGCATGCGGATGCTCGGCACCCCCGGCGAAGTCAGCGGCCAGGTCGCGTCCAGGCTCGCCTCCCCGGCCAGCACCAGAGTCTCGTCCGGGTCGGGATACCGCTCCAGCATGTACTCGACGATCACCTGGTTCATCCGGTTCCAGACGTTCTTCACCGGCTCCGGAACCTGGGTGCGGCGCACCGGGCGCCCAAGCGGATCGAGAATGGATTGCGAGGTGTTGTAGATGATCGAGGTGTCGAATTCGTTGCTGTGGCCCAGCGCCTTGCGATAGAGCAACAGTCCTTCCGGGTTCTGCAACAGGCCATTGTTGTGAACCAGATCGTTGAGGTTCTCGGTGCTGTTGAAAAACTCGTTCGCCTTCATCCCCTCGGGAACATCGAGGGGAATCTGGCGGAAGGGGGTGACGATCTCTCTGGGGCCGGAAAGCATGGGATACCTCAAGAAAACCTGTTGGAAACGGGATGCGGATGTCCGCGATCATAGCCGGCAACAGTGCGTCGTAGGTTGGGCAAAGCGCGGCGGGATAAAAAGACGCCGGCAAGGATGCCGGCGCTACAAGGGAGATCAGGGAATGTGGACGCCCACTTCCGCCGAAGCCTCGCTGACGCCGCCGTTGGCCGATTGATAGCGCAGCCGGTAGCGACCGGCGCCACGGCGCGGCGCGAGGTCGATCGCCTCATTGCCCGCCACCGGGCCGGCGGCGGAGCGCCAGCGGTCGCCCTCACCCGCCTCGACCAGGACGGCGAGACCTCGGGGCGGGGCGGTGAAGGTCAGTTTCACATGCGGGAAGGGTTCCGCCAGATAGCGCGCCTCGGGCCGCTCCGGCACACCCAGCGGCGGCGCTCCGACGCGCACTTTCACCGCCGGGCCGGGGTCGCCGCGATTGCCGGCGGCGTCCAGCGCGACCAGACGGTAGACGTAGTTTTTTCCGGCATCGACCCAGGTGTCGATGAATTCACCCCGCGCCACGGGAACCGGGTCGCCGATCACCAGGCCGGGGTCTTCGGCGTCGGCGCCACGCAGCACCAGCACGGCGACCGTGTCCTCGGCCGGCGCGGCGGCGCGGAAGGCGAGGCGGACGCGGCCGTTCTCGCCGGAAGTGGCGGTGACCTGCGGCGGCGGCGGCGGCACGGTGTCGGGCAGGGCCACGCTCAGAGCCGCGCTCGCTTCACCGGTCTGTTCGTCCGGGGCGACCGCGTAGACGCGGTATTCGAAACGGCCACCGGGGCTGCCGCCGTAGACGTCGTCGTAGCGGGTTTCCGGGGTGGGCGTGGTGGTGAGGCGGCTCCAGGCGCTCGCCTCGCCGGCGCGGCGTTCGACATGGTAGGCGGCGGCGCCGGCCGCCGCCCGCCAGACCAAACGTACCCGGCTGTTGCCGACTTCGGCGGCGAGTCCCCGGGGCGCGGCGGGCGGTTCGCCGCGCGCGTTCACCGGCAGCGGCAGGCCCGGTTCGCCGACGTCGCCGCGCGGGTCGATGGCGCGCAGGCGGTAGAACAGGGTGGAACCGGGCTGGGCTTCGCGGTCTGTGTATTCGGTCGGTCGGCCGCCTCTCGGGTTCAACACTTCCCAGGGGCCGGCGGTCTGGAAAGCGCGTTCCACCAGATAGCCTTGGGTATTCACGCTGGCGTTGGCCAGCCAGCGCAGCCGCACCGGGGTCTTGACGGAATCCGCCTGGAGCCCGCGCGGCGGGTTCAGCGCGGTGAAATCGGGCACGAACACGCGCGCCACGACCGGCGCCGATACCCGGCCCAGGAGGTCGATGCCGCGCACCTGATAGACGACCTCGGTTTCCGTCGGCGCCTGGAGGTCGATGAACGCGGCGCCCGCCGCCGCCCAATCGTTGCCCAGCACCACGGGTTGCCGGGTCAGCTGTGCCCCCAGCTCGGCAAAAGCGTCCGAGCCGCCCCCCGTGGGGGCCAAGTCATTCTTGGGGCGGCCCGACGAATGACTTGAGAGCTGCGTGCCGGCGCGGCCATCGTCGCGCGCCACCGTATAGGCCAGGAGCGGCATGAGGCCGGGATTGGGCCGCCAGTACAACTTGACGCCCGCCGCCGTGGCCTCGGCACTCAAATCCTTGGGCGGGCGTGGCGGCGGCGCGGCGCTCGCCAGGTCGATGGGCGTGGTCTTGAGCCAGGCGCCGTCGGGCTCGCCGCGCGCGTCCAGGCGGCGCAGGACGAAGCCGGTACGGCGCGGCGGCAAATCCTGGAGTTCGACCGCGAGGCCGGCGGAACGCGCGAAATCCCAATCCGACATGGCCTTCATCCCGAGCACGATGGCGCCGCCCTGCTTGCCCGCGTCGAAATCCGTGGCGGGAACGATGCGCCGGGCGAGGACGCGGCCGCTATCGTCCTCGACCCGCCAGCCGTGGCCCCAACGTTGCGGCGGCACGAACCAGAGCAGGCGAACACCGCCCTGGCCGTCGCCGGCGGACCAGACGCGAGTGACGACCTTGTCGCCGGGCCTGGCTGTGGGCGCGGCGGCAAACGCCAGCAGAGGGCAGAGCAGAAGGAGGAGCGGGAGCAGGCGGCGCATGGTCAGCAGAGTCCGAAGCAGGAAGTGACGGCATCGTAGGCATCCTCGGCGGCACCGGTGGCCGCGTCCCAGGCGTCGGAAACTCCGGAAGCGATGGCGCCGCCGATCTCGCCGAAGGAGCACAGGTCGGCGCTGATGCCGGGATCGACGCCGGGCAGCACTTGCAGGCTGACATTGAGCTTGCCGACGGGGCAGGCGCTCAGGCTGTAGCCGAAGCCGAGCTTGAGCGGATTGGGCGCCGCCGCGTAAACGCTGACGGATTCGTTGAGTGACGCGCACGCCCCGGCCAGACACCCCTTGGCGGTGACCTGGGCGCCGCCCTTCGCGTCGATCTGGATCGGGCTGAGTTGCACACCGCTTTCCACGCCCACTTCACCGTCGACATAGGCGCAGGTGCCGCCATCGCACTGGATGTCCGGGAAGCGGGCATGGGCCTTGGCGCCGACATGCAGGCCGCCGGAACTGTTGAGATCGAACCAGGCCTGGCCGCTGGCGACGAAGAAGTAGCCGGTGATCGGATTGGCCTTGCTGCCGGCCTTGAAATACCAGTCGCCGCCGCCGACGGAGAAACCGATGGCGGTGGGATCGGCTTCCACATAGATGCGGTCGGCCAGGCCCGGCGGCCCCCACTTGCCGCCCATCGTGCCGGTGAACGCGCCGCCGCCGTAGCCCAGGGTTCCCGAAATCGGCCCGCCGCCGCCGTGATCGTTGGTCAGCAGCCAGGCGGTGAACACCATGTCCACGCCGGCATCGCCGCCGCCCGGCTTGATGTTCAGATCGCCGCGCGCCGAGAAGATGAAGCCGGTATCGACCGTGCCGACGCGCGCGCTGGCGTTCAGCACCGGAACTGAGGCGGCACTGAATTCGACAAAGTCGAGGCTGCCTCCGACCAGGGAATCGCGGGTGACGTGGTAACCGAGGCCACCGCCGAATTCGTACAGGCTCAACACACCGGGTACCAGCACGACGCCGGAGGGCAGGGACCAGGTGAACTTGGTCGCCCAGAAATCGGTGTCGCCGTGGTAACCCAGCAGGAACACGCCATGCAGCGGCACCGGCGCCTGGAACTGGGTGAGATCGACATCGCCCTTGAACACGATCGTGTCGCCGCCACCCAGGGCGACCATGAGCGGAGCATCGCTGGCGTAGCCGAGATCGGCCAGCGCCAGCAGCACCGGATTGGAAGCGACACTGGTGCCGTCCTTGGGCCCGGCATAGACGGGCTTGATCGTGGCCTTCACCAGGGGCGAAGCGAATTTCACCTCGAAGCTGCCGGTATAAGGGCCGCTGCCGGTGTACTGATTGGTGGCGGGCTCCTTCACCTGATACGACACCGGCACCGGCACGGCGGGCAGTGCCTGGGAAATCTTCAGGTCGGCGAGGAAATCGAAGCCCAAACGCTGGCCGCCACCGCCGCCGGCGCCGATGTTCACCTCCTTCAGGCTGACCGTGCCCTGCGCCAGCTTGCCGCTCTTGCCGGCCAGGCTGACCGATTTGCTGGAAGCGCCGGCGAAGTAGGCGCGGCCATCGAGGGCGAAATGGAGGCCGGAAACACACACGTCCTTGGCGAACACCTGGGATTCCCCCTGGAAGTCGAAACAGGCATCGGCGCTGGCGGCGGGCAGCGAGGGGGGATTGGCGCCGGAGCCGAGCGGGGTCTTGGTGAACGCCAGGTTGTCGACCCGCAGCGTCACCGGGCCGTGCTTGAGCGTTTTCGGCTGCCCCTTGAGCACCAGGCTGATGCCACCCTGCGCCTGGCCCTTGCCGGCCAGGAGCACCGGATCGCCAGCGCCGCTCAGTTTGCTGTCGAGCCAGGGCACGTAGACCCAGAGGTCGTCGTAGGTGGCCTTGAAGATGCCGTTCCAGGCTTGCGCCTCGACGCCTTTCCAGCCGATCTTGCCGCGTAGCCAGTCATGGCTTTCCGCGCCGCTGGCGGCCTTGCCGCAGAGACCATCGGCATCGATGCCCCAGTCGGACACCGAGGCTTTCGGCGCCGGGCCGGGCAGGTCGAAATTGAAGAACAGCAGGTCGGACTTGCCCAGGGCGACGCCACGCCAGGCATTGCCAGCGCCATTGCACTGGCTGGCCGGCGCGCCACCCTGCTTGGCGGAAAGGTCGAGCGTCACGGCCTGCGGCTTGATCCGGAAGCCGCTGTCGTAGACCAGGAATTCCGGCATCGCCAGACCGGAGGCATACCAGTCGCCCTCCGGAGACAGCGTGGCCTTGACGCCCTTCCAGCGCGGCACCTGGCTGGCGGAGGCCGATTCCACCAAGGCGGCATTGGTCAGGCGCGCGTCCAGCCAGGCCTCCACCTGCTTGCCGGCGACGCCGTCGAGGCGGGTGAAACGGCCTTTCACGGCGGGCATCTGCAGTTCCGGCAGGCCGGGATCGGTGATGCTGAACTCGCCTTCCAGCACGGCGACGCCATCCTCCGCCACTTTCCAGTTGGAGAAGGTGAACGGCGCCTTCTGCTTGCCGCCGCCGGGAATCGGCACCAGCAGATCGCCCTGGCCGCTGAAACGATCGCCCTGGCGCGTCACCTTGGGCTTGCCGCCGGGCGCTTGCAGGCCGACCACCTTGAACAAGCCATCCGCCACCGGAAAGTCGAAAGTGCAGGGCTGCGCGGGATCGCTGCCGACCACCAGGTACGGCTGCGGTTCCGACACCGCCCAGACCGGGGGATTCTTCGCCAGCGGCGTGGTGTCCACCTTGGGCAGGTCGCTGACCGTCTTGGCCGGCGCGTAATCGTAATTCTTGCCGGCCGCCGCCAGTTTCAGTGGTGCCGTGTCATCGAAGCCCCGGTTGAACATCAGGTTCAGCACCGGCCCCGGCCCGCCGCCGGGTTTGCCCTGGACAGGCACCTTGGGCCCCGCCAGCACCCCCAGCTTCGGCAGGGCGCCCATTTTCGCGGCATTCGACAAGCCCGCCTGGGCGCCCGCATCACCGCCCAGCGCCGCCGCGACCATGCCGAACAGATGCACGCTGTCGGGCAGGGCCTCGGCTTCCACGCGCAATTCATGCACACCGAGTTTTTCCAGGCCGACCGGGCTTTGCGCCGGCAGGTTGATCCCGCTCACCAACGGCGGCCCCCAGGTATTGGGAGGGTTCTTCAACATGGAATCCGGGCGCGCCTGAGACGGCCCCACCGGGCGCGGCGCGTCGGCCGGCAAGGCCATGCCGTCCACATACCAGCGCGTGCGCACCTCGCCCTGGCCGGTGTAATGCAGCAAGCCGTAGGGAGTGAGCTGGTAGTCGCAGGTCGAGTAGGCCGGCATGCCGCCGAGCATGGCCAGGGCATTGAAATTCAGCTTGGCCTTCTCCAGCGTCAACGCGCCGGTATCCTGCTTGGCGAACGAAACCACGCCACCACCGCCACCGACGTTCGCGACGCCCTTCGATTGTGGCTTGGCGACGATTTTTCCGGCCTTCACGGCGCCGGCCTTGGGCACTTCGTTACCGGTGGCCACGCCCTCGACCGCGATGTCCACCAGTTTGAGCGGGCCGTTGGCGGCGGGGTCGCTACGGTGCTGGATGGAAAGCGGCTGGCAAAACAGCATGTAGGCGCGCTTGGCCACTGCCTGCCCGTATTTCGCCTCCGCCTGAGCCGCCTGGACCTGGCTGCCACCCGCCAGATTCAGGGCGGCGTTGTAGAGGCTGAAAGCGCCCGGATTGCCGAGATCGGCGGATTGCGCCGCCACCTGCTGGCCGCCCCCCTGGATGTCATCTTCGCCCAACTGGAACAGACGCACGATGTACTGGCCGGGGCCGGCATAGACATGGACGTACTGGATGGCGGAATTGTCCAGGTTCACCGCGTCACCGCGATCATAGTCGCCGGCGTCCCCGCCGAGCATGGCGGCCAGGGGCTCCTGGGTGCCGTCGCCCCAGTCCACGAACACGTTGTCGAAGCGCCAGGTAGTGAACAGCACCTGCGACGGCGAACCCAGAGTCACGCTGCCGCCGAAGCCGGTGGAAACCGTGGTCTGCGTATCCGGGGTGCTGGTCTGGGTCTTGTCCACATGGGCGGCGTAGGGGCTTGTGCCCAGATTGAGCTGGCCCTGGATGCGGAAGCGGTCGTAGGTGAAACCGGAAGCACCGGCCAATTTGCCGTTCTGGGTGGCGGAGTCGAGGTTGTGCACGGAAAGCCCGCCCGATACGGCGGAAGGACAGCCCAGGCCGGTGGGTGCATCGGGCAGATAAAGCGGCCAACGCTCGGAGAGCTCCACCTCGACGTCGACCAGTTCCGGCTTGGCGTACTGGCTGTAAGCCGCCTGCGCCGGGGGGGCGTCTGACGCGGGATTCGCTTTCGGCGCGAACCCCGCCGCCAGGCGAACCGGCGGCGCGTCGGGAAGATCGGCCAGCGCGCTCTTGGCCACGCCGCTCTTGGCGTACTCCCGAAATCCGGCCACTTCCCAGGTAATGTCGGCCTTGGCCTGGGCTGGCCCGAGTCCACCCTCGGCGCTACCCGACACACCCGCCGCCAGCTTGGCCTTGGCCGCGTCCAGGGAATATTTTCCAGCGCCGGCTTGCCCGGTCTGCGCCGGCAGCTTCAGCGCCTGGAACAGTTCGCCGATCAGGGCGGCATCCGGCCGGTAATGCGGAATCGAACCCCAGCCGGAACCGGTGGGCACCGCCATGTCGCGTTTCGCCAGCAACTTGTCATGAATATGGAAGCGAATCTCGAAACGCTCGGCCAGGCCCTTGTTCTGTTCGTGCCAGAGGAACAACAGGCTGTCGTCCAGGGTGGGATGCAGCTCCTGGTAGATCGGTGTCGGCTGTCCCAGCGGCTTGCCGTCCGGCCCCTTGGGCGGCGCCTGGCTGGCGATCTGTTTGCACCAGGGCGGGGCGTCGAGCACGATTTTTCCCTTGAATACCTTGTCCAGATCGGCTTCCGGCAGCTTCACCAGGGTGGCCTTCGGCGGCGCGGCCTTGGGCGCCTGCTGGACCACCTGGAACTCCACGATCTGCTCCACCGCCGCGCCGAAGGGGGCGGCGATCCCCAGATTGCGCTTGCCCGGCAGTGCGAACGGCAGCACGTCGATGGATACCTTCAGCTTGCCGCCGTAAAGAAGCTGCGGCGCGCCCTTCACCAGAATGCCGGCTCCGAAATCGGGCTTCAGGGTCGGGTTCAGGTTCTCACCGGACAGGGTGACGCTATAGCTGGTGCCCTGCGCCAGTTCGTTGGGATACATGCCCAGCACACGCGGCGCCATCAGGGTGGGCGGCTGCAACGGCTTGAGCGCGCCGGGCGCGCGCGTGGCGGGCGCGCTCAGGCCATCCGAGGCGGCCGGAACGATCACCCTGTCGGTGGCTGGCGAAAATCCACCCCGCTTCGACGCCGGCGCGGCGACGGCATCCGAGGCGCCGCCATCCGTCATGTCGCCCGCGAAGGGGCTGGACGCCTGAGCAAAAAACGGTGCCAACAGCAAGGCCAGACAACACAAGCGGCGCGAATCCGGAAAGAACCGTATCCAGGCCATCGTTGCTCGCGGCATGCTTTATCTCCTTGCGGAAAAGGACGTGCGCACACCCCCGTAGCGCTGGCTTCCAGCCGGCGTCTTGGGAATGGCCGGCCGGAAGCCGGCGCTACAGGAACGGGAACGGCATCGCTTCGGCATGATCGCTGGCCATCAAGGAACCCGAATCACCCGCCAGGCACTTTCACCGAGTACCACGCCATCCTCACCCAGGCCCAGCACCCGCCAGAGGTAGGATGCGCCGGGTTTCAGGTGGGCACGCGCCACGACGGAGAGACTGGCGCCGGTCTGGCTGCCGGGAACCACGAGGCCGGCTGCTGGTGGGGACTTCGCCAACTGCGCGAACTCGGCGGCATCGGGCAACGGCGCTGCGCCCAGTTCCGGCAGATTGCCGCCCAGCCCGGCCGGGCGCTCGTGCAGCAACAGCAGCCAGGATCGCACGCCTTCCAGCGGCGCCCAGGCGAAGCGGGTGGAATCCTCCAGCAAGGCGCCGGGGCCGGGCGTAAGCACCCGCAACTCGCGCGCGACCGGCGCGGCCCCGGGCTGGGCGACGAAATAGCGGATCTCCGGGGAATCGAAGCCGGGCAAGGGCTGAGTCAGGCGCAGGCGCAGCAGATACAAGCCGGGCGCGGCGGTGGGCAATGACGGGCTGTCCAGGCGCAACGGTGCGTCGCTCTGGGCGAAGCGGCGCACCACTTGCAGGGTATGGAACACCGCCTGCCCGGAGGTCGAGGGCGGCTCGGCGATTTCCCAGACGCCTTCCACCAGGCCGGTACCGGACAGGGTGATTTCGCTCCAGGCGCTCAACAGTTGCCGGGGCGCGACGATGCGCGCCGGGGTGTTGTCGTCGAAGGCGATGGACTGGCGCGTGGCGCTCAGGCCGGCGGCCTGGGCGCCGGTGATGACGACGCGAACATCGAACGGAATTACCGCATCCCCGACATCGCGATAGGAGCGGCGATACACGATTTCACCCGTGCCAAGGCCAAGCGCCTTCCGGATCACCGCCAGCGGAACATTCACGCTTTCCGTAATCAGGGCCGTGGCCCCGGCGGCGGCGGCCTGGCTCAACGCCAGTGGCACGCTGCCGAGCAGCGTTCCTCCCGCGCGGCCACCCGTCAGGAATTGACCCTGACTGGAAGATACATTGGGGCCGCTGGTGGTTCGCACCCGCCAGGTCACGGTAAACACCCCCGCATGATCGGACGCGACATAGACCGTGGCCGGCGTAACGGATGAACCAAGCGCGTCGATGGCCGCGTGTGCGCCGGTCGCCGCCAGCGACAGAAGAATGGCGAAGGCAATCAGAACCCGCTTCATCGTTGACTCCATCTCAAAACGTCTGAATCAAAGTGCGAACGGCAGACCGATCACGGCGCGCAGGAATACCTGCCAGTTGTCGGCGCCGGCACTGCTGCCCGATTCGTCATGCCGGCTGCCGTCCAGCATCAGGGTCAGGCCGGGACGGCGTTCCTTCGGCGGCGCCACTATCCAGGATAGACGGGCGTTGAGATCCTGGGCGCGGCGCTGGCTGCTGCCGTCGGAAGTCTCGTCGTCGCTCAGGGTGTAACCGCCGCCCAGGTTCAAAGTCTCGCTCAGGGTGTATGAGGCATACAGGCCGGCGGTCAGGGTTTTCCGATCCTTGGCGGTCACGCCGGCCGGCGCGTCGCTTTCGCGCGTCACGGAATGACTCACGGTCGGCCCCAGGGTCAGGCGCTCGCCCACTTGCAGCGAAGCGAACACCTGCGTGCTGGAAAGCGAAAGATCGGGCGCCGTCTGGCGGCGATCCTCGTCCCTGCCCAGAGTCTGGCTGACGCCCCAGGACCAGGCGCCGCCGCTGAAGGTGGCGCTCAAGGTGAGGCTGTCGGTGCGGCGCAATGGCCCGGCGGACAACGCGCCGGTGCCGTTGATCACGTCGAGATCGGTATGCCCCAGGGCCAGGCCGAGATAGGGTTGTCCATACCAGGGAATCGCTGGACGGCCATCGGCGGCGCGCGCGTATTCGGGATACCAGCCCATGCTGAGGTTGCTTTGCAGGGAACGCGAACGCGCCACATCGGGCTGGTCATCGACGTTGTCGGTGGCGCGCGCCAGACTGGCGTCACCGTGCACCCCGGCCCAATCGAAATGCATCCCGCCCTTCCACAGATCAGTATCACGCGCGGCGCCGGGGGCGGCCGGGCTGCGGAACCAGGTGCCGACATGGCGCCGTTCCAGGCCGAAACTCAGCGCGGCGGGGCGGCCTGCCGCTTCCAGCTTGTCCCACGGGCTCCAGTTGAGCATCAGGAGCTGGCTGCCGCCGTCACGATAGGGCTCGTTGTGGTCGATCACCCCGTCGCCGTTGGTATCCGTGCCCGGTCCATCCGCGTCGAAATGGCTGCGCGCCGTTTCCGCGCGCACTTGCATGCGGTTGTCGAGAAACGTGCCGTAACCGGACAGCGCCGCCGCCCGGCCCTTGCTGTGCGCGGCATCGCCGGCCACGCCGGAGCCGCTGGCGCCGGTCTGATCCTGGCCGGCCCCGGAAACCCAGGTGCCCCAGACATTGAGGTCGCGCCCGGCCAGTGGCTTCACGCTGGCCACGACGCCGACGGTGCGCTTGTCCGCGTCGCCCACCGCCAGCCCTTCCTGGAAGCCGACCACGTTACCGGTATTCAACGCGAACGCGGTCACGGCGGCGGCGCCATCTGCGGATTTGACCCCCACCGACGCTCCGCGCCGGCTGAATCCCTGCATCGCCAGACTGTCCGGCCCCACCGCGTGATGGCCGACCCGCGCCACCACCGGGCCTGTTTCCGCCGTCAGCAGGAAGGTCGCCAGGTCGATCGGGCCATCCTTGCGCGGCAGTTGGGCATGCTGGCTGTTGCCCAGGAGATCGGCGGCGCCGGTCACCTTCCAGTCGGCGTCGGCCAGGGCGCCGCGCAGGCTCAAGGCGCCATCGGCCTGATTCGGCCCCGCCGTTCCCGCCGCGAGATGGTTCGAGTCCAGGCGGCGGGTCAGGTTGAACACCAGATTGCCGTTCAGGCTGGCCTCGCGATGCCCCGCGCCGGCGCGGATCTCCAGAGTCCAGCGGCCGCGTTCCACCATCTGACCGCCGGCCCGATACTCGACCAGACGCAAGTCGTGCCTGCCCTGGCTGATCGGCTGCGGCGGCGTGAAGATGGCGCGGCGGCCGTCGGCGCTGCTCACGTAAGCCGTCACATCGAAGTTGTCCAGTTCCAGCGCCAGCTTCTCCAGCGTTTCCGCCGGCAACTCGGGCAACAGAAATTGCACCGGCGCCAGCGGCCCGCGCAGACCCTGTTCCGGCGGCAACAACTCGGGCGTCCAGTCCGCCGCCGAAGCGGCCGTGGCGAACAGGGCGACGGCGAAGAACAGGAGGGATTTCATGAGGAAGAAGAGTGGGGACAAGACTGGAGCAAGCATATACCGGACATCGGCATCTTCAAACCCGAAGCGGGATCGCGGCGCGCCCATCCCGCCCGCCGCTCATTTCCCGAACGTCTTCTTGCGCCGTCTGGCGGCGCGTTCCGCCGTGCGCTCCTGGCGCGGGGTGATGGGTTTGGGCTTGCGCGCCTCGAACGGATTGTGGCCGGATTTGAAGTCCACCCTGAGCGGCGTGCCTTGCAGATTGAACACGGTGCGGAAGGTGTTTTCCAGGTAGCGCTTGTAGCTGTCGGTGATGCCTTCCAGATGGTTGCCGTGGATGATGATGATCGGCGGGTTGCTGCCGCCCTGGTGGGCGTACTTGGGCTTGGGCCGGAACAGGCCGGAACGGCCGGGTTGTTGCTGGGTGACGGCGTCCTGCAGGACGCGGGTCAGACGTGGCGTCGGCAACTTGGCCATCGCCGCCGCATAGGCCTCATCGACCGATTTCAGCACGGCCCCGACGCCATCGCCGCGCAGGGCGGAGATGAAGTGGAAGCGGGCGAAGGCAAGGAACTCCAGCTTCCGGGTGAGTTCACGCTTGATCTGGTCGCGCGCGTAGCCATCCATGCCGTCCCATTTGTTCACCGCCACCACCAGGGCGCGCCCGGCCTCCAGGACGAAGCCGGCGAGGTGGGCGTCCTGATCGGAGATTTCCTGCTGGGCGTCGAGCACCAGAACCACCACATTGGCGTCCTCGATGGCTTGCAGGGTCTTGATGACCGAAAATTTTTCGATGGCCTCGGTCACCCGCCCCTTGCGCCGCACGCCGGCGGTGTCGATCAGGGTATAGGGCTTGCCGGCGCGTTCGAAGTCGACATAGATGGAATCGCGCGTGGTGCCGGGCTGGTCGAAGGCGATGACGCGCTCTTCACCGACGAAGGTGTTCACCAGGGTGGATTTGCCGACGTTGGGGCGGCCGATGATGGCGATCTTGGGATGGCCGCCGTTGCCAGCCTCGCCCTCCTCCGCCTCGACTTCGAACGATTCCAGCGCAAGATCCACCAGTTCGCGCACCCCCTCGCCGTGGGCGCTGGAAATCGGCACCGGGCTGCCCAGGCCGAGTTCGAAGAATTCGGCGCTGACCACGCCACGGTTCATGCCCTCGGTCTTGTTCACCGCCAGGAACACCGGCCGCCCGCTGCGGCGCAGCTTCTCGGCGATGATCATGTCCTGTGGCGTGACGCCGGCGCGGCCATCGACCAGAAAGACGACCACATCGCCTTCCGCCACCGCCTGCATGGTCTGCTTGGCCATCTCGGCGAGAATGCCGGATTCCACCACCGGCTCGAAGCCGCCGGTATCCACCACCAAAAACGGTTTGGAACCGCTACGGCCGTGGCCGTAATGGCGGTCGCGGGTGAGGCCGGGAAGATCGTGGACGAGCGCGTCACGCGTCTTGGTCAGACGATTGAACAACGTGGATTTGCCGACATTGGGCCGGCCGACCAGGACAACGGTAGGTTTCATGATTTCACTTAAATCGCCCCGAGAAACTCGCGCAAAGGCGCGAATCCGGGTGCATTGAGATTAAAGGCGCGATCCCGCGCACCGGGGCGGGGATAGACGGAGCGCGGGAGGGATTCCATCCGCATTTCGCCCTCGGTGGGGCGTACCGCTTCGGCGAAGGCATCCTCCTCAGATCGGCGAAGCTGCGGAAGTTGCTTATTTCGACAGCGCGAAGCATGTCTCGTCTCCTGAAGAAAAAACGGCTGCTTACTCATGGACGTAGCCGTGTTCGCGTTGATGCCGGATCGCCTGAACGATAGCCGAGTCCTTCGCCACATCGAAATCGTAGAGCGCCACATAACCCGACTTGCCACGCGCGATGACCAGTTCCCGCAATCCAGCTTCCACCTTGCGTCCCATCAAGGGATGCTCCTTCAGAATGGCCAAGCCACGCATCAGCGTGGGCACGGTTTCTCGCGCCGCATCGGCATCGCCGTCGCGAAGGAAAACAGCCAAACGTTCCATATCCAACAGGGCTCGCGGTGAAAAAACCAGTTGCGTCATGGTTACAACTTGATCGGCGCGGGGCGTTCAGCCTCTTTTCCCTGCGATAGGGCCTGGATGTAGCTGAACACTTCATCGGCGTCATAGACCAGGCCGTATTGAGCCACTTCTTCCCTGGCCTTTAGCGCGGCATCGACGAATTCACGCCGCCTTTCCGCCAACTCGGTTTGCGCCTGCAGGGCTTCGAGCATGAAGGCGTGGGATGTTTTCCCTGCGTATCCGGCGGCGCTGGCGATACGGGCCTTAAGAGGATCCGGGAGTTTCAGGGTGGTGGTGGTGGCCATGATCGGACTCCTGATGCTGGTGACACTAAAGTATCACCCGGATGCGCCGTATATGGCAACGCACGGATTCAACTCACCGCGCCGCCGGGTTACGGCGCGAACTTCCGCGCCTGGCCCGGCCTACTGAATCTTGAACGCCATCACCCCGCCGTTCGCCGTCTGCACCACCAGGCCGGACTTGAGCGGGATCATGACGCCGTTGATGGGGCTGCCGTCCGTGGGCGCGCGGGCGGCGAAGGCGCCGTCTTCGGCGTTGATGAGATGAATATGGCCCTGGTAGTCCCCCACCGCGACATAGCGCTCGGCCACGGCGACCGGGCTGGAGAGGCGGCGGTCGCGCAGTTTCTCCTGCTTCCAGGAGTTGCCGCCGCGCGAGCGCTCGTAGGCAAGCAGGGCGCCGTGGGCGTCGCTGGCGAAGACGTAGCGGGCATCCATGTCGACGCCGCGCAGGGAGGAGAGTTCGCGCGTCCAGACGGCGTTGCCGGTCACGCGGTCGAGACAGGCCACGCGCCCCTGGTAGGCGGCGGCGCATACCAGATGGTCGTCCAGCGCCAGCGGGCCGACCACGTCGGCGATGCGTTCCAGTTCGGTGACGCCGCGCGGCAGGGCAATGTTGGCCTCCCACAGCGGGGCGCCGTTGAGCAGCGAAAGGGCGCTCAACTTGCCGCCGGCATTGCCCACGAACAGCGCCTTGTCGGAGAGCGCCAGATGCCCCTGCTCACGCAGGGTGAGGGTGGGCAGCGCGCGGTTGTTGACCCAGCGCTGCTTGCCATCCCTGGCCTCGAACAGGGCGATCTTGCCGTCGTTTCCGCGGGCGGCGACGACGCCGCCCCCCGCCACCGGCGGCACCAGGATTTCCCCGGAGAGCCGGGCTTTCCAGGCGACACCGCCGTCGGCGGCCTTGTAGGCGATCAGCTCGCCCTTGGGCGTGCCCACCAGCACCAGGCCTTCGCCGAAGCCGACACCGGCGGAGAGCGGCTGGCCGGCTTCGACGCGCCAGAGTTCGCGGCCGCTGGCGATGTCCAGCTTGACCAGCTTGCCTTCACGGCCGGCGGCGTAGATCGCCTGTCCATCCGTGGCGGGGGAGAAATCGTAAGGCCCGGCGGCGCCGACGTTGGCGTCCCACTGCCGCGCCAGGCTGGCGCTGGCCTTGAATTCGCTCAGTTCGGCCGGTTTGGCGGCGGGCTGGTCGGGGCCGAACCAGCCACTGAACCAGGAGCAGCCGGACAGGCTGGCGGCAAGCGTGGCGAGCAGAAGAGCACGTTTCAGCACATCAGCCTCCCAGGGCATCCAGGCGGATTTCCAGCAGGGGTTTCAGGGAACTCTTGTCGTCGAGCTTTTCCAGCGCCAGCTTGTAGGCGGCGCGCGCTTCCCCGGTCTTGCCCTGTTCGATCAGGACGTCGCCCTTGAGTTGTGCGGCCAGGCCCTGGAAAGCGGGCGAGAAGGTTTCGTTCAGGAGAGCCAGGGCGCCGGGGAAGTCCTTTTCCTCGAAGCGGATGCCGGCCAGGCGCATGCGCGCGAGTTGCTTGAGGCCATCGTCGCGGGCGTGCTCCAGGGCATATTCGTATTGGGCGCGCGCGCTTTTCAAGTCGCCGCTCTCGTGGTTGACGCGGCCGGCCAGCCAGGCGGCGGGCGTGGCGTAGGCGCCGCGCGACTGGTTTTCCATGATCCGCGCGGTGACGTCCTTGGTGGCTTTCAGGTCGTTCATCGTCGCAGCCTGGATCGCCGTGTCGAACAGCATGGAGGCTTCGGCCGCCTGGTTGCGCCGCCAGGTTTCCCAGGCGCGCCAGCCACCGACGATCACCAGAAAAGCGGTCACGCCCAGAATGACCTTCATGCCGTGCAGTTTCCACCACACCTTGAACTCGTCGATTTGTTCCTGTTCTTCCAGATCGAATGCCATTGTTTACCCTTTCAAGAGATCCGCCGCCGCCGCCAGGGCGACGCGCTGTTGTTCACCTTCCCCACGCAGGGGCTTGATCGTCACTTCGCCGGCCACGGCCTCGTCGTCGCCGATAATCATGGCGTAACGGGCGCCGCTGGCATCGGCCTTTTTCATTTGTGATTTGAAACTGCCGCCACCGCCATGCAGCACCACGGCGAAACCGGCGTCGCGCAAGGCTTCGCCGGCTTGCGGCGCGAAACGGCTGGCCGCCTCGCCAACGTTGACGAGGTAGATATCCGGCGCGTCGGCGGGGGGCGCCACTCCGGCATCGAGCAGCAGCGCCAACAGGCGTTCCACGCCCATCGCATAGCCGCAGGCCGGCGCCGCCTTGCCGCCGAGTTGTTGCACCAGACCGTCGTAGCGGCCGCCGGCGCAGACCGTGCCCTGGGCGCCGAGGCGGTCGGTGACCCACTCGAACACCGTGTAGTTGTAGTAATCGAGGCCGCGCACCAGGCGCGAGTTGATCTTGTAGCCGATGCCGGCGTCGTCGAGCCCCCGCCGCACCGCCGCGAAATGCGCCAGCGCCGCTTCATCGAGTTCGTCCATCAGCTTGGGCGCGGCTTCCACCAACGCCTGCATGGCCGGATTCTTGGTGTCGAGAATACGTAGCGGGTTACTGTGCAGGCGGCGTTTCGCGTCTTCGTCCAGTTCGCTTTCATGCGCCTGGAAATAGACGATGAGCTTTTCCCGATGCCGGGCGCGCGATTCGGCGCCGCCCAGGGAGTTGATTTCCAGGTGAATGCAGTCGGAAAGCCCCAACAACTTCCACAGGCGCGCGGTCATCAGCAGGTGTTCGATGTCCAGATCCGGCCCGGCGAAGCCCAGGGCTTCGATGCCGAACTGGTGGAACTGGCGATAGCGTCCTTTCTGCGGCCGTTCGTGGCGGAACATGGGGCCGGCGTACCAGAGCCGCTTGCCGCCGTCGAACAGGAGGTTGTGTTCGATGGCCGCGCGCACGCAGGAAGCGGTGCCCTCCGGGCGCAGGGTCATGCTCTCGCCGTTGAGTTCGTCGACAAAGGTGTACATCTCCTTCTCGACGATGTCCGTCACCTCGCCGATGGCACGCTTGAACAGCCCGGTGTGTTCCAGGATGGGTGTGCGCAATTCACGATAGCCATAGGATTTCAGCCAGCCGCGCAGGGTGGACTCAAAAAACTGCCAAAGCGGCGAATCCGCGGGCAGGAGGTCGTTCATGCCGCGCACGGCACGGAGGTGGTTGCTCATCAGTGGGCAAGTGGCGAGTGGCCAGCGGCGAGCGGCAAGGTCGGGTTGCGACTTGCGACTCGCGACTTGCTACTCAGCGCCTCCATAAGTTCGTTTCACATAATCTTCGACGATGGCCTGAAACTCCTCGGCGATGCGCTCGCCCTTGAGGGTGACGGTCTTTTCGCCGTCAACGTAGACCGGGGCCACCGGTACTTCGCCGGTGCCGGGCAGGCTGATGCCGACGTTGGCGTGCTTGCTCTCGCCGGGGCCGTTGACCACGCACCCCATCACCGCCACGTTCATGGTCTCGACGCCGGGATAGCGGCCGCGCCAGACCCGCATCTGGCTACGCAGCCAATTCTGGATTTTTTGCGCCAGTTCCTGAAACACCGTGCTGGTGGTGCGGCCGCAGCCGGGGCAGGCGGTGACCAGGGGGGTGAAGGAACGCAGGCCGATGGTTTGCAGGATTTCCTGGGCCACCTGGACTTCGGTGGTGCGCGATTCGCCCGGTTGCGGCGTCAGCGAGACGCGGATGGTGTCGCCGATGCCTTCCTGCAGCAGGATGGCGAGCGCGGCCGTGGAGGCGACGATGCCCTTGCTGCCCATGCCGGCTTCGGTGAGGCCCAGGTGCAGGGCGTAATCGCAGCGGCTGGCGAGGTCACGGTAGACCTGGATCAGATCCTGCACGCCGGACAGCTTGCACGACAGGATGATGCGGTCGCCCGGCAGGCCCAGGGCTTCGGCGCGGGCGGCGGATTCCAGAGCGGAGACGATGAGCGCGTCGCGCATTACCTGTTCCGGATCGTGCGGTTCGGCGCGTTGCGCGTTCCCGTCCATCATGCGCGCCAGCAATTCCTGATCCAGGCTGCCCCAGTTGACACCGATCCGCACGGCCTTGCCGTGACGCGCGGCGGCTTCCACCAGGGTGGCGAACTGTTCTTCCTTCCTGGAACCGCGCCCGACGTTGCCGGGGTTGATGCGCAACTTGGCGAGCGCCGGCACGCATTCGGGCACAGCCTTGACCAGGCGGTGGCCGTTGAAATGGAAATCGCCGACCAGCGGCACGTCGCAGCCCATCGCGTCGAGTTTTTCACGGATGGCGACGATGCCGCGCGCGGCCTCCTCGGTGTTGACGGTGAGGCGCACCACTTCGGAACCCGCCCGCCAGAGTTCGTGAACCTGAGCAACGCTGGCGGCGACATCGGCGGTGTCGGTATTGGTCATGGACTGCACCACCACCGGCGCGCCGCCACCTACCGCCACGTGGCCCACCATGACGCGCCGCGTGGGGCGGCGCACGATTGTCTGGCGCATGGTCATTCCAAAGTCAAGCGGGCAACCTTCTGCCCGATGAAGGGGGTGAGGTCGATGTGATGGCCGTCGTAGCTCAGTTTCACCTGCGCCGCTTCGCCCACCACCAGCCTGAACGGCGCCTCGCCGTCAAAGGTCTCGGCGCTACCGGCGCGCACCAGTTTGGAATAACGCTTGCCCTGGCCGTCCACCACTTGAATCCAGGCATCCAGACCCGGGACGAAACGCAAGGTGTGGTTCTTGCCGGCGGCGGGCGCCGCCTGGCTCGCGGGCTGCGTGGGCACGGGTGGCGCCGGCTGCGCGGCGGGAGCCGGCGCCGATGGAGGCACAGGCGTGGATGCGGGCGTGGCGCCGGGGCCGACTTCGGCGGGCATCGCGGGTTCCGGCGCGGCGGCCGGAGGAAGCGCTGGCGGGGCGACGGGAATCGGCGCGGGCGGCGCGGCGGGGACCAATACGGTCGGTGGCGCGACCGGCGCGCCGAGCAGCGCGTTCTCACCCTGGCGCAGCCAGTAATACAGCACGGCCACCAATACCACGAAGAAACCCAGCGCCAACATGGGCAACAGCACCCAGCGGCGCAAGCCGGGCGAGGAGAAGATCACACCTTCACTGGGCGCGGTAATGGTTTCCGCGACGGCGGCGTTGATGTCCACCGGCACGATCAGTTGCTCCGGGTCGATTCGCACCAGGCGCGCGTAATTGCGGACAAAACCGCGCGTGAACACATCACCCGGCAGGTGCGCCAGATCTTCCGCTTCCAGCGCTTCGATCTGGCGGGCGCCGAGTTTGAGCTTGGCGGCCACTTCAGCGGGCGTCAGCCCAAGCGCTTCACGCGCGAGCCTGAGCTTCTCACCGAACCCCGGGTGAAAAACCGGCGATACCGCGCCCTCGGGGGGAGAAAGCCGCGAAGCGGATTTTTCGGGGGCACTCATAACAGACTCCCCATCTGCTCGAATTGGCTGGTAATCAGCCATTGGGTTTGCATGGATTCTGGGTAGCGCCGACGCAACTGGGCGCCATAGTTGGCTTCCGCCTCGCGATCCCCCAGGCGGCGCTCGACGCGCACCCCCAGCCAGAGCGCCTGCGGGCTGACTTCGGCCTGTTCGGTGAGCTGCCGCAACACCGCGCGCGCAGCCAGCCAGCGGCCCTGGCGAAAGTGGACTTCAGCCATGCCCAACTGGGCGGAGGCATGATTCGGCGCGCGCCGGATGGCGCGCAGGAAATACATTTCCGCCGCCGCCAGGTCGCCCTGTTCCAGGCTGCACGCCCCGGCATTGCTGAGAGCCTTCTCGGGCGAGGCGTAGAGCGGGTTGGCCAGCGCCGTTTCGTAATGCTCGCGCGCTTCCTTCATGCGCTTGCGCTGGCAAAGGAACGAACCGAAGTTGTTGTGTGCCTCGGAGAACTGCGGCGAAAGCGCGATGGCGCGGCGGAAATCCTCTTCCGCGCGTTGATCCTCGCGCAGTTCGCCATGCACCAGGCCGAGCATGTTGTAGGCCGGCGCGTAGCCGGAATCGGACTTGATCGCTTCCGCCAGTTCCTGCAGGGCCACGGCGTGCTGCGCGCGCAGGAAATAGTTGGCGGCCAATTCGGTATGCACCTGGGCGCCGACATCGCCGACGCTGGAGGAACGCGCCTCCGGGCCGCCGGTGGTGGTGGTTGGCTGCGCCACGCAGCCGGCGAGCCCGAACAGCAGCAAGAGCGCGACGCGTTTCATGCCATCCCCATGAATTTCTCGATGCGGGAAGCCACGCGCCGCGACTTGTCCTCGACCTGGCCGGCCAACTGGCCGCAAGCCGCGTCGATATCGTCGCCGCGCGTCTTGCGTGTGGTGGCGATCTTGCCGCCGCCCATGAGCTGGCTGGCGAAACGGCGCACCGTCTCGGATGGCGAGCGGCGGAAGCCGGCGTTGGGGAATGGATTGAAGGGAATCAGATTGAACTTGCAGTTCACGTCGCGGGTGAGATGCAGCAACTGCTCGGCATGCTCGGGGCGGTCATTGATGCCGTCGAGCATGACGTATTCGAAGGTGATGAAGTCGCGCGGACCATCCTGAACATAGCGCTGGCAGGCGGGCATCAGCTCCTTCAGGGGGTATTTGCGGTTGATCGGCACCAACTGGTCGCGTAGCGCATCGTTAGGCGCGTGCAGCGACACCGCCAGGGCCACCGGCATCCGCTCGCGCAGCCGATCCATCGCCGGCACGATGCCGGAGGTGGAGATGGTGACGCGCCGCTTCGACAGGCCATAGGCATGGTCGTCAAGCATCAGGGACACGGCGGTCACGGTGTTGTCGTAGTTGAGCAGGGGCTCGCCCATGCCCATCAACACGACGTTGGAAATGACACGATCCCCTTTCGGGTCGCGCCCCATCGCCTTGTTGGCCCACCAGAGCTGGCCGATGATTTCCGCCACCGACAGGTTGCGGTTGAAGCCCTGCCGCCCGGTCGAACAGAAGGCGCATTCCAGCGCGCAGCCCACCTGGGTGGAGACGCACAGGGTGCCGCGCTCGGCTTCCGGGATGAACACCGTCTCGACCCGGTTCAGCGGGCCGACTTCCAGCAGCCATTTGCGCGTGCCGTCGTCCGACACCTGCTCCTGGTGCAGCAGCGGTGGCCGAATTTCGGCCACCTCGGGCAACCTGGCGCGCAACGATTTGGCCAGATCGGTCATCTGACCGAAGTCGTCGGCACCGTACTGGTGCAGCCAGTGCATTACCTGACGGGCGCGAAACGGCTTCTCGCCGAGGCTTTCAAAGAAAGCGACGAGTCCGGGCAGGTCGAGATCGAGCAGGTTTTGCAAGGGGTGAGGCGTCGGGTGTGAGGGGTGAAGCGCGTTTCCCGCGCCAGCCCCCTCGGATCAGCGTCCGGAGTAGACGTTCAATTCCGGGAAAAAATAGGCCACTTCCACTTTCGCGGTGTCGGGGCCGTCGGAGCCATGCACGGCGTTGGCGTCGATGCTGTCGGCGAAGTCGGCGCGGATGGTGCCGGCTTCCGCTTTCTTGGGGTCGGTGGCGCCCATCAGTTCACGGTTCTTGGCGATGGCGTCGTCGCCTTCCAGCACCTGGATCATCACCGGGCCGGAGGTCATGAAAGCAACCAGATCCTTGTAAAAGGGACGCTCCTTGTGCACGGCATAAAAACCGCCGGCTTCCTGCGCGGACAACCAGGCCATGCGAGCGGCGATGACCTTGAGGCCATTGCTCTCGAAACGGGAATAGATCTTGCCGATGACATTCTTGGCGACGGCGTCGGGTTTGATGATGGACAGGGTGCGTTCAACAGCCATGTTGCGGTACTCCGGATACAAGGGAAGGTTTATTGAAGGAGAGGGGAAAGCTTTGAAAATACGCGAAAAAAGCGCGCGGAAGTTACCATGAAACCCCCCTAAAATAAAGGCGGTGCGCCACCCCGGGGCACGGCGAGGAGGATGCAATGGCGGTGGAAAACGGCCCGGTCGGAGGCTTGACGGAGAACGAGGATGTGCGGCGCAGGGCGCTGATGCGCCTGACGGTGGCCGGCCTGGTGACGGTAGCCGCGCTGGGCGGACTTTGGTGGCTCGATCAGGGCGCCAGGAAGCCGGAAAAGCCCGTTTCGGTGGCTCCGCCCTCCCCCATCGTTACCGCGCCCCCACAGGAAATCGCGCCACCTCGAACCGCCGGGGAGGAACCCGCGCCCGCCGCCAAGGAAGCTTCAACCCAGGAACGGGGCGAACCACCGCCGGCCGCCACGGCAAAGCCGCCGACAACGCCGGAACCGCCACCGCCACCCAAGGTCAGCAATGCGCCGAAAATCTTGGGCGCTCCCGCCGCCATCCCGCGCGCTGCGCTCTCCAGCCACTCGCCGGGCCAACCCAGGAATGGCCTGGCCCCCTCGGGAGGCGGCGCGAGCGCCTTTTCCGAGTCGGGAGCGGTGCCGACTCGGCCTGCCGCCACGCAAGCCGCCCCCCTGGGCGAGCGTTTCGTGGTGCAACTGGCGGTATTCAGCAATCCGGAACGCGCCCGCGAACTGGTCAGCAAGCTGAACAAGCAGGGCATCCGCGCCCACATGGAAACGCGCGTGCACCTGGGGCCGTTCGCCAACCGCGAGGAGGCGGAAAAGGCCCAGGCGGAAATGCGCAAGATGGGAATGCAGGCCCTGGTTACTCCGGCTTTCGCCACGAAATGAGCCAACCGGCCGCATCGGGGCCGGCCTGAAACGCTGCGTCCGCGCCGATTTCCGCCGCCCAGGCGAGGCGATCCTCCACGTAGATCAGTGGCAGACGCTCGCGCAACCAGGGCGGCACCTCGGCTTCGCGCAACAGGTTTTTCAGGGTACGCGCCGGTCGCCGCCCCTCCTTATCCGTAGCCGGCCGAAGCTTCTCGCCGCCGGTTCTCAGCCGCACCACCGCCTGGCCCGGCAAGCGTACGCCCCGTCCCTTGACCGGCGTGAAGCTCAAGCCGCCGGCCGCCCCCAGGTCCAGTTCCGCTTCACCGCGCCAATGCCAGGCCTGGGCGAGCGGCGCCGGGGCGTTCTTCACCAGCGCGACGCGCCCCTGGAAACGCCGTAGCGAGGCGGCGCCGAAGTCGACCACGGGTTGCGCGTCCGCGCGCGCCTCCAGTATCTGCGCCAGGGCTTCACGCAGGCGTTCGCGGCGCAGGGGAACGCCGCGCAATTGCAGGTAGTGGCGCAGCAGGTTGCCCGCGCGCGCCGCGTCGAGTTCCGCCAGCCGCGCCAGCGCCAGCCCTTCGGCGGTTGCGATGTCCGGATCATCCTGGCGCGCCAGGGCATCGAGCAGGTCGGCGCACTCGGCGAATTGCGCCGCCGCCCGCGCCAGGGTGTTGGCCGCGCCCGGAAACAGGTTTTCCAGGAGCGGCATCAATAGGTGGCGGGTGGCGTTGCGGCGCAAGGCGGTATCGGCATTGCTTGCATCGTCCACCCAGGACAATCCCCGCGCGCGGGCATACGCCATGATCTCGGCGCGCGGTACATCGAGCAACGGACGCAACAGCCTGAGGGAGCCGAGTTCGCGCTCCTCCGGCATGGCCGCCAGGCCCTTCATGCCGGCGCCGCGCAGCAGTTGCAGCAGCACGGTTTCCGCCTGGTCGTCGCGCTGGTGCGCCAGCGCCAGGGCATCGCCCTCCAGCCCGGCGAACACCCGGTAGCGCGCTTCCCGCGCGGCGGCTTCGAGGCCCTGCCCGGCGCGGCTCACCGCGACATGCGCGACCCGTAAGGAAACTTCCAACTCGGCGCATTGCCGGCGGCAATGTTCCACCCAGGCATCGGCCAACGGGGAAAGTCCGTGATGCACGTGCACGGCGGCCAGGTGGAAACCGAACTCGCCGCGCAGGCCGGCGAGCAGGTGGAGAAGAACCGTGGAGTCCAGCCCCCCCGAGAAACCGATGTTCAGCCGCCGGCCGGGAGGATGCCTGCGGAGGAAGGCGGCGACATGAGCTTGCAAGAACACTTCCCGGCGTCCCCCCGTGGCGCGCCAGCCGTCAGCCCGACAGGCCACCGGATGCCGGCGCCATCATGTCAGTTCCGCACGGCCGTTCCGAAGGAACTGACCTCCCCCTCGGGGGGAAACGAGCGTAGCGAGTAAGGGGGCTGTTTCATCCTAGGCCCGCGCTTCCTTGAACTTGCCGTAGCCCATGAGGCGGGCGTAGCGGTCGTTGAGCAGCGCGTTGCGTGGGCGCTCGCCAACTTCACGCAGGACTTCGGAAAGGCTGGCGCGCATGGATTCGATCGCCGCCTCGGGGTCGCGGTGAGCGCCCCCGAGGGGTTCGTTGATGATGCGGTCGATCAGGCCCAGGCTCTTCAGGCGCGGCGCCGTGATACCGAGGGATTCCGCCGCCAGGGCGGCCTTGTCGGCGCTCTTCCAGAGAATGGAGGCGCAGCCTTCCGGGGAAATCACGGAGTAGGTGGCGTATTGCATCATCATCACCGCGTCGCCGATTCCAATCGCCAGCGCGCCACCGGAGCCGCCTTCGCCGATCACGGTACAGATCACCGGCGTCTTGAGTTCGGACATCACATATAGATTGCGGGCGATGGCCTCGGACTGGCCGCGCTCCTCGGCGCCGATGCCGGGATAGGCGCCGGGTGTGTCGATGAAGGTGAGCACCGGCAGATGGAACTTCTCGGCCAGGCGCATCAAACGCAATGCCTTGCGGTAGCCCTCCGGGCGCGGCATGCCGAAATTGCGGTATTGCCGTTCTTTCACATCGCGGCCTTTCTGATGCCCGATCACCATCACCGGTTCGCCTTCGAAGCGGGCGACGCCACCGACTATGGCGGGGTCGTCGGCATAGGCGCGGTCGCCATGCAGTTCCTCGAACTCGGTGAACAGGGCCTGGATGTAGTCCAGGGTGTAGGGGCGCTGCGGATGGCGCGCGACCTGCGAGACCTGCCAGGCGTTGAGCTTGCCGTAGATCTGTTTGGTCAGCGCCGAGCTTTTCTTGCGCAGGCGGCCGATCTCCTCGGAGAGGTCCAGCGACGAATCGCCCTGTACCTCGGAGAGCTCCTCGATCTTGGCTTCGAGTTCGGCCACTGGCTGCTCGAAGTCGAGAAAAGTGACTTTCATGGAGTGTTGAGCCTGAAAAAAAGGGCGCCCATTTTACTGGAGCCGCCCGGTTGACTGTCGATCAGTGGTGGTGCCCGTGCGCGCCATGCACATGGCCGTGTTCCACTTCCTCGGGCAGGGCGGCGCGAACTTCCCTCACCTGGCATTGCAGCCTGAGGCTCTGCCCGGACAAGGGATGATTGCCGTCCACCACCACCTGGCCTTCGGCCACATCGGTCACGGTGTAGAGCATGACATGCTCGCCGCCCTCGCTGGCCCCTTCCAACTGCATGCCGATTTCAATGTCCTTGGGGAACAGATGCACCGGTTCCACACGCACCAGTTCGGCGTCGTACTCGCCGAAGGCGTCGTCCGGCTCCAGCACCACATCGAGCTCGTCGCCCGTGGCCTTGCCTTCCAGCGACGCCTCCACCTTGGGGAAGATGCCGTCATAGCCGCCATGCAGATAGGTGGCGGGCGACTCCAGAGTCGCCTCTTCCAGCAGTTCTCCGGAAAGCGTGGTGAGCTGGTAGGTCAGGGTGACCGCCGTATCCTTGCCGATTTTCACTTCATAACTCCTTGACGAGATTGAGAATTTCCTCCGCGTGCCCCTTGGGGACAACGCCGTGGAGAGCATGGCGGATCACCCCCGCCGCGTCGATGATGAAAGTGGAACGGTTCACACCTTCACGCTGCACCCCGTCCACCTCGCGCGTAACCAGGACGCCATATGCCTTGCAGGCGATGCCCTCCTTGTCGGCCAGCAAGGGCACCGTAATGCCATGCTTTTCACGGAAAGCGCCGTGGCGAATGCAATCGTCGCGCGAAATCCCGAGAACCGCGCAGCCAAGGCGCGCGAAGCGGGATTCACGGTCGCTGAACTCGATCGCTTCGGTGGTACAGCCGGGCGTATCATCCCGCACGTAAAAGAACAGCACGAGCGGCTTGCCCTGGTAATCCGCCATCTTGGCGATGGTCATATCCGCATCGGGCAATTCAAAGTCGGGGGCTTTATCGCCAACACCCGCACCTTCGTTCAGCATCACTTGGACTCCTCGAAATAGGCCGAAAGTATTATATGGGTAAATTTCACAGCCCCCGTTCCGCGCCGGTTGCCACTTTCTCAATGGCGGATTTTTCTTTGCGGTGCTTGCTGGGTGGCATCACCCCGGAAGTCTTCCTGGCCGAATACTGGCAGAAAAAACCGCTGCTGGTGCGCCAGGCGTTGCCGGGCTTCGGCGACTGGCTGGATCGCGGCCGCCTGTCCGAATTGGCCATGCGTGACGACGCGGAAAGCCGCCTGGTGCGATTCATGCGCGGCCAGTGCCTGCTCGACCACGGCCCGTTCGAGGCGGACGACCTCGCCGGTTTGCCGAAAAAAAACTGGAGTCTGCTGGTTTCCGGGGTGAATCACTTTCTCCCGGATGGAGACGCCCTGCTGCATGCCTTCGATTTCATTCCACTCGCGCGACTGGATGACCTGATGGTCAGCTTCGCCCCGCCCGGGGGTGGGGTCGGCCCGCATTTCGACTCCTACGACGTGTTCCTGATTCAGGGCCAGGGGCGTCGGCGCTGGGAGATCAGCGCCCAGGACGATCTCGAAGTGATGGATGACGCGCCGCTGCGCATCCTCAAACGCTTCCAGCCGGATCAATCCTGGGAACTGGATCCCGGCGACATGCTCTACCTGCCCCCGCAATATGCCCATAACGGCGTGGCGCTCACCGCCTGCATGACCTGGTCGGTGGGTTTCCGGGTACCGACCGCAGCGGATATGGTCGGCAACTTCCTCAACTACCTGCATGACCATCTGAGCCCGACGGGGCTATACAGCGATCCCGACCTGAAGCGCCCGCGCCACCCCGCCGAGATCCCGGACACGATGCTGAACCAGGTGGCGGCCATGTTGAAAGCGGTTCGCTGGGACAAGAACGCGGTGGAAGACTTCCTGGGCCGCTACCTCTCCGAACCCAAGTCACACATCTTCTTCGATCCACCACACCCTCCTCTTAAACCCGCGTCTTTCAGCAAACTGGCGGCCAAGCAGGGAGTGCGTCTCGACCCGCGCAGCCAACTCCTGTTTCGTGGCTCCCTCTTCTATATGAACGGCGAACGAGTGGAGGCGCCGCCGGAAATCCTCGCCATCCTGCGAAGCCTGGCCGACCGGCGCCGCCTGCCACCCACGACGCCCACGGAATCCCTGTTGCCGATATTGCATGAGTGGTACATCTCGGGTTACCTGCTGCCGGGCACGGCCCAGTAAACGAGGCGAGCGTCGAGCGCATAAAAAATATTCATGAACATTCCGGCCCTTATCCCTTTGCTCCTCTGGCGGCATCGTTTTTTTTTGCTAGAATTCGCGCGATCGGTCGGTGGCGAAAACCACCCGGCTGATTGAATACACCGTTGATCAACTTTGTTTATTAGGAAATCCAAATGAAATATTCCGTCCTGCTCGCCGCCCTGCTCGCCTTTTCCCTGACCGCCTGTGGCAAGAAAGAAGCTCCCGCTCCGGAAGCCGCCGCTCCCGCTCCCGCCCCGGTTCCTGAAGTTGCCGCTCCCATGCCCGCCGCTCCCGCTGACGCCGCCGCTCCCGCCGCTGCCGCGCCCGCCGATGCTGCTGCTCCCGCTGCTCCCGCTGCTCCCGCCAAGTAATTCGGCGCGAAAAGCAAAAAAACCGGCCTTCGGGCCGGTTTTTTTTCGCCCGTCGATCATGCCGACTCGATTGGCATGATGAAATTCAGCCAGATCGCGTGGTCGATGGGTGGACGAGCTTTCGACAAGCTCAATCCGATCCATGAAAAAATCCGGCAACCGAACGCGCCGGCGGGCACACAGAAATAAATCAAAGCGCTTACACCGGCTCACACGGTCGATATTCATGGAGGCCTTCCAAAGGATGGCGAGCAGCCAATCGACTAGCCAAGGCCAATCAATCGCTTTTATCAAATAGACTTGTTTTCGACAGTTATGCCGTTTATCCCATCAACCGCCACCGAAATAATCCTTACAAACACCGTATCTCACTGATTATATTATAAGTATACATATGGCACGGTAAGTGCTTAATGCTACCCAGACACCCCACTGGAGAGCAGCATGAGCAACACCCTATTCCGTGCCCTGGCCCTCGCCACCTTGCTCAGCGCTGGCAGCGCCCAGGCATTTGTGATTGACGGCAATCTGAGCGACTGGGGTGTGCAGCGCAACGGCAATGCCACGGGCTGGACCCCCGACAGCAGCGCGTTTGCCTACAAAACCGAAGATCAGCACGACAGCTACCTCAGTCCCGGCTACGGCGGCCAGGCTTATGACGCGGAAGCGATGTATGTGGCCTGGAATGCCAGCACCCTCTATATCGCCATCGCCACCGGCCATAACCCGCTGACCCCCAACAATCCGACCGGAAATAGTTATGGTGCCGGGGATGTCGCCATTGATTTTGGCATTAATGGTAGTTTTGACTACGGCATCGAATTGCTCGGCAGCGCCACGACCACGGCGGGCCACGTCTATTCCAACGTCAACTGGGCATTGGGCGTCTGGAAGAGCAATGGCGCCTGGACCGGCTATTACGATCCCAACACGGCCGCCAATCGAGCCCTGGCGGATCCCGCCCACCCGACTTCCATCCTGAGCGGCACGGATCGCGGAACCGGCGCGGTGGCTTACACCACGGTCGGCCAGAACAACTACGGCGTCTGGCCCGGCGATCTGCATTACTTCTATGAAGTGGCCGTTCCCCTGTCCTCGTTCGGCGCGGACTGGGCCAACGGCGCCAATTTCCGCGTGCATTGGACTGAAAACTGCGCCAACGACAGTATCTGGGTGGATGCCACGGCAACCCATCAAGTCCCTGAACCGGGCACGCTCGTTCTGCTGCCGTTAGGCATGTTGGGCCTGATCGCGTTACGCCGGAACAAACCCTCGGCGTAAGCGCAGCGGACACGCCCCAACAAAATGCCGGCTCCTGAGCCGGCATTTTTTCGCCTTTCGCAGTACGGCGGGGTGGTGCTGAATTACCGTAATGCTGTGCCAATGGCACTGTAGCGCGGGCGTCCGGCCTCGCCTTTGATGGACGATCAGGCTAAACGGGCTGGCAACCGGTGTTCAGTGGAATTCGTCGCCTATGAGCCTACTGTGGAATCCGCACTTCACGTTCCCCGTAACGCCCCTCGTTGGCGCGAGGATGGCAGGCAACACAATTGGCCGGGGCGCCGATGGCTTTACGCCGCCAGAAACTCATGGGTACTTCATCGTGCATGAATTTGAAGAAAGCGGTTTCCGTGATGTGTTGCGGAGCGGTATTGACCGGCACGGAAGCGGCGAGACGGCGCATGCGCATATCGGCGAACGCGCCGTCGGCGGCCATATCCTCCAGATCCTTTAGCAACGCCAGGCGCGCCGGTTCCTGCACGCTGGCATCCTCACCGAAATGGTTATCGAGCTCCGCCAGCATCTTGCGCCAGGAACGCGCGGGCAGCAGGCCGGGAGCGTAAACGACATGGCAACCACCGCATTCATTCACCAAGGTCCTGCCGCGTGGCAGGGGAAACAAGGCATCGTCGTCCCTGGGTGTGTTGGATATCCACAAACCGGCCAACCCCACCGAGGCACAAAAAATAGCCAGGCCTTTCCAGGTGATCCCGTTTTGCATGTCACCGCACCGCGCTCAGGCTCATTCTTCTTCCTCCTCCACCTTGCGGTACTGAAACCCGCTCACCATCGCCTGCGCCAATGGCACCCCATGACGAACTTCATGCAGGATCAACGTGGCGATGTGCACAACCACCAAGGCCAGCACGGCGTATTCCATCGCCTCATGCGGCTCGCGAAACAAGTGCTTGAGGGTGACGTCATGGCCCAGCCAGAGATAGAGCGGACCACTGCCCTGATTGATGGCGGCCAATGCCAACCCGGTCACCACCATGCCCAGCAACAGCAGGTAAAGCAGCAGATATACGGCCGCCGATGCCGCCTGGTGGCCCCAATCGGCGGGAGTGGGGAAAAACTCGCGAGTCCGCGCCATCCGCCACCACGCGCGCGGTTGCCACAAACCGGAGAAACGGGCAGGTGCGGGGCCGACCAGACCCCAGGTAATGCGAGCCACCAGCCCCAGCACCAGGCCATAGCCGACCAACACATGAAAATACCGAAGGGCGGCCGCCTCCGGCGTATAGCCCAGCCACCCCCCGGCACGCCCCCCGAGGAGCAACAGAACGATGACCAGCGCGTTCCAGACATGAACCCCTCTGAGAATCGGGTCATAGACCTTTTCCCGCTCCAATCTCATCGGCGCCATCCGATAGCGAACTTGACGTGAAACACAACATGGCCGCCCAGCGGAGGCGATGCAAACGGCGCGACCGCCTTGGCGGGGGCGAAGGGAGGCACCCTCACCAGGGCCACACACCCCACCTTTGCGCCCGCCGGCGCATCGCGCCGCGAGCGGCGCTCCTACCGTGGGTGCCATATTCCGGTATGCGTCGCGCAAGTTCATGAAAATCCAGGATCGGAATGGAGGTGCCCGGATCTGCGGCCGAGAGACTGAAAGCGCAGGTTTTCATAAGGAAACTCCGTTATTACGTAGACATCGCCATTTCACTATACATTCAATGACCTAAGCGGCTATTTGTCACATCCCGGACGATCATATGGTTTCCGATAGAACAATTCGGGGTTGGATATGAACCATCCTTCATGGCCTGGATCGGGGCTTTGCTACCCAAAGCCGACGGGGATAGCTGATGGTTGTACAGGATGGCGTAGCGAAGCAAGGTTTCCTCCATATTCTGGTCTGAGACGAAGTGATGGGTTTTCAGTGTGTCACCGATACGGCCGTTGAAGCGTTCCACCATGCCGTTGGTTTGCGGTGTTCCGGGCTTGGTCAGGCGGTGCCCGATGGCGAACGCTTCGCACAATTGGTCGAACTCATACCCCCCCTACCTGTTGGCGACCCTTGGGGCCGAACAGGCGGTCGGTAAACTCCTTGTCGATGTCGCGGTTGGGGATGCCGCCTTTCAGGTGCGCGTCGATGTCCTGCAAATCCTCGGCAGAGCTTGAGTCGATGTGGCGCGGCAGGTTGAGGTTGAAGTCGTTGGCCTCGATCTCGGCCAACAGCACCAGCCGGACGTGTTGAGCGATTTCCACCTGGCGATTGAAGGTATCGACGATCTTGTGAATGTCCTGCGCCCGCAGGCGGTTCTTGTTGCCGTCCTTGATGTAGCCCTTGCTGGCCTCCCCGCCCATGAACACGCCCTTGCGCCCGGCCGCGCCCTCCATGTCCAGCACCAGGATGCAGGCGGGAATGCCGGCGACGTAGAACAGGTTGGCGGGCAGGCCGATGATGCCCTTGATGAAGGCCGTGCCGGACGATGGCCTTGCGGATGACGGCCTCCGCGCCGCCCCGGAACAGCACGCCGTGAGGGTGGAGACCGCACCCTTGCCGGTGGTTTTCAGGCTGGTGAGGATGTGCGGCGGGAAGGCGTAGTCGCCGTTCCTGGCCGGGTTGCTCTACCGCAACGAGTTCGGGCGGAAGTTGCGGCCGTTCAGTCGTAGCGGATCAGTTCCGGCCCCAGAGTGGGGGTGCGTCCGGCCAGGAGGTCGGTGAGGAATTTCCAGAGGGTGTCGGCCGAGGGCGGGCAGCCGGGCAGGAAATAATCCACTTTCACCACTTCGTGCAGTGGGTGCACCTTATCCAGGGGCAGGGGCAGTTCCGGGTCGTTGGGAATACCGCCGTGCTCCAGGCTGATTTCGGTGACGTAGACCTCTTGCAGGCAGTCGGCCAGGCTCAGGTGGTTGCGTTGCGCGGGCAGGCCGCCGGTGACCGCGCAGGCGCCCACGGCGACCAGAATCTTGCAGTTCTTCCTGAACTCACGCAGCACGTGGACGTTTTCCGCGTTGCACAGGCCGCCTTCCACGAGGCCGACATCGCAGGGGCCGCAGTGCTTGATGTCGGTCAGCGGCGAGCGGTCGAATTCGACGAGTTCGAGCAGGGTGAACAGGCGTTCGTCGATGTCCAGGAGGGACATGTGGCAGCCGAAGCAGCCGGCCAGGGAGGTGGTGGCGACCTTCAGTTTCTGGCTCATGCGGTTCCCTCGCAGGCGGCGCAACCGCCGCTGGCGGCGGCTTGGCGTGGGGCGTCGTCGAGCGCCTGGGCGCGGATCGGGCGCTGGTCGTAACGGCGCTGGCCGATGGGCACCGAGAAGCCGACCCGTTTCTGGATGATGACGCCCACCGGGCAGACCGTGGCGGCCTTGTCGGAGAGGGCGATGTTGGTGTCGGCAAGCCTGCCGGAGGCGGCGTTGACCACCAGATGCTTGTCGATGCCGCGCCCGGACAGGGCGAACACGCATTTTTCATCCACCTCGCAGGAGGCGCGAACGCATAGTTCACACAGGATGCAGCGGTTGAAATCGAGCAGGAAATCCGGGTGCGAGGCATCCACCGGGCGATCCGGATAGAAGTGGCGGAACCCCGCTGTCATCACGCCGAGGTCGGCGCCCAGGGCCTGTAGCGCGCAGTTTCCGCTCTTCTCGCAGGAGGGGCAGAAGTGGTTGCCCTCGGCGAACAGCATCTGCACCAGTGTGCGGCGCAGATCGTTCATTTCCCCGGTCTCGCTCTCCACGTTCAGCCCGGCCTGGGCCGGCAGGGTACAGGAAGCGGCCGTGCGTCCATTGGCCTTCACCGTGCACACCTTGCAACTGCCGTGCGGCTTGAATTCCGGGTGATAACACAAGTGTGGAATGTAGCGGCCGGCGCTCAAGGCCGCCTGCAGGACACTCTGGCCGGGGGCGAAAGCGACGTCCTCGCCGTCGAGCAGGAAGGTGTCAGTCATGGGAACTCCATACGTAAATGTCTGCCGGTTTCATGCTTCCTCTGTGCTCAGGTGGGCGCCGGCATCGTCGCGGCCGGTCATGCGGCGGGCGGCGGCGAGCGCGCCGTCGAGGTCGAAGGCGGGTTCGAAATCCTGGGATTTCAGGCGCCGTTCGTAGGTCGGGCGAAAACGCTTCATCGTGTCCAGGGTGGGATTGCAGGCGCTATGGCCAAGCCCGCAGTGCGCCGACTGGTTGAGCACGCGGTCGAGTTTCTCGATTTCGGCCAGGTCGTACAGCGTGCCGTGGCCCTCCGCGATCTTGTCCATCGTGCTCCGCAACATGGCGGTGCCGACCCGGCAGGGAGTGCAGAAGCCGCAACTCTCGTGGGCGAAGAAGTGGGCGAAATTGCGCGCCACCTCGAACATGTCGCGCGAGGCGTCGAACACCATGAAGGCGCCGGCGGTGGCGATATCCTCGAAGGCGATGCGGCGGTCGAACTCGTCGGCGGCGATGCAGACGCCGGAAGGGCCGCTGATCTGCACCGCCAGGGTGCCGCCGTTGCCGGGATCGGCGCCGCAATCCTCCAGCACCTGGCGCACCGTAACGCCGAACGGGTATTCGTAGATGCCGGGGCGCGCGCAATCGCCGGATACCGACAACACCTTGCTGCCGGCCGATTTCGCGGTGCCGACGCTCCGGTACCACTCGGCACCGCCGGCCGTGACCAGGGCGGCAGCGCAGAAGGTCTCGACATTGTTCACCGTGGTCGGGCGTTGCAGATAGCCGTGGGTGACCGGGAAAGGTGGCCGGTTGCGCGGGATGCCGCGCTTGCCTTCCAGCGATTCGATCAACGCCGATTCCTCGCCGCAGACATAGGCGCCGGCGCCCAGGTGGATTTCGATGTCGAAGTCGAAACCGGTGTGGCCGAGGATGTCGCGGCCCAGCACATTGGCGGCGCGACGTCGCGCCAGGACTTCGTTCAGTGGTTCCAGCAGATAACGGTATTCGCCGCGCAGGTAGAGGAAGCCGCGTGTTTTTCCACCACTCGCGCCGACCACATAGGCGCACACCGTCATGCCCTCGAACAACAGATCGGCCTGGGTGGTGAGGAGGACACGATCCTTGAAGGTGCCCGGCTCGCCCTCGTCGGCGTTGCACACCACGTAGCGTTGTGTATTTGCGCCATCTCCGGGCGCGTCGCGGCAGGCCTCCCATTTCAGGGCGGTGGCGAAACCCGCGCCGCCGCGCCCGCGCAGGTTCGACCGGCGGATCTCTTCCAGGGTGGCTTCGCGCCCGTCCGCGAGCACCGCGCGCAGGGAATCTCCCGGCTGCATCGGGTTGTCCAGCAGGATGTCGGCGCGGCGGATGTTGTCCTCCACCGCGAACAGTTCGCGCGGCCACCGCTCGACCGGGGTCTGGGCAAGGATCAACTCGGCGATCCGGTCGAGGCGTTCACGGCTCAGGCGCGGAATCGCCCAGCCATTCACCAGCAAGGCCGGGCCTTGATCGCACATGCCGGTGCAGGAGGTGGTATCGACGCTGACCAGGCCGTCTTCCGACCTATGGCCGCGTTCCACCCACAATTTCTCGCACAGGTAAGTCAGCAACTCCTGGTTGCCCAGCATGCGGTCGGTGATGTTGTCGGAGAACAGCAGACGGTAGCGGCAGGGCGCGTCGCTGTGGAGAAAGCTGTAGAACCCGGCCACCCCCTCCACCCGCGCGCGCGGCAGGCCCAGTTCATCGGCCACGTAGTCGATGCTTTCCGGGGAGATCCAGGTAAGCGCGTCCTGCACTTCGCGCAAGACTTGCAGGAGATGCGTCGGATCGCCGTGGTGCCGCGCCAGGATGGATTGCAATTCGTGAATCATGTTCCCTCCGTGGTTCGGGACGGGAACACCCGACAGCCCCTCGGCCACCCGGCGTCGTCCACAAAACAGGGTGCAGCCTAGCGCATTACGGCGGCGCGCGGGTTACATCAAGCCTTCCACGGGTCGATAATCGGCCGCCCCAAGACACTCCATCCCCCGCCATGATCGACTTCGACAGCAAGGCCCGCCTCTGGGACGGCAATCCGGTTTTCCAGGAACGCGCCGACAGGATCGCCGCCGCCATCCAGGCGGCCATCCCCCTGAACACGAACATGCGCGCCCTGGATTACGGCTGCGGCACCGGCATGTTGAGCTTTCCGCTGAAAGACTCGCTCGGCCACATCACCCTCAAGGACAGTTCCGCCGGCATGCTGGAAGTGCTGCGCGAAAAGATCGCGGCGCTTGGCGTGAGCAATATGGCCGCGCGGCAGTTCGATCTGACCCGCGTGGACGCGCCCGAGGATCGCTACGACCTGATTTACACCTCGATGGTGCTGCACCACATCCCGGATACCGCCGGCATCCTCGCCACCTTCCAGGCCCTTCTGAATCCCGGCGGCTGGCTCTGCGTGGCCGACCTGGATCAGGAGGACGGCTCCTTCCACGGCATCGAGGTGGATGTGCACCACGGCTTCACGCGCGACGCGTTGCGGCAACTGGCCGAGGCCGCCGGCTTTGGCGACCTCCGTTTCGACACGGTGTTCGAGATCGTCAAGGACACCGCCGACGGGGGAGCCCGCGCCTACCCGGTGTTTCTCATGGTGGCGCGCAAGCGCTGAACGGGAGATTGCCATGAACCATGCGCCCGAACACTCCGCATCCGGCCACGACCTGACGCCGCCCAGCCCCGAGGAAAAAGCCGCGCTCGCCGCCCGCCTGACCGGGGAGGAGCGCCGCGTCATCCTGAACCAGGGTACGGAGCCGCCGTTCTGCGGCGGCCTGCTGAACCACAAGGAGGAAGGGGTCTACCACTGCCGCCTGTGCGAACTGCCGCTGTTCCGCGCCGAGGCCAAATTCGACTCCGGCACCGGCTGGCCCAGCTTCACCCAGCCTTATGACCCGGCCCACATTCGCGAGGTCCGCGACGGTGGCCACGGCATGATCCGCGTGGAAATCCGCTGCGCCCGCTGTGACGGCCACCTCGGCCACGTCTTCGACGACGGCCCGGCGCCGACCGGACGGCGCTATTGCCTGAACTCGGTTTCGCTGGTGTTCAGGGGCGGCGCGACACGCTCGGGAACATGAACCTGCCGTGGCAGCGCCGGCAACTGGAAGCCGGCGCTACAGGAGCAACCCATTGCTTCGACGCAATTTGCGCCTGTGGGCCGATTACCCCGCCAATTCGGCCAGCAAAGCGCGCAGTTCCGCCACTTCCTGTTCCAGGCGGGCGACGCGCGCTTCCAGGCCGCTCGCGGCGATGGGTGCGGCGGCGGGAATTTCCAGGGGTTCGCCACACATCAAATGGATCCAGCGCGGTTCCCGCGCGCCCGGCTGGCGCGGCAGTTTCCGCGCCAGGGCGCCGGCTTCCCGGCTCGCCAGTTCGTCCAGATAGCCTTCCACCGCCGACGCATCCGCGAAGTGGTGCAGGCGTTCGCAGTTGGCGCGCAGTTCGCTGGCGGTCTGCGCGCCGCGCAACATGAGCACGGCGAGCAGATCGACGGCGGCACCCGGCAGGCCGTAGACCTTGCCGAAGTTGTGGGCGTAGCGCAGCACCCGCCCGGAAGCGCCATAGCTCTCCAGGATCAGGGTGCGGCCGCGCAGTTCTTCCAGCGTCGCCTGAACCTCGGCTTCCGCGAGGTTCATCACCGGATCGCGCGAAGTCTTCTGGTTGCAACCGGCGGTAAGGCTGTTCACCGTCAGCGGATAGGCGTCCGGCGTGGTTTTCGATTTCTCGATCAACACCCCGAGAACGCGGGCTTCTTCGGCGGTCAGCGGCGGTAGCGTCATGTCAGTTGTGCCTCCGGCTCGAAACATGAGCCCGGATCGCCTCCCCGGTGCTACAAGGGCGCGTGTCCGGGTTCCTTTCAGATGTAGGTCAGTTCGGACCAGCGGCGGTCTTCGATCAGGCCCTGCTTGATCTCTTGCCACTGTTCCGCCGACCCCGCCAGTTTGACCATGCTGGCGTCGAATTCGTCGGCGGCCTTCTTCATGCCGGCCAGGTACACATGGGTATGGGGCGAACAGACCAGATCCCAGACTTCGGCGGCGTGTTGTTCCACGCCGCCGCGCAAGGCGTCGGCCTCATCGCCGAGTACGCCCTTGCCGAGTGCCTGGATGGCCTGGAAGGTTTTCTGGTCGTAGTAGTTGGCCAGATCGTTGTTGAGATCGTTCATGTAGAGCATGTCGGTACCGCCGCGCGCCCCGTAATAGAGCCGAACCTTGCCGCTCCAGTCCCGCCGCTCGTCGTAGATGCGACGCATGAAGGCGCGGAACGGCGCGATGCCGGTGCCGGTGCCGAGCATCAACAGGTTGCTGTTCTTGTCGGCGGGAATGCGGAACGGGCTGCGATAGGGGCCGGTCAGGGTGAGCTTGTCGCCCTCCCGCGCGTTGCACAGGTGGTTCGAGGCGATGCCGGGGTATTCCTCGCCGGAAACTTCGTCGATATAGGAGCAACGGCGCACCAGCAGTTCCAGTTCGACGCCGCTGTCGTCGCCCTTGGCATTGGCGATGGTGTAGTAGCGGTGATGGTTCTTGTTGCCGAAGGGATGCGGCCCCGGCACCAGTACGCCGATGCTCTGGCCTTCCAGAAAATAGATGGCCGGCTCATGGATGCGCAGCACGATCTGGCGCACCTCGGCGGTGCTCTCCGGCGTGATGCGCGTGGAAGCCTGTACGACGGCCTCGATGGCCTCGTTGACGCCTTGCTCGAACTCGATGTCGCTCATGATGAATCCTGTGGGGAGGGTGAGTTTGGGGATAACCGCCGGGCAGGCCCGTGGGTGGCGTGCCTTGAGAAAGTGGGCGTGAGCGTACCCCGTTTGCTGCAACCGCACAATTTCTCGATGAGGCGGTTCAACCGATCAACGCAACCGCCTTGATCTGCGCCCAGACCAGCTTGCCGGGGAGCAGGCCGAGGCCGCTGACGGAGCGCCGGGTGAGGCGGGCCACCAGCGGCGCGCCGGCAACATCCATGCGCACCAGGGAAAGCGCGGGGTGGCTGTCTTCGGCCACTTCCACCACGGTGGCGGACAGGGTGTTGAGGATGCTGGAGTCGTCATGGCGGTCCAGCGCCACGCTGACATCGCGCGCCAGGATGCGCACCCGCGCGCGGTGGCCGACGGGATGCCCGCTGTCGCGTACCCACAAGTTGACCGGGCCGCCCGGATGGCTCTCCGGCAACCCGACCCGGACACGCGCGAGATGCCAGTCGGCATCAATTTCCGCGACTTCGCCATCGAGCACCACGCCGGCATCCTCGCCCAGGCGGATGGGCAGGTCCAGGCGCGCCAGGGTTTCGGTAAGGCCACCGCTGGCCACCACCTTGCCCCGCTCCAGCACGACCAGATGGTCGGCCAGGCGCGCGACCTCGTCCGGCGCATGGCTGACATAGAGCACGGGGATTTCCAGGTCGTCGTGCAGGCGCTCCAGGTAGGGCAGGATTTCCTGCTTGCGCGCCAGATCGAGCGCCGCCAGGGGCTCATCCATCAGGAGAATATCCGGGCTCACCACCAGGGCGCGGGCAATGCCCACGCGCTGCCGCTCGCCGCCGGACAGGCTATCCGGTTTGCGCTTGAGCAGATGGCCGATACCGAGCAGTTCGATGGCGTGTTCCAGCCCCACCCGACGCCGCGCCTCCGGTACCCGTTTGAGGCCGTATTCGAGATTGCGGCGGATATCGAGATGCGGAAACAGGCTGGCTTCCTGGAACACGTAACCGATCGAGCGTCGATGCGGGGGCAGACAAGTGTCGGCGTCCTGCCAGACCTCGCCATTCACCACCAGTTCGCCGCCGGCCACGTGCCGCAAGCCCGCGACACAGCGCAGCAGCGTGGTCTTGCCAGAGCCGGAATGGCCGAACAGGGTGGTCACGCCGACTCCCGGCAGGTGCAGATCCACGTCCAGGGAAAACCCCGGGTAATCCAGCTTGAAACGGGCGCGGATACCGCTCATCGACCCCGCGCTCATCGACGCCGCCCGCTCGGGTTGAGGGTATACAGCGCCAGCAGCACGAGAAAGGAAAACACCAGCATGCCGGCCGCCAGCCAGTGCGCCTGGGCATAGTCCATCGCCTCGACGTGGTCGTAGATCTGCACCGAAACCACCCGCGTCTCGTCGGGAATGTTGCCGCCGATCATCAGCACCACGCCGAATTCCCCGACAGTATGCGCAAATCCCAACACCGTGGCGGTGAGGTAGCCGGGCCGGGCGAGCGGCAACGCCACGCTGAAAAAAGCATCCAGCGGCGAGGCCCGCAAGGTGGCCGCCACTTCCAGCGGCCGCTCGCCGATGGCCTCGAAGGCGTTTTGCAGCGGCTGCACCACGAAGGGCAGCGAGTAGAACACCGAGGCCACCACCAGGCCGGCAAAGGTGAACGGCAGCACGCCCAGTCCAAGCGCCTGGGTGAACTGGCCGACCGGGCCGTTCGGCCCCATCGCCACCAGAAGATAGAAGCCGATCACCGTCGGCGGCAGCACGATGGGCAACGCCACCACGGCGCCTACCGGCCCTTTCCAGAAGGAATCGCTGCGCGCCAGCCACCAGGCGATGGGTGTACCGATGAGCAGCAGCAGCGCGGTGGTGACGCAGGCGAGTTTAAGGGTCAGCCAGATGGCGCCCAGATCGGAAGGAGACATGCGGTGGCAAGTGGGTGGCGGCTCGGAATACAAGCATGTTGTATGCCGACGGGCACTGCGGTCAATGCAAGCCGCCTGGAACCGAGGGCGCCTTGCCGGTTGCGCCGGCATCCCGCCGGCTTGTTGCCTTGCGCATGCTCAGGAGCGGAACGGCACCACGTTGTTCCGTTCCACCAGGGTGACATCGACTACCCGCGCGCCCAGGAGCCAGATCCAGCCGGGTTGGCGGTCGTCGCCCTCGGTGGAGTATTCGAAGGCGTATTCCCGATGCAAGCGGGCGCGTTGTTCCGAATCGCGACGCAGCCTGAGCTTGCGCAGCGCCACGCTGGCATCGAGAAATTGCACTCCGGCGCGCTCACACGCCAGGCGCGCCGCCGCGAGCGCGATTTCGCGTTTTTGCAGGCTGTCCCACCAGAACCACATCAGCGCGGCCAGCAGAAGCAGCAGCAACCCTTCCGGGCTCATGCGGGTTGATTGGCCTGGGCAGGTTTGATCGGCGGCAGCAGCAGGGCGCAGACCGGTTCGCGGCGCAGCCGTCCCATGCGCGGCCGCGCCGCGTCGTCCGGCTGCGCGGCATCGGGCTGCTCGACCAGGGCCGCCGGCATCGCTGCGGCGGCCGGGCGCGGTCGTTCGATTTCCGGCAGGGGGGCCTCGTCCAGATCGCGATTGATGAATTTACGGATGGCCACCAGCAGCCGCTCTTCCTCGTTCGACACCAGGGATATGGCGAGGCCGGAGGAACCCGCGCGGCCGGTGCGGCCGATACGGTGGACATAGTCTTCCGCCGCATAGGGCAGTTCGAAATTGAACACGCAGGGCAATTCGACGATGTCGATGCCGCGCGCGGCGATGTCGGTGGCCACCAGCAGTTGCACCTTGCCCTGTTTGAAGCCGTCGAGCGCGGCCAGACGCTCCACCTGGGCCTTGTCGCCGTGGATGATGCCGGTCTGCACGCCGCGTTTCTGCAGGCGGCGGCCGAGTTTGTCGGCGGCGATCTTGGTGCGCGTGAACACCAGGGCCTGGCTGATTCCGCGCGCCTTGATGACCTGCAACAGGGCATCCATCTTGTCGTCCTCGCGCACCTTGTGCACCACCTGCTCCACCAGTTCGGCGGCGGTATTGCGGCGGGCGACTTCGACTTTCAAGGGGTTCCGCAGGAAGCTCCTGGCGAGGCCGACGATGCTGTCGTCGAACGTGGCGGAGAACAACAGGGTCTGGCGTTGCGTCGGCAGCAGGTTGAGGATGCGCTTCAGATCCGGCAGGAACCCCATGTCCAGCATGCGGTCGGCTTCATCCAGCACCAGGAACTGCACCTGCGAGAGCTGCGCCACCTTGTTGCCGGCGTGATCGAGCAGACGGCCCGGCGTGGCCACCAGGATTTCCACTCCACCGCGCAGGTCGGCCTCCTGTCCCTTCATGTCGACACCGCCGAACACCACGGTGCTGCGCAGCGGCAGGTTCTTGTTGTAGGCCACCACGCTGTCGTGAACCTGGATCGCCAGTTCCCGCGTCGGCGTGAGCACCAGAGCGCGCACCGGGTGGCGCGCCGGCGAGGCGCTGCCGTTGGCGTGGGGAATCATCTTCTGCAACAGCGGCAGCGCGAACGCGGCGGTCTTGCCGGTGCCGGTCTGCGCCTGCGCCATCAGATCGCGCCCGGCCAGCACCAGGGGGATGGCCTGTTTCTGGATCGGCGTGGGGATGCTGTAGCCCATGTCGCCAAGTGCCCGAAGAATCTCCGGCGCGAGGCCCAGTTCCTCGAAGGTCGTCGCGGCTTCCAATGCCGCTGCTGTGTTCTCACCCACTTCCATCAGATTTCCCGCCAGTCCAGTCCCGTTTCCTGGTCGGCCACGCCGACCCAGGCATCTTCGCAGCCAAGAGCCCCGGCCAGGGCGGCACGGGCCAACTCGGGGGTGTTGTTGTGTTCCGAGAGGTGCGCCGCCACCACATGGGTGAGCCGCGCGCCCCCGATGCGCACCAGCAAAGCCGCCGCCGCCGCGTTGTCGAGATGGCCATACGGCCCGAGAATGCGCCGCTTCAGCACCTCCGGATACGTTCCCGCCCGCAGCATGTCCGCGTCGTGGTTGCACTCCAGCGCCAGGGCGTCGCAATCGCTCAACACCGCTTCGATATGCGGCGTCACATGGCCGGCGTCGGTAAGCAGGCCGAAACGGCGGGCGCCATCGGAGAAGGCGAAATGGATCGGCTCGCGCGCGTCGTGCGGCACTGGGTAGGGGGTCACGCGCAGATCGCCCAGCGCGAAAGGTTCAAACCCATCCAGAATGCGCGCCGCGACGGGCGCATCGCCCGCAGCCTCCAGCATGGCGTGGCAGCCGTGGCTGAACCACACCGGGCAACGCGCGGCGGCCGCCAGTTTGGCCACCCCACGACCATGATCGCCATGTTCGTGGGTCACCAGGATGGCATCCAGGTTTTCCGCCAGCAATCCCAGGCGGGCCAGGCGCCGCGCGGCTTCACGCGGGCCGAAACCACAATCCACCAGTACCGTGGTGCGACCGGCTTGCACCACCCAGGCATTGCCTTTGCTGCCACTGCCCAGGCTGGCGAAGCGAAAACCAGCCACTACTTCAACTGCTCGTAAAGCAGGCTGGCGATGCGCGTGCCGGTTTCATTATTGGCCGGCTTGCCGTCTTCCATGAACACGCCGATGTGGGTGGTTTCACCCGGACCCGTCAATTTCACCTGATACTTCAATGCCTTGGCCTTGCTGTCGTCGCTGCTCCAGAACGCCAGCTTGGACAGGAAACCCTTTTCCTTCTTCGTGTTGGCCTCCGGGTCGGCGTAGCGCACGTAATAGATCCCGCCGGCGCGGTCGCGATCTTCCACGGCGAAGCCGATGCGATCCAGCGCCAGGCCGACACGGCGCCAGGCGCGGTCGAAGGCTTCCGGCAAGGCCAGGCTGGCCTGGCCATCCGGAGACTTGCTCAAGGTGGCGCGCGGCGGCGCGGCTTTTTCGGCCAACAGCGACTGGGCGCGCGACTCCTCGACACCGAAACGCACCATCAGGCGGCGCAGCATTTCCGCTTCCAGTTCAGGATCGCTCGGGCGCGGCTGCCACATGGTGCGGCCCTGGCCCTGATCGGCGCCGGACTGGGTGCCCTCGAACACCTCGACCATGCCGCGATGGCTGACGTAGATTTCCGTGCCCTTGGCGTCGCCGGCCGGTTCCAGGCGGGTACGGAACTTGTCGCGCTCGGCGGTGGAATAGAAGCTGTCCAGCGCCTTGCCCAACCACTTGCGGATGCCTTCCTGGGGAATCTTGGCGCGGTTTTCCGCCCAGTCGGTTTCCATCACGCCGGCATCCGGCTTTTCCAGGGTGATGAGAAAGCCCATTTCCTGCCAGAAGTCCTTGACCACCGGCCATACCTCGGCGGCCGGCGCCTGTACCACCAGCCAGCGTTGGGTGCCGGCGCGCTCGATGCTGGCCTTTTCGACCTTGGGCAACAGGGTCTGCTCGCCGGCGCTCTTGGGCTTGCCAGCGCGCTCGCGGTCATAAGCGGAGAAGGTGGCGCTGCCGGTCGGATTGATGTCCGGCACGGCGAAACGATTGTCGCCGCCGGGCATCACCAGATCCGGCGGCGCCTCCAGCGGCGGCAGGCTGCCTTGCGACTTGTAGTCGATCTTCTTGCCTTCAAACACGGAACAGCCGCTGGCGGCGAGAGCCAGGGCAACAAGAACGGCGGTATTACGCATGACGGGGAACCTCACAGGGAACCGGCTTCCTTCAGGGCGCCGCGCAACGTGTCGTGATACGGCGCGGACAGGGGGACGAGGGGCAGGCGGATACCGAGATCGATACGCCCCATTTCGGCCAACGCCCACTTCACGGGAATGGGGTTGGCTTCCACGAACAATTTCTGGTGCAGCGCGAGCAAACGGAAGTTGATCTCGCGGGCGCGCGCGAGGTTACCCGCCATCGCGGCCACGGACATTTCGTGCATCAGACGCGGCGCCACGTTGGACGTCACCGAAATGACGCCCTTGCCGCCCAGCAGCATCAGCACCATGCCGCTGGCGTCATCACCGCTGTAGACGGCAAACGAGGCCGGAGCGCGCTGGATCAGATCGGAACCGCGCTCGATGTTGCCGGTGGCGTCCTTGATGCCGATCACACCAGGCACGGCGGCCAGACGCAGGGCGGTCTCGTTGCTGATATCGGAGACGGTGCGGCCGGGCACGTTGTAGAGGATCAGCGGCAGATCGCTCGATTCGGCGATGGCCTTGAAATGCTGGAACAGGCCTTCCTGGGTCGGCTTGTTGTAATAGGGCGCCACGGACAACCCCGCCGCCGCGCCGGCCTGTTTGGCGCAACGGGTCAGTTCGATGGCTTCGCGGGTGGAATTGGCGCCGGTGCCGGCGATCACCGGGACGCGGCCGGCGGCCTGTTCCACGGCGGCACGGATCAGCAGGCAATGTTCCTCGGCATCCACCGTGGGCGATTCGCCCGTGGTGCCGACGATGACCAAACCATCCGTGCCCTGCTCGACATGCCAGTCGATGAGCGCCCGGAAACGGGGCATATCCAGGCCACCATCGGGCAGCATGGGAGTAACGAGTGCGACGAGACTGCCGGTGAACATGGCTGTTGGGGAATCGGGAAAAACGGCGATTTTAGCCGAAACTCACGACTTCACCGCACAAAGCCTTTGCACGCAGCGACGAAGCTCGGGTTCCTCGACATCCTCGAAGGCGACGACCCGCATGCCGCCACGCGCCAATTCCAGCAATTCGCCGGGCAGCAGCAGGTGCGCGGGATTGCGTGGGCGGCCGTATTTGGCCTGGCCGAGGCTGAAGGTCTCGTAGATCAGCACGCCTTCCGGCCGCAACGCGGCGATGATCGTGTCGAAAAGGGGGCGATGCAGGTAGTTGGTGACGACCACGCACTGAAAAGCCTCGCCCGGGAACGGCCAGTCACCCTGTTCCAGATCAGCCTGGCGCCAGGTGATGCCCGGCGTGTCGCGAACCCCCGCCGCAAGCGACAAATCGCGGTCGATGGCGACGACTTCGTGCCCGAGTCCGGCGAGATGGACGGCATGGCGGCCGCCGCCGCAAGCGAGGTCGAGCACACGGCCACCGGGAGGTATCAGGCCGGCCCAGCGTCGCACCCAGGCGGAGGCATTCATGTTGAACCAGGGGATCATTGCCCACCCGCCCCGCCCACTCCGCGCATCGCGCTCACCCCCGCTTCCACCGCCTGCAACCAGATGTGGTCGAGTTGCGCCGGCAGATAGGCCAGGGTCAGGTAGAGCACCAGGAAACCGACTCCCAGGGTGAGGGGGAAGCCGACCGCGAAGATGTTCAGTTGCGGCGCGGCGCGCGACATCATGCCGATGGTGAGGTTGGTGGCGAGCAGGGCGGCGGTGACCGGCAGGGCGATATGCAGGCCGGTGGCAAACATCGCGCCGCCCCAGTGCGCCACGACGGCGAAACCCGGCGCGGCAAGGACGGGGCCGACCGGCACATCGACGAAGCTCTGCGCCAGCGCGGTGATGACCAGATGATGACCGTTGAAGGCGAACAGGATGAGCGTGGTGGTGAGCACCAGGAATTGCGAGATCACCGGGGTCTGCGCGCCATTGATCGGATCGAACAGCATGGCGAAGGAGAGGCCCATCTGCATGCTCAGGAAGTGGCCGACGAATTCGACGATGGCGACCGCGATGCGCAGCGTGAAGCCGAGCGCGGCGCCGATGGCGATTTGCTGCAACAGCACCAGCAATCCCTCGCCCGACACCAGGGCCACCCGTGGCGCGGCGGGCAGCACGGGGGCGATGGCCACGGTCAGCACGAAAGCCAGCACCACCCGGCCGCGCATGGGGAAGGCGCGATTGCCCAGCAAGGGGTCGAACCGCAGCCAGGCGAGAATGCGCGCGAAAGGATAGAAGAACAGAACCAGCAGCGCGTTCAGGTCAACGCTGGACAGGGTGAACATCAACCCACCAGGGTGGGAATGCTGCCGAACAGGCGGGCGACGTAGTCCACCAGCAGTTGCACCATCCACGGCCCCATCACCACCAGCACCACGAACATCACCAGCAACTTGGGGATGAAGGAAAGGGTCATTTCATTGATCTGCGTGGCGGCCTGAAACACGCTCACCAGCAGACCCATCAGCAGTGCCGCCAGCAACAGCGGCCCGCCCACCAGCATGGCCACTTCGAGAGCCTGGCGGACGATGGCGACGACGGTATCCGGGTTCATATCTGGAAGGTCTGCACCAGGGAGGCGATCAGCAAGCCCCAGCCGTCGGCCAGCACGAACAACATGATCTTGAACGGCAGCGATACCAGCATGGGCGAGAGCATCATCATGCCCATCGACATCAACACGCTGGCCACCACCATGTCGATGATGAGGAAGGGAATGAAGACGATGAAGCCGATCTGGAAAGCCGTTTTCAACTCGCTGATGACGAAGGCCGGCACCAGCACCTTGAGCGGGGTGTCTTCCGGGCCGGCCAGGGGCGGCACTTTCGCCAGGCGCACGAACAGCGCCAGATCTTCCTGGCGCGTCTGTTTGAGCATGAAGGACTTGAGCGGCTTGGCGCCGCGATCCGCCGCCTCCACCAGGGAAATCTGGTTATCGGAATAAGGCTTCCAGCCGGTCTCGTACATCTTGTCGAACACCGGCCCCATGATGAAAAAAGTGAGAAACAGCGACAGGCCGACGACCACCTGGTTGGGCGGCGCCTGCATGGTGCCCATCGCCTGGCGCAGCAGGGACAGCACGATGACGATGCGGGTGAACGACGTCATCATCAACAGCGCGGCCGGCAGGAAGGTCAGCGAAGTCAGCAGCAGCAGCGCTTCGATGCTGAAGGTGTAATTGGTGGCGCCGCCGGCGCCCGGTGTGCTGGTGAACGCGGGGATTCCGGGGGCGGCCGATGCGGCCAGGGGCAGGAAGGCCAGCAGCACGGCGCAGATCAAATGTCGCGCCGGCATCTTGCCTGCGTCGTTCTTCAGATCGCAACTGCGGGCAGGCTGGTAGCCCGCACTACACGCCTCACCCCTCACGCCTCACCCCTCACGCCTGCGCAGCACTTCCTTGAGCTTGTCGGAGAAGCCCGACAGGGGGTCGCGCAACTCGGGCGCACTCACCCCCTCGGGGCGCGGCAGGGTGTGCAGGGTGTTCACCTGCCCCCCACCCACCCCCAACAGCAGCCAGGTATCGCCGACTTCCACCACCACCAGTTTTTCCCGTGTGCCCAGCATGACGCCACCCACCACCTTGACCACTCCCTGGGCACCGGTCTGGCCTGGAGAAAAGCGGCGCAAGAACCAGAAAAAAGCCATCAGCACCGCGAGCACGATGAGCAGGCCGAACAGGCCTTGCAGCAACGCGCTTCCCGTGGAGAGAGGGGGGGGCTCGGCCGCCCAGGCCGGACTGGCGAGCAGCGCGGCCAACGGGGAAAACCGCCTCATCGGTTGATCCGACGCAGGCGCTCGGCCGGGCTGATGATGTCGGTGAGGCGGATGCCGAACTTGTCGTTGACCACCACCACCTCGCCCTGGGCGATCAGGCAGCCGTTGACCAGCACATCCATCGGCTCGCCGGCCAGGCCGTCCAGTTCCACCACCGAACCTTGCGCCAGTTGCAGCAGGTTGCGGATGGCGATCTTGGTGCGGCCCAGTTCCACCGTGAGGTGAACCGGAATGTCGAGGATCAGATCGAGGTTGTTGGCGGCGGGCGCGACCTTGTCGCTATCGAAGCTCTGGAATATCTGCGCTTTGGGTGGAGCGGCTTCCGGCGTGGCGGCGGCCGCCTTATCGGCGACATCCTGCTCCGCCAGGGCGGCGGCCCAATCGTCCATGCCCGCGTCGGCTGTGGCCCCGGCGGGCGTCTCGGACTCCTGCTCGGCCAGGGCGGCCGCCCAGTCGTCGGCGGAGATGTCTTCCTGTTTCTGCGCGTCTTCGCTCATCGCTTGCTCCCGACGCAGGCCATGCGATCCTGCCCTTGCAGGACACGATCGACCTTGAGGGCCAATTGCCCGTTCTTCTGGCCATAACGGCATTGGAACAGCGGCACGCCGTCGACTTGCGCCACCACCGCTTCCGGGACATCCAGGGAGATCACATCGCCCACCTTGAGATCGAGAATCTGGCGCAGGGTCACGGGTGCCTGGCCGAGATTCGCGACCAATTCGACTTCCGCGTCCTGCACCTGAAGAGACATCTGCGAGACCCAACGCTCGTCCAGTTCGGCCCGGTCGGCCTGCATGGTGCTGGAGAGTTGGTCGCGTATCGGCTCGATCATACTGTAGGGCATGCAGACGTGGAAATCGCCGCCGCCGGAACCCAGTTCGATGTTGAAGGTGCTGACCACGACCACTTCGGTCGGCGTGGCGATGTTGGCGAACTGGGTGTTCATTTCAGAACGCACGAACTCGAAATCGACCGGGAAAATGGTTTCCCATGCCTTTTTCATTTCCTCGAAGGCCACATCCAGCATTCGCCTGATGATGCGCTGCTCGGTCGGGGTGAAATCGCGGCCTTCCACGCGCATGTGATAGCGACCATCACCGCCGAACAGGTTATCCACCACCAGAAACACCAGATTCGGGTCGAACACGAACAGCGAGGTGCCGCGCAGCGGATTCATGTGCACCATGTTCAGGTTGGTCGGCACCACCAGATTGCGCACGAATTCGCTGTATTTGATGACCGTCACCGGCCCCACGGAAATTTCCGCGTTGCGGCGGATCAGGTTGAACAGGCCGACCCGGAAATTGCGCGCGAAGCGCTCGTTGATGATTTCCAGCGTGGGCATGCGCCCACGCACGATGCGTTCCTGGCGGCCGATGTCATAAGCCCTGACACCGCCGTTGCCTTCCTCGGACTCCGCGTCGTCGGGTTCGCCGGTCACCCCGCGCAGCAGGGCATCCACTTCCTCCTGGGAAAGGATGTCGTCCGCCATGAGCGCCCCGAGTGGCCGTCCGCCCTTACTGGATGATGAAGGCCGCGAACAGCACTTTCTTCACACCCTTGGATTTCTTCTTGATGCCCAGTACCTCATTGACCGCTTTCTGGACATCCAGGGCAAGCTTGGCCTTGCCATCGGGTTGCGACAACTCCTCCGCAGTTCTGCTGGAAAGCAGGCGGATCAGGGCATCGCGCACCTCGGGCATCCGCGTTTTCACCTTCGCCTGCACCTTGGAATCCGCCAGCACCAACTGCACCTCGGTCTGGAGGTAGGATTCCTGGTCGGCCAGGTTGACGGTAAAGGTTTCCAGCTTTTCATAGACCGGCGGATGCTCATCATCATGCCCGCCGCCATCTTCTTCCTCGTCATCGGCGGAAGCTTCCTCATCGCCATGACCCGCCTTGGCCTTCTTCTCGGAAGCCGGTTTGGACAACAACAGATAAGCGCCCGCTCCGCCCCCGATCAGCACGACGGCGACCACCGCGATGATGATGATGAGCATCTTGCTCTTTTTCTTGGGCGCTTCGCCTTCGGCCGGGGCGGCTTCCTTGGACATAAGGTCTCTCTCCAATTTGGATTACGAACAAAATATCACACAAAATCATCGTGTTCGTGAAAAAAGCTTAAGTTCTTTATTACGACACGACAAGTACGAAGGCAAGCGCCTTCCCGCGCATTTATCGGAAGAAGGGGCGTTTTCTTGAATAAAGGGCGGGATTGGCCCGGCGAAGTCGCGATCCGGCGCCGTCCGGGCCGGATCGAGAAGGGGCGCTACACGTAGAGATCGACCAGGCCGAGGCCCGCGCGAGTGCTCACGGCGAGAGGCGTGACCGGAAAAGATGCCTCCCCGTTCGCCGCATTGCCGCCGTTCTGGTTCGTGCCGCCCGATTCACGCCGCGCGAAGGCTTCCTCACGAACTTGAGCGTCGCCCAGGGCGATACCCGCCTGGGCCATCAATTCCCGCAACTTCGGCAGCGCGGCCTCAATGGCGTCGCGCACGGCCGGATGCGGCGAATAGAACTGCGCCCCCGCTTCTCCACCGGAAAGCGACAGGCGCACCTCGATGGCGCCCAGTTGCGGCGGATTCAGCGACATATCCGCCCATTGCGATTGGCGCCCGGCCAGCCAGACAATCTTCTCGGAAAACTCGGACGGGAAAGCCTGGCTGCGCACCGGGGCTTCCAGCGCCACCTGCAAGCGGGATTCGGGCGCGCGCACGCCCTGTTCGAACTGGCCCACATGGCCCAATTGACGCGCGGCGTTCGCACCCGTCAACTCCGTCGCCGGCAACTTTTCAAGCGGCATGTCGGCGCCGGCCGCAAGCAACGGCGTCTCGGCGGCGGTGCCTGCCACCCCTTGTGGAACCGCCATCTCCGCGTCAACGGGCGGCGGCATACGGCCGGCAACCGGCAACTCTTGCCCCGGCATGCCCTTGGCTGCGGCAGAACTTGCCGCCAGCGTCGTGCTCTGTAACCCCGCCGGGATGATCGGGCGGGCCTCCTCTCCCTTGCCGGTGTCATTGCCGGCATCTTTGCCGCCGCTCCTGTCGGCGACCAAAGGGAACAGCACAGCCTGCGCCTCGACCGGCGCGCCCGTATCCGTCGCGGTCACGAGCGGCGCTTTCTTGTCCTCCGAACCGGCCTGAACAGCTATCCCCGCATCCACGGCCACCGGCAAAGCCAGCGTGATCGCCTCATCCAGCGGCGCATCGAGTCGCGCCGACAGCACGCTACCAAACAAACCCTCCGGCAACAGCCCAGCCAACGGATTGGTCTGTTTTCCGCCCAGCGTCTGCTTCTGGGAAGCCGCCAGCACGGTCATGAAATCAGCCATGATTTTCTCCGGTTCATCCGAACGGCTTATAAGCAGGTTTCATGCCCGGCAGGTTTCATGCCTGAATCTGACGGCCCAGGGCGTGGCCATCCTGCGTAAAAAAGCCCGGCTTCCGTGGGAGGGGCCGGGCTTTGCGGCGGAAAACCTCTCCCGCTCCAATTTCAGAACGGAATGTCGTCGTCCATATCCCCGAAACCGCCGCCCGAGGAAGAACCGCCCGAAGCGCCGCCGCCGGAACTGCCCGACGGCTTGGCGCGCGGGGCGCTCTCCATCGGCGGGGCGTCGTAGTCGGCCATGCCGCCACCGCCGCCACCGCCCCGGCCGCCCAGCATCTGCATGCGGTCACCGCGAATCTCGGTGGTGTAACGGTCATTGCCGTCCTTGTCCTGCCACTTGCGCGTGCGCAGACTGCCTTCCACGTAGAGTTGGCTGCCTTTCTTCAGGTACTGACCGCAGATTTCGGCGGTCTTGCCGAAGAACGCCACCGAATGCCACTCGGTCGCCTCCTGCATCTCGCCGTTGCGATCCTTGTACTTGTCGGTCGTGGCGATGCGCAGGTTGGCGATGGCATCGCCGCTGGGCATATAACGCATCTCGGGGTCTTTCCCCAGATTGCCGATGATGATTACCTTGTTCACCGAAGCCATTCAATGTCCTCCTTGCAGTAAGTGTTTCACGCCTTCCTCGTCCCAGCCGGTTTGCGCGACTTTGAGCAACACGGCGCCCTCCTCCGGCAACACGGTCACCGCTTCCACGCCGGCGAACACCGTGAGATTGGCCGCGAGGCGCTGTGCCTCTCCGGCGCCGAGCGTACCGATATGGAACATCTGGGTCTTCACTCGTGGCGGTGGCACCATGCGCGCGGCCAGCATCAGCCAGACTCCCATCAACCCGGCGCAGAAGGCGAACACGGCCGCGAAACCGTGATGCTGCGCCAGCCAACCACCCAAAAGGCCACCGAAGAACAGGCCGAGCGCCTGCGAAGTGTTGTAGACGCCCATCGCCGTCCCCTTGGACTCGGGCGGGGCGATTTTGGAGACCAGCGAGGGCAGGCTGGCTTCGAGGATGTTGAAAGCCAGGAAATAGGCGAACAACGCCGCCACCACGCCCCAGAGCAGATGCATGGAAAACGCCAGGCCGACCTGGGCGATGAACATGAGGGCGATGGCGGCGACGAACACCTTCTTCATCTCGCCCCGCTTTTCGCTGTAGATGATGACCGGCACCAGCAGCAGCAGCGACGCCAGCAGAACCGGCAGGTAGACCCGCCAGTGATGCGCCGCGTCCAACCCGCCTTCGACCAGGGCGAAGGGCACCACCATGAACATCGCCATCTGTGCCGCGTGCAGGCTGAAGATGCCCCAGTTCAGGCGCAGCAACTCGACATTCCGAATGACGTCGCCCAGCCGCGCCGGATTCGCCTCGGCATCCGAGTGGAAGGCGGTGGTGCCCGGATTCGGGGTCACGAACCTGACCACGACAATCGCCAGCAGGGCCAGCCCCCCGGTCATGGCGAACATGCCGGGCACGCCGATCCAGTGATAGAAGGCCGGCCCGGCCGCGAGCGAAACGGCGAAAGCCAGGCCGATGGTGCTGCCGATCATGGCCATCGCCTGGGTGCGTTTTTCCTCGCGGGTCAAATCCGCCAACAGAGCCGTCACCGCCGCCGAAATGGCGCCGGCGCCTTGCAGGGCGCGGCCGATCATCACCCCCCAAAGGTCGTCGGCGCCCGCCGCGACAAAGCTGCCCAGGGCAAAGATCACCAGGCCGACGATGATGACCGGCTTGCGCCCGAGGCGATCCGAAGCCATGCCGAAGGGAATCATCAGGATGGCCTGGGTCAGGCCATACATGCCCAGCGAGAGGCCGATCAGGGTGTGGTCATCGCCGCCCGGCAGGGTTTTGGCATACAGCGCGAACACCGGCAGGATCAGGAACATGCCCAACATGCGCAGCCCGAAAATGCCGGCCAGCGAGATGGCGGCGCGGCGTTCGGTGGAAGTCATCGGATTGGAATCGGATCGGGGCATGGGTGAGGTGAGCAGGCTCGCATCGAGGCGAAAATCGCGGCGGCAAAAAAACCGGTGCATTCTAGCCCGGATGACCCGAAGCCTGCCGGCGTTGCGCCTCACACGCCCACTACCCTTAAACAATCCCCCTGGCATCGACGGGGAGAATCGAGTACTTTTTCGGACGGTTCGAGATCAACCTTGGAACAAGGCGGCATGGCACAACCCTGGAACGGCATTGAGCGGCGCGCGCAAAACCTGGCGGAGTGTTGCCCCGCCGAGGCGCGGATGCGCAGCATCCTGCAGGCATCGCCGGCGGCCATCGGCTTGACCATCGACCGTGTCATCCAGTCGGTCAACCCGGCCATGACCACGCTCACCGGCTATTCCTCCGAAGAATTGATCGGACAACCCGCCCGGCTGCTCTACCCCGGCGAGGCGGATCATGACCTTGCCGGCCGCGAGAAATATGCCCGAATTGCGCAAGGCGGCGTCGAAGTGGTCGAGACCCGCTGGCGGCGAAAGGACGGCGCCAGCGTCCATATCCTGCTTTCCTCGGTGCCGATCGACCCGGCCGACCTGTCGCGCGGCGTGAGTTTTGTCGCGCTCGACATCACCGCGCGCAAGCAACTGGAACGACAACGCCTGGCCGACATGGAAATGCAGCGTGAAGTCCTGGTGCGCGAGGTGCACCACCGCATCAAGAACAATCTGCAAAGCGTGGCCGGACTGCTGCGCCGGGAACTTGGCGGCTTCATGGAACTCGCGCCGCATCTGGACAAGGCCATCACCCAGGTACATGCCATCGCCGTGGTGCACGGGCTGCAAAGCGCGGATCCGGACGAGGCGATCCGCCTGTGCGATACCGTCAGCCATATCTGTACCACCGTGCGGGAACAGACGTTGCGGCCGGTCGAACTCCACATCGAAAACGAACACAGCTCGTTCCGGCCGGTGCAGATCAATCGCGACGAAGCCGTGGCCGTCGCCCTGATCCTGAACGAACTCATCCTCAACGCGGTCAAGCATTCCCCGGAACCGGCCGGCGCGCCACGAATCAGCCTGGCCGCCGACGGAGAACGCGCTCAGGTCGTTATTCGCAACACCCAGGCCGGCACCGGCGAGTTCGACCTGGAAACCGATACCGGCCTGAAGACCGGCCTGCGCCTGGTGAAATCCCTGTTGCCGGAGCAAGGCGCGCGACTGTCTTTCTCCCGCGATGCGGCCAAACAACTCACCGCCCACTTGTGCCTGGAGTTCCCGGTCGTGCAGGCGATTTCATGCAAAGGAGCGTGACATGGCGAAACTGATGGTCGCCGACGATGACCGCGTGGTGCTGTTCACCCTGGCCGAAGGTTTGCGCGAGGCCGGCTTCGAGGTGATCGAGGCGCGCGACGGACTGCGCGCGCTGGCGCTGTGCCAGAGCGAACGACCCGACCTGGCCCTGCTCGATATCCGCATGCCCGGCCTCGACGGACTGGAACTGGCGCGGCGCCTGCGCGGCGAAACGACGGTACCGTTCCTGTTCTTCACCGCCCATGACGACGAAGACCTGGTGCAACAGGCGGTAAAACTCGGCGCCCTCGGCTATCTGGTCAAACCACTCGATGTACCGCGCATCGTGCCCATGCTGCGCGCCGCGCTGGCCCGCTCGCGGGAATTCGACAGCCTGCGCGCCGCGCTGCACAGCAACCGCGACATCGGCACGGCGGTCGGCATCGCCATGCGCGGTTGGAACCTCGACCAGCAAACCGCCTTCGAACGCCTGCGCAAACATGCGCGCGACCGCTCGGCCAGGCTTGTGGACATCGCGCGCGAAATCGTGGAAACCGGCGCCTGCCCGGAAACGTAGGAAAACGCCCCAACCGAGCTCATCCTTTTCACGCGGCTGCCGATAAAGTTCGCGCCATACCAAATTTGTAACCAGTACCCCGGGGCCCAAGAAACCGTCCCGCTTGAATTGATTCCGGATTCGCCGCGCGCGGACGAACCGAGGATTGGGAGCGGAACATGATGGTTTGCTACTTGACCACCGCCGGGCGCATCGCCTCAGCCCGCGAGGCCGGCTAGAACATGGCCGGCCTCCACGATACCGGCTCGCCCTGCCATTTGCTGGGAACACCCGCGTGCCCGATCCACGAGTTGCCGCGCGAACCCAACGCGCGGCTGGAACCACTGGAAACGCAAAACAAAACCCTGATCCAGGCCCATGCCGCCCTGGAAACCTCCCTGCGCGCCCCACGGGAAAGTGAGGAAAACGCCCGCCTGATACTGCGCGCCGCGCCGGTCGCCACCCTGGTCATGAACCGGCATGGGCGCATCACCCAGGCCAACGCCCACGCGGAACAGATGTTTGGCTACCCCGGGGGAAACATGGCGGGGCTTGCCATCGAAGACCTGATTCCCGAGCGTTTTCGCGCCGCGCATCGCGATTACCGAGGCAACACGGAACGGCCGCCGCAACACCGCATCATGGGCATGGCCGGGGAAGACTTCTACGGCCTGCGCGCCGATGGCGGCGAATTTCCCGTCGAGGTCGGCCTGAGCCCGCTGCAACTGGGCGACGAACGCGTCGTGGTGGTCAGCATCAACGACATCACTGAACGCAAGCGGGCCGAGGAAGACCTGCGCATCACCGCCATCGCCTTCGAATCGCAGGCCGGCATGATCGTGACCAATGCCGACGGCATCATCGTCCGCGTCAACCAGTCCTTCACCCGGCTGACCGGCTACGCGGCCGCCGAAGCCATCGGCCAGACTCCCGCGCTGCTGCGCTCGGGCCGCCACGATAACGGTTTCTATCAACGCATGTGGGCCGCCATCCGGGACAAGGGCTTCTGGCAGGGCGAGATATGGAACCGGCGCCGCAACGGCAAGATCTACGCCGAATGGCTGACCATCACCGCCGTCGCCAAACCAGGTGGCGAGATCACCCATTACGTCGGCACCTTCTCCGACATCACCCAGAACAGCGAGGCGGAAGCGGAAATCCACCGCCTCGCCTATTACGACCCGCTCACCCAACTCCCCAACCGCCGCCTGCTGCATGACCGCCTGGCGCAGGCGCTGGCGTGTGGTTGCCGCAGCCGGCGCCACGGCGCGGTGCTGTTTCTCGATCTGGACAACTTCAAGACGCTCAACGACACCCGTGGCCATGCCGTGGGCGACCAGTTGCTGACCGAAGTGGCGCGCCGCCTGCAAACCACCCTGCGTGAGGGCGATACCGTTTCGCGCCCGGACGACACGGTATCCCGTCTGGGCGGCGACGAATTCGTGCTGATTCTGGAAGACCTGAGCGAAAGTGCGGAAGAGGCCGCCGTCCAGGCCCGGCATATCGGCGAAAAACTGCGTCATGCGCTGGCCCTGCCCTACGATCTCGCCAACAGAGAATTCCACTGCACCGCCAGCTTCGGCATCACCTTGTTCCACGGGCACGACGACAGCATCGAATCGCTGCTGAAACAGGCCGATCTGGCGCTGTATCAGGCCAAAAACGCCGGCCGCAACACCCTGCGCTTCTTCGATCCCGCCATGCAGGCGGCGCTGGATGAACGCAGCGCCCTGGAAGCCGACCTGCGCCGCGCCCTGAAACGGCGCCAGTTGCGCCTGTGCTATCAGCCACAACTCGACAGCCGGCGCCGCATCATCGGCGCCGAGGCGCTGCTGCGCTGGGAACACCCGCAGCGCGGATCGATCGCCCCGGACGTATTCATTCCCCTGGCGGAAGAAACCGGCCTGATCCTGCCCATCGGCCACTGGGTGCTGCAAACCGCCTGCGCCCAACTCAAGACCTGGTCAGGCAAGGCCACCACCCGCGACCTGCATCTGGCGGTCAACGTCAGCGCGCGCCAATTCCGCCAGCCCGGCTTCGTCGCCGAGGTGGAAGCGCTGCTCGACGACTACGACATCGACCCTTCCCGACTCAAGATCGAACTCACCGAAAGCCTGGTGATCGACAACGTCGCCGACACCATCACCCGCATGCAGGCCCTCAAGGCCATCGGCATCAGCTTCTCGATGGATGATTTCGGCACCGGCTTCTCCTCGCTCTCCTACCTCAAGCGCCTGCCGCTGGATCAGCTCAAGATCGACCGCTCCTTCGTACGCGACCTCGCCCACGACCCCAACGACGCAGCCATCGTCCAGACCATCATCACCATGGGCCGCACCCTCGGCCTCAACGTCATCGCCGAAGGCGTGGAAAGCGAAGCGCAACTCGAATTCCTCGCCGGTCACGGCTGCCACGCCTACCAGGGCTACCTGTTCAGCCGACCGGTGCCGGTGAAGGAATTTGAACGGTTGCTGGAACCGGCGTAGCGCGTGGTTCCTCTCCCCGCGCGGCGCGCGGCGCGCGACGGTGGAAAATGAACCGACTGATTGGTTTTTTTGAAGGAGATATGCAATGAAAACCGCAACATTGGTGTTACTCGGAATTTTTTCCGCGTCCTCCCAGGCCGGTTCCGCGCCGCAATGCGGGCTGTTCAAGGAAGACTCCGGCCATGTCGGCGTCATCGAGTCGGCCAATGGCTTCACCATGAAGGACATTGAGGCGAAAGGTGGCTTCCTTGGCCGGGACATCGCGTTCGGCTGCTGGATCAATATCGGCCAGGATCAGCAACTTCGCGGCGGCAAGATGTACTCCTACCGGTTTACCAACCCCTCGGGGGCGACTCGCGAAATGGGGCCTTACGGCATCCAGGCCGGCGGCTTTGGCAGCGCCTTCATCCAGGCCGCGCTCGACAAGCAGCCGATTGGCCGCTGGTCGGTGGAATTTCTCCTGGTCGACCGGGGGAATTTCGCAAAACAGTCGATCGGAAGCATTTCATTCGAGATGGCCGACAAACCCGCCGAAAAAAACAAATCGCCCAGCCCTATCGTGGCGACGACAAGGTGAAGTGCGGAGAATTCCGTAACGACAACGGCAACATCAACGTCAAGTCACAACAGAAGGAGTTCTCGGCGTCGGCTCTCGAACGCGTCGGCGCGTTTTCCGGATCGACCCAATACCCGTTCGGATGCTGGGCGCCGATCGGCAAGGACGACCAGACGCGAAACACCTTCATGTACGGCTACACCGTGACCGCGCCAAGCGGAGAGAAGTTCGATCAAGGCCCGTTCGGCATCTGGGCGGGCGGATCGGGCGCCGGGTCGATCATCATCCCCAGCTTCAAAAGCCGTTACGGCCAGTGGAGCGTCGAATATTTCACGATCCGCCGCGACAACGGCGACCGCTCGTCGCTGGGCAAGAGCACGTTCGTGATGAAGGAGTAGCGCGCGCCGATCACGCCGGGCAGTTTCTGGCGCTACCGTATCGGGCGGTTTCGAACGCGAAACCTGTCCGTCGGCGGATAGGCTCGGCGATCTGCTCCAGCATGATCCGCCCCGCCCGCGCCGTTCGGCCCTGCGGTGATGATGATCCCCGGCTCCCCTCACCCCCGCGCCAGCACCGGCGCCAGATAGCGCCCGGTATGGCTCTCCGGGTTGGCGGCGATGGCTTCCGGCGTGCCTTCCGCGATGATCCGCCCGCCGCCCTCGCCGCCTTCCGGGCCGAGGTCGATGACCCAATCCGCCGTCTTGATGACATCGAGGTTGTGCTCGATCACCACCACGGTGTTGCCGCCGGTTTTGCCATCTCCGACCAGGCGGTGCAGCACCTTCAAGAGCATGTCGATGTCGTGGAAATGCAGGCCGGTGGTGGGTTCGTCGAGAATGTAGAGGGTGCGGCCGGTGTCGCGTTTGGACAGTTCCAGGGCCAGTTTCACCCGTTGCGCCTCGCCGCCGGAGAGCGTCGTCGCCGACTGGCCCAGGCGGATATACGAGAGCCCCACGTCCATCAGCGTCTTCAGCTTGCGCGCGACGGTGGGCACGGCGTTGAAGAAGCCGTAGGCCTCCTCCACGGTCATTTGCAGCACCTCGCGGATGTTCCGGCCCTTGTATTGCACTTCCAGGGTCTCGCGGTTGTAGCGTTGGCCGTGGCAGACGTCGCAGGGGACGTAGATGTCGGGCAGGAAGTGCATCTCCACCTTGATCATGCCGTCGCCCTGGCAGGCTTCGCAGCGGCCGCCCTTGACATTGAAGGAGAATCGGCCCGGCTCGTAGCCGCGTTCGCGCGCCTGCACGGTGCCGGCGAAGAGCTCGCGGATGGGGGTGAACAGGCCGGTGTAGGTGGCGGGGTTGGAGCGCGGCGTGCGGCCGATGGGGGCCTGATCGACGCTGACCACCTTGTCGAAGTATTCGACGCCTTCGACCGATTCAAATGGCGCCGTTTCGTGCGCGGCGCCGTTCAACTGGTTGGCCGTGATGGCGTAGAGGGTGTCGTTGATGAGCGTGGACTTGCCGGAACCCGAAACGCCCGTCACACAGACGAAGATGCCGGTCGGCAGGTTGAGGGTGACGTTCTTCAGGTTGTTGCCGTGGGCGCCGACCAGTTTCAGCACCCGGCCCTCGCGCGGCGCGCGGCGCTCTTCCAGCATGGGGATGGACAACTTGCCGGTCAGATACCGGCCGGTCAGCGAGGCTTCGCAGGCGAGGATGTCGGCCAGCGACCCTTCGGCCACGATCTCGCCGCCGTGTTCACCCGCGCCCGGCCCCATGTCGACGATGTAATCGGCGTGGCGGATGGCGTCCTCGTCGTGTTCCACCACGATCACCGAATTGCCCAGGTCACGCAGGTGTTTCAGTGTGCCGAGCAGGCGGTCGTTGTCGCGCTGATGCAGGCCGATGGAAGGCTCGTCGAGTACATACATGACGCCGGTGAGGCCGGAACCGATCTGCGAGGCCAGGCGGATGCGCTGCGCCTCGCCGCCGGAAAGGGTGTCGGCGGAACGGTCGAGGCTCAGGTAATCGAGGCCGACGTCATTCAGGAAGGTCAGCCGCGCGGCGATTTCCTTGACGATCTTCTCCGCCACCTGGGCGCGGTTGCCTTCCAGCTTCAATTCCTGGAAGAAGGCCAGCGCCTGGCGGATCGGCAAGCGCGAAAGGTCATGCAACGTCCAACCACCGATGGTGACGTTGCGCGCCTCCACCCGCAGGCGCGAGCCGCCGCATTCCGGGCAGGGCCGGGTGGCGATGAACTTGGCCAGTTCCTCGCGCAGGTTCTGCGATTCGCTGTCCTTGTAACGCCGCTCCAGGCTGGGAATGACGCCGTCGAAGCAGTGTTTGCGGGTGACTTTTCGGCCCGCTTCGCCCAGATACTGGAAGGTGATTTCCTCGTGTCCGCTGCCATGCAGAATGACCTGCTGGATGCCGGGCGGCAGGTCTTCATAGGGCGTATCCAGGTCGAAGCCGAAGTGCATGGCCAGCCCTTCCAGCATCCGGTAGAAGAAGGCATTGCGCCGGTCCCAGCCCTTGATGGCGCCGGAAGCCAGCGACAGATGCGGGAAGGCCACCACCCGTGCCGGGTCGAAAAAAGTAACCTGGCCGAGGCCGTCGCATTTCGGGCAGGCGCCCATCGGGTTGTTGAAGGAAAAGATGCGCGGTTCCAGCTCCGGCAGCGCGTAATCGCACACCGGGCAGGCGAACTTGGCGGAGAACAGCATCTCGCGGCCGCTATCCATTTCGACGGCCAGCGCCTTGCCGTCGGAATGCCGTAGCGCCGTCTCGAACGATTCCGCCAGACGCTGCTTCATGTCTTCGCGAATCTTCAGCCGATCCACCACCGCCTCGATGGTGTGCTTCTTGTTTTTCTCCAACGAAGGCAGGCTGTCGATGTCGTACACCTCGCCATCCACGCGCAGACGCACGAAGCCCTGCGCGCGCAACTCGTCGAACAGCCCGAGTTGCTCGCCCTTCCGCCCGACGACGAGCGGCGCCAGGATCATCAACTTGGTCTCGTCCGGCAGTTGCAACACGGTATCCACCATCTGCGAAACCGTCTGCGCCGCCAGCTCGATGCCGTGATGCGGACAGCGCGGCGTACCGGCGCGGGCAAACAGCAGGCGCAGGTAATCGTGGATTTCAGTGACCGTGCCGACCGTGGAACGCGGGTTGTGGCTGGTCGCCTTCTGCTCGATGGAAATCGCCGGCGAGAGGCCCTCAATCAGATCCACGTCCGGCTTTTCCATCAATTGCAGGAACTGCCGGGCGTAGGCCGAGAGCGACTCGACATAGCGCCGCTGGCCTTCGGCATAGAGGGTGTCGAACGCCAGCGAACTCTTGCCCGAGCCGGACAGCCCGGTAATCACCACCAGCTGGTGCGGCGGCAGATCGACGTTGACGTTCTTGAGGTTGTGGGTGCGGGCGCCGCGAACGCGGATCATGGTGCTAGGCCGTGAATCGAAACGGCCGAATATACGCGCCTGGGGCGGGGCGGCTCAAACCGGATGCGCGCCCTTGCAACGCCGGGGCTACAGCAGCACCAGCGTCGCCAGCCCCAGGAAGATGAAGAAACCCATGCTGTCGGTGATGAAGGTGGTGAGCACCGCCGAGCCGAAGGCGGGGTCGCGGCCGAAGTGGTCGATGGCGGCCGGGGCCACGTAACCGGCTATCGCGGCCACCAACAGGTTGAGCAGCATGGCGGATGCCATGACCGCGCCCAGCGCGGCGTTGTGGTAGAGCAGGGTGGTCACCACCCCCATCACCCCACCCCAGACAAAACCGTTGAGCAGGGCGATGCCGAGTTCCTTGGTGAGGATGCGGCGCGCGTTGTCGCGATTGATCAGGCCCAGCGCCAGGCCACGCACCACCAGGGTGGAAGTCTGGTTGCCGGAGTTGCCGCCCATGCCGGCGACGATGGGCATGAGGGCGGCCAACGCGGCAAGTTTCTCGATGCTGCCCTCGAAGGCGCCCACCACGCGCGAGGCGACCAGGGCGGTGCACAGGTTGATGGCGAGCCACAGCCAGCGGTTCTTGGCCGCTTTCCAGACCGTGGTGAACAGGTCTTCCTCCTCCCGCAAGCCGGCCAGTTGCAGCATGTCCTGCTCGCCCTGCTCACGAATGAAGTCGAGCACCACGTCCACGGTGAGGCGGCCGACCAGGCGGTTGTTGGGGTCCACCACGGGCGCGGTCACCAGGTCATAGCGTTCGAATGCCTGAGCGGCATCCTCCGCCTCGTCGGCGGGGTGGAACAGCACCGGGTCGTCGGTCATCACGGCGGCCACGTGCGCCTCCGGGTCGTGCACCAGCATGCGTTTCAGGGGCAGGGTGCCGATCAGGCGGCCATCGCGCTCCACTACGAACAGCTTGTCGGTGTGCGGCGGCAGTTCGCCGAGGAAGCGCAGGTAGCGCAACGCCACTTCCAGGGTGACATCGGCGCGGATGGTGACGAAGTCATAGTCCATCAGGCCGCCGACCGATTCCTCGTCGTAGGACAGGGAAGACTCGACCTGGGCGCGTTTGGCCTCGCCCAGCGACTTCATCAGTTCCTGGACGACATCCTTGGGCAAATCCACCGCGAGGTCGGCGATCTCGTCGGTATCCAGGCTGGCGGCGGCGGCCACCAGCTCGCGCATGTCCATCGTCGCGATCAGGGATTCCCGTACCGCGTCGGAGACTTCCAGCAGGATGTCGCCGTCGCGATCCGCCTTGACCAGATCCCAGACCAGGAGGCGGTCTTCCAGCGGCAGGGCTTCCAGGATGTAAGCCACGTCCGCCGGGTGGAGCTTGTCCAGTTTCTTCTGGAGTTCCGCCAGGTTCTGCTTGTGCACCAGCGACTCGACCAGTTCGTGGCGCGGCATGTCGGGACGGGACAATTCCTGCTTGTGCACCAGGTTTTCCACCAGACGATGACGCGCCAGCAGATCCATGACCTGCTTCAGGCTGTCCTCGACAGAGGCTTGCGCGGGAGTTTCGTGTAGGTCGGACATGGGCGGGCGGGAAAAAGCCCGCCGATTCTAATGGCTTGGCGCCGCCCCCGGCGCGGGAAAAACACAAGCCTCGACGGCATTTGCTCCAGTCGGCGCGGGCTGGTCAAAAGACATATTCCTTACCCACTCGGGCTGAACAAAAAGTACTAAAGAAATCCCCTCGTACTCCGATAAACACGCAATCCAATAAGGGAGATATCACCATGTTCAAGAATCTCGCCGTGGCCCACCGCATCCTGGCGCTCATGCTTGCCGGTGGCATGCTGCTGTTCGCGGTCGCGTTCATCGGCTGGCAAGGCATGAAGACGATGACCCACAGCCTGGACACGGTGTACCAGGATCGCGCCGTGCCGATGCGGGATCTGGCGCGCATGCAGATGCTGCTGCAGAAGAATCTGACGGAAATCCTTCTGGCCTATCAGCACGACCCGAACTCCCCAGCCGCCCATCTGCACGACCACCCCATCGAGATGCATCTCGAAGCCTTCGTGGAGCGGCGCAAGGAAATCAACAAGTTATGGAACGATTACACGGCCACTCTGCTGACCGATGAAGAAAAGGCGCTGGTGGCCGATTTCGAAACCCAGCGGCAAGCCTGGCTGGTGGCCTGCCAGCCGGCATTCGGCAAGCTGGCCGCCCACGATTTCGAGAAGGAGGCGCTGGTCGGATTCCTCAATGAGCGCAAGAAAAGTGGCGAAGCCGCGCTGACCACGCTGGGCAATCTGATCCAGCTCCAGGCCAAGGTGGCGAAAAACGAATACGAACAGGGCCATGCCCTCTACCAACGCAATCAGATGCTGTTTCTCGGCCTGATCGTGGGTGGCCTGAGCCTGACCGGGCTGTTCGCCTTCTTCCTGATCCGCTCCATCACGCATCCGCTCAAGCAGGCCGTGGAGTTGGCGGAAGCGGTGGCACAGGGCGACCTGAGCCATCCCATCGACAGCGGCGCCCGCAACGAGGTCGGTCGCCTGCTGAACGCGATGGCTTGCATGCAGGAAGGCCTGAAAGAAATGGTGCGCGCCAACCAGCATCATGCGCTGCGGCTCGGCGACGCCGCGCGCGCGCTGTCCGCGTCCGCGTCCGAGGTCGCCCGCGCCAGCGAGGAGCAGAGCGAGGCCGCGTCCGGCATGGCCGCTTCGGTCGAGGAAATGAGTGTTTCCATCGACCAGGTGGGTGACCACGCGCGCGAGGCGCATGCGCAATCCCTGCACTCGGGCGAGCAGTCGCGCGAAGGCGGAGAGGTGGTGCACTCCGCCGCCAACGAGATCGGCCGCATCGCGGACGCAGTCAACACGTCCGCATCCAGCATCCGCGAACTGGAAGGCTATTCCAACGAGATTTCGGCCATCGTCGGCGTGATTCGCGAGATCGCCGACCAGACCAACCTGCTGGCGCTCAACGCCGCCATCGAGGCTGCGCGCGCGGGCGAACAGGGGCGCGGTTTCGCGGTGGTGGCCGACGAAGTGCGCAAACTGGCGGAACGTACCGCCAATTCCACGCAGCAGATCGCCGGCATGATCGATAAGGTCCAGAACGGCGCCCGTCGCGCCGTGTCGGAAATGGAGGCGGGGGTGACGCGCGTGGGCGAGGGCGTGCAACTCGCGCATCGCGCCGGCGATTCCATCGTCGGCATCCAGGAAGGCGCCGCGCGCGTGGTGAACGTGGTGGACGACATCGCCGCCGCCCTGCGTGAACAGTCCATCGCCGCCCAGTCCCTGGCCGGCGGCGTCGAGCGCATCGCCCAGATGGCGGAGAAAAACAGCGCGGCCGTCGGTCGCACCGCCGACTCGGCACGGGAAATGGAAGCCCTGGCGGGCGAACTCGGCGCCTCGGTGGCGAGATTCCGGGTGTGAGCGGGACTTACCTCGGCACGGAAACCTGCCACATGCGCGCGGCGATGATGCCCTGGCGCTTGAGCAGGCCGCGCGCGTTGCGATGGCTCTCGTAATAGCGCGGATTGGGGATCATTGCCGCCAGATGCGCGGCCTCGCCCGGCCCGAGCGCGGCGGCTGAATTCTTGAAGTAGCGTCGCGCGGCGGCCTCGGCGCCGTAGATGCCGTTGCCCCATTCGATGACGTTGAGATACACCTCAAGAATGCGGCGCTTGCTCCAGAGCTTCTCGATCATCACCGTGATGACCGCTTCCTGAAGCTTGCGCAACGGATTCTTCGAGGCGGAAAGGAACAGGTTTTTCGCCAGTTGCTGGCTGATGGTGGATCCGCCCGCGACGATGCGCCCCTTTTTCAGGTTTTTCTGCATGGCCGTTTCCATGCCTTCCCAGTCAAACCCCTCATGGGCGATGAACTTGCTGTCTTCGGCGGCGACCACGGCGCGCTTCAGGTTGATCGAGATGCGCGGGTACTCCACCCAGCGATGGCGCAATTCCGCGTCCGGATTCTTCTCCTGCATGCGCTCCAGGCCGGCCTCCATGAAGGCGGTGGAAGACGGGTCGAAGGCCTTCCACCAGAGCACATGGCCCAGATACCAGAGTTGCATCAACAGGAACAGGGCTGCCAGCAGCAGCAGGCTTTTCCAGATCAGGCGCAACATCAGCCGGCCCGCAGCAGGGCGATGACCGGCGCGGTCGCGGGGCGCACGCCACGCCACAGGAAGAACGCCTCCGCCGCCTGTTCCACCAGCATGCCCAGGCCATCGGCGCCACGCGCGCCCTCGCCGCGCGCGCGGGCGAGAAAGGGGGTGTCGCGACCGTACATCATGTCGTAGGCCAGCGCGCCCTCGGCGAACAGGCCGGCCGGCAGCGGCGGCAGATCGCCCGCCAGGCTGGCGGCGGTGGCGTTGACGACCAGGTCGAAATGGCGGCCCGCCAGAGCCTCATAACCACCAGCCGACAGTCGCGCGGGTGTCGCGGCGCCGCTATCCAGCCGGCTGGCAAGCAAGGATGCTTGCGCCACAAGATCCTCCGCCTTCGCCGCCGTCCGGTTGACGATGAACAATTCCGCCGGCCCCTGTTCCAGGAGCGGCAACACCACCCCACGCGCGGCGCCGCCGGCGCCCATGAGCAAAATGCGCTTGTCGGCCAGGCGCAATCCGAGATTGCCGGCCAGATCGTTGACCAGGCCGACACCATCGGTGTTGTCGCCGTAAATCCCGTCCGCGTCGAACGCCAGGGTATTCACCGCGCCGGCCGCCTCGGCGCGCGCGCTCAGGCGGGCGGACAAGGCATAAGCCTGTTCCTTGAAGGGCACCGTGACATTGGCGCCACGCCCGCCTTCCCCGCGAAACCCGGCAATGGCGGCGGCGAAGCCGTCCAGCGGGGCGAAAAGCGCTTCGTAGGTCAATCTCTGGCCGGTCTGTTCGGCAAAAGCGGCATGGATGCGCGGCGATTTGGAATGGGCGATGGGATTGCCGAAAACGGCATAGCGGTCGGAGGGAGGCGAAACAGACATGGTCAGAGGGAAAATGGCTCGGGTGGGCGAAGGCTACCTGACGTTCACGGTTACAGAAACCAGTGCGTGCGGCCTCGCCAACGCACCAATATGATGCGCAATGCACCAGAATGGGGCTATTCCCGCCTTCATTATTTCCCCGCCCCGATTCAAGCCCTTGTGGCACAATGTTTTGTCCTCTTACGGTGCGTGGCACGGAACCTGCTTAACCACCCTCCGTGGATAACCCACCCAAATTGCAATCCAGCTCAGACAAGGAGTTTGAAATGGCGGTCGCCGATGTAATGAAGATGATTCAGGATAACGACGTCAAATTCGTCGATTTCCGTTTTACCGATACCCGAGGCAAGGAACAGCACGTCACCGTGCCGGTTTCCAAGAATGGTTTCAGCGAAGACAAATTCACCGAGGGCCATGCCTTCGACGGTTCCTCGATCGCCGGCTGGAAAGGCATTCAGGCTTCCGACATGCTGCTGATGCCGGATCCGGACACCGCCAACCTGGATCCCTTCATGGATGAGCCGACCCTCATCCTGACCTGTGACGTCATCGAACCCGACACCGGCAAGGGCTATGACCGTTGCCCGCGTTCCATCGCCAAGCGCGCCGAGGCTTATCTGAAATCCACCGGCCTGGGCGACACCGCCTACTTCGGCCCGGAACCCGAATTCTTCATCTTCGATTCCGTGACCTGGGGCTCCGACATGTCCGGCACCCACGTCGCCATCGAATCCGAAGAGGCCGCCTGGTCCTCCGGCAAGAAATACGAAGGCGGCAACATGGGCCACCGTCCCGGCGTCAAGGGCGGCTATTTCCCGGTTCCCCCGGTTGACTCCCTGCATGACATCCGTGGCGCCATGGTCATGGCTATGGAAGAGATGGGCGTGCCCGTCGAAGTGCATCACCACGAAGTCGCCACCGCCGGCCAGTGCGAGATCGGCACCGTGTTCTCCACTCTGGTGCAGCGCGCCGACTGGACCCAGATCCTGAAGTACGTGGTGCACAACGTCGCCCACAGCTACGGCAAGACCGCCACTTTCATGCCCAAGCCCATCGTCGGCGACAACGGCTCCGGCATGCATGTGCACCAGTCCATCTGGAAAGACGGCAAGAACCTGTTCGCCGGCAACGGCTACGCCGGCCTGTCCGAGTTCGCGCTGTACTACATCGGCGGCATCATCAAGCACGCCAAGGCGCTGAACGCCATCACCAACCCCGGCACCAACTCCTACAAGCGCTTGGTGCCCGGCTTCGAAGCCCCGGTGATGCTGGCGTACTCCGCGCGCAACCGTTCCGCTTCCATCCGCATCCCGCACGTGGCGTCCGACAAGGCCCGCCGCATCGAGACCCGCTTCCCGGATCCGTCCGCCAACCCCTACATGTGCTTCGCGGCACTGATGATGGCCGGCCTGGACGGCGTGCAGAACAAGATTCATCCCGGCGACCCCTCCGACAAGAATCTGTATGACCTGCCGCCCGAGGAAGAAAAGGCCATCCCGAAGGTTTGCCACAGCCTGGAAATGGCCCTGGAGCACCTCGACAAGGATCGCGAGTTCCTGACCCGTGGCGGTGTCTTCTCCAACGAGATGATCGATGCCTTCATCGAACTGAAGAACGAGGAAGTCACCCGCTTCCGCATGACCTCTCACCCGGTCGAGTTCGATATGTACTACAGCCTGTAATACACGGAGCGGATTAAAGAATTTGATCCGGACGCCGATGAAGAGGGCGGGATAGCATCCCGCCCTCTTTTTTTTGCCCGCCGGGCCACCAAGGGGGTTTGTCGACACCACCGGCCGGAGACAGGCATGAACCTCCTCAACAACCTGAAGATCGGCACCCGTCTGATCGCATTGACCGTCATCACCTCCTCGCTATTGCTTGCGGTCGGCCTGGTCGGCGTCTGGGGCATCCAGCAGAGCAGCAAGGCGCTCACCCAGGTCTATGACCGCCACCTGACTTCCATCAACGAGTTGCAGGGCGTGCGTGTCAGCCAGTTTCAGATTCGCGGCGACATCTTCGAGGCACGCTTGGCGAAGGATGGTTTTGTCGCCCAGGAAAGATTTGACCAGATCGACAAACGCATACGCCAGATCAGCGAATCGCTGGAGGCATACAAGAAGCAACCCCTCTCCCCCGAGGAAAAGAAACTGCTGGACGCCTATCTGGCCGCGCGCATGGACTTCGGCATCAACGGCATCGGCAAGATGCGCGATCTGTTGAGCAGCGAGAACTTCGACGCCGCCGACAAACTGAGCCGGGAAGTCATGGCTCCCACGTTCGCGCGTGTGCTCAAGGCCACCGATGCGCTCATCGACCATCTGACCCAAGAGGCCGGCGCTTACCGGCAACAGGTGGAAAGCCTGGCCAGGATACTCAACCTGGCCGCCATCATTGGCGTGGCCATCGGCCTGACGCTCTCCATCGCGCTCGGCCTGGTCATTCGGCTGTCCATCATGCGCGGCGTCGCCGGCCTGGAAACCGCCGCCACGCGTCTGGCCCGGGGCGAGCTGGGAGTCAACGTCGCGATCACGGGCAACGACGAATTCACTCAGGTTGCCGGCGCCTTCAACCACATGTCCACGGAGTTCAGCGGCATCATCGGCGAGATCAGGGGAGCCGCCGACCAGATCAGCGACACGGCCATCCACGCCGCCGAAAACAGCCGGCATGTCGCCGCCGCCTCCAGCCGCCAGGAACAATGCGCCGACAACGCCAGTTCGGCCGCCCACGCGCTCACCCTGGCGCTGGCGGAAGTGGGTGAAAACATCAGCGGCATGGTGAAGGCGGCCGACCAGGCCAGCGAGCTCGCCCGCACCGGCCAGAAAGTCATCGGCGAGGCTGCGGTCGGCATCGAATCCATTTCGCAATCGGTCAACCAGACCTCCAGCGTCATCGCTTCCCTGGGCAACCACTCGGACGTCATCGGCCGCATCGTCGGCGTCATCAAGGACATCGCCGACCAGACCAATCTGCTCGCGCTCAATGCCGCCATCGAGGCCGCGCGCGCCGGTGAGCAGGGGCGCGGATTCGCCGTGGTCGCCGATGAAGTACGCAAACTGGCCGAGCGGACCGCAGGGGCCACGGAAGAAATCTCCTCCACGGTACGCACCATCCAGAGCGAGACCAGCGAGGCGGTTCAGGCGATGGAATCGGCGCAACAGGCGGTGACCCGAGGCGTGGGGAAAGCCAACGAGGGGGATCGCGCCATCACCGACATCAACCACGCGGTAGCGAGCCTGAGCCAGCAGATCCATACCATCGACAGCATCCGCGCCAGGCAGGATGCGTCCAGTCGCGACATCAGCCAACGCGTCCAGGAAATCCTGAGCATGGCCAGTGAAAACCGCATGACGGCGGAGAATTCGGCCAGCGCGGCCACGAACCTGGCCGATCTGTCCACCCGCTTGACCGTGGCGGCAAGCCGCTTCCGATTAGGGTAGCCACAACTGCGGCAACGGTCGGCTCTCATAATCCTGGAAACGGCAGTTGAACGCGGATTCACCCTCGTGAGGCCGCGTGGATGCTGGCGAAAGTGCCTTCGATCACGCTCGCCCATTGGGTGAGCCCCCTACGCACCCGCTGGCACGTCCAGGCGGGCGTCTGGCTTTGTCGCTCCTGATGAAACTACTAAGCGAAGGACTAAGCCGCCAAAAGACGGCGGCCAAGTCCCTGCTTATCCTTGCGGGCCCCGGCCCGCTGCGCTCAGTTGCAGATAAGCGCTTCGCGCCAGCCACCCGCCCGGACGCACCAGCAGGCGCGTTCAACTGCCGTTTCCAGGATAATCGCGCGGACAACCGACCAGGGAACGCCATGTCCACGCCACCACATCCCCTCCCATTTCCATGCCGACGCGCGCTGGCGGCCGGGTTGGCCTGCCTGCTGTGGACGCAGGTCGCGCACGGCGAAATCTACAAGTTCATCGACGACAACGGCCATGTCACCTATACCAACATGCCACGCCCGGGCGCCAAGAAGCTCGACCTGGGGCCAAGCAAGGACGCGCCGCCCGCGCACGCGAACCGGATCGAGAAAAAGCGTTCGGCCTCCAGCAACCCCACACCTGCCTACTTTCCGCGCGTCGACCCCGGTACCCAGAGCAAGCGCGACGACATGCGCCGGCAACTGTTGGTGGAAGAATTGAGCAGCGAGCAACGCAACCTCAGCGCCGCCCAATCCGCCTATATCGGTGGCCGCCGCCAACCCGGCGCCGACCTCAATCAACTGTTGGACGCCGTGCGTCTGCATGAAAAGAACATCGAAATGCTCAACAAGGAGTTGTCGCATATTCGGTAGCTTGGGGAGTGGGCCCTGGCCTGCTTATTGCTTTACAGGAAGCATCTTCCACTCCGCCAACCCCATGAACCACGCTGCTCCAAGCCTTGATCTGCTGGCAACTGCGGTGCTCATCGTCGATGAGATGCAGGTCATCCGCTATATCAACCCGGCGGCGGAGAATTTACTGGGGGTCTCCGCTTACCACGCGCTGGAACGCCCTCTCATCAGCGCCCTGGGAGAATGCACCGATCTGGTGCGTGTTTTGGAATCTGCCCTGCATGAGGGCGTCAGCTTCACCGAACATGACCTGGCCCTGCACCTGCCGGGCCAGTCTCTCACGTTGAGCGCCACCGTCACCCCCCTGGAAACCGCCCCCGGCTCCGCCGTCGTGGAACTCTGCGCGGCGGGCGGCAGCGCTCGCATCGCCCACGATGAGCAGTTGATGGCGCAAAGCCAGGCCAGCCAGACCCTGCTGCGCCAGTTGGCCCATGAGATCCGCAATCCCCTGGGAGGCATCCGCGGCGCGGCGCAATTGCTGGAAGCGGAGCTGGAAGAAAGCGACCTCAAGGAATACACCCAGGTCATCATCCAGGAAACCAACCGCCTGCAAAGCCTGCTCGACCGCTTGTTGGCGCCCGCGAAACGACCGGTGGTGCGGACGGTCAATCTGCACGAAGTGCTGGAGCGGGTACGCAGCCTGCTCCTGGCCGAATATCCACGCCTGGAAATTCGCCGCGACTACGACATCAGCCTGCCCGACCTGCAAGGCGACCCGGAACAATTGATCCAGGCCGTGCTCAACATTGCCCGCAACGGCGCCCAGGCGCTCGAAGGCGCCGGAAGCATCGTGTTGCGTACCCGCGTCGCGCGCCAGGTCACGCTGGCCATGAAACGCTGGAAGCTGGCCTTGCGCATCGACGTGATCGACAACGGCCCCGGCATCCCGGAAGACATGCGCGATCAGGTGTTCTTCCCGCTGATTTCCGGACGCGAAGGCGGCAGCGGCCTCGGCCTCACCCTGGCGCAGACCCTGGTGCAGCGCCATGAGGGCGCCATTCATCTGGAAAGCCACCCCGGCCGCACCTGTTTCTCCATCTACCTGCCGATCAAATGAAACCTGTCTGGATCATCGACGACGACCGCTCCATACGCTGGGTGTTCGAAAAAGCCCTGGCGCGGGAAAACCTGCCGCATCGCATCTTCGACAGCGCCGAAGCCGCCTTGCGCGCCCTGGACAAGGAAGCGCCCGGCGCGGTGCTGTCCGACATCCGCATGCCCGGCATGAGCGGCCTGGAATTCATGGAACGACTGAAGGCCGAGCACCCACGCCTGCCCATCATCATCATGACCGCCTACTCCGACCTCGATTCGGCGGTTTCGGCATTTCAAGGGGGCGCCTTCGAATACTTGCCCAAGCCGTTCGATGTGAATCACGCCCTGGAATTGATCCATCGCGCACTGGAAGAAGGCAATCGCATCGATGCCACCAGCGGCCTCGAGGTCGGCCCCGCCGGCCAGTCCATGCTCGGCCAAGCCCCGGCGATGCAGGATGTGTTCCGCGCCATCGGCCGCCTCGCACAGAGCCACACCACCGTGCTGATTACCGGCGAAACCGGCACCGGCAAGGAACTGGTCGCCCACGCGCTGCACCGGCACAGCCCGCGCCGCGACAAACCTTTCATCGCGCTGAACACCGCCGCCATCCCGAAGGATCTGTTGGAATCGGAACTGTTCGGCCACGAACGCGGCGCCTTCACCGGCGCCACCGCCTCGCGCCGTGGCCGCTTCGAGCAGGCTGATGGCGGCACCCTGTTCCTCGACGAAATCGGCGACATGCCGTCCGATTTACAGACCCGCTTGCTGCGGGTACTGGCCGATGGCGAGTTCTACCGCGTCGGCGGCCACGCGCCGGTGCGCGTCAATGTGCGCGTCATCGCCGCCACCCACCAGAATCTGGAAGATCGGGTGCGCGCCGGCCTGTTCCGCGAAGACTTGTTCCACCGTCTCAACGTCATCCGCATCAAGCTGCCTTCCCTGCGTGAGCGCGGTGAAGACATCCCCCTCCTGGCGCGCCACTTTCTGCAGAAAAGCGCGCGGGAACTGGGCGTGGAAATGAAGCAGATAGCGGACGATGCGATGCAGGCGATGGCCGCCCTGCCCTACCCCGGCAATGTGCGGCAACTGGAAAATCTGTGTCACTGGCTCACCGTCATGGCGCCCAGCCAGGTCGTCGAAGCCAAAGACCTGCCGCCGGAAGCGCATCAGGAAGCGGCCATGACCACCCTGGACTGGAGCGAAGCCCTCGCCCGCACCGCCCAGACCCTTCTCACGCGTGGCGAATCCGGCATCCTCGACGGCCTCACCAGCGAATTCGAGCGCACCCTGATCCGCGTGGCGCTGGCCCACACCGGTGGCCGCAAGATCGAGGCCGCCACCCTGCTCGGCTGGGGGCGCAACACCCTCACCCGCAAGATCCAGGAACTGGGAATGGAAGCGGGTGACGAGTAGCGCCGACGCTATACTGCGTATCACAGAAACTGTGTAACTGTGAGACACACATGAAAAACCTGACCCTTTCGCTGGACGACGAAACCTATCGCCAGGCACGCATCGCGGCGGCGGAGCGCAACACCTCGGTCAGCGCCCTGGTGCGTGATTATCTGCAAGCCTTCATACGCCCTTCCGGCGCGGCACCCGATCCCAGCGCCGCGCTGTTTGCCGCTCTGGATCAGGCGGGTGAATTCCGCGCGGCGGATCGACTGAGCCGGGAACAAGCCCATGACCGCCGCCCTGCTTGACACCAACATCCTGCTTTACGCCATTTCGACGGAACCGGCGGAAGCGGATAAACGGCGGATTGCGCGTGAACTGCTCGGCGGCGGCGACTGGGGCTTGTCTACCCAGGTATTGCAGGAGTTCTACGTCAATGCCACGCGGGGCGCGATGCCGGCCATGAGCCATGCGCTGGCCGAGACGGCCATCCGGCAATTCCTGCTGCGCCCGCTCGCCGTCAACGACGCGGCACTTATGCTGAATGCGCTCGACATCAAACAGCGCTTCCAGATCTCGTTCTGGGATGCCGCCATCATCGCCGCCGCCCAGGCGCTTGGCGCGGCTTGCGTCTATTCCGAAGACCTCAGCCACGGTCAAGGTTATGACGGTGTTCGCGTGCTGAATCCTTTCCGCGACACCATGCCTGAAGAAGCATGACCCCCGACTTCCTCCTCCAGCTCCTCCTGCAAGTCTGGCTGCCCATCGCCCTGTTGGTCGCGGCCGGCGGCGCCTGGGTGCGTTTTCGCCCGCAATTCCCGGCCGACGCGCTACGCGTCAACCTGAACCGGCTGGTGATCGACGTATTCGCGCCACCCCTGCTGTTCGCGCTTTCGGCGCAGGCGACGATCAGCCGCGAACTACTCACCGTTCCGCTGCTCACTATCGCCGGCATCGCCATCTGCTTCGCCCTGCTCTACCCGCTGCTCTGGCATACCGCCCTGGGGCGCGGACTCAGGCGCGAGACACGCGCCGCCATCCTGCTCGCCGGCACCTTCGGCAACGTGCTGTTCATGGGTTACCCCACCCTCACCTTTCTTTACGGAGATATCGGCGGCAGTTACGCGGCCTTCGCCGACGTGCTGGCCTCGACGCCGCTGGTCTGGACTTTCGGGGTCTGGATCGCCACCCGTCTGGGCCATGAAGGCGGCCACGAGGGAGGCAAACGCGACAGCCTGTTCCACACCGTGCTGGCGCTGCCGCCGATCTGGGGGTTCGTCCTCGGCTTCGCGGTCAACCTCTCCGGCATCGAGGTCGCACCCCTCATCAAGGCCGCGAAATTCATGGGCCAGGCCACCATCCCCATCATGCTGTTCAGCCTCGGCCTGTCGATCCCCTGGGGCGATCTCAAACCCACCCGCCCGGTGCTCGCCGCCGTCGCCGTGAAACTGCTGATCGCGCCGCTGCTGATCTACGCCCTGGCGCGCGCCAGCTTCGGCGACCTGCGCAATGCCCAGGCCGGCGCCATCCTGGAAACCGCCATGCCCACCATGCTCATGGCCGCCTCCTTCGCCGACCGTTTCCACCTCGACGTGCGCGCGGCCGCGCTCACCGCGAGCTGGAGCAGCCTGCTGTTCCTGCTGACCCTGCCGGGGTGGATCACGCTGCTGCGCTGACTGCGCTGCCTCACCCCGGATACGGCAGCCGCAAGTCTTTCATCCTCCCCGGCGCGCCGCGCCTCTCATGGCGAAGTATCATTCCCGCGCCGGCCGTCGCGCCGACATCGACCCGTAACAAACCAGGAGAAGACGATGAAAGGCCAGGAAAGCAAGAAAACGGCGAAGAAAGAACCCGCCAAGACCATGAAGGAAAAAAAGGCGGACAAGAAAGCCAAGAAAGAGGAAAAACAGCGCCAGTAACCGGCCATGCCCGCCTGGCTCCCCGTCCTCAAGGCCGCCCTGCCCTACGTCGGCAATATCGTGGCAGCGGCGCTCCCCGTGTTCACCGCGCGTCGTGGGCAGGATGCCACTGGCGATCTGGTCGCCCGCCAGATCACCGAACTCCAGGAGGCGGTCACCGGCAATGCCGAAACGGTGAAGGGACTCGCGGCGCGGCTTGAACAAGCCCTCTCCGCGATCGCGGCGGGTGAAACCGACCTGGCGCAACGCCTCGCCGCCCTGCATGACGCCCTCGCTCGCTGCGAAAGCGCCACCGCCCTGGCGCGGGAGCAGGCCACCCGGGTGGAAAGCGTGGCCGCCGCATTGCAGGCCCGCGTTGATGAAATGGAACGGCGGGAAAACGGCGCCTGGCGCCGCGAGGCTACTGTCACGGGCATCGCGCTGCTCGCGCTGATCGTCGCCATCCTCGCCTTGCTGCGCTGATCCCGCGCGCAGCGATGGCGGGCGCGGCCACGGGCCGGTATCACCAACGCCCACGCGGCAGCCAATGCCTTTTTGTTCGATACATGACAAACATCAAGATAAAACCCTCCGGAAAGGACTAAATAGTCCGCTGCGGCAATTTGTCGCACCCCTATCCCTTTTTTCCAGGAGGCACCATGAAGCGCGCTACCCTCCACGCCCTGTCGCTATTGATGGCGTCCGCGCTGGGACTTTCGGCCGGTATCAGTTGGTCGGCGGATTCCCTGCAGGACGTCATGAAGAAACGCGGGCTATCCCAGCAAGACCTGCTCGCCGCAGCGAAAACTTATGTCCCCACCGGCAAACGCGATGATTTCGTCGCCTTCAGTTCCGGCGGCCATAGCGGCCAGGTGATGGTCTATGGCATCCCGTCCATGCGTATCCTCAAGTACATCGGCGTGTTCACGCCCGAACCCTGGCAGGGCTACGGCTACGACGAGGAATCCAAGGCGGTGATGAAGGGCGGCTGGATCAACGGCAAGGAAATCACCTGGGGCGACTCGCACCACCCGGCGATCTCCGAAACCAACGGCAACTACGACGGCCAGTTCCTGTTCATCAACGACAAGGCCAACCCGCGTATCGCCGTCATCGACCTGCGCGACTTCGAGACCAAGCAGATCATCGCCAACCCGGTGTTCAAATCCGAACACGGTGGCGCCTTCGTCACCACCAACACGGAATACGTGATCGAGGCGTCACAGTACGCCGCGCCGCTGGATGGCAAATTCGCGCCGCTGGAGGAGTTCAACGACAAGTACCGCGGCGGCATGTCGTTCTGGAAATTCGATCGCAAGAAGGGCCGCATCGACACCGGCAAATCCTTCTCCTTTGAACTGCCGCCCTACAGCCAGGACTTGTCCGACGCCGGCAAGGGGCCGTCGGAAGGCTGGGCCTTCACCAACTCGTTCTGCTCCGAGCGCTACGTCGGTGGCATCGAACGGGGTCGGCCGCCGTTCGAGGCGGGCTGTTCCGCCAAGGACACCGACTACATGCACGTCCTCAACTGGAAGATCGGCGAGCAACTGATCGCCCAGGGTAAAGCCAAGATCATCAATGGCCACAAGGTCATCCCGATGGACGTGGCGGTCAAGGCGGGCGCCCTGTTCCTGATCCCCGAGCCGAAGAGCCCGCACGGCGTCGATGTCACGCCTGACGGCAAGTTCATCATCGTTGCCGGCAAGCTCGACACCCACGTATCCGTGTTCAGCTTTGAAAAGATCCAGGCGGCCATCAAGGCCGGTCGATTCGAGGGCAGAGACCCCTACGGCATCCCCATCATCGGCATGAAGGACGCCCTGGACAAGCAGGTGCAACTCGGCCTCGGCCCGCTCCACACCCAGTTCGACTCCACCCCCTGCGAGGCCTACACGTCGCTGTACGTGGACTCCCAGGTGGCGAAGTGGGACTACTGCAAGGGCAAGGTGCTGGACAAGATCTCCGTGCATTACAACATCGGCCATCTGATGACGATGGAAGGCGATTCCGCCAGTCCCAAGGGCAAGTATCTGGTCGCGCTCAACAAGCTGGCCATCGACCGCTTCAACCCGGTCGGCCCCCTGCATCCGCAGAACCACCAGCTGATCGACATCGACAGCGACAAGATGCAGTTGCTCTACGACATGCCGGTTCCCCTGGGTGAGCCGCACTACGCCGTGGCCATCGCCGCCAGCAGCCTGAAACCCGGCATCCGCTACAAGCTGGGCACCAACAGCCGTACCGACAGCCCGCACCCCGGCGCGGCCAAGGGTGGCGAGGAGAAGGTGGTCAAGAAGGGCAACAAGGTGACGGTCTATGGCTCCCTGATCCGCTCGCACATCGTTCCGGAAATCATCGACAACGTGAACGTGGGCGACGAAGTGACCATCCACCTCACCAACCTCGAACGCGCCCAGGACGAAACCCACGGCTTCACCGTCGGCGGCTTCAACGTGCATGCCTCGGTCGAGCCCGGCAAGACGGCCACGGTCAAGTTCAAGGCTGATCGCGAAGGCGTCTTCCCCTACTACTGCACCGAGTTCTGTTCGGCGCTGCACCTGGAGATGCAAGGCTACCTGCTGGTCAAGCCCAAGGGCTGGAAACCGGGCAAGGCGGCCAAGGCGGAGGCCAAGGTCTACACCAAGGCCGACTACGAGAAGCAGCACAAGACCAACCTGGACACCCAGGCGGTCATCGACCAGGTCGTGGGTTACATCACCAGCGTCAACTACAAGGACTTCCCGGAAGCCGTGGCGATGGTGGAAGACGCCTTCGACCAACTGGGCAAGACCAAGGACGTCAAGGTCAAGATGGAAGCCGCCGTCAAGGCGCAGGATTGGCAGAACGCCACCCTGTGGGCAGGCCAATGGTGGCAGTACCAGGTCAAGACCGCCGACCTGGGCCTGCGCGCCAAGACCTATCTGGAGCAGAACGGCGCCAGGAAGGTGAAATAAACATCTGACAGGCAAACAGGGGGAGCTTCGGCTCCCCCTTTTTGTTCGTGAAAAAGCTTGATGGTGGTCAACTATTTGACGTTCATCAATGCCCTATTCCAGTCTTTGGCATTTCATGACGGCCAGGCGCCCAGCGCTTCGCCCCAGCCAGAGAGATCAGGACACACCAGGAGCCCCACACATGAAATCCGCAAAATTACTCTCCCTTTGTCTCGCCCTCGCCGCTACCGCTTCCTGGGCCAGCCCGCCCGCTGCGGACGGCGCCGACCCGCTCAAGCTCAAGGGCAACGCCAAACAGGGCGAGGAAGTCTATGAAGTCTGTTCCGGCTGCCATCTCGCCAGCGGCATCGGCCGCTCCGATGGCACGCTGCCGGTCGTCGCCGGCCAGCACACCGCCGTGCTGATCAAGCAGATGGTGGACATCCGCACCGGCCACCGCGACAACCCCACCATGTACCCGTTCGCGCAATCCATGACGCCGCAGGAGATGGCCGACAGCGCCGCCCACATGCACACCCTCAAGCTCTCGACCAAGAACGGCAAGGGTTCCGGCAAGAATGTGAAGCAAGGCGGCGCGATCTATGAAAAGGACTGCAAGTCCTGTCACGGAGCCGGCGGTGAAGGCGACGAGGCCAAATTCATCCCCATGCTGACCGGTCAGCATTTCAAGTACATGCAGCGCCAACTCGGGGAAATGCGCGCCGGCAAGCGCAAAAACGCCGACAAGGACATGCTCAAGGTCATCAAATCCTACAGCGATGCCGACATCGAAGCGGTCAGCGATTTCATGTCGCGCCTGCCGCTCGCCAAGAAGAAGTAATGCCCGTGGCGGGCGCCTGTCTTTGCGCCCGCCTTCCTTCTTCACCCCTTTGACATTCAGGATTCCATGATGCCCAGCGCCTCCACACGAACCCCCCGGCTACTCACGCTCGTCGCCCTTGTGGTGTTGGTGGCAACCTATTTCGCGCCGATCTGGTGGGTTTCGCTGACCGCGCCGAACTACCCGCCCGACGCCTTCCCGGACGGCATCCGCATCCATTTCCATTTCAATGGCGTGTTCAACGGCTGCAAGGGCACGGTCATCAAGAAGAACGAGATATTCCAGGGCGACCTGGGCGACGAGCGCGAGGACGAGATGCGTCTGCAGACCGCGCAGACCCAGACACTGAACTGTGTCCACGAGATGAACACCATCAACCATTACGTCGGCATGTACCCCATCGACGCCGGGGCGCCGGTGGAGCGCGGCCTGTCGCGCTATTTCTTCGGTTTCTTCGCGGCCATGCTCGCCGCTTTCGCCTTCCCCTCGCGCAAGGCCCAGGTCACCGTCCTGGCGCTGGGATTTCTCGCGGTGGCCGCCTGGATGGGCGGCGAGATGCTCGGCGCCGGGCGCCTGGGCGAACTGCTGGAACACTACCGTGTCGCCGCCGGCGCCTACTTCAACGAACCCGCCGTGATCGCACGCTGGACTGCCAACCTGGCACTGGCCCTGAAGGCGACCATGGCGGGCTTGGTGGTGGCCATGCTGGTGGTGCTCGCCGGAGTCTGGTACTCGCGTCCGTTCTCCCTCCTGCTGGCTCTGGTGCCGGCCCTGCTGCCGGTGTTCTTCGTCATCGACTACGCCGCCTGGCTCTGGTTCTTCGGCCACAACCTGCACCCCTGGGGGGCGTTCACGGTGAAGGCCTTCATGCCCACCGTGTTCGGGGAAGGCAAGGTGGCGCAGTTCTCCACCTATTCCTATCCCTACATCGGCTACGGCCTGCTGCTGCTGGTGAGTGGCCTCCTGCTGCCCGCCATCCTGCTGCGCCGCAAGGCGATGCGTGAAGAAACCGGCGGCGCCTGAGTAGCGACCGCGATGCGCCTCGCCCGCCCGCTCCTGCTCGCGGCACTGGCCCTGAGCGCCACCGCCTCGGTCGGCTTCGCGCCGGAACAGGAACCCGCGCGCGGGGCATCGGAGCATGCCGAAGTGCGCGCCGAAGTAAATGCGCCCAAACCGGTGTTCCCGCTCTACCTGCGCGACAAACGCATCCACGGCCTGAAACCGTTCCAGGCCCTGGTGGACGCCGCGCCGGCCGGTTCCGTGTTGCGGCCGGCACCGGGAAGTTATGCCGGGCCGGTGAACCTGAACAAGCCGCTCACCATCGAGGGGGGTGGCCGGGTCAGCATCGACGCCGGCGACAAGGGCAGCGTGTTCACCCTCGAAACCGATGGCGCCACGCTGCGCGGCGTCCACCTCACCGGCTCCGGCGATGTGCACGACACCGAGGACGCCTGCCTGGAGATACGCGGACACCGCAACGTGGTGGAAAACCTGGTCATCGACAACTGCCTGTTCGGCATCGACCTGCGCCAGTCCAATGAAAACATCGTGCGCAACAACCGCATCACCTCCAAACACGCCGATCTCGGCGTGCGCGGCGACGGCCTGCGCCTGTGGTACAGCATGAACAACCGGGTCGAGGGCAACAGCCTGATCGACACGCGCGATTTCGTGGTCTGGTATTCCAACGGCAATACCATCCGCGACAATATCGGCCGGCGCAGCCGCTACTCGATGCACTTCATGTTCGCCCAATCCAACCTGGTGGAAGGCAACCGCTATTACGACAATGCCGTGGGCATCTATGTCATGTACACGGAAGGCATCATCATCCGCAACAACCTGATCTCGCACGCAACCGGCGCCACCGGCATGGGCATCGGTTTCAAGGAGGCGAGCAACACCGTGGTGGAGAACAACGACATCATCTACTGCGCCACCGGCATCGCCTCCGACCTGTCGCCCTATCAGCCCGACACCAAAATCTGGATCCGCAACAACCGCATCGCCTACAACGGCATCGGCATCCTGTTCAACAACGAGCGGGTCGGCAACATCGTCACCGACAACGTGTTCGAGGGAAATCTCACCCATGTGGCGGTGAACGGCGCCGGCAACGTGCGCGGCAACACCTGGGAGGGTAATTACTGGGACGACTACCAGGGCTTCGACCGCGACAACGACGGACGCGGCGACAGCGCCTACGAGGCCTACGCCTACGCCGACCAGATCTGGATGGAAAAGCCGCACGCCCTGTTCTTCAAGAACGCGCCGCTGATGGAAGCCCTGGATTTCCTGGAGCGTCTCGCCCCCTTCTCCAGCCCCAACCTGATCCTGCGCGACGCCACGCCGCGCTTCACGAAACCTGCACGTCATGGCATCCAACCTCCCGCATAAGGCGGAACAGGCGCGCCGCCGCTTCCTGCGCGCCCTCATCGGCGGCGGCGCCCTGCTCGCCGCCGGCGGCGCCGGCTGGCTGCCGCTGGCCTACGGCGGCAAGACCCACCTGCGCCCCCCCGGCGCCCTGGAGGAGGACGATTTTCTCGCCTCCTGCATCAAGTGCGGCCAATGCGTGCAGGTCTGCCCGGTCAGCGCCCTGAAACTTGGCGACCTCGGTGACGGCTATGGCGTCGGCGCGCCCTACATCGACGCCCGCGCCCAGGCCTGCGATTTTTCCTGCGACGCGGTGCAGTGCATCCTGGCCTGCCCCACCGGCGCCCTCACCTATACGAAACCCGAGCACATGGACACGCGCGGCGCCATGCGCCTGGCCGCCGCGCCCATTCTCCTGGCCAAGGAAAAAGACCCGGAACCCACGCTCAACCTGAAGGAGCGCATCGGCGTGGCGCGCCTGGCCCGGCCCGATCTGTGCCTGGCGCGGCAAGGCAAGGGCTGGAAGGGCGCGGCGCGAGCGGCCGGTTACGACGGCTACCTGCGCTTCATGGACGTGGATCGCTGGCGCCCCATCCCCCTCAACGACCACCCCTTCGACGTGCCCGTGTGCGATCTGTGCGTGCGCACCTGCCCGATCAAGGGGGCGATCAGCCTGGAACCGCTGGCCAATGGCTTCAAGACCCCGGTGGTGCATGAGCCCTGCGTGGGCTGCGGGGTGTGTGAAATGGCCTGCCCGACGGAACCGGCGGCCATCGTCATCGACCCGCGCCGCGGCTGGGAGGCGTGATGTCGCTGCGTGAATCGGCAAGGCTCCTGTTGGGTGGCGAAGTACGCAAACCCGCAGCCGAGGACTACACCCCCGGCGCGCGCCAGGTACATGAACTCAAGCGCATGGATGGCGTGAACCGCAAGGCGCTGGCGGAGGAGATGCACAAACAGCATCGCCATACCCATACCTGGCGCAACCGGCGCTGGGCGGTGCTGATCGCGGTGAATCTGCTGTTCGTGCTGTCCTTCTGGCTGGACATCCAGATTCTCGAAGGCGCGCTTACCGCCTCGCGCTTCCTCGGCTTCCACCTCATCGACCTCAATTCCGCGCTCCAGGTGATGCTGGCGCACAAGCACATCCTGGTGAACCTGGTCATCGGCACCGCCACCGTGTTCGTGCTCTGGGTGCTGTTGGGCGGTCGAACGTACTGCTCCTGGGTCTGCCCCTACCACCTGCTCGCGGAATGGGCGGAAAGCCTGCACCTGTACCTGGTGGACAAGAAGAAGGTCAGCGACCGCGCCTTCCATCGCGGCCTGCGCGTGGTGCTCTGGCTGCTGTTCGCGGCGCTGGCCTTCGCCACCGGCTACACCGTGTTCGAGACCCTGTCGCTCACCGGCATCGTCTCGCGCGCCCTGATCTACGGCCCCGGCCTCGCCCTGCTCTGGGTGCTGTTCTGGCTGCTGATCGAGGTGTTCTACTCGCGCCGCGCCTGGTGCCGCTACTTCTGCCCCATCGGCCTGACCTATGGCGTGGTCGGACTGCCCTCCCCGGTACAGGTCGGCTACCGCCTGGAGCACTGTTTCCACGAAGGTGACTGCCGCAAGGTCTGCCTGGTGCCGCATGTGCTGGAATGCGTCATCAAGGGCCGCGCCACCGCCGAGACGATGGACATCGGCGCCGACTGCACCCGCTGCGGCCTGTGCGTGGACGTCTGCCCGAGCGGCGCCCTGCATTTCGAGGTCAAGGGCTTGAGCAAATGGCTGTGAGCCTGAATACCGCAATGGATACAGCCGTGGGAGCGGGCTCGCCCGCGATAACGCTATTCGCGGGCAAGCCCGCTCCCACGGCGGGCAAAACGCCCTGCGCCAGCGCCGCAGCCCACATTATCGGAAGCCTCGCATGATCGAACTTCGCCACGTCACCAAGCAATTCAAGAAGAGCGTCGTCCTCGACGACCTGAATCTCAGCGTCGCCGCCGGTGAGCGCATCGCCCTGATCGGCTCCAACGGCGCCGGCAAGACCACCCTGATTCGCTGCCTGCTGGGCGAATACGTGCATGCCGGCGAGCTTTCCGTGCTCGGCCTGAACCCGCGCCAGGCGCGCGCCGATCTGTTGCGCCGCATCGGCTTCGTGCCGCAACTGCCGCCGCCGCTGCGCATGAGCGTGGGCGACCTGCTGCGCTTCGCCGGCGAACTCTCCGGCTGCGACGCCGGCCGCTTCGACACCGTCGCCGCGCAACTGGGCCTGGACGTGGCGAAGGTGCGGCACCTTCCCTTCGTCAAACTCTCCGGCGGCATGAAGCAGAAGATCCTCATCGCCGTCGCCCTCGGCCGCGACTGCGAACTGCTGATCCTCGACGAACCCGCCGCCAACCTCGACCCGGAAGCGCGCCACGCCTTCTTCGGCCTCCTCGCCGAACGCCTGGGCCGCGCCACCATGCTGATTTCCAGCCACCGCCTCGACGAGGTGGCGCCCCTGGTCAACCGGGTGCTGGAGCTGGACATGGGACGCATCGTCCTCGACGACCGGGTGGCCGATGACGTCGCCCTGGCCGGGAAGGTGCGCTGCCGCCTGATCCTGCGCCGCGCCGAATCCGCCATCGCCAAGACCCTGGGCGAATGGGGCTTGAGCGGCGACGCCGACCAGCTCGTCTGGCAAGGCGCCATCGCCGGCCCGGACCGGCTGCGCTTCCTGGGCATGCTGGCGCGTTACGTCGGGGTACTCACCCACATCGAAATGGAGGAACAGGCATGAGCAACGTCCCTCGTAGCGCCGGCGTTATGTCCCGTAGGGACGGTATCCTTCAGGGCCCCGCCGGCAAGCGGGCCGAAGGCCCGCCTTTGGCGGGCGATGCCGGCGGGACGCCGGCGCTACGGGTTCAGCGCGGCCGGCTGCGTCTGTTCGCCCTTGCCGCCCTCCCCTTCCTCCCTGCCTGCTCGCGCGACAGCGGCCACGGCCCCGGTGAGGTGCACTGGGATCGCGACAGCTGCAAGCGTTGCGGCATGTCGGTGAGCGACCGCCACTACGCCGCCCAGGTGCGTGGCGGGCCGAAGCACGAGGTGTTCAAGTTCGACGACATCGGCTGCGCCCTGTTCTGGCTCAAGGATCAGCCCTGGGCCGAAGCGCCGGAGACCGAGGTCTGGGTCAACGATTTCCGCACCGGCGAATGGCTGGATGCCCGCAAGGCACAGTACCTGCCCGGAAAAACCTCGCCCATGGCCTACGGCTTCGGCGCCCTGGCGCAAGCCGAGGCGGGCAGCGTCGGGTTCGCCGTCATGAAGGCGGACATTCTGGCCAGAGGCAAATGATGGCGAACGCGATGGCAAAAACGAACGATTTCTGGCCCACCCTGCGCCTGGAGATGAACACCTCGCTGCGCGCGCGCTGGTTCGCCGTTCATTCCCTGGTGTTCGGCGGCATCGTCGCCCTGCTCTTCGTCTTCGGACTGACCGAATCGCGCGTGCTGGGCTTCATCGGCCTGTCGCGCCTGCTGGTGACCTACATCCAGTTGGCGATGGCCATCCTGCCCATCTTCGTGCTCATCACCACGGTGCGTTCGGTGGCCGGCGACCGCGAGGCGGGCGTGTTCGAATACCTGCTGGCCCTGCCGGTGTCGCTGGGGGCCTGGTTCTGGGGCAAGTTCCTGGGCCGCTACCTGATGGTGTTCGCGCCGGTGTTCCTGGCCATGCTGGGCGCCACGTTATGGGCGCTGCTGCGCAACATCCCGGTGCCCTGGGGCATGTTCGGCTATTACACCGCCCTGCTCGCCGCCATGACCTGGTGCTTCCTCGGCATCGCCATGCTGATCTCCACCCTGGCGCGTTCCACCGACGTGGCGCAGGGCGCGGCCTTCCTCACCTGGCTGGTGCTGCTGCTGTTCCTCGACCTGATCCTGCTCGGGGTGATGATCCAGGAACACGCGCCCGCCGAGGTGGCCGTCGCCATCGCCCTGTTCAACCCGCTGCAATCCTTCCGCACCGCCGCCCTGATGCTGTTCGACCCGCAACTCATCGTCCTGGGGCCGGCGGCCTATGTGATCTTCGACCTGTTCGGCGCCCTCGGGTACAAGATCTTCGCCCTGGCCTGGCCGACCCTGATCGGCACCCTTTGCGCGGTCGGAGGGTATCGCCTGTTCCGGCGTGGAGACCTGCTATGAACTTGAACATCTGGCGACTTGTGGGAGCGGGCTTGCCCGCGATAGGGTGGTTGCCGGTAGCGCGGTTGCTATCGCGGGCAAGCCCGCTCCTACTGGCTTCGGCCGTATTCGCTCAGGAGCCCGTCAACTTCCATGCCGTTTCCAACGCCAGCTTTGCGCAACCAGGCGGCGGCAGCCTGAAAACCGAGGTGCTCAAGGGGCGCCCGGCGGTCATCAACTTCTGGGCCACCTGGTGCCCGCCCTGCCGCGAGGAATTACCGCTGCTGGCCAGGCTGCACAGCCGCTACAAGAAGAAATATGGCGACAAGATCGCCTTCCTCGGCCTGGCCGTGGAAGACAACGCCGAATTCGTCGGCGAATACGCCGGCGCCTACGGCCTGCGCTACCCCGTCGCCGCCGGGCGCGAACCGGCCATTGCCCTGATGCAGGCGCTGGGCAACACCCAGGCGGGCATGCCATACACCGTGGTGGTCAATGGCGAAGGCCGCGTGGTCTACGCCAAGCGCGGCCTGATCGCGGAAAAAGACCTGAACCAGGCACTGGCGCCGCTGCTGAAAAAATGACCTCCTGTAGCGCCGGCGTCCCCGCCGGCGTCTTTGCCGAACAAGCGAGCGAATGCCGGTGCACCCTGGCCACCGCGCTGTTTTTCCTGGCCGTCTCCGCCCAGGCCGCCCTCCCCCCGCTGCAACCCCTGATCGACGCCACCCCCGCCGGCGCCGCGCTGCGCCCGCCCGCCGGGCGCTACGCCGGCCCGGCCGTCATCGGCAAACCCCTGATCCTGGATGGCGGCGGCCGCGTCACCCTGGACGGCGGCGGCCACGGCACCGTACTGAGCGTGCGCGCCGCCGACGTCACGGTGCGCGGCATGCGCCTGACCAATTCCGGCGCCACCCACGACGGCGTCGATGCCGGCCTGATGATCGACGAGGTGGATGGCGCGCGGGTGGAAGGCAACGTCATCGACCAGGTGCTGTTCGGCATCCACCTCAAGCAATCCAGCCACTCCCTGGTACGCGGCAACACGATTCGCGGCCGCGAGGCGGAGCTCAACCTGCGCGGCGACGGCATCCGCCTGTGGAACAGCCATTTCAACCGGATCGAGAACAACCGCGTCAGCGACAGCCGCGATATCACTGTCGCCAACTCGACCGACAACCGCTTCACCGGCAACCGCATCGTCAACGGGCGCTACGGCATGCAACTCATCTTCTCGCCGCGCAACCACATCGAAGGCAATCTGGTCAGCCACACCACCACCGGCATCGCCGTGCTGTATTCCGACCAGGTGACGCTGCACGGCAACCGCATCGAACACGTGCGCGACGTCGCCGGAGCCGGGCTCGCCTTCAAGGGCAGCGGCCAGGCCGAAGTCACGGGCAACACCGTCCTGCATTGCACGGTGGGCGTCCAGGCCGACGCCCCGCCCTACCCCGAGGCGCGCCACCGCTTCCAGGGCAACCGCTTCGCCCACAACGTCACCGGCATGTACTTCTACGGCGAGAAGGGGGGGCATGTCGTGCGGGGCAATCGCTTCGAGAAAAACCTCATGCAGGTCGGCGTATCCGCCTCCACCAGCGCGCGCGGCAACGACTGGCGCGGCAATGAATGGGACGATTACGAAGGCTTCGACCGCGACGGCGACGGCATCGGCGATACCCCGTATGCGCTCTATTACTACGCCGACCGCATCTGGATGGAGACCCCCCAGGCGCGTTTCTTCCGCAATTCGCCGGCCCTGGAACTGCTCGATTTTCTCGAAAGACTGGCCCCGTTTTCAGCGCCGGAGCTGATCCTGCGCGACCCGCAACCGCGTTGGCGAGCCGATACGCGGTGACGCCGCCGAGAACAGGAATCCGCGACCCGACCTACGAAGCGCAGCCACTACTCCCGCTACAGCCACTCCCCCCCGAACAGGAACCACACTTGCCGCTGTCGCGGAACGGGCCGAGTTGCGGGTTTTTTTTGGCAAACCCACGGTAGAGACGGTCTACGGCGATGCCGATGAGGCCGATGCCCATAATCAGGGCGATGGTGACGAGGTAGGTGCGCATCGGGCTACTCCCCCGCTCCCAGGCCGGCGAAGCCCATGAAGGCGAGCGAAAGCAGGCCGGCGAGCATCAGCGACAGGGCGGTGCCCCGCACCACGTTGGGCACGCTGGCGAGACTCAGGCGTTCGCGCAGGCCGGCCATCAGCAGCAAGGCCAGGGTGAAGCCGCCGCCGCCGGCCACCGCGAAGGTGACCGACTGGGCGAAGCTGTAATCGCGCGCGGTCTGGAACAGCGCCACGCCGAGCACGGCGCAGTTGGTGGTAATCAGCGGCAGGTAGATACCCAGGGCGCGGAACAGTACCGGGCTGTACTTCTTCAGCACCATTTCCACCAGTTGCACCGCCGAGGCGATGATCACGATGTAGGAAATCAGGCGCAGGAACTCCAGGTGGAAGGCGGTCACCAGCCAGTTGAGGCCGAAGGCGCAGAGGCTGGCCACCAGCATCACGAAGGTGGTCGCCGCGCCCATCGGCAGGGCGGTATTGAGGCGCGCGGAGACGCCCAGGAACGGGCACAGGCCGAGGAACATGGCCAACACCAGGTTGTTGGCCAGGAGGGTGCCGATAAAGATGGAGGAAAGGGATTCAGACATGAGCGTGGCCCTCCACGGGTTTGACCGGCGCGGCCTTGCGGCTGTTCAGCCAGTTGAACAGCAACAGCCAGGCGCCCAGCACGAAGAAGCCGCCGGGTGGCAGCACCATCACCACCCAGGGCTGGAAATCGGGGCCGAACAGGGAAATGCCGAACAGCTTGCCGGCGCCCAGGATTTCCCGCACCCCGCCCAGCGCGAACAGGCCGAGGGTGAAGCCCACCCCCATCCCCAGCGCATTGAGCACGGCCTTCAGCGGCGGGTTTTTCGAGGCGTGCGCCTCGGCGCGGCCGAGGATGATGCAGTTGACCACGATGAGCTGGATGAAGGCGCCCAGCGCGTCATAGACCGCCAGGCTGATGGCCTGGATCAGGTAGTCCACCACGGTGACGAAGGTGGCGATGATGAGAATGTAGGTGGCGATGCGCACTTCCTTGGGAATGACATTGCGCAGCAGCGACACCAGCAGGGTGGACCCCAGCAGCACGAAGGTCGTGGCCAGGCCCATGCTCACCGCGTTCATCGCCGACACCGACACCGCCAGCGTCGGGCACATGCCCAGCACCATGACGAACACCGGGTTCTGTTTCCAGACGCCTTCCAGCAGTTCTTCCAGGTTGGAGAGTGGTTTCTGGCCGGGAATGCTCACGCTTATTGCCCTCCTTGCAAGGTATCGAGATGCGGAACCAGCAACGGCAGCAGTTTTTGCGCGCTCTCGTTGATGCCCTTGCCCACCGCCTTGGAAGTCACCGTGGCGCCGGCGATGGCGTCGATCTCCCAGGGGTTCTGCCGGGTGCCGTGCTTCATCACCTTGATGCTGTTGGCCAGGGATTTCAGGTCGCCGCCCAGCTTCGCGTCGAGCGCGACGAAGTTCTTCAAAAAGGCCGCGTCGGTATAGATCTTGTCGCCGATGCCGGGCGTCTCGCGCATGGACACCACGCCGAGGCCGGTGATGGCCTGTTTCTCCGGATCGTAGGCGTAGAGCACCCGCACGGTATCGGCATAGCCCTTGGCCGCGCCCTCGGCGGCGAGCCCCTTGAGAACGCCGGCCTGATCGTAGGCGGCATAGAACTTCACCGCGCCTTCCGGAACGCTGCCTCCCGCCGGCCGCACGCCACCCGTTCCGGCGACGAACTCCTTGACGCTGGAGGCGCCGGGAATGACCTTGAACACGGCGCGCTCCAGGGCGATCTTCTTGTTCGCGGCCACCGATTCCAGCGTGCCCTGGTAGGCCGTGACGATGAGGATGCCGCACACCGTGGCGACCAGGCCGAGGGTGCGGATCATCGCGGCGCCGGGGGTGGCGGGTTGCGAGGCGGGGACGGACGGCGCGTTCATGCCTTTTCCCCCTTCAACGGTTTGGCCCTCACCGATTTTGCCTTCACCGATTTGGCCTTCACCTCGCCGAACACCCTGGGTTGCGTCACCTGGTCGATCAGGGGCGCCAGGGCGTTGCCGAGCAGGATGGCGTACATCACGCCTTCGGTGAGGCCGCCGAAGTAGCGGATCATCACCGTCACCACGCCGATCAGGGCGCCATAGATCCACACCCCAACCGGCGTCACCGGCGAAGTGGCCATGTCGGTGGCCATGAACACCGCGCCCAGCATCAGGCCGCCGGAAAGCAGCACGAACAGCGGGTCGGGGTAGCGCGCCGGGTCGAGCATCTGGAACAGCAGCGCGGTGAGCGCGGCGCCGCCCAGTACCGCGGCCGGGATGCGCCAGTCCATGAACTTGCGCGCGGCCAGATAAGCGCCGCAGAGCAGGATGAGAATGGCCGAGGTTTCCCCCGCCGAGGCGGTGACCGCGCCGCTGAGGAAGTCTTGCGGCGTCGCCAGCACGTTGTCGAACTTCCAGCGCGCCAGCGGCGTGGCGCCGGTGAAGCCATCCAATGCGGATTTGGCCCAGGCGGAGAGGTCGGGCGGCGTCATCAGCGGCGCGGTGAAGGTGGTCGGCGCGAACCCACCGAAGCGGCCGGGCGCGAAGGCCGGCACCCAGGTGGTGATGGCGACCGGGAAGGCCGCCTGCACGAAGGCGCGGCCGACCAAAGCGGGGTTCAGCACGTTGTAGCCGATGCCGCCGAACAGCGCCTTGCCCAGGGCGATGGCCGCGAACCCGGCCACCGCGCCCATCCACAAAGGGAAGGCGGGCGGCAGGGTGAGCGCCAGGAGCAGGCCGGTGATGGTCGCGCTCCAGTCCGAAAGGGTGCTTTGCTGGCCGCTCAAGTGGTTGAACAGGCGTTCGCCACCCAGGCAGGCGAGTGTCACGGTGACGATCAGCGCCAACGCGGAAAGCCCGTATTGCCACACCGAGAAGGTGGCGATGGGCAGCAGGGCCAGCACCACGTGGAACATGATGCGTTCCACGCTGGTGCCCTTCACCACATGCGGCGAGGTGCGCAGTTCGATGCGGGTGGTCATAAGTCGTCGCGAGTTACGCGTTGAGGGTTGCGAGACGCGAATCAACATCCCGCGCATGGTTGGGCAACTCGTAACTCGCGACCGGCCACTCGAAACCGGAATTGTCCAGCCATGCGCGCAGCACGCGATCCAGTTCGCGCGGGCTCAGGGCGCGCCCGACCAGCGGCGCGATGCGCTCGACGAGCTTGCGGCAGCAGGCGTGGAAACGGCCATAGGCGGGATCGAACTCGGCCAGCGCCAGAAAACCGCAATCGCCCTCCATGAGCAGGGAGAGCGCGCCGGCGATGCGGCTGTCGTAGACGTAGAACAGCTCCGGGAAATGGAAGTGCAGGTATTTCGATGCCAGAGAGCGCGCCTCCTCGTCGCTGATCCCTTCGAACACTCCCATCAGGCGCTTGTGCAATTCCAGCAGCAGGCCGGAATCCAGTTGCTCGGCGGTGGAGAGCGCGCCGAACCAGTGATCCACCGGCGATTGCGTCAGGTTGTGCGCGGCGGCCTCGGCGGAAAACGCCTTGCCCGGCCAGGCCGGCGAATCGCTGTGCAGACGCGTAATCAGGCGCAGCTTGTCGGACACGATCTCGTCGCGCATGTGGTGCCGGTACATGAAGCACAGGTCATAGAGGGCGCGCGCCTTGGTATCCAGAACGGAGCGGGAGAGCGCATCGGTGATGAATTCGCGGGTCAGGGTGAGTTTCATGGGCTTGGTCTGAGGGTCTGAATGGGGGGAAGTGTGGGCAAACGGCGACTCAGGTCGCCTTCCCCCGCAGAATCCCCTTGGCCACGCGGAATTGCTGAACCAGAGGGATGTGGGAGGGGCAGACATAGGTGCAGCAACCGCATTCAAAGCAGTCGCCCAGGTGATAGTGGGCGCCCATTTCCTCATATTCACGGCGCCCGGCGAGCATGCCCAGCATGGAAGGATTGAGGCCCATCGGGCAGGCCTTCACGCATTCGCCGCACTTGATGCAGGGCCACAGCTTGCGATCATCTTCGATCCGAAGTTTGTCGAACACCAGGATGCCGGAGACACCCTTGGTCACCGGCACATCGAGCGAGGCGACGGCCTGGCCCATCATCGGGCCGCCGAGGATGATTTCCCGCTCGCCGGCGTCCTCGTTTGCGTTATTGACTCCGGCCCATTTCAGCACCGTGCGCATCGGCGTGCCGAGGGGCACCCAGTAATCGCCCGGCTTCCGGATGCCGGGGCCGGTGACGGTGACGACGCGCTCGGTCATGCCGCAGCCCTCGGGCAGCAGGCTGCCCAGCAGCGCCAGGGTGCCGACGTTGTTGACCACCACGCCGATATGCATGGGCAGGCCGCCCGCCGGGACTTCCACCCCCAGCAGCGACTTCACCAGCATCTTTTCCGCGCCCTGGGGGTATTTGGTCGGCACCGCCTGAACCGTGACGCGGCCATCGGCCAGGCCAACTTTTTCAATCGCGGCTTGAATGGCCGCCACTGCGTCCATCTTGTTGTCTTCCACGCCGATGATGGCGCGCTCCGCGCCCACCGCCTTCATGGCCAGGCGAATGCCGGTCATGAGGTCTTCCGGGTATTCCAGCATCAGGCGGTGGTCGCAGGTGAGATAGGGCTCGCACTCGCAGCCGTTCACCACCAGGGTGTGAATCTTCGTTTCGGCGGGCACCGCGAGCTTGGCGTGGCTGGGGAAGGCCGCGCCGCCGAGGCCGACCATGCCGCTGTCCTGGATGGCTTGCAGGATTTCGGCGGGCGCCATCGCGTCGATGTCGCGCGGATTGGCCCAACGCACTTCCTGGGTGGAACCCTCATACACGCGCAGGACGATGGATTCGACCCAGGGGCCGCGCGCCGAGGGTTTCAGTTCGATGGCTTCGATGACGCCATCGGCGGGGGCATGAATGGGAACCGACAAAAACCCGTCGGCCCGGGCTAGGGGTTGGCCACGAACGACCTCCTCGCCGGCCCGAACAAGGGGCACTGCCGGCTTACCGATGTGTTGCACGAGGGGGAGGATCATGCGCGACGCAAACGGCATCCGACGAATCGGACTGCCGGCAGTGCTCTTTTGCGCGTCGGGATGAACCCCACGCGCGAATGTGTTTTGTTTGAAGAAGGGCAGGAAGTTCATGGTCGATTCACCGTGGGAGCGGGCTTGCCCGCGATTGCGGCGGCAACATCGCGGGCAAGCCCGCTCCCACGAATCATCTCCGGTCTCAGTTGTACTTCGCCGCCCGGGCGATCAGCTTGTCGATATTCGGCTCGCCCAGGTTCCAGGGCGTGCCGGGGTGCAGGCAGCCGGCGGTGCATTTCTCGGCGGCCTTGACCAGATCGGCGAACTTCGTGCCTTGCGGGTTGATGACGATGACTTTCTTGTCACCGTTGTAGGCGAAGGTCTTCGGCGCGATGGTGGTGCATTCGTCGCAGGCGGTGCACTCTGGCGTATCGACATAGACCGCATCCCCCTGTAGCGCGGGCGTCTCGCTTGCATGAACGGTGGCAGGCGAGGACGCCTGCGCTACAACACCCGTGCCGAAGTTCGCCAGGCTGGCGCTGATTTCGCCCAGCAGTTCGGCGCGCGCCCGGCTGGCGATGGCTTCCTCATCCACGGCGGGGGTGTTCAGGCCGGCCACATCCTTCAACTGTTGCCAGAACTGCTGGCGTTCCTCGCAGGAGTTCACCAGTTCCGCCGACACCAGCACGCGCATCAGGCGCTGCTTCTTGTCCACCGCCCAGATGTAGGGGAACTTGCCGTCACGCGCATCGGCATCGAATTTCAGGAAGTCGGCCAGCAACACCATGTCATCGTTCCAGGTGTCCGGCGGCGCCTTGCGGAACTGCTTGGCGAAGCGGCCCTCGCCCAGGGCGAAGTCGGCAAAGGTCATCGGCAGTTCCATCTTCTTCTCGCCGCCGTCCTCCTCCTTGTAGGCCAGGGTATAGGTGGGCCACTCGGCCTCCATCTCCGGGTTGCCCTCCAGGCTGACGCACTCGCTGAAAGTGGTTCCCTGGTCGGGGTCGTAGCGGAACAGGGGGTAGGCGCGCGATTCCACCGCCAGCTTCGAGCGTTCCACCGAGGTGTCGTCGCCGACGCCATGTTCCGGCGGGCACACCGCGTAGATGTTGAACAGCGCCGGACGCCGGGAATTGAGGCCGTCGATGTAGCTTTCGATCAGGTGGGTGGGGCTGGAGATGGCGCTCTGGGCGACGAAGGCGGAACGGTGCGCCATGCCGATGACGCTGATTTCCTTGCGGATTTCCTTCTTGCCGTGATCCTTCTTGCCGTAGGGCGACATGTCGGCCACCTGGCCGATGAAGCCGGAGGTGCAGGCCTGGCCGCCGGTGTTGGAATACACCTGGGTATCGACCACGAGAATCTTCACCGGCATGCCGGTCATCAGGGCGCGCGACAGGTTCTGGAAGCCGATGTCGTACATGGCGCCGTCGCCGCCGACCGCCACCACGGGCGGGCACAGGTGCCACTCTTCCTCGGAGAATTTCTCCCAGTTGAAGTAGGTGAACTCGGCGTCATGCGCGGCCGGGTTGTAGCCGCCGGAGTTGCCACACAAACCCAGTTCCAGTTCCGCCATGCGCACGGCCTTGAAGCCGTCCGCCATCTTGCTCATGTGGCCCTCGAACAGGCCCATCGCCACCGAGGGGGAATCCTGGAACAGGTGCGAGGTCCAGGGGAAGGGGTAGGGGTTGAACGGAAAGGTGGAGCCCCACACCGAGGTGCAGCCGGTGGAGTTGACGATGCCCATCTCGGCGCGGCCGCGCTTGCTCGGGCCTTCCACGTAACGCCACTTCAGGTCTTTCAGGCGCGCCAGCAACTGCGTCACCCATTTCAGCCATTGCGGGTCGATGGGCTGCGCGGCGTGGCCGGCCATCAGGCTTTGCGACAGGTTGGCCAGGGTCAGGTCGCCGCCCATTCGGTTGGCTTCACACGCGGCGACGGCGGCCATCACGGCGCTGGTGTCGGACAGGTTCACCGATTCGGTGAGCTTCATGCGCAGATGCTTTTCCAGGCCGTCGATGAGGCCGTCCAGCTTTGCCACGAAGGCGGCCACGCGCGGTTGCATCAGCGCGGTGACCGTGCCGGTGAAGATGTGGATGGCGGTCTTCTCGCCGCAACCCAGGCAGGCGCCGTCGCCACAGGCCATGCTGCTGTAGTTCTTTTTGTCCAGGAGCAGGGTTTCCAGGGCACCGATCTTCTCGTCGAGATCGTCGATGCGGTTGTATTCCTGGGGCGTGGTCGGCAGGTCGAGCCAGAAATCCCATTCGCGGCGCAATTGCACGATGCTGTCGTCGGTCTGGGTGACCATCTTCAGGGCGTCGTCCTCGCAAACTTCCACGCACAGGGCGCAGCCCTTGCAGGTGTAGGGGTTGACGGTAATGGAGAAGAGGCCGCCACCGCCTTTGCCTTTCTTCTCCTTGTTGGTCCAGTACGGCTTGGTGGTGGCGAACTGGAATTCGCCGATCTCTTTTTCCAGGAGGTGATATTCCTCCTCCATCGCCGCGTTGCCCTGGTTGGCGTCTTCGTGCATGGCCTCCTCGATGGCCCGCTTGAGCAGGGCGCGCACGTCGAGCCCGTCTTTTTCCAGCACGCCGCGCAGTTTCTTCTCGATGACGCGGGAGCCCTTGCGCAGGAAGCGGGTGATGCGGCCGCTCATCTCGATATTGCCGACTGCGGTGTTGAGCACGTCGCCGACAGTGGAGACCAGGCCGGGAATGGCGGAGTCCGGGCATTGCGTGTAGCAGTTGCCGCAGGCCGTGCAGTTTTCCGCGATCCACACCGGGTGCTCGAAGCGGATCTGGGTCATGTCGCGATAGACGCCGGTGACGGCGGGAATCAGGGCCATGCCCATGAACGGGTCGGCGAGGTTGTCGGAGCCCTTGCCGGACATGTAGAAATTGCCGGTCTGCTCCCAGAAGCGATGGGTATCGGCGGTCTTGGCCAGGGCGCCGTCGTTTTCCGGCATGCGCTTCAACATGATGGGCAGCGACGGCGTGGCCTTGAAGCCGGCGGGCTCGCGCACGCCGACCTTTTTCACCTCGGCGGGAATCTCGTGGATTTCCGTGTAGCCGCGCTTCACCACGCGCAGGTTGTCATCGACAATGCGTTTGCCCTTCTTGCCGAACTTGTCGTTGAGCTGGTTCTCGATGGCCTTGAACAGGATTTCCTCGGTCAGGCCGGCGCGCTCCTTGACGTCGGAGGCGTGGAAGAAGGCGCCCTGGAAGGCGTTGCCCTGCATGCGCAATTGCAGATCGGGGTTGGAGGATTCCTCGCGGGCGATGCTGAAGGCGTCCAGATAGAACACCTTGATGTCGTTGCCGGCGATGGTCTTCTGCGCGTGGATCGGGAAGGTGGCCCAGACGGCGGCGGCATCCGGCAGATTGCTCTGGATGATGAGCACGCCGTTTTTCTTCAGGCCGGCCACCGCGTTGGTGTGCAGGAACACCTGCGGGTCGGGCGAGAGCACCACGTCGACATGGGTGTATTCGCAGTTGACGCGAATCGGCTCCGGCGCGGCGGAAAGGAAGTAGGTGGTGGGCTGGCCCTTTTTCTCGGAGCCGTATTTCGGGTTGGCCTTGATGTCCCAGCCGAGCAGTTCGTACAAGGTCATCGCCAGGTTCTTGCCGGTGGTCACCGCGCCCCAGCCGCCGACCGAGTGCATGCGCACGGCGATGGCGGCCTTCGGCAGCAGGTTGGGATTTTCCGAACCGCGCAGCGCGAGTTCCTTGATTTTGGGATAGGCGGCGAGGAGTTCCTGCTGATGGATTTCCTGCTTGGGATTGGCCGCCTTGTCGCGGATGAAATCGATGGAAAGATAGAAGAACTTCTTGTGCGCGCCTCTTTTGCCAACCCCATCCAGCATGTTCTCGATTGCCGCGACCAGGCCTTCCGGTTGCAGGTCGCGCGAGCCGAGGCCATAGCAGCCGGAATAGAGGCGCGGCATGTCCTTGGTGGAAGCGTAGGCGGCATAGCCGGGATAGGTATCGGCTTCGACGCCATTCTCCATGCACTTGCTCATGGTCGCGCGCACCTCGCGCATCAGCGGCAGGTCTTCGGATAGTGGCTGGTCGGTGCGCTCCAGCACGGCCACGCCTTTCTTGCCCTTGAGAATCGTGCCCAGCAGGTCGCCGGGGAAGGGGCGGAAGGTGGTCAGGTTGACCACGCCCACTTTCAGCTTGCGGGTGTCGCGCAGCCAGTCGGCCACGGCTTCCGCCTGCACACACATGGAACCCATGCCGAGAATGACGTATTCGGCGTCGTCGCAGCGGTAGGCGTCCACGCGGCTGTAATGGCGCCCGGTCAGCTCGCCATACTCCGCCATGCACTGATCCAGGATCGCCGGGATATGCTCGAAAAAGTAGGGACGTTGCGCGGCGGTGGCCTGCATGTGCGCGTCCTGGTTGGCGACCGCGCCGGACACCATCGGCGAGTCCACGTCCCAGATCGCCGGCACACGGCGGCGCTTCGGCCCGTAGATCATTTCCTGCGCCGGGGTCGGGGTGTCGATGAGGTCGTCCGGACGCCCGAGGAACTCGGCCACCAGTTCCTTTTCCGGCACCAGCACCGGCTCGATCAGGTGGGTGGTGAGAAAGCCATCCATCGCCGCCATCGCCGGGGTCAGCGACAGTTCGGCGGTCTTGCGCGCGATCAGGTTGAGGTCGGCGGCTTCCTGCGCGCTCTTGGCGAACACCTGGATGAAGCCGGTATCGTCGGCGCAGTGGTAGTCGTCATGGCCGCAATGCACATTGAGCGTGGCCTTGGTGATGGCGCGGCAGCCCAGGTTGAGCACATAGGGCAGACGCTTGCCGACCGCGCCGTAGAGCGATTCGTGCATGAAGGCGAGGCCCTGGGCGGAGGTGAAATTCACCGCGCGCAGACCGGTCATGGCCATGCCGGCGGTGACGCCGGCGGCCGCGTGTTCGGATTCCGGCTCCAGGAAGATCAGCGGCCGGCCGGAGATGTTCACATGCCCGGCGGCGGCGGCCTCGGCCCAGTATTCGCCCATCTGCGTGGACGGCGTGATGGGGTAGGCGCCGGCGGCGTCGGAAGCTTCGCGTTCGACCAGGATGACGGCGGTGTTGCCGTCGATGGCGTCGCGCACGCCGGGATACTTCACGTTCCCGGCGGCCGCCTTGGCGGCGGGTTGGCCACTGCGGCCCGGCTCCATCAGATGCATCTGGCCGAGGAGTTTGGAAATGGGGTTCTTGATCATGGGGTAGTGCCTCTCAGACGACATTGGCGTTCACTGGGAGCGCCGCTTTGCGGATGATCTTCTTGGCTTCGCGCCCGCTCAAAGGCTGCTTGCCTTGCAGCCAGACGATGGCCCCGGTGGGGCAGCGTTCGATCGCCACGGGAGACGCCAAGGGGTTCAGGGCGTAGTCGATCACCGCCAGGTTGTTGTCCAGGCGGATCAGACCGGGAGCGGCGTCCATCACGCACTTGCCGCAGGCGGTACAAGCCACCTCGCATTGCGCTTCGGAAATATCGCCATCCGCCCGGCTCTTGCAGGCCACCCAGAGCTTGTGGCTCACGGGCTGCAAGGAAAACAGGTCTTTCGGGCACACCTCGACGCAATCGCCGCAGGCCGTGCATTGGTCGGCATCCACCACCGGCAGGCCGTATTGATTCATGGCGATGGCGTCGAATTCGCACGACACCTCGCAGTCCGCCAGACCCAGGCAGCCCCAGGCACAGGCCTTGCCGCCACCCGACACGGTGGCCGCCGCGCGGCAGGTGGACATCCCCTTGTAACTGGCGCGCACCCTGGCGACATGGCTGCCGCCGGCGCAGGCCAGGCGCGCCACCCGTTTTTCCACCTCGCCCAGCGCCACACCGAGAAAACCGGCGATGGTGGCGTTCATGTCGGGGGAATTGACGGTGCATTGGGCCGGGAGAATCTGCCCCGCCACCACCTGCTCCGCGAAATTGCGGCAACCGGCCGTGCCGCAGGCGCCACAGTTGGACTTGGGCAACATTTCCTCGACCTCGCCGATGCGCGGGTCTTCGTAGACATAAAGACGCTTGTTGGCCAACGCCAGCAGCCAGGCCAAAGCGCCGCCCAGGAGCGCCATGAATGCCCCCGCCATCGCTACGCCTGCCATCATCTCCATGCGAACTCCTTTACCTGACCCGATTTGTCGGGAATCTAAAGACCATCAAGTCCTTAAATGTTGCAGTGCACAGTGTATTGAGATGGCACCCATGTGATCGGCCAATAATTTCAATCTTGAACATTGGCCGTTTTAATGATGCAATGCAGCAAATCCAAGGAGAACCCCATGCCTTCCGATGCCCAGCTCTATTACAAGAGCAACCGGCTCAAGCAACTGCGCGCCTTCTACCAGGTGGTGCGCTGCGGCAGCATCTCGAAAGCGGCGGAAAAACTGTTTCTGTCGCAGCCCTCGGTCTCCTTGCAGATTCAGGCGCTGGAGCGGGAACTGGAAGTGGTGCTGTTCGAGCGGCGCGGCCCGCATCTCAAGCTCACCCCGGAAGGCGAGGTGCTCTACCAGCTCTCGGAGCCGCTGGTCGACGGCATCGACAAATTGCAGGAAAGCTTCGCCGCCCACTTCGGCAAACTGGAATCGGGCGATCTGAACATCGGCGCCGGCGAGTCCACCATCCTCTACACCTTGCCGGAACCGGTGCGCCGTTTTGTGGTGGCCTATCCCAAGGTGCATTTAAAAATGCACAACGTCACCGGCCGCGACGGCCTCAAGATGCTGCGCTCGGACGAAATCGACTTCGCCGTCGGCTCCATGCTGGAAGTGCCGGAAGACATCGAATACCAGCCGGTGGTGAGCTACGACCCCATGTTGATTACCCCGCTCGACCACCCGCTGGCGGTGAAGTCGGCTGCGGGCGAGGAAGTCACCCTGGAAGACGTCAGCCATTTCGGCCTGATCCTGCCGCCCGCGCACCTGTCCACCTGGCGCATCGTCAAATACGTGTTCCAGCAGCACAACCTGACCTTCGAAGTCACCCTGGAAGCCGGCGGCTGGGAAGTCATCAAGAAGTACGTGGAACTGGGCATGGGCATTTCCATCGTCACCGACATCTGCCTCACCGGCAAGGAAGAACTGGTCAGCATCCCGCTCACCAAATACTTTCCGAAGCGAAGCTATGGCCTGGTGTTGCGCCGTGGCCGTTTCCTGTCACCGCAGGCGCGGCGCTTCATCGAGATCATGGAAGAGGTGTATCGGGCGTAGGCGCTGGCTATACTCGCCTCGTCTGACAACGGGAGCCATCCGTCATGGGCCTGCCGCAAATCGAACCACGTTTCAGCATCGACGACTACATGGGCTGGGAAGCCGAACAGGCCGAACGCCACGAATATCTGAACGGCGAAGTATTCGCCATGACCGGCGCGCGCGATACACACAACACCATCGCGCTCAACATTGCGAGCGGCCTGCGCGCCACCCTGCGTGGAACCCCCTGCCGCGCCTTCATCGCCGATATGAAACTGCGCGTGGATGCCGCCGACGCGGTGTTCTACCCGGATGTATTGGTGACCTGCGACCCGCGCGACAAGACCCCGGAAGCCGACAGCGCAAAACGCCACCCCAGCCTGATCGTCGAAGTGCTGTCTGAATCCACCGCCGCCTACGACCGCGGCCTCAAGTTCGAGCATTACCGCAAGATCGACACTCTGCGCGAATACCTGCTGGTGGAACAGGATCGCCGCCACATCGACCTGTTCCGACGCGGCGAGGACGGCCGCTGGGTGCTGGAATCAGTCGGCGACAAGGACAAGATCGAATTGCTTGATCCGGGCGTGACGTTGACGCTCGACGAGATATACGAGGACGTGGCTTTCTCGGCCCGGCCGGAATAGGCCAGCAGGGCGGAATCAGCGAGACAGAACTGGAAGCACGGCTCTATCCGCCGCCCGCGCCCTCCAGCCTGACTCGACCCGAACCGGATTGGCGGGGGGAGAATCTCACCCCTTTCCCAGCGGCAAGGGGGCCAGCAGGGCGCGTATATCCGCCTCGCCGAATTTGCTCATGGCGCCCGCGTCCTCGCTCAGTACCCCGGCGGCGAGTTCGGCTTTCTTTTCCTGGAGGGCGAGAATTTTCTCCTCGATGCTGCCGGCGACCACCAGCTTGTAGACGAACACCTTTTTCTTCTGGCCGATGCGGTGGGCGCGGTCGGTGGCCTGATTTTCCACCGCCGGGTTCCACCAGGGGTCGTAGTGGATCACGGTATCGGCCGCAGTCAGGTTGAGGCCGACGCCGCCGGCCTTGAGGCTGATCAGGAAAATCGGCACATCCTCATCCTGGAAGCGGCGGACCACGCCCTCGCGGTCCTGGGTATCGCCGGTCAGTTTGACGTAGTCCAGCCTGCGCGCCACGAGTTCGTCCTCGATCAGGGCCAGCATGCTGGTGAACTGGGAAAACACCAGGATGCGGCGGCCCTCGTCCACCAGTTCCGGCAGCATGTCCATGAGCAGGTCGAGCTTGGCGCGCTCCTTCACTTTTTTCGCGCCGTCCAGCTTGACCAGGCGTGGATCGCAGCAGACCTGGCGCAGCTTCAGCAGCGCGTCGAGGATGACGATGTGGCTGCGCGCGAAGCCCTTGTCGGCGATGGCCTCGCGCACTTTCGCGTCCATCGCGCTGCGCACCGCCTCATACAGGTCGCGCTGCCCGCCTTCCAGTTCCACGCCGCGCACGATCAAGGTCTTGGCGGGCAACTCCTTGGCCACATCTTCCTTGCGCCGGCGCAGGATGAACGGCCGCACCCGCGCGGCGAGCAGGTCGCGGCGCAGGCTGTTGCCGTGCTTTTCGATGGGTGTGCGCCAGGTTTTCGTGAACCCCCTGGCATCGCCGAGAAAGCCGGGCAGGAGAAAATCGAACTGGGTCCAGAGTTCGCCCAGATGGTTTTCCAGCGGCGTGCCGGTGAGGCACAGGCGGTGCCGCGTGGTCAGGCGGCGCACCGCCTGGGCGGCCTTGCCGGCGGCGTTCTTCACGGTCTGCGCCTCATCCAGGATGAGCAGGTGGTACTCCCGCGCGGTCAGCACCGCCTCATCGCGCCACAGCAGCGGGTAGGTGGTGAGCACGACATCGTGCTCGGGAATGGAGGCGAAGCGTTCGGCGCGCGCCGATCCGTGCAGCGAGAGCACCCTGAGGCCGGGGGCGAAGCGTTCCGCCTCGCGCTTCCAGTTGAAGATCAGGGAAGTGGGCAGCACCACCAGGCAGGGCCGGTCCATGCGCCCGGACTCCTTTTCCAGCAGCAGATGCGCCAGGGCCTGTGCGGTCTTGCCCAGGCCCATGTCATCGGCCAGGATTCCGGCCAGCCCGTGTTCGCGCAGGTATTGCAGCCAGGCCAGGCCCTCCTGCTGATACGGGCGCAGCGTGAGGGCGAAACCGCGCGGCGCCGCGACCGGCTGGATGCCGGCGCCGTGCTGGAGCGAGCGCGCCAGTTGCTCGACCGACTCGACGACTCCAAACCGCCAGTTCCGCATCTCCGTCAGCCGCGCCAGACGCGGCGCGTCCAGGCGCGAGACACGCAGCGGGCCTTGCCCCGGCGGCCCGTCGAACAGGTCGATCAGGGTCAGCGCCAGCGGCTTGATGCGGCCGGCCCGCACGCGCAGGCGCACCCCCGTGGGCGTGGTGAGAATGACCGGCGCCTCATCCGGCAGCTTGTGCAACAGGGCGGCGTCGAGCCAGCGCGCATCGTTGCGGAACAAGTCGTGGAGCAGCGGCGCCAGCGGCAGGCGCAGTCCATCGACGACGATGCCCATGTCGAGGTTGAACCAGCCACCGGCATCCTCGCCGATCTCGGCCTCCCAGGACTCCACATCGCGCACCAGATGGCGGAAGTCGGCGGGCATTTCCACCCGCCAGCCGGCGGCGCGCAGGTCGGGCAGGTGCTCGGACATGAACTCGGGCCAGTGCGAAGGGCTTTCCAGCCCCCACAGGCGCGGCGGCCGGGAACGCACCGCGAACAGGGTATGCGGCGGCACCCGTTCCACGCCGGCCCGCTCCAGCGCGCGCAGCAAGGCGGCCTCGACCGCCGGACGACGCCGCACCCACACGGTTTCGCCATTGCCGATGGTGAGCACGTCGCCATCGCCATCTCCGCCGGCATCGAGCAACGCATCGCCATATTTGAAAACGGGATGCAGGAAATCGAAGTGGCGGTCGCTGTGCGAGTAGCGGCGGAAGCGGCCGATATCGTAGACGTCCAGCGTGCCGATCCGCAGTAGCGCCACCGGGTCGACGTCGATCAGGCGCGCGGCGCGGCCGGGAGCGGTTGCCAATGAGGTGGCCGGCGCGCCGGTGGGTGGCGCGGTGACCGGATCCAGATCGTCGTCGTCCCGATAGGCGGAGCGGGTTTTGCGCGGCGGATCGCCCGCCGGCACCGCCAGACGCTTGTCCTGAAGCAGCGCGAGCATGACGGCGGCGGCATGCTCGCACATCCAGCCATCGCCGCAGGTGCAGCCGGAAATGGCGCGCGGTTTGCGATTCTTGACCAGATCCAGGCTGATGACCACGCGATAGGGCTGGCGCTCGCGCCCCTTGACGCTGGCGGCGATGCGCGGTGGCCGCACCTCGACCTGGGTGACCCCACCGAGGAAGGCGCGCGCCTTGTCCAATTTCTCCACGCCATACCAGCGCGTCAGGTCAGCTTCGGTGTATTCGGGAAGTCGCGGCATGCAAACGGGGAAACGAAAAAAAACGGCGTGGCGCGCCACGCGGAACGTCGGAACGTATTTCGCGCGCGCGGCGCTCGCTCTTACTTCGGCCTCTCGGCTTCGGCCGGAGCGGGCGGGAAAAACCGGGGAGGTTCCGGCGGCGTGTAGGCGGGTACTTGAGCATTCGGCGCCTGGTATGTGGGCTGCGGCAGATAGAACCACGGCACATAGCCCCAGGGCGGCGGGCTGAAATTGGTGGGTGGGGGCGCATAAATCGCCGCCGCCGGCGCTTGGATCATTGCCGGGGGCGCGCCATTCGCGGCCGGAACCGGCTGCGGAGGGGGCACTTTCATGGCCGGCCGCAGAAGCGGCACCTCGGGCGGCGTATAGGGCACTGGCGGCGGCACTTCCATTTTTTCCTTGAGGGAACGTTTGATATCCGCTTCCAGTTGCTTCATCAGGTTATCGAGATAGAAGTTGCTCTCCTTCTTCAGGCGCTGTTTCAGCACCTCCAGCTTGAACGCCAGATCCGGCGGCAACGTCACTTCCTCGTCCTTGAAGGCGGCCAGCACCGAATCGCGCATGTATTCGATCAACAGGCTGGTTTCCTCTTCGGTCAGGGCATTCTTGAAGGAATGCCCGAGATCGGACAGCGAGGGAGCCGGCGGGGCGGACTTGGCGGATGCCTTGGCGGGCACTTTGTCCTGTGCTTTCTCGGCGGCCAGGGCGGGAACCGCGAGGCCGGCCAGCAGCACAGCGGCAAAGAGGAAAGGCGATTTCATGCAATTACTCGTAACGCAGGGCTTCGATAGGCGCGAGGCGGGATGCCTTGCGCGCCGGATACCAGCCGAAGAATACCCCGATGATACTGGCCGAGGCCACGGCCAGGACGATCGCCCGAGTCTGCAACAGCACCTCCCAGCCGGCAAAGTGCGCCAGGGCGAGCGATCCGCCCACCCCCAGGGCGATCCCCACCAGGCCGCCCAGCAGGGAAAGGATGATCGCCTCGGCGAGGAACTGGGTGAGGATGTCGCGCGGCCGGGCGCCCACCGCCAGGCGGATGCCGATCTCGCGAATCCGCTCGGTCACCGACACCAGCATGATGTTCATGATGCCGATGCCGCCCACCAGCAGAGACACCGACGCCACGGCGGCGAGCAGGCTGGACAGCACGTCCGACGCCGCCTGTTCCGCCTGAACCACCTCGGACAGGTTGCGGATGTTGAAGTCGTCATCCTGATCCGCCTGCAGGCGATGGCGCTGCCGCAACAGTTCGCGCACCTGGGTCTCGGCGGCCTTCATGTCGGCGCCGTCGGCCATTTTCACGTAGATGTGCCCCACCGCGCGGCTGCGCCCCTGCGCCTGGCCGAGGATGCGGCCGCGCGCGGTGTTGATGGGAATCAGGATGACATCGTCCTGATCCTGGCCGCTCAGATTCTGCCCCTTGGCATCAAGCAGGCCGACGATGGTGAACGGCACATATTTCACCCGGATGGTCTGGCCGGTCGGGTCGGTGCCGCCGAACAGCATCTGCGCCACGGTCTGCCCCACCAACGCCACCTTGGCCGAAGAACGCACATCGTTTTCATCCAGCGCGCGCCCGCGCGGCACTTGCCACTCGCGCGCCGTCAGGTATTCCGGGCCGACGCCATAGATGACGGTGGACCAGTTCAGATTGCCGTTCACCACCTGGCCAGTGCCGCGCAGGCCCGGCGCCGCCGCCAACACGCGCGCCACCTCGTCCTGGATGGCGCGGGCATCGTTCTCGGTCAGGGTATTGCGGCTGCCGGAACCCAGGCGCACGCCGCTGCTGGTGACGGCGCCCGGATAGATCACCAGCAGATTGGTGCCCAGGCTTTTCAGCTTCTCCGCCACCTGGCGCCTGGCCCCCTCGCCCACCGCCAGCATGGTAATCACCGCCGCCACGCCGATGATGATGCCCAGCGCCGTGAGCGCGCTACGCAGCTTGTTGGCGCGCAGGGAACGCAGCGCGGAGCGGGTGGTGTCGAGGAGGTTCATGTCAGTTCAAGCCGCTCGGGGAAGCTGACTGTAGCGCCGGCGTCTTTTACCCCCGCCGGCGAGGACGCCGGCGCTACAGGTTCGCCCCCTCCGGCCTTGTCCTCGATCAGCAAGCCATCGCGAAACACCAGCAGGCGCTTCGCATACGCCGCGATGTCCGGCTCGTGCGTCACCAGCACCACGGTAATCCCGGTCGCGTTGAGTTCCTGGAACAGGGTCATCAATTCCCGGCTGGTGTGGGTGTCCAGCGCGCCGGTGGGTTCGTCGGCCAGGATCAGCGGCGGCTCGTTGACCAGGGCGCGGGCGATGGCCACGCGCTGTTGCTGGCCGCCGGAAAGCTGCGCGGGCCGGTGGTGGGCGCGTTCGGCCAGGCCCACCTTCGCCAGCTTCTCGCGGGCGCGGCGATGCCGCTCCGCCGCCGGGACATTGGCGTAGAGCAAGGGCAGTTCCACGTTTTCCTGGGCGGTCGCGCGCGGCAGCAGATTGAAGTTCTGGAACACGAAACCCAGGTAACGGTTGCGGATGCCGGCCAGGCGATCCGGCCCCAGCCCGCTCACCGCCTCGCCGGCCAGCGCGTAGCGCCCGGCGCTCGGCACATCGAGGCACCCCAGCAGATTCATGAAAGTCGATTTGCCGGACCCGGACGGCCCCATCACCGCGACGAATTCGCCCCGCTCGATGGACAGCGAAACCCCGCGCAGCGCCGGCACGCTGACTTCACCGACCCGGTAATCACGGGCGAGGTCGTGGACTTCAATCAGAGGCATGGGAGATTTCGGATTTCGTCCGGCCTCACATCCCCATCCCGAATGGGCGCGCCGGCTTCGCGGTCTTGGCGGCGCCCTCGGCCATGCCGAGGATGATTTCCATGCCCTCGGCCACGTCACCCTTGAGGATTTCCGTGGCCTTGCCGTCGCTCACCCCCAGGCGCACCACGATGGGCTTCGGCTGGCCGTCCTTGCCCGCGATCCAGACGCGGCCGGGGATGCCTGGACCTTCCTCGCGGCCGCGCACTTCCAGCTTCACCGGCGTGCCGTCGGCGCTCACCGGGCGGAAACGCAGCGCCTCGTTGGGCACCTTGAGCACCGACTTGCGTTCCTCGGTGAGGATGCGCGCGTTCGCGGTCATGCCCGGCAGCAGCTTCAATTCCGGATTCGCCACGGTGGCCATGACACTGTAGGTGGTGACGTTGTTGTTGCTCTGCGGCGCCTTGCGAATCTGGCTGACCTGGCCGGTAAAGCGCTCGCCGGGGAAAGCATCGACGCTGAAACGCACCTTCTGGCCCGGCAGCACCCGGCCCACGTCGGCCTCGTCCACCGCCACGTTGACCTCCATCTTGGCCAGATCGCGCGCGATGACGAACAGCACCGGCGCCTGGAACGAGGCCGCCACGGTCTGGCCCACATCCACGTTGCGGCTGATCACCACTCCCTCCACCGGCGAACGGATCACCGTATGCCCCAGTTCCACCCGCGCCTGCCGCAACGCCGCCTGCCTCTGCGCCACCCCGGCCACCGCGCTGCCCACCTGCGCCGTGGCGACGCCGATATCCGCCGTGGCCAGACGCACATGCTCACGCGCGGTATCGGCGGCGGCCTGGGCCGTATCCATCTCGGCCGGCGATATGAACTGCCGCGCCAGCAGCGACCGCTTGCGTTCAAGCGCGCGCGTGGCGTCGTCCAGCGCGATGCGCGCCTTGCTCTCCTCCGCCTGGCGCGCCAGCAAAGTCCCGCGCGCCACCTCGGCCGCGCTCCCGGCCGCGTTCACATCCGCCTCGGCCTGCGCCACGCGCGTCTCGAAAGTCTCCGGATCGAGGCGCGCGATCACCTGGCCGCGCTTCACCTCGGCGTTGAAATCGGCGTGGATTTCCTTGATCAGGCCGGAAACCTGCGAGCCCACCTGCACCGTCACCAACGCATTCAACGCCCCGCTCGCCGACACCGCCGCCGACAAGGCGCCACGCTCCACCTTGCCGAGGCGGAAACGCGGCCCGGCATCCGCCTTCTTCCACGGTTGCCAGGCCCAGAGCGACGCGCCCGCCACAAGGAAAACAAGGAGAAAACCAAGCCAGCGTTTCATGGTTGAGCGATGGGGAGAAAAAATATGAACGCGATTTATACCTACCCGCCGACCGCTTGTCAGCGAAGGAATCGGCCCGCCGCAGAAACGCGCATGCGGAAAGCACGCGCGCGACCATCACCGTAAGAGAAAAAGGGGAAGACTTTTATTCCCGGACAACCCTTTATCGCGGCCAGGTTCGCTCCCTCGATCACTTGATTTCGTGGGAGCGGGCTTGGCCGCGAAGTGAATCGTTCAGCGTTTCCCCAACACGCGAAATACCTCTCGCGAGGGGGAGCCAGGCTCAGAGCGCATTACCCTCCGCCGCCGCCTTTTCCTGGATCAGCCGCTCGGTTTCCCGCATCAGGGCGCGCATCACCTTGGTGGCGGTCTGCATGCCGTTTTTCGCCATGCCGCCGGCCATGTCGCCCAGCGGGGCGAGATCGAGGCCGAGGCCCGCGCCACAACCGCCGCCGCCCGCTTCCGCGTTACCGCGCGCCGGTTGCGCGCCTTCCAGGAAGCCACGCTGGAACTGCGCGATTTCCCATTGCTGGCGCATCAGGCGGCCGGCTTCATAGGGGGTGATCTGGCCACCACGCAGCGCGGCTTCGATCTGGCCCATTCCGATTTTTCCCATGTCGCCGGGCGACATATTCATGCGGGCGCCCGGCATGGGGCCGGGGGTGGGCGTGATTTGCCTGGCGGAGGGGGTCGCCGAGTCGGGCGGACAGGAACGGCCGTCAGCCTGGGCGGCGCTGGCGCCGAGAGAAAGGATGGCGAGACAGGCAACGGATGCCAGGGTTTTCATGGGGGTTTTCATGATCGGACTCCTTGAGGTTGTCCCGTCGCGCGAAATGCGTGGCGGGTGAGTCCACTCTGGGCTGGAGCCGTCAACCTGGTATGTCCGAACCATTACCGGATGCAAGGAGCTGTTTCAGAACGTTTCCGCCCATGAAAACGGGGGCCACCCATGCCGGCGTGGCCCCCGTTCAAGGTGGCGGCGGGTGCCGCCTCCGCGTTACTTCTTCGCGGTCTTCTTCTCCTTGGCGTGCTTGTCGCGCAGGTCGGCGGCCATTTCCTTGATTTCGGCCAGATCGCGCAGCATCTCGCTCCAGCCGTACCAGAGGGCGTAGTCCGGGTTGGCGTGGAAGGTGCCCTGGAAGGTGCGCATGCGGTGCTCCAGGTGCATGACGAACAGCTTGTGCTCGATCGGGCGCGGGGCGTCGTGGAAGGCCAGCAGGTCGGGGAAGGCGTAGGCGTAGCCGGCGGGTTTCTCGATCACGCCATCCTTGTACAGGTCGGCGATGATGCGGATGCCCTGAGCCAGCAGGTGGTCGGCCTCGCGGATGATCTTGTCGCCCTTCTCCAGTTCGCCGCGCGCGAACGACTCGGCGTGGCACTGGGTACAGGTCTTGACCATCTTCTCGCGTTCCTTCTGGAATGCTTCCGCCGTCAGGCGCGCCACGTCGGCGGCCTTGACCGCTTCGAGACGGGCGGTGGGCTTGCCGCTGGGGTCAAGCACGCCCAGCGCCTGCAGGATGGTGACCTGATCGGCTTTCCATTGCGGATCGTCGGGCAGCGGCAGGCGCACGGCGAGGAAACCCCAGGCGGTGCGCACTTCGTGGTTGCCTTCCTGCATGTGGCAGGTCTGACAGGTCGGCGCGGCGGCGGTCTCGGGCAGGATGCCGGACTGCTTCAACAGCGCGCGCACACCGTGTTTGGAGGCGGAGTACATCTCCCATTGCGGATGGTCGAAGCCCATGTGGCAGGTCTGGCAGGCCTGCGGCTGCTGCGCCTCCTTCTTGCTGAAGAGGTGGCGGGTATGGCAGGCATCGCACGAGGCCATGCCGTGCTGGCCCTCGGCGCGCAGTTTCTTCTGCTCCTCCTTGCCGACGCCAAGCTTGTGGCAACCGCCGCAACCTTTCATGCCCTCGGAGAACTGCTTGGGCAGCATGTGGGTGGTGGGCATGGCCGACATCGCCAGCCAGGCATGATTGTGTTTGCCTTTCTTGAACTGGTCTTCCTGCTTGTCGTGGCAGGAGCCGCAGGTTTCCGCCGTGGGCATCCTGGCCAGTTTGGCATCGTCCTTGTTCTTGTGCGCCTTGCCGTGGCAAGTGTGGCAACTGGCGCCATCCTTGGCGGTGGAATGCTTGCTGAGATTCCAGTCGGCAACGATACCGGGCGAGGTCTTCTTGTGGCAGTCGACGCAGTCATCGGCCCAGGCGCCGAAGCTGAAGAAGGTAAGTAGTAGCAGAACCAGACGCATCATCGCAGTCCCCTTGTAGTTGTTGCCCACATGGACATGAGGGGTTCTACGCCACTGGTGCCGCATGAAAAATGATGTGGATCAAAGAGTTGGAACGAAGCCGTGGTGGCGGGAAAAATCGCGGCCCTTCCCCGCGCCGCGTTTAACCTGGAAAGCGCGGTGATTCAGCCCCCGCGCCGAGCCAGTTCCAGGAGGCGGGCGACGCGCTGTTCGGTGGCCGGGTGGGTGCGGAACAGGCCGGCCATGTCGCCGCCGGAAAGTGGGTTGATGATCATCATCTGCGCCGTTTCCGGGTGCAGGTCGGCGGTCTCCAGCGGCGTGCCACGCGCGTAGGCCTCAATCTTGCGCAGGGCGGCGGCGAGCGCTTCCGGATCGCCGGAGATTTCCGCGCCACCACGGTCGGCGCCGAACTCACGGGCGCGCGAGATGGCCATCTGGATCAGGGTGGCGGCCAGCGGCGCCAGGATCATGATGACCAGTTGCACGATAAAGTTGGGGCGTTCGCGGTCACCGCCGAACAGAAAGCCGAACTGTGCCAACGCGGCGATGGCGCCGGCCACGGTGGCGGAAATCGTCGAGGTGAGAATGTCGCGGTTCTTCACGTGCGCCAGTTCGTGCGCCATCACCCCGCGCAACTCACGCGCGGAGAGCATGCGCAGGATGCCGGTGGTGGCGGCCACCGCAGCGTGTTCCGGGCTGCGCCCGGTGGCGAAGGCGTTGGGCTGCGCCTCGTCGATGAGGTAGACCTTGGGGCAAGGCAGGCTCGCGCGCCGCGCCAGTTCCGCGACGATGTTGTAAAACTCCGGCGCGTCTTCCGGGCCGACTTCCTGGGCGTTGTACATGCGCAGAACCATCTTGTCGGAATTCCAGTAAGCCCACAGATTCATGGCCCCCCCCAGCAGCAGCGCGATCAACATGCCGGTGGCGCCGCCAAGCAACATGCCCACCGCGCCGAACAGGGCGACGATGGCGGCCATCAGGAGAGTGGTTTTCAGCCAGTTGTTGAGCATGGAGGGGGTTCCTCTATCGAATTCGACTGACGCCATAGATGTGGGATGGCGGAAAAAATTCAACCTGGAAACCTCGGTTGGACACGCCCGTTTGTTGGTGGCGGGAAGATCCGGCTGGAAACAGGCGCTACATCAGCCGGTCGCCCGTTTTGATTGAACTTCCGGCCAGGAAGGCGGCGATGGGCAGGCGCTTGCCACCCGGTTTCTGCGCTTCAGTGATGTCCAGCGAGTCCGCGCCGCAGGCGACGCGCAGGCCATCCTTGCCCACCGCCAGCACCGTGCCGGGTTGGCCGGCGCCCGCCACCGGGCGCGCCCGCCAGATCTTGATCGCTTCGCCGGCGAACAGGGCATGGGCGCCGGGAAAAGGGTTGAAGGCGCGTATCTGGCGATCCAGTTCCACGGCGGGGCGGCGCCAGTCCAGGCGGGCGTCGTCCTTGCCGATCTTTTTCGCGTAGGTGGCCAGGGCGTCGTCCTGTTTCACCGCCGCCATTTCTCCGGCGACCAGGCGCGGCAGTAAATCGACGACTTCACGCGCGCCCAGTTCGGCCAGTTTGTCGTGCAGGCTGCCGGTGGTGTCCGTGTCCAGAATGGGCAGGGCGGCGCGCGTGAGCATGGCGCCGGTATCCAGGCCCTTGTCCATTTGCATCAGGGTGATGCCGGTTTCCGCATCGCCGGCCTCGATGGCGCGGTGGATCGGGGCGGCGCCGCGCCAGCGCGGCAGCAGCGAGGCGTGGATGTTGACGCACCCCAGGGGGGGCAGGGCCAGCACGGCTTCCGGCAGGATCAGGCCATAGGCGGCGACCACCATGACCTCGGCGGCGGCATCGCGGATCGGTTGCCGCGCCGCTTCCGTTTTCAGATTTTCCGGCTGCGCCACGGTCAGGCCATGCGCCAGGGCGACTTCCTTCACCGGGCTGGCCTTGAGTTTCATGCCGCGCCCGGCGGGCCGGTCCGGCTGGGTCAAGACCAGGGAAATCTCGTGCCCGGCGGCGATCAGGGCTTGCAGGGCGGCGGCGGCGAAGTCGGGGGTTCCGGCGAAGATGATCCGCATCACATCGCTTCCCGCGCATGTTTCAGGAGTTTCTTGCGGATGCGATCCTGTTTCAGGCGAGAGAGGTATTCCACGAATACCTTGCCGTCGAGGTGGTCGATTTCGTGCTGGATACATACCGCCAGCAGGCCATCGGCCTCCAGTTCAAAGGATTGCCCCTGGGTGTTCAGGGCGCGCACCCGGATGCGTTCCGGGCGGGTGACCATGTCGTAGATGCCGGGCACCGAGAGGCAGCCTTCCTCATGTTCGCCACGGCCACTGGCCGAGAGGATTTCCGGATTGATGAACACCTTGAGGTCGTCTTTCGTCTCGCTGATATCCACCACGATCAAGCGCACAGGACGGTCGATCTGGGTGGCGGCGAGGCCGATGCCGGGCGCGGCATACATGGTTTCCGCCATGTCCGCCGCCAGGGCCTTGATCTCGTCATCCACCGTGGCGATGGGTTGGGCAACCTTGTGCAGGCGTGGATCGGGGTAATGGACAATCTTGAGCAGGGCCATGATCTATAGGGAGGTAGGTGCAAATTCGAAGAAACTGGTTTAAGTTCACGTCGGACTCCATTATAAATCAGCGTGTTTCGCGCTTTGACGCCATAGGGCAGGAACCATGCGTACCTTTTTTCTGATTGCCGCCTTATCCCTGACGTTCCCGGCCTGGGCCGATCAGGTTCGCCTCCAGGACAACGCGCCCGATCAGCACGTCGTGGTCAAGGGCGACACCCTCTGGGATATTTCGGAAACCTTCCTGAAAGACCCCTGGCAGTGGCCCAACGTCTGGCGGCTGAATCGGGATGAAATCAAGAACCCGCATCTGATCTATCCCGGCGACGTGGTGCGGCTCACCCGCGACGCGGACGGCAAGGTTCGCCTCACCCTGGAAAAGGGGCCGCGCCTCAATGAGACGGTAAAGCTTTCGCCGCGCGCATATGGCGAGCCCATCATCACCAAGGAACCCGGCATTTCCAGCATTCCCGAGAAAGCCATCACGCCTTTGCTGTCGCGCGGTGGAGTGGGCGATCCGAGTGATCTGGAAAATGCGCCGCGCATCCTCGGCTCCAGCGACGCGCGCGTGATGTTCGGCCTGCACGACCACGTCTATGCGGGTCGTGGCGACGGCGACACCGTGGCTTGGCGCATCGTGCGCCTGGGGCAGCCGATCCGGAATCCGGACAACAAGGAGGAAGTTCTGGCCTATGAGCTGGTGTATGCCGGCGAGGGACAGACCGTGCAGCCGGGCAACCCGCAACTGCTGCGCATCACGCGCGCGGAGCAGGAAATCCTGGAGCGCGATCGCCTGCTGCCGGCCTGGAAAACGGAGCCCATTCAATATGTGCCGCACGCTCCGGAAAAACCCATTGCCGCCAAGGTGGCCGCCACCCTGGGGGGCACCGTGCATGCCGGCGCCTGGATGACCGTGGTCCTCGACAAGGGGCTGCGCGACGGCCTGGAACAGGGCCATGTCCTGGCGCTGTTCCGAGCCGGCCGCTCGGTGGCCGATCCCAAGTGCGTGCGCGCCAACAAGATCGCCTTCCTGGCGGGCGGCGAAGGTCACGCCAATGACTGCGAGCCCAACAAGAACGACAAGAGCACCCTGCCCGACACGCGAGTCGGCCTGGCTTTCGTCTACCGGGTGTTCAACAAGGTGGCCTACGCCCTGGTGATGAAGAGCAGCGAGCAGATCAGCCTGGGCGACCACGCTCGCAATCCTTGATCCGGCCATCTCGCCGGCCATAGCGCCGGCCATCTGGCCACACACCATGCCGCAACGTCCCGACGCCGCTTACTGGCTGACTCTGGAAGCCGTGCCCGGCCTCGGCCCGGACGGCCTGCGGCGCTTGTTCGACCACTTTCCTTCCGTGGAGTCCATCTGCCGGGCGAAGGCCGCCCAACTGGCGCCCCTGGTCGGTGACAAACTCGCCCGCAGCATCGCCGGCGTAGACGCGGCAGCTCCGCAACCCGGCCTGGACTGGCTGGCGGCGCCGGAAAATCATTTGATCACCTGGGGCGACCCGGCCTACCCCGCGCAACTGCGCGACCTGCCCGACGCCCCCGCCTGGCTCTACGTGAAGGGCGACCCGGCCTGGTTGGCGCGGCCGATGCTGGCCATCGTCGGCAGCCGCCACGCCACTCCGCAGGGCCTGCGCGATGCCCACGCCTTCGCCGAAACCTTGTCGGAAGCGGGGCTGACCATCGTCAGCGGCCTGGCGCTGGGGGTGGATGCCGCCGCCCACGAGGGCGGCCTCAAGGGCCTGGCGAGCAGCGTGGCCGTGGTGGGCACCGGCCTCGACCGCGTTTATCCGGCGCGCAACCGCGAACTGGCGCACCGACTGGCGGCGGGCGGCGCCATCGTCTCCGAATTTCCCATCGGCACCGCACCGAAGCGCGGCCATTTCCCACGCCGCAACCGCCTCATCAGTGGCCTTTCGCTGGGCGTGCTGGTGGTGGAAGCGGCGCTGCAAAGCGGTTCGCTGATTACTGCGCGCCTGGCCGGCGAACAGGGGCGCGACGTGTTCGCGATTCCCGGTTCCATTCATTCGCCACTCTCCAAGGGCTGCCACCGATTGATCCAGCAGGGCGCGAAACTGGTGGAATCCGCCAGCGACATTCTGGAGGAACTGGGGCGCCGGCTCCCCGCCGGCGGCCCTGTGGCGGCGCCCGTGGAAGCCTCCGACGAAATGCTGGAAATGCTGGCCGGTGGCCCGCTTTCGCCAGATCAGCTCGCCGACCGCCTTGGCTTGACGGTGGAAACGCTTTCGGTCAGGCTTCTCGCGGCCGAAATGGACGGTCACATCGCTCGACTGCCCGGCGGCCTCTACCAACGACTCTTCCAATAATGTTCGACATCCTCCTCTACCTCTACGACACCTATCTGTTTTCCGATCACTTCCCGGCCCCGGAACAGCTTTCCCGCAAACTGTCCGCCGCCGGTTTCGAGGATGACGATATCGGCGCCGCCCTGAACTGGCTGGCGGCTTTGGATACGCTGGCCCCGGACGATGTCGCCGATGGCGTGCCTTCGCTACGTTGCTACAGCGACACCGAAGTCAGCCGCCTGGCCACCGAGGGGCGCGGTTTCCTGACCTTCCTGGAAGGCAGCGGCCTGCTTTCCGCGCAGGCCCGCGAATGGGTGATCGACCAGGCGATGGCTCTGGAAGACACCGAAGTCTCCGCCGACCGCATCAAGTGGATCGCCCTGCTCGCCCTCTGGAAACTCAATGGCGCCGGCGACGTGCTCTGGTTGGAAGACCTGGTGCGCGGTGGCGGCGACGAGGGCGGCGACGAAGACGGCGGCTGGCAACCCACCCTCCACTAACGAGCCACCCCGTGTCCAAACAACTCATCATTGCCGAGAAGCCCTCGGTCGCTCAGGACATCGCCCGCGCCCTGGGTGGTTTCCAGAAAGAAAAGGATTTCTTCGAATCCGAACACTTCGTGCTGTCTTCCGCCGTCGGCCATTTGCTGGAGCTGACCTTGCCGGAGGAATACGAGGTCAAACGCGGCAAGTGGTCGTTCGCCAATCTGCCGGTGATTCCGCCGCACTTCTCGCTGAAACCCGTCGAAAAGACCGAAGACCGCCTGAAACTGCTGACCCGGCTAATCAAGCGCAAGGATGTGGAAGGCCTCATCAATGCCTGCGACGCCGGGCGCGAGGGTGAGCTGATCTTCAATTACATCGCCCAGCACAGCGGCACCAAGAAGCCAGTGCGCCGCCTCTGGTTGCAGTCGATGACCCAGAACGCCATCCGCGACGGCTTCAGCTCGCTACGCGAGGCCTCGGAAATGGCCGGCCTGCGCGCCGCCGCCATCAGCCGCGCGGAGTCCGACTGGCTGATCGGCATCAACGGCACCCGCGCGATGACCGCGTTCAATTCCAAGACCGGCGGTTTCCACCTCACCACCGTCGGCCGCGTGCAGACGCCCACCCTGGCCATCGTGGTCGGGCGCGAGGAGCGCATCCGCAAGTTCGTGGCGCGCGCCTACTGGGAAATCGAAGCCCGCTTCGCCGGTGAGAAGGGCGAATACACCGGGCGCTGGTTCGACGAGAAATTCAAGAAGATCGAGGACGACGAACACGCCACCTCGTACCGTCTCTGGGAGCAGCCGCGCGCCGAGGCGATTCGCGCCGCCTGCCTGGGCCAGCCCGCTCACGCGGAAGAAGAAACCAAGCCTTCCAGCCAGCTGTCGCCGCTGCTCTACGATCTCACCAGCCTGCAGCGCGAGGCCAACGGCCGTTTCGGCTTTTCCGCCAAGACCACGCTGGGCCTGGCGCAGGCGCTGTACGAAAAACACAAGGTGCTGACCTACCCGCGTACCGACGCCCGCGCCCTGCCCGAGGACTACCTGCCGACGGTCAAGGAAGTGCTGGGCAACCTGCCCGAGGAATACGCGCCGCTGGCCGCCACCATCCTGGAAAAGAACTGGCTGGACGAGAAAAAGCCGCTGAACAAGCGCATTTTCAACAACACCAAGATCTCCGACCACTTCGCCATCATCCCCACCGGCACCGCGCCCAAATCGTTGAACGAGGTCGAACAGAAACTCTACGATCTGGTCACTCGCCGTTTCCTGGCGGTGTTCTACCCGGCGGCGGAATATTCGATCACCACCCGCATCACCCGTGTCGCGAAAGAAGCGTTCAAGACCGAAGGCAAGGTACTGGTGAACGCCGGCTGGCTGACGGTTTACGGCAAGGAAGCCCAGGTCGAGGATGGCGAGGGCGGCCCCTCCCTCGCGCCCATCGTTCCCGGTGAAACGCTGGACACGAAAACCGTCGACATCAAGGCCGCCTTCACCCGGCCGCCGGCGCGCTTCAACGAAGCCACGCTGCTTTCCGCGATGGAAGGCGCCGGCAAGATGGTGGAAGACGAGGAATTGCGTGCCGCGATGGGCGCGCGTGGACTCGGCACGCCGGCGACGCGGGCGCAGATCATCGAGAACCTGATTTCCGAGGTCTACCTGCATCGCGAGGGACGCGATTTGATCCCCACCGCCAAGGCTTTCTCGCTGATTACCCTGCTGCGCGGCCTGGGCGTCACCGAACTGGCCTCGCCGGAACTCACCGGCGAATGGGAATACAAACTGGCGCAACTGGAGCGCGGCAAGCTCTCGCGCGAGGAGTTCATGGGCCACATCACCGCGTTGACCCAGGAAATCGTCGACCGCGCCAAACGCTATGAGTCCGACACCGTGCCGGGCGACTTCGCCATCCTGAAAACGCCCTGCCCGAAATGCGGCGGCGTGGTGAAGGAAAACTACAAGAAATTCGCCTGCCAGGCCTGCGACTGGAGCACCTGGAAGATCGTAGCCAGCCGCCAGTTCGAGGTGGCCGAGATGGAAGCCCTGTTGAGCCTGGGCAAGATCGGCCCGCTCACCGGCTTCAGAAACAAGATGGGGCGTCCGTTCGACGCGGAAATCCGCCTCAACGACGACAAGATGCCGGAATTCGACTTCGGCCAGCCGCGCGAGGGTGAGGCGGCCGAGGCGGTGGATTTCTCCGCCCAGGAAAGCCTGGGCGCGTGCCCCAAGTGCGGCGCGGCCGTGTACGAACACGGCAATTCCTACGTCTGTGAACGCGGCGTCGGCGCCGAGCGCAACTGTGATTTCCGCAGCGGCAAGCTGATCCTGCAACAGCCGGTGGAACGCGAACAGATGCGGAAGCTGCTGATGGAGGGCAAAACCGATCTGCTCACCGGCTTTGTTTCCGCCCGTACCCGGCGCAAGTTCTCCGCCTTCCTGGTGCGTGACAAGGCAGGCAAGGTCAGCTTCGAATTCGAGCCGCGCGCGGAAGGCGCCAGCAAACGTGCCGCGCCCGAACCGGGCAAGGCGCTCGGCACCCACCCGGGCGACGGCAAACCCGTCACCCTGAAATCCGGCCGCTACGGCCCCTATGTGCAGCACGGCAAGCTCAACGCCACCCTGCCCAAGGACATGAATCCGGATACGGTCACCCTGGAACAGGCGGTGGAAGTGCTGGCGATCAAGGCGGCTTCGGGCAAGTAACCCGGTGGCCGGCGCCGCCATGCCGCCTCTTGTTTCCCGCCCGCCCACCCATCCAGCGCTCCGCGCGGGCAGGTTCAACCGGCTCAAATCCCGACGAACTCGAACGGGCTGCCGCTGCCGAGAAACTCGTCGTAACGCAGGTAATGCGAGCCGTCGCAGGAGAAGGTGAGGCTGACCATGCCGTTGAAGATGTTGATCGAGGACATGCGCAGATAGATGTTCTCGTCGGCCAGGCGCAGCGAGCGCAGGTTGGCGAGGATGCGCGCGATGTCCTGCTCCGGAATCAGCGCATCGTCCGGGTAGGGTTGCAGCGGATAGACCAGGCAGATATCCGGATCGCTCAGGGCATCCTGGTCGAGGATGCGGTAGCGGTAGGGATCCTGCACCGTCCAGATGGTGGCCTGGCTGCTGGAGAAATGGATCTGGCACTGGAACACGCCGCGATGGGTCAGAAGTTCCTCCAGGATGGACAAGCCCTTGTCCAGGCTCAAATCCATCGGACTGTCGACGCGGCACTGCTGGAATACCGCGCCGCGAATCGACGGGTCGCCCTTGATCTGGCGCCAATGGCCGGGCTCTTCGTAAATATGGGTGGTCGCCGGCAGGTTGCGCAGGTCGAAATCGGCGCCCAGATAGCCCAGCGCGGCGCCTTCCCGGTTCCGCACGATCTGCAGGGCGGTCAGCGAGGGGCGCCGCTTCAACAGGCTGATATAAGCATCCGAGAGCAGAAATCCCCAGGCCGGCACCGCTTCGTTCAGGTAAGGCCGTTGCGAGCGGTCGCGTCCGAAGTGGCCGGGAATCAGCGCCGGCTTGCCTGCGTCCTCGCCGACGTTGTCACAGACCTGAATGCCGTCGAAGCCGAGGCAATACAGGAAGGTGCAATGGGGAATGCCGGCAAAGCCTTGTATCAGCGCAGCGTTCAGGCGTTCGCGATCAGCCCAGGCCGGCGCGCATTGCTCGGCCAGGCGCGCGAGGGGTTCCTGCAGGAGCAGGGCAAGTTGCTCGCGTTGCAGGTAGATGCTGTCTTTCCAGGGGCTCGTCATGGCGGGGCATCCGTCGATCCGATGAAAACGCGCGTAGGGTACGCCATCGCGGAAAAGAAAAAAGCCGGGCAAAGCCCGGCTTTTTTCAGGGAAGGCGGGAGGTTCAGGCCTTGCGGCTTTCTTCCACCATGCGCTCGATGATCGGGCCGAGAACCACTTCCATCGCGAAGCCCATCTTGCCGCCGGGCACCACCAGGTTGTTGGGGCGCGACATGAAGGAACCCGGGATCATGTTCAGGAAGTAGGGGAAGTCCACGCCCTTGGGATTGCGGAAACGCACCACCACCAGGCTCTCGTCCGGGGTGGGGATGTCGCGGGCGATGAAGGGGTTGGAAGTATCCACCAGGGGTACGCGCTGGAAGTTCACGTCGGTCTGCGAGAACTGCGGGGTAATGTAGTTCACGTAGTCCGGCATGCGGCGCAGGATGGTATCGACGATGACCTCGGCGGAATAGCCGCGCTCGGCCGCGTCGCGGTGGATCTTCTGGATCCACTCCAGGTTGACCACGGGCACCACGCCGACGCCCAGATCCACATGTTTCGGCATATCGACGGCATCGGTCTTCACCAGGCCGTGCAGGCCTTCATAGAACAGGATGTCGCTGCCGCCGGGCAGGTCGCGCCAGGGGGTGAACTCGCCCGGCGTAAGGTGGGTGCCCAGTTTGGCGTTGTGTTCGGCCGCTTCCTCATCGCTGTGGATGTAGTAACGGCGCTGGCCGCCACCGGTTTCGCCATAGGTCTTGAACAGATTTTCCAGGCCGGCGAAGTCGTTGGCTTCCGGGCCGAAGTGGCTGAAGCTGTGATTGCCGGCGGCTTCCGCCTTCTTCATGGCCTCCTTGAATTCGGCGCGGCCCAGGCTGTGGAAACTGTCGCCTTCGATGACGGCGGCGGTCAACTTCTCGCGCGAGAAGATGTGTTCGAACGCGCGCTTGACGGTGGTGGTGCCGGCGCCGGACGAGCCGGTGACGACGACGACGGGATGCTTCTTGGACATGGGTGCTCCCCCAAAAACGTGAAAGATGAAACGGGAAAGATGAAACGTGTCGGCGGAATGCGCGCGCCACCACGTTTGATGTTTCGCTTCTCACCCCGACGAAACCGCAATGGGGCGCGCGAGTATAAACGCGCCCGCGCCGGCCTGTCACCCGAGGCGGCTGACGAGGCGGCTATAATCGCGAGCTTCTCCAAGCACAGCCGACCCTTCAGATGCACGCTCATTACCGCCCGGAAATCATCGAGCCGGAAGCACAACGACACTGGGAAGAGAAACAGGCCTTCCGCGCCACGGAAGACGCGGCCAGTCCCAAGTATTACTGCCTGTCGATGTTCCCGTACCCCTCCGGCAAGCTGCACATGGGCCATGTGCGCAACTACACCATCGGCGACGTGCTGGCGCGCTACCACCGCATGAAGGGCTACAACGTGTTGCAGCCGATGGGCTGGGACGCCTTCGGCCTGCCGGCGGAAAACGCCGCCCTGGCCAACAACGTGGCGCCCGCCGGCTGGACCTACGCCAACATCGACTACATGCGCGGGCAGTTGAAGCGTCTCGGCCTGGCGGTGGACTGGAGCCGCGAACTGGCCACCTGCAAGCCGGACTACTACCGCTGGGAACAGTGGCTGTTCACCCGGCTGTTCGAGAAGGGACTGATCTACAAGAAGATGGCGACGGTGAACTGGGATCCGGTCGACCTGACCGTCCTGGCCAACGAACAGGTGATCGAGGGGCGCGGCTGGCGCTCCGGCGCGCTGGTCGAGAAGCGCGAAATTCCCATGTATTTCATGCGCATCACCGCCTATGCCGACGAGTTGTTGAACGAACTCGACAACCTGCCCGGCTGGCCGGAACGGGTGAAGACCATGCAGCGCAACTGGATCGGCAAGAGCTTCGGGGTGGAAATCCACTTCCCGCTGAACCAGCGCCACCAGGAGGGCGGCGAGGTATTGAAGGTGTTCACCACCCGCGCCGATACCCTGTTCGGCGTCACCTACGTCGCAGTCGCCGCCGAGCATGCGCTGGCGCAACAGGCCGCCGCCGGCAATCCGGAACTGGCCGCGTTCATCGCCGAATGCAGGCAGGGCAGCATCGCCGAGGCGGACATGGCGATCATGGAAAAGAAGGGCATGGATACCGGGTTGGTGGTCTACCACCCGTTCACCAACGAGCCGGTGCCCGTGTTCGTCGCCAATTACGTGCTCATGGGCTACGGCGAAGGCGCGGTGATGGCCGTGCCGGCGCACGACGAGCGCGATTTCGCCTTCGCGCAAAAGTACGATCTGCCGATCAAGCCGGTGATCCGCCCGGCTGACGGCGAATTGCCCCGGCCGCTGGGTGAAGCCTTTGTCGAGCACGGCATGCTGTTCGACTCCGGCGACTTCTCCGGCCGCGCTTCCCAGGACGCCATCGAGAAGATCGCCCTGGTGCTGAAAAATCTCAAGCTGGGCGAGAAACGCACCACGTACCGACTGCGCGACTGGGGCATCTCGCGGCAGCGTTACTGGGGCTGCCCGATACCCATCATCCACTGCCCGACTTGCGGCGACGTGCCGGTGCCGGACGAACAGTTGCCGGTGGTACTGCCGGAGGACGTGAAGATCGACATCGGCTCGCCGATCAAGAAAATGCCGGCGTTCTACGAGACCCCCTGCCCGAAATGCGGCGGCCAGGCAAAGCGCGAGACCGACACGATGGATACCTTCGTCGAATCGTCCTGGTACTACGCCCGCTATGCCTGCCCGGACAGCGATCAGGCCATGCTGGACGAGCGCGCCAACTACTGGCTGCCGGTGGATCAGTACATCGGCGGCATCGAGCACGCCATCCTGCACCTGCTCTACGCCCGCTTCTTCCACAAGCTGATGCGCGACGTCGGCCTGGTCACCAGCGATGAACCCTTCACCAACCTGCTCACCCAGGGCATGGTCATCGCCGATACCTACTACCGCGACCTGGGCGAGGGGAAAAAGCAGTGGATCAACCCCGCCGACGTGGAGGAACGCGAAGGCGTCGCGGTGCTCAAGTCCGACGGCCAGCCGGTGATGGTCGGCGGCACCGAGAAGATGTCGAAGTCGAAGAACAACGGCGTCGATCCGCAATCCCTCATCGACCAGTACGGCGCCGACACCGCGCGCCTGTTCATGATGTTCGCCGCGCCGCCGGAACAATCCCTGGAATGGAGCGACGCCGGGGTCGAGGGGGCCAACCGCTTCCTGCGCCGGCTGTGGAAGACGGTATACGAGCACGTCGAAGCGGGCGTGCTCGATGCCCGCGAGGGTGGCGAACTCAACACCGCCGCCCTGGATTTCCGTCGTCTGCTGCACACCGTCATCGCCAAGGTCAGCGACGACATCGAGCGCCGCAAGCAATTCAACACCGCCATCGCCGCCAACATGGAGTTGATGAACGCCCTGGTGAAGCTGGACGGTGACGACACGCAAACCCGCGCGCTGAAACAGGAAGCCCTGGAAGCCATCGTCCTGATGCTCGCGCCCATCGTGCCGCACATCTGCCGCGACCTGCTCATGGCGCTCAAACCCGGCGCCTGTCTGATGGGCGCGGCCTGGCCGGAGGTGGATGAAAGCGCCCTGGTACGCGATGAAATCGAGTTGATGCTCCAGGTCAACGGCAAGCTGCGCGGCAAGATCCAGGTAGCGGCGGATGCCGCCAAGGAGGCCATTGAACAGGCCGCCCTCGCCAGCCCGGAAATCCGGAAATTCATGGACGGCAAGCCGGCGAAAAAAGTGGTGGTCGTGCCCGGCCGCCTGGTCAATGTCGTTGTCTGAGGAAGAGCGATGGGTCTGTTCATGAAGCATGGCGCGATCAAATACCTGGCCATCCTGGCTGCGGCCGGTGTCCTGAGTGGTTGCGGTTTCCAGTTGCGCGGCCAGGCCCAGTTGCCGTTCGCGGCCGCGTATGTCGACGCGCCGGCCGGCTCCGTATTGGGCGAGGGGTTGCGCCAGTCGTTGACCAGCCTGAAGAAACTGGCGGCGAAGAGTGAAGACGCGCCGGTACGCATCAAGATTTCTCCGGAAACCCGTGGCAAGAACATCCTGTCCCTCTCCGGTGGCGGCAAGGTGCGGGAATACCGCCTGGAGTACCAGGTCAACCTGTCCGCCTTCGATGCCACCGGAACCGAATTGATCGCCGCCGCGCCCATTCATCTGACACGCGAGTTCTCCTACAACGACGATCAGGTGCTCGCCAAGGAAAGCGAAGAGGCCGCCCTCAATCGCGGCATGGAACAGGACGCCCTGCGCCAGGCGCTGCGTCGCTTGTCGTTCATAAAACATTGATGCAACGGCCGGGATGAAACTGCGCGGCGAGCAACTCGACGCCAACCTCAAGCGCGGTCTGGCGACGATCTGGCTGGTCAGCGGCGACGAACCGCTGCTGACCGACGAGGCGTGCGCCCGCATTCGCGCCGCCGCCCACGCCCAGGGCTACGACGAGCGCCAGTCTTATCAAAGTGAAACCGGATTCGACTGGAAAGGCTGGCTGGCCGGCTTCGATTCCCTCTCCCTGTTCTCCAGCCGCCGCCTGATCGAACTGCGCTTGCCCACCGGCAAGCCCGGCATCGAAGGCGGCAAGACCCTGGAAGCGTGGGCCGGCAACCCACCCGCCGACACCGTGCTGCTGGTCACCGCGCCGAAACTCGACAAGGCCACTTTGGCGACGAAATGGGCCGGCGCGCTTGAATCCAAAGGCGTCCTGTTGCAGACCGCGCCGCCGCCGCTGGAACGCCTGCCCGACTGGATCGGTGAACGTCTCGCGCGCCACGGCCTGAAGGCCGACCGTGAGACCCTGGCCTGGCTGGCCGCGCGCGTGGAAGGCAACCTGCTCGCCGCGCATCAGGAGATCGAAAAGCTCGCGCTGTTGCTGCCGCCCGGGCCGATGGACCGCGAGGCCGTGCGAGGCGCCGTCACCGATGTCGCGCGCTATGATGTGGCGGATCTGTCCGAGTCGTTTCTCAAGGGCGACGCCGCGCGATTTTGCCGGGTGCTGGATGGCCTCCAGGCGGAAGGCGAGGCGCTGCCCTTCGTGCTGGCGGTGCTGGGCGGCGAGGTGCGCACGCTCTACCGGCTCGCCGCCGGCCTTTCTCGCGGCGAACACCTGCCCGCGCTGATGCGGGCCGCGCGGGTCTGGGACAGCCGGCAAGGCCTGGTGGAACGCGCCCTGCAACGCGCGGGTCCGAGCAAACTGGCCTGGGCCATGCGCGGTCTCTCGCGCCTCGACCGCGCCGCCAAGGGACTGCTCAGGGAAGACGCCTGGGACGAACTGAAACAACTGGGCCTGGCCCTGATGAACAAGGGCAAAGCGCCGGCCTTTATGTAACGCCCACCGTAGGTGGCCCGCTCGCGGGCCGAAAGACGCTTCGGAGAATGAACATGGACATCAAAACCTACATGCAAACCCTCGGCCGCCAGGCGCGCGACGCCTCGCGCGCCGTCGCCCGCGCCGACACCAACCAGAAGAACCAGGCGCTGCTGGCGATGGCCGCCGCGATTGAACGCGACGCCGCCGAACTGCTCGCCGCCAACGCGCTGGACATGGATGCGGCGCGCGCGCGCGGTCTGGAAGCGGCCCTGCTCGACCGCCTCGCCCTGAATGAAAACACCGTCGCCGGCATGGCTGAGGGCCTGCGCCAGATCGCCGCCCTGCCCGATCCGGTCGGCGAGATGGACGACCTGAAATTCCGCCCCTCCGGCATCCAGGTCGGCAAGATGCGCGTACCGCTCGGCGTCATCGGCATCATCTACGAGGCGCGCCCCAATGTGACGGCCGATGCCGCCGGGCTGTGCCTGAAATCCGGCAACGCCGCCATCCTGCGCGGCGGTTCCGAGGCGCTGCAATCCAACCAGGCCATCGCCGCCTGCGTGCGTGAAGGGCTCGCCGCCGCCGGCCTGCCGGAGGCCGCCGTGCAGGTGATCGAAACCACCGACCGCGCGGCGGTGGGCGAACTCATCACCATGAAGGACTACGTGGACGTCATCGTCCCGCGCGGCGGCAAGGGACTGATCGAGCGCATCAGCGGCGAGGCGCGGGTGCCCGTCATCAAGCACCTGCACGGCAACTGCCACGTCTACATCGACGACCGCGCCGATCTCGCAAAGGCCGTGAAGATCGTCGAGAACGCCAAGACCCAGCGCTACGGCACCTGCAACACCACCGAATCCCTGTTGGTCGCGCGCGCGGTGGCGGCCACCGCGCTGCCCGGCATCGGCGCCATGCTGGCCGGAAAGAACGTGGAAATGCGCTGCTGCCCGGATGCGCTGGCCATCCTGCAAGGCGCCGGGGTCACCGGCCTGAAACAGGCGGTCGAGGCCGACTGGGACGAGGAATACCTCGCCCCCATCATCGCCATCAAGGTCGTGGACGGACTCGACGCGGCGGTTCACCACATCAACACCCACGGCTCCCACCACACCGACGCCATCCTCACCGAAGACTACGGCCGCGCCCGCCGCTTCCTGCGCGAGGTGGATTCCGCCAGCGTCATGGTCAACGCCTCCACCCGCTTCGCGGACGGCTTCGAATACGGACTCGGCGCGGAAATCGGCATCTCCACCGACAAGATCCACGCCCGCGGCCCGGTTGGCCTGGAAGGTCTGACCAGCCAGAAGTGGGTGGTGCTGGGGGATGGGCATGTGCGTGGGTGAATGTACTGGCATGCTTTCTTGATATTTTTTGCGAGGTTGACATGAGAGCGATCAAATTCACCTTCTGGCAGGACGGCGAGTTCTTTCTCGGGTTTCTCAACGAATATCCCGACTACCTGACTCAGGCCGGCAGTAAGGATGAACTCGTCGATAATTTGAGGGACTTGCTGGTCGACCTGGAATCGGGCCAGGTTCCCTATGTTCATAAAGTCGAAGAACTCCTGGTGGCTTGAGTGAAAAGGCGAGACTTGATCAAAGCACTTGAGCAATTTGGCTGTTTCCTGGTTCGCAACGGCGGGCGCCACGATTGGTATACCAACCCGAATACAAGACAGTCGCAGCCAGTGCCGCGACATAACGAGATCAATGATTTGCTGGCAAAGTCGATCATCAAGAAACTGGGCAATGATTGAGCGCCATTCCGCCACTGTTGTTCGGGGCGGGAAGCAGATATTGAGATGATCCGCCCCGCTCCCCTTGCCCTCCTTGGCGGCACCTTCGACCCCATCCATTTCGGCCATCTGCGTCTGGCCGAGGAACTGGCGGAAGCCCTGGGCATCGGCGAGGTGCGTTTCATTCCCGCCGGGCGGCCGCCGCATCGCGGCCAGCCGAGCGCGGCAGCCAATCACCGTCTGGAAATGGCGCGGCTGGCGATCGCCGGGAATCCTCGTTTCGTCCTGGACGAGCGGGAGTTTCGCCGCGCCGCGCCCAGTTACAGCGTCGATACGCTGACCGAACTGCGCGCGGAGATCGGCGCACAAACGCCGCTGGTGCTGTTCATGGGCGCGGATGCCTTTCTCGGCCTGACCACCTGGCACGAGTGGCGGCGGCTGTTCGATCTGGCGCATGTCGCGGTGGCGCATCGTCCCGGTTTTTCCACCGCCGCGTGGGAAGATGCGCTGCCCGATCCCTTGCGTCGCCTGCTTGCCACGCATCGCGCCGAACAGGCCGGTGAAATCCTGAAAAAGCCGTCCGGCCTGATCTTTCTTCACGGCATTACCCAACTGGACATCTCGGCCAGCCGGATTCGAGGCCGCGCCCTGCGCGGCGAGAGCCTGCGCTATCTGTTGCCGGATGCCGTCATCGCTTACCTCAACGAGAACCATCTCTATGCCTGAATACCCGACCCCCGAACAACTCGCCAAGATCGCCGTCGCCGCCCTGGAGGACATCAAGGGCAAGGACATCACGGTCATCAACGCGGGCCACCTGACCTCACTGTTCGACAAGATGGTCATCGCCAGCGGCGACTCCACCCGCCATGTGAAATCGCTTGCCGACAACGCGCAGAAAATGCTGCGGGAGGCCGGCGCCGAGATCATCGGCGTGGAAGGCGAGCAGGTCGGCGAATGGGTGCTGGTGGATGCCGGCGACGTCGTGGTGCATGTGATGCACCCGACAGTGCGCGCGCATTACAACCTGGAGGAACTCTGGGGCGCGGCGCGCAAGGCGCGGCAGTCGCATTGAGGCATGGCGCGGACAGGTAGCGCCGGCATCCTTGCCGGCCATTCAGCCCCACGAAGCCGGCAAGGATGCCGGCGCCACCGCCTTCCATGACCCCCCTCCCCGACACCCGCCGCATCCGCGCCTGGCTCAGACGCGGCGGAGTCATCGCCTACGCCACGGAATCCTGCTTCGGCCTCGGCTGCGATCCGCGCAATGCGCGCGCGGTGGAGAAAATTCTCGCGTTGAAGGGGCGGTCACGAGCCAAGGGCCTGATCCTGATCGGTTCCGAATTTCGCCAGTTCTCGCGCTATCTGCGGCCGCCAGCCGACGCGCTCGCCAGCCATTTTCCGCGCTGGTGGCCGGGGCCGAATACCTTGCTGCTGCCCGCGTCGCGGCGTTGCCCGCGCTGGTTGACCGGGCGCCACGCCAAGCTGGCGGTGCGCGTGACGGCGCATGCCGAGACGGCGCGGCTGTGCCGCGCGCTGGGAATGGCGCTGGTTTCCACCAGCGCCAACCGCTCCGGCCGGCGCGCTCTGAAGACCGCCGCCGCTTGCCGCGCGGCTTTTGGCCAACGGGTTCGGGTATTGCCGGGGCGTGTCGGCCGCCGCCGCGCGCCTTCCACCATCCTCGATCCGTCTTCCGGCGCGGTTTTGCGCGCCTGATCGCCACCCGCCCCACGCATCGTGTTTCCCGTTTCCTGGAAAGTCCTGCTCGCCTATGCCCTGTGCAGCCTCGGGCTGGACGCCGCGAGCAACCCGCAGACCGTCCTGCCGCTGGCGCTGGCGCCGTGGACGCCGCCGCTCGGCCTCTCCCTGGCCTTCCTGCTGCTGTATGGCGCGCGCTACGCGCCCTGGCTGATCGCCGTCACCTTCCTGTTGAGCCTGCCCATCTACGGCGCGCCCGGCAACTGGCTGGCGGCGTTGTGGGCGGCCACCCTGTTGATGCTGGGCTTGCTGGGGATCAGCACCTGGCTGACGCGCGGCCTCAGGATCGACGCCCGCCTGTCCAGCCAGCGCGACCTGTCCTGGTTTCTCCTGGCGGCCGTGCTCGGCGCCTGGCTGGATTCCGGCGTGCATGTGTTCGCGCGCAGCCCGGAGGCCGCGCCCGATGTCTGGGCCTGGGGCGCGGATCTGGTGAACTACTGGGTGGGCGCCTTGATCCGCCTGCTCATCATCGCGCCCCTGGTGCTGGTTCATGCCGGGCACGACTGGGTCGCCTGGCGCGGCTGGCGCCCGACTCGCGAAATGTTCCTGCAGGCGGTCACCATCGCCGTCGCCCTGGCGGTGATCTTCGGCCTCAAATACACCGACGAATTCAAATTCTTCTACCTCCTGTTCCTGCCGCTGATCTGGATCGCCATGCGCCACGGCATCCAGGGGGCCACCGCCGCGCTCGCGTTCGCGCATATCGGCCTCAACGCGATTCTCGCCTGGCGCGGACTGCATGCCGTCGCGGTGGTGGAGTTCCAGATGCTGATGCTGGGGCTGACCATCACCGGCCTGTTCCTGGGCATGACCGTGAGCGCGCGGCGCGCGGCGGAAGAAAAACTGCATCAGCGCGAGGCCGAGTTGAACCAGGCCATGCGCCTGGCTGCCGCCGGCGAGATGACGCAGGCCATCGCCCATGAACTCAACCAGCCCTTGTCCGCCCTGGCCAACTACGCGCGCGCCGGGCAGGCGATGCTCGACGCGCCCGAGCGGCACGGCGCCCTGCTCGCCGACACCCTGGCCAAGATCGACCGCGAAGCCACCCGCGCCGGCCAGGTGGTGCATCGCCTGCGCGAGTTCTTCCGTGGCGGCGGCCTGCGCCTGGAGTTCCTGAGCGCCGAGGAAGTCATCGAGGAGGGCCTCGCCCCCGCGCGGCGCCGCGCCGAGCGCGCCGGCATCGCGCTGTCCCTCGATCTGCACGGCGAACTGCCGCAGTTCATGGCCGACCGGGTGCAGATGGGCACCGTGCTGCACAACCTGCTGGTGAACGCCATCGAGGCCATCGAGAGCGGCGACCCGAAAACACGGAGCATCGTCATCACCGTGCGCCGCCTGGACGGCAACCGCCTGCGTTTCTGCGTGCGCGACAGCGGGCCCGGCGTGGCCCCGGACATGCGCGAGCGCTTGTTCGACTCCTTCGCCACCAACAAGCCGGAGGGCATGGGCCTGGGCCTGGCGATCAGCCGCACCCTGGTGGAAGCCCACGGCGGCGAGCTCTGGCAGGACAATATGCGCCCCACGCGTTTCTGTTTCACCCTGCCGATACGCACATGAGCGAACCCATCATCACCATCGTCGACGACGATGACGCCGTGCGCGACTCGCTCGCGCTGCTGTTGAATTTTCGCGGTTTCCGCTGCCGCAGCTTTGCCGGCGCGGAAGAATGCCTGGCGGCGTGGAGTCCGGACTGGCGCGGCTGCCTGTTGCTGGATCTGCGCATGGGCGGCATGGATGGCTTGGATCTGCAACAGGCGCTGGCCCGGCGCGGGTCGCGCCTGCCGGTGGTGTTTCTCACCGGCCACGGCGACATCGCACATGCCCGCGCCGCGCTCAAGGCCGGCGCGGTGGATTTCCTGGAAAAACCCTACGCGGAAGACGCGCTCCTGGAAGCGGTGCGCGAAGCCGTGGCGTGCGACGCGCGGCAACACGCGGAACACACCTATTCGGAGGAAATCGCCGCGCGCAGGGCACGCCTGTCGGAACGCGAGCGCCAGGTCATGGACCTGGCCGTGGCCGGCAAACCCAATCGGGAAATCGCCGCCTTGCTGGAAATCAGCCCGCGCACGGTGGAGGTGTTCAAGGCCCGCATGATGGAAAAGATGCAGGCGCGCAGCCTGCCGGAACTGGTGCGCATGTGCCTGGACAGCGAGCCGAAGGACGCGGCCTGAGCCCGCTGCGATTGTGGACACCCGGATGGGATTCTCTTACGGGATAGCGGCGGAATAGCTGCGTTTTCCTGACGCGCGCGGGTTCATAAACGAATCTCGCGCCTCATGTATGGGAATCCCTTACGTGGCGAGACGAATGCCTTGCCTGGCGCACCGGCCGAAAATGCGCGCCATGCCAGCAAAAAAATTCGAAGAATACGAACACAACGAGGACGCCGCCGTGTCGCGCGCGCGGCGCAAGGAAACCATCCGTGGCGCGCTCAAGCTGTTTCGCGTGATGCTGGACGCGGTCAGACGCCATGCCGAGTGGGTGGAGGCGCGCCACGGCATCGGCGGCGCGCAACTCTGGACGCTCTGGGAGCTTGGGCAGACGCCCGGCATGCGCGCGGTGGACCTGGCCAAGAGCATGGCCGTCCATCGCCAGAAGGCGGAAGCCTTGCTGCGTGAGTTGCTGGAAAAGCGCCTGGTGAGAGTGGAAATCCCCGTGGCGGCGCAATCCGCCATCCATTTCCTGACGGTCGACGGCCAGCGCATCGTCGATACCGCGCCGGAATATGGCCAGGGCGTGCTGAAGGCCGCGCTGGAGTGCCTGCCGGACACGGCCCTGGAACAGGTCATCGTCTCCATGCGCGCGGTTACCGAAAGCCTGCCGTTCCGTGAGGATCGGGCGGCCCTGAATCCTTTGGCGGACATCTTGCGGGCACGGCCCGAAGAGTCCGTTTCGCGGCCGGCTCCCAAGCTGCGCCCAACCAACCTGGAGAAATGAGATGGAAAACCAGATCGACCTGTTCCTGACCTCCCTGCAAGCCTTCTGGAGCCAGATCGCGATCTTTCTGCCCAAGCTGCTGGCGACGCTGGTGCTGCTGCTGGCCGGCTGGCTGGCTGCCCGCGTGTTGCGCGCCGGGGTACGGCGTGGCCTGGAAGCACTGGGCTTCGGCCGCATGGCGGAAAAATCCGGGCTGGAAGCCCTGTTGCGGCAAGGCGGGGTGGAGCTTTCGCTGGCCGGCCTGATCGCGGGAACCGTCTACTGGCTGGTGCTTCTGGTGGTCGCCGTCTCCGCCGCCAACAGCCTGGGCCTGGACGCGGTGGCGGGCCTGGTCAACCGTGTGGCGCTGTTCCTGCCCAATGTGGTGGTGGCCATCCTGATTCTGGTATTCGGCACCTTGTTCGCGCGTTTCATCAACCGCCTGCTGTTTACCTGGCTCAACGGCATCAAAGTGCCGGCCGCGCTGCTCCTGAGCACCGGAGTGGAGTATGCGTTGCAGGTGTTCGCCCTGTTCATCGCCCTGGAACAACTGGATATCGGCGTGCGCATGCTCACCGTGGCCTTTGCCATCGCCTTCGGCGGCCTGGTGCTCGCCCTGTCCCTGGCCTTCGGGCTGGGTGGGCGCGAGTGGGCGGCGGAACGCATCAGGGCCTGGTCGGCCAAGTCCTGACCGCCGGCGCTTGTGTACGCGTTCCCCTTACGCGCCCTCTCCAATTCGCCCGCCGCCGCGCCTTCCTATCATCGCGGCCATTTCGATCCCCTTCCACCTCCATGCCTCTGCGCGCATTAGCCCTGGATTCCAAGCCGCAAATCCTGTCCGTGGATAGCCCGGTTCGAGCGGTATTGCGGCTGATGTTCGAACAGCGCATCGATCAGGTCGCCCTGGTGGACGCTGCTGGGCGATTCGTCGGCCTGGCCGGCGTCGGCATGGCTCTGGAACGGGTGGTTCCCGTCTCCGCGCGCGCCGAGCAGGGCTTGAACGACCTCGCCTTCGCCGGCGATGCCTTGCCCATGCTGCTGGATCATTTCCAGGCTCTCCTCGATCAGCCGGCGGCCCTGCTGCTGGACGCGCGGGCAAAGCCCTTGCATGTGGCCACGCCGCTGCTGGAAGCCGCGCTGCTGCTGACGCGCGCGCACGGGCCGCTGCCGGTACTCGATGACGCGGGGATATTGGTCGGCCTCCTCGGCCAGCGCGACTTGATGCACTTCCTGTCCACCCGGTCGGACGCGGCCTGAGATGCACGGCGCCGCGCATCCCGTTGCCACGGAAGTCCTCTTCGGCCTGGGGCCGTTGCTGGTTTCACTGGCCATCTTCGTGCTGACTTACGCGGTCATCGTCACCGAGCGCATCAACCGCGCCATCGTCGCCCTGCTGGGCGCCGGGGTGATGATCATGAGCGGCGTGCTGCATCAGACCGAGGCGGTTCAGGGCATCGACTTCAATACCATCGGCTTGTTGACCGGCATGATGGTCATCGTCGCCATCACCCAGAAAAGCGGTGTTTTTCAGTACGTCGCGGTGAGATCCGCCAAACTGGTGAAGGCCGATCCCTGGGGCCTCATGTTGATGCTGGCCGTCGTCACGGCGCTGTTCTCGGCGCTGCTGGACAACGTCACCACGGTGCTGCTGGTCGCCCCGGTCGCCTTGCTGATTACCGACGCGTTGCGCATTTCGCCCTATCCCTACCTGTTCACCATCATCTTCGCCTCCAACATTGGCGGCAGCGCGACGCTGATCGGTGATCCGCCCAACATCATGATCGGTTCGGCGGTCGGCCTCACCTTCAATGATTTCGTCCTCAACATGGCGCCGATCGCGTTGCTGGTCTTTCTGCTGACACTGTTGCCGATCTGGTGGTTCTGGGGCCGCAAGCTGCATGCCAGCCCGGAACAGCGCGCGCAGGTCATGGCATTCGACGAACGCGCCGCCATCACCGACCCGCTGTTGCTCAAACAGTCCCTGGCGGTCACGGCGCTGACCATCGCCGGCTTTGTATTCGCCCACGCCCTCGGCCTGGAGCCGGCCACCATCGCCCTGTTCGGCGCCGCTCTGCTGCTGTTGATCCGGGCGCTGGGGCGGGACGCGGAGCAGCAGTCGGAACTGGTGCACAAGAGCTTCGCGGAAGTGGAGTGGGTGACGATCTTTTTCTTCGTCGGCCTGTTCATCGTCGTGGCGGGCGTGGAAAAGGCCGGCGCGTTGAAGCTGGCGGCGGAGGCCCTGGTCAGCTTTACCGGCGGCGAACTGGCGCTCACCGCCTACGTCATCCTCTGGGCTTCGGCGATTATCTCGGCGGTGGTGGACAACATCCCTTTCGTCGCCACCATGATTCCGGTGATCCAGAACCTCGGGCCGGTGGTGGGCGCGGCCAACCTGGAGACGCTGTGGTGGGCGCTCGCCCTGGGCGCCTGCCTGGGCGGCAACGGCAGCCTGGTCGGCGCCTCCGCCAATCTGGTGGTCGCCGGCTTCGCCGAACGCTCCGGCCAGCCCATCCGCTTCCTTCCCTTCATGCTGGGCGCGTTCCCGCTCATGTTGTCGAGCATCGCGATCAGCCATTTCTACATCGGGTGGCGCTACCTCACCTGATTCAACGAGTCCCTTGAGCAGGACAGCTGCGTGCGATAGCGGCATTTTTTCAGGCGACTTCGGTCGCCTGTTTTTTTGCCCGGCATGGCGCGGCCGCGCTGGCGGCGAGTTCAACGGCACCCACCCGAGTAGGTAGAATGCCCCCCGTTCCGCCTCGGCAACCCCACAAGGAAAGCTTCATGTCCATCGCCCATTTCACCCCCACCCAGAAAGCCAAGGTCATTGCCGAGGCGCTGCCTTATATCCAGCGTTTCTGGGACAAGACCGTGGTAATCAAATACGGCGGCAACGCCATGACCGACCCGGTTCTGAAGGCCGCGTTCGCGCGCGATGTGGTGTTGCTCAAGCTGGTCGGCCTCAATCCGGTGGTGGTGCATGGCGGCGGCCCGCAGATCGAGGATTTGCTGAAACGGGTGGGCAAGAAGGGCGAGTTCATTCAGGGCATGCGGGTGACCGACGCGGAGACGATGGAACTGGTGGAAATGGTGCTGGGCGGCCAGGTGAACAAGGACATCGTCAATCTGATCAATCAGGCCGGGGGCAAGGCGGTTGGCCTGACCGGCAAGGACGGGCGCTTCATTCGCGCGAAAAAACTGCTGATGGCGTCAAAGGACAAGCCGGGCGACGTCATCGACATCGGCCAGGTGGGCGAAATCACCCAGATCGACCCGAGCCTGATCGCCTTCCTCGATTCCGGCGACTTCATTCCGGTGATCGCGCCGATCGGCGTGGGCGGCGAGGGCGAGACCTACAACATCAACGCCGACGTGGTTGCCGGCAAGCTGGCCGAAGTGCTGAAGGCGGAAAAACTGGTGCTGCTGACCAACACGCCCGGCGTGCTGGACAAGGATGGAAAACTGCTCACCGGCCTGACCCCGCGCAAGATCGACGACCTGGTGGCGGACGGTACGCTCTCCGGCGGCATGCTGCCGAAAATCGCCTCGGCGGTGGACGCTGCCAGAAGCGGCGTGAAATCGGTACACATCATCGACGGACGCGTGGAGCACGCGCTGCTGCTGGAAATCATGACCGACCAGGGCGTCGGCACGTTGATTCAGTCGTCCTGAACCGGTAGGCGCGCCTCCTTCCCTACTCGCGCTCGTTATAGGAATAACGGACATGGCCGTAACGCAGGATCAGAACCGCCAGGGTGAGCAGGAGAATGGACGCCGCCACTCCGATCATGTGCCACATGTCCAGGTTCTTCATGTCCAGCACCAGATAACGCGCCAGGGCGACGACGGCGATATAGATGGGAAAGCGCACCGGCAATTTGCCGGACTCGAAGTACATGGCCACCATCGCCAGAATTTCCAGGTACAGGAACATCAGCAGAAGATCGGAGAGGGTGACCGTGCTCGCCGCCACCATGTGGCCAACTTCGATATAACCGGCAATGACCGTGGCAATCGTGATGACGGTCAGGCCGACATACTCGATGAAACCGAGGAGGGTCTGAGCGTGATGGGTGAAGGTGTTCTGGCGCATGGTGGTCTCTCCTTTCTCGCAGGCGCGCATGCTACCCGAGGTGGATGCCGGCGCCGATATGCAGCCAACGACAAGAAAGGGGGAATTCCCCTTGAGATCACCCTTCACCGCGCACCGACTCCAGGGGCCTGATGATCCACCGCGCATTATTTCCGGCGGTCCTCGCGGCGCTCACCCTGTTCACCGCGAGGCTGGCATGGGGTGTCGATCTGATCGTCCATCCCGGAGTTGCCGAAACCGAGATATCGCGCCCGCTCGCGCGCTTGATCTTCGGAGCCAGGGTAACGCGTTGGGAAGATGGCAGCGCCATCCGGATTTTCGTCTTGCCGGACGAATCCCCCCTGCACCAGGAAATGACCAAGGGCATCCTGGATTTGTATCCATACCAGTTGCGCAACGCCTGGGATCGCGCCATCTACACAGGCATAGGCCAGGCGCCGGTTCAGGTCGCGAATGAAGCGGAAATGCGCAAGCGGGTCGCCTCGGTTCCGGGCGCGATCGGTTATATCGGGAGAGTTCTCAACAATGACAAAGTACGCGCGTTACCTGTGCGCTGATCTCGCCGCCGTTCTGGCTCTGGCGATGCCGCCGCTCGTCACGTTGGCGCATGCCGATGAGGCCGATCTGCGCGCCCAGGGATTTGTCAGCCAGCGCCTGACCACAAGCAGCGGAAAGAACAATTTTTTCGGTGATACCCGTGGAAAGCTGTCGGCCGACTACACGGAAGTCGGCGCCGGCGTGTCCTGGCGGCCACATTCGCAATGGCTGCTCTCGGGACAGGCCATCTACCGGCGCGGAGGCGAATCCGAAGAAAACCGCGTCGAGACCGATTATCTCTATGCCGCCTACACCCCGCTGGAAAGCGAGGCGGGCCACCTGACGCTCATGCTGGGCAAGATCAAGGTGCCCTACGGGCTATACAACGACATGCGCGACACGCCAATGACACGGCCGGGCATCCTGGCGCCGCAATCCATCTATCCGGACTCCCTGCGCCAACTCACCCAGTCCGCCACCGGCATTCACATGGAAGCGGAGCGCGCCCTGGGAGGCGACAGCGTCACCCTGCGCCTTTCCCAGATCAAGCCGAATGTCCGTGGCGACAACACCTTCTGGACCTTGCTGGGTGACCGTTCGTTGTTCGCGGGCACGCTATACACCAGAGAGAATGAGGCCTTTTCCGGCCAGTTGGCCTATGACCATGACGGTGGCCGGCTACGCGCCCTGATCAGCCACGCGCAAGGAACCGCCCGATACCGGCCCGGTAGCGCGGACGTCTGGAATGGCGGCCGTCTCGATTTCAGGTTCTCGGCCTTGTCCATGCAATGGAATGGCGAGCGGGTATCCCTTTCGGGGGAATGGACACGCAACAGCTTCCATAACCGTTTCGACAGCACCAGCATCCCCAACCTGGACGCCCAAAATACCGGCAACGCCTGGTACTTGCAGGCCCAATGGCGTTTCGCGCCACGCTGGGAAGCGCTGCTGCGTCATGACGTCTTCCTGTCGGACAAGAACGATCCGGATGGAATCGCCTATGCCGCAGACCCCGTCAACGCCGGCAAACCGGCCTGGTCGCGCTTCGCCAGGGGGTGGACCCTCGGCTTGCGTTACCGCATGGACAAGCACTGGCTGCTGGCCGGCGAGGCGCATCGCGCGCATGGGACTTTGTGGCTGCCACCGGCGGACAACCTGAGCAACGGCCAGTGGGTTCCCGGCAACACCTCACCCGACTGGAACCTGTTCCTGCTCCAGACCACCTACCAGTTCTGAGTGCCCTGCTCCGCTGGAACCTGGAAACAGGCAGTCGGCCGTTTTGGATTCCGGGAACGCCGCGATGGATAAGCGCCCGTGGCATTCACGCAAGACCGCTACGCGTGTCCGCGCGGCTCCCGAAACGCCCGTTTCGTGTAAACAATCCACGCGGATAATCCTGTTTTTCATTCTTGTATCCACGCTCTGCGCCGCTTGAATACATGAACTTTTTTGACGTGTGAATTATTTACACATATGATGGCTTCACCATGTCGTTGGCATGGGGGATTTTCATCCTTGATTTTTTTTGGTCAGGAGGCTTTCATGACATCTACGCGAACTATCCATTGGTTGGCGCTGCTACTGGCGCCAATCTTGTTGCTGGCACAACCCGCCCGGGCGGATTCCGAACTTGAGGGATCCAGCAAGGCCAAATCGTCCAAACCCGTGCTTCAAACGACCCCCGCGTCGTTGGCGTTAACCGTGGGCGGCTCGGCGACGGTCAGCCTGTCCAATGCCTCCGGTGGCGTGAAAGTGAGCACGTCCAATGCGAAGGTCGCCACCGCCAGCCTGTCCGGAGGAACGATTCAGGTCAGCGCCAAAGCCGCCGGAACCGCTGAATTGACCGTGCGCGACTCCCGCAACAGCGTGACGGTTTCCGTGACGGTGGCGGCGCCGCCCCCACCGGCCAGCATGAGCGCCAGCCCGGGCTCGTTGAGCATGCAGCCCGGCGCCGAGGCGAACATCGCCCTGTCCAACGTTTCCGGCAAGCCGAGCGCGAGTTCCTCCAGCACCCGGGTCGCCACGGTCGAGGTTTCCGATACGCGCGTGAAAGTCACCGCCCTGAGTGTGGGCACGGCGAAAATCACGATCAAGGACGGCAAGACCACGCTATCCATCCCCGTCACGGTTACCCAGTCCAGCAGCGGCGGCACAGGCGGTGGCGCGGGTGGCGTCCCGGGCACCTCCCACACCCTGGTGGCCTGGAACGACCTGGGCATGCACTGCATGGATGGCGACTACTCGGTGTTCTCCATCCTGCCGCCGTTCAACAATCTGCACGCGCAATTGGTGGACAGCGCCAACAACAAGCTGGTCACCTCCGGCGTCACCCTGACCTATGAGGCCATGGCCGACCTGGATGGCTCGACCAACAGCATCTCCTCGACCAAGACCAATTTCTGGATGTATGCGCAGCCCCTCTACGGCGCCAAGCTGGCGGACGACATCGGCCTGACCGGCAATGCCGCGCCGTCATTCACGCCGCGAGCGCTCAGTTTCGAGGCGGCCAGCGGCCAGTTCATCGCCGACGGCATTCCGATCACCCCGTATGACGACGCCGGCCGCAAGAATTTCTACCCCATGGTCAAGGTGGTCGCGCGTGATGCCAGCGGCAAGCAACTGGCCCAGGCTCGCGTGGTGTTGCCGGTTTCCGATGAAATGAGTTGCGCCGCGTGTCATGCCTCGAACTCCGGCGCCGCCGCCAAGCCCGCCGTCGGCTGGGCCAACGACCCCTATCCGGAACGGGACTACAAGAAGAACATCCTGGCGCTGCATGACGAAAAGTCACTGAAGGTGAAGGCCTATCAGGACGCGCTGAAAGCCAAGGGCTATGGCGCCGCCGGCCTGGCCGCCACCGCCGCCGCCGGCAAGCCCATCCTGTGCGCCGCCTGCCACGCCTCCAACGCCCTGCCCGGCACCGGCGTGGCCGGCATCAAACCCCTGACCGCCAGCATCCACAGCCACCACGCCCTGGTCAAGGACGCGGCCACCGGCCAGGTGCTGGACAGCATCAACAACCGCAACGCCTGCTACCAGTGCCACCCCGGCTCGCAAACCAAGTGCCTGCGCGGCGCGATGGGCAACGCGACGCTGGCCAACGGCCAGCCGGCGATGGATTGCCAGAGCTGCCACGGCACCATGTCCAACGTCGGCAGCGCCACCCGCACCGGCTGGCTCGATCAGCCCAACTGCCAGTCCTGCCACCACGACGGCAAGCGTGATCTGGCCGCGGTCAGCGGCACCGGCATTCTGAAGAAGTGGCTGGATACCCGCTTTGCCACGAACGCCAACGTTCCCGGCAACGGTTTCAGCCTGTATCGCTTCAGCAAGGGCCACGGCGGCCTGCAATGCGAGTCCTGCCACGGTTCCACTCATGCCGTGTATCCCAGCTCCCACGCCAACGACAACGTGTTGTCCAAAGACGTGCAGGGCCGGGCCGGCACCATCGGTGAATGCAGCGCCTGCCACAAAACGGTACCGCTGACCGCCGACAAGGGGCCGCATGGCATGCATACGCCGGGCAACGCCTGGGTCAGTGGCCACAAGAGCGTCGCCGAGAAAGGGACGGCGGCCTGCGCCTACTGCCACGGCGCCGATTACCGCGGCAGCGTGCTCTCCACGGTAAAAGTCGCGCGCAGCTTCAATGCCGATGGCAAGACGGTGAACTTCGCCGCCGGCCAGAAAGTTGGCTGCTACGACTGCCACAACGGACCGAAAGGAAACTGAGGCTGACGAATCATGGAAAGCGGGCGGGAGGGTTCCCGCCCGCTTTTTCATGAACCTGTCGGACTTTCCATGCGAGGCGCGTGGAAAGCCCAACAGGTGGATGGAATCACGGCATCCGCAAACGAATCAACCTGGAAACTGCGGTTGGTCATACGCAAAACGCTCGAAAGCCGCGTGGGAAAGGCATGACCGGTGATTGTTCGCTTCACCTGCGGGGTGGGTGGAAACGTCACTCGTAGGAGCGGGCTTGCCCGCGAATGGCCGCGTTCTATCGCGGGCAAGCCCGCTCCTACGGCACCTGCAACTGCGGAAAATAGGATCAACGCGAGCCGGAATGGTCTGGAGGGTTATCGTGGGAAACACTTTTCAATAGGTTCATTCAGGAAAAAGACCCAACGTATGGAGCGTATCGGAGAGACACGCTTGATACGATTTCAACTATGGACATGCCCACCCAAGCCACCCTGGTCACCTCGCCGTCCTTGTTGCGGGCGGTACAGCGGCTGCTGCGGCCGCTGGCGCGCCTGTTGATGACCTTCGGCGTCAATTACGTGGCGTTCTGCGACCTCGCCAAGGGCGTGTTCGTGGATGTCGCCGCGCGGGATTTCCCCGACGACGGCGCCTCGGTCACCGATAGCCGGGTGAGCCTGCTTTCCGGCGTGCATCGCCGCGAGGTCAAGCGCCTGCGCGAGGAGAGGTTGCTGCGGGCGCCGCCCTCGACCGTGGTTTCCCTGGGCGCCCAGGTGGTCTCGCGCTGGTGCGCCGATGCCGCGTTTCTCGACAGCCAACGCCGTCCCCTGGGGCTGCCGCGCCTGGCCAGCCAGGGCGGCGAGGTGTCGTTCGAACGCCTGGTGGAAAGCGTCAGCAAGGACATCCGCCCGCGCGCCGTGCTCGATGAATGGCTGCGCCTGGGCGTGGTCACCCTGGACGCCGACGACCGCGTGCATCTGGTCGAACACGCCTTCGTGCCGGCGCGCGGCCTGGAAGAGAAAAGCTTCTACCTGGGCAAGAACATCGGTGACCACCTGGCGGCGACGACGCACAACCTGCTCGACGGCCAGCCCCCCTTCCTGGAGCGCAGCGTTTATTGCGACGGCCTCTCGCCACAATCGGTCGAGCAACTGCGCGCCCTGTCGCGCGAGTTGGCGATCGACGCGATGCAGGAAATCAACCGCAAGGCGCTGGCCTTGCAGGAAGCCGACATCGGGCGCGCGGACGCCAGCCGGCGCATGGCCTTCGGCGTCTACTACTACGCGGAAGACGAGAAGCCACAGCGCGGGGAACCACGCTGATGCGCGCCCTGCATGCGCTGCGGTTTGGCCTGACACCCGGCCTGATCCTCGGGCTGATCCTCGGCCTGCTGTCTCTGTCCGGCGGAGCGCGGGCCAATCCTTGCGCGCTGCCCGGCCTGAACCTGGACGGCGGCGGCATGGGCGGCAGCGGCCACGGCGGTGATGGCACCGGCACGGGCGGCACCGGCCACCAGGGTGATGGCGCCGGCACGGGTGGAACCGGCCACCAGGGTGATGGCACCGGCACGGGCGGCACCGGCGCGCGCGTGGACGGCAGCGGTAGCGGTGGCACCGGGATCGTGGGCGTCATCACCGGCTTCGGCAGCATCTGCGTCAATGGCCTGCGCGTGACTTACGACACGAACACCCCGGTCAGCATCGACGGCGAGGCGGGCAACAGTGGACAACTCGCCATCGGCCAACTGGTCTCGGTGGACGCCGAAGGCGGCGGCACCACCCTGCGGGCGCGCCGCATCGCGCTCATCTCCGCGCTGGTGGGGCCGGTCAGTTGGGTAGCGCCCGAGGGCGACCATTTCGTCGTCCTCGGCCAGATGGTGCGCATGGCGCCACAGGATGTGCTGCCGGGACATGGGCGGGGCTCGCCGCCGAAGCCGGGTAATTTCGTCCGGGTCAGCGGCCTGCGCGACGCATCCGGCAGCGTACAGGCCACCCTGGTGGAACGCATCAGCCCCAGGGCACAGGTGTCGCTGACGGCGCCGCTGGATTATCTGTCCGGCAACGTGGCGCGGATCGGCCTGCTCAACGTCGTCGGCGTGAAGTCGCTGCCGGTCGCGCGGGAAATACAACTCTCCGGCGTCCTGAAAAACGATGTCCTCATGGTGCATCAGGCCCGCGTCGCGCCCACCCTGGATTTCCCGGCCAAGCCGGAACGGCTGGTGTTGCAGGGCGTGATGCAAGGTGGCGCGGACGCGGCGGCGCTGGACATTGGCTATGCCCGTATGGCCGTGAAGCCCGGGATCGCGATCACCGCCAGGCCGGGCGAGTGGGTCAGGGTGGAAGCGCGGGCAGCAGACAACGGCGCGCTGGAGATCATGCGCTTCGACGCGGCGCGCCCTGACGGACGTGGCGGTCGGGAAGGCAATGCCGGAGCGGGGTCGTCGCGCGATGGCCGGGAGCGCGAGGAAGCCGCCACCACGATTGCCACGGCAAGTGAAAGAAAGGAGAAAGTGGAGAGGGTGGAGAAGATTGAAGCGGTCGAGCGGATCGAGAAGGTCGAGAAGGTCGAGAAGCCTGAAAAGATAGAAAAACCCGAAAAAATAGAGAAGCCCGAGAAGATCGAGAAGCCTGAAAAAGTCGAGAAGCCTGAAAAGATAGAAAAACCTGAAAAAATAGAGAAGCCTGAGAAGATAGAAAAGCCCGAGAAAGTGGAAAGGCCTGAAAAATAACGAAAAGGAGATGCCGAGATGAAAAGATTGATTACCGTTGTTTTTTTGTTGTCCTTGCCCGTCTTGCCGGCCGGCGCGGGAGATTTCACGTTGAGTAGCGGGCTGGATTACAGCAACGGCAAATATGGCGCCAGCCAGTCCACCGAGATCTGGTATGTCCCGCTTACCACCAAATACGAGACCGGCGCGTCCATCTTCAAGCTGACCGTCCCCTGGCTGCGCATTCGCGCGCCCGGCGGCGGCAACCTGATCGGGGTCGATGCCGCCGGCCGCCCGGTCTATGACGGCGCCGGAGCCAAGACCAGCCAGGAAGGCATGGGCGATGTGGTGGCCAGCTACAGCCACAGCCTGTTCGAACAACCGGTACTGGGCGTTTTGCTGGATCTGACCGCCAAAGCCAAGCTGGCCACGGCGGACACCGGCCTGGGCAGCGGGAAAAACGACTACACCGCGCTGGCCGATCTGTATTACCCGGCCGGCGCCTGGACGCCTTTCGCCACCGTGTCCTATCGCGTCACCGGCGATCCGGCCGGAAGCAACCTGAAAAACGTCTGGGGCGGCACGCTGGGACTGGGCTACAAGAAATCTTCCGAAAACAGCCTCGGCCTGATGTGGGATCGCCGCCAGGCCAGCACGGCGAGCGGCGTCGCCAGCAACGAGGCCACCGCCTACTGGGTGCACAAGTTCGGCGGTGGCATGAAACTCCAGACCTATGCCGTCAAGGGCTTTTCCAACGGCAGCGCCGATTGGGGCCTGGGCGCCATGTTCAGCAAGGCATTCGCAAAATGAGCGCCATGAAACAACCTCACCGAGTACGCCGCAGCGCCGGCTTCACCCTGCTGGAACTCCTGGTGGTCCTGGTCATCCTGGGCCTGCTGGTCGGCTACGTGGCGCCGCGCTATTTCGCCCAGGTGGGCAAATCCGAGGTGAAAGTGGCGCGCGCGCAGGTGAAAGCGCTGGAAGACGCCCTCGACCAATACCGGCTCGACGTGGGGCGTTACCCGCCGTCCCGGCCGGGCCTCGCCGCGCTCAACGAACCCCCCGTCGGCGAGGCGCGCTGGCAGGGGCCGTACCTGAAAAAGGCCGTGCCCAACGACCCCTGGGGCCACCCCTACCAATACCGGCAGCCGGGAGAGCATGGCGAATACGACCTCTGGTCCTTCGGCCGCGATGGCCAGGCCGGCGGTAGCGGCGAAGACACGGACATCGCGAGCTGGCAATGAGGGGCGCGCGGGAACACGGGTCGGGCGAACCGGAATGATCTTCCATATCCGCGCCCTCAACGCCTCCGGCCGCGTCAGCCTGCGCCTGGAAGCCGCCAGCGCCGCCGAGGCTGCCGCAGCCGCGCGCGGCGAGGGGCTGACCGTGCTCGCGGTGCGGCCCGACCGGGGGCTGGAAAGCCTGTTCACGCGACGCTCGCGCTTCCCCCTGGTGCTGTTCACGCGCGAACTCCTGGCCCTGCTCTCCAGCGGCCTGGCCTTGATCGAAGCCCTGCAGACCCTGCTCGAAAAGGAAACCCGGAGCGAACCCCGCCAGGTGCTGGCCGGAGTGCTGGAGCGGCTCCGGCAGGGGGAAGCCTTCTCCGCCGCGCTGGGCCACTTCCCCGCCGTGTTTCCCGCCCTGTACGCCGCCAGCGCGCGCGCCGCCGAACGCAGCGGCGACCTGGCGCCCGCGCTGGCGCGCTACGTGGCCTGGCAGGAACGGGTGGACACGGTGCGCCGCAAGGTCGTGTCCGCCTCGATCTACCCGCTCATGCTCCTGGTTCTGGGCGGTCTGGTGGCGCTGTTCCTGGTCGGCTTCGTCACGCCGCGCTTCGCCTCCATCTACGCCGACCACCTGGAGCGCCTGCCCTGGGCCTCGCGCGCGTTGATGGGCCTGGGCGTCTGGATCGACGCGCACGGGCTGGCCGCCGCCCTGGGCTTCACGAGCGCCGCGCTCACCCTGGCCTGGGCCGCGTCCCGCCCCGCCGCGCGCGCCGCCGTGGCGCGCCTGGCCTGGCGCCTGCCCGGCCTGGGCGAGCGTCTGCGCGTATTCCAGCTCACCCGTTTCTATCGCACCGTGGGCATGTTGCTCTCCGGCGGCACACCCATCCTGCCCGCGCTGGACATGGCTGCCGGCCTGCTGGCGGTGGAACTGCGTTCGCGCGTGGCGGTCGCCGCCGGCCACATCCGCGCCGGCCAGCCCATTTCAGAAGCCATGCAACAGGCCGGCCTCACCACCCCGGTGGCCGCGCGCCTGCTGCGCGTGGGGGAAAAAAGCGGGCAGATGGGCGAGATGATGGAAAACCTCGCCAGCTTCCACGACGAGGAAACCAGCCGTTTCGTGGAAAGTTTCACCCGTGTGTTCGAGCCCCTGCTGATGGCCGTCATCGGCCTCCTGGTGGGGCTGATCGTGGTGTTGCTGTATCTGCCCATTTTTGAACTGGCCGGGAGCATCGAATGAATCTGCACGCCGAAGCCGCCCACTCGCAGGCAGGGATGCCCGCGCTACGGATCACCTCCGATCTCATCCGCCAGGCTCGCGAGCAGGCCATCGCCCACGGCGAAACGCCGCTGGCCGCGCTGGAACGCCTGGCCGGGCTGGATGCCAAGGCCTTTCCGCGCGCCCTGGCCGAGGCTTTTTCCTTCCCGGCGCTGGACATGGCGAAGCTGCGCGACATGGCGCCCGCCTTCGATCTGCTGCCGTTCGCGCATTCCCTGGCGCGCGAGTGTGCCGCCTGCCGCGACGGCGACGGCAACCTCTGGTTCGTGTTCGCCGACCCGCTCAAACCCGAGTTGCTGGAATGGGCCGAGCGCCGCCTCAATTTTGCTTTCCGCCCCGCCCTGGCGCGGCGCGAGGACATCCTGGCCTGGCTGCATCGCCTGGAGGTGAACCTCAAGGCGATGGACGGCGTGCTGGGCGAATCCGCCGCGAGCGGGGACGATGGCCGCGCCGAGGAACTCTCGCTGCAGGCCATCGGCGCCGATGCCTCGCCGATCATCAAACTGGTGCATTCCACGCTGTACGACGCGCTCTCCAGCGGCGCTTCCGACATCCACCTGGAAAACGACGCCCAGGGACTGACCATCAAATACCGCATCGACGGCGTACTCAACCGCATCGCCCAGCCTGCCGGGCGCGAGATGGCGGAACAGGTGATCTCGCGGGTGAAGGTGATGGCCGAACTGGACATCGCCGAGCGGCGCATTCCCCAGGACGGCCGTTTCAAGGTGAAGCTGCGCGGCCGCGAGGTGGACATCCGCGTCTCCATCATGCCCGGCGTGTTCGGCGAGGATGCCGTGCTGCGCGTGCTCGACCGCCAGCAACTCGACGACACGCTTTCCGGCATCACCCTGGAACGCCTCGGTTTCGCGGGCGCGGCGCTGGAATCCATCCGCCGCCTGACGCGCGAACCCTACGGCATGTTCCTGGTCACCGGCCCCACGGGTTCCGGCAAGACGACGACGCTTTATGCGGCACTCTCCGAGATCAATACCGGGCGCGACAAGATCATCACCATCGAAGACCCGGTGGAATACCAGTTGGCCGGCGTGTTGCAGATCCCGGTCAACGAGAAGAAGGGCCTCACCTTCGCGCGCGGCCTGCGCTCCATCCTGCGGCACGACCCGGACAAGATCATGGTGGGCGAGATCCGCGACCCGGAAACCGCGCAGATCGCCATCCAGTCCGCGCTCACCGGCCACCTGGTGTTCACCACCGTGCATGCCAACAACGTGTTCGACGTGATCGGCCGCTTCATGCACATGGGCGTCGACCCCTACAGCCTGGTTTCCGCCCTCAACGGCGTTCTCGCGCAGCGCCTGGTGCGGGTCAACTGTCCGAATTGCGCCGCGCCGGCCGCGCCGAACGCCGAACTCCTGGCGCTCTCCGGCATCTCTGACGCCGCCGGCTGGGACTTCCGCGCGGGCCGAGGTTGCGCCCACTGTCGCGGCAGCGGCTACAAGGGCCGCCGCGCCATCGCCGAACTGATGCGCCTGAACGACGAACTGCGCGAACTCATCGTTGCCCGCGCGCCCATCCGCCAGCTCAAGGAAGCCGCCGCCCGCGCCGGCGTGCGCCCCTTGCGCGAAGCCGCGCTGGATCTGGTGCGGCTGGGCGAAACCACGCTGGAGGAGGCGAACCGTGTCACCTTCGTGGGGTAGGGTTCAGCTTTACCTCGCCCCCGACCGCGTCGTCCTGCGCGCGGGCGGCGCCCCGCACGCCGCCGACATCGGCGACCCCGGCTGGGCCGGCGTCCTGGCGGCATTGCCCGGCTTGCTGGCAAGCCACAAGCCGGCTGGCCGCGTGACGATCCTCCTGTCCTCGCATTTCGCTCCGCTCTGGCTGCTGCCCGGCGCACCCACCCGGCTGAATTTCGAGGAAAGCCGGGGCTGGGTGGAAAGCCAGGTGGCGGAACGCTTCGGCGAACTGGCCGCGAACTGGCGCCTCGCCTTCCGCCCCGCCCCGGCCGGCGTACCCATCCTGGCCGCCGGCATCGACGCCGGGCACTGGGCGGAACTCCTGCGCGCCCTGGCGCAAGCGGGCCTCGCCGCCGCCACCGTGACTTCCTGGGTGGCGCCGACGCTGGCGCGCCACGCCGGGCACGGCGCGGCTCGCCTGCTTCTGGCGGAGGCCGGGCGCCTCACCCTGGTCAGCCTGGCGCGCGGCGAGCCGGTCGCGCTCGAAAGCGCGCGCGGCGGGCCGGAAGCCCTGGCCGGCCTGCTGGCGCGCGCGGAACTGGTCGATGGCCTGGGAGATGCGCCGTTGCGCCTGGTCGGCACCGGGGTGGCGGGCGACTGGAATGGCGCCCGCGTGCTCGCCAACGCGCCCGAAGCCGCGCTTCCCTCCGGGTGCGGCGCGCTGGATTTCCTGCCGACCCGCCAGCAGCAGCCCCTCGCGGCGTGGCTGCTGCTGGCGGCGGGCCTGGGCCTGGCCGCGCTGGCCGGCAATCACCACATGACGCTGGCGGAACAACTCGCCGCCCTTCCCGCCGCCGCCCCCGCATCCGTATCCGCCCGGCCGCGCCAGCAGCCCACCACCACCGACGCCCCGGCGGCGCGGCCCTGGGGCGATCTGCTGAATCGGCTGGAAAGCCAAAGACCGGCGCGGATCGCCCTGTTGTCCCTGCGCGGCGACGCCGCGCGCGGCGAGGCGCGCATCACCGCCGAGGCGCGTTCCGAGGCCGACATGCTGGACTGGCTCAAGGCCCTGCGCGGCGACGCCGGGTTCAGCAACGCCAGCCTGGTGCAACACACGGTTCGCCACGAGGACGCGCAACAACCGCTGCGCTTCGAGATTCGGCTGGATTGGGGGGCGCGATGAAAAACGTGACGCCGGCACCGCCATCGGCCCGTTCAGCAAGCCTCGCCCGGCTCCAGTTCCAGCTCGCCCGCCTGGGCTGGCCCGGCGCGCTGGGGGCCGCGTTGCTGGCGGCCGCGCTGGCGGCCGACCCGCTGGTCAACGCGCCGCTGCAAGACGAGGTGGCCACCCGGCGGGCCGAAGCCGCCCGCCGCGCCCTCTTGCCGCTTGCGGCCGAGCGCGCGCCGAAGCCGCTTGCCCTACCCCATGAACGCATGGAAACCGCCTTGCCCACCCTGTTCGCCGCCGCCCGCCATCACGACCTGAGCCTCGACGAGGGCCGCTACGCGGAGACCAGCAAGGTGGGTGAAGCCGGCCGACGCCTGCGTATCGACTTGCCGGTCAGCGGCACGTATCCGGCCCTGCGCGCCTTCCTCGCGGAAGTCCTCGAAAAAAACCCGGCGCTGCTTCTGGAAAGCCTGGAACTGACGCGCGACGACATCGGCGCGACGCAACTGGACGCGCGTCTGCGCTTCGTGTTGAACCTGGAGGCGGCGCGATGAAGCCGCGCCAAATCCTGCTCACATTGGCCCTGGCCGCGACCCTGGCCGCCGCCTTCTGGCCGCGGCCAGCGGCGGAAGTGGTGGGCGCCGTGGCGAAACCGGGGCGGGCTCCCGCGCCGGTCGTCGTGGCTCAAGTCACCGCAAGCGTCCCGGCATCCGCAAACGCGCTCGGCCCGATGAACGCCGACCTGTTCCCGCCGCAATCCTGGCGGCCGCCCCCGCCGCCAGCACGCGGGATGGTGGAGCCGCCACCGCCGCCGCCGATGGCGCCGCCCCTGCCGTTCCAGTACCTGGGGCGCTGGCGGGAAGGCGGCAAGGACGTGGTTTTTCTGGCCCAGGGCGAGCGCGTGCTGCAAGCGCGGGTCGGCGAGGCGCTGGCCGGCTGGCATCTCGACCAGGCCAGCGACGACGCGCTCACCTTCACCTGGACCGCCCTGAACCTGCGGCAGACATTGAGGATCACCCCATGAAACGGCTGTTGTTGATCGTCGCCAGCGTCCTGGCCCTGGCCGGATGCGCCGGCGACCCCGCCTTCCGAGAAGGCGAAAGGCTGCTGGCCGAGGGCAAGGACGCGGCCGGGCTGGCCGCGCTGGAAAAATCCGTGGCCGAACATCCCGGCAATGCGCAGTACCGCACCGCGCTGATGCGGGCGCGCGAGGCGCTGCGGCGCAAGGGGCTGCTCGACGCCGAAGCCCTGGCCCGCGCCGACAAGCTGGAGGAAGCCGCCGCCGCTTACCGGGAACTGGCGCGGCAATATGGCGACGACGGCCGCGTCGCCGGCGCTCTCGGCGCCCTTCAGGCGCGGCTGGACAATCAGGCGCTGCTGAAGGCGGCGGCCGAGGCTCTGGCGAAGAATGAGCTGGAAGCGGCGCGCGCCCGTCTGCGCGCCGTGCTGGCGCGGGAACCGGGCAACCTGGAGGCGTTGCGTCTGCTCAAGCAGGCCGAGGAGCAGGCGGGGCTGGCACGCGGCATCGACATCCCGCAACTGGGCGCCGGCTACCGTCGCCCGGTGAGCCTGGAGTTCCGCGACGCGCCGCTGAAACAGGTGTTCGATGCCTTGAGCCGCCAGTCCGGCCTGAATTTCGTGTTCGACAAGGACGTGCGGGCGGATCAGCGCGCCACCGTGTTCGCGCGCGATACCCCCATCACCGACGCCCTTGACGCGCTGCTCGCCACCAGCCAGTTGGCGAAGAAGGTGCTCAATCCCAACACCGTGCTGATCTACCCCAACCAGCCCAACAAGGTGAAGGACTACCAGGAACAGGTGGTGAAAAGCTTCTTCCTCGCCCACGCCGACGCCAAGAATGTGATGACGCTGCTGCGCACGATGGCGCGCATCAAGGATGTGTACGTGGATGAAAAACTGAACATGGTGGCGGTGCGCGACACCCCGGAAGTGGTGAGGCTGGCGGAAAAACTGGTGCGGATGGCGGACCGCCCCGACGCCGAGGTGATGCTGGATGTGGAGATCATGGAAGTGAAGCGCAGCCGCTTGCAGGATCTGGGGATGCAGTGGCCGAATCAACTTTCCGTACTCAACGTTGTGAACAACACATCGGTAGTAGCCGGTGCTGTCGGCGCGCCGGTTTCGACCACAACCCAGATTCAATCCACCCTTCCCCTGACCTTGCGGCAAATACTTCCGAACAATCTCAATTCGTCGAACATTTCGGTCAGCCCCGCCCCCGCAGTCAACCTGCGCAAGGACGCCAGCGACGTCAACATCCTCGCCAACCCGCGCATCCGGGTGAAGAGCCGGGAAAAGGCCAGGGTCCACGTTGGCGACAAGGTGCCAGTCATCACCTCCAACACCACCTCCACCGGGGTGGTGAGCGAATCGGTGTCCTATCTCGACGTCGGCCTCAAGCTCGACGTGGAGCCGCAGGTCGGCCTGGAAGGCGACGTCACCATCAAGGTCGGCATGGAGGTCTCCAACATCGTCAAGGAAGTGAAGAGCGCCACCGGCACCCTCACCTACCAGTTGGGCAGCCGCAACGCCAATACCGTGCTGCGCCTGAAGGACGGCGAAACCCAGGTGCTGGCCGGCCTGATTTCCGACGAGGACCGCGCAGGGGCCAGCAAGGTGCCGGGCCTGGGCGATCTGCCCATCCTCGGCCGCCTGTTCTCCAGCAACCGCGACGAACTCAACAAGACCGAGATCGTCCTCACCATCACCCCGCGCATCCTGCGCAACATCGAGCGCCCGGAACTGGCCGACGCCGAATTCTTCGCCGGCACCGAAGCCCAGACCAGCGACCAGCCCCTGCGCGCGCGCGCCAGCCGTTCCGGGCCCGCGCCGGCCACAGGTGAACCCGCCCAGGAACAGGAGTCGCTGCCGGTGGTCATGGTTCCGCCGCTTGCGCAATGACTGCCGCCCCGGCACCCCGCCGCCTTTCTCCCCCCTTTCCAAAAAAGGGGGGGGGCAAATCGGCCGGCTTCACCCTGATCGAACTGGTGGTGGCCGTCGCCATCGTCGGCGTCCTCGCCTGGATGGCGGCGCCCTTGCTGGAAGTCACCCGGCAACGCCAGAAGGAGGCCGAACTGCGCCTGGCCCTGCGCCAGATACGCGGCGCGCTGGATGCCTACCGCCAGGCCGCGCTCGACAAACGCATCGAATCCCCCGCCGATGCCTCCGGCTACCCGCCGACCCTGGAACACCTGGTCGCGGGCGTGCCCGACATCACCCGGCCCGACCGCCGCCCCCTCTACTTCCTGCGCCGCCTGCCACGTGACCCTTTCGCCCCCTCCGGCGACATCGGCGCCGCCGAAACCTGGGACAAACGCGCCTATGCCAGTCCGCCGGACGATCCCAGGGCGGGCGACGACGTGTTCGACGTCCATTCCCGGTCGGAAAAGGTCGGCCTCAACGGCGTGAGGATTCGGGAATGGTGAAGTCTCGGACGTCAGGCGCCAGGCGCGGCTTCACCCTGGTCGAACTTCTGGTGGTGCTGTCCATCCTCGCGCTGCTCCTCTCCCTCGCCGCGCCGCGCTATTTCCAGCATGTGGACCGCGCTAAGGAAGCCGTCCTGCGGGAAAACCTCGCCACCCTGCGCGATGCCCTCGACCAGTACCACGCCGACAAGGGCGCCTGGCCCGCCAGCCTGGAAACCCTGGCGCGGGAACACTACCTGCGCGTCCTCCCGACCGACCCCCTCACCGGCCAGGCCGACACCTGGACGACGGAACCCGGCGAGGAAGGCATCGGCGTGCGCGACGTGAAAAGCGGCGCGGCAGGCGAAGGCGCCGACGGCAGACCCTATGCGGACTGGTAGGTGGCCATCCCCTGTAGCGCCGGCATCCTTGCCGGCTCGTGGGGCTGATCTTCATCGCCAGACCGGCTTCACCCTGCTCGGCCTCCTTTTCCTGGTCGCCATTCTGGGAGCGGGGCTGGCCGCTGCGGGCGTCGTCTGGAAAACGGTCGGCCAGCGGGAAAAGGAAGCCGAACTCCTGTTCATCGGCGATCAATACCGCCGCGCCCTCGCCAGCTACCACCGACTCAGCCCGGGCGCCGACAAACGCTACCCCGGGAAACTGCAAGACCTCCTGGCCGACCCGCGCTTCCCCCACACCGTGCGCCACCTGCGCCGCCTCTGGCCCGACCCCATCACCGGCGGCGACTGGGTACTGGTGCGCGACGAAAGGCAAGGCATCCGGGGCCTGTATAGCGCCTCCTCCGCCCCCCCGCGCAAAACCGCCGGTTTCCCCAAGGAATACGCCCCGTTCGAAGGCGCCAGCCACTACGCGGACTGGGTATTCATCGCCATGCCCGAGAGGTGATGGCGCGGCGGGGCAATCTTTATCCAATGAAAAAAGTGAAACCCGGCGTTATCAAGACATCGAGGTCTGGTAACTTCCTTCCCGGGTCTTGTATCGGCTTGTTCGGTTCTCGGGGGAGGCGGCGCGATGAAAGGCTCATCGTCCAATCAATCAGGGGAATGCCATGTTCAAGAAAAATCTGCTGTATCTAAGCCTGTTCGCCAGCCTGCCCGCGTGGTCGGCCAATGTACTGATCAACCCGGGTTTCGAGGCGCCGAATAACGGCAATGGCTGGGTCGCCTACGGCGCCAGTTATCCCATCAACGCGACCACCGAGGCGGCCCACGGCGGCAGCCAGTCGGCGCTGATTTCCGGCCGCACCGCGACGTACATGGGGGTCGCCCAGAATATCCTCGACAAGCTGCAAGCGGGCCGTGGCCATGATCTGCGCGTCTGGGTGCGCACCCGGCAGGATGTTTCCGCCACCTACTCTCTCGGCATCAAGCTGGTGGACGCCTCCGGCACAAAATACCTTTCCCTCGATTCCCGCACCGTGGCGCCTGGCAAGTGGGTGAAGCTGGGCGGCTATTACCGCCACAGCCCCACCGGCACGGCGACGCTGGCCCAGCTTTATGTCAACGGCCCGGCGGTGGGGGTGGAGTTCTTCGTCGACGACGCCAGCCTGGAGCCGCCGGTCGCCTATGCCCCGACCGGGGCCGCGACCGACTTTGTGCGCGCTTCCGGACGCAAGCTGGTGGTGGGCGCGGCGGCCACGCCGATCCGCCTGCTCGGCACCAACTTCTTCGCCTACGGTGACGAGGGCGAGACGGCTGAATCGGTGCTGGGTGGCAAGAAATTCGATCAGGAAGACTACGCGCTGGCCAAGCAGGCCGGCATGAACGTGGTGCGCCTGAATGCCTGGTATCTCCTGTTCGAGGACAACGCCGCGCCCTACGTCTACAAGCAGGAAGGCTGGGACTGGCTGAACAAGCAGATCGTCTGGGCGCGCAACGCCGGGGTGCGCATCATTCTGGACATGCACGCGCCGCAGTGCGGCTTCCAGGGGCCAGACTACGCCGGCACGTTCTGGAGCGCCGGCAATGGCGCCGGTTCCTGCCAGGATCGGCTGAAGGCGTTGTGGACGGAAATCGCCCGGCGCTACAAGGACGAGCCGACCATTGCCAGCTATGACCTGCTCAACGAGCCGAAACCGGCCAACCAGGCGCAGTGGACGGCGCTGGCGCAAACCCTGGTCAACGCCATCCGCAGCCAGGACAGCCGCCATCTGGCGCAGGTGGAAAGCTGCTTCGCCAACGACTGCATGACACCGCCGCTGGTCAGCGACGGCAATGTGCTGTACGACTTCCATAACTACGACCACTGGCTGCACAGCTCGCAGTTGAGCTACGGCGGCGACCTGGGCGACTCCAACATGCGCTATGGCGACCGTACTTCGATGGCGCTGCCGTGGTCGTGGGATACCACGACGGGAACGCTGCTGGAAAATACGCCGATACCGACCGGAACCAGCGCCTGGGCCTGGTACGAAGGCAAGCGCTTCGCCATCAACAACGCCGGCGTGATCGCCGCCGTCCCGGTGTTCATCGCTACGACCAATACCGGCAAGGTGACCTTCGACGACTTCCAGATCAGGGAATACGACCCCGCTGGAGTCCTGGTGCGCGTGGTGCAGAACATCGACATGGAGAAGGCACCGGCCAACGTGTATCTGCTGGAAAACCATGACCCCTTCCAGTCCTTCACCGGCCTGACCACCACGCAGCGCCTCTCCGGCACCACCGGCGGCAAGGTGATCGAGACCACCGGGCATAGCGGCTCCGCTTCGGTAAGCATCTCCAACGCCAATGGCAAATATCTGGTGAAAATGCCCAAACTCACTTTCTCGGTGCGGCAAGGCTACAGCTACCAGATTTCCGGATGGATCAAGGGCACCAGCGCCACCGGCGGCACCGGCGCGATGGGCATCCAGTTGCAGAACAACAAGTCGTATGTGACGCCGACCGCCTACGACAAGGCCTATCTGGAACAAAGCCTGCTCGATTACGGTTTCCAGTTTTCGCTGGACCATAACGTGCCCATCAATATCAGCGAGTTCGGCCAGTCGCGCCGCAACTACACTGCGGATCGCGGCGGCCAGGCCTGGATGTCGGATACCCTGGATCTGATGGCCAAGTACGGCGCCTCCGGCCAGAACTGGGATTGGCACAGCACGCAGTGGGGCCTCTACGGCAATCTCTACGGCTACCCCGATCCCGATTATGTCAATCAGGCGGTGGCCGACCTGTTCCGCGCCCAGAACGCCGGGCAGTAGGGCCGCCCGAAGCCGCAAAGCATGCCGCGCCTGACCACGGGCGCGGCATTTTTTTGTTCACCCGCGCCGGTACTGAATCGCTTCGGCGAGGTGGGCGGCGCTGATCTGTTCCTGGCCGGCCAGGTCAGCCACCGTGCGCGCCAGTTTAAGCACACGGTGGTACGCGCGCGCGGAGAGGTTGAGGCGGGTGATGGCTTGTTTGAGCAACGTTTCGCCGAGGGCGTCGAGCGGGCAATGGCGGTCGATCTCGCGGCCGGCGAGTTGGGCGTTGGGTTTGTTCTGGCGTGTTTGTTGCCGCTCCCGCGCGGCGGTGACTCGGAGGCGTACCGTGGCGGATGGCTCGCCACCCTGGGCGCTGGTCAACTCGGCTTCCGGCAGGGCGGGGACTTCGATGTGCAGGTCGATGCGATCGAGCAGGGGGCCGGAGAGGCGGCCGCGATAGCGCGCGACCTGTTCCGGGCTGCAATGGCATTTTCCGGAAGGGTGGCCGAGATAGCCGCAGGGGCAGGGGTTCATCGCCGCCACCAACTGGAAACGCGCGGGGAAGTCGGCCTGATGCGCGGCGCGCGAGATGGTGATGTGGCCGGCTTCCAGAGGCTCGCGCAGGGCTTCCAGGGCGGCGCGGGAAAACTCGGGGAGTTCGTCGAGAAACAGGATTCCGTGCGTGGCCTGGCTGACCTCGCCGGGGCGCGGCGGATTGCCGCCGCCAACCAGGGCAACGCCGGAAGCGGAGTGGTGAGGCGCACGGTAGGGGCGAGCTTTCCATGCTTCCGGGCGGAAGCCGCCGGTCAGCGAGAGAACGGCGGCGGATTCCAGCGCCTCGGCCTGGGTCATGGGCGGCAGGATGCCGGGCAGGCGACTGGCGAGCATGGATTTTCCAGTGCCGGGCGGGCCGCTCATGAGCAGGGAATGGCCACCCGCCGCCGCGACTTCCAGGGCGCGCCGCGCGGCCTGCTGGCCTTTCACGTCGGCCAGATCGGGATAGGGTGGCGGCGTTCCGGCTGCGGGGGCGGCGGTGCGAGGCAACGGCGTGCGCCCGGCCAGATGTGCGCACACGGCGAGCAGGCTATCGGCGCCGTGGACTTCGGCGTCCTCCACCAGCGCGGCTTCCAGGGCACTGGTTTGCGGCAGGAGAAAGGCGCGGCCGGATCGGGCGGCGGAAAGCATCATCGCCAGGGCGCCGCGAATCGGGCGCAGTTGCCCGGTGAGCGCCAGCTCCCCGGCGAATTCAAATTCATGCAGGCGGTTGCCGGGCAGTTGCCCGGAGGCGGCGAGCAGGCCGATGGCGATGGGCAGGTCGAAGCGGCCGGATTCCTTGGGCAGGTCAGCCGGCGCGAGATTGATGGTGATGCGCCGCTGCGGGATTTCAAAGCCGGATTGCAGCAGGGCGGCGCGCACCCGGTCGCGCGCCTCCTTCACTTCCGCTTCCGGCAGGCCGACCAGCGTGATGCTGGGCAGGCCATTGGCGAGATGCACTTCCACCGCCACCTCCGGCGCATCCATGCCGGCCAGGGCGCGGCTGGTGACAACGGCCAGGCTCATGCGGCACTCCCTTGTTTTTCGATGGGGCGGATATTCGGCCGAGTGGGGCGCAGGGGCAAGCGCTGTTTGGCCCGCGAGATCTGTTCGGCTGCCGGCGGGCCGATCATGTTGTTAAAACTTGTTGTTGCAGACAAGCCCAGACCAAGGCGGAGGCGGTCAACCAGGCGGGCGTATTGTTGTCGCACTGAATGTGGACGCTGGAGTTCCCGTCAATCATTCGCCTAATGGAGCATCCGGCACCGCCAGATGAGACCGGAAGAGGTAGCGTGTGTCTCTACATGACAGACGCGCTTCCCCTCCTTCATTTCCCCATTGCCACGAGAAGCTTGTCGGCGAATTGCTCGACAACACGCATGTTTATCTCCGCCGGCGAATTCCCTGCACCGTAGAAATGGCCGATGTCGAGCCGAACCGAGTAGTCGAAAGTCTGGTGAACCATACTGCCGCATGAAAGTAGGTATGCTGTCCCTGTGAGATCGTACTGAGTCCGTCCCATGAGCGCTTGGCCGAAGGTGCCTGTCTCTTTACGAGGGTTGGAAGCAAATATGAGCGCAATATCCGGCCGCAGATCAGTACACATGCCGGCCAGTGCCTCGCGGCGTTCAGAAACCATCATCTCTTTGCTCTTCCGAGGAAGTTTCTGCAATTTGACGTGGATGCCGCCCCGAGATTCGAGGATGTCGCCGAACTTGGCATCGGTCTCGTCTTCGGCGGCCATGGCCCAGTGGCCCGCCCCCGCGAGCGTGTCCCGCACCTTGGGGGTGAAGGTCTTCTCGTCAAACGTAGTAACGATACCGTTATCCTTGGTGGCTCCCACAAGCATGGATCCCTGAGCCGCAGTTGTCGCTGCCAAGGTTACTAATCCCACTCCGGCGCACCCCGCTAACAGCAAAACAGTGACGATACACGCGGCATACTTGGCTACAGGCATAAATCGGAAGCTTGAGAACATCGCATCACCTCGCGTTGATCAGGCAGCAGTAGCCTTCTGCTTGCCGTTCATGATGAATAGAAACAGGAGCGCAGCAGCCTGGATGGCTATGAGAATCCAAGGCAGGGCCATGAAAGTTCGCGAGCCCTCGCCGCCTGCGATGGCGGCCACCCCGCCGGTTGCCCAGAGGAGCGGGGAGAACAGAAAGAGGTGGATCAGGTCAATGACGATCCCCGCAATTGCGAGTGCCAGGCCGGGGCCATACGCGAAGGCGGCGAAGACGGCAACAAGGATAGTGAGCCAGCTTCCGAGGAAGGGGACGAACATGGCGATGATGGAGAGAACCAGTGCGGCGATACCAAGACCTTTTTGCATGACAGCCTTCCTTACGCGATTTGTCGGAATGCCCGCGTCTACGGCGCGGGTGATATAGGGGAGATTTCAAGCACCTCCTTCGGCAAAGCAGTGAGCAGTCCGCTTATCACCCAAACCTTTCCCTGAGATTGTCTGCGCAAACAACTCTACGTATTTCGTAGAGTCGGATCAAGTGGTATTTACGAATATTGCAGGATGCCAAGAAGCAAGCCTGCCCTGACCGTCTTCGGGAAGCGCCTCCGCGAGAGCCGTATCCGTGCCGAGATCGCCCAGGACCGGCTTGGCGTGCTGATCGGGTTGGACGAATCGTCGAGCAGCGCACGCATCAGCCGCTACGAGACCGGCATTCATGAGCCGCCAGTCTTGCTGGCAGAGAAGATCGCAGGGGTTCTCTCTGTCCCTGCCGCTTACTTCTACTGCTCCGACGACGAACTCGCCGCTTTCATCCGGGACATCTGGTCGCTAAACGATGCCCGGCGGAAACGGCTGCGTCAGGCCCTGGATGACCTCATGGCGGCATCGCCCGGGTGACGTGCAGTATTGGAGCCTGAAGCGCCTCCTACAGGCAGGGTTCAAGCTCTCGCGGATGCATTGTCGTCGCGTTGAAACGCGCGTAAGGCAGAACACCCTTGTCACGGTAGGGAATAGCTACGCATATTCCGCCGAATGCAAGCTGCTCATTTCCTCAAGAAGGTTTCCGGATCGATGCCGGCCTGTTTGAGGATGGCCCGAAGTGTGCCTTCCGGCATGTCGCCGGGATGGTTGGGGATGGTGGTGTAGCGGTTGCTGGCGGGGCAGTACCAAATCTCATGGGAACCGGCGGCCTGGCGGTCGAACTCGAAGCCGAGTTGACGCAGGCGCTTGACAATTTCCCGGTAGTTGAAGCCCGCAAGCCGCCCCATTTAACCGTGCCCCCGGTTCAAGCGCTGACCACCAGTGGATAGTCGAAAGCCTCCTGCAATGGCGCCAGGGTGGGCAACCCTTCTCGTTCCGCGCGGGCCTCAATCAAGCGTCGGGCCACATCCCGTGCGATCTCCAGGGTCTCTTGCAGCGTACGGCCTTGGGCGACCAGACCCTGTATGTCTTCCGAAGTGGCCAGATACACCCCCTCGGGCAGCTTCTCCACATGCAAGTTCACGATCTGTTCCATCCGGGCATCCTCCATTAGCTACCAAGCCGACCACTCACTGCTGGGTCCGGCACTTCACGATCATGCCTTCCAGCAGGGCACGCTAGCAATTGGGCGGATATTCTGCTGACCGGGGTAGCTCGGCAAGCGCTGTTCGGCCCGAAAGCGGGCCGTCTACGATTGCAAACCGTGGTTACAAAGAACAAAAGGCCGCTCTCGCGGCCTTTTTCAGAGCGGCGAACGTTCAGTCCGCGTAGAGCTTTTCCAGACGCTCGTGCTTTTCCTGCGCTTCGATCGAGAGCTCCGCCGTGGGGCGGGCGAGCAGGCGGGGGATGCCGATGGGATCGCCGGTTTCCAGGCAGTAGCCATAAGTGCCGTCCTCGATGCGGGCGAGGGAGGCGTTGATTTTCTTGAGCAGCTTGCGTTCGCGGTCGCGCACGCGCTGTTCCAGCATGTTTTCTTCTTCCACCGTGGCGCGGTCGTTGGGGTCGGCGAAGACTTCGTTTTCCTTGAGGTGCTCGCCGGTTTCGCGAGCGTTATCGAGGATTTCGTCGCGCATCGTTACCAGCTTGGCCTTGAAGTAGGCCAGCTGGGCCTCGTTCATGTAGTCGGCCTCGGGCATCTTGTGCAGGTCCGCGTCGCAGGTGATGCCGGCGGCGACCTTCGCGGCGGTCTTGGGGGCGGCCTTGGGGGCGGCTTTCGTGGCCGCCTTGGGTTTCGCCGCCGCCTTGGGTTTTGCGGTGTCCATCGCGGAAGTGCTGGCCGCTTTCTTGGCTGCTGTTGCCACGCTCGACTCCTTCAAAAATGATGGGGGTGAAAAAATAGGCGCGGATTATGCCATGTTCGCGCGAGTGTCAAACGGCTCCCTGGCAATTGCCCTCTCAAGAAACGCCTGGGGCCGCCCCAAGTGTTTCTTGCCCCCTTCAGGGGGAGATCACTCCACGTCATTTCAGCGCCCGCCCCGATAGGGCAGGGAATGGATGCGGTGGCGCCGCCAGTTCGCCGCATAGGCTTCGGCCAGCGCCGGGTGCCCTTGCAGCAGAAGCAGGTTTTCCGCGTTGCGGTACTGGGCGGCGTGGGTGAAATTGAAGGAACCGGTGATGACCGCTGCATCCGGCGTGCCGGTGTCGATCACCATCACCTTGTTGTGCGCGGCGGCATGTTCGCCATCCATCCACACCGGCACGCCCTGCCCCTCCAGCCAGGCGACCACGCTGGTGGCGCCGCGTTCGTGCTGGACGGGGTCGGCGATGACCTGCACGTCCACACCCCGATGCCTGGCATCGACCAGTGCCTGCGCGATGTCCTTGTGGGTGAAGCTGTACGCCTGCACCAGCACCTGGCGCCTGGCCTTGCGCACGGCCTCGACCACCAGGGTGGCGGCCTCGTCGCCCGGCGTGAACGCCACCTGGGCGGTGCCGCGCGCGGAGAGTTGCAGAGGTTCGCCAGCACCCGCCAGGCTCGCCCCGAACATCAGGGCGATGAAGACGGGGAGGCGCGTGTTCACGCCGCCCGTTCCAGCACGGCGGCGAAAAAGCCGTCGGTGTTATGGATGGCGGGATCAAGGCGCAGATAGTCGCCCATTTCCAGGGCGATGTTCTGCGCCGCCAGCACCTCGCCCACCGGAACCTGGCGATAGTCCGAATGCGCGGCGAGGAAGGCCTGCACGATGGCTTCGTTCTCTTCCTCCAGCAGGCTGCACGTGGCATAGACCAGACGCCCCCCCGCTTTTATCAGGCGCGCGGCGGATTCCAGGATGGCGGCCTGCTTGGCCGTGAGTTCAACGAGCGATTCCGGGCTTTGCCGCCATTTCAGATCCGGGTTGCGGCGCAGCGTGCCGAGGCCGGAACAGGGGGCATCGACCAGGACGCGGTCAAATTTGCCGGCCAGACGTTTGATCTTGGGGTCGCGCTCGTGGGCGATGAGTTGCGGGTGGACGTTGGACAGGCCGGAACGCGCCAGGCGCGGCTTCATGTTGTTGAGCCGCTTTTCCGACACGTCATAGGCATAGAGGCGCCCGGTGTTGGCCATCAGGGCGCCCAGCAGCAGGGTCTTGCCACCGGCGCCGGCACAGAAATCGCACACCATTTCGCCCCGTTTGGGGGCGAGCAGGAGTCCGAGCAACTGGCTGCCTTCGTCCTGCACCTCGACGCCGCCCTCGATGAACAAAGGATGTTTCTGCAACGCCGGTTTGCCTTGCAGGCGCAGGCCGAGGGGTGAATAGGGCGTCGCCGTGGCGGCGATGCCTTCAGTGGCGAACATCTTCATCACGTCGTCGCGCGCCATCTTCTGCGTGTTGACGCGCAGGTCGAGCGGGGCCGGGCGGTTGAGCGCTTCGGCCAGCACCGGCAGGTGATCGCCGAAGCGGGCATGCAGGCGCTCATACAGCCAGTCCGGCAATTCCAGGCGCACGGCTTCCGGCTGCACGGACAGATCGGCGGACTTCATTTCCTTCAACCAGGCGAGTTCGTCGTCTTTCACCGCGCCCTCGAACTGGCGCATGTTGATGCCGCCATGCCGCGCCAGCCAGGCCAGGAGCAGACGGCGCGGGGTGGCGGGTGCGGCGATGGCTTGCAGGCCGCGCAGGCGGCGCAGCACGCCGTAGACCGCTTCGGCGATGAAGGCGCGGTCGTGGCTGCCCATCGCGTGGTCGTTGCGGAAGGTATAGGAGAGCACGGCGTCGGCCGGCCGCTCGAATTCGAGTACCCGTTCGAGCACGTCGAGGGTGGTCGCCAGGGCGGGCAGGGACGTGGGCGCGGGCTTGCCCACGATTTCACCGCCCTTGCGCGCGGGTTTCGCGGAGGATTTTCGGGGTTTGTGGGCAGCCGGTTTGGTCATGGCTTGTTTCCATCGGATAAGAGAAAGTCGAGAAAGGTGCGCGCCACCACGCTGCGCATGCGCCCGGCGGGGTAGACCGCATACCACTGGCGCGGGATGGGAAAGCCGACCGCGTCGAGAATGGCGAACTGGCCCGATGCGTGCAGCGTCAGGGTATGGCGGGATACCACGGAAATGCCCAGGCCGGCCAGCACCGCCTGCTTGATCGCCTCGTTGCTGCCCAGTTCCATGCGCGGGGCGAGGCGCAAGCCGTGGTCGGCGAACAGGCGTTCCACCGCCTTGCGCGTGCCGGAGCCCGGCTCGCGCAGCAGCCAGGGCTCCTGCGCCAGGCGGGCGAGCGGAATGTGTTTTGTCCGGGCCAGTACATGATCGGGCGCTGCCAATACCACCAGCGGATTTTCCAGAAAGGGAATGGCGGTGACCGCCAGCCCCTCGGGCGGTTGCCCCAGGATGTAGAGATCGTCCAGCCCGGCGGTCAGGCTGGTCAGCACCTGTTCGCGATTGGTGACGCGCAAGGACACTTTTACGCCCGGATGCCGTTTGGAAAACTCACCCAGCAGGCGTGGTATGAAGTAACTGGCGGTGGTGATGGCGACGATGCGCAGATTGCCGCCGGTGAGCCCCTGGCGCGCCACGATGGAGAGTTCGTAGCTTTTGACCGCGCCCAGGATCTCGCGCGCGGTGGCCACCAGTTCCTGGCCCTGGTCGGTGAGCTTCACCCGCTTGCCGGTCTGCTCCAGCAAAGGGTGTCCCACCACCTCGGCGAGCTTTTTCAACTGCATGGAAACGCCAGGCTGCGACAAATGCAGCTCTTCCGCCGCGCGCGACAGGGAGAGATGGCGGGCGGCGGATTCGAATACCTGGAGTTGGCGCAGGGTCAGGTGGAGCATACTTTCATTATAAGTAAATGCTTATGGCCTCCATCAGAATTCATGAATTTTTCTTATGTTGAGCGGTTGCTATAGTTCGCCCCATTCCAGGTAGGGGTTAGACGCAACAACACAGCCCCGGAATAGTTCAACTCCGTACAAACGCATCTCATTAGGAGCAAGTCATGGATCAGTCCGCGCGTTACGCCGACCTCAGCCTGAAGGAAGAAGACCTCATCAAGGGCGACAAGCACATTCTCGTCGCCTACCACATGCAGCCGGCCACGGGGTATGGCTACCTGGAAGTCGCGGCGCACATCGCCGCCGAGTCCTCCACCGGCACCAACGTCGAAGTCTCCACCACCGACGACTTCACCAAGGGTGTCGACGCGCTGGTGTACTTCATCGACGAAGCCAAGGGCATCATGAAGGTCGCCTACCCGAACGACCTGTTCGACCGCAACGTCACCGACGGCCGCGCCATGATCGTGTCCTTCCTGACCCTGGCCATCGGCAACAACCAGGGCATGGGCGACGTGAAACACCTGCAGATGCAGGATTTCTATGTGCCCTGGTCCATGCTGCGCCAGTTCGACGGCCCCTCCAAGGACATCACCGACCTGTGGGACATCCTGGGTCGCCCCCGCGTCAACGGCGGCTACATCGCCGGCACCATCATCAAACCCAAGCTGGGCCTGCGTCCCGAGCCGTTCGCTCACGCCGCTTACCAGTTCTGGCTGGGTGGCGACTTCATCAAGAACGACGAACCCCAGGGCAACCAGGTGTTCTGCCCGGTCAAGAAAGTGTTCCCTCTGGTTTATGACGCCATGAAGCGCGCCATGGACGAGACCGGCCAGGCCAAGCTGTTCTCCGCCAACATCACCGCCGACGATTACCACGAGATGTGCGCCCGCGCCGACTTCATCCTGGAAACCTTCGGTGCCGACGCCAACAAGGTGGCCTTCCTGGTCGACGGCTACGTCGGCGGCCCCGGCATGGTGACCACCGCGCGTCGCCAGTACCCTGGCCAGTACCTGCACTATCACCGCGCCGGCCACGGCGCCGTGACCTCGCCCTCCTCGGTGCGCGGCTACACCGCCTTCGTGCTGTCCAAAATGTCCCGTCTGCAAGGCGCTTCCGGCATCCACGTCGGCACCATGGGCTACGGCAAGATGGAAGGTGGCAAGGATGACCGCATCATCGCCTACATGATCGAGCGCGATTCCGTGGACGGCCCGTACTTCCACCAGGAATGGCACGGCATGAAGCCGACCACCCCGATCATCTCCGGCGGCATGAACGCCCTGCGTCTGCCGGGTTTCTTCGAGAACCTGGGCCACGGCAACGTCATCAACACCTCCGGCGGCGGCTCCTACGGCCACATCGACAGCCCGGCGGCCGGCGCGATCTCCCTGCGCCAGTCCTACGAGTGCTGGAAGGCCGGCGCCGACCCGATCGAATTCGCGAAAGAGCACAAGGAATTCGCTCGCGCCTTTGAATCCTTCCCGGGCGACGCCGACAAGTTGTTCCCCGGCTGGCGCGAGAAGCTGGGCGTGCACAAGTAATCCGATGGTGAAGCAACAGGAAGAACGCCCCCGCCCGGGGGCGTTTTTCTTCCGACAGCGAATGGCCGTTTAGCCGTCATTCCCGCGCGGCCCGCTCTCGCGGGGCCGCGCGGGAATGACGGGTTGATTGGAGACATGAACATGACCGACAAAGAGCAATACAAAGTCCACAAGGAACCCTACTACCAGTCCCAGGGCAAGGAGGTGGCGCTGTACGAAGCCGCCTACCGCAACCGCTTGCCGGTCATGGTGAAAGGCCCCACCGGCTGCGGAAAATCCCGTTTCATCGAATACATGGCCTGGAAGCTGAACAAGCCGTTGATTACCGTGGCCTGCAACGAGGACATGACCGCCAGCGATCTGGTCGGCCGTTACCTGCTGGAAGCCAACGGCACCCGCTGGCTGGACGGCCCGCTCACCACCGCCGCGCGCATCGGCGCGATCTGTTACCTCGACGAAATCGTCGAAGCGCGCCAGGACACCACCGTGGTGATCCACCCGCTCACCGACCATCGCCGCACCCTGCCGCTGGACAAGCGTGGCGAACTGATCGAAGCGCATCCCGACTTCCAGTTGGTGATCTCCTACAACCCCGGCTACCAATCGTTGATGAAGGACTTGAAACAGTCCACCAAGCAGCGCTTCACCGCCTTCGATTTCGATTACCCGGACGCCGCCCTGGAAACCACCATCCTGGCCAGGGAAACCGGCCTCGACGCGGCCACCGCCGGCAAGCTGGTGAAGATCGCGCATACCGCCCGCAACCTGAAAGGCCACGGCCTCGACGAAGGCATCTCCACCCGCCTGCTGGTGTATGCCGCCACCTTGATCAAGGATGGCGTCGAACCCGTGGACGCCTGCCGCATGGCCCTGGTGCGCCCCATCACCGACGACGCCGACATCCGCGAGACCCTGGACCACGCCATCGACGCGACGTTTGCGTGATGCTTTTCTCCCTCTCCCTGTGGGAGAGTGTCGGGGAGAGGGAATAACGCCGGCATTGTCGCCGCCGGTAATTCGAGCAACCGCCGCTCCCTCTCCCCCGGCCCCGCCCCCGGTGGGGGAGGGGAGGAAGAAAACCATGACCGAAACCGAATACCAGCACCCCCTGATGCGGGCCTACTGGACCCAGCTCGACACCGGCTTCAAGCCGATCGCGGACGTATTCGAGGACGTCATGGCGGAAGCCCTGGCCATCCTCACGCGCGAGGGCATCGACGCCTACCTGGAAGCCGCCCGTGTCATCGGCAAACTGGGGCGTGGCGTCGAACCAATGCTGGCGTTCATGGAGGAGTGGCCCTCCACCGCCAAAGCCATTGGCGAAAGCGGCTTGCCCACGATCATGGGCGTGATCCAGCGCATGCAGAAATCGCCCAACGGCCGCGCCATCACCCCCTTCCTGGAAACACTGGCGCCGGTGGCGCGCAAGTTGCGCTCACAGGAGCGGATGGGGCTCTACCTGGACATCTGCCTGGATTTCATGGAACGCACCACGGGTTCCATCCACGGCCACCACACCACCTTCCCCAGCCCCGGACTGCCCGATTTCTTCGCGCAGGCGCCGTTTCTGCTGGGCCAGTTGACCCTGTCCAGCTTGAAAAACTGGGTGGAATACGGCATCCGCAACTACCGCACCCACCCGGATCGGCAAAAGGACTACTTCAGCCTGCAATCTGCGGACAGCCGCGCCGTGCTGCAACGCGAGCGCCACGGCACCCTGTTCATGGACGTGGAGCGCAAGCTCGATCTCTACCTGCGCGGCCTCTGGCGCGATTCGGAGCAACTGGTTCCCTATTCCACCGCCTTCGACGAACTGCGCAAGCCGGTGCCCTATTACGACAAACTGGGCATGCGCATCCCGGATGTGTATGACGACTTCATCCTCCCCACTCCCGAGGGCGGGAGTGGGGCCGGGGGTGAGGAGGTCAGCGTGGCCGGCATCGACCGTTACCGCGCCACCCTCGCCCATATGGTCGCCCACCGGCGCTGGACCACGCCCCTCTTCGCCGACAACTTCAGCCCCTTCCAGCGCATGGCCATCGAATTCTTCGAGGATGCCCGCGTCGAAATGCTGGCGATGCGCGAATACCCGGGCCTGCGCCGGCTATTCTCGGACCTGCACCCGAGGCCGCTGGAAAGCGCCTGCGACCCGGAAACCACCTCCTGCCTGCGCCACCGTCTGGCCATGCTGTCGCGCGCCCTGCTCGAACCGGAACATGGTTACCGGGACGTCGATCTCAACGACTTTGTCGGCCGCTTCCATGCCTTGATGGACAAGGGGGAATCGGGCACCGAGGAGATGGCCGGCCTCGCCATCAGCTACGTCGCCAAGACCCGCCGCCAGAGCGACCAGCTCGCCAAGGTGCATTTCGCCGACACGGTCATCGACTACCGCGACGACAATCGCCACATGTGGCGCTTCCACGAGCAGAGCGACGACGAGGAGATGTTCGACGACCATCGCAAGGTCGAATGGGAGGAAGAACCCAGCGGCCTGCCGCCGCGCCATTACCCGGAATGGGACTATCACAGCCAGACCTATCGCCCGGACTGGGCCAGCGTCTACGAGGCGCTGCACCCCAAAGGCAACCCGGCCGACATCGACAAGCTGCTATTGAAGCACGGTGCCCTGGCCAAGCGCCTCAAACGCATCCTCGACCTGCTCAAACCCCAGGACAAGGTACGCATCCGCTACCAGGAAGAAGGCAGCGAACTCGACCTCGACGTAGCGCTGCGCTCCCTGATCGACTTCAAGGGCGGCGCCACGCCCGACCCGCGCATCAACATGAGCCACCGCACCAACGGCCGCGACATCTCCGTGATGCTGCTGCTCGACCTGTCGGAATCGCTCAACGAGAAAGCGGCGGGCGGAGGTGACGCAAGTGAGCAGACCATCCTCGAACTCAGCCAGGAAGCCGTTTCGCTGCTGGCCTGGGCGGTCGAACAACTGGGCGACCCCTTCGCCATCGCCGGATTCCATTCCAATACCCGCCACGATGTGCGCTACCTGCACATCAAGGGCTACAGCGAACGCTGGGGCGACGACGCCAAGGCCCGCCTGGCCGCCATGCAGGCCAGTTATTCGACCCGCATGGGGGCCGCCCTGCGCCACGCCGCGCATTATCTGGAGGCACGCCCCGCCGACAAGAAGCTCATGCTCATCCTCACCGACGGCCAACCCTCGGACGTCGACACCAACGACGAACAGTTGCTGATCGAGGACACCCGCCAGGCCGTGAAGGAACTCGACCGCGCCGGCATCTTCACCTACTGCATCAGCCTCGACCCGAAAGCCGATGAATACGTCAGCGGCATCTTCGGCCATCAATACACGGTGATCGACAACATCCAGCGTCTGCCGGAAAAACTGCCGGAACTGTTCCTGGCGCTGACCAAGTAGGCCGGATACGCCGCGCATGAATGCCGGGTTCCCGGGTGCGTTTCACTCGAAAGGCGCGCGTCCACCGTTTTTTTCAGCTCGCGCGAGCTTGCTTGACCCCCGCTCTTGCGGTGGCCGCGCCGGCCGCTGTTTGTAAGTTATTCTGGCGGCGAGTGCCGGCTGGCGCCGCGATGGAGAGACCGCATGAACCAGAGGCAAAGACAGCGTGAACATTGGCAACGCAATACCAGACTGATCGGCCTGCTGCTCGCCATCTGGTTTCTGGCGACCTTCGTGGTCATCTGGTACGCGCGGGAACTCAATGAAATCGTCATCGCGGGATTTCCCCTGGCCTTCTACATGGGCGCTCAGGGGACGCTCATCATCTATCTGGCGCTGGTCTGGATCTACGCCACGCGCATGAACAAGCTGGATGAAAGCTGCGGGTTGAGCGAACCGGAACGCTGATGGCCACGCCCACGCGGCGAAGCGATGCCCGCTGGCGAACTTACCTGGCGAACGTAACGCGGCATTTCACCCCGGCCGGAATGTCCCCCCTGGGATTGGGCAGTTCGAGGCGGACGCCGAAGGTGCCGCTGGCGGAATCCACCACTTTGTCGACGATTCGCACCGTGGCCTGATAACTGCCCTGGAGCGGCGGCTCGGCCTCCACGCGGGCGTGGGTACCGTTGTGGATGCTCCCATAGAGCGCCACCGGCAATATGACTTCAACCCGCAACGGATGGGTTTGCGCGAGCTTCATGATGGCGCGCGCGCCCTCGCCGGTTTGCGCGAGTTCGCCGGGGTGTTGCAGGCGCTCGGTGACCACGCCGTTGAATGGGCTGGTGAGGCGGCGCTGTTCCACCTGGGCGAGCAGGCGTTTGTACTCCAGCGCGGCGAGCTCACGGTTGTCCTTGGCGTCGAGCAGTTCGGCCTCGGCCAGGCGCATTTCACTGTAGGCATCGTCGCGTTCCTGAGCGGAGATGAAGTTCATCCGGTTGAGTTCTTCCTTCCGGTTCAGTTTGCCGCGAGAGTAACCGACCCGGGTTTCTGCGGACTTGATCTGCCCTTCCATCACCGCCTTGTATTTGGCGGCAGCCAGCGCGGCTTCCTCGACGCCGGTATCCATTTCCACCAACACCTGTCCCTTCTTCACCGTGGCTCCGCGATCCACCCGGATTTGCGTGATCAGCGCCTCCACCGGACTGCGCAGTTCGATCTTCTGGTAGGGCTCGATCAGGCAGGCATGGGCGCGATCGCCCGCATGGGAGGCCGCCACCGCGAACACCGCCGTCATCCCCGCGCAGGCGCTCAACCAGCGCGACGCCATGCTTCCCTGGTTCCTGAACAGGGGGAATACGCGGTTGGATTCGGCCACGGGGGCGAACGAGCGGGCAGGCAAGGGCTCTTTCATATCTGGTTTCCGGCAAAGGCAAGCAGGGTATCGAGGTCGCGATCCTGTTTCAGGGTATCGCGGCGTTCGCGGCCGTGGATACGTTCGGCTGCGTGCTGGCAACGCTGACGCAACAAGGCGAGCGGTAGGGGCGGCAGGGCATGGCTCGGGAATCGGGTGAGCAAACGATAAAGCCAGCCACCGTGTTCACGGAACAGGGCGTCATCGAAGGCAACGATGGCGAGCGCGCGGCCGGGGTCGCCCTGGCGCGCGCAGCGGCCGATCAACTGGCGATCCACGCGCGGCGAGTCGTGGAATTCGGTGAGGATGACATGCAGGCCACCGGCTGCGGCCACGCCATCGCCGAGACAAATATCGGTGCCGCGCCCGGCCATGTTGGTGGCGACCGTGATCGTGCCGGGCTGCCCGGCCCGCGCGACGATCTCGGCCTCCTCGGCATCCTGGCGGGCGTTGAGGACGCGATGCGGCAATGCCATCCGTTCCAGCATGGCGGACAACTGTTCCGAGGCCTCCAGGGAGCGGGTGCCGATCAACACCGGCATGTTGCGTTCCCGAAGCTGCGCGGCCTCCTCCGCCACGGCCCGCCACTTGGCGGCTTCGCCCGGGCAGCAGCGATCCACTTCGCGGATGCGGACACAGGGCCGGTTGGGAGGAATGGCGACCACTTCCAGGCCATACACGGCGTGCAATTCGCCGGCCACCTCCTTCGCCGTGCCGGTCATGCCGGACAAGCGCAGATAGCGGCGGAAGAAACGTTGGTAGGTGATGCGCGCCAGGGTGCGGTTGTGCTCGGAAAGCATGCAGTTTTCCTTGGCTTCGATGATCTGGTGCAAGCCCTGCTCCCAGGTGCGCCCTTCGAGCACGCGGCCGGTGTACTCGTCGATGATCTGTACCTTGCGCTCCCTGGATACCAGGTAGTGCTGGTCGCGATGGAACAGGAGCAACGCGCGTAGCGCCTGCGACACCAGTTGCTCGCGCGCCTTGCCCGAGAGCCAGGTGCCGCCCAGCTCTCGGGCGCGCCGATAGAGCACGGCGCGCCCGGCGTCGGTCAGATGCAGTTCGCGCCGCGCCGGCGACATCTCGTAATGCTCGCCCAGCGCGAGTTCGCGCGCCAGGGCCAGTGCCTGCCTGTACATCTTCGGATCCCCGCTGGTGGGCCCCTTCTCGGCCAGGATCAGGGGCGTGCGCGCCTCGTCGATCATGATGCTGTCGGCCTCGTCGACGATGGCGAAATGCAGTCCACGCAACAGCATCCCGGCCCGTTTCTCGCCGCCCAGCAGGGAGCGCGCCAGGACTTGCGCGCGGCTGGCGCGGCCACCGGCGGCGACGCGATCCTTCAGATAATCGAACACCAGTTCCTTGTTGGTGCAGTAGGTGATGTCGCGGGCATAGGCGGCGCGGCGCGCATCCAGGCTCATGCCGGTGACGATGGTGCCCACCGAGAGGCCGAGAAATTCGAACAACGGCGCCATTTCCCGCGCATCACGCTCGGCCAGGTAGTCATTCACCGTCACCACATGCACCGGCGCGCCGGAGGCGGCGGCCACGCAGGCGGCCAGCGCGGCGGTGAGGGTCTTGCCCTCGCCGGTCTGCATTTCCGCGAGCTTGCCGGCCATCAGCGCCGCCGCGCCCATCAACTGGCTGTCGAAAGGGCGCTTGTCGAGGCTGCGCAGCGCGGCTTCGCGCACCCGCGCCAGCGCCGGCGCGAGGTTGCCCCCCAGCATGGCCTGACGCGATTGAACCCGCGTCTGGGTAGCCAACTCGGCGTCCTCCAGTCGCGCCACGGCCTCGGCCTCCGCCCCGGCCTGTTTCGCCAACGCCGCCAGCCGCGCCCGAAACGGCCGCAAGCGCAGCAGCGCGCCGCCCAGCGCGCCACGCGTCCAGCGGTCGAAGGCGCTCTCATTGGGATCGGCCCGCTCGGGATAGATGCCCTGGGAGAGTTCGGCGTGGGAAAGGAGGGAGGACATGCTAAAAGACGCCCCCTTCTTGCAAAAGAAGGAAGACCACCGCCGCCGACATCGCACGATCAAACATGGAAGCGCGACAGGAACAGCCGGCGCACGCCACGCCAGGCGCGTGTGCCGAGGGGGGTGGCGGGGTGTTCGAAGCGCACATGGACGCGGCTGCCGAGAAAACGCGCGGGCGCCGCCTGTTCCAGGGCGAGCTCGAACTCGAAGACCGATTGCAGGGTCTTGGTGCCTTCCTTGTCGCCAGGGTCGAGCACGATGTCGCCGCCGCCGCTCTGGCCAAGGGCGGCACTGGGCAGTTCGTGGCCGGCGGCGGGGACTTCGCGCAGCAGGCGCGCGGGCCAGGTGGCGGCGAGGTTCTGCGGCAGCTTCACCACCACGTCGCGAGTCTCCAGGCGGATCTGGTCGACGTCTTCCTGCGGCACCACCACGCGCACCACGGGAACATAGCTGCCCACCACATAGCCGACGACCTCGCCCTGTTGCAGGAAACGCCCAGGCAAATCGTCGGGATGTTCCAGCAACAACCTGCCGGAAGCGCCGGCATGCAGGGTGAGGCGGGCCATGCGCTCGCGCAGGCGATCGACGGCGGCCTGTTCGCGCCGCATTGCCTCTTCCAGGCGCGCGGCTTCGGCCGGCTTCACGCCCCAGGCGGCGTCATAACGGGCGCGTACCTCTCCCAACCGGGCAAGTTGCACGCCCAGGTCGGCCGCGAGATCCGGATCATTACTCTCCAGCACGGCGGTACCGGGATGCAGAGGAGCTCCGGGGCGAGCCAGTATCCGCGAGACGAACCCGGCCGCTTCGGCGCGCAGGATTGCCTGTTCCGGCAAGCGCAGCACCCCCTCGGCGTGGGTGTGGTAGGGCATGGGCAACACGAACAGCAACAGATAGAGCCCCAGGGCGGCGCCTCCCAGCACCTTGCGGATACGCATGCCGCGCGCGGCGAAGCGCGGTTCCGTGAACAGCGCGCGGGCCATCTTGAACAGGGGAATACCGATGCTGGCGAACATCCCCCAGAGCGCCAGCAACACGCCGATGATGAAGTATTGCTGCGCCACGAACAGGGCGATGCCGAACAGCACGGACATGCGATAGGCGAACGCCAGCGGCGCGTAGGCGAGGAACCAGCGGCGTTCGCCCGCTGTGGCCGGCGGCGGCTCGCTCTCGGGCACGGCGAACAGATGATGCTCGGCCAGATAGCGCCAGTATTGGGTGGAGCGGCTGCCCAGATTGGGAATCTCGACCCAGTCCGCGAAGATGTAGTAGCCGTCGTAGCGCAGCAAGGGGTTGCCGTTGAACAGGACGGTGGAGACGCTGGCCAGAATCAGGGTGTTGTAAGCCAGTGAACGCGCCAGACCCGGCTCCAGCATCACCCAGAGATAGAACGCCAGGGCGGCGACGAACAGCTCGGTGAGCATGCCGGCCGCGCCCACCAGCATGCGCTCGGTCTTCTTCACGAAAGCGGAGGAACTGGACGCTTCCACATAGGGAATGGGGAAGAACACCAGCAGCATGATTCCCATCTCGTGCACTTCACCACCGCGCGACTTGGCCGCGAGGCCATGCCCCATTTCATGCAAACCCTTGAGCAGGGGAAACACCACGGCCATCAGCAGCAGGTTATCCATCGCCAGCAATTGTTCCGAGAAGTTCTCGGTGAGGTCGGGCCAGTGCATGGGGGCGAGGAACGCGGCCGGCAGCACCACCGCCAGCCAGATCAACATGCCCCAGCCGCCTTTGTATGGATGCGGCCAGCGGTTGGCCCAGTCGAGGAGCCTGTCCGGATCGAGCAGCGGAAAGCGCAGCGACATCGGGTTGAGATAGCGGTTCAGCAGCTTCTTGCGTTCCTGCTTGCCGCGCCGCTCGAACAATTCCGCCACATCCGGCGTGACGTCGCACTGGATCAGGTCGGCGCCATGAAGCTGCCCGAGCAGGCGGATCACCTCTTCCTGATCCGGTGTGTCTTCCCCCAACTCGGCGGTCAGGCGCGCCCAGACCTGATTCATGTCGCGCTGGCCGTCCATCAGGCTGATTACCTTGTAGGAGGCCGGATTGAAACGGTGATACTTGCCCGCGACCCGGTCTTCCACGACGTACCAGATCTCGCCCCGGTAGGCATGGCGATGGATGCGGATATGGCCGCGCAAGCGTGGCCTGAGATCGGCGACGCGATACCAGTTGGTCGAAAACAGCGCCTCGCTCATGGCAACCTGCTCATTGGCGGCAACCTCATGGCATCCAGCGCCACAGGGTCAGGCGCAGCCAGTCACTCAGCCGGTGCGTCCATATCCACAACAGGCTCTGGTCGCCGGCCTCCACCTTGCCCACACCTTCCATGTTGGGGCGCAGCTTGGGCAGGCTGGCGCCCTGTTTCAGGGTCAATCCGGCTTCGACCCGGAAATAGTTGCGGCCCTCCTCGGCGGTGGCCACCGGCGTCACCTTTTTCACCTTGAACGGGAAGGACTGGCCGGGCAGGCTGGTGAGCATGAGTTCGCCCGACTGGCCGGCGCGCACATCGGCGATATCACGCTCGTCCACCTTCAGGATCACCCGCCAGGCTTCCAGCGGCGCCAGTTCGAACAGCACCTTGCCCTGCTCCACCGGCGAGCCGAGTTGCTGCGACAGGTCGCCGCGCACCACCACGCCGTCGAAGGGCGCCAGCACCCGCACGCGCGCCAGTTTTTCCTGGGCCAGATCGAGCTGGGCGCGCGCCTGGTTGGCCTGGGCGGTAGCCAGGCGCAATTCCACCCGTTCGCCCTTGGCCATCGCCTCCAGTTCCTTGCGCAGGGAAACTTCCAGCTCCGCTTCCCAGCGCACTCTCTCCAGGCGCAAGTCCTTGTCTTCCAGGGTCGCCAGCACTTCGCCAGCGCGCACCACGTCGCCCGCCCGCTTCGGCGCGCTCTGGAGGTAACCCTGGAACGGCGCCACCGCGACGCGCTGCGTGGCACCCTCCACCACCGCTCGCGAAGCCACGCGGTAATCGGTTTCATAAATGGCGAGGCCGGCGAGCAAGGCGGCGATGACGATGGCCAGCAACTTGTACCCCGGGCGCGAGGTGTCGGTGAACTTGCGCAGGCCGTGGTTCCAGGAACGACGCGCATGGCTGAACAACGACTCCTCGGCGTTCAACTTGAGTTCCAAAATCGGGCCGACGGTCAGGGTCAGGGCATCGAGCACGTCCCGTTCCTCGTCCGAGAATGGCTCATCCCGCTCCAGCAGCCACACCCCCACCACCCGGTTGCCGGCTTCCAGTGGCAGGGCGCACAGCGCATGGCCACCGCTGTCTTCCAGGTAACGGCGGCAGGCCGCGGTAATCAGGGAAGCGCCGGATTCCGGCTCCGGCACGACGATGCGGGAACGCTGGTCGAAAGCCTCGTTCATCGCCTGCGCCGCGAGGTTGACCAGATTGGCCTTTTCCTCGAACCAGGCGGAATGGGACACCGTTTCCACCCGCACCGTCTTGCCCTTCTCCAGGCCGAACAACACCTGATGGCAATGAAAGCGCTGCGCCAGGCGGTTCACCACGGCCAGGCTGGCCTTGCCGAAATCGGACTCGGACAGCGCCGCCAACGCCAGATCAAATAGGTAGGCCGAACGCTCCAGACGCGCCTCCTGTTCCAGCAACGCGTGCCGGTTGGACAGGTCGATCAGCCAGCCCGCGCCCCAGTGCAGCAGGCGACGGGCATGGGTGAGCGCCATCTCGTCCGCCGCGAGCAAATCCAGGATCACCACCCCGAACAGCTCGTCGCCGTTCAGCAGGGGATAGGCAAAGCGGGTCTGGCCGTCATCGTCCCGCTGTATCACACCCTGGCGGGTATTCAACGATTCCTCGGCCACGCCGCGCAGATAGGACAGATCCGCCGCCTCCGGCCACAACGCGGCCGGCGCGAAACTGCCATCGCCGTCCCGCAGCAACAGCAAGCCACCCCGCGCCCGCTGGAGCATGCCGCACAGGATGGGCAGCCAGGCCTGGCAAAGTTGCTCGGCGTTGCGGGCTTGCGCCAGCGCCTGCCAGAAATCCGCAGGCGCGACGGGCGGCGGGGTATCGGGAGAGGAAGCGACGGCGTCGTTGCGAGACTGCATATCTGTCGTCTGAAAACCGATGAAGGAGGAGAGTAGCGCGCCGATTGGCCGGAGGGAATGCGATACGCCCAGGGAACGCTCGCGGGTGTGGCATCGCGGGCCACATTGGCGCCGCGCAAAAAAAAGGGACGGTCGCACCGTCCCGTGTTCGGCGCCCGATGGGGGTTTACTTCAACTCGCCATAGCGGCTCTCGTACTCGCCCATCAGTTTGTTGAGCAGTTCCGCCAGGCGCTTGGCGGCGAACGGGCTCATCACGATGCGGTGCGCCAGCTCGATTTCCACTTCTGGCTGGCCGCGATCCCAACTCGTGTTCAGCCCGAAGTTCATCACCACCTCCTCGCGCGTCGAGTTGGCGTTCGCGAAGTTGACGTAGCTGCTCTTCAGATGCTCGACATTCCACTTCACATGCGGGCTCGCGGCGGCTTCGGCGGGTTTCGCAACAACTTGTTCGGGGGTGTTGGCCATGGACTACTCCTTTCTGGGCTTCTCTCAAATTCGCGCCTTGTGGCGCCTCGGGAATCCCCCCTCCACACGGGAGGGGGCTTTCATGCAACTCGTCGCGACACCTTACCTTATAACCGCGCGCTCAATCTCGGCGCGACCTTGGGCTGAATCCGCAGCGCTTCGAGGTTGGGCCTCCTGCTCTTGTCATCCGTGAGCCAGTCGCCCAGCCAGTCTTTCTCGCCGCTTTGCTTGAACTCGAAACCGTTGTAGCGGCCGGCGAAGTCGATCACCGGGCCGGCGCCGCCCGCTTGTGCGGCCAGGCGTTCCGGAGTGGCGGGAACGGGCGGCGTCACCGGGCTGTCCGGGGTGGCCGCGAGGGTAACCCGGATCGCGCCGTCGGTGGGGTCGGCGCCCGCTTGCGGGGCGGGGTTGAGGGTGAGGTGGGTCTGGTTGAGTTGAGCCCATTGCAGGTTGACTTCCACCACGCCGCTAACGGTGGGCGCGACCCGGTAGACCAGTTCGAGCAGGGTGCCCGCGCCGCCCGGCAGCCGGGTAAGGCTGCTCATGTCGACGTAGAGGCTGCCGGCCTGACGGTTTTCCACATAGTTGTCAAAACCGCCGGTGAGGCTGCCGCGCCGGACTTCGACCAGTTCGAGTTGGCTGGCGTCCCAGGCCAGTTGTAATTGCACCTGTTCGAGCTGGTCGGCGATGTCGAGCCGCACCGGGACGGTGACCAGGCCGCCGGCCGTGGCGTCAAGGTCACGCGGAACATCGACCAGCGGATCGGCGCCGGTGAAGGTGATGGGGCCGATACCGCTGGGCAGGGCGACGATTTCCTTGCGATCCTTGGCGGCGTTGCCGGTGGTCAGCCAGTCGAGTTCGCTGGCGAACAACAGACGGTCGGCAGAGCTGAAGGATTGGTCGCGGTTGATGTCACCGATGACACTGGAGTCGACCAGCGGGTAGGCGCCGAAGCCGCTGTCGGCGCCGCCGATGACGCGCAGCATGTAGCTGATGTCGAGGGTGTCGTAGGCGGCGTTGCCACTGGCGTCGCCGGGGTAGGCGTTGACCAGGAGGCCGTCGTCGATCCGCAGGGCGCGGCTGGCGCTGACGTTGCCGAGGTCGAGCACCTGTTTGGCGCCGTAGTGGCTGGTGGTGTGGGCGTTGGCCGGGACGCCGCCGTAGAGGCGGGCGATGTCGACCGCGCCGGTGCCCAGGCTGGGGGTGGTGAGGCTGATGTGAACCACGCCGGGAGTGCCCAGACTGTAGCCGCCGCTGACGCCGGCCGCAAAGCCGACGCTGGTGATGTCGAGCAGGGCCGGGTCGTAGGCGAGGTCGAAGCTGAGGCTGGTGACACCCGCTGCGTTGCCGAGGGTGATGGGCAGGCCGTCGAGCGGCACCTGGTTGATCGGGGCGTAGCCGGTCAGGGACTGGCCGGGGCCGGCCAGGACTTCACCGATGGCGAGGATGGCGCTGCTGGAGGCGGCGACATCGAAGGTGGCGACGTAGTTGCCGCCAGCGAGGCCGTCGCGGTTGCCGTCGAGCAGTCCACCACCACTGTCTTTCCAACCATCGGCGCGGCTGGCGAGGGTGAGGGTGTAGGCGCCGGCATCGAGAAGGCCTTTGGTCTTGATGAAGGTGGCGCCTTGCAGGTCGTGATCGAGCACCAGACTGCCCCGGATCGGGCTGGGAGCGCCGAGGCGGGTGAGGACGAGATCGGCGTCGCCCAGGGGATTGCTGGCGGCGTTGTAGAGGTTGAGCACGCCGAGATCCACCGCGTGGTTGAAGTCGAGATGGAAGCCACTGTCGAATTGCGTGAAGCCGGTGACCTGGAAGCTCATGGCCGCGATCTCCACACCGAGGCTGTTGGCGTTCCAGGTGCCGTCCTCGTCGCTGGCGGTGGCGTGGATGGTGAAGTGGCCGCCGACCGCGTAGACGTGGCTGGCGCCGCCGGCATCGCCGGGGTACGCGCCCTGGGTGCCGTCGCCCCAGTCGATGCTCCATCCGCTCAGGGTGTCCTGGCCCGGATCGCTGTGGCCGAGAGCGAGGCTGTAGGCCTGGCCTTCATGGCCGGTCGCCGGGCCGCTGATGGCGAGGGTGGGCGCGACGTTGTGGACGCTGATGTCGAAGAAAACATCGAAGAAGCTGTCCGCGTGGCCGTCGCCGACCCGCACGCCAACGGTGTGGCTGGCGTTGCCGTCGAGGGCGGTGAAGCGGTAGGCGCCGCTGACCGGGTCGATGGCGCCGGGGCCGTTGAGCAGGCTGTAGCTGAGTGGGTCGCCGTCCACGTCATGGCCGACCACCGTGAGACTGAGAGTCTGGCCTTCGTCAACGTTCTGGTTGTTGACGGTATCGGCCGTGGGCGCGTGGTTGGCCGCCGCGCTGACGCTGACGGTGGGGCCGCTGACGGCGTAGGTGCCATCTTCGTCGGTCGCGCTGGCGAGGATGCTGTAGTTGCCGGCCGTGGCGTAGGTGTGGCTGGCGCTGGTGGCGGCGCCGATCAGGCTGCTGATGGTGCCGTCGCCCCAGTCGATGCTCCATCCAGTCAGGGTGTCCTGGCCCGGATCGCTGGCGCCGAGGTTCACGCTGTAGGCGACGCCGGCCTGGGCGCTACCGGCTCCGGTTACGCCAAGGGTGGGCGCGACGTTGTGGACGCTGATGTCGAAGAAGACATCGAAGAAGCTGTCTGCGTGGCCGTCGCCGACCCGCATGCCGACGGTGTGGCTGGCGTTGCCGTCGAGGGCGGTGAAGCGGTAGGCGCCGCTGACCGGGTCGATGGCGCCGGGGCCGTTGAGCAGGCTGTAGCTGAGTGGGTCGCCGTCCACGTCATGGCCGACCACCGTGAGGCTGAGAGTCTGGCCTTCGTCAACGTTCTGGGCGAGCACCGGGTCGGCCGTGGGCGCGTCGTTGACCGGGTTGACGGTGAGGATCACCGTGGCGAGGTTGCTCAGGCTGACGCCGTCGCTCACCCGGTAAGTGAAGCGATCCTCGCCATGCCAGTCGGCGTCGGGTGCGTAGGTGAAGCCGCCGTTGGCGTTCAGGAGCAGGCTGCCGTGAATGACATCGTCCACCAATTGGGCGGTATAAGCCGGGCCGTCCGGATCACTGTCGTTGCCCGACACGTTGCCGTTGATGGCCTGATCCTCATCGCCGCCGGCGTTGTCGTCAACAACGGTCGGAGTCCGGTTGGCACCGAAATCGCGGCTGGCGACGCCGCCGCTTTCCATGAATACATCGAAGAAACTGGCGGTGGTGTAGCCCCAGCCACCCGGGTCGAAAATGCCGACCCGATGCGTGCCGGGGCCGACGCCGGTGAAGAGATAAGCGCCATCGCCGCCGGTGGCCATGCTGGCTTCACCGGCATCGAGCGCGCCGTTGTGGTTGTCGTCGAGATAGATCGTCCAGCCGCCGAGGCCGCTGTCGCCGCTGTTGTCGATGCCATCGGCATTGAAGTCGTCGAACAATGTCCCGCCGATCTCGCCCAGCCGGAAATTGCCGAAGTCCCGGCCGCTTACATGGTCGCCGGCCGCGAGGGTGACGCGGTGGGTGGCCGGGCCGGCGATGAAGCCGGCGCCGCTGCCGCCCGTGCCGCTGGAACCGCCGCCACCGCCGCCACCCGTGCCGAGGCTGATGATGCCCTCGGCCAGGGCGAGCATGTCGAGGGTATGGAAGCTGAGGCCGGTATTGGCGACGTTGTCGTTCTCATCGTCACCGTCCAGGATGCTGCCGCCGGTACTGGCCAGCAGGCTGGCGAACTCGGCCGTGGTGAGATTGCGGCCGAGGTTGGCCTGGGCCACATCCTGCGCCAGTGTGGCGATACCGGCGAGGTATGCCGAGGCCTGGCTGGTGCCGTACATGGTCACCGTGCCGCCCGTGGCATTGGCGCCGAGGAGGCGAGTGCCGGGGGCGAACACGTCGAGCTGGTCGTTGTCGCGCTGCGAGAAGGCGGCGATCCGGTTGGTGCCGCTGCTGTAGTCGATGGCGCCGCTGCCGTAGTGGTATTCGCCACCAAAGTCGCCGCTCCAGACGGCGCCCACCGCCAATACCGCCGGATCGGCGGCCGGGTAGGAGACACCGAGTTGTCCGTTGTACTGGTAGTAGCTGTTGCCGGCGGCGGCGGTGATGATGACTCCGCTGTCGGCCAGGGCCGCCAGTTCGTCACCAATGCCATACATCGAGGCGGCATTCGCCCAGTTCTCGCCATCGCCCAGCGACAGGTTGATGACGCCGATGTTCCAGGTGGCGATATTGGCCAGCGTCCATTGCAGGGCTTGTTCCAGGTAGCCGAAGTTGCCGGCGCCGGCATCGCTGAATACCTTGAGGACGATCAGACTGGCGTCGGGCGCGACGCCCCTGGCCATTGCGTCGGAGGAGGCGATCAGGCTGGAAACGTTGGAGCCGTGGCCGTTGTGGTCGGAGGCGTTGCCATCGTGATCGGCAAAGTCCCACTGATAGACGATGCGGTCGGCGACGCCGTTGCCGTCGCTGTCCGGGCCGAAGAATGAATGGTTAAGGTCGATGCCGGTGTCGATCACGACGGTGCTGATGCCGGCGCCGTTCAGGCTGGCGAAGCGGCTATCCGCCCGGTAGGCGTCGAGATGGGTGAGGCTGGCCGCGAGGGTGTTGCCAAGCACCTGCGCGGCGCTGACATCCTCCAGAACCAGTTCCGCCGGAAGCGCGAGCAGCGCTTCGGAACCGGTAAGGGTGACTTGCGGCGATTCACTGCCGGACACGATGGCGGGGTAGGTCTGCACCCAGCCGGCTTGCATGACTTCGGCGATGGTGTAGCCACCGGGCAACAGGTTGTCGAAGCGGTAGAGCCCGTCGGCGTCGGTCACGGTGAAACGCTCGCCGCTTTCCAGCACGCCGTTGGCGTTGCCGTCGAGATAGATGGTCCAGCCGGCCAGGGCGCGATCCACGCCCGCGTCCCAGGCGGAATTGCCGTTGACGTCCTCGAACTTGCGGCCGCTGATGCTGGCGGCCATCACGTTGCCGAAGTCGTTGGAGCCGGAATCCTCGCCGGAATAAGGCGTGACCGTGTAGCCGCCGCCGGCCGGGTTGGTTTGCAGCCAGCCGGTTTGTAATACTTCAGTCACGACGTAGGTGCCGGGGCCGAGGTCGGTGAAGCGGTAGTAACCATACTGGTTGGTGGTGGCGGTGGTTTCGATGCTGCCGTCCCCATTCCTGTCGAGGTTGATGGTCCAGCCCGAAAGGCCCGTTTCGGCGCCATCCATGATGCCGTTGGCATTCAGATCGTTGAACTTGATGCCACCGATCTGGGCGAGATGGAAATTGCCGAAGTCGGCGGTGGTTGTCTGGCCGCCCACGACGGTGACCGCGCGGCTGCCGCTCACCGGGGTGGTGGCGATCCAGCCGGCCCGCGCCAGTTCGGCCACGACATGGTTGCCGGCGGCGAGATCGTTGAAACTGTAGGAACCATCCGTGCCGGTGACGGTGCTGAGTTCGCCGGGGTCCAGCGCACCGTTGCCGTCGGCATCGAGATAGAGGGTCCAGCCAGACAGGCCGGCTTCGCCCGCGTCCTTGACACCATCGCCATCCATGTCCTCGAACTTCATGCCGGACAGGGTGCCGACGCCGCCGACGATCACGGTTCCCGCGTCAGCGCCGGCCGGGATCGCCTCCTCGTTGCCCGCGTTGTCGCGCGCGGTGCTGTAGAAGGCGTAAGAATGGCCGGCGGTGCCGCTGTAGAGGGCTTCGGTCAACGCGGTATTGAGCTGCCAGATGCTGAACGCGCCGCCATCCACGGAGACATAGATGGTGTAGTCGGCGATGGCGGAACCGCCCGTGTCGTCCTCGCCACCCCAGGTCACCAGGAATTCGGCGCCGCCGCCGGAAGTCGGCGCGATGCCGGCGGGCAGGGCGTTGACCTGGCTACTGGGCGCGCCGGCGTCCAGGGTCGCGGCAATGGCCGGGGTTTCGATCGGACCCTGGGTATCGAACACGATGGTCGCCTGGGCATCCACCACGGCGCCGGTGGCGGTGCCGTTCTTCGGCCGCACGGTGTAGGAAACGAAGCCTTCGCCGCGATGAGTGCCTTCCACCACGACCTGGTGTTCGGCGTTGTAGACGGTGTCGTTCACCGGCAGGAAGCCGATGCCGGCGTCGGCGGGCATTTCGCCGGTGGCCGGGTCGATGGTGGTCATGGTCCAGGTGAGGGTGCCGCTGGGCACATCCACGCTGGCCGCCACATCCACGTAGTAACCGGTGGTCGCCGTGAAATCGAGACGCCCGGTGAAGTAGGAGCGATTGGCGCCCAGTTCCTGGCGGAAATCACCCCAGCCGAAATCGTCGATCCGGAAGGTGCGGGCGTCGAGGTCGCTATCCAGCACCTGGGTAATGACCACCTGTTGCGCCGGAGCGGTGGCATCCGCCGCGTTTTCGAAGCGGATGGTGTAGGCCTGGGTTTGGGTGGCGGTGATCCAGTTTTCATCGCCGAAGCCGTTCGGCCCGAGGATGTCGTTGGGGTCGCGCGGGCGCACGGCGCAGGGGGCGTAGATGATGGTGCGTTCCAGGCATTTCTCGGGGTCGTACTGCACGTCGGTACCACCGCCAGGGCGGCAGTTGGGCGCGCTTTCCGTGACTTTCTTGATGTCCTCGGGCTTGCACTTGAAGCATTCGTCCGGCGGCGGGCCGAACAGGATGCCGGCCAGGGATTCGCCTTGCAGCGGCACTTCGCTACCGGCCAGGCTGAAGCCCTGGCTCGTGGCGGCGCCGGTGACGCCGAGCGAGGCGGACAACAGGGCCGGCGAGAAAGCGCTCGCGCCCGACCAGACACCGCCGCTGTAGCTGGCGCCGCGCAGGCTGGTCTGGCTGGAGTCGCCGGCCGCGCTGACGTCCTCGGTCCAGAACGCGGTGAGGCGGTTGCCGACCAGGCCGAGTTCAAGTTGGCCGAGATGCGCATTGCTGGCGATGGTTTCCGGAGCCGTCCAGCCGGTGCCATTCCAGGTAGCGCTGACCAGATGCTGAATATCGTCCGCGCCGGTGTGTATCCAGCCCAACACCACGTTTCCGGAAGCATCCCGGGTCAGCGTCAGGCTGGCGTCGCGGCCAGCGGTGGCCGCCAGCAGGGCGGGCGTCGACCAGACGCCGGCGCCGCTGTCGTAGAGGGAATACATCACGTCGTTGGCGTCGCGCGCGGCCTGGATGGCATCCAGGTCGGAGTCGTGGCCGAGGCCGCTGGTGGCCGCGTTGGCCCAGACGGCCATGCGTCTGCCGTTGGCATCGGTGATGGTGTTGACGTTGCTGTTGAAGCCCACGCTGCCGGCGATCGTGACCGGGGCGCTCCAGGCGCCGCCGGTGTAGCTGGAAACCCGCACCTCGCTACCGATGTCACCAGTGCCGTGGGTCCAGGCCGCGTAGGTGCCGCCGGAGTCGCTGGCCAGAGCCGGCGAACCGTCTTTGGCGACATCGGAGGCGACGTTCGCGAGCAGGCTGCGGCTGACGCTGTCGCTGTAGTTGGCGTTGCTCCCGATCAGCAGTCCCGGGTTCCAGGACATGAGGTAGAGCGGCGTGCCCATGCCGCCGTCGCCCAGGGTGATGAGACTGGATTTCTCATAGCCGAGGAACCACGGATCGGGACTCAGATCCCATCCGTCCAGGGTGAGGGTGATGCCGATCTCGCCACCCAATTTGGTCAACTCGACGGTCGGGTAGACATTCACGGCTGCGACGATGCCGCCCTCGACTTCCAGTTTCCAGTCATCGTTATCCTTGACCTGGACACCGGCATACGCCTTGACGCTGGCGTTCACCGCCGCTTCCGCGATCACGTTCGGCCAGACCCAACTCGGGAAGGGTTCGGCGATGGTCCATTGCAGGCCGCTGAAATCGAGGCCGATGCTGCCCTTGATGCCATTGCTGGCTTCGACCAGACCGGTGGAATTGATCAGCGCGGTAGCCCATTCGATGAAGGTGGCGGCGGCCTTGGTGGCCGGCGTCGGAATGGCGCCGAGCATCTTCAGCAGGCCGTTCTTCCAATCCAGTTCGCCGCTGATGCCGATGCTGGCGGTGGCCTGGTGGAAGTCCCAGTCGTGAGCGACCAGATCGACACCCCAGTCGGCTTGCAGGTTGCCGTGGCCTTCCAGAGTGATGCCGAGATTGTCACTTTCCAGGGTCAGTTCGGCTTTGCCGCCGACGCTGACGCTGGCCGCGCAGCCGGATTGCGTGGCGCTGCCGGTGAGGCCGATGGAGGCACCGACTTCCATGCCCAGCGCGCTCCAGGGGCCGTATTCCTTGTCGTAGCTGTAGGCCACGGTGAGCGACGGTTGCAGAACGACCGGCGAAGCCGTCCAGACCACGCCGCCGGTCGCCACGTCGACCAGGTAGTAATAGATGTCGGCGTCGTCCTGGATCGCCACATCCTCTTTCTTGTCGACGATCAGCACCTGGCCACCGCCGACGACCACGACGTCAATGCCGCGATCAGACACGTTGTCATGAGTGAGCCGGATCGGCTCGCTCCACTGGTAGCCGCCACCGACCCGAGGCCGCGCGACCGCGTACCAGATTTCGGAGTCGTTGCCGCCCAGGGCGCTGTTGCCGCCGTTCTGCTGCCACACGGCGATCAGGCCGGGGTTGGAAGCGTCGAGCAGATTGCCCGCCGCGACCAGGCTGAGGTCGGAGGCGCCGGCGCCGGAAACCGCCACGGCGTCAACCCAGTTGCTGCCGTCATACCAGGCGTGCCAGGCGCGCCCGTCGCGCAGCCAGAGAATGTGCGGCGTACCATCCGGCGCGGTAGCCAGCACCGGCGCGGAATCATCGGTGTGCGCCACCCGGGTGGTGTTGAGCACGTAGACGTTGCCGGCGTCGCGGTCGGCGCTGAAGCCGACATCGAAGCTCGGCAGGCCGAACGGCGCATTGCCGGCGGCGTTGAGTTCGCCACTGTCGTCCACGCCGTTGCGGTTCATGTCATACACCCCGCCGCCGGACAGCGTCAGGCTGTAGGCGCCGGGTTGCAGGCCGCTCAGGGTGAAATAACCGTTGGCGTCGGTGGTCGAGTAACCGCCCAGTACCACGCCTCGCGCGGTGGCGCGGTAAGCGGCGAGTTCCACGTTGGCCAGGGCCGCGCCGGTTGCGCTGTCGAGCAGGCGGCCGCTCAGGTTGGAAGCGGGGCGCCAATCGGGATACCGGTCGTGAACCGTCGCCATCAGGGTGCGGATGTCGCGCACCGGGCTGCCCTGCTCGGACACCAGCAGCATGGCCTGGTTGAGCATGCGCACGTAATCGCCCCAGGTATCGCCCATCGCGGCGCGGATGCGTCCCCAGAAGACGTCCCATTCCGCATTCCAGGCCGCATCGCTCATGCCGGCCGGGGTGGCCGGCTTGATCGCGGCCTTGATCTCATTCCATTTGGTGCTGCCGATGACGCGGTTGTCGGTGGCCTGGATGGTGGCGACCGAGATATTGAGCTGGCCGGCGGTGCCGGGGGCGCGGAACAGCACCTGCTGCGAATAGCCGGTATCCGGACGCAGGATGTCCATCGGGCCGTCCAGGCTGGCGCCCAGGAAGTAGATGGGTTCCGAACGCAGATCGCCGCTGGCGTAACCCAACGGGGTGTCGGCCTGGCCGGTGATGATCAGGAGCGGCGCCATCGAGTCGCCATCGCCCTGGTTGGTGTATTGCAGCATGAAGCTGTTGATGCGGCCGGTGGTGACCTGACTCGGCCCGTCGATCAGGCTGAACAGGTTGGCGCCACGTGCGTTGGCGATCACCGTGACGGTGTCATTCAACGCGGTAGTCTGGCCATCCGCCTGAGTCGCCACCACGTCATAGACACCGGCGGCCGCCTGCAGCAGATTGAAGGTGACGTAGGCCCGGCTGGAGTCTTCCACGAACACTTTGCTGTCGGCGTGGAGCGTGCCATCCGGCGCCCGCAGGGCGAACCGGGTGGCCTCGGCGAACCGGGCGCCGTCGATCCGGAGGGTGGCCTCGCCGGCGTTGCCCACCACGTCGGTGCGCACATGGGTGATGGAGAAGGGGATGACCGCAGAACTCAGCGTGTAGGCCGGCGCGCCGGAGACCGATGCGCCGAGGACCATGACGTAATAAGTGCCCGCCCGGGTTTCCGGGATCAGCGCGGTCGGGTCGGCGGAGTACTCTTCCAGCGAGGAATAATCGAAGCGTCCCAGGCTGGGCATGACGCCATAGCGCACGTAGATCTCGTTGGCGGCGTTGCCGTCGGTGCTGTCGAAACTCAGCTTCACGGTTTCGCCGGCTGTCACGTCGAGCTTGTAATAGACCGCCTGCTGATTGCCCAGGTTGCCGCTTACCGAGCCGCCCAGCGGCAGCACTTCGGCGTCCATGCTCACTGCGTCGAGGCTGGCGGAAAGGTTGTCCTCCTCATTGGTCTCGGGGATGGAGTTGAGGATGTCGCTACGCACGATGACGTGGTAGTCGCCCGGGTTCACGCCCGGCAGGGTGACGTTCAGGGTATGGCCGTAGCTGTCGCCGCCGGCCAGCGGCGCGGCGCTGGAGTATGTGGTCCAGACGGAACCCAGGGCGATGTCGTCGATATCCCAGACGGTATCGCTGGACAGATACAGGGTGTCTTTCCAGGTGCCGAACACCGAGTTGGCGCCGGGCCCGTTGCTGACGCTGTAACTGATATCCGCCCGCTGCCCCGGCACCCCGTTGGCGGGGATGGTGATCGTGCCGGCCACCAGGTTGGAGGGCGGCGCCAGACTCACACTTACCACGTTCGCGGAGCGGGTGATGTTGTTGGTTTCATTGCTTTCCGCGACGCTGCCGCTGGCGTCCGTCACCACGAAAGCATAGAACGGGCCGGTGTAGCCGGACGGAACGGTGAAGGACTGGGTGACGCCGTAGCTGTCGCCTGCCGCCAGATTGCGGTACTGCGGAACATAGCCAAGGTACAGGTCGCTGTAGCGGTCGAAATAAAGGTCGCGCGACAGGTAGACGCTATCGTTCCACCAGCGCGAGCCGGTGTTGTCGATGGCGGATTGGTTGGCCACCGTCCAGCTCAGGGTGACGCCCTGGCCGCTGTAGGCCTCGGGCGGCAGGGTGATGGCGGTTACCGAGAGATCCGGACGCAGTTCGGCCAGCGGTTTCTCGCCGCCCGCCCAGGCGGCGACCGCCACCGTGGCGGCGGAGACGCGCGTGTTGTTGGCTTCCGAAGGCGACTCGACCACGACATTGTCACGATCGGTCCGCGCGATGACGTAGTAGTTGCCGGCGGCGATGCCGGTGGAGAGCGTGAAAGTCGCGCCGGCATCGTAGCCGGTGTTCGGCGCCAGAACATTGTTGTGGCGCAGCGAGCCGATGCCGATGTCGCCGCCGTCCAGGGTGGTGTCCAGCGACAGGAAGACGTCGTCATACCAATAGTTGACGTTGGTGCTGGCCACACCCAGGTTTTCCACCCGCCAGTTCAGGCTCAACGCGCTACCGGCGGTGATGTCGGCGGGCAGGCCGGACAGGGAGACCACCTGGAGATCGGCGGTCTGGCGGTTCAGGCTGAGCGGATTTGCGGCGCTGTTGTTGCCGTTGTCGGATTCGTACACCTGGTTGCCGGCGTCGGTGCGCAGGAACAGGGTGTATTCGCCACTCGCCAGGGTGATGGGCAGCGCCACGGAGACGTTGTTGACGCTGTAACCGGCTCCCGCCGCCAACAGACCGGAATGGTTGTGGGTGTAGAGCACGACGTCGTCGCCGTTGCCGAGCAGGGCGTCCAGCGAAGCGACCAGTTGATCGGTCCAGCCGATCACCACGGAGTCGCCAGAGCCGGCGTTGCGCACGCTCCAGGAGGCGCTGATGGTCTTGCCGGCCTCGCCGCCGGTGCTGCTGCTGAAGCTGTCGATGACCAGGTCGGCGGGGTTGGAAACCACGCTCATCACGTCGCTGACCACCGTGTTGTTGCCTTCCGGGTAGTAGCCGATCGCCGGGTTATCCAGACCCTCGAACACCCGGTTGTCGTAGTCCGTCCGCATGATTACCCGATAGCCGCCGGCGGCCAGATTGCTCGGCAGGGTGGCGACGAAGGCGCCGCCGTAGGAGGCATCGGTATCCAGGACGCCATAGTGGTTGCGGTCGCCCAAGTAGAGATCGGAGGCATTGAGGACATCGTCGGCGGACAGCCAGAAGCGGTCGAACCAGTAACTGTTGGGCGTGGGGGTGCCATAGTTGGTCACCGTGTAGTTGAAGCTGAAGGCATGGCCCGTCTCGGCGCTGGCCGGGAGATGGATGGGGCCGGGTTCCAGGTCGGGCGGCGGGGTCAGGTTGACCACGGCGCTGGCGTAGGAATCATCGTTGTTGCCTTCGTTCACATATTCGTAAACCTGCCGGTTGGCGTCGGTGACGACGTAGAAGTAGTAGGTGGTGGGCACGCCATCGGCGGGCATGCCGATCGGCAGCGTGACGCTACCGGAGCGGGTATAGCTCGCGCCGGAAGCCAGTTGCCCGTCGGCGGCGGCGTTGTAGTACCAGGTGCCGAGCAGGATGTCGCCGTTGCCATAGTCGGTGCTGGCGTCCGTGGACAGGTAGACGCGGTCGTACCAGCCGCCGGGGGCCTGGGTGGTGCCGTCACCCCGGTTGGTCACGGCCCAGGTGACCGTGGCGGCCTGGCCGGACCAGAGCCCGCCGGGGGCGCTGATATGCACCGAGGATTCCCATTCGTTGTTGTTGGGGTTGCGCGCGACGACCTGTAGATCCGGCGGTGGCGTCAGTTCGACATTGACGAGGACGCTGCCGAGGTTGTCGGTTTCGTTCTGGTTCTCGAAGACCTGGTCGTAAATATCGGTCTTGACCAGGTAGTAATAGCTGCCTGAAATGCCCTGCGGCAGGGTGTAGTGGAGGCTGCTGGTGTAGCTGTTGCCGAGGCTGCCGCCACCCGGCAGGTAACTGGGATTCTGAACCTGGCCCAGAGAGGTATCGCCGCTGTCCAGGACGTTGTCCGTGGACAGGTAGACCCAGTCATACCAGGTCGGCACGCTGGTGGCGCCGGCGCCGACGTTGCTGACCGTCCAACTGATTACCGCGTCCTGGCCGGAGTACGAATGATCCGGCGGAGTGACGGCGGTGACCGTCAGATTCGGCAGGGCCGGATAACGCACGGTCATGGAGGCGTCGTCCACGGTGGAGTTGTTGTTCTCCGCGTCGGGATGGCTGCGCGGCGTGGCGTTGGTGACTTCATAGTGGCTGTTCCAGGCATCGGTCGTCACCACCAGCCAACGCGTGGCCGAGGTGGCGTTGCCCACATAGTTGTAGGGCAGCGAGATGCTCTGGCCACGGGTCGCCGATTCGCCCGGATTCAAGGTGCCTTCAAAGTAATAACCACCGAAATAAACATCGCCGCCGACGCTGTTGTCGCTGGACAGGTAGACGTAGTCATACCAGCCTGTTGCCGCCGCCGTGCCCTGGTTGGTGATGGTCCAGGTAATCGGCACCAGGGTATCGCCGCTGGGGTTGAGCATCAGATCGGCCGGCGCGCTGAGGTTGCTGACCACCAGATCCGGTTTGGCCGGCAGGGTGATGTGGATGGCCTGGCCGGCCACCACGTTGTTGCTTTCGCTGGATTCGGGCTGGTGGCCGAAGGCGTCGGTGGAGAGGAGCAGGTAATAGGTGCCCTCGATGGGGTTCCAGTCGAGCGGCAACGCCAGATCGAGCGCATGGGTGTAATCGGTGCCGGCCGCCAGTGGATTGACGCTGGCCCACGCGTAGTGGAGCAGGCTGTCGCTACCGTCCAGGGTCGCGTCGCTGGACAGATAGATGGCGTCGTACCAGTTGTTGCGCGCCGGATCGGCGCCGATGTTTTCCACCGTCCAGGCGAGGTGGAGGGTATCGCCCCAGGAAGCGGCTGCCGGGTTGCTCAACGACGCGGCCCGCAGGTCAGGCGATTGCAGTTGCACCACGGCGGTATAGGCATCGTTGGCCTGGCCGTTGGCGCCATCCTGGTTCTGGTCCATCGAGTTGCCGACCAGATCGTTGATGTTGGGCCCCAGCACCAGGGTGTAAGTGCCCTGGACGTTCTGGGCGGCGAAATTCACCGTGAGGGTATTTCCCGAAACACTGACGCTGGAGATGGCGATGTTGTTGCCCGTCGGCCCGGTGAAACTGACGATGTCCGCCGTGGATACGCTGGCGGGGTCGATGTTCTCGTTGAAGGTGAACGTCATCAGGCTGAATGGCGCCGAACCCTGCACTTCCGGGTTCTGGCTCACCACCCGGGCGCCGCTGTGATCCACCGTGAAATGGCCGGTGTAGGCGACATTGCCTTGCCCTTGCAGATCGGACACCACGCCCTCCGCCAGGGTGTAGGAATAGGTGCCCTGGACGTCGGGCACGGTAATCGTGAAGCGCACGGTGCGGCCGTCCACCAGGGTCACGCCGGTGACGCCCGCGCCGTGATCCAGCACCAGGTCGGAGGCCTGCACCGAGGTGGCCAGAAGTCCCTCGGACAGGGTGAGGGTGAGGCTCGCCGGCGGCGCCAGGAAATTGGCGCCCTCCACCGGGCTGCTGGCCACCACCGTCGGTGCCGGGCCGGCGGACAGGGTGGCGCCGCTGACCTGGACGATGTAGTCGCCCTTGTTGGTCTGCCCGGTCGTGGCGGCAAGCACCCTGAGTTCGTAGCGGCCGCCGGCGGCGGCGGTATAGAGGATGTTGGCGTTGTGGTCGTCGCCATCGGCGCCGTTGTCGTCGCTGGCCACCAGGTTGCCGTTCGGGTCATACAACTCCAGACGGGCATCCAGGCTATTGGCCGGCTCGCCGACACCATCGTAAGGCGTGAAGGTGCGGATATTCAGGGCCTGGCCCGCCGTGACCTGGAAGCTGTAGCGGTCGTCCCGATCCGCCGCTGCCCAGGCTACCGCCTGTTCCAGCAGGCGATCTCCGGAACCGACGTCCAGGTCGCCGCCGGCGCTGACCATATAGGTGGGGCCGAGGTAGACACCCCGGCCGGCACCGACGTTGGCCACCACCACGGCGGCCTGGCTGCCGGCATAACCCAGCACGGTCGCGCCCGGATCCACCGTAGGCGAGTATTCCGCGTAAGAACCGGGGTAGAAATCCGCCACGCCGGCCGTCACCGGATGGCCGCCATCGCTGATGTGAATCAGGGGGTTGTACTGGTAGAGGTGGGTGACGCTGGTATCCACCGGCAGGATGGCGTTGATGTCCGCGATGGGTGTGCCGGTGTAACTCCCGGAGTCGTAAATGACCCAGCCGGTGCCCACCACGCCGCCGCCCGCTTCCACCCATTGCCGCAGGGCCGGGGCGATGGCCGCGATCTGGCTGTGCGAGGTGTAGGAATCACCCAGCATCACCACGTCGTAATTGTTCAGTTCGGCCAGCGTGTCGATCTGGGTGTAGTCCACCGAGGACGCGGTGAAATCAAACCAGGTGTCGTCGTTGAGCTGGTTCACCACCTGCCACGCGTTGCCATTGTTGAGCACGGCCACACGGATGGCGCCACCACCCGCGCCGCCCAGATAGCCGACGGCGCGCAGGGTCGGCGAGATGTCCTGCACATTCCCGGAGAAGGAGTTTTCCAGGCCGAATTCGGCGCCGCGCGTCACCACCAGGCTGTAGGGCAACGCGGAAGCGGCGGAAATGCGCGCGAAATACTCACCCGCCGCCGGAGCGACAAAGCCGCTGATGGCCTGGTCTACATTGCCGGCGTCGGCGATGCCCAGGGCAAGGCGGGCACCACCGGAATCGAAGAGTTCCAGCGTCAGCCCGCTGCCGCCCGTCACATCGGTGCGGGTCACCGCGAGGCTGGCGGCCTGGCCGCCGGCCAGGGTGAAGCGATACCAATCGCTGTTGCCGGCCGCGACACCGCCCAGCACCGCGAGTCGGTCGGCGCCGCCTTGCAGGGCGATCGCCGAGGCATCCAGGCTTTCCGCGCCGGCCTGCGCGTCGTTGCCGGCACCGCCCCAGGCTTCGGCTTCCAGTTGCGCGTTCAGCACCAACTGGGTTTCATAGTTGCCGGAACCGCCGAGACCGGTAATGCGCACGGTGTAACCGCCCGCCACGTCGATGGGCAGGTTCCGCAAGATCAGCGTGCCGCCGGTGCCGCTGACGCTGGCGCCGGGCAGGACGCTGCCGTCCGGCCCCAGCAATTCGAGTTGCGCGGACAGGCCGGCGTTTTGCAGGGTCAGGCGCACGCTGGCCTTCTGGCCGGCATCCAGGGTGATGCCGTAGAGATCGACATCGCCGCCGGCATACAGGTTGGCCGAGGCCGGCGGGTCGTAGACCAGCGAGCCGAGCGGCGCCACCCGGGTAGTGGTAAGCGGGGTGGCGCCACTGGCGTCCACCCTGAAATCGACGACGTAATTGCCGCCCGCCGCACCGTCACCGGAGGGCAGGGTGCCGCCGTTCTCGCCATCGAGCAGGTTGCCGCGACGATCACGGAAAGCATCGACGGCGGAGACCAGAACCAGTCGGTAGTTGCCTTCCGGCAGCACGCCCAGGCTGGCGGTCAGCGTGCCGCTGACCGCGTCATAGCCGACCAGCGGAGCGAGGCTGGCGCCGGTATCCAGGTTGAGCAGCCGCACATCCTCGGGGCCGAGGCCGCCGCTGGCCAATTCTTCACTGAAACGCGCGGTGTAGATCACACCTCCGGGTTCCAGGATGTCGCCACTGGCGAGGCTGCTGGCGATGACTCTGGGGGCTGTGGCGTCGGCATCGAAAGTCGCCGTGAATGCCGCGAGTGGCTTGCCGGAAACACTGGTGAGGGCGCCCCCGGCGATGTTCACGCTGTACACGGCATCGCCATGCGCGGCACCGCCAATGGTGAAACGTAGCGTGTCGGCGTCGACCACGGCCACGCTATCGGCAGCGACTCCGTCCACGGTCAGGTCGGAGGCCGCGACGGAGGTGAGCAATATCGCCTCCGACAGATCCACGGTGTAGGTGGCCGGGTAACCGATGAGCAGGGCGGCGTTGGCGGGATTGCTGGCGGTCACGCTGAACGCGGGCGCGGTGGCGCCGCTGCCGGTGACGCTGAGGACATAGCTGCCCTTGGTCGCGTTCTCGGTGCGGATTTCGATGCGGTAGAGACTGCCGGCCGCCATGCCGTCGGGCACGGTGTATTCGATTCGCGCATTGCGGCCATCCGCCGCGCTGTTCTGGTTGAACGCGATCTGGCTGCCATCGGGCGCATACAGGAACAGTTGCGGGTCGAGCGGATTGACCGGCTCGCCCGCGCCGCCGCCGGGCGTCGCGGTTTCGATCACCAGGCGATCCCCCGGGTTGACTGCGTACAGGTATTGGTCGCCGCCGTCGCCGAAGCTCGGGCTGGGCGTGGTGACGGTGGCGATCAATTGATAGCCGCCGGTACGACTGCTGTAGGAGTCGGCGACGATGTAGTAGTCGCCCGTATAGGTGGCGGTGTAGCCGATATAGGAATTGAGGCCGTAGTAATCGTCGTTGTAAGCGATCCGCGAGCCGCCGCTGTTATACAAGTGCAGATAAGGGTCGCCCACACCGGCGTTGTTCAGGTTGATGGCGAGGAAATCGCCGGCGCTCAGGGAGACCTTGAAGAAATCCCAATCCCAATCACTGCCGATGCTGATGACGCCATTCACCGTGGCGCGGTACTGGTTGGAGCCGAGGGAGACGAAGGAACCGTTGAGGTCGTTGGCGTAGGGCAGATCCGCCGCCGAGCCGCCTTGGGCGGAGGTGTCGTTGGGCTCCTGTTCCGTGCTGATGGCGCCCACATAGTTACCCAGATAGCCAAGCACATGGGCCGTGCCCGCTGTGCCGAACGTCAGGGTTTGCGCATTGCCCGCCTGGCTGTTGGGTTCCAGGTCGAACTGCGCCTCGCGCAGCACCAGCAGGCTGTAGCCGGCCGGGTCGCCACTGACTCGAACCAGGAATGTCCCGGCCGTGGCCGGGGTGAAGTTCTTGATGATCTGGTCGATCGCCACGGATCCGGCCCGGCCGCTGGCCAGCAGATTGCCGGCGCCGTCATGGAGCTCAAGTATCAGATTGGCGGCCGCCACGCGGTTATCGCGTGACAGCAGCAGCGTCGCCGACTGGCCCGCGTCCAGACTGAAGCCGTACCAGTCGCTGTCGCCGCTGACAAGCGTGCCGCGCGCGGCACCGCGTTCGGCGGTGCCGGCCAGGGGGATGAAGCTGGCGTCGATATCCTGGACAGCGTCGCCCTGTTCCAGCGCGGTATTCAGGAAGGCTTGCGCCTGATAGGCGCCCGCTCCATGAGCGGCGCTCACCCGGATGGTATAGAGGCCGGCGCCGGCCACCGGGGCGGTTTGCAGAATGGTCGGCTGTCCGTCCACCAGGCCGGTGGCTTCGGCGATCTGGCTGCCGTCCGGCGCCAGGATCATGATGTTTCCGCGCGCGCCGGCATCCGCCGGGGACAACACGACACTGAGCGTCTGCCCGCCATCCAGATCGAGGGTGTAGTCGTCGCTGTCGCCGGTGGCATGGAACAGGCCGGATATGACCGGGTCATGGATCAGCGAGCCATCCGGCTGGATGGCCAGCAGTGGGGTGGGATAGGCCACCGGGAGAATGTGGTCGGCGGCGAAATGCACCACGAAATCGCCGCCCTGGACATGGTTGCCGGAAGGCAGGCTGCCGCTGTATTCGCCGTCCAGGAGTTTTCCGCTGACGTCGCGGAAGGCATCGGCGCGACTGTACAGGGTGAGGCTGTAATCGCCTTCCGTCAGGCCGGTGAAAGCGATGCTGGCGATCCGGTTGCCGACGTCGTAGCTGATGCCGGCGCTGGCAAAGGTCGCACCCGTGCTGTCGTTGCGCAGCAGGACGTCGGTGGCATCCAGCACGTCGGCCAGCATGGCCTCGGAGAATTGCACGTTCACCACCAGATCGCCGCTGGCGACGATGGCGTTTTCCTCGACACTGCTGGCGATCACCCGGGGTGAGGTGTCGTCGAACCAGAAGGAGGACTCGAACTGGAGGACGCCACGGCCACTGGTGTCGAACAGGGTGTCACCGCCCAGCATGACGGTGTAGAGCCCCTCGCCGTTCAGGGAATTGCCGATGTAGTAGTAGACCGTGTCGGCATCCTGAATCCAGGTGAATTGAGAATCCAGCTGGTTTCCGGAGGGGTCGAGAACCCACAGATCCCAGTTGTTCACATGGTCTGGCCGCACTGGGGCGGAAAAGTCGAGGCGAATCCAGTTGGGGTAGTCGGCCAGAACCCGGCCATCCACCGGGTCGATCGCGGTCACATGGAAATCCGGCTCGGCGCCGGTGGCGCCATTGCCGTGCAGCACATATTCGCCGCCCGCGCCGCCGCTGTCGCTGACGACCACCCGATAATCGGCCGGGTCGCCGGTGGACACGGTGAAGCTGTAATGGCCGTTGCCGCCATCGTAATCCAGCGCGACCTCGTTGCCGTTCGGGTCGAACACCTGAATGGCCGGAAGCAGGCCGTTGAGGAACTCCTGGCCGCCATCGGAGGGGTCGGTATCTCCCGGCAGGGTGAACCACAGTTCGATCCAGTCGCCCGGATTGGCATGCAGCAGGTAGCTGTCGGTCTCGCCGCCGACGATGGCGCCCAGCACGCCGCCATCCGCGCGCAGCACCTGATCGGACCCGGTTTCCAGGCCGAAATCGGCGTTGCGGGTGAGCACCAGGTTGTAGTCGCCGGGGGCCATGCCGAACACGCGGGCGCGGAATTCCCCGCTGGTGCTCACCCCGGAGGCGCCGAGTGCGGGATGCGCCACAAAGTTGGCGATGATTTGCGCCACCTGGCCATCTCCAGGCACACCGAGCGCCACTTGCCGGCCATCCGGGTCATACAGTTCCAGGCGGATATTGCCGGCGACTTCCGGATTATCGTGGTGCAGCGCGAGGGACACGGTTTCCCAATCATTCAGCGTGAAGGCATACCAGTCCTGATCCACTCCGACGCGCACGCCGGGCTGCCCCAGCACCCGCACTTCACCGATGGCATAAGCGCCATCGCCGCCGGTGGCGTAGACGCGCAGGAAGCGCGCCATGACCGGGTTGGCGAAATCCATCTCGCTGGCGTAGTCGGGATCGCCGGCAACGCTGCTCAAGGTATCCATGCCGTAGTCGACCTCGCCCGCGCTCCAGGGAATCGTGGTCAAGCGGTTCCAGGCCACGCCGTCAGCGGACCAGTCCACGGCGTAATCGTCGTTGTTGTCGACGCTCACCATCAAATCGGCCACTTCCCGCACAGAACCCAGATCGAGCATGAAAGCCTGGCCCATGCCGTTGCCGGGATCGAACTCCTGGTCAAACCACCAGACGTTGGTGCCGGCGTCCCAATTGCTCCACTGATCGGGAGTGATCCCATCGACCAATTGGTGAAGGCCGTTGTAATAGTTACCCGTTTCGTTGATCGTCCAAACCCCGACGACGGGTAGCGGGTTGTCGGTGGTAATGACGATGTCGTCCCAACTGCGGTATTTCAGAATGAAGGGGTCGTCGAAATACTGGAAGCGGATGTGCAGTCCGCCATCCAGCGAGAAGCCGGCCGCGGCGGCCGCCGCATCGAGATCGACGCTGTAAGTATTCCAGCCGTCGCCGGACTCGGCATTCAATTGCAGCAGCGGGAACCAAAGGTTGCCGTCCTGGCTGATCGCGACACCGTCGGCGTTGTAGTGGCCGAGGAAAGCGCCCGCGAAGGCTTCCGCAGTCGCATCCGAGCCGATCTCGCGAAAACTCAGGGTGGCCTGGCTGACGCCGGTCAGATCCACCGTCCAGTCGGCTTCATGCAGGACGGTGTATTTCGGGCTGGAAGACAATGAGGAATACATGGAGAGGGCGGAGCCGTCCCAGCCGTTTGGCGGCGGTGCCGGATCGTCGGTCAGTGTGTTGAAAACCCATTCGCCGCCGGGCGCGCCATCGAAATGTTGCTCGGCCAGAACACGCGCGGCATCGACGGCCAGACTGCCCTCCACCGCGCCGCGCGAAACACCATCGCCCAGATCGATGAAGCTGTCGTTCAGATTTTGCGCGCCGCCGAAATCGTTATTGGTGACGCCGGCAAAGTACGCCTCTTCCTCGGCCGCGCCATTGAGCAACACGCCCAGCGTGAAGCGGCCGGATGTCCATTCCCCGGTGTCCGGGTGAGTAAGGTTCCGTACCTCGATGCGGTAGCGCCCCGCCACGTCCACCGGCAGGTTGTTGAGGCCGGCCATATCGCCCGGATGCGCCGCGTCGAACGATCCCAGCCAATCGCCGCCGGGGTTGTAGACCGTCACATTGGCGCGAAGGCCCGTGTCCACGGGGAACACACCCACCGTGAAGCGCTGCCCGGTGGCCAGATCGAGCAGCCAGGTATCCACATCCTCGCCCCCGGGTTCGTAGAGCACGCCCAGGGTATCGCCGCCATAGAGCAGGGAGCCCGCGGGATTGGCGCTGTTCAGGGGAGTGGGATAGAGCAACTCATCGGTGTCCACACCGAAATGAATGACCAGATCTCCATCGGCGATGCCGTCACCATCATGGTCCAGCAGATTGCCGGCGGGATCGCGGAAACCGTTGGCATTGCTGAACAGGGTCAGGGTGTAACTACCTTCGGGAAGTACGCCGAAGCCGACCTGGAGGCTATCCCCCCAAAAATCGAAACTCGCCGGACCGATCACCCGACCGCTGAAGTTCTCCACCAGGCGCACGTCTTCCATGCCCAGCACGTCACCCCGCAGTTCCTCGCTGAAGTTGACGGAAAAATAGAAGTCGCCGGCGAGCAGGCGATCACCGTCATACACCGATTGCCAGATCACCTGGGGCGGTGTCACGTCCACATCGAAGCCCTGGTTGACTTCCGCGTTGCCGGCGCCATTGGCCAGGTCGCGGATCACGTTGGCGGCAAGATGCAGGTTGTAATGGCTATCCTGGAGTGGCGGTGATTCCAGCAGGAAGCGCACGGTATCGGCATTGGTCAGCGTCCATCCGCTGACATTCACGGCGTTGCCCGGCCCGTCGCTCAACGTGAAATCGCCGGCCCGCATGGCATCGAGCCGCACCGGGCGCGAAAACGTGAAGTCAATGAACGAAGGGAAAGTGTTGAGCAGAGCGCCATCGACAAGCGTCACGCCGATCAGGTCGAGAGACGCGCCTGCCATGACTCCGTTGGCGCCATCGACATGCAGGGTGTAATCACCGCCGCCGGAAACGGGGGTCACGCTCAGGCGATAGACGCCACCGCCGCCCGCCGGAACGATGTAGTCGAGCAAGGCGTTGCGGCCATCGCCGGCATCGTTGTCATTCGCCGTGATCGGCGTTCCATCCGGCGCGAACAATTGCAGCATCGGATCCAGGCTGTTGACCGGGGAAAGCAGGTCGCCCGGGTCGCTTGCCACGCCGCCTGGCGTGGTGGTCGTGATGAGCAGATGATCCCCCTCGTTTACCGCCAGCAGGTAGTCGTCACGGGCATCCCGCGACGAGAAGGCCGCCCAGGCCACCGCCTGTTCCAGCAGACGGTCGGCCATTGGGCCGGACCAGTTGTTGTCGGGATAGGCCGGACCCAGATAGACACCACGCCCCTGCCCTGGCCTGCCCGCGACGATGGCGGGGTAGGTGCCATAGGGCGAGCTGATTCCCACGGTGCCGAGAACCACCGCGCCGGGGTCGGCGGCCAACGTGCTGAACTCGATATTCTGATAAAGCTCCCCATCGAAATTCGCCACCCCCTGGGTGACGGGGTGGCTGGAATCGACGACGTTGACGGTGATGGTGTTGTAGTAGTTGGTGTAATCGTAACGGCCGATGGTGTTCAGGCTCACCGGCACGATGGCATCCAGGTCGGCCACCACTCCGCCATTGCCGAGTCCGGCCATGGCGACCGTCCAACCCGTGGCCACGACGCCGTGGCCCGCTTCCACCCAGGCGCGCAGAGCGGGCGCCATCGCATTGAGCTGGCTCTGATCCTGCCAGGAACCCAGCAGCACCACATCGAACTGGTTGAGTTCCTGTAGTGTGTCGATCTCCATCGAATTCACCCGAATGGCGGTGAAATCGTAGTAACTGTCGTCGTTGAGTTGGGCGAGTGTATTGCTGTCCCAGTCTGCCAGGACGGCAACCCGGATCGGGCCGCTCCTGCCGAATTCCATCACCCCGACACTACCCAGGGCATCGAACAACGGGCTCATCACCTCGGCCTGGGCCGGGTTGTCATTGGGTTCCAAATCCATGCGCGCCTGGCGCGCCGCGAGCAGGCTGTATCGCTCGCCACCAACGCCGGTCACCCGCAGGTAATAAGTGCCGGAACCGGCTGTGAAGCCGTCGATCACCTGGTCGATATTGCTGGCCGAGGCGGTCCCCACGGCGATCAGGCCACCCGTGCCATCAAGCAATTCCAGACGCAGGCCGGCGCCCATGCCGCGTTCCAGGGAGGCCAGACCGAAACCCAGCACATCGCCATCGCTCAAATCCAGCCGGAACATATCCGGCGCGCCCGCCTCCACCCTACCCAACACCGCCGCGCGCTGACCGCTCACCGGCAAGTCGATCCAGGCGGAGTCCAGTGCCTGCGCACCCGACAGATCGTCATTGCCGGCCATGCCCAGCGATTCGGACTCCAGCGCGGCATTGAGGACGATCTCCGCAGTGAAACTTCCCGTTCCCTCCAGGTTGCGCACCACCAGATCGTAATCGCCGGCTGACGAGGCCCGCGCGGAATTGAACAGCGTCAGTTCCCCAGCGGTGCCGGCCGTGGCCACCTCCAGTGAATGTCCATCCGGATCAAGCAGTTCGACCTCTCCCCGCATGCCGCCGGAAAGAGGGGTGAACAGCACGGAAACCTGCTGGCCCGCATCCAGGGAAAGGGTGATGGTATGGGACGAGTTCTCGACTTCGAGAACGGTCGATGCCTGCGCCTGATGAATCAACGACCCCATCGGCGCGACCGGGTTGAAATCCGCCGACATCAGCAACCGGGGTTCGAGGCTCTCGAACAGAATCTTGTGCCGCTGCGGCGGCCTTTCGATTTGCCGATGCTTGTCCCCACGCCGGAAGAAACGCGAAAGCGCCGCCTGGAAAACATTGGGATTGACCTTGTTACCGGCAAACAGAGTGGGCATGGCAAACATGGCGCTAACCTCCTCGCCCGCGCGGGCGAAGCAAAAGGCTGGAGAGGGGACTCAAACGCACAACCCGACGCCTCCGCTCGGAGGTGGGCTGAACATTGCTTGCAAATTGGGCAGCGTCCGGTGGACCTGCATACGCCATAACGATCATTCCTACGTCATGGCAGCTCGGCGATCTCCTGAAGACCCGTAGCTTTCCGACCCCGCCTCGCGACGGGTGTGGCTTTGATTGGAAATAACTCGGGGGCCTTCTCGCCCCCTACGCACATCGACTGACCACACTCACTTCTTAGTTCATCAACGCGGTAAAACAATGCCTACAACAAGGTTTTCCGAGACTGGACGGTCGTCAATACCGAACACGCACTGCCGGCATCCGTCTCGATGCTCGTTTGAAACACATCCTTCGTCTCACACGGGAACCACCTTCATCCTGAAGGCATTCCCTCGTCGACCGAGCTGACGACCGGCTTAGTTCAGGGTTTTCCGGCGCAAGCGCGCGGCACCGAAGTACGCGCCCAGACCAGCCAGCAGCAGCAACGGCATCCCCGGCTCGGGCGCGGGGGTGGGAGCATTGACGGTTACCTTCATCGCCGACTGGCCAGATGTAACGGTATCGTAGGTGAAGGAGTTAAAGCCCATATCGAGGATCTCTGAAGGGGTTCCACCCACCGCGTGGGAAAAACCGAATAAAGCATCCTGGGGAGCTGCTCCCGCCTTGATCGTGTACGAGCCGGTGAAATTGATCTCCGAACCGAGGTCGAGCAACGCGGAACCATCGGATTCCCATTGCAGGGCGTAGTAGCCATCCGCCGCTGCGGTTGCCAGGTTATCCGTGGCCGTGACGGGGGAACCAATCCCGGCCAGATAGGCCGCCACGCCCGACAAGGCACCGCTGTAAGCAGTCGCTCCACCCGCGCCGAAAGAAATGGTCGCGCCACCGGGATCGAACAGCAGTACGGAATCACCCCAATCCAGGAAAAAACTCCAGAGATAAACAGTTGAAAAATCGAGCGTATCCGTCGGGTCGTCGGTAATCCGCAGCATGGGATGGAACACGGTTGCCCCGCCGGCCAAACCGGAGTTCGGCGCATAGGCCGGGCCTTGCACGATGGGATCGGCCAGGGCACTGGTTGAGGCAAGCGCGGCAGCCAACATGGTCGCCACAAAGAGGGGGCGCAGATGGGAGTTCATGATTACTCCTTCGGTAGTTAAGCTGAAGTTCAGCCGATGGCGAGCATTTCCCGTGCCACGGAACATTTCTCATTGATAAACATATATTTATATATACGCACCATCTCTGGAAATGGCTTCCGGTAAAGAATTCCGACACTCACGCAACCAATATTCATGCCATCGTTGTCGCGGCGCAACAGGCGAAGCCCCGACTTCTCCTCTCCCATTCCCGTGGCCAGGCAAACCCGATGTCAAACAACCCGACACCTCAATGCGTTTTATGATGCGCCTTCCACCGGGCGCATCCCGGCATCCATCCAGCCCTACCCCGCTGGAGGCGAGGACGACGAAATGGCGCTGAGACCCGCGCGGACGAAATGGTTCGAGACTTATGTACCGCGCGAACAGACCGTGCGCGCCACCGGCGTGCTGGCCGACACCGGGGTGGTGCAACTGGAACTGGATCCGCGCCTGGACGAGATGCCGGATCTGGAACGTCTGCGCTTTTTCCTTGATCGTTTTGCCGCGCTGGCCGAGGAACACGGGGAAGACCTGCCCACCGGGGTGGCGCATCCCACCGCGCTGGTGGGTGATTCCGCGCACATCGCCAACCAGGCTTTGCACCGCCTGCGCATCTGGAGCGCGCGGGTCGATTTCATTCGCGAACACTTGGCGCAACTGCGCGCCGAGCGCGAGCATCTGCTGCTGCTGAAGGAATGCCTGGAGGCGATGCAACCGGCGGGAGCCGATCTCGACGGCGTATTCCGGGAAACCCGGTTTCTCTGCAAATGCCTGTTCGCCTGCCCGCATGGCCACGAAATCGCGCCGGAACTGCGTGGCGTGGTGGAACGGGTGGCGCATGGCCCACGACACGCCTTCCTCTATTTCGTCGGCGCCCCGGAACAGCGTGATCTGGTGGGCCGCCTGGTGGCGGAAACGGAGTGCGAACAGGTGGGCATCCCCCCCTGGCTGTCCGGCGACCATGCGCGACAAAAACAGATGTTGCTGGCGCAATTGGCCCTGAAGACGCATGAACTCGCCGGGTTTGAAACGCACCTGAGCAAGCTGAGGAAGGATGCCGACATGGCCCGTGCGCGCGCCAACGCGGAAACCCTGCGCTGGTATCTGGAACACGCCGCGCACACGCTGGGCGAGCGCAAGCTATGCCATGTAACCGGCTGGACCACTTGCGCCGACCCGCAACGCTTGAGCCAGGCATTGCATGAGGCGGGCATCGAGGCGATGGTGCGTTTTCCCGACGCTCCCGGCGGCGACGCCGCGCCGGTGGCGCTGCTGGATGCCTGGTGGGCGCGCCCGTTCCAGCCGCTGTTGCGCATGTGGGGCACGCCCGGCGGCAGCGAGGTGGATCCGAGCGGTCTGCTGGCGGTGGTGGTGCCGCTGCTGTTCGGCTACATGTTCCCGGATATCGGCCACGGCCTGGTGCTGCTGCTGTTCGCGACGATTTTCGCGAAGCGCTGGCCGCACATCCGTTTTCTCATTCCCTGCGGCCTATCGGCCATGCTCTTCGGCCTGGTGTTCGGTGATGTCTTCGGCTTCGACAATCTGGTTCCGGCGCTCTGGCTGAAACCGCTGGATCAGCCCTTGGCGGTGATGGCCGTCGCCCTGGTCTTTGGCGCCGCGCTGATGCTGCTGGGGCTGGCATTTTCCGGCGTGGCGGCGGCCTGGCGCGGCGAGTTGCGTAGCTGGCTGTGGTTGGATGGCGCGCTGCTTCTAATTTATGCGGGCACATTGCTGGGGCTGTTCCTGCCCGCCGCGTTCTGGCTGGTGGCGCTGGGACTGCCGCAGTACTTCGTGGGCACGCTGGTGATCGAGCGCAACCCGCGCGCCCTGCCCGGCGCCGCCGGCCGACTGCTGCTTTCTTCCTTCGAACTGGCGATGAACACCCTGTCGTTCGCGCGTGTCGGCGCCTTCGCCCTGGGCCACGCGGCCTTGTCCCTGGCGCTCATGACGCTGGCGAGCGGGATCGAACATCCCTTGGCGGTGGCCCTGGTGCTGGTGCTGGGCAACCTGTTCAGCCTGGTATTGGAAGGCCTCGTGGTTTATGTACAGACCACCCGCCTGGTGCTGTTCGAGTTCTTCACCCGATTTCTGCATGAGGAGGGGAAACCGTTCCAGCCGCTGCGACGGCCCGGCGTAACCAAGCTGTAGGAGGGTTCGCTCACGGGCCGAACGCCACTTCGTGGGCGCCATGATCGCGCCGCGAGCGGCGCTCCTACAGATCCTTGCGCGGGTCTTTGGCGGCGGCGGCGCGACGTTGTTGTACGCGCTGGGCGGCGTGGTCGTCGGTGTAGCGGATGACCGATTTATCCAGACGGCCGGCGTAGCGTTTCACTTGCAGGCTGCCTTCAGGGTGTTGCCAGTCCCAGGTACGGTTCTCGAAGGCGGCGCCGTTGAAGTTCTTCACCTTCTCACTGCGCATCCGGGCGGCGCCATACTTGGCGCCGAGCGCGTCGACCACACGCTGGCAATCCGTTTCCGCGACGGTGATCTGGATGCCGGTCAGACTGCTGGCATCGTAGAAGTAGAACAGCGTGGCGACGGGCGCACCGGCGATGGTTTCCGCTTCGCTCGGGCGCAGGCTGCAAATGGTGTCGCCGATCGGCGTGTTGACCGCGCGGCAGGCATAACGCGGATCGCTGGCGACACGGGCAAGCGGGGAACCGAGATCGACGCCCTTGAAACCGAGGCCCTCGGCCCACGCGGCCAGAGGCGGCAGCGCGAGCGCCAGAACGGCCAGCAGGGCCTTCAACCTGGGAATGGCGGTTGCACGAAGGCGCTCACGCCAGCGCCCACGCGGCCTTACGAGGGCCAGGGAGCGGTCAAGCGCGGTTTCCTGGTTCAATCCACTTCCTCGATCCAGGCCGCCTGGATGGCTTCCAGAATTTTCTCGCCGGAGTGGTTGGGGTCGTCGGAGAAGTCTTCCAGTTCCATCACCCAGCGGTGCAGGTCGGTGAAGCGCACGTAGCGCGGGTCCACGTCCGGATGATGTTCGGCCAGGGCGATGGCGATATCCAGGGTGTCGATCCATTTCATTTGCATCCCCTCATTTCAATGCCCCTCCTTGACCATGTTGATGGTGTACCTGGGAATTTCCACCACCACGTTTTCCTTGCCCATGAGCGCCTGGCAGGACAGTCGCGACGTGGGTTCCAGGCCCCATGCCTTGTCGAGCAGGTCGTCTTCCAGTTCGGTGGCTTCGGACAGGCTGCCGAAGCCTTCGCGCAGGATGACGTGGCAGGTGGTGCAGGCGCAGGATTTCTCGCACGCGTGTTCGATCTCGATGCCGTTTTCCAGCAAGGTATCGCAGAGGGAAACTCCCTTGGGGGCGTCTATGACGGCGCCATCCGGGCAGAGTTCGACGTGGGGAAGAACGATCAGTTGGGGCATGACAAGCTCGTTGGTGGTCAGAGTTCCAGCGCATCCAGACGCTGGCCTGTGAGCGCTTTCTTCACACTCAGATCCATGCGTCGCGCGGCGAATTCTACCGTGCCTTGATTGAGCGCCTCGGTGGCGCGTTTGACGGCCACCAGGTCGTCTCCGTCGAGGGCAAGCCGCAGGCTGGCCAGCAGTTTTTCTACCTGGCCGCGCTCCGCCTCATCGAGCAGCGCGGCGCCGTTTTCCTTGAGGGCGGCCTCGCTGGCATCGACCAGGCGGCGGCCGTCCACCTTGGCTTCGGCCAGATTGCGCGCGGCCATGTCGTCCTGGGCGTGGGCATAGGAGTCCCGCAGCATGCGCGCGACCTCGTCGTCGCCGAGGCCATACGAGGGCTTCACCGCGATATGTGATTCGACCCCGGTACCCAGTTCGCGCGCGCTGACCGAGAGCAGGCCGTCGGCGTCGACCTGGAAGGTGACGCGGATGCGCGCCGCGCCCGCCACCATCGGCGGAATGCCGCGCAACTCGAAGCGCGCCAGCGAGCGGCAGTCGGCGACCAGTTCGCGTTCGCCCTGCACCACATGGATGCTCATGGCGGTCTGGCCGTCCTTGTAGGTGGTGAACTCCTGGGCGCGCGCGGTGGGAATGGTGGCGTTGCGCGGGATGATCTTTTCCGTGAGGCCGCCCATCGTTTCCAGGCCGAGGGAGAGCGGCACCACGTCGAGCAGCAGCCAGTCGTCGCCGCCCTTGTTGCCGGCCAGGACGTTGGCCTGGATCGCCGCGCCCAACGATACGACCTTGTCCGGGTCGAGGTTGGTCAGCGGGGTGCATTTGCCACCCTCGCCGAAGAATTCGCCCACCGCCGCCTGAATGCGCGGGATGCGGGTGGAGCCGCCGACCATCACCACGCCCTTCACCTCCTCCGCCGTCAGCCCCGCGTCGCGCAAGGCGCGGCGCATGGGCAGCAGGGTCTTGTTGACCAGGCTGGCGGTCATTTCGTTGAAGGCATCCTCCGCGAGGCTGAGGTCCACCACCTCGCCGGTGGAAAGCACCACGGTAATGCGCGCCGAGGCGTGTTCGGAGAGGGTTTCCTTGGCCTCGCGGGCACGCGCCATCAACAGGGTCTTGTCGCGGTCGCTGAGGGTATGGACCTTGGCCTGTTCCAGCACCCAGCAGTAGATGCGGCGGTCGAAGTCATCGCCGCCCAGCGCCGAATCACCGTTGGTGGCGAGCACTTCGAACACGCCGCGGGTGAGCTTGAGGATGGAAATGTCGAAGGTGCCGCCGCCCAGGTCGTACACCGCGTAGATGCCCTCGGCGGCGTTATCCAGGCCGTAGGCGATGGCGGCGGCGGTGGGTTCGTTGAGCAGGCGCAGCACGTTGAGGCCGGCCAGGCGCGCGGCGTCCTTGGTGGCCTGGCGTTGCGCGTCATCGAAATAGGCCGGCACGGTGATGACCGCGCCCACCAGTTCGCCACCCAGGCTGGCCTCGGCGCGCGCCTTCAATACCTTGAGAATTTCGGAGGAAATCTCGACCGGGCTTTTCACCCCGGCAACCGTCCTGATCCGCACCATGCCGGGCTCGTCGACGAACTTGTAGGGCAGTGTGGACAGATCCGGAATGTCCTTGATGCCGCGCCCCATGAAACGCTTGGCGGAGAGGATGGTGTTGTGCGGGTCTTCCGATGCCTGCGCCTGGGCGGCATGGCCGACGCTGGTGGAACCCTCCTTCAGATAACGCACCACCGAAGGCAGCAGGCCGTGGCCGTGGGCGTCGTTGAGCACCACGGAGACGCCGTTGCGCACCGTGGCGACCAGGGAATTGGTGGTGCCCAGGTCGATGCCGACCGCCAGCCGATGCTGGTGCGGCGCGGTGGACTGTCCGGGTTCGGAGATTTGCAGGAGAGCCATGATTGGGAAGCTTTATGGGTGAGGCGTTGGGCGTGGGTCAGGCTGCGTCTTCTTGCCGCCTGACGCTCATATCTCAAAAAATCGGCTTCAGCGGGAAGTTGGAAAATCAGGCGGCGAACAGATGCGGCCCGGCCTGCGTCGCTGACTCCTCACTCCATATCCTCGTAAGCCGCGCCGACTTCGGCCAGCAATTTGTCGGTGAAGCGCAGTTTGCGCAGGGTTTCGGCGGCCAGAGAGTCATTCCGTCGCAGGTCGATCTCCTCGGCGAGGCGCGCCTGATAATCGCGGGCCTCGCCGCGCAGGTTCTTCTCCAGGCGTTCCAGCACCGCCACATCCCGCGTGGTTTTCGCGTCTTCCAGCTGCTCGCGCCATTCCATCTGTTGCACCAGAAAATCCATCGGCATCGAGGTGTTTTTGGCGTCCATCGCGTGGATGCCCCGCAATTGCAGAAGATAGTCGGCGCGTTCGAACGGGCGGCGTAATGTCTGGTAAGCCTCGTTCACCCGGGTCGCCCATTGCATCGCCAAACGCTGTTCGGCCTCTCCCGCATGCGCGAACTTGTCCGGATGAATCTCCGCCTGGAGATTGCGATAAGCCCGATCCAGGCGCTCTGAATCCAACGTGTAGGAAGCGGGCAGACCGAACAGTTCAAAGTGGTTGCGGGAGAAGTCGAGCACAGAACCAACGCCGGCGCTACACGTTGAACGACTCGCCGCAACCGCACTGCGACTTGACGTTGGGGTTGTTGAACTTGAAGCCTTCATTGAGGCCTTCGCGCGTGTAATCGAGTTCCGTGCCGTCCAGGTAGGCCAGGCTCTTCGGGTCGATGTAGACGGTGACGCCGTGGCACTCCAGCTTGGCGTCTTCCGGGTCTTCGACATCGACGAATTCCAGCTTGTAGGCCATGCCGGAACAGCCGGAGGTGCGCACACCGAGTTTGAGGCCCAGCCCCGATCCCCGTTTGGCCAGGAAGTTCTTGATGTGGGTGGCGGCGCGTTCGGACAGAGTGACAGCCATGACAAAACCCTCTTAAGCGGCAACCGGCGGATTGCAGGCGGTGTATTCCGTGCTGCCCGCCTTGTTGCCGTGCTTCTGTTTGTAGTCGGCCACCGCCGCCTTGATGGCGTCTTCCGCCAGGATGGAGCAGTGGATCTTCACCGGGGGCAGCGCCAGTTCCTCGGCGATCTGCGTGTTCTTGAGGTTCATCGCCTCGTCCAGGGTCTTGCCCTTGACCCATTCGGTCACCAGGGACGAGGAGGCGATGGCCGAGCCGCAACCATAGGTCTTGAATTTGGCGTCTTCGATGACGCCCTGCTCGTTCACCTTGATCTGCAATTTCATCACGTCGCCGCAGGCGGGCGCGCCGACCATGCCGGTACCGACGCCGCCATCGTTCTTGTCGAAACCCCCGACGTTGCGCGGGTTTTCATAGTGGTCCAGAACCTGTGTGCTGTATGACATCGTATTCTCCTAGCCGGTAATCAATGTGCCGCCCACTGCACGGTGTCGAGATCGACGCCATCCTTGTACATCTCCCACAGCGGCGACATGTCGCGCAGCTTGCCGATCTTTTCGTGCAGGAGCTTGATGGTGTAGTCGATCTCCTCCTCGGTGGTGAAGCGGCCGATGGTGAAGCGGATGGAACTGTGCGCGAGTTCGTCGTTGCGCCCCAGCGCCTTGAGCACGTAGGACGGCTCCAGGCTGGCGGAGGTGCAGGCGGAACCGCTGGATACGGCCAGATCCTTGATCGCCATGATCAGGCTTTCGCCCTCGACGAAATTGAAACTGACGTTGAGGTTGCCGGCGATGCGGCGTTCGAAATCGCCGTTCAGGTGGACTTCTTCCATGTCCTGGAAGCCGCGCCAGAGTTTGTCACGCAAGGAGCGGATGCGCTCGGTCTCGGTGCCCATTTCCAGCTTGGCGAGGCGAAAGGCTTCGCCCATGCCGACGATCTGGTGGGTGGGCAGGGTGCCGGAACGCATGCCGCGCTCGTGGCCGCCGCCGTGCATCTGCGCTTCCAGGCGCACACGCGGTTTCCTGCGCACATACAGGGCGCCGATGCCCTTGGGGCCGTAGGTCTTGTGCGCGGAGAAGGACATCAGATCGACCTTGAGCTTGCCCAGGTCGATTTCCACCTTGCCGGCCGCCTGCGCGGCGTCGACATGGAAGATCACGCCTTTCGAGCGGCACAACTCGCCGATGGCCGGGATGTCCTGGATCACGCCGATCTCGTTGTTCACGAACATCACGGAAACCAGGACGGTATCGGGCCGCATCGCGGCCTTGAGTTCTTCCAGGTCGATCAGGCCGTCGGGCTTCACACCCAGATAGGTGACTTCGTAGCCCTCGCGCTCCAGTTCGCGGCAGGTATCCAGCACCGCCTTGTGCTCGGTCTTCACCGTGATCAGGTGTTTGCCCTTGCCGTGGTAGAAGTGCGCCGCGCCCTTGATGGCGAGGTTGTTGGATTCGGTGGCGCCGGAAGTCCAGACGATTTCCCTGGGATCGGCGTTCACCAGCGCGGCGACATGGCCGCGCGCCTCTTCCACCGCCGTGTCGGCATCCCAGCCGAACACATGGGAACGCGAGGCGGGGTTGCCGAACATCTCGGTGAGGTAGGGAATCATTTTCGCGGCCACGCGCGGATCCACCGGGGTGGTCGCCGAGTAGTCGAGGTAAATGGGGGTTTTGACCATAGCTATCTTGCTCCGTCAGCCGCGATTCAGTATGCGGCCTTGATTTCCGCCGAGCCGATGACGCGGCGCGTTTCCTTGCGCGGGGATTCTTCTTCCCGCGCCTGTTTTTCCAGTTGCCTGGTGACCAGTTCACCCAGCGTGACCGATTCCAGGTAATCGTAGATGCGCGTGTTCAGGCTCGTCCACAGATCATGGGTCATGCACTCGCGATCATCGTGGCAATTGCCGAGGCCGCCACACTGGGTCGCGTCGATCGGCTCGTCCACGGCGCGGATGATGGCCGCCACCGAGATTTCATCCAGCGCCTTGGCCAGGGTGTAACCGCCCCCGGGGCCACGCACGCTGTCGACGATACCCTGGCGACGCAGGCGGCCGAACAACTGCTCCAGGTAAGACAGGGAGATACGCTGCCGCTCGCTGATCCCGGCCAGGGTGGTGGGGCCGCGCTGATGGCGCAGGCCCAGATCGATCATCGCGGTTACCGCGAAACGTCCTTTGGTGGTCAAGCGCATGGTGAACCTCGATGTTTGGTTGAAGATACGGTGGAAGATACCGACACTGTACTAATCCCGATTATTTTAGTCAACTATTACAGAGGGCATCAGTCAACAATTTTGTTCAGGTAAGCGGGATCGAAATGATCGTCCGGCTTGCCGCCGATCTTGTCTTCCTCGGCATCACCACCCAGACGCTTCAATTCGGCGACGATCCATTCGATGCGCTGATCGGTCATGGCCGAGTGATCCACCAGGCCGTGGATGGCTTTCACCACCGGATCGTTCATGTCGCTGGACACCGCATAGGCGGAGAAGCCCAATTTCTTGGCGGCCTCCTCGCGCAGCTTGTCCTGTTCGGCATCGAGAATGCGCGCCGGAATGCCGATGGCCGTGGCGCCCGCCGGCACATCCTTCACCACCACCGCGTTCGAGCCGACCTTGGCGCCCGCCGCCAGGGTGATCGGGCCGAGAATCTTGGCGCCCGCGCCAACGATCACCCCGGCCTCCAGGGTGGGATGGCGCTTGCCCTTGTTCCACGAAGTGCCGCCCAGGGTGACCCCGTGATACAGCGTGCAGTCGTCGCCGACGACGGCGGTCTCGCCCACCACCACGCCCATGCCGTGGTCGATGAACACGCGCCGGCCGATGCGGGCGCCCGGATGAATCTCGATGCCGGTGAACCAGCGCGCGAGATGGCTGGAAAAACGCGCCAGCCACTTGAACCCGGCATTCCACAATCCATGCGACAGGCGGTGCCAGAGAATCGCGTGCAGACCGGGGTAAGTGGTGAGCACCTCGAAAAAGGTGCGCGCCGCCGGATCCCGGTCGAACACGACGCTGATGTCTTCTCGCAGGTGGTTGAACATGGAGTGATTCAGGACGAAAAAGTCTTGAAAGTATGCAATACCCGAGTAATCAGGTCAAACTTGATTCCCTCGAATCCGCCGCCGCGCCTTAGAGCGCGGCCTTCGGCACATGCCGACGCGCGGCCTGTTCGTCGGTGAGTCGTTGGTCGCGCCTTTCCTCGCGCCGCGACTCCTGAGCACGGTGGCGGTCGGCCAGGGCTTCGTAGGCATTCACCTTCTGGCGCAGGGCGAGCCAGTTGTCATGCGCGCTTTGCCAGTGCGCGGTCGCTTGGGCGACTTCGTTTTCCTGGTGCCGGATGGCGACTTCGAGCTTGCCGAGAAACGCGTGGTAATCGCGTAACAGGTGGATTTCCATGCCGCGCGAACCGGCTTCTCCGGTGAGGCGTTGCTGGTAATCCTGTTTGTAGCCTTGCAGTTCATCACGCCGCTGGCGTGCGGCCTCTTCCTTGCGCCTGAGGATGCGCAACAGGCGCTCCGCCGCTTCCATGCGGTGCCGGGCGTGCTCCAGCAGGGATTGCAGGGGGAAGCGGGCAGGCATCGGAACTCAGGCGATTTCTTCGGTCTCGGCCAGGCGCCGCGCCTCCTCTGCCAGCATGACCGGGATGCCATCCCTGATGGGGAAGGCGAGACGATCCGCCTTGCAGATCAACTCGGCCTTCTGGTGGACGAGCGGGCCCTTGCACAGGGGGCAGACGAGAATTTCAAGCAGTTTTGGATCCATGTCGGTCTTTAAGTGTGTGGTCGATGAGCGTTTTTAGTCCCGGCTCCAGTTCCGCGTCAACCGCCAGGAACCAGGCGTCGGGAGGGGCGAAGGCGGCGCATTTCACGGCATCTTTTTCGGTCATGAGCAGGGTGCCGGCCGGCAGATCGGCCGCCGTGTAGACATGATGATCGGGGAAAGCGTGCGGGATGGCGTTCAGGCCGAGACGCTCAAGATGATCGAAGAAACGTCGTGGATGGCCGATGCCGGCCAGGGCATGCACCTCGCGATGGGCTAAATCGGCCGCCACGGCGGTTCGCGCGGGGTCGCGCAGATTGCGGAAGGTCGCCCCGGAGAGGCGCATGGCGAAGCTGGGCGGCAGCAGGATGAAATTCTCCGGATCGCCGCCGTTGACCACCGCCGCGTCCACCGTGGCGAGGCGCCCCAGCGGTTCGCGCAGCGGGCCGGCCGGGAGCAGGCGGCCGTTGCCGAAACCGCGTTCGCCATCCACCACGACGATTTCCATGTCACGCGCCAGCGCGTAATGCTGCAAGCCGTCGTCGGCGACCAGCACATCCACATCGGGGTGGAAGGCCAGCAGGCGCCGCCCCGCCTCGGCGCGCTTGCGCCCGATCCACACCGGACAGGCGGCGCGGCGGGCCAGCAGCACCGGCTCGTCGCCGACCAGCGCGGGGTCGCTATCTGCCCGCACCGGCATGGGCGAACGGGCATGGCCGCCATATCCGCGACTGATGATGCCGGGGTGATAACCGAGTTCGGCCAGCCAGCGCGCGATATGCAGGGTGAGCGGGGTCTTGCCGCTGCCGCCGACGCTCAGGTTACCCACCACGATGACCGGCACGGGCAGACGTTGTGTGTGGAACAGGCCGGCGCGATAGGCCAGGCGGCGCCAGGCGGTCAGGAAAAAGAACAACAGGCTGAAGGGGGCGAGCAGGAAGTGATAGCGGCAATCGCCGTACCAGCAACGCTCCAGGAGCGGTTTCACTCCTGGACCGGGCTCTGTGTCACGAAGGTCACCCGGGGATAGCCGGCGCGCCGTGCGGCATCCATGACCCGAATCACGGACTGATGAGTGGCGCGCGCGTCGGCGGAAATGACGATGACCGGATCGGCCTGCTCACCCGCCGCCGTCTTCAGCGCATGCACCAGGGAGTCGACGCCGGCATACGCCACCCCCGTGGCATTGACCGCATAACTGCCGCGTTCATCGACATTCACCGTGATCTGCGCGGGCATTTCCTTGGTGGAGTCGCCCTTGGCCTCGGGCAGATTGATCTGCAACTCGGAAAAGCGCGCATACGTGGTGGTCACCATGAGAAAGATCAGGATCACCAGCAGCACGTCGATCAGGGGGATCAGATTGATCTCCGGATCGTCGCGGCGGATATGGCGCTTGAAGTTCACTTGCGCTCGCCGTGGGCAATTTCCACCAGTTTGATCGCCTGCTGCTCCATCTCGACCAGGAAGGCGTCCACCCGGCCGCGGAAGAAGCGGTAGGAGATCATGCTGGGGATGGCGACGATCAGGCCAAAAGCGGTGTTGTACAGGGCCACCGAGATGCCGTGCGCGAGCACCGCCGGGTTGCCGCCGGTGGGCGACTGCGAGCCGAAGATTTCGATCATGCCGACCACCGTGCCCAGCAAGCCGAGCAGCGGCGCCACCGTGGCGATGGTGCCGAGGGTGCCGAGATAGCGTTCCAGATCATGGCCGACCGCGCGCCCGGCCTCTTCCAGGGACTCCTTCATCACCTCGCGGCTAGTGCCGATGTTGCGCACGCCCGCGGCGAGGATGCGGCCGAGGGCGGAACCTTCCGCCAGCGCGCGCAGCACATCGGCATTGGCGCCGTGGCGGCGCAGGTTATCGACGGTTTGATCGAGCAGGCCCTGCGGCACGATGGTGGGACGGCGCAGGGTATAGATGCGCTCGAAAATGATGGCCAGGGCCAGGATGGAGGCGATGATGAGTGGCCAGATGGGCCAGCCGGCGGCTTCGATGAGGGCTAACACGGTATTCCTTGGGCACCCGAAAACGCGCGGTACTGTAGCCTGCATACCTCTCACGGGCAAGCCGCGCCGCCTCGCGGCCGGCTTTTCGCTCTCGACGAACCCAGCCCCGCGGCCCGCTGGGCATATAATCCGCCGCTTCGCGAAACCCTCATTCTTTAAGGAACCCGGCGCCGATGATCCGCCGCCTGATCAACAAGGTCTTGGGAAAGAAAACCGCCGCCGGACCGCGCATCCTGCCGCTCGACAAACATGGCATCCGGCGCGAGCAGATCCACCCCTGCGCGCTCAAGGTCACCGACACCCTGGCGCGCGAAGGCTATGCCGCCTTCGTGGTGGGCGGCGCGGTGCGCGACCTCCTGCTGGGGCGCGAGCCCAAGGATTTCGATGTCGCCACCGACGCGACTCCCGACGAGATTCGCCGCCTGTTCCGCCGTTCGCGCGTCATCGGCCGCCGCTTCCAGATCGTGCATGTCTATTGCGGGCCGGATCTGATCGAAGTCACCACTTTCCGCGCGGCGGCGCCGCCGGTGGAAGACGAGGGGGATGAGGACGAATCCCGCGTCACCGCCGCCGACGGCATGCTGCTGCGCGACAACGTATTCGGTTCCCGGGAAGAAGACGCGGCGCGGCGCGACTTCACCGTCAACGCCCTGTATTACGACCCGGAAAAACAGGAAGTCTGGGATAGCCACGGCGGCGTCGCCGATGCCCAAAAGAAGGTGCTGCGCATGATCGGTGACCCGGCCACGCGCTTCCGCGAAGACCCGGTGCGCATGCTGCGGGCGGCACGTTTCGCGGCCAAGCTGGACTTCCACATCGACCCGGCCACGCGCGCGCCCATCGCCGAACTGGCCGGCATGCTGGCGCGCATCCCCGCGTCGCGCCTGTTCGACGAGATGATGAAGCTGCTGCTCTCCGGCCATGCCGAGCGCGGCGTGAAACAGTTGCGCGCGGAGGGCCTGCACCACGGCGTGCTGCCCATGTTGGACGCCATCCTGGACGATCCGTCGCGGCAGAAATTCCTGCACGCCGCCCTGCACGACACCGATGCGCGCATCCGCCAGGGCCAGTCGGCGTCGCCCGCGTTCATGCTGGCCTGCCTGCTCTGGTTCGACATGCGGCGGGAACTCGAACGCAAGCGTGGTCAGGGCCTGCACGAACAATCCGCGCTGTATGAGGCGATGGACACGGTGCTGGAACGGCAACGCCGCGCCCTCGCCTTCCCGCGCCGTTTCGACGGCATGATCAAGGAAATCTGGTCATTGCAGGGGCGCTTCGAGCAACGCAGCGGCGCCCGCCCGTTCCGCCTGCTCAGTCACCCGCGCCTGTCCGCCTGCCACGACTTCCTTCTGATCCGCGCCGAAAGCGGCGATGCCAGCCAGGAACTGGCCGACTGGTGGAGTCGTTTCCAGGATGCCGATGAAGCGGAGCGCGCGGAAATGCTGCTGCCCGCGCGAGGCACGGACGCCACACGCAAACGCCGCAAGCGCCGCAAGCCCGCCGAGGCGACATCCAGAGCGCCCGAAATTGGCTGAAACGCGGGCATTCATCGCCCTGGGCGCCAATCTGGGCAGCCCGGCGGCGCAGGTGGAGCGCGCCCTGGACGAATTGGCGCGCCTGCCGGAAACCCGCGTTGAGGCGCGTTCCGCGCTGTATCTCTCGAAAGCGGAGGGCTATGCCGAGCAGCCCGATTTCGTCAACGCGGTCGCCTTGCTGGCCACCCGGCTGACGCCGCGCGCGCTGCTCGAAGCGTTGCTGGAGATCGAGGCGCGCCACGGCCGCCGCCGCGAGTTCAAGAACGCGCCGCGCACCCTCGACCTCGACCTGCTGCTCTACGACGGCCTGGTGCTGCATGAACCCGGCCTCACCCTGCCGCATCCGCGCATGTGCGAGCGCGCTTTCGTGCTCCAGCCGATGAGCGAGATCGCCCCGGAACAGGGCATTCCCGGCAAGGGAAAGGTCGCCGACTGCCTGGCTGGCCTGACCGGCATGGCGCCGCTGCGGCTGCCGCGCGGCGACCTGAACGCCGCCTGATGCTCGGCCGTTTCCGCCATATCGTCGTCGAAGGCCCCATCGGCGCCGGCAAGACCAGCCTGGCGCGCAGGCTGGCGACGCTCACCGGCGCCGAATTGATCCTGGAAAACGCCGAGGAAAACCCGTTCCTGCCGCGCTTCCATGAAGACCGTCGCCGCTACGCGCTGCCCACGCAACTGTTCTTTCTGGTCTCCCGCCTGGAACAGGCAAACCGGCTCTCCCAGGGCGAACCGTTCAATGAATCCAGTGTGGCCGACTTCATGCTGGAAAAGGACATGCTGTTCGCCCGCCTGACACTGGACGAGGAGGAATTCCGCCTGTATCGGCGGATCCACGACGGACTCAAGCCGCGAGCCAGCGCGCCCGACCTGGTGATCTACCTGCAAACCAGCCCGGACACGCTGATGGAACGCGTGAAAAAGCGCGGGCGAGGTTACGAACGCACCCTGAGCGAAAGCTACCTGGCCGATCTGGCGCGTGCCTACAGTGAGTTTTTCTATCATTACGAAGCGGCGCCGCTGCTGATCGTGAACAGCGAGCACCTCAACTTCGCCGAGCGCGACAGCGATTTCGACCTGTTGGTGCAACGCATCCGCGACATGCGCGGCGCACGCGAGTTCTTCAATATGGGAGCGTGATCATGTTTTTGCCGCAACTCATGGCGCGGGCCGAGAAAGGCGAGAAGCTCACCGCGCTGACCTGCTACGACGCCAGCTTTGCCCGCCTCCTCGCCGACAACGGCGTCGACATCCTGCTGGTCGGCGATTCATTGGGCATGACCGTGCAGGGGCGCGACACCACCCTGGCCGTCACCCTGGAGCAGATGATCTATCACACCGAAGCGGTGGCGCGCGGCGCCCAGGGGCGCGCCTTCATCATCGGCGACCTGCCTTTCGGCGCCTACCAGCAAAGCCCGCAACAGGCCTTCGCCGCCGCCGCCCGGCTGCTCGCCGCCGGCGCCAATATGGTCAAGCTGGAAGGTGGCGCGGTGATGGCCGAAAGCGTGCGCTTCCTGGTGCAGCGCGGCATCCCGGTCTGCGGCCACCTCGGCCTGCTGCCGCAATCGGTCAACACCACCGGATACCGCGGCCAGGCGCGCGAAAGCGGCGCCGCCGCCCGCCTGATCGAGGACGCGGAAGACCTGGAAAACGCCGGCGCGCAAATGCTGGTACTGGAATCCATCCCCACCGTGGTCGCCGAGGAAGTCACTCAGCATCTCGCCATTCCCAGCATCGGCATCGGCGCCGGCCCCCACTGCAACGGCCAGGTTCTGGTGCTCAACGACCTCCTCGGCCTCACCGAAAAACCACCGCGCTTCGCCAAGGACTTCATGGAAGGCTCCTGGAACATCGGCAACGCGATACGCGGCTATGTCGCCTCGGTGAAGGCCGGCGAATTCCCCGGGCCGGAACACGGTTTCTGATGCGTTTGATCCACAGCGTCACGGAACTGCGCGCCGCCCTGGCCGGGGAAGCGAAAACCGCGTTCGTCCCGACCATGGGCAATCTGCATGCCGGGCATATCGCCCTGGTCGAACAGGCTCGCGCGGTCGGCCGCCCGGTGGTCGCCAGCATTTTCGTGAACCCGCTCCAGTTTGGCGCCGGCGAGGACTTCCAGCGCTATCCGCGCACCCTCGAAGCCGATTGCGAACGACTGGAAGCCGCAGGCTGCGACATCGTGTTCGCGCCGGACGCGAACGAGATGTACCCGGAACCACAAACCTTCCATGTGCAACCACCCTTGGCCGACGAGTTGTGCGGCGCCTTCCGGCCCGGCCACTTTTCCGGGGTCGCCACCGTGGTGTTGAAGCTGTTCAACATGGTGCGGCCGGCGACCGCCATCTTCGGCAAGAAGGATTACCAGCAGTTGTTCATCCTGAAAGGCCTGGCGCGCCAGTTCAACCTGCCGATCCGCATCCTCGAAGCGGAAACCACGCGCGCGGCGGATGGCCTGGCGCTGTCCTCGCGCAACGGGTATCTCTCGGCGGCGGAACGGGAAGAGGCGCCGCGCCTGATCCGCCTGTTGCGCGAAGCGGCGGCGCGCGTCGCGGCGGGCGAGCGCGACTTCACCGACATCGAGCGGGCGGCCGGCGTCGAGCTTGCCGCCCACGGCTGGCGGGTGGATTACTTCTCGGCGCGGGATCAAGCCACCCTGCTGCCGCCCACGCCGGAATCCCACGAGCTGGTGATCCTGGCCGCCGCCCATCTCGGCGGCACGCGGCTGATCGACAACATCGAGGTTTGCGTGAACTGAAACCCGGCTTGGCGGGGTTTTTTGTTGCAACGCAATATGGCATATAATCGCGCCCCGTTTGTCCTTCGCCTTTGTGCCATGCAACGCACCCTGCTCAAATCCAAGCTGCACCGCGCGCGCGTCACCGCCTCCGAGCTGGAATACGAGGGCTCCTGCGCGATTGATGAAAACCTCCTGGAAGCGGCCGACATCCGCGAGTACGAGCGGATCGAGATCTACAACGTCAACAACGGCGAGCGTTTTTCCACCTATGCCATTCGCGGCCAGCGCGGCTCCGGCATGATTTCGGTGAACGGCGCCGCCGCGCGCAAAGCCGCCGTCGGCGACATCCTGATCATCGCCACCTACGCCACCTTCAACGAAATCGAACTGGCCAACTTCGAGCCGAAACTGGTCTACGTCGATGAAAAGAACCGCATCAAGCGCATCGGCGCGCACATCCCCGCGCAAGCGGCCTGATTCAGCCATCCAGTCAATCGCCGGGCCGCCCCGGGTCGCCCATGTAGCGCCGGCATCCTTGCCGGCGCCTTTACAAATGGCCGGCTGGAAGCCGGCGCTACAGTCGCCGCTTCAGTTCGGCTTCTCCAGCATGGGGTGCGGGCCGGATAGTCCGCCAATCCGGCTCCAATCGAAACACGGCCCCGGATCGGTTTTCCGGCCCGGCGCGATGTCGCTGTGCCCGGCCAGCCCGGTGATCGGATAAGCCGCCCGCAGCACCTCCAGCAAACGCTTCAGCACCGCGTATTGCGCGTCGCTGAACGGCATGTCGTCCGTGCCTTCCAGTTCCACCCCGATGGAAAAATCATTGCAGCGCTCGCGCCCCCGCCAGGCCGAGGCCCCGGCATGCCAGGCGCGCTGGCCGCAGGGCACGAACTGAACCAGTTCGCCGTCGCGGCGGATGAAGAAGTGGCTGGATACGCGCAGGCCGTGGATGCCGGCGTAATAGGGGTGTTCGTCCGGGTTCAGACGGTTGCCGAACAGTTGCTCGACCCCCGGCCCGCCGAACCGGCCGGGCGGCAGGCTGATGTTGTGGATCACCAGCAATGAAATCGCCTCGCCTTCCGGGCGCGCATCATGGTTGGGAGATTCGGCCCGGCGCGCGCTGGCGAGCCAGCCCTCGGCGTCGATTTGATAATCCGCGAGCGTCATGGCGCCTCCCGCTGCGGCGCGGTGATTTCGCCATCGGGACGGGCATGAAGATGCTCGTCCCGGTAAGGAGCCGGAGTGGGCGGGTGGTCGTGATCGCGGGATTCTTCGAGGGAATGCATGGGGGGATGGTAACTCGGGTGGCGCCGTCGGCCCGACGGCGCGATGCCGACGCGAGCGATTACAATCCGCCCCGCTTTTTCACCCGGAGTCCCCCATGATCGCCCTTGAGATGTTCTTCTTCCTCATCGTCATCCTCATCGCCGCCGAGGTTTTCGTGAACGCGCTGGAGCATCTGGGCGAGAAACTGGGGATTTCCGAAGGCGTCACCGGGTCGATCTTCGCCGCCGTGGGGACGGCCATGCCGGAAACCATCGTGCCGCTCCTGGCGATTTTCGCGGGCACCCAGAACCAGCAACTGAACGAGGAAATCGGCGTCGGCGCCATCCTCGGCGCGCCCTTGATGCTGTCCACCCTGTCGCTGTGCCTGATGGCGGTGGCGGTATGGAAGAAGCGCGGCGCGCAAGGGCACCTGACCCCGGAGAAGAGCGGCCTGAAACGCGATCTGGATTTCTTCCTCACATCTTTCGCCATCGCCACGGTGGCGCTGTTCGTGCCGCACGCCAACCCGGCCATGCGCGCCATGCTGGCGGTGGTGATGGTGCTGATCTACTTCTTCTACGTGATGCTCACCCTCAAGGCCTCCGCCGCGCTGGTGAAGGACGGACACGCCACCGAGGCGGATGACCCGATGTTCCTCTCGCGCCTGGGGCTGCCCACCCACCTGGGCACCATCCTGCTGCAACTGGGCGTCGGCCTGGTGATGCTGGTGCTGGGCGCCAAGGGTTTCATCCACGGCATTGAACAGGCCGCGCCGCTGCTGGGCATCTCCGCCCTGGTATTGAGCCTGATGATCGTGCCGGTGGCGACGGAACTGCCGGAGAAGGTCAACTCCATCCTGTGGATACGCAAGCACAAGGACACCCTGGCCTTCGGCAACATCACCGGCGCGATGGTGTTCCAGGGCACCCTGCTGCCGGCCATCGGCGTGCTGCTCACCCCCTGGGCGCCGCAAAAGGAAGTGCTTGCGGGCGTGGTCATCACCCTGATCGCCGCCACCTGGCTGCGCTTCATGCTGCTGCGCGGGCAGTTGCGGGTCTGGCATCTGGCGATCAATGGCGGCCTGTATGTCACCTATCTGGCGATCGCGTTGAGCTGACACGGCCTGCCTTAAACTTTTTCCGGCCGCTGCCGCTACTGCATGCATCAATGACAAGCGGCGCCCACTCCCCGGCGCCGCGCGGATGGAGCAGGCATGAAGAACCCGATCACACCCACCTCGGTGGAAAAGGTGATGCGCGAGGACGATTTCATCGTTTCCAAGACCGACCTGAAAGGCCGCATCACCTACGGCAATCGCATCTTCATCGAATTTTCCGGCTACGACGAGCGTGAACTGCTGGGCACCCAGCACAACATCATTCGCCACCCGGACATGCCGCGCGCGGTGTTCAAGCTGCTCTGGGACACCATCCAGGCCGGGCGCGAATGCAACGCCTATGTGAAGAACCTGGCGAAGGACGGCGGCTTCTACTGGGTGTTCACCAACGTGACGCCCAGCCGCGACCACAACGGCGACATCACCGGCTATTTCTCGGTGCGCCGCAAACCCAGGGGTTCCGGCATCCAGACCGTGACCGGCCTGTACCGCGCCATGCTGGAGGCGGAAAGCAAGGCCGGCGCGCGCGACGCCATCGCCGCCTCGACGAAAATCCTCACCGATCTGCTGGCCGAAAAGGACATGAACTATGACGAACTGGTCCTTGCAATCTAGGCTCACCGCCCTGCTCTGGGGCTTCTCCGGCCTGGTGCTGGCGACCATCGTCGGCACCTGGACACTGCATGGCTTCGACTGGCTGATGCTGTCGTTCCTGCTCATCGGCGTCGCCGTCTCCGCCTGGGGCCAGGTCAAGGCGCGGCAATGGCTGGCCCCCATCGCCAAGCTCGACCGGCTCACCACGGAAATCAGCCGCGGCCGGTTCGATCAACGCGTCACGGGCATCGGCGACGGTGACGAACTCGGCCAACTGTGCTGGCACATGAACGACATGCTGGATCAACTGGAAACCTATTTCCGCGAGGAAACCACGGCCTTCGCCCTGCATGTCGAGGGCAAATTCCATCGCAAGGCGTTCCCCGCCGGCCTGCACGGCAGCTTCAAGCGCGGCTTGGAAAGCCACAATGTCCTGCTCGACGGCATGGCCGATCAGCAGCGCGGGCAGATGCGCAACCAGCTCATTTCCCAGGTGCACCACCTCAACACCAGCAATCTGCTGACCAACCTCGCGTCCAATCAGAACGATCTGAAGAACATCACCCACGAGATGCGCCAGGTGGTGGAACTCGCCACCCGCACCACGGCGGACGCGGAGGAAAGCCGCGGCACGGTGAGCCTGGTGGTGGAACAACTCTCGGACATCAGCGGACGCATCGACCAGGCGGCGGACTCCATCGTCGCCCTCAACGAACACAGCCATGAAATCACCGACGCGGTGCAACTCATCACCACCATCGCCAACCAGACCAACCTGCTGGCGCTCAACGCCGCCATCGAGGCGGCGCGCGCCGGCGAGGCGGGGCGCGGTTTCGCCGTGGTGGCCGATGAAGTGCGCAAACTGGCGGAAAACACCCGCAAGGCCTCGGAATCCATCGGCCGGGTCATGGAAACGCTGACCGTCGAAGCGCAACGCATGCTGGACGACTCCCATGCCATGCGCGACATGGCCGCCGCCTCACGCGGCGTCATCGGCGAGATGGAGGGGCGTTTCGTCCACTTCGCCGGCTCCGCGCGGGAAACGCAGGGCCGCGCCGCGCGTGCCCGGAACATGAGTTTCGCCTCGCTGGTGAAGGTGGATCACGTCATCTACAAACAGCGCGCCTACATGGCCCTGAACAGCGGCGGCGAGCAAAGCTACAGAGACGCGGTCAAGGTGGATCACCACCAATGCCGCCTGGGCCAATGGTACGAAGGCGAAGGCCGCGCGGAATTCGGCTCCACCCGCGCCTACGCCGCCCTGGCCGGCCCGCACGCCCGCGTCCACGCCGGCGCGCACAGGATGTTGGGCTACCTGGCGCGAGGCTGGGAAAAAGACCTGGCGATGCAACAAACCATGTTCACCGCCATGCGGGAAACCGAAGACGCCAGCCGCGAGGTCATGGAACTGATCGACCGGATGGTGGTGGAGAAGCACAGTTGATGCCGTGGCTTGCGCCCCGCGCGCGCTATTCCATCCCCAGGCGTTCCATCCGGTAGCGCAGCGAACGAAAGGTAACGTTCAGGAGGCGGGCGGCGGCGGTCTTGTTGTTGCCGGTGCGTCGCAGGGCGTCGCGGATGGCCTGGCGCTCCACCTCGTCGAGGTGATCCTGCAGCGCCACCCCGCCTCGCGGGCCATCCGGGCCATCCGGGCCACTTGACCGTGGCGCAAGATTGAGGTCGTCCGGGCCGATGCCGCCGCCGTCGCACAGGGCCAGCGCCCGTTCCAGAATGTTTTCCAGTTCGCGCACGTTGCCCGGGTAGTGGTAAGTAGCCAGCGCGGCCAACGCGGAGGACGTCAGCGTGGGCACCGCGCGCCCTTCGCACAGGCGCCCCAGGAGATAGTGGGCCAGATCGGAGATATCCTCGCGCCGCTCGCGCAGGGCCGGCATGTGGATTTCGATGACGTTCAGGCGATAGAACAAGTCCTGGCGAAAGCGCGCCTGCTCCACCGCAGCCCGCAAATCCTGGTGCGAGGCGCTGATCAAACGCACGTCCACCGCTTCTTCCTCGACCCCGCCGACCCGGCGCACGCGCCGTTCCTGGATGGCGCGCAATAGCTTGACCTGCATGGAGAGCGGCAATTCGACGATTTCGTCGAGAAACAGGGTGCCGCCCGCCGCCGCCTGGAAAAAACCGTCACGTTCGCTGTCGGCGCCGGTAAAGGCGCCCTTGCGATAACCGAAGAACTCGCTCTCCATCAGCGTTTCCGGAATGGCGCCGCAGTTCACCGCCAGGAAGGGCGCCTCGGCGCGGCTGCCGCGCGCGTGGATCATGCGCGCGGCCACTTCCTTGCCGGTGCCGGTTTCGCCGCTGATGAATACCGGCGCCTGGCTGCGCGCCACCTTGTCGATCAGCGCGCGCACCTGGCGCATGGGCACGGAGTCACCGACCAGATCACGCCCGCCGGCCGGCCTGGCAAGATCGGCAAGCTTGAGCGCGGAACGCACCAGGCCGCGCACTTTCTCGGGCGTGACCGGCTTTTCGACATAGTCGTAAGCGCCCGCCTTGAGCGCCGCCACGGCGGTTTCCGCCGAGCCGAAGGCCGTGATGACCGCGACCGGCGTGCGTGGCGCGTGCTCGGCGATGTGGCGCACCACTTCGATGCCTTCGCCGTCGGGCAGGCGCATGTCGGTCAGGCAAAGATCGAAGGCCGTCGTGTCCAGATGCCGCAGCGCCTCTGCCACGGTGGCGGCGCGCGCCGTATCCAGCCCCATGCGCGCGAGATCCAGTTCGAGCAATTCGAGCAGGTCGGGTTCGTCGTCCACCAGCAGGACGCGGGGATGCTTCGTTTTATTGGGCATAACGGCAACGGTTCTCGATCAACACGGCGGCAACCGGCAGGACAGCCGGAACATGGCGCCATCCGGAATATCCACATAGTGCAGGCTGGCGTCGTTGGCCTCGGCGAGTTCACGCGCGATGTACAAGCCGAGTCCGGTGCCGGCCTTGTCCGTGGTGTAGAACGGTTCGAACAGGCGTGATTGCAGTTCCGCCGGAATGCCTGGCCCATCGTTGGCCACGTCCACGTCCACTTTCGTTTCACCCGCCACCGCGCGGATGCGGATGCTGGCGGGCCGCTTGCGGCAAAAGCGCAGCGCGTTGCGGAACAGGTTCCACAGAATCTGTTCGAGGTGGTCGACATCGAAACAGATGGACGGGTTGCCGGCCACCTGAACCGCCACGAAGTCGAGCGGCATCCCCTCACGCTGCGCGATGTGTTCGATGAAGGCGTTCAGATAGGGCTCCAGAAGCAGCGTTTCGCGGGTCAGCCGATCACGCCGATTGAGGGCCAGCACATCTTCCACCAGCCAGTTCAGGCGCTCGGCATTGCTGTCGATGATGCCGGACAACTTTTCGGCCGTGGCGCTGCGCGCTTCCCGAGCGTCTTCCTTGAGCAAGCCGGCGGCGTGGCGGATGGCCGAGAGCGGGTTGCGGATCTCGTGCGCGAGATTGGCGGTGAGCATCCCCAGCGAGGCCAGCTTCATGCGCTGCGCCCGTACCTCCAGTTCGGTCATGTCCTCCAGCACCACCACGGCACCCTCGCGCCGGGTCGGCTCCAGTTCGATGAAGCGCGCGCGCAGGCGCCGCCCCTCGCGGCCCACCTGAAACGGGTGCGCGGGCGGGTTCTCGCCGGCGCGCCAACGTAGCCACATTTCCGTCAGGCGCGGTGAGCAATGCCCGAGGCCGCAGCGCGGGAAAAACCGCACATCGAGCAATTCGGCGGCGCGCGCGTTGTGTTGCAGGATCTCGCCCTGGCCGTTCAGCGCCATCACCGCGTAGGGCAGTTCCTGGATCACCCGTTCGTTGATGCGTTCCAGGCTCTCCGCCCGCAGGCTCTTCTCCGCCGCCACCCTGGATGCCGCCAGGGTGCCTTTGGCGAGAATATGGGAAAGCAGCGCGGAGGCGAACAGGCCGAGAGAGAGAAAACCAGCCCGGGCAAAACCGCCGGTGCTGCCATCGAACACCGTGGCCTGGATGATCTGTTCGCCCAGCACGGCCAGGGTGGCGGTCGCCGACCAGAACAACACCATGCGGGTTTCCGACAACATGCCGGCGGCGGCCAGGGTGACGATCAACAAGAGGCCGACGCCGCTGGAGTTGCCGCCGGAAAGCTGCATCAGGAGCGTGATGCAGATGATATCGACCAGGGCCTGGCGCCCCACCTGCCGCTCGAATCCCTCGCGCCGCGCCGACAACGGGCTGCGGAACAGCAGCGCGACCAGCAGATACACCGCGCAGGTCGCCTGGAACAGGCTCGGATACTCGAAACGGTGAAACGTCTGGTTGGCCAGCATCCCGGCCATGCCCAGGGCGATGGCCAGGAAGACGCGAAAGCTGTTGAGGTGGTCGAGCGAGCGCCAGAACGCTTCCGGCACCTCGGATGCTTTCAGGCGCCGCCAGCCGCTCTCCTCCTCTTCCGGCGGGGCATTCAGAAAAGCGGAGGCGGGGGGCGAGGACATTGCGAAGCGCCCGGCATCCGGGACGGACTCAGAGGCCATGCCGACGGACATCAATCACGGCGGCGGAGATGTTCATCACAACAGTAGAACCTGCCCTGGCTCAGGAGCGCTTCGGAACGCGGCAGATTCACCTGGCACACCTGGCAGCGCACCATGTCCTCCGGCATTTTTTCCTTGCGCGGCAATACCTCCCGCTTGCCGGCCAGGTACTTGAACCAGACCACGATGCCGATGGTGAAGGCGACGATCAGGAGAATTTTAGTCACGCGACAACCCGTGCTTGTGGGCCTGGTTGATGACCAGCAACAACTGCTTGAAGGGAATCTCCTTGCCCCAGCGATTGACGAACTGCATGTAAGGCAGATCCTTGTCGGTGGGGAACTCGTACTTGTCGGAAATCATGTCGTCGTAGAGCTTGCGCAACACGCCATCGAGATGATCCAGCATGGCCGACCAGCGCTCCGCGTTCTCCGGGTCGTAGTCGATGCCCGCGCGCATCTCGTCCACCTCGTACACCCCCTGGTGCACCAGATCCACATATTCATCGTAAGTCTTCGGGCCTTTCATGGCATGTCTCTCGTAACCAAAGTGCCATTGTGCCATTGGTGCGGCGAGGAAACCCGCCGGCCCCTTGCCCTTACAATTCCCGCATGCCCGCCAACCCCCTTCTCCCGTCCCTCGAACCCACCCACTGCGCCGTGGTGGAAGCCTGCGCCGGCAGCGGCAAGACCTGGCTGCTGGTGTCGCGCATGCTGCGGTTGTTGCTGGCGGGGGCGGCGCCCGCCGAACTGCTGGCGATCACCTTCACGCGCAAGGCGGCGGCGGAGATGCAGGCGCGTCTGGATGCCTGGCTGGCCGATCTGGCGCTGCTGCCGGATGCCGAGGCCCTGGATTTTCTCGAACAGCGCGGCCTGGCCGGCGCGGCGGCGCGCGCCGCGCTGCCCGCCGCGCGCGGCCTGCTGGAGAAGGTGCTGGCGGCCTCGCCCATGATTACCACCTTCCACAGCTGGTTCTTCCACCTCATCGCGCGCGCGCCGCTGCCGCTGCGCTTGCCCGGCGAAGTGCTGGAAGATGCCGCCCTGCTGCGCGAGGAGGCCTGGTACGCCCTGGCGGAAACCCTGGGGCGCGGGCGTGGCGGCCCGGAGGAGCGCGCCTTCAGCGAACTGGCGGGGGAGTTTTCCCTGTCCAGCCTGCGCGATCTGCTTGGCGCCCTGCTGGCCCGCCGCGCCGAATGGTGGGCGGCGGGCCAGGGCCACGACGATCCGGTGGCGGCGGCCGACGCGGCGCTGGCCGAACGCCTGGGCGTGAGCGAGGCGGACGACCCCGCCGGGGAATTGTGGCGAGACGCCGGGTTTCGCGACGCGCTCGCCGACTATCGGCGGCTCCAGGAATTGAATGGCGCGAAATTGAAAACCGAGGCAAAACGCGCCATCCAGTTGGCGGTGGCGATCCAGGCGAACAGCCTGGAACAACTCGCCCCGGTATTCCTCACCAGGGAAGGTGGCGCGCGCGTTCATGAGTTGAGCCGGGCGCTTTCCGAGCGTCTCGGCGCCGAGGCGCAAGCCTACCTGGACTTGCACCAGCGCCTGGCCGAACGGCTGATGCTCACGCTCGACCGCCTGGCCGGGCAACGCGCCCTGCGCCTCAACCGCCTGGTGTTGACCGTGGGCCAGGCTTACCTGGACAGCTACCAGCGCCTGAAAAGCGAACGTGGCGGCCTCGATTTCAGTGACGGCGAACTGGAAGCCGCGCGCCTGCTCGACGACGAGGCGGCGGCCGGCGCCATTCTCTCCAGGCTGGATGCGCGCTGGAAGCATCTGTTGCTGGACGAGTTCCAGGACACCAACCCGCTGCAATGGCGCATTCTGCGAGCCTGGCTGGCGGCCTACGGCCGCGCCGGCGAGCGCCCCACCGTGTTTTTGGTGGGCGACCCCAAGCAATCCATCTACCGTTTCCGTCGCGCCGAGCCTCGCTTGTTCGCGGTGGCCGCCGAATGGCTGCGGGCGAATTTCCAGGCGCGCCACTTTCCCCTCAACGAAACCCGCCGCTGCGCGCCGCGCGTGGTGGCGTGGGTCAACGCGCTGTTCGCCGGGCGCGACGATTACCCGCTGTTCGCCGCGCACGGCGCGCATCAGGCCGCCCTGCCCGGCCATTGCGAACTGCATATCGCCGAGGCCGACACCATTGCCGCCGCGCCGCCCATCGCCTTCCGCGACCCACTCACCCAGGCGCCCGTCGCCGCGCCGCACAAACGCGAACAGGAAGCCGCCTGGGTAGCGCGGCGCATCGGCGAAATCGTCGGCCATCTCGAACTGGGCGCGGGCTGCGTCGCCGGTTATGGCGACATCACCCTGCTCTACACCAAGAGGCGCGACCTCGGCGTGTTCGAGGACGCGTTCAAGGCGGCCGGCATCCCCTTCGTCGGCGACCGCCGAGGCGGCCTGCTCGCCAGCCTGGAAGCGGCGGATCTGATGGCCCTGCTCGGTGTTCTGGTTTCCCCGCTCGACGACCTTGCCCTGGCGCAGGCGTTGAAATGTCCGGTGTTCGGGTTTTCAGACGACGATCTCAAGGCGCTGGCGCGCGGCGATGGTCCGTGGTGGTGGCGCCTCCGTACCTGGGCGGCGCGAGTGGACGCCCCGCTGCGGGTCGCCCGCGCCGCGCGCCTGCTGGACGCCTGGCGCGGTATCGCCGGGCATCTCCCGGTGCATGACCTGCTCGACCGCGTCTTTCATGAAGGCGCGCTGCTCGAACGTTATGCCGACGCCGTGGCGCCGCGCCTGCGCGCCGGCGTGCTGGCCAATCTGCACGGCCTGCTCGGCCTGTCCCTGAACCTCTCCGGCGGCCGTTTCCCCAGCTTGCCGCGTTTTCTCGACGAGTTGCGGCAACTGCGCGACAAGGCCGGCCAGGACGCGCCGGACGAGCCGCCGGCCAGCGGCGGCGACGCCGTGCGCATGCTCACCATCCACGCCGCCAAGGGACTGGAAGCGCCAGTGGTATTCCTGATCAAGGCCGACGAAGCGGAGAAACGCGACGATCACAGCGGCATCATCATGGACTGGCCGCCGGGCGGCGAGCGCCCCGCGCATTTCTCGGTGTACGGCCCCAAGGCCTGGCGCGGCGGCGGCCGCGACGACCTGTTCGCGCGGGAGGCGGAACAGGCCGCGCGCGAACGCCTCAACCTGCTCTACGTGGCCATGACCCGCGCCCGCCAGGCCCTGTTCGTCAGCGGCATGCGGGAAGCCGGAAAAGAACCCGCGCACTGGCTGGGGATGCTGAAAACGGCGCTGGAGCAAGCGGAGATGGCGGGGTTGCCGGAAATGCCCTTTCTCCCCTCCCCCGCCGGGAGAGAGGGAGCAAGGCTCGATCAAACGCAAACGCCGAATCAACCGTTGCGCCCTCTCCCCGGCCCTCCCCCGGCGGGGGAGGGAGAAATCCCGCCCATCGGCCAAATCCGCCCCCCTTCCGGCCCGGAAGCCGAATTCGGCATCGCCGTGCATGCCTGCCTGGAATGGATGAGCGAATCCGTAGGATGCGGTGACGAAGGAACCGCATCGGCCACTGGTGATGCGGTTCGCAAGCTCACCGCATCCTATGGCGTGGAAGCCGAGACCGCCGAGCGCGCCACCGCCGCCGCCCGCCGCATCCTCGCCATCCCGGAACTCGCCCCCGCCTTCGACCCGGCCCGCTATCGCCGCGCCCACAACGAAATGGAATTCCTGGACGGCGAGGGCAACGTTTTCCGCATCGACCGCCTGGTGGAATTCAGCGAGGAAGTCTGGGTACTGGACTACAAGACCGGCGGCCTCGGCGAGCCCGACATCAAGCGCCGCGCCCTGCCCCATCTCGAACAGATCGACGGCTACCGCCAGGCGGTTCGCCAGCTTTATCCCGACAAGCCGGCGCGCGCCGCCCTGGCATTCGCGGATGGGGTGGTTTGGTGGCTGTAGGAACAGGCTCGCCCGCGATCAACGCTGGCTATCGCGGGCAAGCCCGCTCCTACTTGCGCCAGAACGCCGGGGTCAGCACCACCAGCAGGGTGAACAATTCCAGGCGGCCCAGGAGCATGGCGAAGGTGCATACCCAGGTCTGGAAATCGGTCAGCACGGCGTAGGTGGTGGAGGGCCCCACCTGGCCCAGGCCGGGGCCGGTATTGTTGATGCAGGCGACGATGGCGGAGAAGGCGGTGAGTACATCCAGCCCGGTGAAGGAAAGCAGGAAACTCAGCGAGACGATGGACGCCACGTAGATGAAAAAGAAGGCCAGCACGGCGTACAAGACCTTGTTCGGCACCACCTGATCGCCCAGGCGGATGGGAATTTCCGCGCTCGGATGCAGCACGCGCAGCAGTTCCCGGTACACCTGTTTATAGAGCAGCACCGCGCGCAGCATCTTGATGCCGCCGCCGGTGGAACCGGCGCTGGTGGAGAAACTGCACAGAAACAGCAGCCACAATCCCGCGAAATAGGGCCATTGGCCGAAATCGGCGGTGGACAGTCCCAGGGTGGTGGCCATGGAAATCACGCTGAAACTGGCATCGCGCAGGGCGCCGGGAAAATCCTGGTAGACCCCCTTCGCCCACAACAACGTTCCCAGCATGAGACAGCTCCCCAGCACATAGCCGAAGTACCAGCGAATTTCCGGATCGACGCGGTAGGGTTCAAAGGAACGGCCGCGCAGAGCCATGAAATGCATGGCGAAATTCAAGCCGGCGAGCAGGGCGAACACTTCGGTGATGATTTCCAGCGACAGCGAATGGAAGTAGCCGAAGCTGGCGTCATGCGAGGAAAAACCGCCCAGGCCCATGACCGAGAAGGCGTGGATGACGGCATCGGCGGGAGTCATGCCGAACAGCCAGTAGAGGCCGATGCACAACAAGGTGAGCAGGATGTAGACCTGCCACAAGCCCTTGGCGGTCTCGGCCATGCGCGGGGTGAGCTTGTCGTCCTTCATCGGCCCCGGCGTTTCCGCCTTGTACATCTGGCGGCCACCGACACCCAGCAAGGGCAGCACGGCGACCACCAGCACGATGACCCCCAATCCGCCCAGCCAGTGCAATTGCCCACGCCAGATGTTGATCGAGTCCGGCAACTTGTCGAGGCCGGAGAGCACCGTGGCGCCGGTGGTGGTGAGCCCGGACATGGTTTCGAAATAGGCATCGGTGAAGCTCAGGCCGGGCAGGTAGATGAGCAGGGGCAGCGCCGCGAACAGCGGTGTCAACACCCAGGTCAGCACCACCAGCAGGATGCCGTCGCGCGACTTCAGTTCGCGCTTCCAGTAACGCCCGAGCAGCCACAGCGAAATGCCGCTGGCCAGGGTAATCAGCACCGCCTCGTCGTAGGCGCGTTGCGCGGCATCCCCGGACCACTCGGAAACCGCCAGCGGCAACAGCATGGAGAGCCCGAACACGGCAATGATCATGCCGAGCACGTGCAGGATGGGGAACACGTTGTAGAGACGGAAGCGCATGGACATCGTGGCGAAACGCCGCTCCTATTTGCGCCAGAACGCCGGGGTCAACACGACCAGCAGGGTGAACAGTTCCAGCCGCCCCAGGAGCATCGCGAAAGAACACACCGTGGTCTGAAAATCGTTGAGCACGGCGTAGGTATGCGCCGGCCCCACTTCACCCAGGCCGGGGCCGGTGTTGTTGATGCAGGCGACGATGGCGGAAAACGAGGTGAGCACATCGAGGCCAGTGAACGACAGCACGAAGGACAACGAGACGATGGAGGCCACATAAATGAACAGGAAGGCCAGCACCGCATAGACGATCTTGTTGGGAACGATCTGTTCGCCCAGGTGCATGGGAATCCGGGCATGGGGATGGATGAGTTTTTTCAGTTCGCGATATACCTGCTTGTACAGCAGGACGGCACGCATCATCTTGATGCCACCGCCGGTGGAACCCGCGCTGGTGGAGAAACTGCACAGGAACATCAGCCAGAGACCGGCGAAGAAGGGCCAGTGGCCATAATCGGTAGTGGAAAAGCCGAGCGTGGTGGCGACTGAAATGGTGTTGAACAGCGAATAGCGCAGGGCGCTGGGAAAATCCAGGAATACATCGCGCGACCACAGAAACACCGCCAGGATCACCCCGCTCGCCAGAACGATGCCGAGAAACCAGCGGATCTCCGGGTCGTGGCGATAGAAGCTGATGCGCCGCCCGCGCAGCACCGCGAAATGGGTGGCGAAATTGATGCCGGCGACGAGAGCGAAAAACCCCACGGCGATTTCCAGAGGCAACGAATCAAAATAGCCCAGGCTGGCGTCATGCGAGGAAAACCCGCCCAGGCCCAGCACCGAGAAGGCATGCACGACGGCGTCGAACCACGACATGCCCAGCACCCACAACACCAGAATGCAGGCCGCCGTGAGAAGTACGTACACCGCCCACAGCCCCTTGGCGGTTTCCGCCATGCGCGGAGTCAGCTTCTGATCCTTCATGGGCGTGGGCGTCTCCGTCTTGAACATCTGACGTCCGCCGATTCCCAGCAGCGGCAGCACCGCCGTAACCAGCACGATCACTCCAAGTCCGCCGATCCAGTGCAATTGCGCGCGCCAGAGGTTGATCGAGTTGGGCAGTTCGTCGAGGCCGGACAGTACCGTGGCGCCAGTGGCGGTGAGGCCGGACATCGCCTCGAAGTAGGCGTCGGCCAGTGACAGGTCGGGCATGTGGATGAGCAAGGGCAGCGCGGCGAAGACCGGCAACAGCGTCCAGGACAGCACCACCAGGAGAATGCCGTCGCGGGTTTTCAGTTCGCGCCGCCAGTGGCGGCCGGCCAGCCAGAGCAGCAGGCCGCCGCCAATGGTGAGGAACGCGGCCTCGTCAAAGGCGAGTTGGGCGCCGTCATGGGTCAGTTCCGCGAGCAGCAAGGGGGCGAGCATGGACAAGCCGAACACCAGGACGATCATGCCCAGCACATGCAGGATGGGAAACAGGCGCGGCATCGGGCTCGCGTATCAGAAGAAACCCAGGCCCACCTGGAACAGTTTCTCCACTTTCGGGATCAGGCGCTTGTTGGGCACGAACAGAACCAGATGGTCATCCGCCTCGATCACGTTGTCGTGATGGGCGATGATGACCTGCTCGCCGCGCAGGATGGCGCCGATGGAAACGCCTTCAGGCAATTCCACCTGTTCGATCTTGCGCCCGACCAGCTTGGAGGCGCGGGCATCGCCGTGCACCACGGCTTCCAGGGCTTCCGCCGCGCCCCGGCGCAGGGAGTGCACCACGGCCATGTGGCCGCGCCGGATGTGGGTGAGCAGCGGGCCGATGGTGGCTTGCGCCGGCGACAGGGCGATGTCGATCTCGCCACCCTGCAACAGGTCGACGTAGGTCGAGCGGTTGATGAGCGCGATCACCTTCTTGGCGCCCAGGCGCTTGGCCAGCAGCGAGGCCATGATGTTGTCCTCGTCGTCGTTGGTCAGCGCGCAGAACACGTCCATGTCCTCGATGTTTTCTTCCAGCAGCAGATCCTCGTCGGTGGCGTCGCCGGTGAGTACCAGGGTGCGCTTCAGGGTCTGGGCGAGATACTCGGTGTTCTTCTTGTTGCGGTCGATGATCTTGACCTCGTAATCCGACTCCAGGCTCTTGGCCAGGCGCTGGCCGATGTTGCCGCCGCCGGCGATCATCACGCGGCGCACGCTCTTGTCGCCGCGGCGCATTTCCTTCATCACCGCGCGGATGTTTTCGGTGGCGGCGATGAAGAAGATTTCATCGCTGTCCTGGATCACCGTGCGGCCTTCCGGAACGATGGTGCGGTCGCGCCGAAAGATGGCCGCGACGCGCGCGTCGAGGCCGGGCAGGTGTTTTTGCAGATCGCGCAGCTCATGCCCCACCAGCGGCCCGCCCGCGCGCGCCCGCAACGCCACCAGGCGCGCCCGCCCGCCGCCGAAATCGACCACCTGCAAGGCTTCCGGGTAGTCGATCAGCTTGCGCAGGTAGTCGGTGATTTCCTGTTCCGGCGCGATGACGTGATCGACGCCGAAGTGATCCGCGTCGAACAATTGCGGATGCTTCATGTAGTCGACGGCGCGAATGCGCGCGATCTTGGTGGGGATGTTGAACAGGGTGCCGGCCAGTTTGCAGGCCACCATGTTGGTCTCGTCGTTGAGCGTCACCGCCACCAGCATGTCGGCATCCTCCGCACCGGCCGCGCGCAGGATGGCGGGGTGGGAGGCCTGGCCATGCACGGTGCGCAGATCGAAGCGGTCTTGCAGCGCGGTGAGTTTTTCCGCGTCCACATCCACCACGGTCAGGTCATTGCCTTCCCGCACCAGGTGCTCGGCCAGATTGGAGCCGACCTGGCCGGCACCGAGAATGATGATTTTCATAAAGGCCCGTTGTCGGTTGCGAGCCGCGAGTCGCGAGTTGGGGGGCCGCCTGTAGCCGGCCACGCTCAACCAGCGGCTCGCGGCTAATTATTTTTTCCCGGCGCCTCGATGCCCAACTGTTTCACCTTGCGGTACAGGTTGGTGCGATCCAGGCCGGCGCGGTCGGCGGCGCGGCTCATGCCCCAGTCGCATTCCGCCAGAAGGGCTTCGAGATAGGCTTTCTCGAAGGCGTCGCGCGCATCCTTCAATGGCAGGTTCAGCATCAGGTCGATGCCGGCCTTTTCCTTGCCGGCCTTGGGCGGGAGCGCCACGTCGATCACCGCCAGGTCGATCGGGCCGCCGCCATCTTCCAGGGCCAGCCGCGCGGCCAGGGCGTCGAGTTCGGCCAGGTTGCCCGGCCAGTCGTGTTCCGCCAGACGGATCAAGGCGGCGTCGCTGAATTTGAGCGGTTGCTGGCGCAGGCGCACACAGGCGGTTTCCAGGGCGCGCGCGGCGAGGTTCGGGATGTCTTCGCGACGATCGCGCAGGGGAGGCAGCTCCACCACGGCATGCGCCAGCAGTTCGTGCAATTCCTGCGTCAGGCGACCCTCGGCCAGCGCGCGCGCGGGGTCTTCCCGGCTGACCGTCACCACGCGCGCGGAGAATTCGCCGCGCCGCGCGATCAACAGGGTCAGGCCGCGTTGCTGCATCACCGTCAGACTGCCCAGATCCGGCACGAATACCAGGCCACCTTTGGCGCGCGCCAGGATTTCCGCAGGGCGGTTGGCCAGTTCGGCCGCTTCGTCGATGCGCACGAAATTGGCGTCGGGCGGCGTGAGAAAACGCGCCACCACTTCCTCGCCGGTGCCCGGCTCCGCCAATAACAGCACCGGCAGGCCGGCGCTGGCGGCCAGGCCGAGACGCTGGGTCAGGCGCTTCACGCTGTCGCCGCCGCCCAATTCCTCCAGGGTGCCGCTGGTGGTGGGCTTGGCCTGGCGCGAGGCCAGCGCCTTCTTCACGGTTTCCAGCAACTGCTTGTAGGCAATGGGTTTTTCCAGATAGTCGAAAGCGCCCAGGCGGGTGGCCTCGACGGCGGTATGCACCGTGCCGTGGCCGGACATCATCACCACCGGCATGGTGAGCCGCCCCTGGCCGCGCCATTCCTTGAGCAGGGTCACGCCGTCCACGTCGGGCATCCAGATGTCGAGCAGGATCAGGTCGGGGTTCTTGTCATCGAGAGCGGCGCGGGCGCGGGTGCCGTTTTCCGCCATGCGCACCTCGTAACCTTCCTCTTCCAGAATCTCGCGCATCAGTTCGCGGATGCCGGGCTCGTCGTCCACCACCAGTATTTCAGGCATGTTGCTCTTCCTCGTTTATCAGAGACGGCAGGCTGATGCATACGCGCGCGCCGCCCGTTTCCGGATTGTCTACCGCAATGCTGCCGTGGTGTTCCTCCACGATTTTTTTCACCACCGGCAAGCCCAGGCCGGTGCCCTTGGGCTTGCTGGTGACATAGGGTTCGAACAGACGGCCCCGCAACGCTTCGGGGAAACCGGGCCCGTTGTCCTGGACGCACAAGCTTACCTGACTCCCGCTCAGAGCCGTACTCACGATAATCAACGGCGCGGTGGTCGTTTCCAGCGCCTCCTGGGCATTCTTCATCAGATTGACCAGTACCTGGCCGAGCAGAGCCGGGTCGCCCGCCACTGGCGGCAGGCCTTCGGCCAGATGGCTCTCGATGGCGATGTCGCCTTCATACATGTGCGTCACTTCCCGGGTCAGGGCATTGATGTCCAGGCGCTCGATGCGCGGCGAGGGAAGCCGGGCATATTGCGCGAAGGCATCCACCAGCCCTTTCATCGCCGCGACCTGGCCGACGATGGTGGCGGTGGCGCGAATCAGGGTTTCCCGCGCCGGGCCTTCCAGCTTGCTCGCCAGCTTGGCTTCCAGGCGTTCGGCGGAAAGCTGGATCGGGGTCAGCGGGTTCTTGATCTCATGCGCCATGCGCCGCGCCACTTCACCCCAGGCCGCGTCGCGCTGGGCCTGCAGCAACTGGGTGACGTCGTCGAGCACCAGCACGTAGTCGGGTTTCTCGCCGGCGGTGAGGGGCGTGCCGCGCGCCAGCAGGATGCGCTTGCCGTTGGGCGTCGCGATCTCGATCTGCTCGCGCCAAGGCTGCGTCGGGCTGCCGTGGAAATGCCGCACCATGTCGCGCACGAAGCCGGCGAGGCCGGCGTTCTCACTGCCCCAGTCAGGGAGCCGGCGCCCCTCCAGATCCACGCGCGCCACCCCGAGAATGCTCGCGGCGGCGGGATTGGCCACGCGCACGCCGAGATCGTGTTCCAGGGTGACGACGCCGGTGGTCACGCTGGACAACACGCCTTCCAGGTAGGAATTGGCCTCCAGCAGCTTGTCGCGGCTTTCCTCGGCCACCGCGCGGGCATCGGAGAGTTGCCGGGTCATGCGGTTGAAGGAATGGGTGAGCAGACCCAACTCGTCGCGGCTGGATACGGTTTGCACCTGGGTGAAATCGCCGCGCGCCACCGCGCGGGTGCCGCGCGCCAGGGCACGCAGCGGCGCGGCGAGGCGCTCGGAGAGAACGAAAGCCAGCGAGAAGGCGGAAAACAATGCCAGCGCCAGCGCCAGGGTCAGCGAAATGCCATACAGCCGCTTCAGCCCCAGACGCGAAAGCAGCAATTCCTGATAACCCTGGCGCGCTTCTTCCACCTGTTGCGCATCCTGGGCGAGCTGCTGCGGAACCGGTTGCAGCACCTGCACCACGCGCGGGCGCACGGACAGCGAGGCCATGTTCACCGACGCCACCACCCGCACCATGATGCCGCCCGTGCCAACCGCCTGCAGGCGCGACCAGGTCTGTTGCAGGCGTACCTGCCAGAGGGCGCCGCGCTCCGGCGGTTTGGGCAACAGGCTGCTGCGGTCGGAGGAAGAAAACCCCAGCATATTGCCGTTGTCGTCGAACAACCCCAGTTCCTGCACCCCCGCCGCTTCGCGTAGATCGTCCAGACGCGCGACCTGCAGGATCGGCGGCAGATCACCCAGTTGCTGGGCCAGTCGCTCCGTCTTTTTCACGGTTTCCCGCTGTACATGTTCCAGCGCGGACTGGCCCAGGGCGAGGCCGCCTTCGAGCGCATTCTCCATGCGCACGTCGAACCAGGACTCGATGGAACGCACCAGAAACTGCACCGACACACCGTAGACCACCAGGCCGGGCGCCAGCGACATGAGGCCGATGATCAGGAACAGCCGGGTGGTGAGCTTGGCCCCGAATACGCCGGCGCGGATGCGCCGTACCAGGGTGATGGCCTGATAGACGATCAGCGCCACCAGTCCCAGAGCGACGGCGGCGGTGATCCCGAGCAGAAGCGGCAGATTTCCGGCGAAAAAGGCGGTATTGCCGGCGGCGGCGGCCAACAACCCGATCAGGGCCGAACCAAGTAACAGGCTGCCGGCGACGAGGTAGAGCATCCGTGCCTAAAAGAAACGGGGGGTGCCGGGCGCGTCTTCCGCGCCTTGGATGCCCCCTGGCCGATTACCCATTTCCCCTCCTCCGATCAGTACTTGAAGCTGCGTTCCAGCCAGCCGGAATCAAGCTGCCAGCGCCCCGAGGAGGCCAGGGCATTGACTTGCAGGGGTTTCGGCAGCTGCGAGATGTCCAGGTACATGCGCACGTAGATCTTGTACTCGGCCCGTTTCTTCATCTGCTTGACGTTGACCACGGCCCAGTCGCGCAAATCCCCCGCCGCGTATAGCGCGTCGGAAAGACTCTCATGGGCGCTGGAAACGCCATTGAGGGTGACGTAATACTGGCGCAGCAAGGCGTTGTAAGACAGACGCACGCTGCGTTCCAGATCGGAGAGGCCCTCGGCCAGCCACCAGTCGCGGGTGCGCTCGGTCTCCACCGCCTGCACAAAAGTGAGCTGCACGCCACGGCGCAGCGCATCATCCAGGGTGGGAGACAACTGAATGGAGAAGGCGCCGTTGAGGTGGAACAGTTCCCCCCTCTGCACCACTTCGATCTGTGGCGCCTGGATGCCCTCGGCACGAGCGGCGGGAATGGCCGCCAGCGCCAGCGTGGCCACGGCGATGCGCAGGAGGTTACGCCTTGAGCAAACGTGCATAGAAAAATCCATCCATCTCCGGGCCGGGGAGCAGCTGGCCCGCGCGAGTGGCCGCCACGGCCTCGCCGCGAGCATCGCCGTGGCGGGCCAGGAAGGCGGCCACCTGGTCGGCGTTTTCCTCGCGAAAAAGGCTGCATGTGGCGTAGAGCATTGTGCCAGCCGGCTTCAGGAGCGGCCACAACGCATCCATGAGACGGTGTTGCCGGCGCGCCAGCTGTTGCACATCTTCAGGCCGTTTCAGCCATTTGCCGTCGGGATGCCGGCGCACCACGCCGGAGGCGGTGCAGGGGGCGTCGAGCAGAATGCGGTCGAACGGGCGGCCGTCCCACCAGGCCGCCGTGTCGGCGGCATCGCCGACCACCAGCGTGGCGGCAAGGCCAAGCCGATCCAGGTTTTCCCGAACCCGGCTCAGACGCCCGCCATCGCTATCCAGGGCGACCAGGTCGAGATCATGCGATTCCAGAAGGTGCCCGGTCTTGCCGCCGGGCGCGGCGCAAGCGTCCAGCACCCGCTCGCCGTCGGCGGCGCCCAGATGGGTGGCGGCAAACTGCGCCCCCAGATCCTGCACGGAAACCAACCCGTCAAAAAACCCCGGCAGATCGCCCACCGGAACAGGGCGGCCCAGGATCAGCGCCCACTCGCCGATTTGCCGGGCCTCGATGCCGACGGCCGTCAGCCTGGCGAGGTATTCGGTGACGCCGCCACGGCGTCGATTGACCCGCAGGGTCATGGGCGGATGCGCGTTCTGCGCCTCGACGATGGCCCGCCAATCGGACGGGTATTGCGCTTGCAGTCGCTTGAGCCACCAGAGCGGGAGGTTCCAGCGCGCCTCCGGGTCGGCGGCGGCGGCGGCTTCCAGTTCCGCGCGGCGGCGCTGGAAGTTGCGCAGTACCGCGTTGGCGAAGCCACGCGCGCCAGGGTACTGCCCGGCCACCGCCGCCACGGTCTCGTTCACCACGGCATAAGCGGGCGTTTCGCCCGCTTCCAGCTCGTACAGACCGACCAGGAGATGACCGGACAGGGCTGCGGGTTTGAGCGGTCGATCGCACAAGGTGGTGAGAAAGAAACCCAGGCGCCCCGCGTTGCGCAGGACGCCATAAGCGAGGCTCTGGATCGTGGCCAGGCCATCGGGCGCCCGCCCGCGCAAATTACCCAGCGCCTGGGTCAGACTGGCACCCTCCAGGAGCACGTCATTGACCAGATTCGCGGCCAGAAGGCGGGGGGTGTTGGCGGAAGCGCCAGTTGGGTCTCGGCTGGGGGCGGGCATGGGCCGGGATTATCCCGGAAAAGGAGGGCTGAAAACGCATCCGCCAGGTCGAGAACCTGGCGGATGCGGAAGACGGACGGGAGGGCGCTCAGTCCACGCCGCCATCGGCGGCGGGGGTGGTGGTGGGAGCCGGGGCGCTGGGGCCACCGCCGGCATTGGTGGCGGGGGGCGGCGCCACCGGCTTGGGCGGGCGCGGCTCGTGGCCTGCCATGATGTCGTCGATCTGCTCGCTGTCGATGGTTTCCCACTGCAACAGGGCGGCGGTCATGGCTTCCACCTTGTCGCGGTTTTCTTCCAGTAGCTTGCGCGCAAGGGAATATTGCTCGTCGATGATGTGGCGCACCTCGGCGTCCACCTTGCGCATGGTCTCCTCGGAGATGCTCTTGTGCGTGGTCACCGAACGACCAAGGAAGACTTCTCCTTCCTCCTCGCCATACACCATCGGCCCCATCACGTCGGACATGCCCCATTGCGTGACCATGCGCCGAGCCAGATCGGTGGCGCGCTGGAAATCGTTGGAAGCGCCGGTGGTCATCTGGTTCATGAACAGTTCTTCGGCGATACGGCCACCGAACAGCACCGCGAGGGTGGACAGGAGACGGGTTCGATCCTGACTGTAGCGATCCTCGGTGGGCAACTGCATGGTGACGCCCAGAGCGCGGCCGCGCGGGATGATGGTGACCTTGTGCACCGGGTCGGTCTTCGGCATCAGCTTGGCCACCACGGCATGGCCGGACTCGTGGTAGGCGGTGTTCTTGCGCTCTTCCTCGGGCATCACCATCGAGCGGCGCTCGGCGCCCATCATGATCTTGTCCTTGGCGCGCTCGAAGTCGTCCATGTCCACCACGCGCTTGTTGCCGCGCGCGGCGAACAGCGCCGCCTCGTTGACCAGGTTGGCGAGATCGGCGCCGGAGAAACCGGGGGTGCCGCGGGCGATGATGTCGGCCTTCACATCCTGGCTCATCGGCACCTTTCGCATGTGCACCATCAGGATCTGCTCGCGGCCGCGGATGTCCGGCAACGGCACCACCACCTGGCGGTCGAAGCGACCGGGGCGCATCAGGGCCGGGTCGAGCACGTCGGGGCGGTTGGTGGCGGCGATCACGATGACTCCGGCGGTGGCCTCGAAGCCGTCCATTTCCACCAGCAACTGGTTCAGCGTCTGCTCCCGTTCATCGTTGCCGCCACCCAGGCCGGCGCCGCGCTGGCGACCGACGGCGTCGATTTCATCAATGAAGATGATGCAGGGAGAATGCTTCTTGGCCTGCTCGAACATGTCGCGCACGCGCGCCGCACCCACGCCGACGAACATTTCCACGAAATCGGAGCCGGAAATGCTGAAGAACGGCACCTTGGCTTCGCCAGCGATGGATCTGGCCAACAGGGTCTTGCCGGTGCCGGGGGAGCCGACCATCAGCACACCGCGCGGAATGCGGCCGCCCAGTTTCTGGAAACGCGAGGGATCGCGCAGGAATTCCACCAGTTCGCCCACTTCTTCCTTGGCCTCGTCGCAGCCCGCCACATCGGCGAAGGTGACCGTATTGGTGTCCTGGTCGAGCAGGCGCGCCTTGCTCTTGCCGAACGAGAAGGCGCCGCCCTTGCCGCCGCCCTGCATCTGGCGCATGAAAAACACCCAGACACCGATCAGCAGGAGCATGGGGAACCAGGAGACGAAGATGCTCATCAGCATGGATGGCTGTTCTTCCGGCTTGGCTTCCACCTGGACGCCCGCCTTCAACAAGTCGGAAACCATCCAGGGATCGGAAGGCGCATAGGAAGTAAAGCGCTGACCATCGCTACTGACACCACGCAGGACATGATTCTCGATGGTGACCTTGGCGACCTGCCCCTGCTTCACCTGTTCGATGAAGGTGGAGTAATCGACCTGCGACTGCGCGGTCTGGCGTGTGTTGAACTGATTGAACACCGTCATCAGCACCAGCGCGATGACCAGCCAGATGGCGACGTTCTTGAAGAGGTTGTTCAATTTGACTCCTTTGCGGCGAACTTGCCGTGAACGGGGAGAAGTTAGACGAAATCCGGGGCCGATTCAATGAAGTCGGACACTTGCGTGGCATTCGCCTTCAGTCCTCGGCCCAATAAATACACCTCGCGGCTGCGGTCGCGCGAGGCATCCGGCTTGCGCGCCGCCACCTTGCGGAACACCGCGCGCATCGCCTTCACGTAATCCTCGAAGCCCGCGCCTTGAAACACCTTGATCAGAAAGGCGCCCTCGGGATGCAATCGTTCGGCCGCGAATTCGAGCGCCAGTTCCGCCAGTTGATAACTTCTCGCTTGATCGGTGACGATCACGCCGGTGATATTGGGGGCCATATCGGAAAGCACAAGGTCGACCGGCTTTCCCCCCAACGCGGCTTCCACCTGGCGCAGGCCGCCATCCTCGGTGAAATCCCCCTGAATGAAGGTGAGGTGGTTCATCCCGGTCATTTCCAGCAGGTCGATACCGATAAGGCGCCCCTGCCCCTTCAGCCGTTCCACCACCACCTGGCACCAGCCGCCCGGCGCGCAACCGAGATCGACCACCGCCATGCCCGGCTTCAGCAGATGATCCTGAGCGTCGATTTCCAGCAGCTTGTAGGCCGCGCGTGAACGGTAGCCCTGTTCCACCGATTGACGCACATAGAAATCATTGACATGCCGCTGATGCCAGACGCGGGTTTTGGCTTGTCGTTTCATGGGCTACTATCGCCGCCTTTTTTGGGGAATCCGAATGCGCGAATTATCGGTTGAACAACGTAAATACCTGAAAAGTCTGGCCCACTCGCTCAAGCCGGTGGTAATGATCGGCGCCCAGGGACTGACCGAGGCGGTAATCAGGGAAGCCGGCGTGGCGCTTGCCGCGCATGAACTCATCAAGGTGCGGGTGCTGGGCGAGGACCGCGCGGCGCGCGAGGCCTGGTTTCAGGAACTCTGCGAGGCGCTTGACGCCGCGCCGGTGCAGCATATCGGCAAGTTACTGCTGCTCTACAAGGCGGCGGAAAAGCCGAAGCTCAAGCTACCTTGAATTCTGCCTGGCCACCAGGGCCAGGCCGAGCAGGCTTTCGATCAGGTATACCGCGCTGGAGATGCCGTGCCAGGTGGCGAAGCGGTCGCGAAACAGGCTCTCCATCACATCGCGCGGCCGCGCCAGATCCTTGAGTTGTTGCAGGATCGGCTGGATGCCGAATTGCTGGGCGGCGCTCAACAAGAGCATGACCAGGACGATCCAGAAAAAACCCTGCTTCAACGCGGCCCCGCCCAGGCGACTCAGGCGAAACAGCAGCAGCCAGCCACCGCAAAGCAAGCCTACCCAGGCGATATGGCTGAACAGCTTGCCTGCCAACATTCCGGCCAGCATGCGGTCATCCAGGCTGTAGAAAAGCGTCGGAGCGGCCAGATAGCCCACCGCCCATAGCCCGCCGACCCAAATGGCGATGGCCCAAGCGGCGAGGAGGTCGGGGAGGCGCTTCACGTCAGAGGTAGTGGACGTCGATAATGTCGTAACGTCGCAGGCCGCCCGGCGCGTGCACGTCAGCGACATCGCCGGCATATTTTCCGATCAGGGCGCGTGCGATGGGGGAACCCACGGAGATCTTTCCGCCTTTGATGTCGGCTTCGTCGTCGCCGACGATCTGGTATTTCACTTCGTCACCGGTTACCGCGTCGACCAGTTCGACGGTGGCCCCGAATACCACGCGGCCTTCGGCGTCGAGATGGCGCGGGTCGATGATCTGGGCATTGGACAGCTTGCCTTCCAGATCCTTGATACGGCCTTCGATGAAACCCTGTTTTTCCTTGGCGGCATCGTATTCCGCATTTTCCGACAGATCGCCGTGCGAACGCGCTTCCGCGATGGCGGCGATGACGCTGGGGCGTTCGACGCTCTTCAGGCGTTGCAATTCATTACGCAACAGCTCCGCGCCGACCACAGTCAGTGGAAATTTGTTCATGGTGGAATTCCTCTCAATGCAGCCGCTTGTGCAGGTCTTGCAGGGGATAGACCGTGATTTCGCGACGTTCCTTCATGCCCAGACAGGCCGCCTGAGCGCCGGCGAGCGTGGTGATGTAGGGAATGTTCTGAGCCAGGGCGGCGGCGCGGATGGCGAAGGAATCCTTCATGGCCCGCTTGTCCTCGACCACGTTGACGATCAATTCGATTTCCCGGTTCTTGATCATGTCGACGATGTGCGGGCGCCCCTCGGCCACCTTGTTGACCCGGTTGACCGGCACCCCGGCCGAGTCGATGACGTTGGCGGTGCCGCGAGTGGCGAACAGTTTGAACCCGAGTTCATGCAGGTGCCTGGCGATCTCGGCAACCTGGGGATGGTCGGGATTGCGCACCGAGACGAAGACATTGCCGCGCTGCGGCAATTTGACGCTGGCGCCATACTGAGATTTCAGGAAGGCCTCGCCGAAGCTCTCGCCCACGCCCATGACTTCGCCGGTCGACTTCATTTCCGGGGTGAGGATGGGATCGACGCCAGGAAATTTGCGGAATGGGAAGACGGCTTCCTTGACCGAGTAATAGGGTGGAATGACTTCGATTTCGGCGTTCTGTTCCTTCAGCGTCTTGCCGGCCATGCAGCGCGCGGCGATCTTGGCCAACTGGCGGCCGGTGGCCTTGGAGACGAAAGGCACGGTTCGTGAGGCGCGCGGGTTCACTTCCAGCACATAGACTTCGGCCGCGTCACCCTGGCCCTTGATGGCGAACTGCACGTTCATCAGGCCAACGACGTTGAGCGCCTTGGCCATCGCCACGGTCTGTCGGCGCAGCTCGTCCTGGATCGCGGGCGTGAGGCTGTATGGGGGCAGGGAACAGGCGGAGTCGCCGGAATGCACGCCGGCCTGCTCGATATGCTCCATGATGCCGCCGATGAGAACCTGATCGCCGTCGGAGAGGGCGTCGACATCGACCTCGATGGCGTCGTTGAGGAAGCGGTCGAGCAGTACCGGGGAATCGTTGGATACTTTCACCGCTTCACGCATGTAGCGTTGCAGATCGGCTTCCTCGCGCACGATTTCCATCGCCCTGCCACCCAGTACGTAGGAGGGGCGCACCACCAGCGGATAGCCGATCTCTGCGGCCAGGCGTATTGCCTCATCCTCGGCGCGCGCGGTTCTGTTGGGCGGTTGCAGCAGGCCGAGTTGGTGCAGCATTTTCTGGAAGCGCTCGCGGTCTTCCGCCGCGTCGATCATGTCCGGCGTGGTGCCGATGATGGGCACACCGTTTTTCTCCAGGTCGCGCGCCAGCTTCAGCGGGGTCTGGCCGCCGTACTGGACGATGACGCCGACCGGCTTCTCGATGCGTACCACTTCCAGTACGTCTTCCAGGGTAAGCGGCTCGAAGTAGAGGCGATCGGAGGTGTCGTAGTCGGTGGAAACGGTCTCTGGATTGCAGTTGACCATGATGGTTTCATAGCCATCCTCGCGCATGGCGAGCGCCGCGTGCACACAGCAATAATCGAATTCGATGCCCTGGCCGATCCGGTTGGGACCACCTCCCAGCACCATGATCTTCTTGCGATCGGAAGGATGTGCCTCGCACTCTTCCTCGTAGGTGGAATACATGTAGGCGGTGGACGTGGCGAATTCCGCCGCGCAGGTATCCACCCGCTTGTAGACGGGGTGGATACCCAGTTCCCAGCGCCGCGCGCGTACCGTGTGCTGATCAGTACCCAGCAACCTGGCCAGGCGGCGGTCGGCAAAGCCGTTGCGCTTGAGGGTGAACAGTTCGTCCTGTGTGAGGTCGGCCAACGCGCGGCCCTTGAGTTCGCCTTCCTGGCGTACCAGATCCTCGATCTGGGCGAGGAACCAGGGGTCGATCTTGCTGGCGCCCTGCACTTCGTCGAAGGTCATGCCGATACGCAGGGCGTCGGCGACATACCAGAGGCGCTCGGGGCCGGGGTTGCCCAATTCCGCCTCGATTTCGTCCTGATCGCCGGTTTTCTCGTCCAGTCCATCGACACCCGTTTCCAGGCCGCGCAAAGCCTTTTGCAGCGATTCCTGGAAGGTGCGGCCTATGGCCATCACCTCGCCCACGGATTTCATCTGGGTGGTGAGGCGGTCGTTGGCCTGCGGAAATTTCTCGAAGGCAAAACGCGGAACCTTGGTAACCACGTAGTCGATGGAAGGCTCGAAGGATGCCGGCGTGGCACCTCCGGTAATGTCGTTTTTGAGCTCGTCCAGCGTGAAACCCACGGCCAATTTCGCCGCAACCTTGGCGATGGGGAAGCCGGTTGCCTTCGACGCAAGAGCGGAGGAACGCGACACGCGCGGGTTCATCTCGATCACCACGATCTGCCCATCCGCCGGGTTGATGGCGAATTGCACGTTGGAACCACCGGTATCGACGCCGATTTCACGCAGCACGGCGATGGAAGCATCGCGCAGCAACTGATACTCACGGTCGGACAGGGTCTGCGCCGGCGCGACAGTGATCGAGTCGCCGGTATGCACCCCCATCGGGTCGAGGTTCTCGATGGAACAAACGATGATGCAGTTATCCGCGTGATCGCGGACCACTTCCATCTCGAACTCCTTCCAGCCGATCAATGACTCCTCGATCAGGAGTTCCTTGGTGGGCGATGCGTCCAGACCGCGCTCACAGATGGCGAGGAACTCCTCCATGTTGTAGGCAATGCCACCGCCACTGCCTCCCATCGTGAACGAGGGCCGGATGATGGTCGGAAAACCGATGCCAGCCTGAATCTGCATCGCCTCTTCGAGGCTGTGCGCCAACGCCGAGCGTGGGTTGCCGAGGCCGATTCGAGCCATCGCCTGCTTGAACTTCTCGCGATCCTCAGCCTTGTCGATTGCCTCGCGGCTGGCACCGATCAATTCGACGGCATACTTTTCCAGCACTCCATGCTTTGCAAGGTCGAGCGCGCAATTGAGGCCGGTCTGACCGCCCATCGTCGGCAGGATGGCGTCGGGACGCTCTTTCTCGATGATGCGTTCCACCGTCTGCCAGTTGATTGGCTCGATATAGGTGGCATCAGCCATCTCCGGGTCGGTCATGATGGTGGCCGGATTGGAGTTGACCAGGATGACCCGGTAGCCCTCTTCGCGCAGAGCCTTGCACGCCTGGGCGCCGGAGTAATCGAATTCGCAGGCCTGGCCGATGACAATGGGGCCGGCCCCAATGATGAGAATGGAATGAAGATCGCTGCGCTTAGGCATTTTTCGCCTTGTTGTCTTGCATCATCTTGATGAAGCGGTCGAATAGATAGCCCACATCCTGCGGCCCCGGGCTCGCTTCCGGATGCCCCTGGAAACTGAAGGCTGGTACGTCGGTACGGCGGATGCCCTGCAGGGAGCCATCGAACAAGGAGACGTGAGTAGCCACCAGATTGGCTGGAAGCGTCGCGGCATTCACGGCGAAACCGTGGTTCTGGCTGGTGATGACAACCCGCTTGCTATCCAGATCCTGTACTGGATGGTTGGCGCCGTGGTGGCCGAATTTCATCTTGAGGGTGCGCGCGCCGGATGCCAGGGCCAACAACTGATGACCGAGGCAGATACCAAAAGTGGGAATACGCGCCGAAGTGATTTCCTGTATGGCCCGAATCGCATAATCGCAGGGCTCCGGATCGCCAGGACCATTCGTGAGAAGCACTCCGTCAGGATTCATGGACAGCACCTCGGCCGCGCGGGTTTGCGCCGGCACCACCGTGATCCTGCATCCGCGCATGGCGGCCATGCGCAGGATGTTGCGTTTCACGCCAAAATCGTAGGCCACAACATGAAATGGGTACTCGACCGGCCTTCCGAAGCCTTGCCCAAGCCTCCATTCACCTTCTTCCCAGACATGTTTTTCCGAGCAGGTCACAACGCTTGCGAGGTCGAGGCCAGCCATGCTGGGGCAGGCGCGCGCCCGCGCCAGGGCAATTAGGTCGTCAACTTGGCCCGTCATGATGCAACCGTTCTGTGCACCATTCTCTCGAAGATGGCGCGTCAATCGACGAGTATCAATACCGGCAATTGCGGGGATCTGGCGCTCTTTCAGGTAGTCGCTCAGTGTTTGGGTCTGGCGAAAATTACTTGATCGTAGCGGCAAATCGCGGATGACCAAGCCTGCCGCATGCACCGCCACGGATTCCGCATCCTCGGGATTGGTTCCGACATTGCCAATATGCGGATAGGTCAATGTAACCAACTGATTACGGTAAGAAGGATCGGTCAATATTTCCTGGTAGCCAGTGATCGCGGTATTGAACACGACCTCACCTATTCCGGCGCCTTCAGCGCCTATGGAATAACCACGGAAGACCGTACCATCAGCCAAGGCAAGAAGTGCAGGTACGAACTCAGACAAGATAACCCCTGGTCCAGATATGACAAGCGGGGCGGACTCGCGTCCACCCCGCTCAGTTGAAATTCGCCGTCGATTATACGGTCAGGCTAGCGCTTACTCAATGGTTGGCCATTACGGAGACGCCTTGCCACAAGCGCAAAACCCCCGCGGAGCGGGGGTTTTGAGGTGAGAGGAGTCTGGCGATGACCTACTTTCGCCGGCGCGAGGCCGACTATCATTGGCGCGGACATGTTTCACGGTCCTGTT
>JAHFRD010000016.1 GCA_023258975.1 Hydrogenophilales bacterium | reverse complement strand
ATGACCGGTGATTGTTCGCTTCACCCGCAGGGTGAGTGGAAACGTCACTCGTAGGAGCGGGCTTGCCCGCGAATGGCCGCGTTCTATCGCGGGCAAGCCCGCTCCTACGGCACTTCGGTGGAGATCGGGTGGGCTCATGGCCGTTGCCGGGATCATGGGATTCCCTCTTCCGCCACGGCTTCGTCCAGCACCGCCAGCAGTTCGTCGGCGTCCACCGGTTTCCGGAACAGACGGTGGATGCCTGGTTGCCGGGCCGACGCCTCATCGAGGCCGTCGCTATGGCCGCTGCACAGGATGGCCGGCACTCCGGGGCGCGTTTCATGCAGGGCGCGGATCAGCTCGCCGCCGGTCATGCCGGGCATGGTCTGGTCGCTGATGACGGCGGCGAATTCGTCCGGGGCGTCGCGGAACACGGCGAGCGCCTGGCGCGGGCTGGCGAAGCCGCTGACGCGCCAGCCTGCGGCTTCCAGGCAATCGCGCAGCAGACGCAGGATGGCCGCCTCGTCATCGACGATCAGGACATGCCCCCTGGGCTTGCCGGCTGCGGCGGCGAGTCGCGGCGCCGGCGGTGGCGCGGCTTCGCCATTGGCCGGAGTGGCCGCCGGCAGGAAGATATGAAAGGCGCTGCCCCGGCCAGCGCCGGAATCCACCTGAAAGTAGCCGCCGGCGCGGCGCACCAGGCCATGCACCATCGCCAGGCCCATGCCGGTGCCCTTGCCCGGCGACTTGGTGGTGAAGAACGGCTCGAAAATGTGGGGCAGGACTTCCGGCGTGATGCCCTGGCCGTTGTCGGCCACCGTCAATGCCACGTAATCCCCGCTGAATTTCTCGTGGCAGGCGAAGCAGACCTGCCGTTCCGCCCGTTTGCCGGCCAGGCCGATGGCGATGTGGCCCTTGCCGTCCAGGGCATCACGGGCGTTGATGACCAGATTGACCAGGATCTGATGCAGATCCACCGCGTCGATGGCGATATCCGGTATCTCGTCTTCAATATGGGTGTCGATGCGGATGCCGGCCGGAATGGTCGCGGTCAGCATTTTGACCGCCTCCTTGACGAGCGGTCGCGGCGCCAGGGGGCGCGCCGCCTGGCCGGGTTGGGCGCGGCTGAATGCCAGCATGCGCGCCACCAGGTCGCGCGCGCGCTCGCCGGCCGTGACCACTTCGCGCAGGTATTCGGCCAGTTCGCTGTTCGGGTCCGGCGCATGGCGGCGCAATGCCAGTTTGGCGAAGCCCAGCACGGCGGCGAGGATGTTGTTGAAATCGTGGGCGATGCCGCCGGTGAGCTGGCCCAGCGCCTCCATTTTCTGGGCCTGTTGCAGTTGGGCCTGGAGGCGCTCCTGTTCTTCCTGCAGGCTCTTGTTCTCGGTGATGTCGACGATCACGCCATCGAGCCAGACGGGGTCGCCCGCGTCGTCGTGGATGGCCTGGCCTTGTTCATGCACCCAGCGCCAGGCGCCGCCGTTGCGCCGGATGCGGTAGGCGCAGGTATGGGCGTGGCGGTTGGCGACACCCTCGGCCACGGCCAGCTTCACCCCGGCGAGGTCGTCCGGATGAATGAGCTCGCCGTAATGGACCGAGTTGTCCAGGAAGCGGTCGGCCGCGATGCCGGTGATCTGCTCGATCTGGCGGCTGATGAAATGGATGCGCCAGGGGTGGGCGATGGCGCAGCGGTAGACCACGCCGGGAATGTTGTCCACCAGGGCCTGATAGCGGTTGCGGCTGTCCAGCAACGCTTCTTGGGTCTGCCGCTTCTCGCTGATGTCCTCGCCGGCGCAGAGCAGGCCGATGGTGTGCCCGGTTTTGTCGGAAATCGGCGAGACATGCCAGGCGATCAGGCGCCGCTGGCCACAGGCGGTGAGGACGTGGCCCTCATGGAATTCGAGCGGAGGTTCCGTTTCCGCCAGATTGCGGGCGAACATGGCGCGCGCCGCCTCCCGCTCCTCGGCGGGGATCCAGGCGTCGAACCAGTTGCCGCCGACGCATTGGCGTGGCGCTCCGCAGTTGAGCACCTCGCAGGCCTTGCGGTTGGTCAGGGCGATGTTGCCCTTGCCGTTGAGCGCAACCACCATGACGCCGACGATGTCCAGGTAGGACTGGGCGCGATCACGCGCCTCGGTGAGGGCGTGATCGCGCCGCGCCAGGGCCTCGGCCATGCGATCCACCTCGTGGGCCAGCCTGCCGACTTCGTCGTCGCGCGCCTGTTGCGGCCGGGTGCGCGCGGAGAGGTCGCCGCCGGCCACCCTCTGCACCGTGGAAATCACGGGTTGCAGGGTGTCCAGGAGGAAGACCGCGCCGATCATCCAGCCCAGGGCCAGGATGAGCGCCGTCGCCAGGGCCGGGAACCACAGCACGGAGGGGGCGAACGCCTCCACCGGCGTCTGCAGGGCGACATAGAGCAGCGCGGTGGCGGCCGGCACCGCCGCCGCCAGCATGAGCAGCACCAAGCGGGCGCGCAGGCTGTAGGGGTGGCGGTTCATCGCGCTGCCTTTCCGCCTCGGTTCACGGATTGGGCTTCGTGGACGGGCGACCGGGTCATGGCCGGCGTTCCCGCGCTTGAGGTTCGAGCAGGGCCAGCAGCCTGTCGTCATCCAGAGGTTTGGACAGACAGATTTCTGCGCCCGCCGCGAGGATGCGCTCAATGTTCTCCGGTGAAGGGTAGCCGGTCATGGCGATGACGCGGATGTGGCGGGTGGCGGGGTCGGATTTGATCTGGCGGCAGACCTGGAAACCGTCCAGCCCGTCCATCATCAGATCCAGCAGCACCACATCCGGGCGAAATGCATGCACCAGATGGCCGGCGCTGAATCCGTCGCCGGCGGTCGCCACGCGGGTGCCGGCGATTTCCTGGAGCAAGGCGGTCAGGTAGCGGACCAGGCTGGCTTCATCGTCGACGATGAGAACGCGGAGTCCGTCGCCGCCACGTCCGTGGCGGAAATGCTCCACATCCTCGCGCAGGAAACGACGGTGGCCGCCGGCCGTGGTATGCGCCTTCAGCAGCCCCTTGTCTGCCCAGACGCGCAGGGTGGCCGGCGCCACCATGAGCAGGGCCGCCGCCTCGTTGGGGGTGAGATAGGGTTTGCCCGTTGCCAAGCCTGCCATGACGAATTCCCCTGGGTGTTCGTGCCTGAAAAGGTAAGGCTCTGTTCGCGTCTTGCGTTGGAATGGGCCAATCACCGTAACGCCGGCGCGCTCAAAGGCCGTTTCCAGGATCAAGGTTCAACGCAAGGTGCGAACAGAACCAAAGGTAAAGACACTGTGTGCAACATAGTTATCAGAAGGGGGATGAGTCAAGCGATTTATGCGATTCCTGCGATTTGTCGGTTTTTTCAGTTTTCGGCTCCGCCCCGTAGCCGTGTCCTTGGAGGAATTCGCCGAACTGCTTGTCGGTATGGAGGATGTGGTGGATCAGCCAGTTGTTGAGGAAGGACAGCAGGTATTCCCGCGATACCAGGCGGTCGTCGCGCAGGCCTTCGCGCAGCGCCACCACTTTTTGCGAGAAGCCGCGGTGTTCCTGGCGGTGTTCTTCCGCATCGGCGGCGGACTGGCCGAAGTAATCGTATTCCCGCATCAAGGCTTCTTCGGTTTCAAAGTGGTACAGGGCGTAGCTCAACAGGTCGCGCGTGATCTGCTCCAGCAGTTCGCGGGTGACATTGACCGCCAGGCGCGCGTTGGCTTCGTTGAGGGTGTTCACCAGCACCTTGTGTTGTTCGTCGATGCGGCTTATCCCGGTGAGGTAGTCGTCATTCCAGAGGATGGGTTCGTGGCTGATCATGATGGACTCCGGGGGTTCGGGAGTGGGGCGGCCCTTACTGGCCGGCGTCGGAATATTTCACCGCGCTGCGGATTTTGCCCAGATCGTCGCGGAAGGCTTCCGCTTCCGCCAGCAATTCCGCTTCGGTTTCGCGGCTGCTGGCGATATCGCCCCGTTCGGCGCGGCGAACCAGTTCCCGCGCCAGTTGGTGGATGCGCTCATGGCGGGCTTCGGCGGCGCGGAACTCCGCCAGGTGGCCATAGCGGTGGCCGCCCTCGCCGTAGTACCAGTGCCCGAAATTGCACTGGCGCCCGTCCAGGGGCGGCGCCGCGCCGCGGCTGCCGGGTTCCTGGCGCATCCAGTTCTGTAGCGCGCCCAGCCATTGGCGATGGTTGACCTCGGCCAGCACCAGTTGGAAGTCGTCGCGCGCCAGATGCCGGGCGGCGTTTTCCAGCCAGCGCGGGTCGGGTTGGAAACCACGCAGCCATTCCAGCGTGCTGTCTCCCGCCATCGGGCGCGCGATGCCGTAGCCCTGCACCAGATGGCAGCCCATTTCCATCAGCATCAGGGCATGGTCGGCGGACTCCACTCCCTCGGCGACGACATGATGGCGGAAGGCCGTGCCCAGGCCGATCACGCCCTCGACGATGGCCAGGTCGTCCGGGTCCCGCAACATGTTGCGCACGAAGGACTGATCGACCTTCAGGCCGTTGACCGGCAGGCGGCGCAGATAGGTGAGCGAGGAGAAGCCGGTGCCGAAATCGTCCAGCGCGAATTGCACGCCCAGGCTGGCGCCGGTCTGGATCAGACGGTTGACGCTGGCGAAATCGTCGAGGGCGGTGCTTTCAAGGATTTCGATGGTCAGCCGTCCGGGTGGCAGGTCGGGGTAATCGGCGAGCAACTCGCGCAGCAGGTCGGGGAATTGCGGGTCGCGCAGTTGCTGGACGAAAACGTTGACGCTCACCGGGATGTTCTGCCCGGCCTTGTGCCATTGGTGAACCTGCCACAAGGCCTGGCGCAACACCCAGGCGCCGACACGGCGGGCCAGGTTGTCGTTGCCTTCCACCAGCGGCAGGAATTCCGCCGGCGCCATCAGCCCGAGCAGCGGGTGGTTCCAGCGCAGCAGCGCCTCCATGCCCACCACCTTGCCGACACGGCAATCGACGATGGGTTGGTAGAACAGGGTGAGCTGATTCTCCGCGATGGCTTTTTTGATTTGCTCCAGGGCGGCGCGGTTGTCCCGTTCCCGCTGTTCCAGCGCGGGGTCGAACAGGTAGTAACGGTTCTTGCCGGCCTCCTTGGCCAGATACATGGCATGGTCGGCGTGGCGCAGCAGGGTGTCGGCATCGCCCGTATCGCCCGGGTACAGGGTGACGCCGATGCTGGCCGAGATGCCGATCTGCTGGTCGTCCAGATCGTATGGAGTGGCAAGGACATGCAGCAGGCGCGCCAGCGCTTCGTCCATCTCCTTGACGTTATCGAGCCCGCCCAGCAGCAGCACGAACTCGTCGCCCCCCAGGCGCGCCACGGTATCGTCGCCGCGCACGCTGTCCTGGAGACGCCGCGCCACGCTCACCAGCAGTTGATCGCCTTTCTTGTGCCCGAAGGTGTCGTTGACCGGCTTGAAACCGTCCAGGTCGAGCATGCAGATGGCCAGCAACTGGCCGGTGCGGTGGCCGTGCGCCAGCGCCTGGCGCAGGCGGTCGGCGAGCAGGCGGCGATTCGGCAGATGGGTCAGCGGGTCGAAGTGGGCCAGGTCTTCCAGATGCTGCTGATAGGCCTGGCGTTCCGTGGTGTCTTCGGCAATGCCCGCCACGCGCGCCACCTTGCCCGATTCGTCGCGTATGGAAAAAACGCGGGCCGAGATCCAGCGGATCTCGCCATCGGGGCGGCGGATGCGGTAAGGCGGGTATTCGATGGTTTGCCAGTCGGTTCCGGGGTCTTTCGGGATGAGCGCCAGCAGATCCGCGCGGTCTTCCTCCAGCACGGCGTCGAACCAGTCCATGCCGTTTTCGTACAGGCTTTCACAGTCGCGCCCCCATATGCGCTCATAGGCCGGGCTGATGTAGAGCACCCGTTGCCAGTCGGACGAGCCGATCCAGAACACCGCGTCGATGTTGTCCGCCAACTGGCGGAAACGTGTCTCGCTTTCCCGCAGGTTTTCGGAAAGCGCCCCCTGGTGTTGGCTCTGGCGGGACATCAAGGCGAGAAACAGCCCGATCAGGGTGGTGAGCAGCAGGCCGGCCGCGAGCACCGTGGCCGACTCCCGGCTGTCGATCTGCTTGTGGAAGCCTTCGGTGGCGCTGGCCCGCAGAGTCCAGGCCCGCCCCGGCATGGCCAGCGAAAAATCGCGCCGCAGCGGTTCGCCGGCATGGATTCCGGATGAATGCAGGCGGCCGGCGTGGTGCTGAATCGTGTGGCCCCGGTCGTCCAGCAATCGCGTGTCGAGGCCGCCCGGCGTGAGCTTGCTCAAGGTGTTTTCCATGAGCACGCCGGGGCGCAACAGCAGGATCACGAACCCCTTCAGCGCCGCCTCGCGCTCGGCCGGCGTGACAGGTGACTCGCGCGCGTACATCGGCTCATACACCGGCTGGTAAACGGCGATCGCCACCGGCCCCAGGGGATCCTGAACCAGCGTGAAGGGCGGCGTGCTCCACGGCTTGCCATGCCGCATGGCGGCATCCATCGCCTCGCGGCTTTCCGGGCGCGCGTAAGGGTCGAGGCCGATCGCCGCGCGGTTGCGATTTTCCGGCTCGGCGTAGACCACCGGGAAATACACCGGCCGCCGCGTGGCCGAGCGCGGATTCAATGCGTCGGCGGAGACATCGTAGAGGCCCTGAGCCGTGTAGCCCTCGTCGCGCAGGCGTCGTTCAATCGTTCGCCGCTCGTCCCGCGTGACCTTGGGCGCCCAGTTGATCGCCATGATGTCCGGGTTTTGTTCCAGGATCGGCGCCGCCATCATCCTGAATTCATGGCGCGTCACCGACTCGGAGGCATCGAACAGGCCGCGCAGGCTGGTCAATACGCTCAGGGTCTGATCCAGCGCGCCCTGCAGGCGCAGCACGCGGTCATGCGCCAGAAGATCGAAATGCGCCTGTAGCCGGGCTTCCTCGCGGCTCTGGCTGAATTGATAGGCCAGGGTGGACAACAGCGCGCCGAGCAGCGTGATGACGGCGACCCAGCCATAAGGGGCGGCGAGCCGAGAAAGGCTCCTCATGCGGCCCTCGACTCGGGCCGGCAAGGCGGGCTAGGCCGCGCGCCGCCTGAACTGATGCAGCCGGAAACCCAGCAGCCAAAGCGTGGCGAAGTAGGCGGCCGCCCCGCCCGTGACGAGGCCGGCCAAATGCAGAATGCGTTGGCTAAACCCATACTCGATCCAGTGTGATTCCTTATCCATGCCCAACCAAAGAAGGAACCCCATAACGGCAAGCGCGGCGAAAAGCTTGAAGAGAAATCCGCGCCAGCCCGGTTGCGGCAGGAAGATCCCCTGGCTGCGCAGCTTGTAATAGAGAATGGACGCGTTCAGGCAGGCGCCCAGGCCGATGGATAGGGCCAGGCCCGCGTGTTTGAGTTCCCAGATGAACATCAGGTTCATGGCCTGGGTGGCGAGCAGGGTGACGATGGCGATCTTCACCGGCGTCTTGATGTTCTGCCGCGCATAGAACCCCGGCGCGAGCACCTTCACCAGAATCAGCCCGACCAGGCCGATCGCGTAGGCCACCAAAGCCATGCGGGTCATTTCCACGTCGTGCGCGTCGAAGGCGCCGTAATGAAACAGGGTGGTAATCAGCGGCACAGCGAGAACGCCCAGGCCCACGGCGGCGGGCGCGGCCAGCATCAGGGTCATGCGCAAGCCCCAGTCGAGCAGCCGTGAATACTCGCCGGTGTCGTTGTCGGCGTAATGCTTCGCCAGCGAAGGCAACAGGATGGTGCCCAGCGCCACCCCCAGCATGCCGGTGGGAAACTCCATCAGGCGGTCGGCGTAATACAGCCAGGACACGCTGCCGCTCTCCAGGAAGGAGGCGAACAGGGTATTGATGAGCAGGGAAATCTGCGCGATGGAAACCCCGAACGCCGCCGGCCCCATGAGATAGAGAATGCGCCGCACCCCCTCGTCCTTCGGCGCCCAGTCCCAGCGCGGCAGCAGCCCGAGCTTCCGCAGCGCCGGATATTGCAGCGAGAGTTGCAGCGCGCCGCCGAGAAACGCGCCCCAGCCCAGCGCCAGCACCGGCGGATCGAAATACGGCGCCGCGAACGCCGCCGCCAGAATCATCGCCACGTTCAACAGCACCGGCGTGAACGCCGGCACCATGAAGCGGCTGTACGTATTGAGAATGCCGCCCGCGAACGACACCAATGACATGAACAGGATGTAGGGAAAGACGATGCGGGTCAGATCCACGGTCAACTGGAACTTGTCCGGGCTGGCCGTGAAGCCAGGCGCCGAGATCAGCACGATCAGCGGCGCCGCCACGATGCCCAGCAAGCTGACGAGGGCCACCACCACGAACAGCGCGGTAGCCACCCGGTTGAGCAACCGATGCGTCGCCTCCTCGCCGCGCCGATTCTTGTATTCCGCCAGGATCGGCACGAACGCCTGGGAAAAAGCCCCTTCCGCGAACAGGCGGCGCAGCAGATTGGGTAATTTGAATGCGACGAAGAACGCATCGGTCGCCGCCCCCGCGCCAAAAGCGCGGGCAATGATGGCGTCTCGCGCAAACCCCAGAATGCGGGACAACAGGGTCATGGAGCTGACCGAGGCAAGAGCTTTGAGCAGATTCATCGGAACGCCGGGGAAAAAGGACGCGGCATGGTAGCGAAAGGAGGTCATCCGGGATAGCCAACCCCCTTGCGGGCTGGTCGGATTTATATATAATTCGCGGCTCTTTCAGCGCCCGTAGCTCAGTTGGATAGAGTACTTGGCTACGAACCAAGGGGTCGTGGGTTCGAATCCTGCCGGGCGCACCAGTAGTAGCAAGGGAAGCCGGTCATCGCGAGGTGACCGGCTTTTTTGTTTGCGTGGCTTATGGATCTATGTGAAATCGAGTGGGTGGATTTTGCTTATCTCCCTTCTCCCGTGGGCGGGAGAAGGGCCGGGGCTTCATCAGAGGGGCTGGGGGTGAGGGAACGGATACGGCGGGAAGACGTTCATTTTCCGGGGCGGCGTCATCCGCCATGTCCGTTAGCGTGTCGAACGTAATGGCGGGCATGGCGTCTCACCAAGAGTGGCCCGGTTCAATCCATTCGTGGTCGATCCGATGATGTGGGTGTTGTTTTAACCCGAATTGTCCATTAGCGACAAATTCGGGTGCGCCCCATGTAGCGCCGGCGTCTCGCCGGCGAGTTCACCTGACTGGAAGGACTGGCCGGCGAGACGCCGGCGCTACAGCCATACGCCTATCGCAATACACAGGGACTTTCCAGGGAGGTCGCAGCACTAATGGACAATCCGGGTTTAAAGCAGTTTGACCAAAGCGGCGATCAAGGCGGCTTGGGCAATCAACCTATTTCCCGCAGTTGCAGGTGCCGTAGGAGCGGGCTTGCCCGCGAATGGCCGCGTTCTATCGCGGGCAAGCCCGCTCCTACGATTGACGTTTCCACTCACCCCGCAGGTGAAGCGAACAATCACCGGTCATGCCTTGGCCCACGCAGCTTTCGAGCGTTTTATGTATTACCAACTGCGGTTTCCAGGATCAACATACCGGCGATCCATTTGACCAAGTCGGTTTTGGCGGATTCGATCTCGGCCTGAAGATAATCCTTGGTCACCAACTCTTCGCCCGTCGCACCACGAAAGGCTTCCGCGAATGCTTCCGCCTGGGGGGCCCCGCCATGCCGGCCGCTTCCATGCGTTTGACAAATTTCAGGGTGTCGAAGGTGATCGTGGGCATGTGGCTTATCCCATTGCAAGACGGTCGCAGTGTGGCAAAAACAAAACGGGCGCGGCTTGCGCCGCGCCCGTTTCAAACAGGCTTCAGATCAGGTTTGGGGCCTAGAAAAACTGTTTGGCGAAGTTGGCGGCGGCAAGCGCGATCAGGATACCCATCATCCAGGACAGTTTGTCGACCTTGGTTTCAAGGCCGACGATGTCGGATTTTGTAGCCAGTGTGGTGTCGAGTGCCTGAGCGAGAATTTCTTGCTGAGCGCGCACGAAGGCTTCCGCCTGCGCGGACGGCATGCCGGCGGATTCAAGCTCTTTGACAAACTTGTGTGTGTCGAAGGTAATGGCGCTCATGAATATCTCCTGATTCTTCGCGTGTATCGCGGCGAGTCTAGCAAAACAAAACGGGCGCGGCTTGCGCCGCGCCCGGTTCAACACTGCTTCAGGCTTGGGGCCGGGAAATATCGTGTATGACCCCATGATCCACGGTTGCATGCGGGAATCTCAAGCAATAAAACTCTTCATGACCAAGGACGCAACCCCCGCCAGGACGAATACAAGCATCCACTTGAGCAGCACGATTTCCGCCTTGACCAGAGCAAGGTCGGAATCGATGCGGTTGAACCGGGAGTCGTATTCGGCAACCGCCCTCGCGGCGGCCTTGGCCTTGTCTTCGGGGGCGCCGGCGGAGATAAAGGCTTCGTAGACCTCCGTGATCATTGTGCTCATGGTTCTCTCCTGATACGCAGTGGAAAGCAGTCTAGCAAAACAAAACGGGCGCGGCTTGCGCCGCGCCCGTTTCGACAAACTTCAAACCTGGCTTGCTGATTAAAAGAACTGCTTGGCAAAGTTGGCGACTGCAATGGCGATGAGGACGCCCATCATCCATTTGAGCAATCGAATCTCGGCCTCAATGCCATCCATGCGGCGCTCGACGCGCAGAATATCGTCATGCACGGCACGAACATCGCCTTTTGTTGCCAGCGAGGCATCCATCACCTCGGCAAGCGACACCTTTTGTGCTTCCGCGATAGCGGCAGCCAACTCACGAGAAGCCCCCGCCTTTTCAATGCGTTCTGCGAATTTGAGCGTATCGAATGTGATCGTAGACACAGGAATGTCTCCTTTTGCCGCGATTGTTTACCTTGTGCAGTGTAGCAAAACGGGCGCGGCTTCTGCCGCGCCCGTTTCAACAGAATTCAGGTCAGTCGGGAAGTGCCGCCCTATTTACAGCAGCTTGACCAAGGTTGCCGTGATGGCGATCGCCGCAGCCATCATGCCGCCCAACTTGATCGTCATCCGCTGCTCAAGAAGACGTAGCTCTTGTTGCAGGGTCTCCTTTGTGAGCAATTCATTCAGATTGGCCGCGAATACATCAGACAAGGCCTCCGTCTCTGCCTCAGCCTGTTGGGCAGGCACTCCAGCCGCTTTCAGCTTGTTGGCGAATTTCAATGTGTCAAAGGTAATCGCTGTCATGGTCTTGGCTCCTGTCTCGCGCAGTTTATCAGTCAGGGTATCCAAACAAAACGGGCGCGGCTTGCGCCGCGCCCGTTTCAGGCTACTTCAGATCTGGCTTGGGGCCGGATTAGAAGCTGTGGTTCACACCCATGGTCCAAACTTGGATGTCTTCAGCAGCGGCAGCCTTGAAGTTGTCGCTGTTGTAGGCGATGTAGGCATTGGTGCGCTTGGACAGGTTATAGGTCGCACCAACAGTCCAACGGCTCATGTCGGTATTGGAGTACTGGGTGCTACCGTTCCAAGCAGTCGTGCCGGCAGTGTCGACACCCTTGTTGTTGAACTTGCCATACTGACCAGCCAGGACGATCGGGCCCATGGTGTAAGAAACGGAAGCCAGATGAGCGCTGTCCTTGTCACCCGTGCCGCCGTTCAGCAGGTCGCTGGAACGCTCAAAGGTATAACCGAGGCCGATATCACCAATTTTGTAGGCGATATTGAACTTGGTGGCGGAAGCGTTGCTGGTGGTGCCCGCAAGTTTCTTGCCAAAGCTCTCCTGAGCCAGGGTGGCTTTCAGGGGGCCGTTTGCGTAAACGGCCACGATGGAGTAGGCATCCATCAGGTTATGGGCGTCGTTGGTGGCGCCAGCGACAGCACCGGCCTTGCCTACGTTTTCCTCACCAGGAACAGTGGCAGCGGCGAAGTGGAAGCCGCTCCAATCCGGAGAAACATAGGCGATGGTGCCGGAGACGCGGTTGTCGAAGCCGTTGCGGCCGATGATGCCGGAGCCGTTCTTCTGGGAATCGGCGGAGGTGTCGGCGAACAGGTCGGCGGAGCCACCCAGCTTGTAGGGGGTGTCATGGCGGCCGATGATCACGGTACCGAAGCCACCGGCCAGGCCGACAAAGGTGTTGCGCAGGCCAGCGCCACCGAAGGCGGAGTCAACGGGGGTGGTGCCGGCGGTGACGCCGTCATTGTGGGAGTAGTTGTCCAGAGGGCCGTTGGTGGCGTTGATCTGCTGCTCGATTTGGTAGACGGCCTTCATGCCGCCGCCCAGGTCTTCGCTACCTTTGAGGCCGAAGCGGGAGGTCTGGTCGTTGATCTTCCAGCCATCATTGTTGTCACCCTTGCGGCTGGCGTGATCCACGGAGTAACGCAGTGTGCCATACACATCCACGTTGGAGGTGGCGGCGAAAGCGGGAGCGGCGAAGGTGCCGGCAACAGCCAGAGCGATCAGAGACTTTTTCATGAGTAAAACTCCTATCAGGTTTGTGAAACGCTTCTGCCCTTCGCGGCGGCCTGGTTTCCCTTGCCTCCGCCCTTCCCGACATTGAGAAGGGGGCCTTGAAAACCTCTCGCGCGAGAAGTTGGATCGCATTCTGCGCAACTCTCATTACGCGGAGCAAACCCGGAATCACTATTCAAGTAATTTCTCAAGAGTGTTGTTGCGGGGCTGCAACAGGGTGTTGCGAGGGGGTGAAAAAAAGTTTCGGGAGGGGCTTGCGCGGGGGTGAAACCAGGTGGCAGGGCGGTCAGCCCGTGTCACGGAGCTCAGTTAAAGTAGCTGCGCGCTTGGTGCAAGACACGGATGATGCGGATCTGGCTTGGATAGACGCGGTAGATGATGATGAAGGGAAATTTGTCGAGTACGCATTCGCGGGTGCCGCGCTTGCCAGGGCGATGTGTGACGATGCCGCTTGCTATATGCAAAATTGCCTGCGCTATGGCTTGGTTCGCCTTTTCGGAAACATGGAGGCCTGCGGCTTCGGCGTAGAAGTCAGTTATCCGCCGCACGTCGGCTTGCGCCATCCATGCAACTTCAAGCCGCTTTGTTGCCATGCTTTTTCTCTAGCCGCTTCATGTGTGCGGCCATGTGTTTCAGGAATTCCTCGTGACTGACCACGCGCCCCGCTTCGACGTCTTCCAGCCCAAGGCGGACTTGTTCGTCGTACCAGGCTTCATAGTCCAGGCGCTGTTCTTCCGGGGTTTTGGCGAGTTTTTTCATGGTGCGCTCGATTCGTCTTGGGGCTGTGATGATAGCAAGGGCGGAACGCGTCGCGGTTCTTGCCTCGTTTCGTCTCGCTCCCTCGCTCCAGCGTGGGAGCAAGTCTTGGACGCTCCAGCGTCCCGTGCGCGGTTCCGGGCTCGGATGGGATGCTGGAACGAGAAAAACGCCGGCGGGCCCTGAAGGATACCGTCCCGATGGGACATAACGCCGGCGCTACAAGTGGCGTAGTCCGGATGCGGCTTTCGTCTCGCGAAGCCTGGCGGCGGGCAGGCAGCCCGTGTCACGGAGCTCAGTTAAAGTAGCTGCGCGCCTGGTGCAAGACACGGATGATGCGGATGTGGCTTGGATAGACGCGGTAGATGATGATGAAGGGAAACTGTTGCATGACGTATTCCCTGGTTCCACGTTTGCCGGTTCGATACGCGAGCGGGTTGCGCTGGAGTGTCTGCGTCCCTCTGGCGATGGCGTCTTTTGCGGACCTGGCCGTTTCGAAGGACGCGGTTTCCGCGTAGAAGCCAAAGATCGTATCGGCATCCGCCAAGGAACGCAGCGACCAGTCAAGCCGCTTTGTGCGCATGCTGTTTTTCGAGTTCGGCCAACGTGCGTTCCATATGTATCAAGGCTTCGTCATGGCTGACCAAGCGCCCGGCCTCGATGTCTTCCAGGCCGAGGCGAACTTGTTCGTCATACCAGGCTTCATGGGCTAGACGCTTTTCTTCCGGGGTTTTGGCCAGTTTCCTCATGGGGCACTCGATTCGTCATGGGGCTGTGATGATAGCAAGGGCGGAACGCGTCGCGGTTCTTGCCTCGCTTCGTCTTGCTCCCACGCTCCAGCGTGGGAGCAAGTCTTGGACGCTCCAGCGTCCAGGGCGCGGTTCCGGGTTCGGGTGGGGGCGCGGAATGAAGCGGCAGGAGGGCTGCCAGACTCAAGCTCATGTGTGGGTTCGCCGCGCCGACTCGTCCCGCCTATCCCAGCACCCGCCGCGCCAGCGCCACCCAATACGCCACGCCCAGCGGCAGGATGGCGTCGTTGAAGTCGTAGCGCGGGTTGTGCAGCATGCAGCCGCCTTCCGCCATGCCGTTGCCGATCCAGACATAGCAGCCGGGCTTTTCGCGCAGCATGTAGGCGAAGTCTTCCGCGCCCATCGACGGGTTCAGGTCGTCGCGCACATTGGCGTTGCCAGCGACCGCGCGGGCCACGTCCATGCACAGGGCGGCTTCCGCCGCGCTGTTGACGGTGGGGGGGTAGCCGCGCCGGTAGTCCAGATGCGCCTGTACGCCATGAGCGGCGGCGATGCCGGCGGCCAGGCGTTCCAGCTCGGCTTCGACGCGGTCTTGCACTGCCGCGCTGAAGGCGCGCACGGTGCCGCCGATGCGCGCTTCCGAGGGAATCACGTTGTAGGCTTCGCCGCCGGAGAAGAACTTCGTGACGGAGAGGACGGCGGGGTCGAGCGGGTCGAGCGCGCGGCTGACCACGGTTTGCAGGGCCTGGACCAGGGCGGCGCCGGCGATCAGCGGGTCGCGCGCCTGCTGCGGCATGGCGGCGTGGCCGCCGTGGCCCTGGATGACGATGTCGAACTGGTCGGCGCAGGCCATCACCGGGCCGCCGCGCACGGCAAACTGCCCGGCGGGCAGGCCCGGCCAGTTGTGCATGCCGAACACCGCGTCCACCGGGAAGCGCTCGAACAGGCCCTGTTCGATCATCACGCGGGCGCCGCCGTCGGTCTCCTCGGCCGGCTGGAAGATGAATACCACGGTGCCGTTGAAGCCGCCGTCCGCCGCCAGCGCCTGTGCCGCGCCCAGGAGCATGGTGGTGTGGCCGTCGTGGCCGCAGGCGTGCATGCGGCCTTCGTGCCGGGAGCGGTGCGGGAACCGGTTCTGTTCGTGCAGGGGCAGGGCGTCCATGTCGGCGCGCAGGCCGATGGCGCGCGGGCTGTCGCCTTTCCTGAGCACGCCCACCACGCCGGTGCCGGCCAGGCCGCGATGCGCCTCGATGCCCAGCGATTGCAGGAAAGCGGCGACCACATCGCCGCTGCGATGCTCCTCGAAAGCCAGTTCCGGGTGCGCGTGCAGGTCGTGGCGCAGCGCGATCAGGCGTTCCAGTTCAGCGTCCATCAACTCACTCCGGGAATGACCTGCTTGGTCAGCGCCACCGCGACGATGTAGGCGAACACGCCGAGCGCGGCGAGCAGCGCCTTCACCCGGGTTGCCCTGGTTTTGCCGCGTTTCAGCGCCATCGTGCCGAGGCCGATGTAGGCCAGCAGGCCGATGATCTTGGCCATGATCCAGGGTTGCTCCAGGGGGTTGAGGCCGCCCACCACCAACAGGGCAATGGCGGCGCTCAACAACAGGGTGTCGTTCGTGTGCGGCGCGATTTTCAGCCAGCGTGCATGCAGGCGCGGCGAGTCGATCCACATCCAGAAGCCGCGCAGCAGAAACAGCGCCAGGGTGATGGCGACGGTGAGTGTGTGCAGGTGTTTGAGGGCGGTGTAGGTCATGTGTCGAGGTGTGTGGCGCCGGCGTCTCGCCGTCCAGTGCTTCCAGTCAGACGAACGAGCCGGCGAGACGCCGGCGCTACCTGTGCTTTATTCGCGCGCGCGCAGCCGCGCGATCAGCGCGCTGGTCGAGGCGTCGTGCTTGCTCGTCGCCTTGCCGCCGGTGAGTTCGGGCAGGATGGCCTTGGCCAGTTGCTTGCCCAGTTCCACGCCCCATTGGTCGTAGGAATTCACGTTCCAGATCGCGCCCTGCGCGAAGACCTTGTGCTCGTAGAGCGCGATCAGACGGCCCAGGGTGCGCGGTGTCAGCTTGCGGTAGAGCAGGGTGTTGGTGGGGCGGTTGCCGGGAAACACCTTGTGCGGCAGCAGGGCCTTGATTTCGCGCTTGCCCAGGCCGGCGGCGGCCAGTTCGCTTTCGACTTCGGCAGCGGTTTTGCCGCGCATCAGGGCTTCGCTCTGGGCCAGGAAGTTGGACAGCAGCACGGCGTGTTGGCCACCGTGTTGGCCAATGAGGTCATTGTGCGACTCGGCGGCCGCCAGGAAATCGCAGGGAATCAGCTTGGTGCCCTGGTGGATGAGTTGGTAGAAGGCGTGCTGGCCGTTGGTGCCCGGTTCGCCGAACAGCGCCGGGCCGCTGGAAACCTTCACCGCCTTGCCGTCGCGCATCACGCCCTTGCCGTTGCTCTCCATGTCGAGTTGCTGGAGATAGGCGGGGAAGCGGCTCAAACGCTGTTCATAGGGCAGCACGGCGTAGCTCTGCGCGTCCCAGAAGTTGTTGTACCAGAGGCCCAGCAGGGCCATGAGTACGGGCATGTTTTCGCTCAAGGGCGCGGTGCGGAAGTGTTCGTCCATGTCGTGGGCGCCGGCCAGGAGTTCCTCGAAGCAGTCCTGTCCGACATACAGGGCGATGGGTAGGCCGATCGCGCTCCACAGGGAATACCGCCCGCCGACCCAGTCCCAGAAGCCGAACATGTTGGCCGGGTCGATGCCGAAGGCGGTCACCGCTTCCGCATTGGTGGAGACGGCGACGAAGTGTCTGGCCACCGCGCGCGCATCCTTCGCGCCGGCCAGGCACCAGGCGCGCGCGGCTTCGGCGTTGAGCAGGGTTTCCTGCGTGGTGAAGGTCTTCGAGGCGATGATGAACAGGGTGGTGGCCGGATCCAGGTCTTCCAGGGTGTCGATCAGATGGCTGGGGTCGACGTTGGAGACGAAATGCGTGCGGATATTGCCTCCGTATGGCTTTAGCGCCAGGCAGACCATCGCCGGGCCGAGGTCGGAACCGCCGATGCCGATATTGACCACGTCGGTGATGGCCTTGCCGCCGCCTTTCGCCGCAAAGCCCTTCCATTTGCCGGTGCGCACCTTGTCGGCGAAGCCGCGCATGCGGGCCAGCACGGCGCGCACCTCGGGCATCACATCGCGGCCATCGACCATGACCGGCTGTTCGGAACGATTGCGCAGCGCGGTGTGCAGCACCGCGCGACCTTCGGTGAGGTTGATTTTTTCTCCGGCGAACATCGCGTCGCGCAGGGTTTCCACGCCGGTTTCCCGCGCCAGTTCGAGCAGCAGCTTCAGGGTTTTCGGGCGGATCAGGTTCTTCGAGTAATCCAGCAACAGGTCGTCCAGTTGCAGGGAGAAACGCTCGAAACGTTTCTTGTCCCCGGCGAACAGTTCGCGCAGATGCAAGGCATTCCAGGCGCGGCGTTCTTCTTTCAGGGCTTGCCAGGCGGCGGTTTGGGTGGGAGAGGGCATGGTGGTGAGGGGGTGTATGGCTTGGAGAAAAGGGTTCAGCGGCCGTCTCGGCCGATAGTGGCCACGGCGCGTAGCCGGGTCAGCAATAAAGGGATTTCCTGGGAGACCGTTTTCCAGACGATGTCCGTGTCGATGTCGAAATAACCGTGGATCAGGCGATTGCGCATTCCGACGATGGCAGTCCAGGGAATGTCCGGATGCCTGGCGCGGGTATCCTCGGATACCTTGCCCGCCGCTTCACCAACCACCTCGATCGCGCGTAACAAGGCAAACAGCAACATGCGGTCGCGATCCAGATCGGCACGGGGTCGATCAGCCATGAACTCCAGAACGGACTCCGCCGCCTCGATCATGTGAAGTACCCGCACCCGATCCTCAACGTGCATATTGCACTTCCGCCGTGCGCGCCACTTCGTCACGGAAGTGGTGGGAAATATCCCGCACAGTGCGCAAATCCACGGGACGGCCGTCGAGAAGGGTGGATAGCTCGGACTCCATCGCCGCCAAGGCCAGCAATCCCGGTTCCTCGCCGGGATCGAACTCGACCAGAAAATCCACGTCGCTATCCGGTCGGTTCGCGCCTTTCAGCACGGAACCAAACAAGGCAAGTCGGCGAATGGCATGTTGGCCGCAGAAGCGCGCCAGGGTGGCCTGGTCCAGACTCAAGGTTGTTTTCATGGGCGCGGTGGGCTCACCCAGTGGCGAGCGTGATCGAAGAGGCTGACGCTTGTATTCATGCGACCCCACAAGGGCTAAGGAGCGGTCAACGGCTGTTGTTGGCGAAGTAATCGGCCCGCCGCCGAAAATCGCGCCGAAGAAGCCCACGCTACAAGTGTGCGCGAAATATTCAATTCCAATCAATTGGTTACGATGTGTTTCTTGAGAGGTTCAATCCTGATACAGCACCACCCCCGCCAGTGGCGGCAGGGTGATGACGAGGGACTGAGGATAGCCCATCCAGGCCTGTTCTTCCGTCATCAGGCCGGCGCCGTTGCCCAGGTTGCCGCCACCGTAGAAGGCGGAGTCGCTGTTGAAGATTTCCCGCCAGAACCCGGCGGCGGGGGCGCCGATGCGGTAGCCCTCGCGCGGCACCGGAGTGAAGTTGAGGGCGACGATGACCGCGCGGCCCCGCTGGTCGCGGCGCTGGAAACTGAGGATGGACTGGTCGGCGTCGTGGCAGTCGATCCAGGCGAAGCCATCGGAATAGAAGTCCAGTTCGTGCAGGGGCGGCAGGTCGCGGTAGAGATGGTTGAGGTCGCGCAGGCAGCGTTTCACGCCGGCATGCCAGCCGATTTCCAGCAGGTTCCAGTCCAGCCCCCATTTCTCCGACCACTCGCGGCCCTGGCCGATTTCGTTGCCCATGAAGTTGAGTTTCTTGCCGGGGCTGGTGAGTTGATAGGTGAGCAGCAGGCGCAGGTTGGCGAACTGTTGCCAGGCATCGCCCGGCATCTTGCCCAGCAGCGATTTCTTGCCGTGCACCACTTCGTCGTGGGAGAAGGGCAGGACGAAGTTTTCCGTGTAGGCGTAAAGCTGGCCGAAGGTGAGGCTGTTGTGGTGGAAACGGCGATACACCGGGTCTTGCTCGATGTAGTCGAGGGTGTCGTTCATCCAGCCCATGTTCCATTTCATGGAAAAGCCGAGGCCGCCCAGATAGACCGGGCGCGAAACCATCGGCCAGGCGGTCGATTCCTCGGCGATGGTCAGCGCGCCGGGGAAGCGTTCATGCACCATCGCGTTCATTTCGCGCAGGAATTCGATGGCATCCAGGTTTTCGCGGCCACCGAATTTGTTGGGCAGCCACTCGCCCGCTTTGCGCGAGTAATCGAGATAGAGCATGGACGCGACCGCGTCCACGCGCAGGCCGTCCAGATGGAACTGATCCAGCCAGTAGTGCGCGCTGGCGAGCAGAAAGCCTTTCACCTCGGCGCGGCCGTAATTGAAGATGTGCGTGCCCCAGTCCTGGTGCACGCCCATGCGCGGGTCTGCATGCTCGAACAGGGCGGTGCCGTCGAAGCGGGCGAGCGCCCAGGCGTCCATCGGGAAATGGCCCGGCACCCAGTCGAGAATGACGCCGATGCCGGCCTGGTGGCAGGCATCGACGAAGGCGCGGAACTGGTCGGCGCTGCCCAGGCGCGAAGTGGGCGCGAAATAGCCGGTGGTCTGATAGCCCCAGGATTCATCCAGCGGATGTTCGGTGATCGGCATCAGTTCGATGTGCGTGTAACCCATGTCGGCCACGTAAGGCACCAGCGATTCGGTCAATTCCGGCCAGGTGTGGAAGCGGCCATCCGCGTCGCGTCTCCACGAACCGGCGTGCATCTCGTAGAGGTTCATCGGCTCGTGCAGCCAGTCGCGCTGGGCACGAGCTTGCAACCATGCGTCATCGTTCCAGGCATGTCCCGCCGGCCGCACCACCACGGCGGCGCTGCCGGGGCGGAGCTCAAAGCCCTGGGCGAAGGGATCGGCCTTGACCAGAATCTCGCCGCTGGCGCGGTTGCGCAATTCCAGGCGGTAGAGATCGCCGGGCACCAGGCCGGGGATGAACAGCTCCCAGATGCCGGAACCGCCGCGTGCGCGCATCGGGTGCACGCGGCCATCCCAGTTGTTGAAATTGCCCACGATGGAAACCCGCTCCGCATTCGGCGCCCACACCGCGAAACGCACCCCGTCCACGCCGAGTTGTTGCATGGGCCGCGCGCCGAACGTATTCCAGGCTTCCAGCAGGCGCCCCTCGTTGAACAGATACATCTCCTGATCCGTGAGGCTGGGCTCGAAGGCGTAGGGATCGACGATCTCGAAGGTCGTCCCGTCTTCCTCGATCACAAGCCGCCAGGGGCGCGCCGGCGGATGCTCGCCCCGCCACTCGAAGAGACCGCGCGGATCGACCCGCCGCATCTCCTCGGCGCCTTCGGCCAGCAATAGGGAGACGCGCGTGGCGGCGGGGCGGAAAGCCCGCGCCAGCCAGGTGTCATGGTCGCGATGCAGTCCCAGGACGGCGAAGGGGTCGTGGTGGCGGGCGGAGATCAAACGTTCGATGGCGAGGGGCATGATGTGCTGTCTTGAGGAGTGGAGGGCCGGATAAACCCGACCGGATACGGAATCAGGATAACGCTATCGGTTATGATTGGCGCGAATGTTTCAACGGATTATCTGGGGGAAAACATGGTCAAGGAATATCCACGTTTCGTCAGCTTGCTGACCAAAAACACCGTCGCGCTGATCCTTGCCGGAGGGCGCGGCAGTCGCCTGAAACAACTGACCGACTGGCGCGCCAAGCCCGGAGTTCCATTCGGCGGCAAGTTCCGCATCGTCGATTTCCCGCTGTCGAACTGCATGAACTCGGGCATACGCCGCATCGGCGTGGTCACCCAATACAAATCGCACAGCCTGATCAAGCACATCCAGCGCGGCTGGGGCTTCCTGCGCGGCGAGTTCAACGAGTTCGTCGATCTTCTGCCGGCGCAGCAACGGGTGGCGGAAGACTCCTGGTACAAGGGCACCACCGACGCGATCTATCAGAACCTCGACATCCTGCGCGTCTACAAGCCGGAATATGTATTGATCCTGGCCGGCGACCACATCTACAAGATGGACTACGGCGAGATGATCGCCAGCCATGTGCGCAACGAGGCCGACATGACCGTGGCCTGCATCGAAGTGCCGATCGCCGAGGCCTCCTCTTTCGGCGTGATGGCGGTCGATGACGAAGGCCGCGTGGTCGAATTCGCGGAAAAACCCGCGAACCCGCCGGCCATGCCGGACAACCCGGATGTCTCGCTGTGCTCGATGGGCATCTACGTGTTCAACGCCGCCTTCCTGTTCGAGCAATTGATGCGCGACGCCGATGACAGCCACTCCGAGCACGACTTCGGCAAGGACATCATCCCGCACCTGATCCAGACCGGTTACCGCGTCTATGCCCACAGCTTCACCGAAAGCTGTGTGCGCCGCGAAGACGAGGAACCCTACTGGCGCGATGTGGGAACCGTCGATGCCTACTGGGAAGCCAACCTGGATCTGGCGCGCATCACCCCGGAACTCAACCTCTACGACAAGGACTGGCCGATCTGGACCTATCAGGAACAGTTGCCGCCCGCCAAATTCGTGTTCGACGAAGACAACCGGCGCGGCCAGGCGGTCGACTCCATGGTCTCCGGCGGCTGCATCATCAGCGGCGCCACGGTGCGCCGTTCCGTGCTGTTCTCCAACGTCATGGTCAAGGAAGGCGCCTACCTGGAAGAAGCCGTGGTACTGCCCGACGTGACCATCGGCGAAGGCGCCATCCTCAAACAGGTGGTCATCGACCGGGGCTGTCAGATTCCCCCGGGGGTGAGCATCGGCGTCAACCGCGCGGAAGACGAAAAACACTTCCACGTCACCGGCAAGGGCATCACCCTGGTCACCCCGGAAATGCTGGGACAGGCGTTGCACCAGTTCAGATAGACGTTCGCCCGGTATGGGGCGGTGAAGTCGTATGAAGTCGTAATTTGCGGCAAGTTGTGGAAACGCGGGGGAGATGCCATCGAAGCACCCACCCCGCGTGGCAAGGCCAATAAAAAACATGATCCCGGGAAGGTTCAAGCAACATGGAAAACCACACCGCCTCGCATCTGCGGGTGGCGCTGGGCGCGGTAGCCGGCGCTTCGCCACGCAAACAATCTGATCGACGTTTCCACGGCCCAGCCTGGGTGTTGGGGCTGCTGCTGCCCATGTCCAGCCCCGGCCTGGCGGAGGATTTCTCGCAAACCCTGGCGACGCGGGAACAGCTACGCCAGCAGGAACGCGAGCGAGCGCGCCAGGCGTTGCGGACGGCGGCGCGCGTCCTGGGATTCAACCTCGACGGATCCTTCTGAACGCCGGCCATGCGCTACGACCGATACGAAATCATCGCCCCCGGCCTTCTCGAACAAAGCTGGGATGAAGCCGCCGCGCTGGGTTCCGCCGTGTGGCTCTGGATGCACTCTCGGGAACATCGCGAGATGCCCCTGCACACCCTCCCCGCGTTGCTGCTGCCGGCGCTGAAACGGCGGCAATTCATCCTGGTGGCGGAAGCCGGGCAACCCGTTTTCTACCTCTCGTGGGCGAATCTCGGCCTGGAAGCCGAACAGCGCTACCTGAGCAACCCGCCGATCTGCATGCCCGAGACCGACTGGGACAGCGGCGAACGCATGTGGATACTCGATTGGGTGGCGCCGTTCGGCCACAGTCGGGCCATGAGTCGGCTACTGGAAAGGTATCTGTTCGCCAACCGCTGGGCGCGCGCGCTCTACCGCCGGGGTGAGGAGAGGGGGATGCGGATCAAGACCTTTCGCGGCATCGCCGTCCTGCCCGAGGAAGCCCGCTTCTGGTTCGAGCGCAACCCGGTGCCGGCCCACCCCGCGCCAACCACAAGCCACCCACGGGGAAACCCATGAACCGAAGCCGTTACCGCCTCATCTTCAACCGCGCGCGGCCTCGCGCTGGCCTTGGCGCGATCGGCACCCTCATCGCCGAGAGGAACCCGCCGCCACGACGTCACCCTTCAGGCCGACCACAACCGCCGTTTCCAGGTTTATCCTCGCCCGTGACGAGAAACCCCGAGGGGTGTGTGCATGGCGAACATTCTTCCCGATGGCTGGCGGGCGCTGCGGGTGACCGGTGCGGCGGCGCGCGAGATCGAGACCCTGGCCAGTCTGGCCGCGGCGTTGCCGGATGCTTACACCATTTACCATGCGGTGCACTGGACGCATCTGGAACACGGTTTCTCGGTGTATGGCGAGATCGACTTCGTGGTGGTCAATCAGGCCGGCGATGTGCTGCTGATCGAACAGAAGAGCGGCTTTCTGCTTGAGACCCCGGCGGGCCTGGTCAAACGGTACGCGGAAAAGGAGAAAAGCGTACCGATGCAGTTGGCGCGCACCGTTTCCGCCCTGCGCGCCAAACTGCATGCGCGCCCCGGCTGCCAGGCCACGCATGTGGACTATCTGCTGTATTGCCCGGATTACACGGTGCGCCAGGTGGAGACGGCGGGCCTCGCGCCACAACGCATCGTCGACGCGCGGCGCAAGGCGCAACTGGCGAGTCTGATCCAGACCATCCTCCCCGCCGGCGAACTGGCGCCAGTGGCGACGGAGGTGCACCGTTTTCTGCGCGGGGTGCTGCAACTGGAAACCGATGTCAGCGCCCTGGTTGGCCGCGCGCGCGCCCTGGTCACCCGGGTTGCCGGCGGCCTGGCGCACTGGGCGCGGCAACTGGAGTTCACGCCGCATCGCTTGCGGGTGACGGGCACCGCCGGCTCGGGCAAGACTCAGCTGGCGCTGGCGGAATTCGGCGCCGCCCTGGCGCGCGGGGGGCGGCCGCTCTATGTCTGTTTCAACCGCCCGTTGGCGGATCATTTTTCCCGGATCGCGCCGCCCGGCGGCTGGGTGGGCACCTTCCACATGCTGTGCGATCAGCGCCTGCGCGCGCGGGGCGAGGTGCCCGATTTCACCGCGCCGGACGCTTTCGAGCGGCTTGCCGAGCGGGCCGCCGCCTTGCCGGTGGCGGCGGAGTTCGATTGCGTGATCGTCGATGAAGGCCAGGATTTCACCGAGGCTTGGCGCGATCAGGTGCTGCGCCTCGCGCGGCCGGAGGCGCGTCTGCTCTGGCTGGAAGATCCCTTGCAGAATCTCTATGGCAGGCCGCCGGTGCCGCTGCCGGGCTGGGTCACGCTGCGCGCGCGCGGCAACTATCGCAGCCCGCGCCCGGTAGTGCGCTTCCTGCGGTCATTGTTGCCGGAAGACGCGGACATCGAGGCGGCCGGGCCGCTCGGCGCGGGCGGGCTGGAGGTGCTGGTATACCGCGACGCGGCGGAGTTGAAGGAACGGGTGAAGGAGGCGATTCGCTTGTGCTACGGCGCCGGTTACAAGCGTGACGATCTGGCGCTGCTGAGTTTTCGCGGGCGCGAGCAGTCGCAATTGTTTCTCCATACGCAACTGGGGCCGCATACGCTGAGAACGTTCACCGGCCGCTATGACCTGCTCGGCCATCCGCTGTTTTCCGAGGGCGATGTGCTGCTGGAGACGGTCTACCGTTTCAAGGGCCAGTCGGCGGCCGCCGTGGTGTTCGCGGAAATCGACTTCGAGACGTTGGACGAGAAGGCTCTGCGCAAGCTGTTCGTGGGAGCAACCCGCGCCATGATGCTGCTGGTGCTGGTGGTGTCGGAGCGGGCGGCCGCGCGCCTGGTGGATGCGCTGGAGTGAGGGCGCCACAAGAAACACGGATCGGCCCGCGAGCGGGCCGCCTACTCTGATTCCGCGATGGCGATGCGCTGGCGCTCGGCGAATTCTTCCGAGGAGTGGACGCCGCGCATTTTCAGGGTGTGATTGCGTACCGCGACTTCGACCAGAACCGCGAGGTTGCGGCCGACGGCGACGGGAATGCGTACTTCCGCCACTTCGATGCCGAGAATGATGCGGCTGCCGGCGGCCATGTTGAGGCGGTCGATTTCCTGCCAGGGGTGCTTGCCATCGTCGGCCGGGCTGAGATGGATGATTAGCTTGAGGTTTTTCTTGTGCTTGACGGCGGTTTCGCCGAACAGGCGGCGGATGTTGAGCACGCCCAGGCCGCGCACTTCCATGAAATCCTGCAACAAGGTGGGGCAGCGGCCTTCCAGCGTGTCGGGCGAGACGGCGAACACTTCCAGCGCGTCGTCCGCCACCAGGCGGTGGCCGCGGGTAATCAGTTCCAGAGCCAGTTCGCTTTTTCCCACGGCGGGGTCGCCGGTAATCAGCACACCCAGGCCGGAAACTTCCAGAAACACCCCGTGCAACACCGTGGAGGGCGCCAGCACCTGGGTCATGATGTGGGACAACAGTCGCATCAGGGCCGGGCTTTGCTCGGATGAGGTGAACAGCGGGGTGGCGGTGCGCTCGGCGGCCGCGATCATGCCGTCCGGAACGGGTTCGCCATTGGCGACCACCACGGCGGCCAGTTCGGTGGAGAACAGGTTGTCGATGGAGAGCGCCAGATCGGAGGGAGAAAGGCGGCGCAGGTAGTCCATTTCCGCGCAGCCCATGACCTGCACACGGTTGGGGTGGACGTAATTCAGGTGCCCGACCAGGGCCAGGGTGGGTTTCTGCACCGTGTCCGAGTTGAGCATTTTGTCGCCGCCGCTCCGACCGGCAAGCCAGGACAATCGCAGGCGCTCCCCGGCCTGACGGAACAGTTCCGCGACCGTGACATGGTGCGTGGTGATGTGTTCGTTCAGGGTGTCCATTCGGTGATCAGGCGATGCAGCGCGGCGGCGTCAGAGGCGCTGCGCAGCTTGGCGCGGAAAGCCTCGTCCGAGAACATGGCGGCCAGTTCCCCGAGGATTTGCAGGTGCACATCGGTGGCGGCGGCGGGAGCCAGCAGCACGAATACCAGATCGACCGGTTCGCCGTCCGGCGCGTCGAAATCGATGGGGGTTTTCAGCCTCAGGAATGCACAGGCGGTTTCGTTCAGATGCTTGATGCGGCCATGCGGGATGGCGATGCCGTAGCCGAGGGCCGTGGAGCCGAGTTTTTCGCGTGAGAACAGGCTTTCGAATATCTCGCCGGCGGGAACGGCGTCGCTGGCTTGAACCAGTTGGGCGGCTTGTTCGAACAAGCGTTTCTTGCTGGTCGTTTCGCACTCGGCCTGAACATTGGCGGGCTTGAGTAGGGGGGTTATCAGGTTCATTTCAGGGCCTTGAGTAGGCGCAGGCTCAAAAGGTGGGGCGCATTGTCGGAGCCCCCCCGTTTTGAGCCAGGGGTTCATTCGGCTTCGACGCTCTGGCCTTTGACACCACCGGATTCGCGGTGCACGTTGCCGGATTTTTCCTTGTGTTTGAGGATCTGCCGGTCGAGCTTGTCGGCCAGGGCATCAAGGGCGGCGTACATGTCGGCGTCGATGGATTCCACATAGATGTCCTTGCCGGGTACATGCGCGTTGGCTTCCGCCTTGTGCTCAAGTTTTTCCACCGAAAGAATGACGGTGACGTCGATCACCTGGTCGAAATGCCGGGTGACGCGATCCATCTTCTCTTCCACATAACCCCGGATGGCGGGGGTCACATCCAGGTGATGGCCGGTGATGGTGATGTTCATGAAATGCTCCTTTCTGGGTTGGTGGCAAATACGGTGTGGCAATTCTGGGGGGGGCAAATTCGCGCGGGTCACATGGACTTGCGCTGGTTGGCGGGAGGGATGCTCAACAACTCCCGATATTTGGCGACGGTGCGCCGGGCGACGACGAAGCCCTGTTTGCCCAGCAACTCGGAGATGGCGCTGTCCGAGAGCGGCCTGGCGCGGTTCTCCGCTTCAATGAACTGTTTGATCAGCGCGCGCATGGCGGTGCTGGAAGCGGCGCCGCCTTCATCGGTGGCCAGCGAGCTGCCGAAGAAATACTTGAATTCATAGAGTCCGCGTGGGGTCATCATGAATTTCTGGGTGGTCACGCGGGAGATGGTGGATTCGTGCAGTTCCACCACTTCGGCGATTTCCTTGAGCGTAAGCGGGCGCATGGCGACCTCGCCGTGCTCGAAGAACATGCGCTGGCGGTCGACGATGGCCTGCGAGACTTTCAGGATGGTTTCAAAGCGCTGTTGCACGTTTTTGATCAGCCAGCGCGCTTCCTGCAACTGGGTGGATAGCGAGGCGCCCCCTTCGCGGTTGTTGCGCAGGATGCCGGCATACATCTCATTGATGCGCAGCTTGGGCATGGCGCTCGGATTGAGGCTGACCATCCACAGCCCCTTCACTTTTTTCACGAACACGTCGGGCACCACGTAGCGCGTGTCCACCTGGGCGTAGGCCGCGCCCGGGCGGGGCTCCAGCGAGGTGATGAGCTGGCGCAGGTGCATGAATTCCTGGTCGTCGAGGGTGAGGAGCTTCTTCAACTTGCCGTACTCGCGGTCGGCGAGCAGGGCGAGATGTTCACGCACCAGTACTTTCGCGGCCCGTAGATGCGGGGTGTTTTCCGGGAAGGTGTTGAGCTGCAACCAGAGGCATTCACCCAGATCGCGCGCGCCGATGCCGGTCGGCTCGAAGCTCTGCAACAACCTGAGCGCGGTGTTCAGTTCGAGCGGGTCGATCTCAAGCTCTTCCGGCAGGAGTTCGGCCAATTCCTCCAGTGAGGCGGTGAGGTAGCCGTCGTCGTCGAGGGCTTCGATCAGGAAGGCGATCAACTGGCGGTCGCGCGTGGTCAGTGGGGTCAGGCCGAGTTGTTCGATCAGGTGCTGGCGCAGGCTGGCGGCTTCGGCCTGCTGGAAGCCATGCTCGTCGTCTTCGTCGTCCGGCGCCGGCGCCACCGCGCGATCGCCCCAGGCCATTTCCTCATAGACCTCGTCGTTATCCTTGCGCGCGGCTTCCTCCGCCGGTGCCTCGCCGGTGGGGCCGTCGAAGCTGTCCTCGCCGTCCAGGCGTTCCAGAAGCGGATTGTCCTGCAACATCTGCGATATTTCCTGGCCCAGTTCCAGGGTCGATAGCTGCAACAGCCGGATCGACTGCTGAAGCTGCGGGGTCAGGGTGAGCTGCTGATGCAGCTTGAGCTGTAGGCTCTGCTTCATGCGTGAAGCGGGTATCTGGATGGGATGGGTGGCAAGGGGTCAGCGCCGGAAGTGCTCGCCCAAATAAACCTGGCGCACACTTTCATTGTAAATGATTTCGTCAGGCGTCCCGGCCGCGAGAACCTCGCCCTGATTGAGGATGTAGGCGCGATCACAGATGTCCAGGGTTTCGCGCACGTTGTGGTCGGTAATCAGCACGCCGATGTCGCGATCAGTGAGAAAACGCACGATTTTCTGGATGTCGATCACCGAAATCGGGTCGATGCCGGCGAATGGCTCATCCAGCAGCACAAAGCGTGGCGAAGTGGCCAGCGCGCGCGCGATTTCCAGGCGCCGCCGCTCGCCGCCGGACAGGCTGGCGGCGTTGGCATTGCGCAGGTGGGTCAGGTGCAGGTCTTCCAGCAGGCTTTCCAGGCGGATCGCCTGCTCGCCGGTGTCGAGGCCCTTGAGCTCAAGCATGGCGGTGATGTTTTCCACCACGCTCATGCGGCGGAATATCGACGGTTCCTGCGGCAGATAGGAAAGTCCAAGGCGGGCGCGACGATAGACCGGGAGATGCGTGAGATCGGCGTCGTCCAGGGTGATGCGGCCGGCATCCGTGCCGATCAGGCCGACCAGCATGTAGAAGCAGGTGGTCTTGCCGGCCCCATTGGGGCCCAGCAGCCCGACCACCTCGCCGCTCTCGACCTGGATCGAGGCGTCGTTCACCACCAGGCGGGATTTGTAGCGCTTGGCGAGGTTTTCCGCCTTGAACACCGCGCGGGGCCGGGGTTCGCTCACGGTTTCGCGGCCGTGGGCTGGCCGCCGGTTTTCGCGCGGATCACCGCGCGCACCCGTCCCGGGTTGCCGCTGATGCTGCCTTGAGCCTGGAAGTATTCGGTCTTGCCGTCGTAGGTGATGAGGTTGCCGCGCAGATCGTCCTCGCCACGCTTCAGGCGGGCCTGGCCGATCAGCTTCAGCTTGTCGGCGCGTCCGTCATATTCCAGACGATTGGCCCAACCTTCGGCGTACTCGTCTTTGCCTTCCATCTTCTGGCGGAAATAAGTCGGTTTTCCCACCGCTTCGCCGCTGGAGAAGCCCTTGTCGTCCTGACGCACGTCGATCCGGTCGGCGGTGATCGTGAGCGTGCCCTGGGTCAGCACGACATGGCCCTCGTAAATGGCCAGTTTCTGGACGTCGTCCATGCGCGCGCTGTCCGATTCCAGGTTGACCGGCTTGTCCTTGTCGGCTTTTTCCGCCCAGGCGGGCAGACTGGCCGCAAGCAGCACGGAGAACAGGAAACGGGCCATCTCAGAGTGTCTTTTCATAATTTCCTCGAACGCCGCCGGTGAGTTCCAGCCGCTTGCTGTGTTCATCCACGTACAGGCCACCCGCGTGGATGACTGATTTCCCTTGGCGCAGGATGACGGGTTTTTCGCTGTTCAGCAGGCCGGCATCGGGTATCGCGCGCAGGTGTTCGCCAGTCAGGATGAACGCGGCCTGATCCCGCGTGGAATCGCGCCTGGCCTCCACATCGCCCAGGAAATGCACGCTCTCGCGGTCACCGAAAATCAGTCCGCGGCGCGCGCGGACATTGATCGGCGCCCGGCCGACGGTGGTCAGGCGAAACTGCGGCTGCTCCAGTTCGCTGGTGTCGTCGTCCATGTAATGGATCATGCGCCGGGCGCTGAGGTAATGGCGCGGCCGGCCGGCGAGATCGAACGTCTGTACCTTGAAAAGCTCGACGATATAGTCCGGGTCATGGGTGAAACCGGCGTTGTCATCCAGTCGCGGGCGTTCCGCCAACTGGTTCAGCCAGGCGCTCATCAGCGCGAGCAAGGCCGCGAAACCGATGGGCAGCCAGTGCACATGGTGTCCGCCGGTCATCGGTCGTAGAGCGCCATTTGCGCGGCCCAGGTGCCCTGCGCGCGCATGATGAGTTCGCATACTTCACGCGCGGCGCCGCGCCCGGCGCCGGCCCGGGTGATGTAATGGCAGCGCGCCTTCACCTCGTCCGGCGCGTCCGGCACGCAGAGCGCGAGGCCGCAGCGGCGCAGCACCGGCAGATCGACGACGTCATCGCCCATGTAGGCAATCCGTTCCGGCTCAAGATTCACGCTGGCGAGTAGTTGCCCGAAGGCATCCAGTTTGTCGTCGGCGCCCTGGAACAGGTGCGCGATGCCCAGATTGCGCGCCCGGTACAGAACTACCTGGGAGGTGCGTCCGGTGATGATGCCGGTCTCCACACCACTGGCGCGCAGCATCTTGATGCCGTGCCCGTCGCGCGAGTTGAACGCCTTGTATTCCTGGCCGTCGTCGCCGAAGAACAGGCTGCCGTCTGTGAGCACCCCGTCCACATCGAACACGATCATGCGCACGGCGCGGGCGCGTTCCGCTATGTCGTCCCGGCTCATACCACCCCCGCGCGTAACAGGTCATGCATGTTGAGCGCTCCGGTCAGTTGTCCCGCCGCGTTGACGGCAAACAGGCCGTTGACCTTGAACTGTTCCATCATCCGCGCGGCTTCCACGGCCAGCGCATCCTCGGCGATGGTGCGCGGGCCGCGTTTCATCACATCGGCGATCATCGCGCCGCGCACATCCACATCGTCATCCAGCAGGCGGCGCAGGTCGCCATCGGTGAAGATGCCGAGCAGCCGGCCGGCGTCGTCCAGGATCGCGGTCATGCCCAGGCCCTTGCGGGTCATTTCCAGCAAGGCCGCCTTCAGGCTGGCGCGCTCATCCACCACCGGCAGGGCCGCCTCCTTGTGCATGAGGTCGCGCACATGCACCAGCAGGCGCCGGCCCAGCGTGCCGCCCGGATGTGTGCGGGCAAAATCTTCCGCCGTGAAGCCGCGCGCGAAGAGCACCGCCACCGCCAGCGCGTCGCCCAGCGCCAGAGCCGCCGTGGTGCTGGCGGTGGGCGCCAGATTATGGGGACAGGCCTCCTGCGTGACGCTGGCGTCGAGATGGATGTCCGACTCGCGCGCCAGGGTGGAAGCGGGGTTGCCGGTCATGCCGATCAACCTGGCCCCGCGCCGCTTGAGCGGCGGCACGATGGCGGCGATTTCCGCGCTTTCGCCGGAATTGGACAAGGCGATGACCACGTCCCGCCCGGTAATCATGCCGAGATCGCCGTGGCTGGCTTCGGCCGGATGCATGAAGAAGGAGGGGGTGCCGGTGCTGGCCAGAGTGGCCGCGATCTTGCCGCCGATATGGCCGGATTTACCCATGCCGGAGACCACCACCCGGCCCTGGCATCGCAGGATCAGATCGACCGCGTCCAGGAAGGACTGATCCAGGCCGTCGCGCAATCGGCTGACTGCGGCGGCCTCGATTTCCAACGTGCGGCGAGCAAGCTGGAGGATGTCGGCGGGGGCGGCGGTGGGCGGTGTCATAATGGGGCGGGAGTATAGCCTCCTACCCCTAGCACACTCCATGCCCAGTACCCTCGAACTGACCTTGATCCTGCTCGCCAGCGGCGTTTTCGCCGTGGCCTGGCTGAAAGCGCTGGGCTTGCCGGCGCTGCTGGGCTATGTGCTGATCGGCGCCGCCCTGGCGCCTTTCCTGCCGCGTCTCAGCCATGAATCTCCGGCCAGCCACCTGGCGGAATTCGGGGTGGTGTTCCTGATGTTCTCGATCGGCCTGGAATTCTCCCTTTCGCGCCTGAAGACCATGCGCCAGGCGGTGTTCGGCCTGGGCGGCCTGCAAGTCGCCATGACCATGTTCATCGTCATGGCCGTGGGGCTGTTGTTCGACTTGCCCTGGGAGCAAGGTCTGGCGCTGGGGGGGGTGCTCGCCATGTCGTCCACCGCCATCGTCAGCAAACTTTTGTCGGAGCGGGACGAACTGGGCAGCGAACACGGGCGCCTGATTCTCGGCGTCCTGCTGTTTCAGGACCTCGCCGTGGCGCCCCTCATCATCTTCGTGCCCGCCCTGGCGCAGAGCGCCGGCCTCGCGGAGGCGCTGCTCCACGCCAGCCTGAAAGCCGCCCTGGTGCTGGCCGTGATCCTGGTTCTCGGGCAACGCCTGATGCGTCCCTGGTTCCACTGGGTCGCCCAGGCCAAGTCGGCCGAATTGTTCATGCTCAATGTCCTGCTGGTCACCCTGGGGCTTGCCTACGTCACCGACCGGGCCGGTCTTTCCCTGGCGTTGGGCGCGTTTCTCGCCGGCGTCCTGATCGCCGAAACCGAATACCGCTACCAGGTAGAGGCCGACATCCGCCCCTTCCGCGACGTGCTCATGGGGCTGTTTTTCGTCTCCATCGGCCTGATGCTCGACCTGGGCGTGGTGGCCCGGCATTGGGGCGAAGTGTTGGGCATCATGCTCGCGCTGGTGGTCGGCAAGCTGTTTCTCGTGGCCTTGCTGGCCGGTCTTTATGCCCGCTCCTGGCCGGTATTGATGCGGGTTGGCCTCGGCCTCGCGCAAGCCGGCGAATTCGGCTTCGTGTTGCTCGCGCTGACCCTGAACAGCCGGCTGATCGGCGCTGAATTGCATCAGACCCTGCTCGCCGCGATGGTGCTTTCCATGCTGACCGCGCCGTTCCTGGTGCTATACGGCAACCGCCTGGCAAAACGTCTGGAGGGTGGTTCCTGGGTGGAGCAGGCGCGTGACGTGCATGAAATCGCGGCGCGCGCCTTCGGCATCCAGAAACACGTCATTCTGTGCGGCTACGGGCGCAGCGGGCAGAGCCTGGCGCGCCTGCTGGAATCGGAAAAGGTGCCCTTCATCGCCCTCGACGACGACCCGCGCCGGGTACGCGCCGCCGCCCAGGCCGGTGATCGTGTGGTGTTCGGCGACGCCTCGCGCGTGGAAGTGCTCATGGCGGCCGGTGTGCATCGCGCGCGCGCCGTGGTGGTCAGTTTCGCCCACACCCCTTCCGCCCATAAGGTGCTCGCCGCCGTGCAGCGTTTGAAGCCGGATGTGCAGGTGATCGTGCGCACCGTCGACGATAGCGACCTCGACAGCCTGCGCGCCGCCGGCGCCGCCGAAGTGGTGCCGGAAGTCATGGAAGGCGCCCTCATGCTCGGCTCGCAAACCCTGCTCATGGCCGGAGTGCCGCTGGCGCGCGTGCTCAAGCGTATCCGCCAGACCCGCGAGGCGCGTTATGGCTCCATGCGCGGCTACTTTCGTGGCCTCACCGATGAGTTGGACGACGAAAATGGCGGCGAGCGTCTGACCTCCATCATGGTCGATGCGCGGGTTGGCGAAAAAGGCAAAACCCTGGCGGAGTTCGATCTGGAAGGGCTTGGCGCGACTCTCGTCAACGTCCGCCGCCGTGGCGCGCATGGCTTCGAGTTCGGCCCGGATACCCGCCTGGAAACCGGCGACATTCTCATCCTTCGTGGCGAACCCGAAGCGCTGGCCGCCGCGGAAATGCGCCTGGCGGGCGGGTAGGAGCACTGCAAGCGGCTCTCCCACGGCAACCTATTCATGCGCCCAACAAAAAACGCCCCGGTTCCGGGGCGTTTTCGCTGGAGTTGGTGACCGTTTATTTCTTGCCGACTCCAGGCCTGGCCGCGCCCACGCTCAATTCACCCTTCAACTTCGCCACGCTGGCTTTGCCGAACCCCTTCACTCCGGTCAGTGCATCCATATCCTTGAACGCGCCATTCTTCTGGCGGTATTCCACGATGGCCTTGGCCTTGGCCGGCCCGATGCCCTTCACCGCCTCGAGTTCGGATTGGGTGGCGCTATTGACATCGACGGCCGCCCAGGCCGACATCGTGATGAGCAAACCCGCGAGCAGACTTCCCAATATTTTTACCATGATGACCTCCGTACCTTGTCTAGACGCCGGGATCGGCGTGGGTGAAATCTACTACAGCGGTAAAAAACAAAAACGGTCGTGGCTTGCGCCGCGCCCGTTTCATCAAATCGGCCAGGGGGGCGCCACATCCGCCCTCCGTTTCCGGCTAAAGATTTTCCGCTCCGCGCCGATGAAGGCGCCATCAATACGCGCAGTGTTCGATCAACAGGAACAACGGAGATTTCCGCATGGAAGAGAACAGCAATTTCACGATTCCCCCCTCCACCGCCTCGCGTCCGGATCTCGACTGGAGCCAGGTGCGCGAGACCATCATGATGCTCAACCTGGCGGTGGCCCAGATCGAGATGGCGCTCAAGGAGTCGAGCGGGTCGGTGGATGTGCTCACGAATTCCTTTACCGATATGTACGGCAACCTCATGGCGCTGGTGGCCGAGGCCCGTTCGCTTCCGGACACGCCGGTGAGACAGGCCATCGAGAACAGCGGCGTTTCCGTTTCCGCTCAGATGCAGCATGTCATTGTCGCTTTCCAGTTCTACGACCGTCTCTCGCAGCGGCTCTCCCATGTCTGCCGCAGCCTCGACGACCTCACCGGCATCGTCAATGAACCCGCCCGGCTCTACAACCCTTTTGCCTGGCACGCGCTGCAACAGAAGATTCGTTCCAAGTACACGATGGAAGACGAGAAGCTGATGTTCGATACGCTGTTGCAGACCGGCGATGTGCAGGCCGCGCTGGACAAGTTCGTTTCCGCCAAGCACCACGAGGCGGGCGATTCGTCGGATATCGAACTGTTCTGAGCGGCCTCCCCGGATTGCGCCGGGCCGTGGCGGGGAGGCCGGATAAAATGCGCGCATGTACAAGATTCCCGTCTCCGTCCTGGTCGTCATCCATACCCTGGATCTGCAAGTGCTATTGCTGGAACGCGCCGACGCGCCCGGTTTCTGGCAATCGGTCACCGGCAGCCAGGATGAGGGTGAAACCCTGCGTGAAACGGCCATCCGCGAGGTGCGCGAGGAAACCGGCCTGGAGGCTTCGCAATACACCCTGACCGACTGGAACCTGCGGAACCGCTATGAAATCTTCGCGCGCTGGCGCCACCGCTACGCGCCCGGCGTCACCCACAACAGCGAGCATGTGTTTGGCCTGCTGCTGCCCGAAGCCCTGACGGTGGCCCTTTCCCCGCGCGAGCACCTGAGCCAGATCTGGCTGCCCTGGCGGGAGGCGGCGGACAAGTGCTTTTCCTGGAGCAACGCGGAGGCGATCCGCCGGCTCGCGTAGGAGGCCCGCGAGCGGGCCTCCTACAGGGTTCTGGCCACCACCCAGGCGTCGATTTCCAGCGCGCCGGCTCGGCGCGCGGCTTTTGCCAGTTCGTTCAGGCTGCCGCCGCTGGTCATCACGTCGTCGAGCAGGGCGATGCGTTTTCCCTTCATATCCTCGTCGCAGACGAAGGCGCCGCGCAGGTTGCGCTGCCGCTCCTTGAGATCGAGGCCGGCCTGCGGCGGCGTGTCGCGCTGGCGTCGGCAGGCGTGGCGGCAGGGGATATTCAGGTGATTGCCCAGGCGCCGCGCGATTTCCAGCGCCTGGTTGAAACCACGTTCACGCAGGCGCGCCGGGTGCAGCGGCATGGGGACGATGAGGTCGGGAAGCGGCCTATCCGCGAGTCGCCGCGCCAGCGCCTCGGCGAACAGATCGGCCAGTTCCTGGGCGCCGCCGTATTTGCAATGCTGGATCAGCGCGTCGAGCGGGAAGGCGTAGCGGTAAACCGCCTCGCAGCGCTCGAATCGCGGCGGTTTCTTCAGGCAGGCGCCGCAGAGCAGGCCATCGAGAGAGGGGAGGGCGCATCGCGGACAACGCTCCGCCGGCAAGAGTGGCAAGTCGCCGGCGCAAGCGGGGCAAAGCAGTCGGCCGCGCGCGCGCGCGCCACAGAGCACGCAAGGTTGCGTAACTGCATTTTGCATAACATGTAGACAGCTGTTCAGAAGTTGTTTTGCCGTGTTTGACAATGGGATGCCCCTTCACGCACCATGCCGCGCCTTGATTACTGATCCGTCTCGATCAATGTCCGAAAACGAGAAACAACACATCACTGCGGCCTCCTGTTTGCGCAGTTCGCGCCTGTTCAATTATCTGGCGGTCGGAACCACCCTGTTGTCGGCTTCGCTTTTCGGCCTCGGGCAGATGATCGCCGACAAGAAGATGGCTTTCCTGCCGATGGCGATGTCCTTGCCGCCGGTCATGATCTGGCTGGCGTTTTCCATCTTCGTCTATGCCGCCATCGCCCACCATCCCGACCCGACCGTGCGCCATTATCACAAGTGGGCGGGGTATCGCTATTACGCCGTGGTCGGCACGCTCACCGTATTTTCCAACGACCTCGCGCACCTGCCTACCGGCTGGCCCGGCGTGTACGCGCTCATGGTGCTCGCGCTGGTGCCGTGGTCGCTGTATGACATCTGGAAAGCCGGTCGCGAGGACTGGAAAGACATCGAAGTGGAGAAACACGCATGACCGATCTGTCCCAACCCATCACCCCCAAGGCCTGGTCCCTGGCCGAGGTGGAAGCACTCTACGCGCTGCCGTTCAACGACCTCCTGTTCCAGGCGCAGAACGTGCACCGCCAGCATTTCGACCCCAACGCGGTGCAGTTGTCCACCCTGCTGTCGATCAAGACCGGCGGCTGTTCCGAGGACTGCGGCTATTGCTCGCAATCGGCGCGCCATGACACCGGCCTGGAGCGCGAGAAACTGCTCGACGTGCCCGCCGTGGTGGAAGCCGCGAAGGCCGCGCGCGATGCCGGCGCCACCCGTTTCTGCATGGGCGCGGCCTGGCGCGGCCCGAAGGACAAGGACCTCAGCGCCGTCGCCGAGATGGTGCGCGAGGTGAAGGCATTGGGCATGGAAACCTGCGTTACCCTGGGCATGCTGAAACCGGGCCAGGCCGCGCAACTCAAGGAGGCCGGGCTGGATTACTACAACCATAATCTCGATACCGCCTCCGAGTTCTACGGCCAGGTCATCACCACCCACACCCACAACGACCGCTTGAACACCTTGTCACAAGTGCGCGACGCCGGCATCCATGTGTGCTGCGGCGGCATCGTCGGCATGGGCGAATCGCGCCGGGTGCGCGCCGGCCTGGTGATGGAACTGGCCAACCTGAACCCGCAACCGGAATCGGTGCCGATCAACATGCTGGTCAAGGTGCCGGGCACGCCGATGGCGCAAGGGGAAGACCTCGACCCGTTCGAGTTCGTGCGCACCGTCGCCGTGGCGCGCATCACCATGCCGGCATCGCATGTGCGCCTCTCCGCCGGCCGCCAGGAACTGGGCGAGGCGGTGCAGGCCTTGTGCTTCCTGGCCGGCGCCAACTCGATCTTCTGCGGCGACCGCCTGCTCACCACCGGCAACCCCGAGGCGGAGGCCGACAACGCCCTGTTCGCCAGGCTTGGCCTGCACGGCGAGCCGGTACAGGGCCGGCGCTGCGCTGGACACTGAGGGCGGGCCATCCCCGTTGCGGGACGCAGGTTTGTGAACTGTAGCGCCGGCTTTATGCCCCCGAAGGGGCGGTATCCTTCGGGGGCATAAAGCCGGCGCTACAAGTACGTCCGATGGCCTCTTCCATGCTCCCCCACCAACTCCAATCCGCCCTCGCCGACCTGGATGCGCTAGGCCTGCGCCGCCGCCGCCGCCTGCTCGATGGCGCCCAGGGCGCGCGGGTGTGGGTGGATGGTCGCGCGTTTCTGTCCTTTTCCAGCAACGATTACCTGGGGCTGGCCGGGCATCCGGCCATCGCCGAAGCGGCGTCGCGCGCTGCGGGTGAAGTGGGGGTGGGCGCGGGCGCGGCGCATCTGCTCACCGGCCACCATCGCCTGCATCACGAACTGGAACAGGCACTCGCGGCCTTTGTCGGCATGCCGGCGGCGTTGCTGTTTTCCACCGGCTACATGGCCAACCTGGGGGTGATCCAGTCCCTGATCGACCGCCACGGCGAAGTGTTCGAGGATCGTCTCAACCACGCCTCTCTGGTCGATGCCGCGCTGCTGTCGCGGGCGAAGCTGATTCGCTTTCCCCACCTCGACCTGGCCACACTGGAGCGGCAACTCGCCGCCAGCACCGCGAAGGTGAAGCTGATCGCCACGGACACGGTCTTCAGCATGGATGGCGACCTGGCGCCGGTGGCCGGGTTGCTGGCGCTGGCGGACAAATATGACGCCTGGTTGTATCTGGATGACGCGCATGGCTTTGGGGTATTGGGCAAGGAGGGCAGGGGCGCGCTTGGTAACCTGCCACTCGCCACTCGCCACCCGCGCCTGATCTATCTCGCCACCCTCGGTAAGGCTGCCGGTGTCTCCGGCGCCTTCGTGGCCGGTAGCGCCGAGTTGATCGAGTGGCTGGTGAACAAGGCGCGCGCCTATATCTACACCACCGCGCAGCCGCCCCTGCTGGCGGCGGCGGTGAGCGCCAGCCTGGAGTTGATCGCCCATGAGACCTGGCGGCGTGAACGTCTGGGCGAACTCATTACCCGCCTGAAAGCCGGAGTCGCCGGGCTACCGTGGGGGCTGATGGCCTCCGATACCCCGATCCAGCCCTTGCTGGTGGGCGATCAACACGCCGCCCTGGCCCTGGCCGAGGGGTTGCGGCAACGCGGCATCCTGATTCCCGCGATTCGCCCGCCCACCGTGCCGCAAGGGGCGGCGCGCCTGCGGATTTCGCTGTCCGCCGCGCATGCGCCGGACGATGTGGATGCGCTGCTTTCGGCTTTGCATGCCTTGGCGGATACGCATGACTGACACGGTTTTTCTGCATGGCTGGGGGCTTTCCGGCGCGATCTGGGCAGAGGCCGTCGCCACGCTGTGCGCTGAAAACTCGCTGGCGGGGACGCCGGCGCACCATTCCGCGCGCGATCTGCCGGGGTATGGCGCTTCGCTGAACGTGATGCCCTATACCGCCGAGGCGTTGGCCGATGCATTGGCGGCAAGCATCGCCGCGCCGGTCAATCTGGTCGGCTGGTCGATGGGTGGCATGGTCGCGCTGGCCCTGGCGGCGCGGCATCCAGACAAGGTGGCGCGTCTGGTGCTGGTGGCAAGCTCGCCCGCCTTCGCCGCCCGAGACGACTGGCCACATGGCATGGCGCCGGAGGTGTTGGGCGAGTTCGCGCGCTCCCTGGCCCTGGACTACCGCGCCACGCTGTCGCGGTTTCTTTCCTTGCAGGCGCGTGGCGGCGACGCCGCGCGCGCGGTGATCGCGCGTCTGCGTGAACAGATGCGCGATCAAGCCGAGCCGAATCCGGAGGTGCTGGCGGCGGGGCTGGAATTGTTGCGCGCGGTCGATCTGCGCGATCAGGTGGAGCGGGTGCGCTGCCCCACCCTGGTGGTTCATGGCGCCCACGACACGCTGTGCGCGCCCGAGGCGGGCGCCTGGCTGGCGCGACATCTGCCGAACGCCCACCTGGCCTTGCACGAACGCGCTTCCCACGCGCCGTTCCTGTCGCATCCCGACTGGTTTGTCGCCACCCTCAAGGAATTCCTGCATGGATGACCGCTTGAAACGCGCCATTCGGCGTTCCTTTGAACGCGCCGCGCCGACCTATGACCAGGCCGCGTTTCTGCAACAGGAGGTGGCGCGCCGCCTGGACGACCATCTCGACGGCGTGAAGGTCGATCCCGGCCTGATCCTGGATGCCGGCTGCGGCACCGGCTTCGCTTTTGATCTGTTGCGGGCGCGCTTTCCCAAGTCCCAGGTCATTGGCCTGGATATTGCCCATGCCATGCTGCGCCAGGCCCACGCCCGCCACGGCCGGCCGAACGGTTGGCGTGGCCTGGTCTCACGCCTCACGCCTTCCACTCCACGCTTCGCGCCCGTGTGCGCCGATCTTGAACGATTGCCGCTGAAGAACAACAGCATCGACCTGGCCTGGTCCAGCCTCGCCTTGCAATGGGTGGACGACCTGGAAACCACGTTCCGGGGGCTGCATCGGGTCATGAAGCCGGGCGGCCTGTTCCTGTTCGCCAGCTTCGGGCCGGATACCCTGAAGGAGTTGCGCGCGGCTTCCAGTGGCGTCGATGGGCATCACCACGTCAATCAGTTCGTCGACATGCACGACGTCGGCGATGCCCTGGTGCATGCGGGGTTCAGCCACCCGGTGATGGAAATGGAACACGTCACCCTGACCTATGCCGAGTTGTCCGGCCTGCTGCGCGAACTCAAGGCCATCGGTGCCCACACCGTCAAGCGGGGCGCGCGCGGCGGTTTGATGGGCAAGGCGGCCTGGCGCCGCCTGCTGGAGAACTACGAACGCTTTCGCCGGGATGGCCGCCTGCCCGCCACCTACGAAGTGGTCTACGGCCACGCCTGGGCCGGCGCGAAAGACCGCCTGGAGGATGGCCGCCAGATCATTCAGATGCGGATGGCGAGCCGGAAAGGAGAGATACGCTGATGCCCGCGCGCGGTTTCTTCGTCGCCGGCACCGATACCCACATCGGCAAGACCCTGGTCGCCGCCGCGCTGCTGCATGCCTATGCCGGCCTCGGCCACCGCGTGCTGGGCATGAAGCCGGTGGCGGCGGGGGCGGAGTGGATCGACGGGGCCTGGGTGAACGAGGACGTGGCCATGCTGCGCGCGGCGAGCAACGTGCCGGCGGCGCCGGAACTGCTCAACCCCTATCTGTTCCGCGAGGCCATTGCCCCGCACATCGCCGCCGACCACAAGGGCGCGCGCATCGAGATTCCCCGCATCCGCGCGGCCTATGACGAACTCGCCGCGCGGGCCGATGTGGTGTTGGTGGAAGGCGTGGGCGGCCTGCTGGTGCCTCTGTCCGCGCGGAAGGATGCCGCCGATCTCGCCGTGGCGCTGGGCCTGCCGCTGATTCTGGTGGTGGGCATGCGCCTGGGCTGCATCAACCATGCCTTGCTGACGGCCGAGGCCATCGCCGCGCGCGGCTTGAAGCTGGCCGGTTGGGTGGCCAATCGTGTGGACCCGGCGATGGCGGCCTACGACGAGAATCTGGCCGCCCTGAGCCATCGCCTGCCGACGCCGCTACTGGCGGAATTACCATATATGGCGAGCCCGGATCCGCTGCGGGCGGCGCATTTTCTGTCCCCGCAAAAGTTGACCGCCATACTCTGAAATATGAGTAAGCACGAATAAACTCATATATGGATCAGCCACTTATCTGAACTGATTCCTTGCTTTTGGCCGTTGCCTGACTAACTTGCAGCAGTACGCGGCTAATTCCGAGTTATTTACTCGGTTATGGCCGCGCCCTTTGGAGAAGGGGACATGCGGCTGGGGCGACAAATGTTGTTGTTGGTGTGCGGCGCCGGCTGGATTCAGCCGGTGGTGGCCGATTGGGCGTTGAATCTGCAAGCGCCGAAATCCGACATCGCGGCGCGCATCCATGACATTCACACCCTGATCCTGCTGGTCTGCCTGGGTATCTTTGTGGTGGTGTTCGGCGTGATGTTCTATGCGTTGTTCAAGCACCGGAAAAGCGCCGGCCATCAGGCCCATCATTTCCACGAACACGCCACGGTCGAGGTGATCTGGACCGTGATTCCCCTGCTGATTCTGGTCGGCATGGCCTGGCCGGCGACCCGCGCCGTGCTGGATCAGAAGGACACCGCCAACCCCGATCTCACCATCAAGGTCACCGGCTATCAGTGGAAGTGGGAATACGACTACCTCCAGGATGGCGTGAAGTTCATGAGCGCGTCCTCCACCCCCGCCGATCAGATCGCCAACCAGGCGGCGAAGGGCGCGCACTACCTGCTGGAGGTGGACGAGCCGATGGTGGTGCCGGTCGGCAAGAAGGTGCGCGTCCTGCTGACCTCGCATGACGTGATTCATGCCTGGTGGGTGCCCGCGCTTGGCGTGAAGCAGGACGCCATTCCCGGTTTCATCCGCGATACCTGGTTTCGCGCCAACGAGCCGGGCACCTACCGGGGCCAGTGCGCCGAGTTGTGCGGGCGCGGCCATGCCTTCATGCCCATCGTCGTCGAGGTCAAGAGCGAGGCCGACTACCAGGCGTGGCTGGCGGACAAGCGGGCCGGCAACCAGGCCAGGGCGGTCGCGGCGGTGGCGGCCGTCGCCAAGACGTTCAGCCCGGCGGAACTCAAGACGCGCGGCGAGCGGATTTTTGCGGCCAATTGCGCCGCCTGCCACCAGGCCGATGGCAAGGGCCTGCCCGGCGTGTTCCCGGCGCTGGCCGGCTCCAAGATTGCCAACGGCCCCGCCGCCGCGCATATCGACCGCGTGCTGCGCGGCAAGGAAGGCACGGCGATGAGCGCGTTCCAGGAGCAGTTGGACGATGCCGATCTCGCCGCCGTGATTACTTACGAGCGGATCGCATGGGGCAACACGGGGTCGCCGGTACAGCCGGCGGACGTGAAGGCCCGGCGCAAGTAACCGGACGGGAGAACCAATGGAAGCCAATCTCGCGCAGCCCCTCCCCCAGGCTCATCACGCGGCTCCCGGCGGCGTGTGGCGCTGGCTGGCCAGCACCAACCACAAGGACATCGGCACGCTGTATTTCTGGTTCGCGGCGACCATGTTCCTGATTGGCGGGCTGATGGCGATGCTGATCCGCGCCGAACTGTTCCAGCCCGGCCTGCAACTGGTGCAACCGGAAGCATTCAACCAGCTCACCACGCTGCACGGCCTGATCATGATCTTCGGCGTCATCATGCCGGCCTTCACCGCCTTCGCGAACTGGCAGGTGCCCTTGATGATCGGCGCCCCGGACATGGCCTTCCCGCGCATGAACAACTGGAGCTTCTGGCTGCTGCCGGTGGCCGGGGTGTTCCTGGTCGGCTCCACCCTGCTGCCCGGCGGCGCGGTGGCGGGGGGCTGGACCATGTATCCGCCGCTGTTCCTGCAAGGAGGCATCAGCTACGACCTGACGATTTTCGCCATCCACATCATGGGCGCGAGTTCGATCATGGGTTCGATCAACATCGCCACCACCATCCTCAACATGCGGGCGCCGGGCATGACGCTGATGAAGATGCCGCTGTTCGTGTGGACCTGGCTGATCACCGCCTTCCTCCTGATCGCGGTGATGCCGGTGCTGGCGGGGGCGGTGACCATGCTGCTGGCGGACCGCAATTTCGGCACCCATTTCTTCGACGCGGCCGGCGGCGGCGACCCGGTGCTGTTCCAGCATGTGTTCTGGTTCTTCGGCCACCCGGAGGTGTACATCCTGATCCTGCCGGCCTTCGGCATCATTTCGTCGGTGATTCCCACCTTCTCGCGCAAGCCGCTGTTCGGCTATGCCTCGATGGTCTACGCCACCGCCTCCATCGCCATCCTGTCGTTCCTGGTCTGGGGGCATCACATGTTCACCGTCGGCATGCCGGCGGCGGCGCAACTGTATTTCATGTACGCCACCCTGCTGATCGCGGTGCCCACCGGGGTCAAGGTGTTCAATTGGGTGGCGACCATGTGGCGCGGCTCGCTCACCTTCGAGACGGCGATGCTGTTCGCGGTGGCCTTCGTCTGCCTGTTCACCATCGGCGGGTTTTCCGGGCTGGTGCTGGCGATGGTGCCGGTGGACATCCAGTTGCAGGACACCTACTACGTGGTGGCCCATTTCCACTATGTGCTGGTCACCGGCGCGCTGTTTTCCATCTACGCCGGCCTCTATTACTGGTTGCCGAAATGGACCGGCCACATGGTCAATGAGACCTGGGGGCGCTGGCATTTCTGGTTGTCGGCGATCTCGGTCAACGTGCTGTTCTTCCCGATGCACTTCCTCGGCCTGGCCGGCATGCCCCGGCGCATCCCGGATTACGCGCTGCAATTCGCCGACTTCAACCGCGTCGCTTCGATCGGGGGCTTCGTCTTCGGCGCCAGCCAGATACTGCTGCTGATCGTCATCCTGAAGTGCATCCGGGGTGGCGAGAAGGCCGAGGCGCGGGCCTGGGAGGGCGCCGAGGGGCTGGAATGGACAGTGCCCTCGCCAGCGCCGTATCACACCTTCGCACAACCGCCGGAGGTGAAATGAACGCCAATGGCAACCAGCGCACCTCCACCTGGCTGACCACCCTGGCGGCGGCGATGTTCGCCTTCGGCTTCGCGCTGGTGCCGCTTTATGACGTGTTCTGCGACCTCACCGGCCTCAACCGCGACGCCGCCCAGTCCCTGGTCAACAACACCCAGGTCGATGCCAGTCGGCGGGTGCGCATCGAGCTGGTGGCCAATGTTCAGGACGGCGCGCTCTGGCGTTTCGCCGCGCCGAGACAGCCGGTGGACGTACATCCTGGTGAACTGGTGCAGATTGAATATGAACTGGAGAACCTCACCGGCCAGCCCCTGGTCGGCCGCGCCGTGCCCAGCTACGCGCCGCTCGCCGCCGCCGCCCACTTCAAGAAGATCGACTGTTTCTGCTTCCGCGAACAACGCCTGGCGCCCCATGAAAAAGTGCGCCTGCCGGTGCTGTTCGTGCTGGATCGCGGCGTGGCGAGGGACATGAAAGTGGTGACCCTGTCCTATACCTTCTTCGCACTGGGGAAACGAACATGAGTGCCCATCCCGGCGCTTACTACCTGCCCGCACCCTCTCACTGGCCCCTGGTCGGGTCGCTGGCGCTGATGAGCGCGGCCCTCGGCGCGACTTTGCTGATCCACGATCTGAGCGGTGGTGGCTGGCTGCTGGCGGTGGGGGCCGCAGGGCTGGCGACCATGCTGGTGGGCTGGTTCGGCAAGGTGATCCGGGAAAGCGAGAGCGGCCTGCATGGCGTCCAGGTGGATCGGTCTTTCCGTTGGGGCATGAGCTGGTTCATCTTCTCCGAGGGGATGTTCTTCGCCGCCTTCTTCGGCGCGCTGTTCTACGGCCGCGTGATTTCGGTGCCGGATCTCGCCGGCGGCGAGCAACTGCGCCTGCTCTGGCCGGGTTACAGCGGCGGATGGCCGACCGCCGGGCCGGGCATCGAAGCGGCCTTCACGCCGATGGCGCCCTGGGGCATCCCGGCCCTGAACACCCTGTTTCTGCTGAGTTCCGGCGCCACGGTGACCTGGGCGCACTGGGCGCTGAAACGCGGCCGGCGTGGTCAATTGATCGTAGGCCTGGGGTTGACCGTGGCCCTGGGCCTGACCTTCATCGGCCTCCAGGCTTACGAATACCACCACGCCTATACGGCCCTGGGCCTGACCCTGGGGGCCGGCATCTACGGCGCCACCTTCTTCATGCTGACCGGCTTCCACGGGCTGCACGTGACGATTGGTTCCCTGATGCTGCTGGTGATCCTGGGGCGCGCCCTGGCCGGGCATTTCCGGCCGGACCACCACTTTGCCTTCGAAGCGGTGTCCTGGTACTGGCACTTCGTGGACGTGGTCTGGCTGCTGTTGTTTATCTTCGTGTACTGGTTGTAGGCGCTACAGCCCGGCGGGCCGCGACAGGCCCAGGTAATGCCCCGCCATCAGCAGCAGGAACAGGGCGGTGGACAGGCCGATGCGCCAGGTGAGGGCTTTCACGGCGCGCTCGCCGTGGCCCCGGTCGCGCACCAGATAGACCAGGCCGCTGAGAAGGTTGAACAGGATCAGGACGAGAAGGAGAGCGACGAAGATGCGCATGGATGGCGAACCGGGATTGTTGGCCGTGAGTGTAGCCCCGCCCCGCCGGGGCCGGGTACGGCGACGGCCGGCCTGGCTGCCGGCGCTCGCGGCCCTGTTCTTCGCCGGACTGACCTTCTGGCTGGGGCAGTGGCAGCTCGGCCGGGCGGAAGAGAAACGCGCCAGGCAAGCCGCGTTCGACGCGGCGGCGACCTTGCCGGCGGTGGAACTCGCCGCCTTGCCGGTCTTATTGGCCAACCCTCCGCCGCTTTTCAGCCGGATACGGGTGACCGGGCAATACGTTAGCGCCTATCAGATCTACCTCGACAACCGCCCGCACGCGGGCCGGCCCGGTTATCACGTGGTCGTCCCCCTGGCTTATCCGGGCGGGGCGGTGCTGGTGAACCGGGGCTGGCTGGCGGCGGCGAGCGACCGCGCCATTCGCCCGGAGGCGCCGCCGCCAGCCACGCCGGTGACCCTGGAAGGGTGGCTGGTGCCCGCGCAAAGCCGTTATCTCGAACTCTCCGGACACGGTGTCGAGGGGCCGGTCTGGCAGAACCTGAGCCTGGCGCGTTACCGCGACTGGTATCGAGCCGACCTGCCGGATCGGGTGTTGTTGCAAACCTCGGCCGCCAGGGATGGCCTGTCGCGCGACTGGCCACGGCCGGACTTCGGCATCGAGCGGCATCGCGGCTATGCCGCGCAGTGGTTCACGATGAGCGCCGCGATCTGCGCGCTCTATGCTTATTACGGCGTCTGGAGACGTTTCCATGCGCCGCGCTGACCGGATCAAACTGCTTTTGTTGATGAGCCTGTTCGCTGCGCCGGCACTGGCGGCCTGGGTCGTCCACCAGGTCTGGCGGCCGGGGGTGGACGGCAGTTATGGCGAGCTGCTGCCCCCCATTCAACCCCGCTTCGCCGGCCAGGCCGCCGATCTGGCTTCCCTGCGCGGGCGCTGGGTGCTGCTCACCGTGGTCAACGGCGATTGCGGCCTGGACTGCCGGCAACAACTCCATCTCGCCCATCAGGTGCGCATCGCCCAGGGGCGCGAGCAGGCACGGGTGGCGCAGGCGCTGATCCAGAGCGACAACGGCGTACCCGCCGGCCAGGTGAACCTGCTCAACTATCGTGTGCCCGCAGCGAGCCTGGCCGACTGGCCGGATCCGCTTCGCACCTATCTCGTCGATCCCCTGGGCCGGGTGATGCTGCGCTTCCCGGTCGCGCCGGAAGGCAAGGGCATGCTGCGCGACCTGCGCCAACTCCTGAAAGCATCGAAGATCGGATGACGCTGCCGCGCCCCCTGCTCCTGTTCACCACCAGCCTCGCCTTCGCGGTGATCCTGCTCGGGGCTTATGTGCGCTTGTCCGACGCGGGCCTCGGCTGCCCCGACTGGCCCGGCTGCTATGGCCAGATTTCCCCCTGGCATGCCGGGGAGCGGATCGCCGATGCCCACAGCGCCGATCCCTTGGGGCCGGTCTCGCACGCCAAGGCCTGGAAGGAGATGCTGCATCGTTATCTGGCCGGCGGCCTGGGGTTGCTGATCCTGGGGATCGCCATCCTGGCCTGGCGCCGCTTGCCTCCAACCCGCCGCGTGTTGCCCGTGGTATTGCTGGTGCTGGTGGTGTTCCAGGCGCTGCTGGGGATGTGGACCGTCACCCAGCAACTCAAGCCGATGATCGTCGCCGCGCATTTGTTGGGCGGCATGACCACGCTGGCGCTGCTCGCCTGGCTGCTGTTGCGCGAGCGCGCCAGCGCCTTGCCGGTGGGCGCGCCGGTTTTATTGGCGCGCGGGCTGCTGTCGCTGGTGCTGTTTCAGATCGCGCTGGGCGGTTGGGTGAGCGCCAACCATGCGGCCCTGGCCTGTCCCGACTTCCCCACCTGCCAGGGCACCTGGTGGCCGTCAGTGGATTTCGCCGCTGGCTTCAGCTTGCGGCACCCCTTGGGGGAATTGGGCATCGAGGCGCTGACCGCCATCCACCTGTTGCATCGCCTGGGCGCGGTGTTGGTGCTGGCGGGGACGCTCTTGCTTGCCGCGCGGCTGGCGCGGACATCGCCAGGCGCCGCCGCCGCGCTGCTGGCCATCGCCGCCAGCCAGTTTCTGCTGGGCATCGGCAATGTCTTGCTGGGCCTGCCGCTGCCGGTTGCGGTGGCCCATAACGCCGGCGCGGCCTGCCTGTTGCTGTGCCTGGTCTGGGTCAATATCCGCTTTGCCTGGAGGTCGCCATGAGCACCCTTGCGCTGATCGAATCCGACTGGCGTTTGCGCGAATTTTTTGAACTGACCAAGCCGCGTGTGGTCGCCATGATCGTGTTCACCGCCATGATCGGCATGCTGCTGGCCACGCCGGGCTTGCCCGATCCGCTGCTCTTTTTTGCAGCCAGTCTCGGTATCGCCCTGGCCAGCGCCGGCGCCGCCGCCTGCAACTGCCTCGCCGAGCGGCGCATCGACGCGCTCATGGCCCGCACCCGCGCGCGGCCCCTGCCAATGGGCGGCGTGAGCCCGCTCGAAACCGGCATGTTTGCCGCCGTGCTGGCCGGCCTCGGGCTGGGGGTGCTGTATTGGCTGGTCAACCCGCTGACCGCGTGGCTGACGGCGATCACCTTCTTTGGCTACGCGGTGGTCTATACCCGCTGGCTGAAACCGGCGACGCCGCAGAACATCGTCATCGGCGGCGCGTCCGGCGCGATGCCACCGGTGCTGGGTTGGGCGGCGATGACCGGGGGCGTGGGGCACGAGGCGTTATTGCTGTTCCTCATCCTCTACGCCTGGACGCCGCCGCACTTCTGGGCGCTGGCGCTCTACCGACGCGAGGAATATGCCCGAGCCGGCTTGCCCATGCTGCCGGTCACCCACGGCGAACGCTATACCCTGTTGTCGATCCTGCTGTACACGGCCATCCTGACCGCCGTCAGCCTGCTGCCGCTGGCGGTGGGCATGTCCGGCAGGTTGTATCTGGCGGCCGTCCTGGCGCTCGACGCTTACTACCTGGCGCTGGCCTGGCGCCTGCTACGCGCTTATTCAGACGCACTGGCGCGGCGCGCCTTCGCCTGGTCCATCCTCTACCTGGGGCTGTTGTTCGCGGCGCTGCTGCTGGACCATTTTTTCTCGATACCCATTTAACTGAAAAAAGGCTTTGCGCGGGATCGTGTTTGGCTTTGATAATTCAAGATAAGAATGTCTCTGGAGAGATTTGTATGGTCTTGTCTCGCACCAGTCAGTATGCCGTTCAGGCGCTGATCTACATCGCCACCCAGCCGCCTGGCGAGCCGGTGCTGAATCGGGATATCGCGGGCCGTCTGAATGTGCCGGCCGCCTATCTGGCCAAAATTCTGCAGAACCTGTGCAAGCAGGGTGTGCTGGATTCCTTTCGTGGCCGACTCGGCGGTTTCTGCTTGCGTGATGGCATGTACCGCACCACGTTGATGCAGGTGCTGCTGCTCACCGAAGGGCCGGACTTTACAAAAAACTGCATCCTGGGCTTGAAGGAATGCTCCGACGCCACGGCCTGCCCCATGCATTTCAAGTGGATTCCGGTGAAGAAGAAGATCATTTCGCTGCTCAACGAAATGAACCTGGAGGAATTGGCCAAGGCGGTGCTGACCGGCAAGTATCGTCTCTCCGACCTGCCGGCCGGCGCCCTGCCTCAGGTGGCTTGACGCCTTGCGAAAAGCCCTCTGGCTGCTCACGCTGGCGCTGGGTCTGAATCTGGCCGGCTGCGACCAGGCGCGACAGCCGACGTTCCGCGGCAGCGACATCAGCGGCGCGAGCTTCGGCCAGCGCCTGGCGCTGACCGACCACAATGGCCGCGCCGTGACCCTGGCGTCGTTCAAGGGCAAACTGGTGGTGCTGTTCTTCGGTTATACCCACTGTCCGGATGTGTGCCCGACCACGCTCTCGGATATGGCCGAGGCATTCAAACTGATGCCGGATGGGGCGCCGGAGAAGGTACAGGTGCTCTTTGTTTCGGTCGACCCGGAACGGGATACCCCGGAAATCCTCAAGGCCTATGTGCCTTATTTCCATCCTTCCTTTCTCGGACTGCTCGGCGCCCCGGAACAGGTGGCGCAAGTGGCGAAGGAGTTCCGTGTCGTCTATCGCAAACACATGGAACCGGGCGCCACGGACTATCTGGTCGATCACTCGGCCGGCAGTTACGTGCTGGATGGCCGGGGGCGCCCGCGTTTGTATCTCCCCTACGGCCACACTCCGCGTGACATCGCGCATGATCTGTTGACTTTGCTCAAGGCGGATTCGCTGTGATTCGTTCTTGTCGGTCAACGGCCCTGCGTCTATACTCGCCCGGCTTTTTTGCCTGCGTGCCACTTCATGGTGCATCGCCGGTTTTTCGAGCTGAAACGACGTGCCGGGGTGGTTCCCGGGCGGTGCTGTAACCCAAGGAGGCGTTATGTCTGCAACCCATCAGGCTGCGGCCGAGCAGTACGATTACGACATCATCAAGAAGTTCTCCGTCATGGCCATCGTCTGGGCCGTGGTCGGTATGTTAGTCGGCGTGTATATCGCCTCGGAACTGGCCTGGCCGTTCCTGAACTTCGATAGTCCCTACTTCTCGTTTGGCCGCTTCCGCCCCGTGCATACCGGTGCGGTGATCTTTGGCTTCGGTGGCTCCGCGCTGTTCGCCACGTCTTATTACGTGGTGCAGCGCACCTGCCAGACGCGTTTGTTTGCGCCCGGCCTTGCCACCTTCACCTTCTGGGGTTGGCAGGCGGTGATCGTGCTGGCCGCCGCCTCTTATGTGCTGGGTTACAGCCAGGGCCGCGAATACGCGGAAATGGAATGGCCGATCGACCTGCTCATTCTGGTTGTCTGGGTCTCCTATATGGCGGTCTACATTGGCACCCTGATGCAGCGCAAACAGGCGCACATCTATGTCGCCAACTGGTTCTATCTGTCGTTCATTCTGGCGACCGCGCTGCTGCACACCTTCAACAACATCGCCATTCCGGTGAATCTGTTCACTCTCAAGTCCTACAGCCTGTTCGCCGGCACGCAGGATGCAATGACGCAGTGGTGGTACGGCCACAACGCGGTGGGTTTCTTCCTGACCGCCGCTTTTCTGGGAATGATGTATTACTTCGTGCCCAAGCATGCGGGCCGTCCGGTTTATTCCTACCGGCTGTCCATCGTCCACTTCTGGGCGCTGTCGTTCATGTACATGTGGGTGGGTACCCATCACCTGCACTGGACCGCGCTGCCCGACTGGGCTTCGACTCTGGGCGCCACCTTTTCCATCATGCTGCTGCTGCCTTCCTGGGGTGGCATGATCAACGGCATCATGACCCTCTCCGGTGCCTGGGATAAGTTGCGTACCGACCCGATCATGCGTTTCATGATCGTCGCCCTGTCGTTCTACGGCATGTCCACTTTCGAGGGCCCGCTGATGTCCCTGAAGGATGTCAACGCGCTGTCGCATTACACCGACTGGACCGTGGGCCATGTGCACTCCGGCGCTTTGGGTTGGGTGGCGATGATCTCCTTCGGTTCGCTGTATCACATGATTCCGCGCCTGTGGAATACCACCATGCATAGCGAGAAGTTGATCAACATCCACTTCTGGCTGGCCACCATCGGCACGCTGCTGTACATCACCGCGATGTGGATTTCCGGTATTTCGCAGGGCCTGATGTGGCGCGCCTTCGATGACTTCGGCAATCTGCAGTATTCGTTCGTGGAATCGGTCGCCGCCATGCACCCCTTCTATGCCATGCGCGCCATCGGCGGCATGTTCTTTCTGACGGGGATGTTGTTGATGGCTTACAACGTCTACCAGACCATCCGCCAGGGGGTGCGCGCCGAAGTGGCCAATGCGCGCGCCGTCGCCGCCGCCGCCTGACGCTAACGAGGTTAGGAAATGAGCTTCAAACACGAAAATGTCGAAACCAATGCCGGCGTCCTGCTGGTGTTGACCATGATTGCCATCAGTGTCGGTGGCATGGTGGAAATCGCGCCGCTGTTCTTCATCAAGGACACGACCGAGAATGTGGCGGGTGTGCGCCCCTACACGCCGCTGGAATCGCGCGGCCGCGATATCTACGTTCGCGAAGGCTGCTACACCTGCCACTCGCAGATGATTCGCCCGTTCCGCGACGAGCAACTGCGCTACGGCCACTATTCCCTGGCGGCGGAATCCAAGTATGACCACCCGTTCCAGTGGGGTTCCAAGCGTACCGGCCCGGATTTGGCGCGCGTCGGCGCCAAGTACTCCAACGAATGGCATGTGCAGCATCTGCTCAAGCCTACTTCCGTGGTGCCCGAGTCGGTGATGCCCAACTACCCCTGGCTGCTATCCACCAAGCTGGATATTTCCGATATCGGTGATCGCATGCGCGCCTTGCGCATCACTGGCGTCCCCTATTCGGCCAACCAGGAAGAATACGAGCACAACGTGAAGCAGTTCGGCGAGGCGGTCGCCAAGACGCTGGTGATCGCGGATGCCCAGAAGAACCTGGTCGCCCAGGCGACGGATGGCAACTATGACGGTGATCGCGGCAGCGTCTCCGAGATGGATGCCCTGGTGGCCTATCTCCAGGTGCTGGGCACGATGGTGGACTTCAGCAAGATCAAGCCTGAAGAACTGGTGAAATTCCGCTGATGGGGTGGTTCGCCAATCCGGAAAACACCAAGCCGATCGGCCTGCTGATTTTTTTCATCACCTTCTGCCTGATCGTGCTCTGGGTCTACGGCAGCAGGAAGCGGGGCGAGAAGCTGGAAGAGCACAAGAACATCCCTTTCCTTGATGATGACGAAGTGAAGAAGGACAAGTCCAATGGCTGAAAAAACACCTACCCAGGCGCAAACCACGGGCCATGTGTGGGATGACGACCTTCAGGAGTTCAACAACCCCTTGCCGGTGTGGTGGACCTACACGTTCTACGTGACCATCGTGTTCGCACTGGTTTATTGGGTGGTTTACCCATCCTGGCCGATCGGCAAGAGTTTTCTGCCGGGGGTGAACACCATTACCTACAAGAACGCAGCAGGCCAGGAGGAATCCTGGCACTGGAATACGCGCTCCAAGCTGCTCATGGAAACCCAGGCGGCCGCTGTCGCACAGAAGCCTTACTTCGACAAACTGGCCGCGCTGCCATACGACAAGATCGCCAAGGATCCGGAACTCAGCAGTTTCGTGGTTTCGGCCGGCAAGGTGGTGTTCTCCGAAAACTGCGCGGCCTGCCATCAGGCCGGTGGCCAGGGCAAGGTCGGGTTTTTCCCCAACCTGACCGATGACGACTGGATCTATGGCGGCTCCCCAGAAAAGATCAACGAGACCATCACCAAAGGGCGCCACGGCTATATGCCGCCGTTCTCGGACGCCCTGAGCGGCGCCCAGATCGACGAGCTGGCCCACTATGTCGCCAGCCTGTCCGGCCTCAAGGCGGACGCCGCCAAGGTCGCCAAAGGCAAGGAACTGTTCCATTCCCATGTCGCGGCCTGCTACTACTGCCATAACGACGATGCCAAGGGCCGCAAGGACATCGGTTCCGCCAACCTGACCGATAAGGTCTGGCTATGGGCCGACGTTCCCGGCGCGGCGGATGACGCCGGCAAGATCGCGGCGATTCGCAAGGTCATCGTCGGTGGCCTGGACAAGGGCGTCATGCCTTCCTGGCAGGGTCGGTTGAGCGAACAGCAGATCAAGCTGCTGACCGTGTACGTCCACGAGTTGGGCGGCGGCAAGTAGGAGCGGGCCATGCCCGCGATGTTCGCCGGCTCGCTTTGAGCAAAAAACCCCGGCTTGCCGGGGTTTTTGGTTTTCGGCCGCGCCATCCGGCGCTCGTCGATCAAGGGTGGCATAAACACCCGAACATGTTGCCTGGAGGGCGGGTCTCCGCTGACTGGGCGTAAAGGTAAGAACGTGCAAGAGCAACAATCTGGCGGCGATCTTTATTTCAAACGCATCCCCATCGTTCCGCGTTCCATCCAGGGGCCGTTTCGCCGCTTCAAGAGCGCCATTCTCTGGCTGGGTTTCTCGGTCTACTTCCTGTTGCCCTGGCTGCCCTGGTCGCGGTCGGATGCGCCCGCGCAGGCGGTCATGTTCGACATACCGGGACGCCGCTATCTGATCTTCAATCTGGTGGTGTACCCGCAGGACATTTTCTGGCTATCCATGCTGCTGTTCATCGCGGCGGTGCTGTTGTTCTTCATCACGGCCTTGTTCGGCCGCGCTTTCTGCGGTTATTTCTGCTTCCAGACCCTGTGGACCGATGCCTTCATCTTTCTCGAGAAATGGTTCCAGGGGGAACGTCCCGCGCGCCTGCGACTGCTGCGCGAACCCTGGAGCAAGCGCGAGAAGTTGCTCAAGGTGGGCGGTACCCAGATTGCCTGGGGCCTGCTGTCATTCTGGACCGCGCTGACTTTCGTGCTCTATTTCGGTTACGCGCCGGAACTGCTGCGCGAGGTGTTTACCGGGCAGGCCGCAGCCGCCGCCTATATCGCCATACTCACGCTGAGTTTCAGTACCTACGCCGCCGCCGCCTTGCTGCGCGAGCATGTGTGCACCTTCATCTGCCCCTATGGCCGTTTCCAGAGCGCGATGTACGAGCCGGAAACGCTCACCGTGCATTACGACCAGCCACGGGGCGAGGGCGTGGCGGGGCGCATCCTGGCTCGCGCCGGCCTGCGTGGGCGAGACGAGCGGCGGGAAAAGGGGCACGGCGACTGTGTCGACTGCGGACTGTGCGTGCAGGTGTGTCCGGTCGGCATCGATATTCGCGACGGCCTGCAATACACCTGCATTTCCTGCGGCCTGTGCGTGGACGCCTGCAACAGCATCATGGACAAGATGAGTTACCCGCGTGGCCTGATTCGCTACGACTCGGAAACCAATCTTGCCCAAGCGCGGCCGGGGCCGGCGCGCCCGCACTGGAAGAGCCTCAAGGTGCTGGGTTATGGTGTCTCCCTGATCCTGATGTGCGCCTATCTGGCTTACGACATCGGCCACCGCAAGCCCTTCGAGCACAGCATTCAGCAGATTCGGCAACCGCTCTTCGTAATCTTGTCCGACGGAAGTATCCGTAACCGCTACCAGATCCGTCTGACCAATATCTCTGGCGGTGACGAGATCTATTCGATCAGCGCGCGAGGGTTGCCGGCGGGCGCGCTGGATCTGGGTAATTTCCGGCAAGTTCACATCCGCAACGGCAAGAGCGTGATCATCCAGGCCAGCGTGCAACTCGATCCCGCGCGGGCGGCCAGTCTGCATGAATTCGAATTTCACATCCGAAGCGGCAAGGGCGAAACCGTGATCGACCCGGCGCGCTTCTTTACACGTAGATAACGTCTGGGCCAATTTCCATGAATCTGCTTATTTCCATTTTCGGCGGCATGCTTCTGACCGCGCTGCTCTACGGGGTGGCGCGCCTCATCAAACTATCGAACTTCTGGGCGGCGGTCGCGGCGGCCGGGTTCCCCGGCGCGGCCTATCTTTTTTACGCGGGCGCCAATTGGCCTGGGCTGGATGTGGTCACCCTGCATGTGGTCGCTTATCCCACGGTGGCGATGCTGTTGTTTCAGCTCTATGAAAACAAGCCCGGCAAGGAACTCCATGTGCACTGGGTTCCCAAATTGCTGATCGGTTTCTTCGTGGTCATAACCGTGGTGCTGGGAGGCTTCGTCTATGTTGCCGGACATGGTTTGCCGCCCGCGCTGGCGGAACGATTGCTGCCCAACGCCAAGGGCAAGACGCTTTATACCGGCTTTGCCGGCGTCGTCGAGCACGGCGAGGAGGCGGCCAAGAGCATCGCGCAGCAGCGCAATATCGAGGCCAGTCTGGCCAGGGTGGGCTGGAACGTCGAAGTGACCGGCCTGGACGGGCTCAGTCGAGGGCGCGCGAGTGAAGTGAGCGTGCTGTTGCGCAAAGCCGATGGCGGCGGCGTCAGCGGCCAGCAAGTGAGTTTCGCCCTGGCCCGACATGGCCAGGCCGTGCCGACTGGGCAGCCCATGCGGGAAATCGGCGATGGCGATTACCGTGTCAGCGCCGCTCTGCCCGCGTCGGGAGCCTGGCTGGCGACGATCAGCTTCACCGCCGATGGCAGACGGATCGTCCTGGAACATGGCGTCGGCCATGAGTGAGTTTGCCGACTCCACCGACCGCGCGGGCCGTGACGGCGGGACATCCTTGGGGTTGAAACGCAGGTAGTCGGAGAATTGGCAATCTGGTGTATACTCAGCAAGTTTTCTACGGGCTTCGCGCCCTTTTTTTATTTCCTAAACATGGATTTGCAGACACTAATCGAACCAACCCTGGCCGGCATGGGCTACGAACTGGTCACCCTGGAACGGGCTGGCCGGGGCTTGCTGCGCGTGTTCATCGACAGTCCGAACGGAATCAACATGGACGACTGCGTGAAGGTGAGCAATCAGCTGACCCGAGTGTTCATGGTCGAGAACGTCGATTACGACCGCCTCGAAGTGTCCTCGCCGGGAACGGATCGGCCGCTGGTCAAGGAGGCGGACTTCATCCGTTTCAATGGTGAGCGCGCGCTGGTCAAGTTGCATGCCCCGCTCGACGGGCGCAAGCGTTTCACCGGCTTGCTGAAAGGATTACAGGACGGCGTGTTGCAAATGGAAGTGGATGGTGTGCTGGTGGAGATTCCCTTCGTTGAAGTGGATTCGGCCCACCTGGCGCCGATATTGGGCGGTTCAACCCGGAGGGTGCGATGAGTCGGGAAGTCTTGATGCTGGCCGATGTGCTGGCACGTGAGAAAAATGTGGAACCCGAGGTGGTGTTCGGCGCCTTGGAAGCTGCTTTGGCCCATGCCACCAAGAAGCGTTACCTCGACGATGTGGAGATTCGCGTCGAAATCGACCGTCGCACCGGTGAGTACCAGGCCTTCCGTCGCTGGGAAGTGCTGCCCGATGAGGCCGGCCTGGAGTTTCCGGACCGCCAGTACCTTCTGTTCGAGGCGCGCGAAATCAAGCCGGATATCGAGGTGGGCGAGTTCATCGAGGAATCCGTGGAAGCCGTGGATTTCGGCCGTATCGGCGCTCAGGCGGCGAAGCAGGTCATCCTGCAACGGATTCGCGATGCGGAGCGCGAGCAATTACTGAATGATTTCCTGGCGCGCAACGACTCTCTGGTATCGGGCACCATCAAGCGCATGGAGCGCGGCGCCGCGATCATCGAATCCGGGCGCATCGAAGGCCGTCTGGAAAAAGACCAGATGATTCCCAAGGAAAACCTGCGTGTCGGCGATCGCGTGCGTGCCTACATGGTGCGCGCCGAACGCGCGGCGCGCGGGCCGCAACTGGTGCTGTCGCGTACCGCGCCGGAATTCATCATGAAGCTGTTCGAGCTGGAAGTGCCCGAGGTCGAGGAAGGCGTCATTGAAATCAAGGCCGCCGCGCGCGACCCCGGCATGCGCGCCAAGATCGCGGTCAAATCCAACGATCCACGCATGGATCCGCAAGGTGCCTGCATCGGTGTGCGCGGTACCCGCGTCACGGCCGTGACCAACGAACTCAACGGCGAGCGCGTCGATATCGTCCTGTGGGCCGCCGACCCCGCCCAGTTCGTCATCAACGCGCTTTCTCCCGCCCAGATCAGCAGCATCGTGATGGACGAGGACAAGCATGCGATGGACGTGGCGGTGGATCCCGACCAGGTCGATGTGGCGATTGGTCGCTACGGCCAGAATGTGCGTCTGGCTGCGGAATTGACCGGTTGGGAAATCAACATCCTGTCTGTGGACGAAGCCGAGCAGAAGCATGAGCAGGAAGCCTCGGGCATCCGTGAGATGTTCATGGAGAAGCTGGACGTCGATGAGGATGTGGCCGAGGTGTTGGTGCAGGAAGGCTTCTCCACGCTGGAGGAAGTGGCCTACGTGCCGCTGGCCGAGATGCTGGAAATAGAATCCTTCGATGAGGACACGGTCAACGAGCTGCGTTCGCGCGCCCGTGACGCCCTGCTCACCGACGCCATCGTGCATGAAGAAGAGATGGAATCCGCCGCCGCCGACCTGATGAGTGTCGCCGGCATGGATGAAGACACCGCCGCCCAGCTCACCGCGCAAGGGGTGAACACGGCGGAGGATCTGGCCGATCTGGCCGTGGACGAGTTGATGGAACTCGTCGGCATGGACGAAGAACGCGCCAAGGCGCTGATCATGACAGCGCGGGCGCCCATGCTGGCGGGCGCCTGAATGGGGGTAGCATGAACGTCGAACAATTCGCCACTGAACTCAAGGTTGCGCCGACACTGCTGGTGGAGCAGTTGCAATCCGCCGGTGTGACCGTCCAGGGAGTCGGCGATGTCCTCTCCGACCAGGACAAGTCGCGCTTGCTGGATTATCTGCGCGGCAAACATGGCGCCAAGGAAGGCAAGACCAAGATCACGCTGACGCGCAAGCAGACCAGCGAGATCAAGACCGCCGACAGCAGCGGCCGCACCCGCACCGTACAGGTGGAAATGCGCAAGAAGCGCACCCTGGTCAAGCGCGAAGTGGGCCAGGGCGATGCAGCCATCCACGATAAACCCGCTGAAACGCCGATTGAAATTCAGGAAGCCCATGTGGTGGTCGAGGTGGTGGCCGAGGTGCCGGAGATTCGGCCGGAGCCGGTGGTTGAAATGATGCCGGAACCCGAGGTGGCCGAGGCGCCGGTCGAGGCTGTCGCCGAGGCGGAACCCGTTCAGGAAGAGCCGGAAGTCGCCGTCACGGAAGAGGCTGGCGAAGCCAAGGCCGAGCGGCCATTGCTCAAACGCCCGGTGTCCGTCATCGACGATGCCGAGCGTCAGGCGCGGGAACTGGAGGCGAAGCGCGGTGCCACGCTGCGCGCCATTCAGGAAGCCGAACTCAAGGTCAAGCAGGATCGCGAAGCCGCGCGCCGGCAGGCCGAGATGGACGCCAAGGCCGCGCGTGAGCGGGGCCAGGAGGCCGCAGCGAGGGTTGGCAGCCAAGGTGAGAGCCAGGCAGCCGCCGTCGGTGAAGTCAGGCCCGCCGAAGTCAAGCCCTCAATCAAGCCCGCCGTCAAACCCAAGGTGGCCAAACCCGCCGCCAAGAAGGGCAAGGTGGAACCGGTCAGCGGCAAGCGCCCTGGTCTCAAGACCCGCGGCGCCACCGAGGGCGATGGCTGGCGTTCGCGCAAGGGCCGCCACCACAAGAATGAACACGAGCATGTTCAGCAGTTGCCGGCCGAACCCGTGGTGCGCGAAGTGATGGTGCCGGAAACCATCAGCGTCGCCGATCTGGCGCACAAGATGTCGGTGAAGGCCGCCGAGGTAATCAAGGCGCTCATGAAAATGGGCTCGATGGTCACCATCAACCAGGTGCTGGATCAGGATACCGCCATGATTCTGGTGGAAGAACTGGGCCACATCGCCAAGCCCGCGCCCATCGACACCCCGGAGTCCTATCTGGATGGCGATGAGCTGGAAAAAGAAGTGGAACTCCTGCCGCGCGCCCCGGTGGTGACGGTGATGGGCCACGTCGACCACGGCAAGACCTCGTTGCTCGACCGCATTCGTCAAGCGCGTGTCGCGGCCGGCGAAGCGGGCGGCATCACCCAGCATATCGGCGCCTACCACGTGGAAACGTCGAAGGGCATGGTCACCTTCCTGGATACCCCTGGCCACGAAGCGTTTACCGCCATGCGAGCGCGCGGCGCCAAGGTCACCGACCTGGTGATCCTGGTGGTGGCGGCCGATGACGGCGTCATGCCGCAGACTCGGGAAGCCATCCACCACGCCAAGGCCGGCAATGTGCCGGTCATCGTCGCGGTGAACAAGATCGACAAGCCGGGCGCCAACCCGGAAAAAATTCGCCAGGAAGTTTCCAACGAAGGCGTGGTGCCGGAAGAGTGGGGCGGTGACGCCATGTTCGTGGATGTGTCCGCGAAGACCGGTCAGGGTATCGACGCGTTGTTGGACGCCATCCTGTTGCAGGCCGAAGTGCTCGAACTCAAGGCGCCGATAGACGCCCTGGCCAAGGGTGTGGTCGTGGAGTCGCGCCTGGACAAGGGGCGTGGCCCGGTGGCCACAGTGCTGGTGCAGTCCGGCACCCTGAAGCGTGGCGACATTGTTCTTGCCGGTTCCGCTTTCGGCCGCGTGCGCGCCATGCTCGACGAGGACGGCAAGCAGATCACCCAGGCCGGCCCGGCCATCCCGGTGGAAATCCAGGGTCTGTCCGACGTGCCGGGTGCCGGCGTCGATGTGCTGGTGCTGCATGATGAGAAGAAGGCGCGTGAAATCGCCCTGTTCCGTCAGGGCATGTTCCGCGACGTCAAGCTCGCGAAACAGCAGGCCGCCAAGCTGGAGAACATGTTCGAGCAGATGGGCGAGGGTGAGGTGCAGACCCTGCCGTTGATCCTGAAGGCCGACGTGCAAGGCTCCTACGAAGGCTTGGCGCATGCGCTGACCAAGCTCTCCACCGCCGAGGTGAAGGTCAATCTGATCCACTCCGCCGTCGGTTCGATTTCCGAATCCGACGTCAACCTGGCCATCGCCTCCAAGGCCGTCATCATCGGCTTCAACGTGCGCGCCGACGCCCAGAGCCGCAAGCTGGCCGAATCCGCCGGCGTCGACATCCGCTACTACAACATCATCTACGAAGCCGTGGATGACGTGAAAGCCGCGTTGAGCGGCATGCTGTCGCCGGAGAAGAAGGAAAATGCCCTGGGCCTGGCCGAAATCCGCCAGGTGTTCCGCATCACCAAGGTGGGCGCCGTGGCCGGCTGTTTCGTGCTCGACGGCGTGTTGAAACGCTCCGCGCGTGTGCGTGTGTTGCGCGACCATGTGGTGGTGCACGATGGCGAACTCGATTCCCTCAAGCGCTTCAAGGATGACGTGAAAGAGGTGAAGGCCGGCTTCGAATGCGGCTTGAACCTGAAAAACTTCAACGACATCCAGGAAGGCGACCAGCTCGAATGCTACGAGGTGGTCGAGGTGGCGAGGACGCTGTAAAGCGGTGAGGAGCGTGGGGAAGCCCGCTCCTCATCCCCTCACTTCGCACTCCGAACATGGCCAATCAAAGAAATCTCCGCGTCGCCGAGCAGATCCTGCAGGAACTGGCGTCCATCCTCATGCGTGAAATGAAAGATCCGCGCGTGGCCGGTGTCACGATTACCGCCGTCAACGTCACCACCGATCTGGAACACGCCAAGGTCTGGTTCACCGTGTTCGGCGACAATCATGAAGCCGCGCGCAAGGGGCTGGGTAGCGCCGCCGGTTTCCTGCGCAGCGAGCTCGCGCGCCGCATGAGCCTGCGCACCGTGCCCAAGCTCACGTTCGTTTATGACGCGTCGGTGGAACGCGGCGCCCACCTGTCCGAACTCATCGACAAGGCCGTGGCGGAAGATCGCAAACATCATCAGGACGAGGAATCCGAAAGTCCCGATTGAAGTGACCCGGCAAGGTGGCTGTACACCGCTCCGGAGCACGGCCCATGCGAGATGCGGCTGGATTTCGCGGCCTGTAGCGCCGGCATCCTTGCCGGCGTCTTTGTAAACGGAAACACCGAACGCCGAGCGGCCACCGCGTTTTTTCGCGCTTTCGCGCCGCCCGGCCAGGAATTCAGAATGAACAAGATCGTCAGGCGTGCCATTTCCGGCGTGCTGTTGCTGGACAAGGCCACCGGTTTCACTTCAAACGCGGCCCTGCAAAAGGCCAAGTGGTTGTATCGAGCGGAGAAGGCCGGCCATACCGGCACCCTTGATCCCTTTGCCACCGGCCTGCTGCCGCTGTGCCTGGGTGAGGCCACCAAGTTTTCGCAATTCCTGCTCGACGCCGACAAGGTCTATCGTGCCGAAATCCGCTTCGGTATCCGCACTTCCAGTGGCGACCTGGATGGCGAGGTGATCGCCGAGCGCCCGGTCGGCTTCGACGAGGCGACGCTACGCCAGGCGCTGGAACGTTTCTGCGGCGAGATCGAACAGGTACCGCCGATGCACTCCGCCCTCAAGCACGCCGGCCGGCCGCTTTACGAATACGCCCGCAAGGGGATCGAAATCGAGCGCCCCGCCCGCCAGGTGACGGTTTACGGCCTGGAACTGGAAAGTTTCGACGGCCGCGACGCCAGGGTGCGCGTGCACAGCGGCAAAGGTTTTTATGTGCGCGCCCTGGCTGACGACCTGGGCGAGTTGCTCGGCTGTGGCGGCCATCTGGTCGGCCTCGACCGCCTGCAGGTCGGCCCCTATCACCTGGACGACGCTGTCAGTCTGGAAACCCTGACGACGCTCACGGAACAAGAACGCGACGCCCGTCTGCTGCCTCCCGACAACCTCGCGCTCGATCTGCCACGGTTGGATCTCGATCTTGAAGCGGCCTGGCAGATCAGCCACGGCCAGGCGATCTGGCGCGGTGGCCTGCGGGTCGGCGAACGACTGCGTCTCTACGCCCCGGATGGCGGTTTTCTCGGGGTGGCGGAAGTCGATCAGGACGGCAAAGCCGCGCCGAAACGCCTGATTGCCGGTGTTTGAGGCGAACCAGACCCGCCGCATGGGCGGACAACGCGTAGTAAACACCCCCCGGATAGCGTCGTCAGCCCCATGAATCGCTTGAGAATTTCCCTTCCGCGCGCGTAGAATGCGCGTTTTTCGTTGGAGTAGCCCAGATGGCCGTCACCACCCCCCAGAAAGCGCAGATCGTCACCGACTATCAGCGCGCCGCCGCCGATACCGGCTCCCCGGAAGTTCAGGTCGCCCTGCTTACCGCCCGTATCAATGACCTGACCGGTCACTTCAAAACCCACGCCAAGGATCACCATTCCCGCCGCGGCCTGCTCAAGATGGTCAGCCGCCGCCGCCGTCTGCTGGACTACCTCAAGTCCAGGAACGCTGATGGCTACACCAATCTGATCAAGCGCCTTGGTTTGCGTAAATAAGTCCGCGCAAGCAGACAAGCCAACTGGCAGCGGCACCCGGAAACAAGACAGCAAATAAAGGAAGAAGTCAGCGTGAATTCGGTCAAGAAGACATTTCAATACGGTCGCCATCAAGTCACCCTGGAAACCGGCGAGATTGCTCGCCAGGCCGACGGTGCCGTGATCGTCAATATGGACGACACCGTGGTGCTGGTCACCGTGGTGGCGAAAAACGAAGTGAAGCCGGGCCAGGATTTCTTTCCGCTGACCGTCGATTATCAGGAAAAAGCCTACGCGGTGGGCCGCATCCCCGGTGGTTTCCTGAAGCGCGAATCGCGCCCCTCGGAAAAGGAGACCCTGGTTTCCCGCCTGATCGACCGCCCCATCCGCCCGCTGTTTCCGGATGGCTTCTTCAATGAAGTGCAGGTCATCGCCACGGTGATGTCCAGCAACCCGGAAGTCGATTCCGACATTCCCGCCCTGATTGGCGCCTCCGCCGCCCTGGCGTTGTCCGGCCTGCCCTTCGACGGCCCGGTGGGCGCCGCCCGCGTCGGCTATGTCGACGGCCAGTACGTGCTCAACCCGACCACGACCGAGTTGAAGGATTCCAGGTTGAATCTGGTGGTGGCCGGCACCGAAAGCGCCGTGCTGATGGTGGAATCGGAAGCCGATCAACTGTCTGAAGACGTGATGCTGGGCGCCGTGGTGTTCGGCCACGAGCAGATGCGGATTGTCATCGACACCATCAACGACCTCGCCGACGAAACCGGCAAGGACGCCTGGGACTGGTCCGCGCCGGAAACCGACGCGGCCCTGCTCGACAAGATGAACGGCCTTTGCGCCGACGCCCTCTCCGCCGCCTACTCGATCAAGCAGAAGCAGGCGCGTGTGACGGAAGTCGACGCCATCCGCGCCCGGGTCATCGCCGAGATGATTACCCCGGAGATGGATACCACCCAGGCCAACGTGGTCAAGGATCTGTTCCACGCCCTCGAAGCCAAGGTGGTGCGTGGCCGCATCCTGGCCGGTGAGCCGCGCATCGACGGGCGCGATACCCGCACCGTGCGCCCCATCACCATCCGTACCGGCGTGATGCCGCGCACCCACGGTTCCGCGCTGTTCACCCGTGGCGAGACTCAGGCCCTGGTGGTCGCCACCCTGGGCACCGGCCGCGACGAGCAGACGGTGGAATCCCTCACCGGCAACTACAGCGACCATTTTCTGCTGCACTACAACATGCCCCCCTTCGCCACTGGCGAGACCGGCCGCGTCGGCAGCCCGAAGCGCCGTGAAATCGGCCACGGCCGCCTCGCCAAGCGCGCTCTGACGGCCTGCCTGCCGACCAAGGAAGAGTTCGGCTACACCATTCGCGTGGTTTCCGAGATCACCGAATCCAACGGCTCCTCCTCGATGGCTTCCGTCTGCGGCGGCAGTCTGGCGATGATGGACGCGGGCGTTCCGCTGAAGGACCACGTCGCCGGCATCGCGATGGGCCTGATCAAGGAAGGCAACCGCTTCGCGGTGCTGACCGACATCCTGGGTGATGAGGACCACCTCGGCGACATGGACTTCAAGGTCGCCGGCACCAAGAACGGCGTCAATGCCCTGCAGATGGACATCAAGATCCAGGGCATCACCAAGGACATCATGCAGGTCGCTCTGACCCAGGCGCGCGAGGCCCGCATGCACATCCTCGGCATCATGGAGACGGCCGAGTCCGGCCCCCACGAGATGAGCGCCTATGCGCCGCGCATCATCACCATGAAGATCAATCCGGAGAAGATCCGCGACGTGATCGGCAAGGGCGGCGCGGTCATCCGTGCGCTGACCGAGGAAACCGGCACCCAGATCGACATCGACGAGTCCGGCACCATCAAGATCGCCTGCACCAGTACCGAGTCCGGCGAAGCGGCGAAGAAGCGGATCGAGGACATCACCGCCGAGGTCGAAGTGGGTCGCACCTACGACGGCACCGTGCTGAAGATTCTCGATTTCGGCGCCATCGTCAATGTGCTGCCCGGCAAGGACGGCCTGTTGCACATCTCCCAGATCGCGCACCAGCGTGTCAATGCCGTGACGGACTTCCTCAAGGAAGGCCAGGCCATTCAGGTCAAGGTTCTGGAAACCGACGAGAAAGGCCGCATGCGCCTGTCCATGAAGGCTTTGATCGAAGCGCCGGCGCCCACGCCTGCGCCCACCGCCGAGCCCGCCGCCGAGTAAGACACGGCGGGGGCAGGAAAAAAGCGGCCTGCGGGCCGCTTTTTTCGTGTGCCGGGTAACCGGGATGGGGGATGGCTTATTTCGCGCCGATCAGATCCAGGAAGCCCTGCCACCAGCGCTTGCGATTTTGCGGCACATGGTGGCTCGGGGTCAGATCGGATGGCGGCCATTTCGACATCACCCAGCCCGGCAGGATGCGGTGCTTGCTGGAACCGCATGACGTCCCCAGATGGTTGGGGTCATAGATCTTGATGAGGCTGGGGTTGTCCAGATCGTCGGCATAGACGATGCCACAGTAGTCTTCGTGGTGTTCACGGTGCAGCAGGGCGTCGATCTCGCGGGTGAACGCGGCGACATGTTCCGCGTCGGCCGGTTCGTCGGGGCGATCCTCACCGACCGCGTAGAGATACCAGCCAGCCCCGGCGTCCAGACGCTCCCAGAAAGCGGTGAGTTGGGGCCAGGACAGCAGACTGTAAAGCGTGCCGTTGAACAGCCGGTCGAACTCGGTGGGCTGGGTAGTGAGTTGGGCGGATGTCTGCATGAATCGCCCTCCAGGCAAAGAGGCGGATTGTAACCGCCAGTCTCATTTTGAAAAACCTGTAAATTCAAGGAATTGCCATGCTGAAAGCACTCTTGTTCGACGTTGATGGAACCCTGGCCGATACCGAGCGCGACGGCCACCGCCCGGCCTTCAACGCGGCGTTTCGTGAATTCGGCCTGGATTGGGAATGGGATGTGCCGCTCTACGGCGAACTGCTCGCGGTGACCGGTGGCAAGGAACGCATGAAGTACTACCTTTCGCGTTTCCGGCCCGATTACGAGAAGCCGGCCAACTTTGAGGAAATGATCGCGGAACTGCACAAGGCCAAGACGCGCCACTACACCGAATTGCTGGCGCAAGGGGGGATTCCCCTGCGCCCCGGTGTCGAACGCTTGTTGCGCGAGGCGCGCGAAGCCGGACTGATCCTGGGCGTGGCCACCACCACCACTCCGGAAAACGTCACCGCGCTGCTGCGCCACAGCCTGGCCGAGGATGGCGCCGATTGGTTCACGGTGATCGCCGCCGGCGACATCGTCCCGGCCAAGAAACCGGCGCCGGACATCTATGTCTGGGCCATACGGAAACTTGGCTTGGGCCCCGAGGAATGTCTGGCGATCGAGGATTCCGAGAACGGCATCCACTCCTCGCTGGGTGCCGGCCTGAAGACCGTGGTGACGATCAACGACTACACCCGCGATCATGATTTCACCGGGGCGCTTGCCGTCCTGAGCGACCTGGGCGAAGAGGGCGCTCCTTATCGGCGCCTGGACGCCGCCGGCCAGGATGAGCGGGGCCGGGTCGATGTGGCGCGGCTGCGCGCCTGGTTCGCCCTCTGAGGGGAAATCGCGCGCGCGATTTCAGTCATTGATCGGCCGGTAGCAGAACACGAAGCGGCCCCGGCCGAAGTTCACCATCAGGACGCCACCGCGATTGCCGGCGTAGTCCTGCCAGCCCGGGGTCGGGCACTGGAAATGACACTCGGAGACGCCGTGCGGCGATTCCAGGCCGCGGTCGTCATCCCAGAACGACAGCAACATGGCGCCACCCTGTTGCGCCAGCAGGTGGTCGGCGGCCAGGTTGGCGAGTTTGAGGCACTGGTCGAAATTCAGATCGAGTTCGTCGGCGTCGAGATGCAGCGTTTTCATTGTGAAATTCCTGGAGAAACATGCCGACGATGATAAGCCGCGCGAGACGCGCGGGTGCGGTTGCTATAAATTAGCGATTTCTAATATTCAGGAGCGCCACATGAATACGGACGACAAGGCCAGCCTCGCGCAAATCGCCTACGACAAGGCGTTGAAATACGAGCTGGATTACGGCTGTTGTCCGCAATGCGTGCTGGCGGCGGTGCAGGAAACCGTGGGCGTGATCGAGGACAGCGTGATCAAGGCGAGTCATGGCTTGTCCGGGGGCGGCGGCCTCTCCGGCGTGGGGGCCTGCGGCGCGCTCACCGGAGGCCTGGTGGCGCTTTCGGCGCGGCGCGGGCGTGATCGCGACAAGTTGGACAAAGGCCGCTTCATCAACAACTTCAAGAAGGGCCAGGAGTTGGTGGAACGCTTCCGCGACGAGTTCGGCGGCGTCACCTGCCAGGAACTGCAACGGCAATTCACCGGCAAGACCTATGACATGTGGAACCCCGAGGAATACAAGGCGTTCGATACGGCGCGCGGCGAGCAATGTGCGCGGGCGACGGCCACCGTCACCAAGTGGGTGGTGGAAATGATGTAAGTCAGTTCGGGTTCTGGCCTCATCGCCACGCGCGCGTGACAATCCCGCGATCCATTCAACGAAAGCAGCTACCCACATGACCCAGAGCATCGGCATTCTGACCTCCGGCGGCGACAGTCCCGGCCTCAACGCGGCGATTCGCGGCGTCGGCAAGGCCTGTGTATCGCATTACGGCATGCACATCGTCGGCATACGCGATGGATTTCGCGGCCTCATGGAAAACCGCGTCATGGCGCTGGAAGGGGAGCAGCTTTCCGGCATCCTCACCCTGGGCGGCACCATCCTCGGCACCAGCCGCGACAAGCCGCACAAGATGCCGGTGAACGGCAAGGTGCAGGACATGACAGAAACCATCGTCGCCAACTATCACGCCAACGGGCTCGATTGCCTGGTCTGCCTGGGCGGCGGCGGCACCCAGAAGAACGCGCTGCGATTGCGGCAGGCCGGACTCAACGTGGTGACCCTGCCCAAGACCATCGACAACGATGTGGCGCTGACCGATACCACTTTCGGCTTCGATACCGCGCTGGGTATCGCCACCGACGCCATCGACCGCCTGCACAGCACCGCGCACAGCCACCACCGCATCATCGTGGTCGAGATTATGGGGCATCGCGCCGGCTGGCTGGCGCTGGGCGCGGGCATCGCCGGCGGCGCCGACGTGATCCTGGTTCCGGAAATTCCCTACGACGTGGACGTGGTGGCCGATGCCATCAAGGCGCGCAAACGCAAAGGCAAGCCGTTCAGCATCGTCGCCGTGGCGGAGGGCGCGATCTCGCGGCAGGAATTCGCTAAACAACAGGCCAGCGCCGCGAAAAAGAAAGACAAGAAGGCGGTCGTCGTGGAGCCGGAACTGGTCTACGCCGAGCGTACCCTGCGCCTGGCGCAGCAACTGGAACAGCTCACCGGCCTGGAAGCCCGCGTCACCATCCTCGGGCATCTGCAACGTGGCGGTACGCCTTCCGCCGCCGACCGCCTGCTCGCCACTCGCCTGGGAACCGCCGCCGCCGATCTGATCCAGCAGCGCCAATACGGCTTCATGGTTGCCGCGCGCGGCGAATCCAGCGTGCCGGTGCCGCTGGAGGACGTCGCCGGTCAGGTCAAGACCGTGCCGCCCGAGCACCCGTGGGTCGCCAGCGCGCGGGGTGTCGGAACCAGCTTCGGGGATTGATGCCTCGGCGCTGCCGCGCGCTGCCTTAAAGTTTTTCCCGGATCCGCCGATAACGCGCCTATCCCTTTTGAAGAGGTGCCTGGCATGTTTTTTCGTTCGGGACGAGAGATCACGGAGTTGCGGCAACGCTTGCAGTCCATGCAAGCGGAAAACGAGGCGCTGTGCGGGGAATTGACCGGGGCGCGGGAAGCGCTGGACGCCTTTCGGCCCGTCGCGGCGGGTGCCCATGCTCAATGTGACTCGCTGCTGGGAATGGCGCCCCACATCGGCAGTTTCAGCGATTCGCTCAAGGAATCCCAGGGCTCGCTCGCCACGCTTGCCCAGGCCATGCGCCAGGAGACGGAACGCGTGGTCAATGCCTGCCATACCGTGGGCGACAACCTGGGCATCATCGAACGCATGGCCGGCAGCCTGGAGGGCTTCACCCAGAGGCTCAATTCCACCTCCGAAGAGGTGGGCAAACTGCATGACCGCACGGGAGAGATCGGTGGCATCGTCAAGCTGATCCAGGGCATCGCCGAGCAGACCAATCTGCTCGCGCTCAACGCCGCCATCGAAGCGGCACGGGCGGGGGAGTATGGCCGTGGTTTCGCGGTGGTGGCCGACGAAGTCCGCAAACTGGCCGACCGCACCCGTAGCGCCACCAATGAGATATCCAGCCTGGTGCAGACGGTGCAGAACGAGGCGACCCAGGTGCGCGACCAGGTTCAGGTGGACCCGGAAAGTACCCGGTTGTTTCAGCGCGATGGACAGCAGGCCTACCTGGGCATGAAGAGCTTGATGGATTCCTCGGATCAGATGATTGGCACCATTGCCGCCAGCGCGCTGCGCAGCTTCGTGGAAACCGCCAAGGTGGATCACCTGGTATTCAAGATGGAGATCTACAAGGTCTTTCTCGGACTTTCCGAAAAGACCGAAACGGAGTTCTCCGGCCATACCACTTGCCGTCTCGGCAAGTGGTATTACGAAGGCGACGGCAGGAACTGCTTTTCCAAGTTGCCTGGCTATCAGGCCATCGAGCCGCCCCATGTGGCCGTGCATCAGCATGGAGTGAATGCCGTGCGTCATTTCCATGCGGGTGAACTGAATGACGGCCTGGATGAACTGGGCAAGATGGAAGCCGCCAGTCTGCTCGTCCTGCGCAATCTGGAAATCATGGCGGAAAGCGGCCGGCGGGATCCCGGCATCCTTTGCGCCGAGATGCACCGGCATTGACCGGGCCGGGCTCATCGGGGCCGATTTTCGTTATGTCACCCGCAAGCCGATGGGCGGGCGGTGAAGCAATCGGCGCGGACGGTATCCTTCAGAGCTCCGGCGGGCTTGCCGGCAGCAGCCGCCGCAGTTCATAGAGCGCTTCCAGCGCCTGTTTCGGGCTGAGTTCGTCCGGGTCGATTTCAACCAGGCGTTCCAGCGCGGGGCAGGCGGGTGGCTCCGGCGCGGGCGGGGCCTGCGCGAACAGGTCGCCCTGGCCCGAGGGCGCGATCTGCTGGTTTTCCAGCATCACCAGCTTGCGCCGGGCGGCGTTGATGACCGCCGCCGGCACCCCGGCCAGGCGCGCCACCTGCAAGCCGTAGCTCTGCGAGGCGGGGCCATCCGCCACGGCGTGCAGGAAAGTGAGGCCATTCCCTGTTTCCACCGCGTCCAGGTGCACGTTGGCCAGGGCGCGGAATTCCTGGTTGAGCTGGGTCAGCTCGAAATAATGGGTGGCGAACAGGGTGTAGGCACGGGTCTTTTCCGCCATGTGCCGCGCCACCGCCCAGGCGATGCTGATGCCGTCGAAAGTCGAGGTGCCGCGGCCGATCTCGTCCATCAGGATCAGGCTGTGTTCGGTGGCGCCGTGCAGGATGCCGGCGGTTTCGGTCATTTCCACCATGAAGGTGGAACGCCCGCCGGCGAGGTCGTCGGAGGAGCCGACGCGGGTGAAGATCTGATCCACCGGCCCGATCAGCGCGCGCGATGCCGGCACGTAGAGGCCGCAACAGGCGAGCAGGACGATGTGGGCGATCTGGCGCATGTAGGTGGATTTGCCACCCATGTTGGGGCCGGTGATGAGCAACATGCGGCGGGTGGGGTCGAGGCGCAGATCGTTGGGAATGAAGGCATCCACCCGCGTTTCCACCACCGGGTGGCGGCCGGCCTCGATCTGGATGCCCCAGGCATCGCTGAATTCAGGCGCGCAATAGCGGCGTTCCCCGGCCAGTTCGGCATGCCCGGACAGGACATCGGCCTCGGCCACGGCGGCGGCGACTTGCTGCAAGGGCGCGAGGGTAGCGGCGAGCACTTCCAGCAGTTCTTCGTAGAGCCGCTTCTCGCGCGCCAGGGCACGTTCGGAGGCGGACAGGTATTTGTCCTCGAACGCCTTCAACTCCGGCGTCAGATAACGTTCCACATTTTTCAAGGTCTGACGCCGGTGGTAGTCGGCCGGCACCTTGTCCGCCTGGGCGCGGGCCACCTCGATATAGAAGCCCGATACCCGGTTGTATTCCACCCGCAAATTGGAGATGCCGGTGCGTTCCCGCTCGCGCGCCTCCATGTCGATCAGGAAGGAACCGCAGTCGGATTGCAGGGCACGCAGTTCGTCGAGTTCGGCGTCGAAACCATCGGCGATGACGCCGCCTTCGCGCAGCACCACGCCGGGTTCCGGTTTCAAGGCGCGCGCCAGATGGTCGAGCGTCACCTCGGGAAAAGCCAGACGCTCGCACAGTGGCGCCAGCGCCGGCCCGGCATCGGTGAGCGCGGCTTGCAGCGCCGGCAGGCGCGCGAGGCTGTCGCGCAGGCCGGAGAGGTCGCGTGGCCGCGCGCTGCGCAGGGCGACGCGCGCGGCGATGCGCTCCAGGTCGGCCATGCCCTTGAGCGCGGCGCGCGTGTCCCGGGCCGCGCCGGGCGTGCGCAGTAGCGTGTCGATGGCGCTCAAACGCCGCTGCAACACGGTGCGGTCGCGCAGGGGGTGATGCAGCCAGTGGCGCAACAAGCGGCCACCCAGGGCGGTGATGCAGCGATCCAGTTCCGACAGCAGCGTGGGCGCAGCCTCGCCACGCAACGTCTCGCTGATTTCCAGAGTGCGGCGCGCGGCGGCGTCGAGCAGGACATAGGCGCTGTCCTGCTCCAGGCTGAGGCCGTGGATGTGGGGCAGGGCGGCTTGCTGGGTGTGCCGCGCGTAATCCAGCAACAGTCCGGCGGCGGCCTGGAGCGAGGGTTGGTCCTCGATGCCGTAGGCGGTCAGGTCGGCGACTCCGAACTGTTCCAGCAACATCCGGCGGCCGCGTTCGGCGTCGAACTGCCAGTCCGGGCGGCGGTTGAAGGCCACTTTAAGATTGGCCAGGTCGAAATGCGTGAACCCTTCCGGCAGCAGGATTTCCGAGGGATTGAGCCGAATCAACTCGGCGCCGAGCCGGTCGGCGGTGATGATTTTGGCGGCGAAACGTCCACTGGAAAGCGTCAGCCAGGCCAGAGCGATTTTCTCCCCTCGCCCGCTTGCGGGAGAGGGGCCGGGGGTGAGAGAGCGCGCTTTGGCGACAGGCGCCACCGCCAGCATCACCGCATCGCGCCGGTCGTCCAGCAGCGCCTCGTCGGTTACCGTGCCCGGCGTGACGATACGCACCACACGGCGCTCCACCGGCCCCTTCGCGGTCTTCGGATCGCCGATCTGCTCGCAGATCGCCACCGATTCCCCCAGCCGCGAAAGCTTTGCCAGGTAAACCTCCGCCGCGTGATAAGGCACCCCCGCCATCCGGATCGGCTGCCCCGCCGAGGCGCCGCGCGTGGTCAGGGTGATGTCGAGCAGGCGCGCCGCGCGCTCGGCGTCGTCATGGAATAGTTCGTAGAAATCCCCCATGCGGTAGAACAGCAGCATGTCGGGGTGCTCGGCCTTGATGCGGAAGTACTGAACCATCATCGGCGTGTGTTTTTCCGGCATGACGTCTAGTACGGGAGTGGTCGAGGTTTCCATGGCGCTTGGGGGAGGCGGGATGCTCAGTGAGCCCCCGTCAAACAGGTTGGCGAATGCGCGATTATCCCAGCAGTTGTCCTCCCGCTTGTCTCACGCGGTGGCAAAAAACACGAGTGTCCGGCACCCAGCGTGGAACCGGGCGCCTGGCTTTCGCTTGATCGATGTATCCGTTCAACCCGGGCCGATCGAGGGTCCGGCGTGTGATTTAATGCCGAAGCGTAAAGCGCATTCCGAACGCGGCGAATCTTGGCTAATCCATGGGTGATCCGCTGCGTTGAGCTTGCCGAACCTACTCCCAAAATGACCGCATACCCCATGACCCCACCTTTTGACGTGCTTGAATCATGAACGCGGTAGAAATTGAGGAAGCAGTCTCAAACCTGGCGCTCCAGCCCTTCGACCGCGCCGAGTTTCCATTCGCCTTTCTGCGCGCTTTCGGCAACAAGGAAACGACGATCAAGCGGCTGCGGCAGGGCGCGTCGAACAAGTCCGATCTCGGTGGCGTCCTCCAGAGCAACAACATCCACCTCGCCGTCGCCGAGCCGGGCGAGGTCGCCGCTATCCTTTCCGCGCTCAAAGCCAGCCCGGCCACCACCCGCGCCAAGGCGCGCTTCATCCTCGCCACCGACGGGACGGACTTCGAGGCCGAGGACATCGACAGCGGCGAGACCATCGCCTGCGCCTACCCGGATTTCCCGGATCACTTCGGCTTTTTTCTGCCGCTGGCCGGCATCACCACCGTCAAGCAGGTGCGCGAGAGCTCGTTCGACATCCGCGCCACCAGCCGGCTCAACCGGCTCTACGTCCAACTGCTGAACGACAATTCCGACTGGGGCGGCGCCGAACGTCGCCCCGACATGAACCACTTCATGGCGCGGCTGATCTTCTGCTTCTTCGCCGAAGACACCGACATCTTCAACGGCAGCGGGCTGTTCACCGCCACAGTCGAGCAGATGAGCGCGCGCGACTCGTCCAACACCCACGCCGTCATCGGTAAAATCTTCCGCGCCATGAACGTGAAGATCGCCGACCGCGCCGCCGCCAACCTGCCGCGCTGGGCCGATGGTTTTCCCTATGTCAACGGCGGGCTGTTCTCCGGCAACCTCGACGTGCCGCGTTTCAGCAAGATCGCCCGCGCCTACCTGCTGCATATCGGCGGGCTGGACTGGACGAAGATCAACCCCGACATCTTCGGCTCAATGATCCAGGCGGTGGCGGACGACGAAGAGCGTGGCGCGCTCGGCATGCACTACACCAGCGTGCCCAACATCCTGAAAGTGCTGAACCCGCTGTTTCTCGACGAACTGCGGGCCAGGCTCGGCGAAGCCGGCGACAACCCGCGCGTGCTGCTCAACCTGCGCAAGCGCCTGGCGAAAATCCGCGTATTCGACCCGGCCTGCGGCTCGGGGAATTTTCTCGTCATCGCCTACCGGGAAATGCGCGAGATCGAGCACGCCATCAACCAACGGCGCGGCGAGACCGAGCGCAAAACCGACATCCCGCTCACCAACTTCCGCGGCATCGAGTTGCGGGATTTTCCCGCCGAGATCGCGCGGCTCGCGCTCATCATCGCCGAGTACCAGTGCGACGTGCGTTATCGCGGCCAGAAGGAAGCGCTGCTCGAATTTCTCCCGCTGGAAGCGGAGAACTGGATCACCTGCGGCAACGCCCTGCGCCTGGATTGGCTGACGGTTTGCCCGCCAACCGGAACGGGCGTGAAGTTACAGGCCGACGATCTGTTCGGCACGCCGCTGGATCAGGCGCAGATTGATTTCGAGAACGAGGGGGGGGAAACCTTTATTTGCGCCAATCCACCTTACCAAGGAAGCGTAAATCAAACTACAGCCTGAATCCGTGACCGTGATTGCCCCGCTCGCCGAATTGATCGGAATTATCCAATTGTCAGAACACAGCGAATGGAATTGACCACCAAATCAGAAATGGACACGCTTTTTCTGGCGGAA
>JAHFRD010000015.1 GCA_023258975.1 Hydrogenophilales bacterium | reverse complement strand
GATACCGCAACATCCAGAACTTTATCAACATGGCCTATTTCCTCTGCGGAAAACTGGATTTCTCGTTCTCTCGCCGGTTGCCAGCATGAGCGGCTTTACCCACTGGATTTCACCAAGAGCCGAAATTAGTGCAGTTTTGTTGCTCATTTCGATACTCCTTGCATGGGTTGAGTGAATGGTACTTACGGCGGGTCAATCGACTACCGGTCTCCGGTAATTGGCTGACCCGTTTGCTACAGCCTGATATGGGGCTCCGACAAACTTTTCTGGACCGGTTCAGGCTTGTTCAGGCATGGTTTATTGCGCCCTACGCGAGCCTGATCGGGCGGAAGCCTATTCGATAACAGTGACATTAAACGCTGACGGGCCTTTGGTTGAGTCCTGGATGGAAAATCTAACTTTTTGGCCCTCAGTCAGGGTCTTGGATTCGGGGCTCACGATCGAACTGAAGTGTACGAACACGTCTTTGCTTCCGTCCGATGGTGTAATAAAACCAAAGCCTTTGGACTCGTACCAAATCTTTACTGTTCCTGTGAGTTTGCCGGCCGCAATGGCTTGTCCCGCGATTGTGGTGAACAGAATCATTAAGACAAAAGCAATTTTCTTCATTTCAAATACCTCGATGGTTGGTCATTAACTTCGGTTAGAAACATCCGGCGTAGGGTGAAATAATCGAGGGGCATTGCGCCGCTTGGTTGATGAGTCCATAACATTCGGCGCAATGCGCTGCGCTTATTGCACCCAGCGCGTGCTGTATTCAGGCTCAAGCCGGACATGTCAGGCAGACGTACCGAGCATGGTGACAGCGGCCAGGCCATGGCAGCGCTGCCCAGGGACATGCCGGCAGCAAGCATCAGGGTGGCAACCTGCGTGATATTTCTGGCCATTTCAATACTCCTTGCATTGGTTGAGTGAGCGGTACTTAGGAGCGTCCGCTTGCGGCGCGATGTGGGGCGGGCTTCAGCCCGCCTTGGCCGGATAAATCCGGCCCCACAACTTCGGCCCGCGAGCAGGCCTCCGAGGGTTTCACGCCGCAAGCGGGCGCTCCTACGCCCCCGCCCTTTGCCGATACAGCGCCCCGTCCACCGCCGCCGCCATGGCGGTCTCATTCAGTCCGCCACCGAGGAAGCGGTTGATACGGGCGGCACCGGCGGCGGGGTCGGCCAGGGTTTCGTGGTAGTCCAGCGTCAGCACGTTGACCCGGCCGGCGTGGCCGGCGAGCACCCGGCCCACGGCTTCCACCTGATTCGCGTAGGCCGCCGCCAGTTGCCGGTCGGACAGGCGGGCGCCGGTCTTGCCTTGGCGCGCGAGCATGGCGCTCTGCGAGGCGACGATTTCGTCCAGGGGGCGCTCCATGAACACCACCCGGTATTCCCGGTTCATGGGCAGGTGCGGCAGCAGGGGGGCGACGATCTTGACCGCGTGGCCGCCGGAATCCGCCAGCCAGTCCGCAGCACCGCCCCGGCCCAGGTGTTTCACCGCTTCCAGCTCCAGGTAGCCGCGCGGGTTGCTCTCGTCCGCCGCCCTTTCGCCGTCGGACAGGATGGGCAGGCCGCCGGCAGCCAGCATCTGCATCAGCATGGAAGTGCCGGATCGGGGCAGGCCGGAGACCACCACGGTTTCATCCGCCAGCGCCGACAGGGGGGCGTGGTGGCTCAAGTGGGCCAGGCTGGGCGAGCGGGTGAGGTCCAGGCTCAGGTCGGCATCCTCCGGTAACGCCTTGCCGGCCTGGAAGTCGCGGATGCGCTTGCGCGCGGCTTGCGCCAGCGCCAGGTGTTCCGCGGCCTGTTCCGGGCGGCCGGCGCGGTGGTGGAGGGCGGCCGCCAGGCGGTGGGCGTCGGGAAACACCGGGTTTTGCGCCAGGGCCGTCTGCACGGCGGCCAGAGCCTCGTCCCAACGCTTCAGGCGGTTCAAGGCGCGGGCGCAGAGGAAGTGGGCGGCGGGGTTGTGGTGGATCAGGCCGAGGCTGGCCAGGGCGGCGTCCAGCGCTTTTTTCGGCCGCCGCGAGGCCAGATGAACCTGGCTCAAGGCCTGTTGCGCCTGGGCGTTGACCGGATCGATGGCGAGCGTGGCTTCCAGCCGGGCGCGCGCCTCCTCCCAGCGTCTCAGGGCCATCAGGGATTCGGTCTGGCACTGGTAGAGGCCGGGGCGGTTGTGGACCTGGACGGCTTCGGCCTGGGCAAAGCTGGTCAGGGCTTCTTCATGCCGCCCTTGCGCCGCCAGCACCCGGCCGGTGAGATAGGCGAAGGTGTGGTGGTTGGCGCCGGCACGCAGATATAGCCGATGGAGCCGGCGCCGTTCCGGGTCGCTCAAGTCTTCCGGCTTACGGTCCTTCCATTCCTCACCCAGTATTTTCAGTTCTTCCTGGGCCACGGCGGCGTAACGCAGTTTTTCTCGTTTCAAGCGTTCCAGGGACGGCCAGGCTTCCAGCGGGCGGCCCAGGTGCAACTGGCATTCCAGCAGGTGAACGCCAAACCGGCTTTCATCCGGCCAGGCGTCCCACAGTTCGGTGTACAGGGCGATGGCCTCGGGCAGGTGCCGGCTGTCCTGGTAGTCCCGCGCCAGGTTGTACTTGAGTTCCTTCACCGCCTGGGCGGTGGCCTTGTCCTGGTCTTGGTCGGGCTCTTCGATGTAGCCCAGTTCCACCAGTTGCTTCATGGCTTCGGCCTGATCCACCGGCGCCATCTGGAGATCGGCGGGGTGCATGCCGGACTCCCCCGGCACGGCGTCCCAACTGGGCAACATTTCGATGGCCGGCGGCAGGGCGAAGGCGTTGAGCAGCGGCTTGCCGTCCATGTCGCGGCCGATGGGCAGGCCATAGAGGGCGAGGATGGTGGGGGTGATGTCGAGCAGGCTGGCGCCGAAAATCAGTTCGTCCTGCTTCAGGCCGGGGCCGCGCATAGCCAGAATGCCGAACTGGCGGTGCTCGTCGGCGGGGCCGGCGGGTTCGTTGGGCAGTTCGCGCGGGCGCAGATGGTCGGGGTGGAAGCCGTGGTCGGAGACGATGATGACCGTGGTGTCGTCCCCGGCCAATTGCAGATAGGTGCCCAGCATCAGGTCGTGGAAGCGGTAACCGGCTTCCACCACGCCGTGGTAAAGCTCGAAATCGGCTTCAGTGATCCACTCCAGCCGGGGCGGGTGGTACTTCATGAAGCCGTGGCAGAAGTGGTCGATGCCGTCGAAGTACACCGCCATGAAGTCCCACGGCTCCAGTTGCATCAGGGCGGTGGCGGCGGCGTGGATGCCGGCGTTCTCGGCAATGATCTTGGCCAGGCCGGACAGGCGTTTGTCCTTGGTCTGGTCGATTTCGGCGGCGCGTGGAACGAAAGGCAGCAGCATCTCGCCACCCAGTTCGCCCGGGTGGATGCGGAATTCCGCCAGGGCCTGGGCCTGACGCGGCGGATGCACGGTGCCGGGCTGCATCGGCCAGGGCTGGTCGAGGCCGCCGGGGGCTTGCTGGTAGAGATTGGAGACCATGACGCCGTCGATGGGCTCGGCCGGTTGCGAGGGCCACCAGCCCACCACGTTGGATTTCAGGCCGTGCTGGTTGAGGATGTTCCAGATCGCCTTGGTCTTGCGCCCCAGATTGCTGACGGGTCGCACCCCGCCGCCGGGGGCGGGTTCGCTGAAACCGTGGATGCCGTGCTTGTGGGCGCGTTTACCGGTGGCGATGGACGTCCACAGCATCGGCGAGAGCACCGGGTAGAGGGTGGAGAGGTTGCCCATCACCCCCTGGCCGATGAGCGCTTCCAGGTTCGGCATCTTTCCCGCATCCAGCAGCGGGGTGAGGATTTTCCAGTCGGCGGCATCCCAGCCGAGGAGGAGGACTTTTCGGGTCATATGGGGTGCGCCGGCGTGATGCCGGCGAATTGGGTTTGGTAGGGTGCGCCGCGCGCACCATTTGGCGCTGGGCGGTGCGCGCGGCGCACCCTACGGTTAGCCGGCGGGGCGCCGGCGCTACATCGTCAGCCGTTCAGCGCCTGCTTCCGCCGCCGCCAGGACCGCACGCCGGCGGCGCCCAGGCCGATGAGGAGCAGGGAGGCGGTGGAGGGTTCCGGTACGGTAGTGGGGCTACTGGTTTGTCCCACCGCGATGGCGCCGCCAGGGGTGTCGTTGTAGGCCCAGTCGTTGATCGTGATCGTGCCGTGGGCGACATCGGCGGTCATGTCAGCCCAGCCGTAGAGGGTGTTGACGCCGTTCTTGAACTCGAAGCCGATCAGGTTCTGCCCGGAAACAAGGCCGAGGTTCGGGTACATGTGGGCGGCGCCGTTTGCCGAGGCCATCATGGTCATGAAGTCGCTGGCGATGCCCCAGCGGTAGCCCGCGGCCAGGGTGGCGCCGACATTGAACCCGTTGGCCAGGTTCTGGATTGCGTAACCAGGTTTGGGGTTCTTGACCACGAATGCGACGCCGTTGGCGCGGGAGGGGAGGTGGTCAAAGCTGGCAGACGTACCCAAGCCCATGTTGAGGATGTTGTCACCCGGATTGCCATTCGCCCAGACATAAAAATCGGCACCGCCCACGCCGTCGACGTCCCAGGTGGCGGTTGTGTAGCGGGTGGCACTCATAGACAGGGAAACGGGGTGCCCGGTGACATCGATGATCGCCGCTTGCGCGCCTGTAGGCACGAAGGCCAGGGCGGTGAGGGAACCTGCGGCGAGGGCGATCTTCTCGGCGTGGGTACGATGGGGGGTGGGTTGCATGGTGTTGACTCCTAACTGTTGTGGTTGAAAAACAAGGGGTACTGCACTCGGGTGATTTCGCATTCAGTGGCGTAGGTCAGGTTGCGGCTTTATCGCTACCTGACGCTCCTGCGTCCGGTGCTTCGTCAGGTAGCCTTTGGCAACCTGACCTACTGCCTTGCGGCGCGATGTGGGGCGGGCTTCAGCCCGCCTTGGCCGGATAAATCCGGCCCCACAACTTCGGCCCGCGAGCGGGCCTGCGAGGGGGTGCCTGGCGGTATGGTTTCGCGCCGCAAGCGGGTGCTCCTACGCCCCCGCCCGCTGCCGGTACAGCGACTTGTCCACCGCCGCCGCCATGGCCGCGGTATCCAGGCCACCGCCGAGGAAGGCGTCGACTTTCGCCGCCACCGCATGCGGTTCGGCAATGGCTTCCCGATGGGAGACGAACAGGGTCTTGATGTTGGGCTGCCTTGCGAGCCAGATGCCGACCTGCTTCAACTGCTGGCGGTAAGCCAGTTCCAGTTGCTCGTCGGTCAGTTTCGCCGCGTCGCGGCCGAGGCGCTCCAGCATGGCTTTTTGCGACTGCAGCACTTCTTTGGGGTCGCGGTCCATGAACACCACCCGGTAGGACTGGTCGCTGGGTAGGTGGGGTAATAGCTGGGCGACGATTTTCACCGCATGGCCGCGGGCGTCCAGGAGCCAGGCCTTGTCCTGGCGCAGCCGGGTGGCGGCTTCCAGTTCCAGGTAGCCGCGCGGGTTGTCGCTGTCGGCCGCGCGCTTGCCGTCCGACAGCACCGGCAAGGGCGCGGCGGCCAGCATCTGCATCATCATCGAGGTGCCGGAACGCGGCAGGCCGGCGACCACCACCACGCAATCGGCGGCTTTTTCCGGCACGCCGCTCTTGTCTACCAGCGGGGCGGCATCCAGGGCAGGGGCGCGGCGTTCCTGCTCGGCGTCCCCGGATAGCGCGTCGGCAAAGGCCGCGGCCGGGTCGAAACGGGTGGTCCCCAGGGCGCGCCGGCGTTCGCGAATGTCGCGCACGATCTGCCAGTGCTCCTTCGCCTTTTCCACGCTCAATTCGCCGCGCAGGGCGTAGCGGGCCAGGAAGCGGTGGGCGCGTTCGAAGTTGGGGTTGATGGACACCGCCACCCGCACCGCCTCCACCGCGCGGAAGTACTGCTTCATGCGCAGCAGGCCCAGGCCCAGGATGTAGTGCGCCATGGGGTTCTGGTAGAGGAAACCGATGGAGTCCAGGGCTGCCGCCACGCCTTCATCGACCCGGTCCTGGCGCAGACAGGCTTTCGCCATACCCAAGTGGGCATGGGGGTTGCGCGGGTCCAGGATCAGGGCGCGGCGGAACGCCTGTTCCGCCTCCGGCCACTTGCGCAAGACGGCCAGAGCCTCGCCGATCTGGATGTGCAGGCTGGTCCGGTTCGGCTGCGCCTGGCCGGCGCGCTGCAGGTGCTCCAGAGCCGCTTCCGGCCGGCCTTCCGCCAGCAGCACCCAGCTCATCATGAAATCCAGGTCGTAGCTGCTGAAGCGCGCGGTCATGCGCAGGTCGTCGTATTCCTGCTTCTCGGCGTCGCTGCTGTGCTCGAAATCGATCTCGCCCTCGGGCGTGAGTTGCCCTGCCTCGGCCTGCCGTACCTTGATCCGTTCGACCAGGGCCTTCAGGTCGGCCACCGCCTTTTCCGCCGCCGCCTGCCGAGTGACGGTCATGCGCTCCACCAGTTCGCGCAGTTCGGCCACCTTGCCGAGTGCCTGGTGGCACAGGGCGAGATGCACGCCGAAGCGGTATTCCTCCGGGGCCGCGGCGTACAACTCGGCCAGCAACTCGCCGCCCTGGGCATAGAGGCCGCCGTCCATGTAGGCGCGCGCCAGGTTGTAGCGCATCTCCTGGACCGTGTTGGATATGGCCTTTTCCAGGTTCTCTCCGGGAGCCTCCACGTAGCCCAGGGCCACCAGTTGATCCATGGCCTCCTTGGCGGCGATGGGGTCGTACTGGTATTCCCCGGCCAGCCGGGCGTCGTCGCCGGGCACCGCGTCCCAACTGGGGATGCGCGTCACTTCCGGTGGTTTGACGAAGGCGTCGAGCAGGGGCTTGCCGTCCATGTCCTCGCCCACCGGCAGGCCGAACAGGGTGAGGAGGGTCGGCGTGATGTCGAGCAGGTTGGCGCCGTAGATCAGGCGGTCCTTCCGGATGCCGGGGCCGGCGATCAGGAATAGCCCCAAATCGCGGTGCTCGATGGCGGGGGCGGCCGGTTCCTTGGGCAGTTGCACCGGGCGCAGGTGGTCGGAATGGAAGCCGTGGTCGGAGCAGATGATGACGGTGGTGTCCGTCGGAGCCAGCGCCAGCATCGATCCCAGCATCATGTCGTGGAACAGGTAGCCGGCCTCCACCACGCCGCTATACAGCTCGAAGTCGCGTTCACTGATATGCGGTCGGCGCGGCGGGTAGTACTTCATGAAGCCGTGGCAGAAATGGTCGATGGCGTCGTAGTACACGCCCATGAAGTCCCATGGCTCGTGTTCCATGGCCCAGGTGGCGGCGGCGTGGACCGTGGCGCACTCGGCCAGGATTTTCATGACCGACCCCAGGCGCCGGTCCTCGTCCTGGTCGATCTCGGCCGCCTTTGGCACGAAGGGCAGCACCTGCTCGGCGATCAGTTCGTTGGGGTTGATGCGCAGTTCCGCCAGGGTGTCGGCCACGCGCGGCGGATGCACCATGCCGGGAGCCAGCGGCCAGGGCTGGTCCGGCGGGCCGACGGCGGTGTGGTAATGGTTGGACACCATCACCCCGTTGATGGGCTCCACCGGGTGGCTCGGCCACCAGCCGATGACGTGGCTGCGATAGCCGGACTGGTTGAGGATGTTCCAGATCGTCTTGGTAGTGCGCGAGAGCTGCGACACCGGCTGGATACCGCCACCGTCCGGGGTCGGCTCGGAGAAGCCGAATATGCCGTGCTTGTAGGGCCGCTTAGCCGTCGCGATGGAGGTCCACAGCATGGGCGAAAGCACCGGATGCAGGGTCGCCAGGTCGCCCATGGTGCCGCGCTCGATGAGCTTCTTGATGTGCGGCATCTTGCCCTGGTCCACCAGGGCGTTGATGATTTTCCAGTCGGCTGCGTCCCAGCCGATGAGCAGTACCTTGTTCATTGTTCTCTCTCAATCACATAGGGTGCGCCGCGCGCACCAGGGAACGTTTGTCGGTGCGCATGGCGCACCCTACCGCTCGATTCGTAGGGTGGATAAGCGCAGCGCATCCACCGATAGCGACGCCAAAGGTGGATGCGCTATCGCTTATCCACCCTACGGCGCTACGGCTTTGCTCCCTCCCCCTCTGGGGGAGGGCCGGGGAGAGGGAGCGGCGGTTATTCAGGCGTCAAGGCGTGCTCAGCCGTGGTTCCCTCTCCCCCGGCCCCTCCCCCGGTGGGGGAGGGGAGAAAGGCGCCAGCCAGCGGTCCAGGCCGTGCGCCGTGCGGCCGCGGTATTCGTAGCCGTGGCGCTGGAAGGAACGGCGCATGCCAGGACGCATCAGCTTGCGGTTCTCGGTGACGATCCACATGCCCGCCGGCCGTGGCCCCGGTAGTTCAAGCTCGCGCAGGCCGTCGCGGCTCGCGTCGGTGACCGACCACATCAAATAGGGCACCCGATCTTCCGGGCGCAAAAACATGCGGTAGGCGTAGTAGAGCCGGCCATCCGCCCCGGTCTGCACGGCTGCCGTGGATACCCCCGCGAGAGCACCGTCGCCGCGCCGTACCAGGCAAACCAGCTCGAAGGCACGTCGTTCCGCCACCGGACGGTTGGCCAGCGCGCCTTGCGCCAACCAGAACGCCACCGCCTCCGCCCGCTGTTCTTCGCGGGTGATGCGGTAGACGAATTCCAGTTGGTAGTTGCCGAAGTGCAAGACGGTGGCGCGCAGATTCGCGACGTAGGATGCGGTGAGCGGAGCGAACCGCATCAACTGTGTCTGCACCGCATGATGCGGTTCGTGCCTCACCGCATCCTACGCCGCTCAATGGGCCTGACGCCGACGCAGGCGGGCGAGGCCGGCGGCGCCGGCGGCCAGCAGGGCCAGGGTGGAGGGCTCGGGCACCGGCGCCGGGCTGGTCGTGTCGCCGGCATGGATGGCCGCACCGCTGTCGTCGTAGGCCCAGTCGATGACGGTGATTTTGTCGGGGAAACCCTGGCCGTTCTGGACGGGGCCGAACGATGAGCTGAAGGGCTGGTTCAGGCCGAGTTCGCTCAGGCTCAGGCGTATCCAACCGTAGTCGCCGTTGCCGAGCCGGATGCCGGCAAACCCTGTCGTACTGCTCAAGAATTTACCAACGGCTCCGTACGCCACCGAGGAGGAACTGTTTACAGCAATCTTAACCCTCCCAACGGCGTTCGCACTGAATACCCCACCCGGTCCGATCAGGGCGCCGGCAGCCAGGTTCGAGCCGCTGTATCCGCCTGTTCCCATGAACTTCGCGCCGCCGCCTGCTCGCAGTCCTGCCCCTCCGAGGTATTTGAAATGTGACACCGATTGGACTCCCCCCAACATCCCAGCGAATTCGATGGCATTGGATGCGCCGCCGAAGAGAGCGACCGGGGCTGAAAGCATCCCGCCGACGGCCGGGTTTTTCTGCACTGTGAGGTTTTGCACCCCGCTGTAGATGATGGCGGCGTCGGCGCCGCCGGCCAGGGCCAGGCCGGCACCCACGGCGGCGGCATAGCCGGCGTAGTCGCCCAGACTCTTGCCCTGGTTGATCTGAGCCTTGGCGGTGAGGCCGTAGCGGTTCAATTGTTCGTTCAGGTTGTTCTGCATGGTGTTGCCTCTCTCGGTTGTCGGTTAGAGCGATAAGTCGCACCGGTTTCAATTTAGCAAATATCATGCCATTGAAAAAAGTGATACCTAATCAACGAGTTGAAAATACGGTCAGTTTGTACTGTAAAAAATACCGACAAGTTGTTGTTTGTTATGGAATTTCAGGAGTGTGGGAGGTTGCGCCACGCGGGAACGTCCGCTTGTGGCGCGATGTGGGGCGGGCTTCAGCCCGCCTTGGCCGGATAAATCCGGCCCCACAAGTTGGGCTCGCGAGGGGGCCGGGCGGCAGGGCATCGCGCCGCGAGCGGCGCTCCTGCCGCGCGGCGTCGCCTACGCGCAGGCCGGCGTGTCGACGCCCAGCCAGAAGCCCAGGTTTTTGTCCAGGAACTCGTCCCAGGGCATGTAGTGGGAGCCGTCGCAGGAGAAGGTGAGCCCGACCAGGCCGTTGAAAAGATTGAGCGATCCGGAGCGCAGGTAGAGGGTTTCGTCCATGAAGCGCAGGTCGCGGAAGCAGCGGAATATCTTCGGGATCGCGTCGGCGGGGACGATGGCCTTTCCCGGGTAGGGGTGGCGCGGGTAGGCCAGGCAAAGGTTGGGGTCGGACAGGTCGTCGAAGCCGTGGATGCGGTAGCTGTAGGGGTCGTCCAGCATCCACAGGGTGGCGCGGGAACTGGAGAAGTGCAGCTTGCCGTGATAGACGCCGTGCACGGTCATCAACTCGGTGAGCAGGGCGAGGATTTCGTCGATGTGCTCGTCCATCGGGCTGTTCACCCGTTCCTGATGGAACAGGCCGGCGCGGATGGCGGGGTCGCCGCGCATCTGCATCCATTGGTCGGGCCGCGCATAGAGCGCCTGGGTGGCGGGCAATTCGCGCAGGTCGAAGTCGGCGCCCAGGTAGCCGAGCAGCGTGCCGTCTTTTCGCTCGATGCGCTGTATGGCGGTGAGCGAGGGGCGTTTCGCGTTGCGGCTGATATAGGACTCGGATAGCGAGAAGCGGCTGCCGGCGAGTGCCTCCGCCAGATACGGGCGCTCGCCGCGATCACGGCCGAAATGTTCATTCAGCAGACCGGCGCGCGAGATATTGGCGGTGATCTGCCGCGCTTGAGGATCGAGGACGTAGAGATATTTACAGTAGGGCAGTTCGATCATGCCTTCCCGCAGGCACGCTTCCAGTTTGGCGCGCGCGGGCCAGTCATCGCGGCAGGCGTCGGCCAGCGTGGTGAGCGAGGTGGCGAGCCAGCCTTTGAGGATGTCGCGCTGGCGCTGAATGGCTTGTTGGAGATTCGAGTTCATGTTCTTGGGGAGGAGGGAGGCGGCGTTTCCCGAAGATCACGTCTACAGCTGGGGTGCGGCTTTGGGGCATGTGCGCCCGGGGTTGCCACGATGTTCCGATCTCCCGCTCCCCCCGTCCCGGGAGAGCGGGACTGCCGCCGGAATTACTTCTTCTTGCCTTTGGTGGCTTTGACCGGGTTGGCGGCGGCGGTCAGGGCGGCGCCGGCCTTGAAGCGCACCACTTTCTTGGCGGCAATCTTCATTTCCTTGCCGGTCTGGGGGTTACGGCCGGTACGGGCGGCACGTTCCTGGACGCTGAAGGTGCCGAAACCGATGAACTGCACGCTTTCGCCCTTGGCGACCGCTTCGGTGATGGCGTCGATGGCCGCGCTGATGATGTCGCCGGCGGCGGCTTTGGATGCGTTGGCTTTTTCGGCGACGGCGTTGATGAGTTCGGTCTTGTTCATGCATGTCTCCTGATGGTGTGAGAGGGGGCCACGTGTGGGCGGTCGTAGTCTAGAGCAAGCTTGGTGCTTGCGGGCCATGACTTCCTGTCTTCTTGACACATTTCAACCACTTTGCCGTCGTTGGTAAGCGGGGCACGGTTTCCATGATCTATCCGGAAGATCGAAATATGTACGGAGTTCTACTGGATAGATCAAAAGGTTGCTGTCTTTCCGCACATCCAACCCGGTATCGGCCGGGTTGTCGTGGCTCGCTCCTCGGGGAGGGTACCGTTTGGCGCGAGAGCGGGTTTCTTACGGGATCGCGGCGGCCTGCTGGCCTTCCGGGTCGAACTCGGCGCGCACGATGTCGAGCGCGTCTTTCAAGGTTTCCTCGGAAAGTTCGTTGAGGCTTTCCGCCAGCACTTCGGCCGCGTCGATGGTGTCCTGGTCATCGGGCAGATTGTCGGAATCGAGGTTGGCCACCAGTACGGCGGCCGCGCCCGTGACCTGGAGCAATTTCTGCCGTTCCACCATCAACAGTTCGATCTCGTCTCTCAACAGGCGGACTTCCTGGTCGTTCAAAGCGTGGATGGTCATGGCGAGCCTCGTTGCGGTGTCGGGAATGGGTGCGTGGGATAATACCGCGCCCATCCTTCATCCAGATACCCGCGCCGTGCTTCGTCCCGTCCATCTCGACCCCGCCCTGATCGGCCAGCCCTTGCCCTGGGATGTGTTCACCGAATCCGGCGTTCTGATCGCCGGCGCCGGTCTGGCGCTGGCCGACGAGGCTCATTTCAACAAGCTCGCCGCGCGCCCGCTGTTTCGCGAGGGGGAGGCCGGGGAGGCGGCCGATGCTCCGCTCGCCCGCCTGGTCGAATTGGCGAAACAGGCCGAGATCTGCCTGAAACAACCGGAAGCGGAGGCCATCCGGGCGTTGGCGCGGGCGTTGCTCGCGCTGCGGCGCGCCGATGCCGATGCCTGTCTCGGCTATGCCAGCCTGATGCCGCTGGCGCGCCCCAGCGTGGGCCACGCGTTGCGCGTGCTGTTCGTCGCCGGCCTGCTGGCGGAAGCCCTGGATTTCAGCGAAGCGGAGCAGGAGAGCGTGGCGGCGGCGGCGTTGACCATGAACATCGCCAGCCTGGGCCTGCATGACCGGCTGTTTGCCTATGCCGGTGTCGTGCCGGAGGCTGATCGGGCGGCGCTGCGCGGCCATCCGCAAGCCGGCGTCGACCTGTTGAAGCGGGCCGGCGTGAGCGATGCGTTCTGGCTGGACGCGGTGCGCCAGCACCATGAAAACATGGATGCCAGCGGTTATCCCGCCGGACTCCCGGGCGGTGGAATCGCGCTGGCCGCGCGCGTGTTGCGGGTGGCCGACTTCTATTGCGCCAAGATCGGTGGCCGGCATTACCGGCCGCCCAAATCGGCCGGTTTCGCGTTTCAGGAGTTGTTCGGCCAGGAGAAAACGCGTCTGGACAGCCAGATCGCCACGCAGTTGCTGCGCCGCATGGGACTCTATCCGCCCGGCTCCCTGGTGCGCCTGGCCAATCGCGAAACCGCCTGCATCGCGCGCCGCGCGCAAGGCGGCGCGGCGCGCTGGGCGGTGAGCGTCCTGGACGCGCGCGAATGCGTGCTGGAACCTCCGCGGGCGCGCGATCTCGCCGCGCGCAATCACGCCATCATCGGCACGGCGGATCGCCAGCCGGGTTGGCCCACGATCAACTGGATGGCGGTCTGGGGATACGGATGACTCTGTTGCCTTATGTTTTCGATGCCAGCCGCGAGAATTTCGATCAGCTCGTGCTGGGCAATTCCGAGCGAGGTCTGGTGCTGGTGCATTTCTGGAGCCCCAAGGCCGGCCCCTGCATGGTGCTGATGCCGCGTCTGGTGCGGCTGGCCGCGGAATATGGCGGACGCTTTTTGTTGGTGATGGCGAATACCGAGGAACTGGGCCGGCGCGCGCGCGATCTTGGCGTCACCAGCGTGCCGACGGTGAAGTTCTATCTGCGCGGCGAGGTGGCGCACACCATCCACGGGGCCGAGGCGGATCGCGTTTTCCATGAAGCGCTGGCCCGTTTTCTGGCCGGCGATCAGGATCTGCGGCGCATGACGGCCTTGCGCGCGCACCAGGAAGGGCGCACGGCGGAGGCCATCGCCATGCTGGCGCGGGACGCCGTGGAGGCGCCGGAAGACCTGGCGGTGGCCTTGGATCTGGCCAAGTTGCTGACTCTGGACGGGCGCCCGGACGAAGCCTTGGCGCTGCTTGCGGCGCTGCCTGTCGAGGCGCGGCGGCGCGCGGATATCGCCCCCTTGCTGATCCATCTGGAATTGATCGTGGCGGCCGCAGCGGAAACACCCGGGGATGAATCGCCGGAAGCGCGGTTGTCCGCAGCCGCGCGCGCGCTGTTGGATGACGAGATGGAGGCCGCGTTGCAACAGTTGCTGGAACTGGCGCACGCGGCGCCTGATTTTCGCGATGACATCGGCCGGCGCGGACTGATTTCCCTGTTCGCCCTGCTGGGCGGCGACCATGAGCTGACCCGGCGTTACCGCGCGCGCCTGGGCGGGTTGGCGACATGACTGTAGCGCCTGCATCGGCGAGGGCGCCGGTGCTACCAGGCTGGCGTGCGGGCTTCGCCACGACGGCGCCGTTCCACCACGCCACCGCCAACGTCGCGCGCCTCGCCGGCGACGACTGGCCGACCCTGGCGCGACTCAATGCCCTGGCCGAGGCGCGGGGATTGCTCAACAGGAATGGCCTGCCTTTGCGCTTTGCCGCGCAGCATGCGCGATGCGGCCAATGGGACTACGAGGCGGGCATCCTCGCCAGCGGCGCGGTGCCCAGCCGCGAGCGCAACTGGCACGACCTGCTCAACGCCCTGACCTGGCTGGCCTTCCCGCGCGCCAAGGCGGCGCTCAACGCGGTGCAGTGTGAAACCCTGGAAAAGGGCAGCGCGCGCGGCCCGCTTTCCGATGCCGCCACCTTGTTCGATGAAAGCGGTCTGCTGTTGCTGGCCCGCGACGATGAATTGGCCAAACTGCTGGCGGCGCGGCATTGGCAAGCGGCTTTCGTGGCGCGGCGGCGGCTCTGGGATGACGCGCGCGCCTATGCCTTCGGCCACGCGGTGCTGGAAAAACTGTTGACGCCGTGGCCGGGCATCACCGCCAAGTGCCTGTTCCTGCGGGTGGATTCGCTGCCCGATCCGGGCGCGCCGCCGACCTGGCTGGATGCGGCCCTGGCCGAGGCGTGGCGCGGGCGCCAGGTCCGCCGCCCGGCGGATCTGTTTCCGCTGCCGGTGCTGGGTATCCCGGGCTGGTGGGCGGATAACGCCGAGGCCGCGTTTTACCAGGACAGTCAGGTGTTCCGACCGTATCCAGGTGTTGCAAAAGATGTAACCCAATCGGCATAGAATGGCCTCTCTCACGTTCCGGAAAAGAATCCAACAAATGTCCGGCAGCCCTCCTGCCTGCGGCTACGACAATGGCATGCTCGCGCACATGGTTTCGGCCAGGCTGGCGATTGCCGCCGTGGCGCTGGGCCTGGCCTTCACCGTTTTGCTGGTGACGCATTTCTGGCAATTGCATGAAGCGTTCCAGGAAAGCCTGGTGGCCAAGGTGCAGATCACCGCGATCCGTACCGGCGATGCGCTGAAATCGCGGGATCACCTGGCGGCCACGCGAATGCTGCAGTCCTTGCGCGGGGCGCCCGAAATCGTCGCCGCCAGCCTGTTCGCGCCGGATGGCTTTCGCCTGGCCGAGTATCGCCGCGACCCGCGGGACAGCGCCCCGGAACTCGATTCCCAGGGTAAATGGTGGACCACGATCCAGCGCCAGCCGCTGCTGGTGGATGGCCAGATCCTCGGCCATCTGGTGGTCAAGGCCAGCCTCGACGCGATGGCGCGGCGCCTGGCCTGGTTCTTCGGCATTGGCGTGGCCACCGTCGTGATCGCCCTGGGCGTGGCCTGGAGCGTGTTCGTGGGGCTGCGTCGCAAGATCAGCGATACCGAGTCGGATCTGCGCCACATGGCCTGGTACGACCCGGTCACCAAACTGCCCAATCGCAACCTGTTCATGCAGCGCCTGCGCGAAGCGGTGAGCGAGGCGCGCGAGGAGCGGCGCGGCATGGCGGTGCTGTTCATCGACCTGGACAACTTCAAGCTGGTCAATGACACCCTCGGCCACGAAGCCGGCGACGTTCTGCTGGTGAACGTGGCGGAACGGCTGCGCGCTCTGCTTCGGGCGGGTGATTCGGTGTGCCGACTGGGCGGCGACGAGTTCGTCATCCTGCTGCATCCCTGCGGGCGCGGCGAGGCGCAGGCGGTGGCGGAGCGCGCGCTGGAAGCCATCGGCCTGCCGGTGTCGGTGTACGAGCAGGAGGTCTATGTGGGGGGCAGCATCGGCATCGCCCGTTTTCCCGAGGATGGGCTGGATGCCACCGCCCTGTTGCGCTGCGCGGACACGGCCATGTATCAAGCCAAGGACAACGGCCGCAACAATTTCCAGTTCTATACCTCGGACATGAACCTGAAGGCGTTGCAGCATTTCGCCATCGAAACCAGCCTGCGCCGCGCGCTGGAACGCAACGAGATGCTGCTCTACTACCAGCCGCTGGTGGATGTGGAAACGCGCGCCATCGTCGGCGTGGAGGCACTGTTGCGCTGGAAGTCGGAAGAGTTCGGCACCTTCGCGTCCAGCGATTTCATCGCCATCGCCGAGCAATCCGGCCTTATCAACCAGCTCGGCTCCTGGGCGCTCAACACCGCTTGCCGGCAGATGCGGGAATGGCGCGACGCGGGCCTTTTCGGCCTGACGGTGGCGGTGAATCTGTCACCGCGCCAGTTCCATACCGGAACGCTGGTCGATCAGGTGCGCGAAGCCCTTCTGGAAAGCGGTCTGGAACCCGGCGCGCTGGAACTGGAAATCACGGAAAGCGTGCTGATCAAGCACAACATGGAGGCCATCGAAAAACTCACCGAGTTGGCCGAACTGGGGGTGAAGCTGGCCATCGACGATTTCGGCACGGGGTATTCCTCCCTGTCCTATCTCAAGCAACTTCCCATTCACCGCCTGAAAATCGACAAGAGCTTCGTGCGGGAGAGCCATATCGACCCGGACGACGCCGCCATCGCCACCGCCATCATCGGCATGGCCGCCGGTCTGGGTATCGAGGTGACGGCGGAGGGCGTGGAAAACGAGGAACAACTCGCCTTCCTGAAACAGGCAGGCTGCCAGATCGTGCAGGGCTATTACTTCGGCTCGCCGTTGCCGGCGGAGGATCTCGCCAAACTGGTGCGCCAGGTCAGGCTATGACGACTGGCGCCTCGTGTTTCACGCCGAATGCACCGTCACCGGCGGCGTATTGCACGCCTCGCCCGGCGCCGTCGGCACTTCCCGGATCTCGAATTGCAGGGTTTTCAGGTCGGCCAGGATGTAGGTCGGCCTGGCGCCGACGCCGCCGACCGTGCCGGGGTTGAGCAGATGCGTGATGCCGCCCTTGACGTTGCGCACCTGGCGGATGCTGGCGCGGTGGTCGTGGCCGCAGCAGACCAGATCGTAATCGCCGGTGAGCGACATGGCCGCCGCGTAATGCGGGTAATGCACCAGGAACACGGAACGCTCGGCCAGATGCACCACGGCATCCTGGCCGTGGTAGCGCACCACGCTGTCCGGCTCGTGGGTGAGCTTGCTCATGGCATAGAGGTCGCCGGTGTTGTTGCCGTGGATGACGTGCACCGGCAGCTCGAATTTGCGCAGCACGCGCAGGGTGGTGGGCGCGACCACGTCGCCGCAATGCAATACCGCCTCGGCGCCACGCGCCTTGGCGTCTTCCACGGCCTCTCCGAGCAGGCGGCGGTTGTCGTGGCTGTCGGAGAGAATGGCGATTTTCATCAGAACATCGGTTTTTCGGGCGCGGCCTTGTAGCGATCGACGCCGGAGAGGATTTCGGCGCGGGCGTCCTCGGCGCCGAACCAGCCTTCCACCTTCACCCACTTGTTCGGTTCCAGATCCTTGTAGTGCTCGAAGAAATGGGAAATCTGGTTGAGCAGCAGCGCGGGCAGATCTTCCGGGCATTTCACGTTGCAATACATGCTGCACAATTTTTCCACCGGGACGGCGATGACCTTGGCATCGACCCCGGCTTCATCCGTCATTTTCAGTACACCCACCGGGCGGCAGCGCACCACCACACCGGTAATGAGCGGAATCGGGGTGACCACCAGCACGTCCACCGGGTCGCCGTCCTCGGACAGGGTGTGCGGCACGTAGCCGTAATTACACGGGTAGTGCATCGCCGTGGACATGAAACGATCGACGAACATGGCGCCGGTTGCCTTGTCCACTTCGTATTTGATGGGTTCGCCGTGCGCCGGGATTTCGATGATGACGTTGATGTCGTCGGGCACATTACGGCCGGATGGGACGCGATCGAGATTCATGCCGTGGGTCTCCTGTGGAATATGATGCGGCGCCGCATTATACGGGCCCCTTTGCTACAATCGCCGCACCCTGGACTCCCGCCACAAGCCATGCCGGATGTACCCATCGGAGAAGTCGTGATACGCGGTGTCACCCGGCGGGGGCATCCGTTCCGCCCCAGCGATTGGGCTGATCGACTGGCCAGCATCGTCGGCCATGTGGGCCGCGACAATCGACTGCTCTACTCAGCCGATGTGCAACCGGTCACCCGCGCGGGGGTGCGTTGCGTGGTGATTCATCAAGGACTGGCCGAGCGGGATGCCCGTATCTTCAGATTCCTGCTGGATTTCGCCCGCGAGAACGATCTGGAAGTCGTTGGCGGGCGTAAGGAAACACGCTGAACGTTGCCCGACTCCCGACTCGACCCGAACTGGCCACGAACTGGCCGGTTTCTTGGAACAAAAAAATCGCCCGGCATGCCGGGCGATTTTTTTGACGGTCCGGAAAAGCTCAGGCCATCGCCTTGATGGCGGCGGACAGGCGGCTCTTCTGACGGGAAGCCTTGTTCTTGTGCACGATGTTCTTGTCGGCGAGGCTGTCCATGACGCTCATGTTGGCCTGCAGGGAAGCCTGAGCCGCGCTCTTGTCACCGGCTTCGATTGCTTTGCGAACCTTCTTCACAGCGGTCCGGTAAGCCGAGCGCTGAGACATGTTGTGCAAACGTAGCACCGCGTTCTGGCGGGCGCGCTTCTTAGCCTGTGCGCTATTGGCCATACGAGACTCCTTGAATTCTGCGAGAAAAATGAAACGCGCATGATACGGACTTGGATCGGCACAGGCAAGCCAAACCTGGCTTTGTTTCGCTGTTTTTCAGGATCAAAGCCATGCGCGGATGTCGCGCTCGATGCCGGCGGCATCGAGGCCGCAGCGGGCCAGGAGCACGGCGGGGTCGCCGTGTTCGACGAAACGGTCGGGCAGGCCCAGGTGCAACAGCGGAATCGTGATGCCCATTTCCGCCAGGGCTTCGGCCACGGCGCTTCCCGCTCCGCCCATCACGGCGTTTTCCTCGACCGTGACCAGGCGCGCATGGCTTTCCGCCAGTTGCCGCAACAGTTCCCGGTCCAGCGGCTTGACGAAGCGCATGTCGGCGACACTGGCGTCGAGGGTTTCGGCTGCTTGCAGCGCCGCGCCGAGCGGCGCGCCGAAGGAGATCAGGGCGATGTCGCAGCCGGCGCGGCGCAACACTCCTTTACCGATGGGCAGGCTTTCCAGTTCGGGCGAGAGTTCCGCGCCCGGCCCGGTGCCGCGCGGGTAACGCACGACGCTGGGGCCAGCGTGGCGATAGGCGGTGGTGAGCAGGCGGCGGCATTCGTTTTCATCCGAGGGCGCGGCGATCAGCAGGTTGGGAATGCAGCGCAGGAACGAAAGATCGAAGGCGCCCGCGTGGGTCGGGCCGTCCGCGCCGACCAGGCCGGCGCGGTCGATGGCCAGCAGCACCGGCAGATTTTGCAGGGCGATATCGTGGATCAACTGATCGTAGGCGCGCTGCAGGAAGGTGGAATAGATCGCCACCACCGGCTTGCGCCCCTCGCAGGCGAGGCCGGCGGCGAAGGTCAGGGCGTGCTGTTCGGCGATGCCGACATCGAAGTAGCGCTGTGGGAAGCGCTCGGTGAATTCGGTCATCCCGGAGCCTTCGCACATGGCGGGGGTGATGCCGACCAGGCGCTCATCCGCCGCTGCCATGTCGCACAACCATTGCCCGAACACGTCGGTGTAGGTTGGACGCGGCGCCACTTTGGGCGTGACACCCACTTCCACCTTGAACTTGCTGACGCCGTGGTACAGACAGGGGTTGGCTTCCGCGAGGTTGTAGCCCTTCCCCTTGCGGGTAACCACATGCAGGAACTGCGGCCCTTTCAGGGCGCGGATATTGCTCAATGTCGGAATCAGGTCATCGAGGTCATGGCCGTCGATGGGGCCCAGATAATTGAAGCCGAATTCCTCGAACAGGGTGCCGGGCGTGACCATGCCCTTGATGTGTTCTTCCGCGCGTTTCGCCAGTTCGTGGATGGGCGGCAGGTTGGACAGGATCTTCTCGCCCCGGCTGCGCAGGTTGTTGTAGAAGCGGCCGGAGAGCAATTTGGTGAGATAGCTGTTGAGGGCGCCGACGTTGGCGCTGATCGACATGTCGTTGTCGTTGAGGATGACCAGCAGGTTGGCATCCATCGTCCCGGCATTGTTGAGCGCCTCGAAGGCCATGCCGGCGGTCATCGCGCCATCGCCGATCACCGCCACCACGCGCCGCTCCTCACCCTTCAGGCGGGCGGCGACGGCCATTCCGAGCGCGGCGGAAATCGAGGTGCTGGAATGGCCGGCGACGAAGGCGTCATAGGGGCTTTCCTCCCGTTTCGGGAAGCCGGAGAGGCCATCGGTCTGGCGCAGCGTGTGCATGCGATCACGGCGGCCGGTGAGGATCTTGTGCGCGTAGGTCTGGTGCCCGACGTCCCAGACGATGCGATCCTCCGGGGTGTCGAACACGCGATGCAGGGCCACGGTAAGTTCCACCACGCCCAGGTTGGAGGCCAGGTGGCCACCCGTCCGCGCGACGCTTTCGATGATGAAATGGCGCAACTCGTCCGCCACTTCCTTGAGTTGTGCACGGCTCAGGGATTTGAGGTCGGCGGGGGATGCGATGCTTTCGAGCAGGGACATGGAGTCGAGGTTAATAGCTGCGTTCGACAATGAAGCGGGCGATTTCCGCCAGGCGCCGGCCGCGCTCACCAAAAGGCTCGATGGCCGCCAAGGCGTTGTTCAACAACTCATGCGCGTAGGCGCGCGCTTCCTTCACATTCATCAGGGTGAGATAGGTCGCCTTGCCCCGTGCCGCGTCCTTGCCGGCGGTCTTGCCCAGCGTGGCGGTATCGGTCTCGGCGTCGAGGACGTCGTCCATTACCTGGAAAGCCAGTCCGATGCAGCGCGCATAACGTTCCAGCGCGTCCCGGGTGGCGGCGTTCAGCTCACCATGTCCAAGAGCGCCGAGCAATACGGCGGCCTGGATCAACGCGCCGGTCTTGTGGATATGCATGAATTCCAGTTCGGCCAAATCCAGCGCCCGCCCGGTGGCCGCCAGATCCACCGCCTGGCCTCCGGCCATGCCGCGCGAACCGGAAGCGCGCGCCAGCAGGCGCAGCATCTCCACCTGGGTGGCGGCGTCGCTCGCGGCGCGGGGATGCGCCAGAACCTCGAACGCCAGGCTTTGCAGGGCATCACCCACCAGCAACGCGGTGGCCTCGTCGTAGGCCACGTGGCAGGTGGGTTTGCCGCGGCGCAGGTCGTCGTCATCCATGCACGGCAGGTCGTCGTGTGTGAGCGAATAGACATGGATGAACTCGACGGCGGCCGCAGCGTGGTCGATTTGCGCCGGATCGGCCCCCACCGTCTCGCCGGCCGCATAGGCCAGCATCGGCCGTACCCGCTTGCCGCCACCCAGGCAGACATAACGCATGGCGGCATGGAGCGTGTTCGGCGCAATGTCGGCATCCGTCAGCAGCGTGGCGAGGATGTTTTCCGCGCGTGTCTGAATGGCGCGCGACCAGGCGGCGAAATCAGTCATCGCCATTCCCCGTGTCCAGGTTCTTGAACACCCCGTTGTCGAGCACCTTCACCTGCTGATCGGCCGCGTCCAGCGTCTTCTGGCACCAGGAGGTCAATTCACTCCCCCGCTTGTACGCCGCCAGCGCGGCCTCCAGGTTGAGGCGGCCGGATTCCATATCCGCCACCAGAGTTTCCAGTTCCTGGAGGGCGCTTTCGAAATCCTTGGGCGGTAGGTTTTTTTCGTTTTTGGCCATATCAGGTGGTGGGTAGTTGGTGGGCCCCCCGAGAGTCGAACTCGGCACCAACGGATTATGAGTCGCTTGAAAGGGCCGCCATTATAGGGCAATGCCCGCCATTACAAAGGGTTGTGAAGACATGGAAACCTTTACAACGCCGTTGTGAGCCATCGTGGTTGACTATTTGTTGACATGGAAACTGGCCGCGCCAGGCACCCATTCTCCGGGCTGAAGCCCTGCGTGATCGGATGCCTTCGGCGAGAAGAGCCACGAAAAAGCGTCCTTTCCGGCAAGCACTCCGAACGATGACCACCACCTTCCACCGTGTTTCCGTCGCCGTTCTCCCTTAGCGCCGACGGTAGCCACCCAGCGCCGGGCCGCAAGGGCCGGCAATGAACGGTTTCCCCCCCGGCTACGTTGTCCAGGCCGGGCCAGAAAAAGACCTGGCCCAACCTGAACAACGTTAATGGGGCCCCCCCATTAAATGCCGGAAGGCCCCCTTGCAGCCCGGCGCCGGGCGGCTATGGAGTCGGCAGGGCGAACGGCGACGGAAACACGGTGGAAGACAGTGGCGCGACTGCCACCGTCCGAGAGCCGGAAAGGCAAAGCGGGCTCCAGCTCAGGAATCCGGTGGTATTGAAAGGCAAAGGAGAAACGGCCATGGCAATTGCAAGCAACTACTTGAAATACCCCGAGGCACTGGCGCGGCAATTGGTGCTTGACCTGGCGCCGAGCGTCGTAGGCCACGCGGTGAAGGTGGCGCGGCATCGGGTTAAACGCTGCTGGGCTGGCATAAAGGAGATCGGGCGGAAGGTGTGGGCGAGCGCGGTGAAGTTGGCGGTACGGCTTGACTTATCCGCGTTATTTCATAACGTAACATAACGTAACATATCGTAACGTAACGCTGAGGAGTAACACCATGAGAGAAGCAACCATCACATTTGAACAAGTCGTTGCCGTGGCCGAGAGCATCAAGAGCGAGGGCGGCAAGCCGACATCCAGGGCGGTGCGTGATCGTCTCGGGTCTGGGAGCATGGGCACCGTCAACAAGATGTTGCAGGACTGGAAGGCCGGCCAAGAGCGGAAGATCGACACGGCACTGGCATTGCCCGCCTCGTTGCAAAAGGCAATCCTGGACTTTATGGATATGGAGTTGGGAAACGCTAAGGCGAAGCTTATGGCCGACCTGGTGGAACAGCAGCAGGAAACTGCCGACCTGGCGAACGAGAACGAAAGAGCGGTCGCTCAGATGTTTGCGGCTGAAGACGATATGCGCAAACTCGGGAAAGAAATGGCAAAGTTTGATGGCCAGTTCTTGCGAATCCAGGAAGACCTGGAAGAAGCAAAGCGCGCCATTGCAATGGAACAGCAAGCGGCCGAGCAGGCGCGTATCGAGTTGGCAAAGGCTTTGCTCAGGCTGGAGGCTATCCCGCGCCTGGAAGCCGACCTGGTGGAAACGCGCGCCATGCTGGAGAAGGAGCACCAGGCGAAGGTTGGGGCCGAGAAGGCGGCAGCGGTAGCTGATGCACAAAAGACCGGATTGATGGAACTGGTCGAGGAGCTGAAAAGCGTGGCGGTCAGGGAGAAAGCACAGCTCCAAAAAACCTTGGATGGCGTACAGGCCGAATTGATGGAGGTTAAGAAGCCGGTACCGAAACCGAAGCCGGCGCCGGTGAAGAAAACGCCAGTGAAGAAAACGCCAGTGAAAATCTCCGGGGCAACAAAGACTTAAACGCATCTACAATATACACATGATCGACTTCGACGAAACAAAGCGGAAATCCAACCTGGCCAAGCATGGCATCGACCTGGCCGAATGCGGGCCGGTGTTCGATGCCCACATGCTAACCGAGGAAGATAGGCTGCCTATCTATGGTGAGCAACGCTTGAAAAGCCTGGGATGGCTCAAGGGCCGCGTGGTGGTGTTGGTCTGGACGGATCGGGTAAATGGCCCACATTTGATTTCTTGCAGATATGGTGACAAGCATGAAACGAGACAATATTTCAAAGACTTTCTTTAACCCCGAAGAGATTGCGGCGGCAATCGCAGCTGCACCTGATCAGGTCTTCACTGACGAGGACAGCCCACGCACGAAGCCGGGTGACTGGGATAACGCAATCACCAGCAACTCGCTTGAAGAGTTGCAAGCAAAGCTGGCGGAACGGCGCGGCCGTGGGCCAAACAAACAGCCGACGAAACAGCAGGTCGCTATCCGGTATTCGCCGGAGGTGCTGGCGTACTTCAAAGCCACCGGCGCCGGCTGGCAAACACGAATAGATGAAGTGCTACAGGACTATGTGAAGGAACACCGAGCGGCGTAGCAAAGCAAAAACAGCAGCCGCTGGGCAGAACGGAAGGCTTGGGGCGCATAAGCCAAATTGATCTATTGCCGCCCCGTCGACGGCTGGCGCCAGCCTGGCCACCCACAAAAAACCCCCTTTTAAGGGGGTTTTCAATTAACTGCACTTATGACCGGAGCCGCAGGTAACAACACAGGCGAAGCCGAGCGATAAGGGTCAAAGGCACCATGCGCAGCGATAGCACGACACTCCTCATCACCGACCGAGAGCCGCGTAGCCTGAGAGGTATAGCACTGACACCGATCATGAGAGGCGACACACGCAGCGACCACAGGAGCCGACACCACGCGCATGACGCCGTCGTACATGGGTGCCGAAGCGAGATCGTCAGGACGACGCGGGATAGCATCCATCACGCGATCCGGAGCGACGACGACCACACCAGATGAAGGCCGCACCGTAGACGCAGCCGCGCTGCCCGTAGTGGCCACACCAGGCACACCAGACTGAGATGCGTCCAGCTTGGCGCGAAGCCCAGAATAAGTATTCCACCCCATGTAGGCTGTCAGAGCGAGGGCCAGGAAAATAGCCCAGAACACGAGGGGGGGGACGCTGGCCGCGCGCGGTATGCACAGTAGCGGACTTATACAGCCCGAAAGCAGAACGCGGATAGCGCCAACTACCCTTCGTCGCAGTACTCAGGCGACCGGGATCGGTAGCCTGATCCCACTCATACGTAATCGCCCGATGCCAGCCCCAGACGCGACGGACATGGATGTGACGACCGACCAGGCGACGGACGTTAGCGTCGAGCAGATTCGGATGCTGGGTGATGAGCAGAATATCCTGACCATGATGACGATGCGTCTCCATTGCGCGGACACCCGCTCAGAAGGATCGGCGCCAGCTGACGGATCTAGTGGAGTTATGGTTTCGGCATCACGGCGCGAACTTGCGTGGGGGAGAGGATGCACGGCGCCGGTTGCTGGCACTGGGCCAGGCGATGAGTAACCCGACCGTGGGGGAGTTCACGGCCGAACGGTTCGCGGAATACAGAACCATGCGCTTGAAGTCAGGCATCAAGGCGGAGACGGTGAACCGGGAACACGCTTACTTGCGCGGGGTGTTCAACGAATTGCGGCGCCTGGGCATGTTCAAGAGGGAGAACCCGCTCAGTTCCTTGCGCCAGGTGAAGACACCAGAGCGGGAGCTTTCGTTTCTGACGCTGGAACAGATCGAAAGCTTGCTAAAGGCCCTGGAAGCGCGGAGATCCGGCGATGCGTTACTGGTAACCCGGTTGTGTCTATCCACCGGCGCCAGGTGGAGCGAGGCGGAAACATTGAGGCCTTCGCAGCTTCGAGGCGGGGCGGTTCACTTCTCGAATACGAAGAGCGGAAAGAATCGGTCTGTGCCTATCGGGCCAGAGATGGCCGAGACGTTGAATGCTCACCTGGTGGAAAGGTACGGCGACGGCGCCAAGATGGCGAACCGATATTTTCATGCGTGCATGGGGGCATTCAGGCAGGCGGTGAAGACAGCGGGGCTGGTGTTGCCGGAGGGACAATCAACCCATGTGCTACGGCACACCTTCGCGTCTCACTTCATGATGAACGGGGGGAACATCCTGGTGCTGCAAAAAATCCTCGGGCATGCATCGCTGGTCATGACGATGCGATATGCCCACCTGGCGCCGGATCATCTACAGGAAGCGGTCAGCCTGAATCCCTTGGCGTCAGTGCGGAAGCGCGAAGAAGAGGCGAGCCAGAATGGAAAAAATGCCAGCCGAAACGGCAAGGGATAAGCCAACCATCCACTTGAGCAACTTGAAGTCTGCATCAATGCGCAGTTGAAGCCGCTCGATGTCGTCGCCTGTTGCAAGCTGGGCTTCCGAACTGGCGTCCTTGAAAGCACGAGAGAGCGCTTCGGCTTGCTGTTGCCCGAATCCGGCTTGTTCAAGCGTCTTAGCGAATTTGAGAGTGTCGAAAGTGATGGAGCTCATGCGCTGCATTCTAGCATCACGGCCTTTTCTTGAAGTCGTGCAAGCTGCGTTGACAATTTGTTGACACCAGGAAAAGACGAAGGGCTTACATAGCTGTAAGCCCTTGTTTTTGGTGGGCCCCCCGAGAGTCGAACTCGGCACCAACGGATTATGAGTCCGCTGCTCTAACCAGGCATGAGCTAGAGGCCCGTCGGGGTCGCCCCCGGGTAAACCGTTTTATTCCAGGAAACTGCGCAGGCGTTCGGAACGTGAAGGGTGGCGCAGTTTGCGCAACGCCTTGGCTTCGATCTGGCGGATGCGCTCGCGGGTGACATCGAACTGTTTGCCGACTTCTTCGAGGGTGTGGTCGGTATTCATTTCGATGCCGAAACGCATGCGCAGCACCTTGGCTTCGCGCGGGGTGAGGCTGTCGAGAATTTCCTGGGTGACGAACTGAAGGCCGCTGTACATGGCGGCTTCAGCCGGCGCCAGGGTGGATTGATCCTCGATGAAGTCGCCCAGGTGGGAATCCTCGTCGTCGCCGATCGGGGTTTCCATGGAGATGGGTTCCTTGGAAATCTTCATGATCTTGCGAATCTTGTCCTCGGGCATTTCCATCTTTTCCGCCAGCGTGGCCGGGTCCGGTTCCAGGCCGGTCTCCTGCAGGATCTGGCGGCTGATGCGGTTCATCTTGTTGATGGTCTCGATCATGTGCACCGGGATGCGGATGGTGCGCGCCTGATCCGCGATGGAGCGGGTGATCGCCTGGCGAATCCACCAGGTGGCGTAGGTCGAGAACTTGTAGCCGCGCCGGTATTCAAATTTGTCCACCGCTTTCATGAGGCCGATGTTGCCTTCCTGGATCAGGTCGAGGAATTGCAGGCCGCGGTTGGTGTACTTCTTGGCGATGGAGATCACCAGGCGCAGGTTGGCCTCGATCATCTCGCGCTTGGCGCGGCGGGCCTTGGCCTCGCCGGTGGACATCTTCTTGTTGATGTCCTTGAGTTCCTTCACGGAAATGCCGGCGCGCTGTTGCAGGGTCGTGAGCTTTTCCTGGTGTTCGTTGATGTCGAACTGCAGGCGTTCGAGCATTTCGTTGTTGCTCGATTTGGCCGCGATTTCCTGCACCACCCATTCCTGGGAGCCTTCGTGGCCCGGAAAACTGCGAATGAAATGCTGACGCGGCATGCCGCACTTGTTGACGGCGATATCCATGATGCCGCGTTCGTGCGAGCGGACTTCCTCGACAATGCCGCGCACCGATTCGCACAGGTTGTCCACCTGGCGGGCGGTGAAACGGATGCCCATCAGGTGCACGGAAATCTCTTCCAGCAGTTTCTGGTAAGGCTTGCTGGAAAAGCCATGTTTGGTGAGCGCCGCCTGCATCTTGGTGTGGCACTTGCGAATATCGGTAAACCGTTCCAGCGCGTCGATCCTGAGTTGCGCCAGATTGGCCGCCGCGACCGCCGCGCCGCCATCGCCTTCGTCGTCGTCGTCACCTTCGACGGTCTCGGTCTCTTCCCCCATGTCCATGACGATGTCTTCACCGGAACTGTCGACCAGGCCGTCGATCAGATCGTCGACCTTCATCTCCTCACGTTCGACCTTGGCGACCAGGTCGAGAATCTGAGCGATGGTGAGCGGGCAGGCGGAAATGGCCTGCACCATGTTCTTGAGGCCTTCCTCGATGCGCTTGGCGATCTCGATTTCACCCTCGCGCGTGAGCAGATCCTTGATGCCCATCTCGCGCATGTACATGCGCACCGGGTCGGTGGTGCGGCCGAATTCGGCATCCACGCTGGACAGGGCGGCTTCGGCCTCCTCGACGGCATCCTCGTCCGCCACCGGAGCGGGCGACTCGGACATCAGCAGTTCTTCGGCGGCGGGCGCCTGATCGAAGACCTGGATGCCCATGTCGTTGATCATGCTGATGACACTCTCGATCTGCTCGGCGTCAAGAATTTCGTCGGGCAGGTGATCGTTGATCTCGGCATAGGTCAGGTAACCCCGCTCCTTGCCCAGCATGATCAAATTCTTCAGAAGGGTGCGGCGAGTCTCCGCGTCGACCTTGACTTCCGGCTTGGCGGCCGCTTGCTCGGCCGCGCTGGCCTTGCCCGCCGCCCCTTTTTTCTTGGACGTGGCAGGGGCCGGCTTGCCAGGTTTGGGGGTCTTATTGACCGTCGTCGCCATTGTTGGGTGCTCCGTGAGGATCTGCGGAAAAACGCGATAGTATACATGAACTTGAGCGTATTTCTCCCAGGTTCGGCGCGAGATTGGACAACTCAGGTGGGGTCGGGTTTCCGTCGTTGCAAGGCGGCCAGCAAGCGCGTTTTTTCTTCGGGGGTAAGTTCGCTGGGCCTGCGCCCCGAGAGTTCCCGCGCCTGGGCGCGGCCGGCTTGGGTGGAAAGGGTGTTCAGCGCGCCCTGGAAATCAGCCTCGACGTCGTATTTCTCGTCCCAGTCCAGCAAGCCGGCTTCGGCATGTATCAGTACCGCGTGTTCGGGTTGGCCCGCGAAATGGTCGACGATTTCACGCCGCCCCATTTCAGGGTGTTCGCGCAACAAGGCGACCACAGTGGTCAGTGCCACCGCTTCCGGGCGCTCACTCTCCGGCAACTCCACCATGCGGGTGGCGCGCGTGGTGTCATGCAGGATGGCCTGCAAGGTGATCTGCCATGCGGATGGTTGCACGGCGGCACGGCCGCGCGGAGGGCTGGGAGCCGCCACGCCGCGTTGGCCGCGCGGGGCGCGTGGCGGTTCCAGGCCGGTCAGGCCGGCGAGGCGCTGTTGCAGCATGCGTTTGAGCAAGGGGGCCTGGCCGAGTTTGTCGAGGTACGGCTCCATGAGCTTGGCCAGGCGCACCTGGCCTTCCTGGGAACCAAGTTCGGTCTGCGCGGTGAGTTCGGCAAACAGGAAGTCGGACAACGGCATGGCGCCGGCGCAGAGGGCGCGGAAGGCGTCGGCGCCCTGGGCCTGCACGAAACTGTCGGGATCTTCGCCTTCCGGCAGGAACAGGAAGGACAGGCGCTTGCCGTCCTGGGCCTGCGCCAGGCTGTTCTCCAGGGCGCGCCAGGCGGCCTTGCGGCCGGCGTTGTCACCGTCGAAAGCGAACACCACGTCATCGGCCAGGCGCAGCAGACGGGTGGCCTGGTCGGCGGTGATGGCGGTGCCCAGGGTGGCGACGGCGTTGTGGACGCCGTGTTGATCCAGCATCACCACATCCATATAGCCTTCCACCACCACCACCCGGTTGTCGCCCTGGATGGCGCGGCGGTGCTCGTAAAGGCCGTAGAGTTCGCGCCCCTTGTGGAATAGCGGGGTTTCCGGCGAATTGAGATATTTCGGTTCGCCCGCGCCGAGTACCCGGCCGCCGAAGGCGATGGCCTGACCGCGTTCGTTGCGGATGGGAAACATCACGCGGTCACGGAAACGGTCGTAGCGTTTGTCCTCGTTGACGATGACCAAGCCGATTTCGGCAAGCAACGGGTCGGCATAGTCGGCCAGTGCATCGCGCAAGCCCTGCCAACCCTCCGGCGCGTAGCCGATGCCGAAGCGGGCGGCGGCCTCGCCGGTAAGGCCGCGCTTTTTCAGGTAATCCACGGCTTTCTCGTTGCCCTTCAGATTCTTGCGGTAGAAGTTCGCGGCGGCTTCCATGCGTTCGAACATGCCGTCGCGGCGGCTTTCCTCCTCGGGCGGGCGGCGGTTGCCGTCATCCGGCACCCGCATGCCGACCTGGCCGGCGAGTTCCTTGACCGCTTCCACGAACGGCATGCCGGCGTGTTCCATGAGGAAAGTGATGGCCGTGCCATGCGCGCCGCAGCCGAAGCAGTGATAGAACTGCTTGGTCGGGCTGACCGAGAAGGAGGGGGATTTTTCGTTGTGGAAGGGGCAGCGCGCCTGGTAGTTGGCGCCGGCCTTCTTGAGCGGAACATAGCGCTCGACCACGGCGACGATGTCCGTGCGGTCGAGCAGTTGCTGGAGGAAATCCTGGGGAATCATGGCCGCCCGATTGTATTGCAGGCGGTGGAGCGGAGAACCCGGTTCAGCCGAGCGCGCTCTTGACCAGACCGGAAACGCTGTTCATGTCGGCGCGGCCGGCCAGTTTCGGTTTCAGCCAGGCCATCACCTTGCCCATATCGCGCGGGCCGGCGGCGCCGGTTTCGGCCACGGCCTGCTTCACCAGCGCGGCGACTGCATCGGCGCCCAATGGTTGTGGCATGTAGGCGGAGAGGACGTCGATCTCGAAGGCTTCCTGATCCGCCAGATCCTGGCGGCCGGCGGCTTGATACTGGCTGAACGAATCCTTGCGCTGCTTCAACAGCTTTTCAACGATGGCCACCACGGCGGCGTCGTCGAGCTCAATCCGCTCGTCCACTTCCCGCTGCTTCATCGCCGCCAGCAACAGCCGGATGGCGCCCAGGCGCGCGCTTTCCCTGGCGCGCATGGCGTTCTTCATGTCTTCGCTGATTTGCTGTTTGAGGGACATGGCGAGATCTCGCGGAGGGGCGGAAAAACAAACGAGCCTGAACAATCAGGCTCGTCGCGGGTTCGGGAAGCCCCGAGTTCAGTACATCTTGGGCGGCAGGGTCTGGCTGCGCAGGCGCTTGTGCTGGCGCTTCACGGCGGCGGCCAGTTTGCGCTTGCGCTCCTGGGTCGGCTTCTCGTAGAACTCGCGGGCACGCAGCTCGGTCAACAGGCCCATCTTCTCGATGGTGCGCTTGAAACGGCGCATGGCAACTTCAAACGGCTCATTTTCTTTAAGGCGAACGCTCGGCATCTGGATTCCTGGTTGCGGGAGGGCAAAAAAAGATGCGGGATTCTATATCAAGCCTTGCCGACGTTTCAATAAAATTGCCGGCCCAATCTTTCACGGACTTGCCATGCTCGTTCTCGGCGTCGAATCTTCCTGCGATGAAACCGGCCTGGCCCTGTTCGATAGCGAACGTGGACTGCTGGCGCATGCCGTGCACAGTCAGGTAGCGATGCACGCCGAGTATGGCGGCGTGGTGCCGGAACTGGCTTCACGCGACCACATCCGGCGTGTGATTCCGCTCACCCGCCGGGTGCTGGCGGAGGCCGGCCTGGCGTTGAGTGATCTCGACGTCATCGCCTACACCCAGGGGCCGGGCCTGGCCGGGGCGTTGCTGGTGGGGGCCGGTTTCGCCAATGCCCTGGCGCTGGCCTTGGGCATCCAGTCCATCGGCGTGCATCACCTGGAAGGCCATCTGCTTTCGCCGCTGCTGGCGACGCCGCGCCCGGACTTCCCTTTCGTGGCGCTGCTGGTTTCCGGTGGCCATACCCAATTGATGCGGGTGGATGGCGTTGGCCGCTACCAGCTTCTTGGCGAGACCGTGGACGACGCCGCCGGCGAAGCCTTCGACAAGACCGCGCAGTTGCTGGGCCTGGACTACCCGGGTGGTCCAGCGCTGGCGAAACTGGCGGAAGGCGGCGAACCCTATCGCTTCAAGCTGCCGCGCCCGATGCTGAACTCCGGCGATCTGGATTTCAGTTTTTCCGGCCTGAAGACGGCGGTGCTGACCCTGGCGCGCCGGGAAGGCGAGGCCGCGCGGGTGGATATCGCTGCGGGTTTCCAGGCCGCAGCGGTCGATGTGCTGGCCGGCAAGAGCCTGAAGGCGCTGCGCGAGACGGGCCTGCATCGCCTGGTGGTGGCTGGTGGCGTCGGCGCCAATCGCGCCCTGCGCGCGCGCCTGGACGCGGAAGCGAAGCAACGCGGTTTCGAGGTGTTCTATCCGCCCCTGGAGTTGTGTACCGACAACGGCGCCATGATTGCCTACGCCGGGGCCTTGCGCCTTGCGCGGGGCGCAGCGGCCGATGGCCGTTTCACGGTACGGCCGCGTTGGGCATTGGGGGAGTTGACGGCGCCGGGGTAGGAGGCCCGCGAGCGGGCTTTCTACGGTTTGAGGATCGGCTGTCCGATCAGGCGTAGCGCCTCCTGCGGGAACATCAGCACGAGCGACAGCAGCCCCAGGATGGCGAATACGATCAGGGTGGAGAAGATGCTGGCCGGACGCAGCCAGCCCCAATAGCGGGCGGCCAGGAACACCATGTCCTTCTTGTGTTCGGTCATGCGCAGCCAGCCGCGCATCAGTGACGCGACCAGCCAGACGCTATAGCCGCCGGCGAGCGAGGCCAGCACCACGCGGAACACGGTGAGCAGATCCCACTCGCGCACCCCCTTGTAGAACAGCGACACGGCGCCGACGCTCAACGCCGCCCCGGCCGCCAGCACGATATTGATGAGCATGCGGCGCCGCTCGCGCGCCAGATCCTGCTGCCGCTTGATGAAGAAATCGTCGATCTCCGCCTTGAAATATTCGGTCTTTTCCTCGATCAAGCCGGTGATTTCATGGCGCATCACGGCGATGCGCTGATCCAGGACATCGGAAAGCTTCACGGCGGCGTAATCCACCAGTTCGCGCACGTCGTCCTTGGTGAACTGGCGCTGGCTGTGCAGCTCCTGGGAAATCTTGTCGAGTTTCTGGTCGATCGCCTGGCTGGCGTTGTCCACCACCTGGCCCAGCCGCTCCCCGGCCCGGTCGACGGCGGCCTCGGAGGCCGCGATCAGGTTTTCACGGGCGTAGTCGATGGTTTTCTCGAACATGGTTACCTCTTCTTGAAGGCCGACTCTTCGCCGGAGATCAGCTTGCGGATGTTGCCGTGATGGCGCGCCAGCACCAGTCCGCAAAGCAGGGCGAGCAGCGCGGTTTCCGGGCCGGCGCCGAGTAGCAGCCAGCCATAGAACGGCGCCAGGGCGGCGGCGACCAGGGCGGAGAGCGAGGAGATGCGGGTGATGGCGAAGACGATGCCCCAGGTCGCCACGGTCAGCCCACCCAGGCGGGCATCCAGCGCCAGCAGCACACCCAGCGCGGTGGCCACGCCCTTGCCGCCCTTGAAGCCGAAAAACACCGGAAACAGATGCCCCAGGAAGGCGGCCAGCGCCGCCAGATAGGGGGTGTAGGCGGGCAGGCTCCAGGTGGCCGTCGCCCACTGCGCCAGCCAGACCGCGACATAACCCTTGAGCGCGTCGCCCAACAGTGTGAGGGCGGCGGCGGATTTGCTGCCGGTGCGCATCATGTTGGTGGCGCCCGGGTTGCCGGAACCGTGGCTGCGTGGGTCGGGCAGGCCGTAGGCGCGCGCGACCATGATCGCGAAGGAGATCGACCCGAGCAGGTAGGAGGCAACGAGAATCAACGTGAATTCAGTCGGATGTGCGGTCATTTGCGTAAAATGCGCGGCCAATTTTGGGAAATCGGCCGGGGGTTGGATGGACATACTGTTTCTGCGGGATTTCCGCCTGGAGCTGATTATCGGGCTCTACGAATGGGAGCGCAAAGCGCCGCAGCCGGTGATGATCGACCTGGAGATCGGCCTTTACGACCACAAGGCCGGCCATAGCGACCAGATCGGCGACACCATCCACTATGGCCAGGTGGCCGAGCGTATCCGGGAAAGCGTGGCGCAACGAGAGATTCGCCTGGTGGAAACCCTCGGTGAACACATCGCCGAGATCGTGCGCGGCGAATTCGGCGCGCCCTGGGTGAAAGTCACCGTGCGCAAGCTCGCCATCCTGCGCGGTGTAAAGGAACTCGGCATCATCGTCGAGCGCGGCTCAAGACTGTAGGAGGCCCGCTCGCGGGCCTCCTACACCAACCCTGTCGGCAGGCCGTCGATGCTGCGCGCGTTCTTTTCACGGCGATACTCGGCCATGCCATCCTCGCCTTTCTTGCGCGCCCATTCCGTCAAGGTGCCGCGTTCGCCGGCATACCCCATCAGCGGCACCCCGGCGCCGCATGAGGTCTGCGCCGACTCCACTTCCATGACGACGATCTGGCGCGCGCCGGGGTGTTGCGGAAACAGCGGCCGCAACGCCGCCCAGCGCGGTTCACCCGGCAGGATGCCCTCACCCTGGCCGTAAACGCGCAGGAGCAGGGCATCGGCGGCGAAGCCGCAGAACATCATGGTCATGCGCGGGTCCGCGCGCAGGTGGGCGGCGGTTTCCGCGCTGCTGCCGGTGAGGTCGAGATAGGCCAGGGTGTGGTCATCCAGCACGCGCAGACTGTCCAGCCCCTTGGGCGAGAGATTGATGCGGGCGGCGGGCGCGGCGGTGGCCACGAAGAAGAGGTGTTGTTTGCGGATGAACGCCATCAGTTCCGGCGTCAGGGCTTCGTAGAATTTCGCCATCCTGTTTCCTATGTCAGTTCCGCACGGCCGTTCCGAAGGAACTGACCTCCCCCTCGGGGGGAAACGAGCGCAGCGAGTAAGGGGGCTGATTCATCCCAGTCCACTGCGGCGCATGAATTCCAGCAGGATTTCCAGGCGTTTCACACCATCGTTCATTTCCAGCATCGCCTGGCGCGCGCCGGCTTTCAACGGCAGCACCTCGGCCAGGCGGAAGCCGGCCCAACTGGCGTCATTCCGGATGTTCTCCAGGCCGGCATCCGGCGCCTTGGCCGCCAGCGCCTTCAGGAACATCAACGCGGTGCGGCAGTGATCGGGAACCGGCAGGGGGGCTTCGTCATCCTTGTCGCGCACCTGGCCGAGCAGAAGCTGATTGGCTTCCAGGCGCGTGTTTTCCACGACAAACCGTCTCTCGCCGCGCGCCTCGATCCGCATCACACCCGGGCCGTCCATGTCGGCGGTAACGATACGCGCGTGGCAGCCCACCGCCTCCGGAAGCGCCGCCAGCCCGACCTCGGTGCCTTGTTTGATGAGGCAGACGCCGAACGGCAGATTCCCTCGCAGGCAGTCGGCGGCCATGTCCAGATAGCGCGCCTCGAACACTTTCAGACGCAGGCGGCCTCCCGGAAACAGGACGGCATTGAGGGGGAACAGCGGCAGCTCGTGAGCGTGGGCCGCCGGCGCGAGGAAGCCGCGCAGGCTTTGCAGCGGATTACTCATGCGCGCCCCAGGGCTGGATCAACTCATGAGCAATGCCCAGATGATCGAGGATGCGCGCGACGATGAAATCCACCACCTGCTCCACGCTGGCGGGGCGATGGTAGAAACCGGGGTTGGCGGGCAGGATCGTGGCGCCGGCCTCGGCCAGCGTGGTCATGTTGCGCAGGTGGATGAGCGAAAACGGCGTTTCGCGCGGCACCAGGATCAGCGGCCGTTTCTCCTTGAGCATCACATCGGCGGCGCGTTCGATCAGATTGTCGGCCAAACCCTGGGCGATGGCCGCCAGCGTACCCATTGTGCAGGGGCAGACCACCATCGCGGCCGCCGGATTGGATCCGGAAGCGGCGGGCGCGAACCACTCCTCCTTGCCGTAGACCGTGAGGCGTCCGCCGTGGCCGGCGCTTTGTCCACCGAAGTGTCCACCGAAGTGCTCACCGAAGTACGCGTCGAAGAAAGCCGCCACCTCGGAGTTGCCCGCAGGAAGTTGCAGATCGAGTTCCTGTCTGGCGACGATGCGCGCGGCCTGTGAAATCAGCAGATCGACCTGGCAGCCGGCGCGCAGCAGACATTCCAGCAGGCGCAGGCCGTAGGACATGCCGGAGGCGCCGGTCAGGGCGAGCGTGATGCGGGTCATGGAGGGGCGCGAGTAAGGAACAGGCGTGAAGGGTAACGCAGGTTGCGGCCGCGATAATAAGGCGCGCCGCGTTTTTCCCGGTGGATTCCGATGCGGGGCCGACTAGCCGCCCGCCGCCCGCGACTCCAGAATCGCCGGCGCCAGCACCTCGATGCGTTCGCGACCCAGGCGCACGCTGCCTTCTTCCTCGAATTGCTTCAACAGGCGCGAGACGATTTCACGCACGCTGCCCAGTTCGTCCGCCACCACCTGATGTGAAACCGGGATGAGCGGGCCGCGTTGCAGCAGCCAACTCGCCAGGCGCTGATCCAGCTTGCGGAAGGCGACTTCCTCGACCAGTTGCATGAGGCCGGTCAGGCGCTCGGCGAACAGGTTGAAGGCCATTTCCCGGAACGGCGGATGCTCGGCCACCAGGCGCAGGATCAGCGCGCGCGGCAGCGCCAGGGCGGAGATGGCGGTCTCCGCCACACCGGTGGCGGGGTAGGGGTCGCCGCCCAACAGGCAACTGACCGTGACGATGCACAGTTCCCCGGGGCGCACGCTGTAGAGGCGGATTTCGCGCCCGTTCTCGGCGCGCTTGCTCACCTTGATGCGCCCCGCCAGCACCAGCGGCAGCGCCTGGCAGGCCATGCCGGCATCGAACAGCACGGTGCCGGCCGGCGCGTCGAGCTTCAGTGCCTGGCGTTCGACCTCGCCGGCCAGAGGCGCGGGCAGTCGCGCCAGGGTGGGGAAGAGTTCGGTGATGTCGGGGTGCATTCTTGATTCCTCATGCCGGTCACGATGGCGGGATGAATTCGTCCCTGCCGGGGTGGGCGGTGCAGGCTGATGACGGCGGTGCTATGCGAGCGCCGCCGTGATCGCCGCGATGCGCGCCTTGCGGATGGCCTCGGGGATGGCTGCCGGGGCTGTTTGTCCGGCAATCGCGCCGGCATCGACGCCGCGCGCCGCCGCTAGCGCCCGGTGCAGATGCTCGGCCTGGGGGTAGGGGCGCTCCGCATGGCCTTCGCGTCCGTGAAAGTCCGCCAGGCAGGCGGCCAGGAAATCCTCGAAGCGTTCCGGACGGCGCAGCGCATCCGCCCGCTCCAGCAATTCCAGAATGGTGGCGGGCCGCAATTCCAGGGCGCGATGCGCGTTGCCGTGATCGCGCGCCACCAGGACGGCCAAGTCGCGGCATTCCAGTGGCGCGCGCAGGCGTTCGCAGACCGCTTTCACCAGATCCACGCCGCGCCCTTCGTGGCCGTGGTGTTTGGGCCAGAACTCGGGCGGCGTGGCGCCCTTGCCGAGGTCGTGCAGCAGCGCGGCCATGCGCGCCGGCAGGCCGAGTCCCATGCGCGCGGCCGTATCGACGACTCGCATGACGTGGTCGCCGGTGTCGATCTCCGGGTGATGTTGCGGCGGTTGCGGCACACCGAACAAACGGTCGACTTCCGGCAGCAGGCGCGCCAGGGCGCCACATTCGCGCAGCACCAGGAACATGCGCGAGGGCGTGGCCTCCATCAGGCCGCGCGCCAGTTCCCGCCAGACCCGCTCGGCCACCAGCGCGTCCACCTCGCCGGCCGCCACCATCGCCCGCATCAAGGCCAGGGTTTCCGGCGCCAGGGTGAATTCGGCGAAACGGGCGGCGAAACGCGCCACCCGCAGGATGCGCACCGGGTCTTCCGCGAAGGCATCCGAGACATGCCGGAAGAGGTGCGCCTCCAGATCGGCGCGGCCGCCATAGGGGTCGATCAGGCCGTCATCCTCGGCCAGCGCCATCGCGTTGATGGTGAGGTCGCGGCGCAGCAGATCCTGCTCCAGGGTCACGTCCGGCGCGGCATGCACCGCGAAACCCTTGTAGCCGCGCGCAGTTTTCCGCTCGGTGCGGGCCAGCGCGTATTCCTCATGGGTCTCGGGGTGGAGAAAGACCGGGAAGTCCTTGCCCACGGGGCGAAAGCCCAGCGCCACCATCGCCTGCGGCGTCGCGCCCACCACCACATGGTCGCGGTCCTGTACCGGCAGGCCGAGCAGCCCGTCGCGCACGGCGCCGCCGACGACGTAGGTGGTGAAGTCAGCGCCCCGCATGGCGACGGAAGTCCATGTAGTCGCGGCGCGGGCCGGCTTCCTTGAGGTAGCCGATCACGCTTTCCAGGGGCGTGGCCGCGCCGAAGGGCCGGGCGCGGTTCCGCGTGCAGACGTTGTCGCTTTGCATGGCGTAGTGGTTGTCGCGGGTCATGATCCTGGCGCCCGGTTTCAGTTCCATCAGGCGCGCGAACCAGTACGACGCCGTTGTGCCCAGCGGCAACACGCGGCGACGCAGCCCCAGGGTGGCGGCGGTGAGGCGCACCAGTTCCGCCAGGGTGTAGACGCTGGGGCCGCACAGATCGTAGGCCTGGCCGTGACAGTGGCTGCGCTCCAGGGCGTCCGCAAAAGCGCGCGCCACGTCGCCCACGAACACCGGCTGGAAGCAGGCGTCGGCGCCGGCCAGGGGCACCACCGGCGCCCGTCGCAGCAGGTCGGCGAACAGCGTCAGGAAGCGGTCGCCCGGGCCGAAGACCACGGAGGGCCGGAATACCGTGGTGGCGATGTCCCGCGCCGCGCGAACCAGTGCCTCCCCCTCGCTTTTCGATTGTTGATAGCGGCTTTTCGAGTTCGCGTCCGCGCCCAGCGCGCTCATGTGCAGGAGCCGCCGCGCGCCGCTCGCCGCGCAGGCGGCAAGCACCTTGCGCGGCAGTTCGACATGCGCGCGCTGGAAGCCGCCGGCGCGGGTTTCATGCAGGATGCCGACCAGATTGATGACGCCGTCCATGCCCGCAAACAGCGTTTGCAGCGCGGCCGGGTCGTGGATGTCGGCTTCCACCACTTCCACGCCGGGCAGCACCAGCAGGTGCTTGACCCGCTCGCGCCGCCGCGCCGGCACCACCACGCGATGGCCGCGCGCCGCCAGCAGGGGAACCAGATGCGAGCCGACGAAGCCGCCGCCGCCGAGTACACAGAGGTTGTTCAGGGTCATGGTCGGGTCTGTGCGGTGGATGTGAGGGAGTATTTCGAGAAATGTCTGGTCACGACGATCCAGCCAACTCCGTGGGAACGGTGTCTTTCACGTCAACCAGGCCCCTGCGGCGAGGTCTCGTCCTCGGGCGAGATCGTGAAGTTCTTCGCGCGCGCCGGGATGGTGCCCAGGCGATCCTTCAGGGAGCGTGCTTCGCCGCCGAAACGGTTGCGGTAGAACATGGCATTCGCCAGGACTTTCTTGACGTAGTCGCGGGTTTCCGAGAAAGGGATGCTTTCCACATAGATGGCGCCTTCCAGCGGGGTTTCCGCCTGCCACTTGCGAGCGCGCCCCGGCCCGGCGTTGTAGCCGGCGGTGGCCAGTACCGGCGATTGATCGAGAGAATCGTAGATGTGTTTCAGGTAGAAGGTGCCGAAGCGGATGTTGGTCTCCGGGTTCTTCACCCCGGCGTAGGCCTTGCGGCCGAGGCCGAGTTGATTGGCGATCCATTTGGCGGTGGCGGGCATGATCTGCATCAGGCCGGAGGCGCCGACACCGGAACGGGCATAGTCGACGAAGCGCGACTCCTGGCGCATCAGGCCGAATACCCAGGCCTCATCCAGGCCATTGGTGTGCGCATAGGCGGTGGCCAGGTCGCGATAGGGCGCGATGTATCGGAGATCGAAGTCGTGCTCGCCGCGAGTCCGGTCGGCGGAAATGATGGCGCGGTCGTACCAGCCCTCGCGCCGCGCCAGTTCCGCCGCCGCCAGGATCTGGCGATCATTCATGCCGCGCAGTGCCCAATCCCACTCCCCCACGGCGTTGCCGGAGTCGCCCAGGCGGCGCAGCAGGAGTGCGCGCTTCAAGCCGATATGTGCCTCGGCGCCTTTCAAATCATCCGGCGTCACCTTGTATTCCGCCGGCCGCGCTTCCAGGCGGGTGGGCAATTCCTCCTCCGCGAGCAAGCCGTAATAGTTGATCTCCTGCGACAGCTTCGCGAACAGCACATTGGCCGGGTAATGCGCGTTCAGCGCTTTCAGCGCGCGCGCTTTCCAGTAGCGCCACACCGGCTCGTTGCGCAGGGCTTCCGGCATCGCCTCGATACTGGTGTAGACATCCAGCCACTTGCCGGCACGCAGGCAGGCGCGGGTTTTCCACAACAGTTGCGCCTCGCTTTGCGGCGTGCCCGCGCGCGCGAACCAGGCCGTCGCGCGCGGGTCATGGCGCCGCGCCGCGTGCACGCCGATCTGGCCCCAGCCGTAGCGCTGCTCGGCTTCCGGGAATCCGCCTTGCCGCGCCTCCCATGCGCGCGCGGCGATCTCGGGATCGTTCTTTGCAATCAGGGTGAGCGCGTGGAGCGCGGCTTCACGCTGGCCGGCGGTGTTCGCGGCACTTTCCAGGAAGTGTCCGGAATTACGCTGGGCGCGGGTCAGGGCATCCTCTTCCATCGCCACGTCCGCGCCCAGGCGGGCATTCACCTCGCGCGCCAGGCGCAGGTTGCCGGCATCGAGCGCCAGGCGCAGGCGCGCCAGGCGATCCTCCGCAGTGAGCGCGCCACGTTCGGCCAGGGCGGCAAACAGCGGGTCGCAACTGGAAGGCAGGTCGCGCGGCGTGCGCCAGAGGGCCACGCCTTCCGCTTCCACTTTCCCGCCCGAGGCCAGGCGGCGGCGCAGATCGAAGCATTGCAGTTCCTGATCGGGTCGGGGGATGGCCTGGTATTGCGCCTGGAACGCCGCCCAGTCCTCGGCGCGTCCGTATAGCCGCGCCAGATCGTTGCGCAGGCGGTCGGACAGGGGGGTGTCGGGGTTGTCGTCGATGAACTTCTGTAGCGCCGCGCCGCCGGGCGCGTTGGCCTTGAGCCGCCAGAAGCGGATGTAGGGCGCCAACGGATAATTCTCGGGAATCTTGCCCGCGTGTTTGGAAAAACGCTCGAACTTTCCCTTCTGGTAAGCCTCGCGCGCGGCCTGGAATTCGGAATCCACGGAGGCCTGAGCGGACAGGGAGAGAAACAGCAGGATCAGTGAGGTCGATAAACGCACGCGGAACGAGGGGCTGTTTGATAAAGGGCGCACTCTAGCAGGTTGCGGGTGAAGGCCGCCTTTCGGGGCGTGTTCACGGCAAGCGCATGTTCACCGGTATCCGCCGCGCTCCGAACGGTTGCCCGAAGGCCTGGAAGCGGCCGGCGATGGCGGTGCCGCAGTGCGGGCAGTGGCCGGAGGCATCAAGCCGGTAATCATTGAATTCGTACCAGTCGCGCGCGATCAGGGGCGCGTGGCAGCCGGGGCAGTACGTGGTGCCGCCATCTGCATCGTGGACATTGCCGGTGTAGACGTAATTCAGGCCGGCTTCACGGGCGATTTTCCGGGCGCGGGATAGCGAGGCGGCCGGGGTGGGCGGCAGGTTGTCGAGTTTCCAGTCCGGGTGGAAGGCGGTGAAGTGCAGCGGCACGTCGGGGCCGAGCTCCCTGCCCACCCACTCGGCCAGTTGTTTGAGTTCCGCGTCGCCGTCGTTGAGGCCGGGAATGAGCAGGGTGGTGATCTCGAACCACACGGACGTTTCGCGTTTCAGGTAGATCAGCGCGTCCAGCACCGGTTGCAGGTGGCCGCCGCATTGCTTCACGTAGAAGGCGTCGGTGAAACCCTTCAGGTCGACATTGGCGGCATCCATCTTCGCGTAGAACTCGACTGCGGCTTCATGGTGGATATAGCCGGCGGTAACGGCCACGCTCTGGATGCCGAGCGCGTGGCAGGCATCCGACGTATCGAGCGCGTATTCGGCGAAGATCACCGGGTCGTTGTAGGTGTAAGCCACGCTCTTGCAGCCGAGTTGTCGCGCCACCCGCGCGATCTTGTCGGGGCTGGCGGTGTCCATCAGGCGATCCATGTCGCGTGATTTCGAGATGTCCCAGTTCTGGCAGAACTTGCACGCCAGATTGCAACCGGCGGTGCCGAAGGAGAGCACCGAGGTGCCGGGATAGAAATGGTTGAGCGGCTTCTTCTCGATGGGGTCGACACAGAAACCGGAACTGCGCCCATAGGTGGTGAGCACCATCGCGCCGGCTTCCATCTTGCGCACGAAGCAGGCGCCGCGCTGGCCTTCATGCAGCTTGCAGTCGCGCGGACAGAGGTCGCACTGGACGCGGCCGTCGTCGAGCGGATGCCACCAGCGCGCGGGGTGGCTGGTTTCAGGGATGAGGTTGTTCATACCCATGTTTCCTTGAATTTCTCCACGCCATAGCGGGACAGCCGCACCGCCTTGTCCCAGAAGTCGCCGCTCAAACCGGCTTTTTGCTTGAGGTGGGACATGAACAAACGCGGTTCCGGCAGTTGTTCCCATACCTGCGGCAGGAAGGTGGCGCGGTGCCAGCCGTATTCCAGGATCACGCCATCGACGCCGGGGCGCAGCTGCGCCAGCGCGTCGCTTTCGTCGCGGAAAGCCAGCGGGGTGGCCGGGGTGAGAACGGAAATTTCCACGTGCGCGCGCGGCAGTTCCGCCGGCGTGAGTGGTGGAAAGCGGGGATCGTTGAAAGCGGCGGCGCGGGCGTTTTGCTCCAGATCTTCGCCCAACGACCGATGCGCTTCCAACGACCCGATACAGCCGCGCAGACGCCCCGCCTCGGTGAGCGTCACGAACACCGCGCCGGGGGCATCCAGCCAGCCGGGGCGGGGCAGGGCGGCGACAGGCTCGCCGAATTCACGGGCAATGGCGGCGCGCGCCAGGGTGGTCAGCAGGCGGCCCTGCTCTTCAGTGAACATGTCGATCCTCCGCGAGCGCTTCCGTGAAGGCGATCGCGGCATAGCCGACCACGCGCTCGCGGTCGCCGGCGGTGTCGCCCGAATTGCGCAAATCCAGCAGATGCGGAACCAGGCCGCGCTTGTGCGCCGCCAGCAGCAGGCCATTGATCGCATGGCAGCCACAGGCCTGCTCGCCGACCAGATGACTGTTGAACACCAGGATTTCATGGACGGTGGCGCGATCCACATGCTGCGCCTGGTCGTAGGCCAGGAAATGCGAGAGATCGGAACTCGCCACGATCAGGGTTTCCGCGCCGCCCCAGAGCGCCTCCAGCACTTCGGCCACCGCTTCCGGGCCGGCGCCGCCTACCGCCAGCGGAACCAGGGTGAAGTCATCGAGCACGCTTTGCAGGAACGGCAACTGCACTTCCAGGGAATGTTCCCGCGCATGCGCGGCGGGATGCACCTGAACCTGGCGCATCCCGTCTATGGCCGCGATGGCGTCCTGATCCACCGCTACCCGGCCCAGCGGCGTCTCGAACGCATCCACGCCCGGCAGCGCCAGACCGGGGGTCCACACCCGATGCACCGGCCCGATCAGAATCACCCGCGTGATGCTTTCCCGCGCCGGCCGCAGCAGGGCATAGGCGCTGGCGGCGACGGAGCCGGAATAGATGTAGCCGGCATGCGGCGCGATCAACGCCTTCGGGACACGCGCCATCGGCGCCGGCCGCGCCTCGGCGAGAAAATCTCGCAACATGGCGGCAAGTTCACCCGGGTCGTCGGGGTAGAACATGCCGGAAACGGCGGCGGGGCGGATGGATTGCATGGCAATCTCCAAATGATTTGGCGGCTTCCACTTAGAATTTAGGGCACCCCCACCCGCATACAAGAACAATGCCTAGCTATTTCGCCTTACTTCCTGCCGCCGGGGTGGGGGCTCGCATGGGCGCCGGCCACCCCAAGCAATACCTCGACATCCACGGCCGGCCCATGATCTGGCATGCCATCCGCGCCTTCGAGCGGCACCCCGCCATCGCGCGGATTTATGTGGTGCTGGCGGCGGAAGATGGCTGGTGGGCGGATTACGACTGGTCGGCGTTCGCCAAACTGACCGCGCTGCGCCACGGCGGCGCCACGCGCGCCGAAAGCGTGGTCAACGGTCTGCGCGCGATGGCCGGCGAAGTCGGGCCGGAAGACTGGATTCTGGTGCATGACGCCGCCCGGCCCTGTTTGTCGCGCGCGCTGCTCGACAAGCTATTGGTGGAACTGGCCGCGGATGAAATCGGCGGCATTCTCGCCGCGCCGGTGGCCGACACCCTGAAACGCGAAGGAGAAAGCCTGCGCATCCAGGAAACGGTATCGCGGGAAAAGCTCTGGGGCGCGCAAACCCCGCAGATGTTCCGCCACGCCCTGCTCTTGAAAGCCCTGGAACAGGCCGGCACCGCCGTCACCGACGAAGCCTCCGCCCTGGAATTCGTCGGCCTCGCGCCGCGCCTGGTGGAAAGCGATCTCACCAACCTGAAAGTGACTTACCCGAGGGATCTGGAAGTGGCGGCGTGGTTGCTGGGCGGCTCCATGTGATTCGTAGTGGGTAAGCGCAGCCGTAGGAGGCCCGCTTGCGGGCCTCCTACCACGATTGCTGCGGTCGCATCGTGAACCCGCTCCATATGCCACCACCGTGCCACCACCGTGCCACCACCACGCCACCACCACGCCACCACCGCCGGGGATGCGGGTGATCGGCGAGACCTGCCCACAGGCCTTGCGGGCCTTACCCACCACGAATCACATAGAGCCACTTTCCCGGTGGCAACTCTCGAATCCGGATCGGCGCGCGGCTCCCGCTGTAATCGTCGGTACAATCTCACTCAGTTGGAAGACGAATCATCGGGCAGCCAAATCGGAATACATGAAATGAATACACGCGTGGCAGGCATATCATTTCTGGCATTGTTCCTGGCGCAACCCACCCATGCGGATACCCGGACCGAAGTGGAGCAATTGCTGTTGTTGAGCATGGATGATCTGATGACACTCAAGGTCAGGATCGCCACCAATACGAATCAGACACTCTCCAGGGCTCCCTCCGTGGTTTCGGTCATCACGGCGGAAGACATCAGGGCTACCGGCGCGGCAAATGTCATGGATATTCTGCAAAGCGTGCCGGGAATTTATGTCAAGGCCAATCTGTTCGGATTCAAGCCGCTGATTTCATTTCGAGGCGCTTCCGGCGTAAACGTGTTGTTGATGGTCAATGGCGCGCCCGCAAAAGATCTGGTTTGGTCTCCCGGTATTTTCTGGAAGGGAATGCCGGTGAATATGGTCGAGCGGATCGAAATCATCCGTGGCCCCGGTTCTGCGTTGTTCGGTTCGGATGCTTCCGCCGGCGTGATTAACGTCATCACCAGAACCGCCGGGACAATCACGCAATCCGAGGTGGGCGCGCGGGCGGGGAGTTTCGGTACGCAGGCGGGCTGGGTGCGGCATGGCACGAACTGGAATGGTTTCGATATCGCGATTACGGCTGACGTGTCGCATACCGATGGCCATCGTCCTTACATCGCCAAGGACAGGATAAGCACCCCACCGGAATATGCCAATTACGGTTGGGACAATCAGGATATTCATTTTTCCCTCGGAAAAGAAAACTGGCGCCTGCTGGCCGATTACACCAGACACGACAATGTTGAAATCGGGCTGACCGGCGCGGCGGTTCTGGATCCCATCACTCGTGCAAACGATAGCCAAACCAGTCTGGCCTTGCTGTACAACAATGAGGCTATTGCCAGGGATTGGGGCGGCAATGCCGAGTTGCGCTATCGGAATATCGAATACTCCTCGGGGAATGGATTCTGGGAGCGCCCTCCAGGCTACCCCGGCATTCTCAACGACCTGAATTCAGCCGAGCGCAGATTGAATTTCGAGGCCAGCGCGCTTTATAGCGGCCTGAAGAATCATGGACTTCGCCTGGGTGGAGGATATGTCTGGCAGGATTTATATTTTGTCCGGCAATGGATCAACCAGGTGCCCGGCAATTTTGCCCCGGAAAAATCACGCGCGAACAGTTACCTGTTTCTTCAGGACGTCTGGAATTTCAGGGACGACTGGGAATTGACGGCGGGGGCGCGTTATGACCATTTCTCCGACTTTGGCGGCACGCTGAATCCGCGTCTGGCGCTGGTCTGGCAGAGCACGGAGCGGCTGACCACAAAATTGATGTACGGCCACGCCTTCCGCGCCCCCTCCTTTTTAGAGCTTTATTCGGAAACATCCGCCAATCCGCCCAACCCCAATCTCACGCCGGAGCGGTCAAAAACCTGGGATCTGTCATTTTCCTATCTGGCTTCAAAGGATCTGCGGCTGGGAGCCAATCTTTACCATTTCAAACGCTCCAACGTCATTGCTCCGGAAACATCCAGCCCCTACCGATTTCAGAATTTCGACAAATTCACGGCCCGCGGTGTGGAACTGGAGGCCCAGTGGCAGGCGACGCGGACAATGCGGCTCTCCGGTAATTTGACCTACCGCGTGGATGACGATTCCGTATTTCGCGATCTCGCGGTACCCACACAATCAACCTACCTGCGCGCGGACTGGGCATTTCTGCCGAAATGGAACTGGAATATGCAGGCCAACTGGTTCGGCAAACGCCCCTTGCCGGCCGACGATCCGCGCACGCCATTGGGCGCGTATACGCTGGCGGATACGACCTTGCGTTACAACCCCGGCAAGAATTGGGAATTCGCCGCTTCCATCCGGAATCTGTTCGATACGGATGCGCGTGAATATTCCAGCAAGTCTTTACCCAATAATCTCCCATTGCCCGGACGCAGTGTATTTGCGGAAATTCGGCATAAGTTTTAGAGCGAATCCGAGCAAGTTGCGCTTGATGAATATCCTCGGCAAGAGCCGCCTCTCCAAAGCCTTGACCCTGCTGGCCGCGCTGGTCTGTCATTTCCAGGTGGCTGTGGCCCAGGACGTGCCGACCGAGCAGTCGGTGCGCGCGGCGATGGTTTTCAATTTCCTCAAGTTCACCGAGTTCCCGCCCGAGGGCGCGGCCACTTCCCCCGTGATCCGGTTGTGTATCGCCGTCCGGGATGCGCGCCAAGGGGAAGCGCTGGCCGCGATTTCCGGACGCAAGGTCGGGGGCCGCAAGCTGATCGTCGCCGACTTCACCGGGCAGAGTGGTGACTGCCAGGTGTTTTACGTCGATTCACGCCAGCGCTGGAATGCGGCGGCAGACCATCCGGCGCTGCGCAGCGCGCTCACGATCAGCACCTATCCGGGGTTCGCGCGGGACGGCGGCATGATCGAAATCGCCGTGCAGAATGACGGCATCCAGTTCGACATCAATCTCGCGGAGGGCCGACGTGCCGGCTTCCACTTCTCTCCTGAAATGCTGCGCCTGGCGCGCCGAATTCATGAATAGCCGACCGCGCGCCAGCGCCTTCTTCGACCGTCGCTCGATCCGCTATCCGCTTGCCCGGCTGATTATCGCGGCCTTCCTCGTGGGCATCGGCCTGGCGCTCCTCAGCAACGCCGTCCTCATGCTCGACAATGTGCGCGAGGACATTCGACGCTCATTGACTGCCGCCGCCAACGCGGCCGGCACCGCCGCCAGCGCGGCGGTGGTCTTCCAGGATGCCAAGGTTGCGCGTGGCGTACTGAGGATGCTGGATGCCTATCCGGAAATCGAGGCCGCCGCCCTGTATACCCACGCGGGTAACCGGCTCGCCGTCCACGGTAACGATCATCTGCTTCCCTCCGACGCGCGGCATCTCGGGCCAGCCGCGCCGGACATCACCCTGCTCGCGGATATGGCTACCCTGCATGTGCCCATCGAGGTCGATGATGCCCCCGTCGGCACTGTCTACATTCAGGCGCGGCTCGATGCCTATTGGCAAACGTATCTCACCTCCATCGCGACCACCTTCCTGATCGCCCTCGGCGCCGGCGCGCTGGCCCTGGTTCTCGCCATGCGTTTTCTCAACCGCATCATCCTGCCGGTTCGCATGCTGGCCGATGCTGCCAACGACGCGCGCCTGCGGCAGGATTTCATCCCGCGCGGAATCCCCTCTGCGGACAACGAGATTGGCGATCTGGTGCGCAATTTCAACGCCCTGCTTTCGGAAGTCGAGGCCGGCAGAAAATCATTGCAGAGCCAGCATGACGAACTGGAACGCCTGGTCGCGGATCGCACTGTGGAATTGCTTGCCGCCAAGGAGTCGGCAGATGCCGCCAACGCCGCCAAGTCTCGTTTCCTCGCCGCCGCCAGCCACGACTTGCGGCAACCAATCCATGCGATGCGCTTGCTCCAGGATGCCTTGAGCGGCACGCCCCTGAGCGACGAGCAACGCCGGATTGCCGACTACCTCACCCTGTCTACGCGAAACCTGGCGGAGATTCTGAACGCGCTGCTCGATGTCTCAAGGCTCGATGGCGGAATGGTGAAGCCGCAACTGAAAAACGTTTCGGCCTATGACTTGCTTCGCAACATGGAAGCCGACTTTGCGCCTTTGGCGCTGGAGAAGGGACTGCGCTTCAAGTTTTTCTTTCCGCGCCAGGAACTCGTGTTGTTCACGGATGCGCGGATGCTCTATAGCCAGTTGCGCAATTTCGTCGATAACGCCATCAAATACAGCGAAACCGGTGGCGTTCTGGTCGGATTCCGCCGTCGGCGTGGCGCCGCGCTCATCCAGGTCTGGGATACCGGCATGGGCATCGCGCCGGATCATCTCGGCGCAATTTTTGATGAGTACTACCAGGTTGGAAATCCGCAGCGCGACAGGACGAAAGGCCTCGGGCTTGGTTTGGCGATCGCCAAACGCGTGGAGGACATCCTGGGTAGCCGAATAAGGTGTTGCTCCCGCCCGGGCAAAGGCTCCATGTTCGAGGTCGGCGTGCCTCTGGCCGATGAAGCGGAGCAAGGCGTGGGCGATAACAACTCGATGCAAGCCTCCGCCGGCATCGCCGTGTCATCCCCGCTCGCCATGATTCGTGTCATGGTCGTCGAGGATGACGTGATGGCGGCCAAGGCGCTCGAACTCTTGTTAGGGGCGCGCGGCATGCACGTCACCACGTTTCCCAGCGCTGAAAGCGCCCTGGCCGATTCCCGAATAGAAAATGCCGATTTCTATATCGTGGATTTTCGGCTTCCTGGTTTGAGCGGCATGCAATTTCTCGATGAACTGCAACAGCGCGCCGAATGGCCGATCAAGGCGACTCTGCTGACTGGTGAAACGCATCTTGACGTGAGCAACGCCGCGCCCCCTCCCAAGTGGAAAATGTTGTTCAAACCCGTCGATACGGCGGCCTTGGTGGCGGAAATCGAGGCACAGATCGCCCCGCGCCAGGTGGAGTAGAGCCGGGATGGAGGGGGGAACGGTGAAAAGCGGGAACCCGCGCGCAAATTCGCCGGCACGGCCGTTTTAGGGTTGCGATCCGCCGCCAAGCCATGACACTCTCGCGCCGGATACACGCCAAATACACGCCAAATACACGCAACCGATACACGCAACCGATACACGCAACCGATACACGCAACCTGGAACTCGCAACTTGTTGAACCTCATTCTTTGCTGGCACTTCCACCAGCCGGATTACCGCGATGCCGACGGGCACTATCAATTACCCTGGACCTATCTGCATACGGCCAAGGATTACGCCGACATGGCGGCACATCTGGAAGCCGCGCCCAATCTCTGTTGCGTGGTCAATTTCGTGCCCACGCTGGTGGAACAGATCGACGACTATGCCGCGCAGTTCGCCAGCGGTGAGGTGCGCGACCCGCTACTTGCCCATCTGATCGAACCCGATCTGTCCGCGCTGGATCCGGCCGCGCGGCGCCATCTGGTCAAACAGTGCTTCAAACTCAATCACGCCACCATGCTGGAGCCGTTCCCGGCCTACCGGCGCCTCTATACCTTGTGGAAGACCGTGGAAGAGAGCGGCGAGGCCGGGCTGGCCTATCTTTCCGGGCAATACCTGGCCGATCTGGTGACCTGGTATCACCTGGCCTGGACTGGCGAGACGGTGCGCCGCGCGCACCCCGACCTGCTCGAATGGATGGAGCGTGGCGAGGGTTTCACGCCAGCGGACCGGCGCGCCTTGTTCGATCTTTACGGCGGCATCGTCGCCGGCCTCATTCCGCGCTATCGCTACCTGGCCGAGCGCGGCCAGATCGAGTTGTCCAGCACGCCGCACAGCCATCCCATCCTGCCGCTCCTGCTCGATTTCAAGTCGGCGCGCGATGCCCGCCCGGATCTGCCCTTACCCGAGTGCCCGGCTTATCCGGATGGAGAATCGCGCGCGGTGGCGCACGTCGAGGCCGCCGTGGCCAGCCACCAAGAGCACTTCGGACACCCCCCCGCCGGTTTCTGGCCCGCCGAGGGGGGGGTTTCCGAAGCCACGCTTCGCCTGTTTTCCCAGGCTGGCGTGAAATGGACCGCCAGCGGCGAGGGGGTGTTGCGCCATAGCCTGGTGAAAGCCGGGCTGGGCCTGGAACACAAACCCGCCTGGATCACCACCCCTTATCGTCTGCCCGGCGGCGATACGGCCCTGTTCTTCCGCGACGATCATCTCTCCGACCTGATCGGCTTCGAGTACAAGGGCTGGCACGGCGCCGATGCCGTGCGCCATCTGCTGCATGCGCTCGATGAACTGCGCCGCCACGCGCCCGGCCCGAATCCGGTTGTCAGCATCATTCTGGATGGCGAAAACGCCTGGGAGTACTTTCCCTATAACGGTTTCTACTTTCTCTCCGAGCTGTTTGCCGAATTGTCCGGGCACGGCACCATCCGCCCGACCACGTTCAGCGAATACCTGGAAATGCATCCGGATTCGCTGCGGGAGTTGCCGCAACTCGCGGCCGGCAGTTGGGTTTACGGTGATTTCACCACCTGGATGGGCGACCCCGCCAAAAATCGTGGCTGGGACTGGTTGTGCGCGGCCAAGCAGGCCTACGACGCCGTACTGGAGATGCTGCCCGATGACGAGGCGGAGAGGGCCGAGGTTCTGTTGAAGTCTTGTGAAAGTTCGGACTGGTTCTGGTGGTTCGGCGACTACAACCCGGCCGATGCGGTGGAGAGCTTCGATCGCGTTTACCGGCAGAAGTTGAAGCGCCTCTATCAGACTCTGCGCATTCCCGCGCCCGCGTATCTCGACGCGCCGCTGTGCCAGGGCGGTGGCCCCAGCGAAGCGGGCGGCGTGATGCGACGGGGAGGCTGACTCCCGCGTGGAGTACGGAAGCCCCGGCCCACGACCCTACGGCGCCGCGCAGTTGGAGGCCGGGTCGCACAGGCGGCCGAGCAGCCAGGCGGGGGAAAGCCAGGTGACGAGATCGTCGAATTCGCCGCCCGGGCGGTCGGCTGCGGTGGGGGGGTGCATGATGAAGCGGGGGCTGGCGTCGGTATTGGCTTGTTCGTCGGCCGAAACGGGGGCCAGGTTGATCCCGCCGACGGCATTGTGGGCGCCGAAACCGTTACGGCCATGCGAGATGACGACGGCTGCGGCGGCCAGAGGTTGGGCGCAGGTTTTTTCCCGGCAGACGTTGATCCGGGCGGCGGGCACGGGGTTGTGGACGATGCCGTGGCCGGCATCGGCATAGTCGGGCGAGACGGCGTAACCCAGGCGATTGCCCCAGGCGTCGGTTTCGGCCACGCCCAGGGTATGCCAGGGCAGGCCGCCAACCACGCTGGCGCAGCGTCCGTCGCTCAGGCGGTCTTCCTCGCCATCTCCGGAGCCACCGCCGCCATGCCGATCCGGGCAGGGCAGGTAGGGCTTGCCCGCGTTGTCGCGGTGGCTCAGGGCGTAGCCGATGAGGGCGATGCGGGCGTTTTCCAGAGCATGCCGGGTGTCGCTGTTCTGGCGTTCCGCGATCTGTTGGCTGAGGGGGGTGAGCATGCCGCCCAGAAGCAGGGTGATGACGAACAGGACGATGGCCAGTTCGACCAGGGTGAACCCCCCCATATGGCGGGAGCGCGGCGACCCTCGGCGCTCCCCTCTCCCTTCGTGAGGGGGGGTGAGGGAACGGCGCCAGAACAAGGTGATGCCCTTACCGCGCATCCCACGTCCACCAGTCCAGTGTGCAGCTTGCCGATCCGCCGCCGGCATCGGGCCGCAGGGTGCACTCGCGCACGGTGAAATGCCCGTGCGCGAGGGTGCGCAGTTGTTCCAGGAATAGCGCCAGGCGGCGCGCATCGGTGGGGGCGATTTCAAGCGACATGGCGCTGCTGTGGAGGTTGGGGCTGAGGCTGGATGCCGCGCGCGGCGCCAGGTGCCAGGAGATCTGTTGCAAATCCAGCGTGGCGCGCAGCCGGGCCAGGCTGCCCAGCCAGTCGAGCCGGTCTTCCTTGCCGAGGAAGCCTTTGGCGCTCAGGTGGGAATAGCTGGCTGACTGTGCTTGATCCCGGGTCAGGCGTTCCGGGGTCTGGCGCAAGTCGCGGGCGGCCAGATCGGCCGCCGTTCGCGCGGCGAGTTGCCGGGTCTTGCCGGCCATACGCGCATCGAGCGCAAGGTAGAACACACTGCCGCCAAGCAGCAGGGACAGGACAAACCAGACGGCGGGAAGATGCAGACGGGCGGGCAGTCGCGGGATCATGGTATTGCTCGCGCTTGAATCCGGAAGCGGGCAGCCAGACGGCCACCGCCGATTTCGCCTTCCAAAGCTTCGCCGGATTGCGCGTCGAGTGGCCAGGCCACCACTTCCACGCGATACCTGGGCAGCTTCTCGCCGAGGAGTCGGGCGAGGGCGGCGATGCTGGCATGGGCTGCGCGGTAGTCGCCATTGAAGGCGGGGAGATCGCCCTCGATGGTCAGGCTGGTTCCCTCGGCATTGCCGGTGTTGTGCCAGTTGAGGCGGCTGATCTGAATGCCGCCGACACGGTTGGCGGCGGCCTGGGCGGCGGCGAACAAGGGGGCGGGTTGCTGGTCGCGCAAGCGCACGGTGTTCCAGGCTTCGACTGCGGCCAGACGCTGCCCGACCCGGTCGCCGCCGCCGGCCGGGGCGAGCAGGGCGGTTTCCCGCGCGCGGTCATTCATCGTGCTGGCTTGTAGTGCATCGCTTTGCCGGCCGAGGCGCCAGGCATCACCCAGCAGCAGCAACGCGGCGGCCACGGAAAGCGCCAGCCAGGCGGCGGCCCCGAACACCAGGCCACGCCGTAGCCAGAAGACACGACTGCCGGCGCGCTGCTCGGCGGTCATCAGGTTGGCGCCGGCGGGCGCCTGCGAGAGCAGGCTCAGGTAGAGGGCATCGGCGGATTCGGCGAGCAGGGCGTGCGGCAGTTCGAGGGCTTCCAGCAGGCGGCCGCGATGGATGCTGATGCACTGGAAGCCGGCCGTTTCCGGGAGAAAACCGTGCAGGTCATTGAGGGTGTTGAGCGGATCGACCAGGACGACCTTGATCTTTTCCTCGCGCGTGATCAGGCGTTGTCCCACCAGCGCCTGGCGCGTGCGCTCGATTTCCTCCGCGTAGCTTTCCAGGGGGTTCTCATGCTGGTTGCCATCCACCGGGGCGAGGCGGGAGAAACGTAGTTCACCGTTTTCCAGGTAGGTCAGGCGCAGGCCGCCGGTCTGTTCGGAAACCAGCAGCAGGCGCGGGTCTTTCAGGTGGAAGCGGCGCACCAGGTTGGCGCTCAGGGCCGGCAACAGCCAGATGCCGGCCAGCGGCACGCCGCGCAGATGCAGGATGTCCAGCCAGGGGCGGACTTGCTCAGGATTGGTGAGGCCCATGACCAGATAACGGTCGCCGCGCGTCGGCGCATTGCGTTCGCGCCCCTGGCGCATGGCCGCGCGGTAGGGTGATTGGTGCACCAGTTGGCGCAGTCGTCGGCTGGTCATTTCCGCGCGTTCCCGGCCCCAGGCGCGTGGCAGTATCTCGCTGCGATACAGTTCGTCGACACTGTCCACGGCGATGGCCACGGGTACATCCGGATGCGCCATGAGCAGGGTGTTGAACGCTTCCCAGCCTTCTTCCTCGCTGGGCAGGTATTGCACCTCGGAGAGCTGGCCATTGCGTTGCAGCGCGCAACTGGCGCCGGCGGCGGAGAGGTAGAGCAGCAGGCGGCGTGACAGCGGGTTCATCTGGCTTGCGCCACGGGGGCGCGGAGACAGCGAGGGAACACAGCGGAGGGTTCCGCGCGATTCGGTTTCATAACGGCAGCTCCCCGATGATCTGGTAGACCGGCAGGAAGACCGCCAGCAACAGCAGGGCAAGCAGCAGGCCGAGCAGGGCGGCCAGGCCCGGTTCCAGCAGTTTGAGCGCGCGCGTGATGGTCTCGCGCGCGTCGCGCTGGTAGAACCAGGCGACGTTGTCCAGGGCTTCCGGCAGGGCGCCGTTACTTTCGCCGGTCAGCACCATGCGCAATACCAGGGGCGGCAGTAGATCCTGGCGGCGCAGACTGTCGCTGACCCCTCCGCCGGCGGCAATCTGTTGCGCCGCGTTGTTGATCTTGCGCGCGATGACCCGGTTGCCGGCGCTCTCGGCGCCGGCGTTGAGCGCCTCCAGCAAGCCGACACCGGATTGCAGCAGCAGCGCGAGCAGCCCGGAAACCCGCGCCAGGGCATGTTTCTTCAGGGCCGGACCGATGCTGGGCAGGCGCAGCAGGAAGCCGTCCATGCGTTCCGCCAGATGGCTGGATTGGCGCGCCGCCAGTCGTATGGCGACCCCGGCGACCAGCAACGACACCATCAGCCAGGGCAGATGCTGACGCGCCAGTTCGGAGAGGCTGACCAGCAATTGGGTGGCGAACGGCATCGGCAGGTTCAGGCTGATGACCAGGGCGGCCAGGCGGGGGGTCAGGTAGAACAGCATGACGCCGCCGGCCGCGAGTACGGCGAGCGCCGTGATGCTCGGATAGATGAGCAGGCGGGTGAGTTCGGCCTGGAGTTCATCCTGTTGTTTCAGGCGATTTTCCAGGCGCGCGAACACGGTTTCGACCTGATCGCTTTTTTCTGCCGCGCGCACCAGGGCGATGAAGATGCGGTCGAATACGTCCGGATGGGCGGCGAGCGCCTCGGAGAGCAGCTTGCCGCCCTCAAGGTCGTCCACCACCAGAATCAGCAAGTCGCGGAAGCGGGTGTTTTCCGCGCCCGCCACCAGATCCTTGAGGCCGTCCAGCAGGGAGGCGTTGGTGCGGGCGATCTGCTGAATATGGAAACAGAAGCTGATCAGGTCGCGCCGGGTGATGCGCTGGCTGGGAAACAGGGCGTGGCGCCGCGCCGGACGCGCGCGCACCAGCATCAGACCCATGCGGCGCAAGCGCAGATCGAGATCGATGTCGTTGGCGGCGGTGAGTTCGCCGGAGACGCGATGGCCGCGGGCGTCGGCGGCGCGGTAGCGGAAGCGGGGCATGGTCGGGTAGGCCCTCAGCGCCGGGTCAGGTCCACGACCCGGCGGATTTCGGCGAGCGAGGTGTCGCCCGCGCGCACCCGATCCAGGCCATCCTCGGCCAGGCTGCGCCAGCCGCGCTCCCCGGCTAGCGCGGCGAGTTCACGCGGGGTGGCGTCGCGCAGGATGGCTTCATCCAGGGTCTCATCCATGAGCAGGCTTTCCATCAGCGGAAAGCGCCCCTTGTAACCCTTGTCGGCGCATTGGGCGCAGCCGCGCGAGCGGTAGATTCGTTCGGGAACGGACGCGCCGAATGCTGCGCATTCCTCCCGATCCGGGGCATGGCTTTCCTTGCAGCGCGGGCAGAGGCGGCGCACCAGGCGCTGGGCGATGATGGCGACGATGTTGCCGGCCAGAATGGCGGGGCGGATGCCCATGTCCACCAGGCGCGGAAAGACGCCCAGTACGGAATGCGTGTGCAGGGTCGTGAGCACCAGATGCCCGGTCATGGCGGCGCGGAACGCCATTTCGGCGGCTTCCCGGTCGCGCACCTCGCCGACCAGGATGATGTCCGGATCCTGCCGCATGATGGCGCGCACCCCGCCGGCGAAGTCGACCTTGGACAGTTCCGTGATGGAGGTCTGGCGGATCAATGGCAGCGGGTATTCCACCGGGTCTTCCAGGGTCATGATGTTGACCTCTTCCCGGTTCAGGTGCGAGAGCAGGGAATACAGCGTGGTGGTCTTGCCGGAGCCTGTGGGGCCGGTGACGATGAGGAGTCCTTCCGGACGGACGATGGCTTTTTGCAGGCGCGCCAGGGTGTCAGCGGGCAGGCCCATCGCTTCCAGGGCAATGATGGATTTTTCCCGATCCAGCACGCGCAGGACGATGTTCTCGCCGTGCAGCGTGGGCATGCTGGAGACCCGGAAGTCGATGCCGCGGCCATACAGGATGAGCGAGAGGCGACCATCCTGCGGGGCGCGCGATTCGGCGATGTTGAGGCCGGAGATGACCTTGAGGCGCACGGCGATGGCCGGCCAGTATTTGCGGTGCAGGCTGCGCATCGGTTCGAGCACGCCGTCGATGCGGTAGCGCACGCGCAGGAAAGCGGCCTCCGGCTCGAAATGCACGTCCGAGGCGCCGCGCTTGACCGCGTCGGCGAGCAGGGCGTTGACCAGGCGCACCACCGGATGCGTGTATTCGCCGCCCAGTTGCAGGCTGCTCCAATCCACCTCGCCGGTCTCGATTTCGCCGAGGATGCCGTCGACCGAGAGATCGAAGCCGTAGAACTTGTCGAGTTGTTCAAGTATCTGGGCTTCCGCCGCCAGCACCGGGCGGATGTCGTAACGCCCATCCAGGTGCGCTCGCACCTGATCCTGGGCGACCAGATTGAACAGGTCCGGCACGGCCACGGTGAGGATGTGGGCGTCGGAATCCACCGCCAGCGGCAGGATGCGGTGGCGTCGGGCGAGGTGCTCGGGAAGCAGGGCGATGGCTTCCGGGTCGGCGACCACCTGCGACAGTTCGATGCTGGCCTCGCCGGCGTTGTGCGCCAGCACGTCGCGCAACGTGGCTTCGCTGATGAAGCCCAGGGTGATGAGCTGGCGCCCCAGCGGCATGCCGCTGACCGCGTGCTCGGTCAGCGCGATCTTGAGCTGGTCATGGCTGATGACGCCTTGGGCGGTCAGCCATTCGCCCAGTTTTGGGGGTTCGGGGAAGTGGGGCATGGTGTGAGTAGCGCCGGCGTCTCGCCGGCGAGACGCCGGCGCTACAAGGGCTCACTCGCTCTGATAGGTTTGCATGCGGCTGTACAGCGTGGTGCGGTTCACGCCCAGCAGTTTGGCGGCCTGCGAGAGGTTGCCGTGGGTCATGGCCAGGGCGGCCTCGACATAGCTTTGTTCCCACTGTTTCATGATCTGGTCGAGGTTGAAGTTGTGCATGCTGCGCAGGTGCGATTTGGCATATTCCTGCAGGGCTTGGGCATCCGTGGGCAGGGGAATGCTGCCCGGGGCGACAATATCGAGGTCGAACTCGCCTTCCAGTTCGCGCGCGTTGACGGTGCGGCCGGCGTACTTGGTGGTGAGGCGGATGACGATGTTGCGCAGTTCGCGCACGTTGCCGGGGAAGTGGTAGTCCTCCCACAGGCGCTGCGCATCCGACGAGAGGTTGAATGTCGCGGCGCCGACTTCACGGGCGAAGTGGGAGCGGAAGTGTTCCAGCAATGCCAGTTTGTCTTCGCTCTGGTCGCGCAGCGGCGGCACATGCACTGAAAACACCGAAAGGCGGTGATAGAGGTCGCCGCGGAAACGGCCTTCACGCACTTCGCGGCGCAGATCGCGGTTGGTGGCGGTGACGATGCGGGCGTTGGAGTAGCGGCTGTTGGTTTCGCCGACACGCTGGAATTCGCCGTTTTCCAACACGCGCAGCAGCTTGGCTTGCAATTCCAGCGGCAATTCACCGATTTCATCGAGGAACAGTGTGCCTTCGCGGGCATCCTCGAAATAGCCGGAATGGGCCTGGTTGGCGCCGGTAAATGCGCCTTTCGCGTAACCGAACAGGGTGGGTTCGACCAGGGTCGGCGAAATGGCCGCGCAGTTGAGGGCCAGGTAGGGCTTGTCGCGGCGCTTGGACCACTGATGCAGGCTTTTCGCGACCAGTTCCTTGCCGCTGCCGGATTCGCCTTCGATCAGTACCGGGAACGGCGCGTCGGCATACAGCTTGATCTGGTTGCGCAGTTTGTCGACGGCGAAACTGCTGCCGATGATGCTGCCCGATTCCGTGGCTGGCGCGGCGACGGTTTCCTCCGCTTGATTCTGGTCGAAACGCAGGGCGGACAGCAACGCGGACTTGATGCGCTCGGGCTCCGCCGGTTTGCCGATGAAGTCGATGGCGCCCAGTGCCCGGGCGTGCCGGGCGTTGGCTTCGTCGTTCTGGCCGGACAGCACCAGGATCTTGATTTTCTTGGAGTGGTTGAGCAGATCGGAGATGAGGGCAAAGCCTTCGTCCGGCTTGTGCTGGGTGGGCGGCAACCCCAGATCCACCAAGGCCAGGGGAGGGGGCGAGGGCAGTTGGGTGAGCAGGCTTTTGACCTGCTGCCGCGATTCCGCGACGTAGACCTCGAAATCATGCGAGAGCACGAAGTGGAGGGTATCGGTAATCAGCGGATCGTCATCGACGATGAGTAGGCCGGGTTTGCTCTCGGTGGCGGTATTCAACCTTGTCTCTCCAGTGTCTGCTTCTCAAGTCATTCGCCTTGCCGCCCCAAGAGTGCCTTGGCTCGAAAGGGGCGGCTCGGTTGCTTTCCCCGAGCCGGGGGAACGGCTAACCGCGTGGCCTTATCCGACCGTGCTGTAGGTGGCCATCAGCCAGCCATCGCCCTTGTCCTGCGCGGATTCCAGGCGGATATAACGTTCGCTGGTCGGCAGCATCATCCTGTAGACCTTGCCGTGGGTGTAGCGCGCGGGTTCCAGGATGATGAGGTTGCCCTGCTCCAGCTCGGGAAAGATCAGCCCCATGCTGGGCGCGGCATTGCCATAGCCGCCATCCTCGACCGCATAGCCGAGTTCGTGAGTCTGTTCCTGTTCCAGCTGTACCAGATGCGTGACGCTATTCAGCGTCTGCAAGCCCACCTTGCGCTGATTGTTTTCGATCCGGGTCAGGCGGCGAATGATCGCGAGGTGCCAGATATCGCCCGGATCCATGCGCAAGGCCAGCAATTTGCCGACCTTGACCCATTCGCTTTCCTCGCCCTGCAACACGATGCCCAGGCCGGTGTCGCTGCGGTCTTTCAGGGGCCAGCGTTCCAGGGGGAATTCGCGGGGTTCCTGAGTGCGCTGCTGGTAGGCCGTCTTGGTGCGTTCGGTGACGAAGCCATAGAGCTTGATGTCGAGGATTTCCTCGGGCGACAGGGTTTGCCGCGCGGGTTGTCCGCTGGCGATTTCGCCCTCGCCACGCAGACGATTGCAGATGTTGGACAGGTCGCGCAGCACTTCCCAGCGTCCCTGCGCGGGTTGCCGCGGGCTGACGCGCCGCTCGCGCTCGCTGGCGGGCGACCATTCGTTGGCGACGTATTCCAGCAGGTCGTAACCGTCGGGCAGGCGGAATTCCTCGCCCAGACCGAGGGTGACGGGCGCCGCGCCGGATTTGAGCGCGCGTTCGATCTGGCGCAGATGTTCCAGCACCTTGTCGGTCGCAAGGTAGCGAAAGGTGGCCTCGCCGGCGCCGGCTCGAATATGTTTCAGGCCCTGGCCCTGGCTGGTGTCGACCATGTAGAAATGGCGTTCGGCGTCGTAGCCGATATCCAGCGTGGTGTGCTCGGACCAGTTGTCCAGCCAGTGATTCACCATTTCGATTTGCTTGGGCGTGAGGCTGCCGGCGCCGAGTGGTGAAAGCAGCAGTGCCTGAACGTATTCCTCGGTGCAACTGGAGGGGTTGGCATCGCCCGGATAGAGTTTCAGGCGGTTGTTCTGGAAACCGTCGAATTCACTGATGCGGTAGAGGTTGTGCAACCTGAGCCAGAGTTTGTCCTCGACCTTCTCGTAGCGGAAATAGCGCCATTTGAAAATATCGGCAAAGCCTCGGATGGCGCGCGCGGTGATGGTGGGAACCGCCGCCTGGATCTTGCTGCCGCCGGGGTTGGCGACGAAGTCCATCAGGAAGGCGTGATAGCCGCGGGTGATTTCCCAGTAGAAGGCATGAATGGCGGTCCACAGGCGCGACTCGATCACCTTGGACATGCGTGGATTGCGCAGGTATTGGCCGCACAGGGAAAACTGCATGTCGCGGGCGTGTTCGTCCAGATGCATGAGCACCTGGAGGCGTTCTTTGGACATGCCCAGACCGGCATGGTTGAACTGGATCAGGCTCTGTACCACCTGTTCCTGAGCGGAATAAATGTCGCCCGCCGGCAGTTCCTGCATCCAGCGGGAAACCGTTTTCAGGTCGCTTAGGGGATCCTCGTTGCCTTTCTTGCTCTTGAAGAACCCGAACATGTCCCGTCCTTAATTGAGTTTGCCCAGCACCCAGGCCGCGACGCTTTGCAAAGCGGCCGGCAATTTTTCCGGCTCGCTGCCGCCCGCCTGCGCCAGATCCGGCTTGCCGCCGCCCTTGCCACCGACCTGGCTGGCCACGAAGTTCACCAGTTCTCCGGCTTTCACCTTGCCATTGGCATCCGGCGTCACGGCGGCGATCAGCGCGACTTTGCCATCCCGCGCGCTGCCAAGCACCAGGGCGCAGGATTGCAGCTTGTCGCGCAACTTATCGGCCAGTTCACGCAAAGCTTTAGCGTCGGCGCCTTCGATGGCGGCGGCCAGCACCTTGAGGCCGGCGACATCGACGGCCTGGGCGGCGAGGTCGTCGCCTTGCGAGGTGGCGATTTTCGATTTGTAACGGGCCAATTCCTTCTCAAGCGTTTTTACCTGATCCTGAATCTGGGCCAGGCGGGCGGTCACTTCCTGCGGCTGCGCCCGGATGGCTTCCGCGACATCACGCAGTGTGGCCTCCTGCTCTTGCGCATAAGCCAGCGCCCCCGGGCCGGTGACCGCCTCGATGCGGCGCACCCCGGCGGCCACGCCACCTTCCGCGACGATCTTGAACAGGCCGATGTCGCCGGTACGCACGACGTGGGTGCCGCCACACAGTTCGGTGGAAAACTCGCCCATGCCGACCACCCGAACCTCGTCGCCGTACTTCTCGCCGAACAGCGCCATGGCGCCGGCCTTGATGGCCTCTTCGTGTTTCATCAATCGGGTTTCGACGCGGTTGTTGCGGCGGATTTCGGCGTTGACGATTTCCTCGATGCGGCGGATTTCAGCGGGCGTCACCGGTTGTGGCTGCGCGAAGTCGAAGCGGGTGCGTTCCGTGTTCACCAGGGAACCCTTCTGGGTGACATGCGTGCCCAGCACGGCGCGCAGGGCGGCGTGCATGAGGTGGGTGGCGGAGTGGTTGTAGGTGGCGCGTTGCCGCGCCTCGGTGTTCACCTGGGCATTGACGGCTTCGCCCACGGTCAGCTTGCCGGTGCCCAGACGACCTTTGTGGCCGAATACTTCCGCCTGGATTTTCAGGGTGTCTTCCACCACGAAACTGCCGTGGCCGCTGGCGATTTCACCGATATCGCCGGCCTGCCCACCGGATTCGGCGTAGAAGGGGGTGCGATCGAGCACGATCACGGCCTCGTCGCCCGCCGCGATTTCATTGACCTGACTGCCTTCCTTGTACAGGGCCACAATGCGGGCTTCCTGCCGCAGACTGTCGTAGCCGACGAATTCGGTCTTCTCGCCGTCAAATTCCAGCCCCTTGCCCATGTTGAACTTGGAAGCGGCGCGAGCGCGTTCGCGCTGCATCTGCATGGCGTGTTCAAAACCGGCGAAATCGACGGTGATGCCGCGTTCGCGGGCGATGTCGGCGGTGAGATCGAGCGGGAAGCCGAAGGTGTCGTAGAGCTTGAACACGGTTTCACCATCGAGCATCTTGTCTTCGGAGGCCATCGCCGTTTCCAGCACGCCCATGCCGTGTTCCAGAGTCTCGGCGAAGCGCTCCTCCTCCTGCTTCAGCACGGCGGCGACGCGTTCCCGCGCGTTGACCATTTCCGGATAGGCCTCGCCCATGACGGCGGCGAGTTCGGCCACCAGTTTGTGGAAGAACGGGGTCTTGCAGCCGAGTTTGTAGCCGTGGCGGATGGCGCGGCGGATCACGCGGCGCAGGACATAGCCGCGCCCTTCGTTGCCGGGGATGACCCCGTCGACGATCAGGAAGGAACAGGCGCGGATGTGATCGGCGATGACCTTGAGGGAGTTGTTGTCCAGTTCACGGGTGCCGGTTTCCCGTGCGGCGGCCTTGATCAGAGCCTGAAACAGGTCGATTTCATAATTGGAGTGCACGCCTTGCATGACCGCCGAAATGCGCTCCAGGCCCATGCCGGTGTCCACCGAGGGTTTCGGCAGCGGGTGCATGGTGCCGGCTTCATCGCGGTTGTACTGCATGAACACCAGATTCCAGATTTCGATATAACGGTCGCCGTCTTCCTCGGGCGTGCCGGGAGGGCCGCCGGCGACTTCCGGGCCGTGGTCGTAGAAGATTTCCGTGCAGGGGCCGCAGGGGCCGGTGTCGCCCATCGCCCAGAAATTGTCGGACTGGTATTTCTGGCCGCCCTTGTCACCGATGCGGGTGATGCGATCCCTCGGTACGCCGATTTCGTCGGCCCAGATGGCATAGGCTTCGTCGTCGTCCTGATACACCGTCACCCAGAGTTTTTCCTTGGGAATGGCGAGCGTGGACGTCAGGAATTCCCAGGCAAAGCGGATTGCGTCGTGCTTGAAATAGTCGCCGAAGCTGAAGTTGCCCAGCATTTCAAAAAAGGTGTGGTGGCGCGCGGTATAGCCCACGTTCTCCAGGTCGTTGTGCTTGCCGCCGGCGCGCACGCAACGTTGCGAGGAAGCGGCGCGAACATAAGGGCGGGTTTCCCGGCCCAGGAACACATCCTTGAATTGCACCATGCCCGCGTTGGTGAAAAGGAGTGTCGGGTCGTTGCCGGGAATCAACTGGCTGGAGGCAACCGGGGTGTGATCTTTCGTGGCAAAAAAATCGAGAAACTGGCGGCGGATTTCGCTGCTTTTCATGGCTTGTGCTTATTTATTAAGGAGTTGCCGGATTGTAGCGACGAATACCGGCGCGGGGGAGGGCGCCAACCCGCATTTTTCGGGCTTTCCCGTGGAGGACGGCGCTTGCCGCCTGCGTTGTTATCGGTGCCGCGCGGGGGGTGGATTACACGGGTAACGCATCCGCCGGATTGGGGAAACGCACGGTGTAATGTTGTGGCGAGAGTTGCGAGCGGATTTCGACGCGGCGCCCCAGCAAGGCAAGGAACTGATGCCGGGTGCAGAGATGTAGATTGATGGGAATGCCGGTACTGCCATCTTCAAGGTGAAGCAATGGCCGGTGTCTGGCACTTTCAATCAGCCAGGCGTACATGATTGGATTTCCTGTGGGGAGTTGCTTGTGTACCCGCATGTCCCGTGCCAGGCCGCCAGGCCGCCGCTATGGCGGGATGGCGCGGCGATGGCGGCAACGGTTGCGTGATATTCCAACACGCGTGCCGAAGTTTCGACAGCGTCAGCGGCGCCGAAAGACCAGATCCCACACCCCATGACCCAGGCGCAGGCCACGTTGCTCGAATTTGGTGAGCGGCCGGTATTCGGGGCGAGGCGCGTAGGTGTCGGCCGTGTTGGCCAGTTGCGGTTCCGCAGCAAGCACTTCCAGCATCTGCCGGGCGTAGTCTTCCCAGTCGGTGGCCAGATGCAGGTAGCCGCCCGGTTTGAGTTTGCGCAGCAGCAGGGCGACGAAAGCGGGCTGTATCAGTCTGCGTTTGTGGTGGCGCTTCTTGTGCCAGGGGTCGGGGAAGAAGATGTGGATGCCGTCGAGCGAGGCATCCGCGAGCATGTGGGTGAAGACCTCCACGGCGTCGTGCTGAACGATGCGCAGATTATCCAGGCCGAGTTCCTCGATGCGTTTGAGCAAGGCGCCCACACCGGGTTCGTGAACCTCGATGCCGAGATAGTCGTTTTCCCGATGCGCATCGGCGATGGCGGCGGTGGCATGCCCCATGCCGAAGCCGATCTCCGCTGTCCTGGGTGCTTGCCGGCCGAAAATTGCGTTCAGGTCGAGCGTGGCTTCCTGGTAGGGCAGGAGAAATCGCGGCCCCAACACCGCCAGGGCTCTTGCTTGACCACTGCCCATACGGCCCGCGCGCAGGACGAAGGAGCGGATGCTCCGCTGGTGCAAGGGTTCCGACATCACTGTGCTTCAGGTGCCGATGATGCCGACGGTGGGCGATGAGGGGCTGGCCTGGTAGGCCTTCCTCGGCATGCGCCCGGCGAGATAAGCCTCACGTCCCGCTTCCACCGCTTTTCGCATGGCCGACGCCATCAAAATCGGGTCTTTCGCGCCGGCGATGGCGGTGTTCATCAGTACCGCGTCGCAACCGAGTTCCATTGCGATGGCGGCGTCGGAAGCCGTGCCGACGCCGGCGTCGACGATGACCGGCACTGTCAGACGGTCGATGATGATCTGCAAATTCCAGGGATTGAGAATGCCCATGCCGGAACCAATCAACGAGGCCAGCGGCATCACCGCGACGCAGCCGATGTTTTCCAGTTGCTGGGCGATGATCGGGTCGTCGCTGGTGTAGACCATCACCTTGAAGCCATCCTTCACCAGTACCTCGGCGGCCTTGAGCGTCTCGACCACGTTGGGGTAGAGGCTTTGCGGGTCGCCCAGCACTTCCAGTTTCACCAGATCGTGGCCGTCCAGCAGTTCGCGCGCCAGGCGCAGGGTGCGGATGGCGTCATCCGCCGTATAACAGCCGGCGGTATTCGGCAGGTAGGTGAACTGGCTGGGCGGCAGCGCATCCAGCAGGCTGGGCTGGTTGGGATCCTGGCCGATGTTGGTGCGGCGGATGGCCACGGTGACGATCTCGGCGCCGGAAGCGTCGATGGCCGCGCGGGTTTGCGCGAAGTCCTGATATTTACCGGTGCCGACCAGCAGACGGGAGGCGTAGCCGCGACCGGCAATGACGAGCGAATCCATATATGTAGGCGTAGGTTGTGACGGGTGACGGGAGGGACAGGTCAGAGGCACTTACCCGCCGCCGACGGCGACCACGATTTCCAGTTGGTCGCCATCCGCGATGGCGGTTGCCGCGTGTTGGCTCTTGGGCACGATCTCGCCGTTTTTCTCGACGGCGATGCGTTTGCCCACCAATTCGAGTTGCTCCAGCAATGCGGAGAGCGGCATCGCGGCGGGAAACTGCCGTGGCTGGCCGTTGATATGCAGTGTGATCACTTTGAGAAGCCAGCCAAATCAAGTAAATCGCGGGCCGCGAGTTTACCTCGTGGGTGTGGTTCAACGGTAGAACGGTGGCTTCCCAAGCGTGCGATACGAGTTCACCGGGAATGAAACGCTTTGTGCGGAGTGGTTCTGAGCGAAACGCTATTTCGCCTTGTTCGCCGTTGCGTCGCTCGCGGGAAGAATGAGCGGCACGAAGCTGAGGTTGTCCTGGCGTTTGACCAGGATCGGGAGGGTCAGCCCATTACCCAGCCCATTACCCAGGCCATTACCCAGGCCATTACCCAGGCCATTACCCAGTCCGGCGGCGAGGTCATGCAGTTGAGCGGCGTTCTCCAGCGTGTGGCGGCCGAGTTTCAGCAGGATGTCCCCCGCTTGTATCCCCGCCTCGGCGGCGGGGCCGGGGGCGATTTCCTCGACCAGGACACCGCCGTGGATGCCGAGAACCTGTTTGCTGGCGTCATTCAGATCCGAGACCAGTATTCCGAGTCGCGCGATCTGGCGCCGGGGTGATCCCGGTCTGTCAGCCGAGCCCAGTTCGCCGATCACCACCTTGATGCGGCCCACCTTGCCTTCGCGCAGGACGGTGAGCAGGCGCTCGCCGCCCGGCTTGCTGGCGCCGATCAAAGGCGGCAGGTCGGCGCTGTCGACGATGGCCTCATCATCGAGTGCCAGAACGATGTCGCCTTCGCGCAGGCCGGCTTTGTCCCCCGGCCCTCCTCGCCTGATTTCCGTCAGCAAGGCGCCGCGCGGTAGTTCCAGGCCGAAGGCGTGAGCCAGATCCTGGCTGAGTTCCTGCGCGCTCACGCCGAGCCAGCCGTGTGTCGCGCGGCCGTGTTCGAGAATCTGGTGGGCGACCGCGACGGCGGTATTGATCGGGATGGCGAACGATAGGCCCATGTAACCGCCGGTGTGGCTGACGATCTGCGAGTTGATGCCGACCACGCGGCCCCGCGCGTCGAACAAGGGGCCGCCGGAATTGCCCGGGTTGATCGGCACGTCGGTCTGGATGAACGGCACGTAACTATCGTTGGGCAGCGAGCGGCCCAAGGCGCTGATGATGCCCTGGGTCGCGGTGCGTTCCAGCCCGAGCGGCGCGCCGATGGCCAGTACCCACTGGCCGACCACGAGCTTGCTGGAATCCCCCAGCGTGGCCGTGGGCAGATTGTCGGCTTCCACCTTGAGCACGGCGACATCGGTCAACGGGTCCACGCCAAGCACGCGGGCCGGCAGTTCGCGCTTGTCGACGAAGCGAACCCTGAGCTTGTCGGCTCCCTGGACGACGTGGCTGTTGGTCAGGATGATGCCGTTCGCCGCCACCACGATGCCCGATCCCACGCCCGATTCGCGCGCGGCCGACGCGGCGGCCGGCGCCTTGTCGGCGGGCCGGGCGCGAAAGACGTGGATGTTGACGACCGCCGCACCCTGGCTGCGCACCAAGGCGGCGAAATCCGGAAGCGCCACGCTGAGGGCCGGCATCGCGGCTTCCGCGCGGGGCGTTGCCGCTGTTTCCGCCCGTGCGCCCGCGCCGCACAGCAGGGCGAACGAGAACAGGGCGCAGGCGAAGCGAAGCGGTTGCATGGAGGAACCTTTTTCAGAGCGTGATGAATTGCCCGCGCGTTTCCACGCTGTCCGGCCCCATCAGCCAGAGCAGGCGAGCGGCGACGTCGTCGCAGGTGGGCAGAGCGGTCTTGTTTTCGCCGGGGTGGGTTTTCATGCGTTGCGGCGAATGCACCGGGCCGGGGGTGAACAGGTTGATGCGCATGGGCGCGTCCGACCATTCGTCGGCCTGCACCTTGAAATAGGCTTCCAGCGCCGCCTTGGAGACGGCAAAGCCGCCCCAGTAGGCGACAGGCTGATGGCCGTGGGTCTCGCCCATCAGGATCACCGATGCTTCGGAGGTGGCCAGCAGCGCCGCGCAACAGCGGTTGATGGCGGCCGGGGCGGCTGCGTTGGCCTTGAACATGTGCACCCAATCCGCCAGACATTCCTGTTCCAGCGGCGCCAGATGCTCGAATTGCGTCGCGCAATGCAGGATGCCGTCGAGGCGGCCGAGTTGGTAGCCGATGGCCTGGGCGATGGCCTCGAAATCCGCGTCGGTGGCGGCGGACAGGTCGACCGGGAAGATCGCCGGCCGCGGCCCGCCGGCTTCCACGATCTCGTCGTACACCTTCTCCAGCCTGGCCACCGCGCGTCCCAGCAGGATCACCGTGGCGCCATATCGGGCAAAGGCCAGCGCGGCCGCGCGGCCGATACCGCCACCGGCGCCGGTGACGAGGATGACGCGCTGGTTCAGAAGGTCGGGGGCGGGGGCGTAGGGAGGCATGGGTAAAGGATAAAGGTTGCGGTTTGATGGTTGATCGCTACCTGACGCTCCACTACGGGTTGCGGAGGATCAGCCGCGCGCATTTTACGCCGCTACGCGCCGCGCCTTCGAGGGTGGCGGGGTAATCACCGGCCGTGTAATCGCCCGCCAGATAGAGGCCGGGCACGGGGGTGGCGTTGTCGGGGCGCGCTAGATTGGGGGTGCAACTCCAGGTGGCGCGTTTTTCCGTGATGGTTTTCCAGTCCAGCAGTTCCGGCAAAGTACCGAGCGCGTGTGCCAGCAGGGCCAGGTAGGCATCGCGCAATTGCGCCGCCGGTTGGCGCAGATGCGGCCCATCGGCGCTCATGACGATGGCGACCAGGCCGGGCGCCAGATCGTTGCGTTCAAACGCCCAGGGCGCGTGTCCGTCCCCCAGGCCGAGCATCGGAAAGGGAAACACGGGTGGCGCGGCGAAGCGCAGCCAGAGGGTGAGGATGGGTTGCCACGCATAACCGGCCACGGCGTCGGCGATGCCGGCCATTTCCGGCAGGCCACCGAGCAAAGCGGGCAAGCGGCCGGGATGGACGGCGAGCACTACCTGTTCGGACTCTTGCTCCGGGCCGGCCAGATGCAGCCCAGTAGCGCATCGGGTGATGCGCGTGATCTTCTCGCCCAGCCTGACGCGAGGCCCGAGTCGGGCCAGAACGGCATCACCCACCAGGCGCCCGAGATCGGCGCGGTTCATCACCAGATCGCTATCCGCGCGGCTGCCGGCCAGGCTGTCGCGCAGCACGTTGCAGAACACTTGCGCGGAAGCGGCTTCGACCGGGGTATTGAGCGCGGCGATGCAGATCGGCGCCCAGAGTTTGTCGATCAGCGCCGGCGGTTGCCGGTATCGCGCCAACCATTCGGCGGCGGTGGTGTCCTCGGACAGACGGAAGCGGCTGGCCTTCAAGGCTTGCATGAAGCGCGCGGCGGCCAGTTTGTCCGCGAGGCCGAGGCCGCGCGCGAGCAGCAGGCCGCTGGCCAGGTGCAGCGGCGCCGGCAGCTTCGGCAAGGCCAGGCGAAAGCCGGGCACGCGCAAGTCGAGGCGGCGGCGTTCCAGCAGGGGATCGGTGCCCAGATGGCGCAACAGGCGCAGGGTTTCCGCGTAGGCGCCGATCATCAGGTGCTGGCCGTTGTCGATGCGGATGCCGTTCCAGTCCAGCCCGCGCGCGCGCCCGCCGAGTTGTTTCGCGGCTTCGTAAAGGGTGACGGCGCGGCCCGCCTCGGCCAGTTCCAGCGCGCAGGCGATGCCGGCCCAGCCGCCCCCGACGACGGCGACCGTCATGCCGTTCGGAAAAAGGAGTTGGGAGACACTACCCCTTCGCCCACGTTTTCCAGGCCAGCCACAGCTTGCGGACGGGGGTGAGGGAGGTGCGCCGGTCGAGCACCCGGAAGCCGTCCTGGCGGATTTCCTGGAGCAGGGCGCGGTAGATGGCGGCCATGATGAGGCCGGGGCGTTGCGCCTTGCGGTCGGCGGCGGGCAGCAGCGCCAATGCCTCCGTGTAGGTTTGTTCCGCGCGCTGGTACTGGAATTCCATGAGGCGGCGGAAGTTCTCGCCTGCCTGCGCGCGCAACAGGTCGGCTTCGCTGACGCCGAATTCGGCCAGTTCGTCCTGTGGCAGGTAGATGCGGCCACGGCGCGCATCCTCGCCGACATCGCGGATGATGTTGGTGAGTTGGAACGCCAGCCCCAGGCGGTTGGCATACTTGAGCGTGGTGTGGTCCATGCTGCCGAAAATCAGGGCCGCCACCTCGCCGACCACGCCGGCGACGCGGTGGCAATACAGGCGCAGCGCCTTGAAATCGGCGTAGCGCACATGGCCCAGATCCATTTCCATGCCGTCGATGATCTGCTCGAAGGCTTCTCGCGGCAGGCGGAAGGGTTCCACGGCCCCGCTCAGGGCCAGGGTGACCGGGTGCGTGGGCGCGCCGGCGTACAGTCGCGCCACCTCGTCGCGCCACCAGCCCAGCTTGGCCCGGGCCACCGTCGCGTCGTGGCATTCGTCGGCGATGTCGTCCACCTCGCGGCAGAAGGCATAGAAGGCGGTGATCGCGCGGCGCCGCTCGGGCGTCAGGAACTGGAAGCTGTAATAGAAGCTGGAGCCGCTGGCGGCGGCTTTTTCCTGGCAGTAGGCGTGCGGGTTGCCGCCGGACATCGTGGTCAATGGCCTCCGCAACTTCCGGAACTGCATCTCCCCGCCACCTTGCGCCTGCTCGGGAACGCCGCCCGCCAGAACATCACGGCGCCGTCGCGCCAGGCCAGCATCGGGCGCCGCTGGAATATGTCGCCCTGGGCTTCATGCAGTTTTTCCAGGATGCGGGAACCCCCCAGGATGATGAGCCGCATCTCGAAGCCGATGCGGCCCCGCAAGGCCCGTCCCAGCGGCGCGCCGGCCTGCAGCATGCGGCGGGCGCGTTCGATCTGCGCTTTCATGAACACCTGCCAGAGGCCGTCGACCCGCCCCTCGGCGATCTGCCGTTCCGTGATGCCGTATGTCGCCATCTCGTCCTGCGGCAGATAGACGCGGCCCTTCGTCCAGTCCTGCTCCACGTCCTGCAGAAAGTTGATGAGTTGCAGCGCCGAACAGATGCCATCCGACCAGGCCCGGTGCTTCTCGTCACGGTCGCCATACAGGTGCAGCAACAGGCGGCCGATGGGGTTGGCGGAACGTTTGCAGTAATCCATCACTTCGCCGAAATGGGCGTAGCGGGTCTTCACCACATCCTGTTCAAAGGCCGAGAGCAGGTCATGGAACAGGCCATAAGGCAGGCCGTGTGCGCGGATGTGCGGCGCGAGCGCCTGGAAGATCGGGTGATCCACCGCCTCGCCGCGTTCCAGCGCATGCAAATGCGCGTGGTATTCGGCCAGGCGCGCCAGACGGGCCGATGCCGGCGCGTCGCCCTCGTCGGCGAAATCATCGGCGGTGCGGGCGAAGGCGTAGATCGCCCGCACCGCTGGACGCAGCCGGCGCGGCAGGATGATCGAGGCCACCGGAAAATTCTCGTAGTGGCCGGCGTTCACCGCGTTGGGGCTCAATGGGTTGACCCCATTACAGATCGCCATTCGCTCCGGCGGTCATGATTTCCTCCATCTTGTTGCGGACTTCGATGGCGCCCCTGGACAGTTCCGGGGTGACTCCCAGTTGGCCTTCATAGCCGGCCACCCAGTCCAGGTTCCAGTCCAGCATCATCACCCAGAGTTCCTTGTTGGCATCTTCCATGACGCCGATGCGGCAGGGCAGGAAGACCAGGAATTCCGGGGCGATCTTGAGCAGGTCGCGGCCGACGGCGATGTCGCAGAAGCTGTGTACTTCGATGCGCGGCGCTTCCTTGTCTCCCAGTACGGCCTGAAAATCCTTGTACATCAGGTTGTTGCCGACGTATTTGAAGTTGAGCTTGTTGGCGCGCAGCTTCATGGAGTCCACCACCTCGTCGAAGGAAACGCCCTTCTTTACCTTGACCTTGTGCGCGAACCAGTTCATCGCGTCCGGCATCGACATGCGCATCACGTTGCTCATGATCGGCATCATCATCTGCATCATCTGCCGCTTGGTCTGCTGCGGAATGCCCGGGCGCATGGTGTAGGGCTTGGTCGGCTGCGGCTGCAGGGTGCCGATGAAGGGGATGGGCATGCCGGCGAGCGGCAGGTTGTTGGTCAGGCCGCTCAGGTCGGGCAGGGTGAAAACCGGAATGGCGGGAACCGGCAGCAATTGCAGATAGGGGTTGGGCGCGCCGGGGGCGGGCATCGGCATATAAGGAACACCGGGCGCGACGATCTGGGCCTGGGCCGGCAACATGAACAGGCAGGCCAGAATGGAAAGCAGGCTGCGGTATAGGTTGTTGCGCATGGTTTTCTCCTCCAAACGATGAAAGCGCACTGCGAGAAAGCCTCTTCGCCTCGGGTTCCGGCGAGAAGGGCGGGCCGTAGGGTAACCGAACTCATGGCCCGGCAGGTGCGGGAAAGTGCGGGGAAAGGCGCCGGCAAGCCATCCCGGCGTTGGGAAGGGTAGGGCGGCGCGTTGTTTTTCCGCAATGCAGCAAGCTAATATCCGGGCCTGCAACCGCCCCGAGGAGACAGCATGAGCGACCTGAACCAGAAAGCCCTGGACTACCACGAGTTTCCCCGTCCCGGAAAAATCTCCGTGGAATCCTCCAAGCCCTGCGCCACCCAATACGATCTCTCCCTGGCCTATACCCCCGGCGTCGCCGAACCGGTGCGGCAGATCGCCAAAGACCCGGAAAACGCCTACCGCTACACCAACAAGGGCAATCTGGTCGCGGTCATCACCGACGGCACCGCCATCCTCGGCCTCGGCAACCTCGGGCCGCTCGCCTCCAAGCCGGTCATGGAAGGCAAGGGCATCCTGTTCAAGCGTTTCGCCGGCATCGACGTGTTCGACATCGAAGTCGCCGCCCCCAGCGTGGAAAGCTTCATTGAAACCGTGGTCAACATCGCCCCCACCTTCGGCGGCATCAACCTGGAAGACATCGCCGCGCCGCACTGCTTTGAAATCGAGGAAGCCCTGAAGGCGCGCCTCGACATCCCGGTGTTCCACGACGACCAGCACGGCACCGCCATCGTCATGTGCGCCGGCCTGCTCAACGCCCTCGAAGTGCAAGGCAAGAAACTCGACGACATCAAACTGGTCTGCCTCGGCGCCGGCGCCGCCGGCCTCTCCTGCATGCGCCTGCTCATCGCGATGGGCGGCAACAAGGAACACATGACCCTGGTGGACAGCAAGGGCGTCATCCACAGCGGCCGCACCGACCTCAACGCGCACAAACAGGAGTTCGCCAAGGACACCGAAATGCGCGGCCTGGCCGACGCCATGCACGGCGCCGATGTATTCATCGGCGTCTCCGGCCCCAATCTGGTCAGCGCCGAGATGGTGAAAAGCATGGCCGCCCGGCCCATCCTGTTCGCGATGGCCAACCCCGACCCGGAAATCACCCCCGCCCAGGTCCATGCTGCCCGCGACGACGCCCTCATGGCCACCGGACGTTCCGACTACCCCAACCAGGTCAACAACGTCCTCGGCTTCCCCTACATCTTCAAGGGCACCTTCGACGCCAGAGCCCGCGCCATCACCCAGCCCATGATGATCGCCGCCGCGCGGGCGCTGGCTGCCCTGGCGCGCGAGCCGGTGCCGGCCGAAGTGCTGCAGGCCTACCAGCTGGACAAGCTGGAATTCGGCCGCGACTACATCATCCCCAAGCCCTTCGACCCGCGCCTGATCGAGCGCATCCCCCCGGCGGTGGCGGCGGCCGCGAACCTGGCCGCGTAATTACTACACGCCCACACGCCCGCGCTACACGGGCGCGCCCCGGAAGGGGCCGGCCCAGGTTCAATTTGAGGCGAGCGCCGCCTGCGCCGCCGCCAGGCGCGCCACCGGCACGCGCGGGCCGGAGCAGGAGACGTAGGTCAATCCAACCTCGTGGCAGAAGCGGATGGAAGCCGGGTGGCCGCCGTGTTCGCCGCAGATGCCGATCTTCATGCCGGGGCGGGTTTCGCGGCCCCAGTCCACCGCCAGCTTCATGATCTTGCCCACACCCTTCACGTCCAGCACCTCGAACGGGTTGTCCTGCAGAATCTTGTGCTGGTTGTACATGGGCAGGAACTTGTTCTCGGCGTCCTCGCGCGAAAACGAGAACACGGCCTGGGTGAGGTCGTTGGTGCCGAAGGAGAAGAATTCGGCTTCCTCGGCCAGCCTTTCCGCGCGCATGCAGGCGCGCACCACTTCCAGCATCGAGCCGAACTTGAAGTTGAGCACCACGCCTGCCGTGGCCTCGACATCAGAGCGGATGCCTTCCACCCAGGATTTCACCTGGCGCAATTCCTGCGCGGTGCACACCTGCGGCACCATGATTTCCGGATGCACCTCGATGCCGGCCTTCTGACACTCGGCGGCGGCCTCCAGGATGGCGCGGATCTGCATGGCGTAGATTTCCGGAAAGGTCAGCCCCAGGCGCACGCCGCGATGGCCGAGCATGGGGTTGATCTCGTGCAGCGCGCGCACCTTCTTGAGCATGGCCTCCTTCTTCTGGATGGCTTCGTCCACCAGCACCGGGTCGGCCGGTTTTTGCACCTGCGGATGGGTGTCGCGGGTGCGGTACATGAAATCCACCGCGTCGGACAACACCTGCATGCCGCGCAGGGTGTCGCGCAGGTGCTTGAGTTGGTCGAGTTCCTCCACCAACTGGTCGGCGCTGGGCAGGAATTCGTGGATGGGCGGATCGAGCAGGCGGATGGTGACCGGGCGCGGCGCCATCACCTTGAAAATGCCGGCGAAGTCGGCGCGCTGGATCGGCAGCAACTTGTTGAGCGCCACCTGGCGGTCGCCGATGCTGTCGGCGACGATCATCTCCACCACGATGGGCAGGCGCTCGACGGCGTTGAACATGCGCTCGGTGCGGCACAGGCCGATGCCCATCGCGCCGAATTTCAGGGCGCTTTCCGCGTCATGCGGGGTGTCGGCATTGGCCATCACTTTCAGCCTCGCCATGTCGTCGGCCCAGGACAGCAGCGTCTCCAGTTCCGCCGAGAAATCGGCCTCGATCATCGCCACTTCGCCCAGATAGACATTGCCGGTGGTGCCGTCGAGGGTAATCACCGTGCCTTCGCCGAAGGCCTTGTCGCCGACGATGGCCTGGCGCGTGTGCACATCGACATGGATGCCCTCGGCGCCCGCTACGCAGGGCTTACCCATGCCGCGCGCCACCACGGCGGCGTGCGAGGTCTTGCCGCCACGGCTGGTGAGAATGCCTTGCGAGGCGAAGAAACCGTGGATGTCCTCCGGCTTGGTCTCCTCCCGCACCAGGATGACCTTCTCGCCGGCGCGGCCCAGCTTCTCGGCGCGGTCGGCGTCGAACACGGCGATGCCGGAGGCGGCGCCGGGCGAGGCGGGCAAGCCGCGCGCCACCGCCACGGCCCTGGTTTTCGGGTCCAGGCGCGGGAACAGCAGTTGTTCCAGCATTTCCGGCTGGATGCGCATCAGCGCCCGGGTCTTGTCGATCAGCCCGTCCTGGACCATTTCCACCGAGGTGCGCACCAGGGCGGTGGCGTTCATCTTGCCGTTGCGGGTCTGCAGGCAGTAAAGGACGCCTTTCTCGATGGTGTATTCGTAGTCCTGCACTTCCTTGTAATGGCCTTCGAGCTGGTTGCGCAATTCCACCAGTTGCCGGTACAGGTCCGGCATTTCCTGTTCCAGTTCCGCCACCGGCTTCGGCGTGCGGATGCCGGCCACCACGTCCTCGCCCTGCGCGTTCACCAGATACTCGCCGAACATCACGTTCTCGCCGGTGCCCGGGTCGCGGGTGAAGCCGACGCCGGTCGCGCTGTAGTTTTCCCCCGCGTCGCCCATGTTGCCGAACACCATCGCCACCACGTTTACCGCCGTGCCGTTGGCCATCGCCGGGGTGATCTTGAATTCACGCCGGTAATCCACCGCACGCTTGCCGCCCCAGGAGTTGAACACCGCCTTGATCGCGATCTCCAGTTGTTCGTAGGGGTCGGCGGGGAAGGGCTGGCCGGTGTGCTTCCTCACCACTTCCAGGAGGCGCTCGGCAATCTCGGCCAGGTCGCGCGCGGACAGGCCGACGTCGTGCTTCACTCCCGCCTTGGCCTTCACCGCGTTGAATTCGTGGTCGAACAGTTCTTCCGGTACGCCCAGCGCCACCTTGCCGAACAACTGGATGAAACGGCGATACGCGTCCTGCGCGAAACGCTCGTTGCCGGTCTGGGCGATCAGGCCGCGCAGGGTATCCGGGTTGAGGCCCAGGTTGAGGATGGTGTCCATCATTCCCGGCATGGACATCGCCGAGCCGGAACGCACGGAAACCAGGAGCGGATTGTCGCGGCCGCCGAAGACCTTGCCGCTGCCGGATTCGACGCGCAGCAACTGCATGCGCACCTCATCCATCACCCCCGGGGGCAACGCATGCGACGGGTCGTCGAGAAAGGCCAGGCAGGCCTCGGTGGTAATCACGAAACCGGGAGGCACATTCAGGCCGATCTGCGTCATCTCGCACAGATTCGCGCCTTTGCCGCCCAACAGATGCTTGTTCTTGCCGTCGCCTTCGCTGAAGGCGTACACCCACTTGCTCGTTGCCATGCGCTGTCTCCCGGTCAGTCCGCCCAGACTTGGGCCAGGCCCCAAGCATCGCATGGGAGAGGGGGGCGGGTCAGCCTTGACTTGTGAAATAACCCGGTATCAAGCAGAGCGAGATGGCGGGGAATGGGAGCGCCGCGCCGGATTGCCTCGCGGCGCAGTTTGAGAGCTTGACGCCGTCGATGGCGAACATCTCGCGGCCGATGAGGCCTTGCCGATCGCACAGGGTGAGCACTTGGGCGAACAACTGGGCGGTGAGTTCGCCCATTTCCGAGATGAAGGCGGCGAGGGTGGTGAAGTTGGGTTGGCTGTCTCCGGAGACGGCGATGAACAGGACATTCTCCCGGCAGGCGGCTTCGATCTTGCGGCTGGAGACGATGCCTCGGCTGTAGGCGAGCAGGATGATCTTGAGGAGGATGCCAGGGTCGTAGGCGGAGGCGCCAACTTCGTCGTTGTGGTAGCGGGCGTGGAAGGGGGCGAGGTCGAGTTCCTTGTCCACCAGATGGCATAGCGCGTGTTCGAAACTCCCCGGCTGGATTTGCCGGTCGAAGTCAACCGGCAGGAGTTTCAGGCCTTTGTGGATGCGTTTGTAACGGGGCATCGCCGGGCTCTTTACTGGATGTTATTCATTAAGTGCAATATCTAACATCCGGCGCGGAAAGGGGGTATTTCTACAGCGTCAACGTTCAAGGTCAGGGGCGCTGCGCGGCCTTATCGCGCTGCGTCCCCAGCACCGCCTTGTTAGCCCTTGCGGCTTTTGTGTGAGCGTTGATTCCTATAATTGTGCGGCCTCTTGGCCGATCGAGGGGGTGTAGTAGCCGGGGCATCCTTTGATGACATTTGCTTCCCGATATCGAGCGCCTTCGAAATGCCTGAATTCAAAATAAGTACTCCTGTGGTTTTAACCTTCGGTGCGATATTGTTTAGCGATCGTTCACGATATGACCAGTGAAAGAACATCTCATGGTCCGTAGCGGCAGACTCGCTATACCCAATAACGTTGACGTCGTAGAAGAATTGCAGAAGTGCTTCAGGGTCACGAAGGTACTCAGTAGCCTTGATGGACTCACCCCTGATCCAACCTTTGAATCGCAGAAATGCATCCTGAAATTCGGCTATCGTGAATCGGCTCTTGCCATCCAAGTACTGAAAAAACTTGATGTAACGGCCAAAGTCTTCCTGAGTCATGTAAAACGCCGCGTAGTTCCTGACTTCACCCAACAAGTAGTCTGAGAATTCTCTTGTAAAGGCTGGCTTTCTTAGTAATTCGTGAGAAAAGACGGATGACTGCCCATGACCAGACTTGATGGCCATAGTTCTCGCAATACGAACAAATGTGAGAATGTCGCGTGGTTTCTGAAAGGTGGTTTTCAGGAGCTTTTTGAAAGCAGCTCCTTCATCAAAATAGTGACTCCATGCCTGTTGTGGTGTGACAACGTGCGGCTGCGGCTGTTGCGTTGAAAAGTATTTCCTGAATCCGTGACCGTGATTGCCCCGCTCGCCGAATTGATCGGAATTATCCAATTGTCAGAACACAGCGAATGGAATTGACCACCAAATCAGAAATGGACACGCTTTTTCTGGCGGA
>JAHFRD010000014.1 GCA_023258975.1 Hydrogenophilales bacterium | reverse complement strand
CGTCAGCGGCACGTCCAGAAGGTGCCGTGTTTGGATCTTGCGTACCATCTCTTGCTCCTCAGCCAAGTCACCTGGAGCGTCAAGCAATAAATGCTCCACTATTGTTAAGCGGCATTACTTAAGCGAAGGACTAAGCCGCCAAAAGACGGCGGCCAAGTCCCTGCTTATCCTTGCGGGCCCCGGCCCGCTGCGTCGTCTACGGTATTTGAAGGATATGAAAGGGAAGTGCCCCTCATCCAGCCCGGAGAGCCGCGCAAACGGCGCCGGCAGACGAAAACAAGGATCAGGACGTTGAGAACCCCGAGTTGGCCCGCTTCGCTTTGCCGCCGTCTCCGCGCTGAAAAAAATGTGGCACGGTGGGGGGGCGGCGGTGGGAGAAGGGGTTTTTCTACAGCGTCGTTACACCAGAACAGCAGAAGCCTTGTCACCCTGCCGTCACCCGCAAGAGTGACAAGCGGAAGTAACGTAACTTATTGAATTACTGGCGGAAGCGGTGAGATTCGAACTCACGGATGGTTGCCCATCGCCGGTTTTCAAGACCGGTGCCTTAAACCACTCGGCCACGCTTCCAGATTGAGATTGGCGCCGACGACCTGACTCTGGATTTCGTCACAACATCTTGTCTTGATATGGCTGGTTGATGTTGTTGGGCCATCGAGTGATGCACTCCGAACCGGCCTCAGCCACCTGCGTGGCAGGGCGCGATTCTACGCATCCGGAACAAGATTGGCTTCCCACATTTGCGCTCGTCGGGCAGTCGCGCGGCCAGGATTGGGGAATCTCGGCGCCGATGTCACAGGCCGGTGGGGGCCGGACTCCAGCCTTGCCTGGAGTGGAATCCGTCCATCAGCCGGAAAAAGGGATGTCCAGCGTGGCGCCGGGTTGCAGCGGCTCGACGGTCTCGTTCCAACGACGGATGTCGGTAACCTGAACGCTGTAAAGCTTGGCGACCCGGTCCAGGGTGTCGCCCTTGCGCACGGTATGGGTGCGCATGGCCGGGCGTTTTGCCGCTGTCTTGGCCAGCGGCTTGCCGGTGGCTTTTGCTACGTGGGGAACCAGGAGGGTCTGCGCCTGGGCGACATTGCCTTTGAAGAGCTTGAGCGGGTTGTGTTCTTTCAGCCAGCCGAGTGTCACGCCGAATTGGGCGGCAATCTTGCTGGCGTTTTCCCCACGGCGCGCCTGATAGGGGCGCAAGCTGAGTTTGTCCACCCCTTGCTGGTGCAGATTGAACTGGAAGGTTTCCACTCTTTCGGTTGGCAGCAGCATCACGCCGCGCGTGTCGGTGTGGATCACATGACGCTGGAAACCGGGGTTGAGGGAAAGAAATTCGTCCAGATTCATGTCGGCCAGGTGTGCCGCCTGTTTCGCTTCCATTGGCTGGCTTAGTTTGACCTGCATGAAATAGGGCTCGTTGGCTACTTCTTCGAGGTCGATGCCGAAACGCTTCGGGTCGAGCACGATGTTGCGCACCGCGATCAGTTTCGGGACGTAGTGGCGGGTTTCCGTGGGCAGCTTGAGGCTGGCGTAGTCGGCGGAGCCGCCTTTCCGGCGCGATTGCGCGCGCGCCACGCAGCCTTCGCCGCAGTTGTAGGCGGCCAGCGCCAGTTCCCAGTCTCCGAATATGCCGTACAGGTCTTGTAGATGGTCGAGAGCGGCGCGCGTGGCGGTCAGCACGTCGCGGCGGCCGTCGTACCAGGCGTTCTGCTTGAGGCCATAGATCTTGCCCGTGGAGGGGATGAACTGCCAGAGTCCGGAGGCTTTCATCGGCGACAACGCAAGCGGGTTGTAGGCCGACTCGATCATGGGCAGCAGGGCGATTTCCATCGGTATGCCGCGTTTTTCCACTTCTTCGACGATGAAGTAGAGATACATGCGGCTGCGTTCGGCTCCTCGTTCGAGATAGGTGGGGTGCTTTCTGAACCAGTCTTCATGAACGCGGGTCAGAGCCGGATCGGATTCGCCAAGGCGGAAGCCGGCGCGCATGCGTTGCCAGAGGGCGCCCTGTTGTTCCACCGCGCCCTGCTCGGTGGATGGCACGGACAGGGCGTAGCTGATTTTCAGCTCGGGAGCGTTGTTTCCCGCGCCGGCAAGCGTGGGAACGGCACTTGCGAGCCAACATGCCGCTACGAGGAGGGAGGAGAGAGAACGACTGCTTAGGGTCATCGGGCGAGGCGGGTAATGGTCACGTGGCAAGGCATGTGGCGTTTATCGGCGCGAGGCGCAAGACCTTGAAAGAGCCGGCATCTTACCGCTTCACGACCACGGGCTCAATGCAAGTGTCTGTTCTTATTACAAAAGGCATAGGAGGGAGGAATGATTAGTGCCCGTCTTTCCAGGCTCGCACTGTGGCAAATGTCGCCAGGCCGGGCTGGATGGGGTATCCCGCGTGTTGCGTCGCCGCGACGGCAATGCTTGGTTCGTCAAAACGCAGGAAGGGGTTGGTGGCGATTTCCGTACCCAGACTGACCGGCAGAGTGGGTTTCCCCTGCTTGCGTAGTTCTTGAACTTGCGCCAGACGCTTGTGCAAGGCGGAATTGCCGGGTTCCACCATCAGGGCGAAATCGAGGTTGTCCAGGGTGTATTCGTGCGCGCAGTAGAGCAGGGTATCCGAGGGCAGCGCCTTGATGCGGGTCAGCGAGGCGTGCATTTGCTTCGGGGTGCCTTCGAACAGGCGGCCACAACCGCAGGAGAACAGGGTGTCGCCGCAGAACAGGGCGCCGTGGCCGAAGTAGCACAGGTGGCCAAGCGTATGGCCGGGCGTGGCCAGCGCCTGGAACGCGAGGCCGAGTTCGCGTATCTGGACGGTCTCCCCGCCTCGCAATGGATGGGTTCCGCCGGGAATCGTCTCGCTGGCCGGGCCGTATACGGGAACTTCATGATGTGCCGTGATTTCACGGATGCCGCCGACATGGTCGGCATGGTGATGGGTAATCAGCAAGGCGACAGGATGGAGTTGTCGTGCCTCAAGCCAAGTTAAAATCGGCGCGGCTTCACCAGGATCGACCAGAATCGCCGATTGGTCGTTGTGGATGGCCCACACATAGTTGTCCCGGAACGTGGGGATGGCGGTCACTTTCATACGGGCATTGTCCCGTCGGATTTTCCAGGACGTCAATCAGTGCGGACATGGTTCGATAGCGAGTTGGGTCAATACGTGCTGGCGCGGGAACAAGCCTGGTTCGATGCCGTCACGGCCGATTTGTTCGGCTTCAACGCCATGCAGGTGGGCCACTGTGGAGTGGAATGCCTGCGCGCCAATCGTATGCCGCATCGTTTTTGTGGTGGGCTGGAGGAAGGAGAACTGCGCACCCTTCCCGAACAATTGCCGATCGCCAGCCAGAGCCTGGATTTGTTGGCATTGCCGCATCAACTGGAGTTCTCGATACATCCGCACCAGGTTTTGCGTGAGGCGGAACGGGTGCTGCGACCGGAAGGCCGTCTGTTGATCGTCGGCTTCAATCCTTTGAGCCTGTGGGGTTTGCGGCGAATGCTCAACCGCCATGCGACCGATTGGCCCTGGCATGGGCGTTTCATCCATCTCACCCGGCTCAAGGATTGGTTGGCCCTGCTCGGTTTTGAACTGGTTGGCGGGCGCATGGCCTGTTATGCGCCGCCACTAGAGCGTGGCGCCTGGATCGAGCGATTCTCCTTCCTTGAAGCCGCCGGCGATCGCTGGTGGGCATTGGGAGGTGGCGTCTACCTGATTCATGCCGTGAAGCGTGTGCAGGGCATGCGCCTGATTGCTCCCAAGTGGGAAGGGCAATGGCTGCCGCGCCCGACCTGGGTCGGCTCTACCAGAAATTCCACTCGTAACTCATTGAATAGAAATGGCTGAAGAAAATATCGTGGATTTGTATAGCGACGGTGCCTGCAAGGGCAACCCGGGGGTCGGCGGCTGGGGGGTGTTGCTGCGTTTTGGCGAGGTGGAAAAGGCGCTGTGCGGAGGGGCGCGCGAGACCACCAACAACCGCATGGAGTTGCAGGCGGTGATCGAGGGGTTGAAGGTGCTCAACCGCCACTGCCAGGTGCGTGTGCATACCGACTCGAAATATGTACAGCAGGGCATCTCGGAGTGGCTGCCGAATTGGATTCGTCGCGGCTGGAAGACCGCCGGCGGCGGCGCGGTGAAGAATCAGGATCTGTGGCGCGAACTGTCCGGGCAGGCGGCGCGCCATCAGGTCGAATGGCTTTGGGTGAAGGGCCATGCCGGCCATCCGGAAAACGAACGCGCCGATGCGCTCGCCAACGAAGGTGTGCAGATCGCGTTGCAGGGGAACAGGTGATGCGCCAGATCGTGCTGGATACCGAAACCACGGGTCTGGATCCCGCGCTGGGGCATCGCGTGATCGAGATCGGCGCCCTGGAAATCGTCAATCGCCAGGCGGTCGGCGCCACTTACCACGTCTACCTCAATCCGGAGCGTGAAATCGACGCGGGCGCCGTCCAGGTGCATGGGTTGACCAGCGAGTTCCTGGCCGACAAACCGCGTTTTGCCGACATCGCGCATGAATTTCTGGAATTTGTGCGCGGCGCCGAACTGGTCATCCACAACGCGCCGTTCGACGTGGGATTCCTCAATGCCGAACTGGCGAAACTGAAAGAAGGCCCGGTCAAGCGTTACTGCGCGGTGCGGGATACCCTGAAGTTGGCCAAGGAACTGCATCCCGGCCAGAAGAACAACCTGGACGCCTTGTGTCGGCGCTATGAGGTGGACAACTCCGGGCGCGCCTTCCACGGCGCCTTGCTCGATGCGCAATTACTCGCCGAGGTCTATCTGGCGATGACGCGCGGCCAGGAAACCCTGAGCATCGACATCGCCTCGCCGGCCCAGGCCGAGGCCGCCACCCTGGTACGGCGCGGCGTGCTCAAGGTTTTGCGCGCGGATGCCGTCGAACGGGATGCGCATGCGGCCTATCTGGCCGGGATGGCGAAGGAGTGCGGGGACGCGCCGGCATGGTGAAGGCGCCGCTTGCGCCACTCGCCGGCCGCATGGCCGTTCCTCGCCGCGAAGGAATTGAGCGGGGCTGATTTTCTCGACGAATTGCCCGTGGACTTGACCTCCGCTCCTTACTTGATCCGCATCCCCGGTTGCGCGCCGGAATCAGGCGAGAGCAGGAAGGGGCCGCCGCGTTCGTCGCTGGCGGCCAGAACCATGCCCTCGCTCATGCCGAACTTCATCTTGCGCGGCGCCAGGTTGGCGACCATCACGGTGAGGCGTCCGATCAGGGTTTCCGGCGCATAGGCGGACTTGATGCCGGCGAACACGGTGCGGGTTTCCGTGCCGAGATCGAGGGTCAGCTTCAACAGCTTGTCGGCACCGATCACGTGTTCCGCGTTGGCGATGCGGACGATGCGCAGGTCCACCTTGGTGAAGTCGTCGATTGAGATGAACGGTTCCCAGGGCGTGGCGGCAGCTTCCGCCTCGACCTTGGCCTGCTGGTGCTCGGCATGGCGCACCGGTGTCGGCGTGTTGGCAAATTCAGGCGTCGGCGCCAGGCTTTGCTTGTTTTCTTCCACCATGATTTCGATCTTCTTCGGGTCGATGCGGGTCATCAGGTGCTGGTACTCGTTGATGGCGTGGCCGGCGGGCAGGGGCGCCCAGGCGCCGGTCCAGGTCAATGGCTGGAGGTTGAGGAAGTCTTCCACCTGTTCCGCCAGCTTCGGCAGCACCGGCTTCAGATACAGGGTGAGGTCGCGGAACAGGGTCAGCGCGGTGGAGCAGACCTCGTGCAGTTCCGCCTCGCGGCCTTCCTGTTTGGCCATTGCCCAGGGCTTTTTCTCGGCGATGTACTGGTTGGCGACGTCGGCCAGCCGCATGATCTCGCGCAGGGCGCGGCCGTAGTCGCGATCTTCATAACTTTGCGCGATCTCGCCCTTGTCGAAGGCGGCGACGAATTCCGCCGTGGCCGCCGCATCGCACGTCCCCAGCTTGCCGGCGAATTTCTTGCTGATGAACCCCGCGCAGCGGCTGGCGATGTTCACATACTTGCCGACCAGATCGCTGTTCACCCGCGCCGCGAAGTCTTCCAGGTTGAGGTCGATGTCTTCCATCGAGCCGTTCAGCTTGGCGGCGTAGTAATAGCGCAGCCATTCCGGGTTGAGGTGGTTGAGGTAGCTCTCGGCGGTGATGAAGGTGCCGCGCGACTTCGACATCTTGGTGCCGTTGACCGTCAGGAAGCCGTGGCAGAACACGCCGGTGGGCGTGCGGAAACCGGCGTGCGCCAGTTCCGCCGGCCAGAACAGGGCGTGGAAGTAGAGGATGTCCTTGCCGATAAAGTGGTACAGCTCGGCCTCGGAATCCGGCTTCCAGTATTCGTCGAAATCCAGGCCGTTCTTGTCACAGTAGTTCTGGAAGCTGCCCATGTAGCCGATCGGGGCGTCCAGCCAGACGTAGTAATACTTGCTCGGCGCATCCGGGATTTCGAAGCCGAAGTAGGGCGCGTCGCGCGAGATGTCCCAGTCGGACAGCCCGGCTTGCAGCCATTCGCCCAGCTTGTTGGCGGCCTCGGACTGCACATGCTCGGGGTTCGCGATCCAGTCCTTGAGGAAATTCGCGCAACGCGGGTCGGACAGCTTGAAGAAGTGGTGGTCGGAGGACTTGCGTACCGGCTTGGCGCCGGAGACGGCGGAGTAGGGCTCGATCAGATCGGTGGGCTGATAGGCGGCGCCGCAGGCCTCGCAGTTATCGCCGTACTGGTCCTTGGCGTGGCACTTCGGGCACTCGCCCTTGATGAAGCGGTCCGGCAGGAACATTTCCTTCACCGGGTCGTAATACTGCTCGATGGAACGAATCTCGATCAGGCCGGCTTCTTTCAAGCGGCCGTAGATGGTGTCGGCGTAGTGCCGGGTTTCCGGGGTGTTGGTGGAGTAGTAGTTGTCGAATTCGACATGAAAGCCATCGAAATCGCGTTTGTGCTCGTGCCAGACGCGGTCGATCAGTTGTTCCGGGGTGATGCCTTCCTTCTCCGCGCGCAGCATGATTGGCGTGCCGTGGGTGTCGTCGGCGCAGCAGTAGACGCACTGATGCCCGCGCATTTTCTGGAAGCGTGTCCAGATGTCGGTCTGGATGTATTCGACCAGATGGCCCAGGTGGATGGCGCCGTTGGCGTAGGGCAGGGCGGAGGTGACGAGGATCTTGCGGGACATGGATTCGGGCCGGGTTCAAAAAGTCGCGCAATGTTAGCGAAGTAATGGATTCGTGGCCGCAAAACGTGGTGAAGAAGCGCCGCGTGAGCCTCCTGATCGCGGGATAGGACGCTATCCGGCTATACTCGCCGCGCTTTTGCTGGATGTGACAACTTTGGTGATCTCAATGGAACAACCCACCCTTCCCGAATCGAACGACCCCTATTGCAGTACCTCGCAGGCGGCCAAGCTGCTTGGTGTCTCTCTCGGTACAGCGCAGAACATGGTTGAAGAAGGTGTCCTCGATGCCTGGAAAACGTCGGGCGGGCATCGCCGCATCAAACGCGAGTCGGTCATGGCGCTGCTCGCCCAGCGTGGTAGCGCGCAGGTGGCGCCGGTCGCCGGTGAGAGCGGTCTGTCGCTGCTGATCGCCGAAGACGACGCCTTTCTGCAAAAGCTTTATCGCAAGACCATGCAAGGCTGGGGCTTGCCTTTGACCATCGAGATCGTCGGCAACGGTTTCGATGCCCTGATGGTGGTGGGACAGCGGGTGCCGGATGTGCTCATCGTCGATCTGATCATGCCTGGAATGGACGGCTTCGAACTGGTTCGCGCCCTGCATGGCAACCCGGCTCTGGCCGGTACCGACATCATCGTGGTCAGCAGCATGAGCCGCGAAGACATCGGCAAACGCGGCACCCTGCCGCCGGATGTGCCGATTTATGGAAAACCCGTCCCGTTCCACGAATTGCACGGTTTCTTTCGCGCCAAGATTATCCAGAAACTCAGGCAGCAGCGCGGCCGTTGATCCGGCCCGCCCGGCGGGCGCGATGAAGCCCGCTTTCACCGGAATCCGGGATAATCGCCGCACTCCTCCCTTCGTTCCCCCGCATGCAAACCTATCCCACTCTGGCCGCCATCGACCTCGGCTCCAACTCCTTCCATTTGCAGGTCGGCAGGGTTGAAGGCGAGCAGCTTTTCTATCTCGATGCCATCAAGGAATCGGTACGCCTGGCCGGTGGCCTGAACGCCAACAAACGCCTCGATGGCGCCTCGCAGCGGCGCGCGCTGAACTGCCTGGCGCGTTTCGCCGAACGCCTGCAGGGCATGCCGGCCGGCGCGGTGCGGGCGGTGGGCACCTCAGCGCTGCGGGTGGCCAAGAACGCGCCGGAATTTCTGGAAAAGGCGCGCGCCGCCCTCGGTTTTGAAATCGAGATCGTCGCCGGCCGCGAAGAAGCGCGCCTGATCTATCTGGGCGTATCCCACAGCCTGCCGCTCAACACGGAACCGCGCCTGGTGGTGGACATCGGCGGCGGTTCCACCGAATGCATCATCGGTACCGGCTATGAAGCACAGGATCGGGAAAGTCTGCGCATGGGCTGCGTGGTGTTCAGCAACCGTTTCTTCGCCAATGGCGTGATCGACAAGGCCGCCATGAAGGCGGCCGAAATCGCCGCGCGCATCGAAACCCGCATCGTCGCCGGGCCGGTATTCGGCAAGGTCGCCTGGGCCGAGGCGGTGGGTTCCTCGGGCAGCGCGCGCGCCTTGGGCGACATCTGCCGGCAGAACGACCATTCCGACGGCTCCATCACGCTGGAAGGGTTGAGATGGTTGCGCGAACGCCTTATCAAGATCGGGCATGTCGACCAACTGGATCTCCTCGGCCTGAAGCCGGATCGCCGCCCGGTCATCGTCGGCGGCCTCGCCATCATGCTGGCGATCTTCGAGGAACTGGGCATCGAGCATATGGCCGTGGCGCAGGGCGCCATGCGCGAAGGCATTCTGTGGGATTTGATCGGCCGCGTGCATGACCGCGACATGCGCGACATCACCGTCAGCCAGTTCCAGCGCCGCTATCAGGTGGACATGGCGCAGGCGCGGCGGGTGGAAGACCTGGCAATGGATCTGTTCGAGGCGATTTCGCCGCCGCCCGACACCGCGCGGCGTCTTGCCTGGGCGGCCAGCCTGCATGAAATCGGCATCTCCATCGCCCATTCCGGCTTCCACAAACACGGCGCCTACATCCTGGAAAACGCCGATATGCCCGGTTTTTCCCGGCGCGATCAGGCGTTCATGGCCCTGCTGGTGCGTGCCGGGCGGGGGGGGCTGGATAAACTCGGCCTGGCGTCGAACGCCCGCGAATGGCCGCTCATCCTGTGCCTGCGCCTGGCCCAGTTGTTCAACATGAGCCGCAGCGCCGCGCCGCCTCCGGCCATCGCGCTACGCCGCGAGGAGGGCGTCTGCCGTCTCTCCCTGCCCGCCGACTGGCTCAAGGACAACCCGCTCACCCGCGCCGTTCTCGATGATGAAATGCGCGAATGGAGCAAAGCGGCGGCGGGCCTGCGCCTGGAGTTGGTATAGGCCCGTTTTTCTGAAGAGGGGCACGGCGCGGCCGGCAAGGGAAAGAGGGATTCGCTATCATGGCGGCCCTTTTGCCCGCAGTACCCAGGAGTTCGTCTTGTCCGACCCCACCGATATGCCCCCGGAAGCCACCGTCGAAGCCAAGGCCGACGCTGGCGACATCGCCCGCCAGGTGGGCCGCCGCCGCACCTTCGCCATCATTTCCCACCCCGACGCGGGCAAGACCACGCTGACGGAAAAGCTGCTCCTGTTCGGAGGGGCGATCCAGATGGCGGGCACGGTGAAGGCGCGCAAGAGCGGACGCCACGCCACTTCCGACTGGCTGGAGGTGGAGAAGCAGCGCGGCATTTCCGTGGCCAGTTCGGTGATGCAGTTCGGCTATGGCGACTGCGTCATCAACCTGCTCGACACCCCTGGCCACCAGGATTTCTCGGAAGACACCTATCGCGTGCTCACCGCCGTGGACGCCGCCGTGATGGTGGTGGACGCCGCCAAGGGCGTCGAGGCGCAGACCATCAAGCTGCTGGAAGTCTGCCGTCTGCGCAACACACCCATCATCACCTTCATCAACAAGATGGATCGCGAGGTGCGCGATCCGCTGGAGGTGCTGGACGAGATCGAATCGGTGCTGAAAATCCACTGCGCGCCGGTGACCTGGCCGATCGGCATGGGCAAGCGCTTCGTCGGCGTTTACCACCTGCTCAAGGATGAGGTACTGCGCTTCACTCCGGGCGAGGAGCGCGCCGACGGCGATGTGGAAATCCTGCGCGGCGAGGAAATCGAGCGCCTGCGCGCCCTGTGCCCGCAGGAATTCGAGCAGATGCGCGGCGAAACCGAGTTGGTGCAGGGGGCGGGTGCGAGCTTCCATCTCGATGATTTCCTCAAGGGCAGGCAGACGCCGGTGTTCTTCGGTTCCGGTATCAACAACTTCGGCGTGCGCGAAATATTGCGGGCCTTGATCGACTGGGCGCCGCCGCCGCAGCCGCGCGAAGCGGTGGATGCGAAAGGCGAAAGCCGCATGGTCGCGCCCGAGGAGCCGAATTTCACCGGCTTCGTGTTCAAGATCCAGGCCAACATGGATCCCAACCACCGCGACCGCATCGCCTTCTTCCGGGTCTGTTCCGGCGAATACACGCCGGGCATGAAGGTGAAGCACCGCCGCACCGGCAAGGAGATGAAGATCGCCAATGCCGTGGTGTTCATGGCCAACGAGCGCAGCCGCATGGAAGACGCCTTCGCCGGCGACATCATCGGCATCCACAACCACGGCCAGTTGCAGATCGGCGACGTGCTCACCGAGAGCGAACTGCTCACCTACAAGGGCATTCCCTATTTCGCGCCCGATTTGTTCAGCCGCGCCCGCCTGCGCGACCCGCTCAAGTCCAAGCAACTCAACAAGGGCCTGCGCGAACTGGGCGAGGAGGGCGCCATCCAGGTATTCGCGCCGCTGGTGGACAGCACGCTGTTGCTCGGCGCGGTCGGCCAGTTGCAGTTCGAGGTGGTGGAACACCGCCTGAAAGCGGAATACGGCGTGGACGCCGTGTTCGAGCGCGCCGGCATCCATACCGCGCGCTGGGTGACCTGCGACGACGCCGCCCATCTGGCGGAATTCGCCAAGGCGCAACAACAGCGTCTGGCGCGCGATGTCGACGACAACCTGGTCTACCTGGCCGACAACCGCGTCAACCTGTCGCTGGCGATGGAACGCTGGCCGAGGGTGCAATTCCACGACACGCGGGAGCACGGGCAAACACTTTCACGCTGAACGGCGCGGGCGACGTTCTCAGCGAACCCCCGCCATCGCGCCCTCGGCCTTACCCTGGGGGTGGTTTTAATAGTCGAGTAATTTGCTATGCTATGGGCATCCCACCTCTGGAGGATGACTCATGAATACCCTGCCCGACACCCCCCTTCTGGATCAGTTGGAAACCGGCCCGTGGCCCTCCTTCGTCACCGGGCTCAAGCGCCTGGCGCAAGAGAAACCGATGATGGCCGACCTGCTCGGCCAACTGGAACGTTCTTACGAAGACCGCAAAGGTTATTGGAAGGGCGGCACGGTGGGGGTGATCGGCTATGGCGCCGGGATCATTCCGCGTTTTACCGAACTCAAGGATCAAGCGGGAAGGCCGTTGTTTCCCGAGGCGGCGGAGTTCCATACCTTCCGCGTGCAGCCGCCGGCCGGCATGCACTACAGCGCCGATTTGCTGCGCAACCTGTGCGATGCCTGGGTGGAATCCGGCGGTTCCGGCCTGATCGCGTTCCACGGCCAGTCCGGCGACATCATGTTTCAGGGCATCCACTCCAAGGACGTGCAGACCGCGTTCGACCGGTTCAATACTCTGGGCTTCGATCTCGGTGGCGCCGGCCCCGCCCTGCGTACCTCGATGTCCTGCGTCGGCGCGGCGCGCTGCGAGATGTCCAACTACGACGAGGCGCGCGCGTTGCGTACCGTCATCAACGGCAACCTGGACGACATGCATCGGCCCAGCCTGCCTTACAAGTTCAAATTCAAGTTTTCCGGGTGTCCGAACGACTGCGTGAACTCCATCCAGCGTTCCGACATGGCCACCATCGGCACCTGGCGCGACAACATCCGCACCAACGAGACCCTCGCCAAGGACTGGATGGACAGCCACGGCATGAACGACCTGGTGAACATGGTGGTGAGCCTGTGCCCGACCAAGGCAATCACCCTGCGCGATGTCGGTACTCCGGCGAAGCGGCACGAATCCGTGTTGCGGGTCGGCCTGGATACCGAAATGGCCATCGACAACCATAACTGCGTGCGCTGCATGCACTGCCTCAACGTCATGCCCGGCGCGCTGCTGCCCGGCATGGACAAGGGTGTGACCATCCTGATCGGCGGTAAAAGTGTGCTGAAGATCGGCTCCACAATGGGCACCGTAATCATTCCCTTCATGAAACTGGAGAGCGACGCGGATTTCGAGAAGCTCAACGACCTCGCCCGCAGCGTGCTTGATTTCTTCGCCGAAAACGCCCTTGACCACGAGCGCACCGGAGAAATGATCGAACGCATCGGTCTGGTCAACTTCCTCGAAGGCCTCGGCCTGGAAGTCGATCCGAACATGATCTCCAACCCGCGCACCAACCCCTACGCGCGCATGGACGGCTGGGATGAGGAAGCGGCAAGGTGGTTTGAACGGAAGGCGAAAATCCAGGGCGAAGAGCCCGCGCGGATGGCGGCCTGAGCGGGCTCGTCCCGCCCGCGTAATGAGCGATTCGGCGTTTCGTCAGGGGTTTTGCTAAGGGTTTGGCAAAAGCGGCAGCAATTGGCCGACCACCGACTCGTGATCGAACTCACGGCCACCCACGGCGCGGAAAATCACCTGGCCTCGCGGGTCGATGATGAAGGTGGTGGGCAGCCCCTTGATCTTCCAGCGCGACAGGGCCGCAGAGTCGCGGTCGAGCAGCAGAGGGAAAGTGGGAGCCGGTTCCAGTTGGCCGGTGAAGGCGAACACCGTGTCGGCGTCCTCGCCCACGTCCACCGCCAGCACCGCCAGTCCACGCCCTTGAAGTTGCCGGTTGAGGCGTTCCAGTGAAGGCATCTCGCGGCGGCAGGGCGGGCACCAGGTGGCCCAGAAGTTGACCACCACCAGCTTGCCCTTGAGATCGGCGAGGTCGCGCATCCCGCCGTCCAGGTCGGTGAGGCGCAGCGCCGGCGCGGGCCTGGGTTCGGTAATTGTGGTGAGGCCGTGGGTCAACGGCGGCGGATCGGCGGCCACGGCGGGGTGGGGCGAGGCACAGGCCAGCAGGAGAGCGAACAGACACCGCTTCATTCCGGATTCAGCGCGCACAAACGACATTTTCAAGTTTCCCTTCATGGATCCTGCCCGCCACAGTCCAGCGGGCGATCAGATCGAAACGGCCGCCGGGCGGCAGGCCGGTGGTCAGCATGCCCTGGTTCCACTCGCCGACGGCGTATTCCTGTTCAGGCGGGAACTGCGCCCAGCGGAAGGCGATCTGTGCCGCTTGCGTGAGCCCGCGCTCTCGCCAAAGCGCCGCCCATTCCGCGACGGAGTGGGGTGGCCTTTCCCGGCCCCCGCCGCGCACGGTCCAGTCCGCCAGCTGAAAATTCATCTCGCCGGGCGCGGCATCGTTACGCAGCACCGTCATGAATACACAACTGGTGGCATAGCGTTCCGCCGCCTCCGGCGGGAAACCGCGATTGAGATAAAACGCCCGCGCCGCGTCGGGAAAAATCTGGGTGAGCGATAGGGTGACACCGTGGGCGTGGGTTTCCCAGGTGGTCGCACCGGTATCGGGGTCATTTTTTTCGGTCTGCGCGGCTATGGCCTGGATGCTCGATAACACGGAGAGCGCCGCCGCGCATAGGACAAACGATCTGGAATTCATGCGATGGCCGGGAAAAAAGTTTCCAGGATTATTGCCGTTTATCCGCCGTCGCGACGAGGAAGCCAGGTAGCGAGCGGAGGTGGTCTACGAGTCATGACGGAACATCAAGTGGACATTATTCGTGACACGACAAAACAGTAAATAGCAGTATCATATTGATAATGTTATTTATGTTGATAGTTAACGACTGGACATTCTGATGGACATCAAGACTCCCGCCGATCTCTCCGCCTTGACGTGTCGTGTGGAAACCCGGCGCTTCGGCCCTTTCGTCTTCCAGACCGGCATCAACCCGGGCCAGATCGAATTACTGCTCCAGCGCGTCGAGGACGCCCACGAGCGCTTCATCGCCTCGCCGCTGTCCCAGGTGGCCAGCCAACTTGAGCGCGAGGTCGTGGTCAGCAGCGTGTTCGGCACCAACACCATCGAGGGCGGCACGCTCAGCGAAGACGAAACCGCCAGCGTGCTGGCGCTCGACCCCGCCACCGTCAAGGAGGTGGAACAGCAACGCGCCGTCAATATCAAAGCCGCCTACGATCTGTCGCAACGCGCCGCGCGCACGCCCGGCTGGACCTTGAACCGGGAATTCATCCTTGAGGCGCACCGCCTGATCACCCAGGGAATTCCCCACCCGGACAACCACCCTGGCGCGATTCGAGACAACCCCAAAGACCGCGTCACCTACGTCGGGGACGAGGCCCACGGCGGCCGTTACAAGCCCCCCCAGTACGGCCAGGATATCCAGCGCTTGCTCGACGCCCTCATCGACTGGCATGGCACGCTGGAACAGGCGGGCCTCCCCGCCTTGATCCGGGCACCGCTCATCCACCTCTATTACGAACAGATTCACCCCTTCTGGGATGGCAATGGCCGTGTGGGCCGGGTCATCGAGGCCACGCTTCTGCAAGCGGCGGGTTACCGCTACGCCCCATTTGCCTTGGCCCGTCATTACCTGACGAATATCGACGCCTACTTCACCCTGTTCAACATCTGCCGCAAGGCTGCGGACAAGAAGCAAGCCGCGCCCAACCAACCGTTTGTCGAGTTCCACCTTGACGGGATGCGCCAGACCATCAACGTCTTGCATGACCGGGTCAACCGGATCATCGCCATGCTGCTTTACGAGAGCAACATCCGCCGGGCGCTGGACGACAAGCGCATCAACGCCCGGCAGTACACCATCGCTTCCCAACTGCTGGACAAAGGCCGTCCGTTACCGCTGGAGACGATACGGCAAGCCCCCTGGTATACGAGCCTCTACCTCAAGCTCAATCCGAAGACGCGCCAGCGTGACCTGCATCGTCTGCGGGAAATGGAACTGGTCTACCTCGACGCCGAGAACCGGCTGTGGCCGGGCTTTGTGAAGCCCAAGGACGCCAAGGCGCCGGACGCCGGGGATTAACGAGCCCCCCAAAATTGGTGGGTGGGGCGATGTTTGTCTCCGGCCTGCTGGTTGCCCTGTTCTCCGAAGAAACCCTGCTCCGGTTGAATCCAACGGACGATTGACCCTCACGAAAGGACTTCCCCATGATTTTGCGTCCCCTGCTGCTTTCCATTGCTCTCGCCGTTCCCATCGCCGCGCCCGCCGCTGAAAACCCCGTGGTGGTGAAAGCCATCGAGGAATACCTGGACTTCACTGAATACGGCAGCAGCCTGATCTGGCCGGAACAGATTCCCGCCGAGGACTGGAAAAACGTGTTCGTGGTGGATGCCCGCGACGCCGCGCAATTCGACAAAGGCCACATCCCCGGCGCGATCAACATCGAATGGCGGCGGGCGGTGGCGCGGCGCGGCGAACTGCCGAAAGACCGCATGGTGCTGATCTACTGCAATACCGGCACGCTCTCCGCCCAGGCGGTGTTCGCCCTGCGCCTGCTGGGATACGACAACGTGAAGGTCTTGCAGGACGGCTACGAGGGCTGGAAAGTCAAGGCAAATAGGTAGCGCCGGCGCACCCGCAAGGGGTAGGCCGGCGCTACAGGTCTACCTCGGCTAATGCGCAATCTGGCACCCATTGGGTGAGCCCGCTACGCGCCCGCTGGTGCGTCCGGGCGGGCGTCTGGCTTTGTCGCTCCTGATGAAACTACTAAGCGAAGGACTAAGCCGCCAAAAGACGGCGGCCAATTCCCTGCTTATCCTTGCGGCCCCGGCCCGCTGCGCTCAGTTGCAAATAAGCGCTTCGCGCCAGCCACCCGCCCGGACGCACCAGCGGGCGCGTTCAACTGCCGTTTCCAGGATGATCCGTGTGGTTTCAGGCTGGCGTGGCCGCCAAGCGCAGTCGCCGCTCGATGCCGATCGTCGCCAGCAGCGCGGCGCATAACAGCGGCACCACCGCCAGGTTCAGGGGGATCCAGCCGAAGCGGTCGTAGAGCCAGCCAGCCGAGAGCGTGGCCAGGGCCACCAGGCCGAAGATGGTGAATTCATTGACCGCCTGCACCCGCATTTGCTCCGCAGGCAGGTAGGTCTGGGTCAGCAAGGTGGTGCCGCCGATGAAGGCGAAGTTCCAGCCGATGCCCAGAAAGATCAGGGCCGACAGGAAATGCAGGAATTCAACGCCGGATAGCGCCACGGCAACGTGCGCCAGCAGCAGGATGAAACCCACTTGCATGATGCGTGGCGCGCCGTGGCGCTTGATCAGGGCGCCGGTGAAGAAGGACGGCGCGAACATGCCCACCACATGCCATTGGATGACCGGCGCCACGCTGGTTCCCGGCAGGCCGCAGCCCAGAATCGCCAAGGGGGTCGCGGTCATGACCATAATCATGACGGCATAGCCGATGGCGGCGCCGAAGACCGAGACCTGAAGGGTGGGCTGGCCCAGTATCTCGCGGAGTGGGCGAGCGGAACCACCTTGCGCGACGACGAGGTTGGGAAGGTCGAGGCGGGAGAGCAGGATCAGGGCAATCAGGCTCAAGCCGCCTTGCGCCAGGTAGGAGCCGACGAACAACGGGCCGCCGATCCAGTCGCGCCCCCATAGCCCGAGTTGCGGGCCGAGGAAGGCTGCGACCACGCCACCGGCCACCACCAGGGAAATCGCTTTTCCGGCATAGAGGGGGCCGGCGGCCTCGACTGCCGCGAAGCGGTAGTAATTGGCGAAGCCCTGATAGGCGCCGAGCAAGACGTGCCCGGCGATGAAGAGGACGAACGAGCCCTCGCGCAGCGCCAGCGCGCACAACAGGCTGCCGCCGATGCCCAGCAGCGCGCCGAGCAGGAAGGCAAAGCGGCGTCCCCGCTTGCGCATGAGCATGGCCGCCGGCAGCGAGGCGATGGCGGTGCCGACCACCAGGGCGGCGATGGGCAGCGTCGCCAGCCCCTTGTCCGGGGCGAGCGTGGCGCCCAGGATCGCGCCCAGCGTCATGGCCAGGACGGCGGTGGAAAGCATCAAGGCCTGGCCCAGAACCAGGATCGAAACGTTGCGGCGGGAGGAGGGCAAGGGCATGGGCAAGGGCAAGGGCAAGGACGAGGATATGGGCGACATTACGTCGGTTTTACTGAGCGATTCACGCGTTTAGAAGGTCAGGTTCATATCCGCCGGAATGACCACGTCCTTGTAATAGCGGGCGGGGTCAGCGAGCTTCGCGCCATCAATCAGATCGCGCTCGCTCATGCCGAACAGCGGCACGTTGAGGGGGCAGGCCAGTACCGTGCCGCCTTCGGCAATGAACATGAAGAACAGGTCTTCCACCAAGGGCAGATCCAACTCGTCCATGCGCTTCATGACCGCCTCGCCCACATCCGGCATGTCCGGCAGGCATCGCAGACTGCCCACCTTGTCCTTGTGGATCGCGTTCACGCCGCGCGAACCGAAGAACACCGTTACCTTGGCGCCCTGCCGCAGCAGGCTCAGTGCCGTCATCATGGCGTTGAAGACTTGGCAGAGTTCATCGTGGAAACACATGATGGAAACATTCTTGACCGCGTTCATGACCGTTCCTCCGCAAATGTTGAATCACCGGCGCCAGCAAATCCGGCGTGGTTCCGACTCGTCGCAGCGTTCATCCCGCGCCTTCCAGCATCCGTTCCAGCGGCGCCTCCAGCGCCTCGGCCAGGCCGATCAGGGATTCGCCATCGAGCCCCTGGATCGACAGCGCCGCCAGGATGTCCGCCGGCATCAGGATCACGCCATCTGCCGGCGGCACCGCCGCGCCATCCAGCAGCAGGGAAGGATAGCCGTTGCCGTGGGCATCGCGGTGCGTGGTGAAGGCCACTTCCACCCGCGCGCCGGAGAGGCGGGCCAGAACCTCGGCATAACCCGCGTACAAGGCGCAGCGGCCGCCGGGCGGGTGTTGCGAAATGACCTGGATCTCCAAGATGTCGCCTTATTTGACGATGACCAAATAGCAGTGGCGGCCGATCAGAGCATTGGGCTTGACCGCCGCTTCCGGCGCGATTTCCGCCACCTCCCGCCGCACCGCCGGCTCGTTCTCGGGCGGGATGAACAAGGTCAGTCTGGCGCCGTTATCGCGCGAGTAGCGCTGGGCGGCCTGGAGGATGCGTTGCCCTTCCGGGTTGAGCCTGCCTTGGTCGCAGGCCTGCTTTTCGTCCATCCATATGCCGGCCCATTTCGCCTGTCCCTGGCCATCTCGACCGACCGCGATCCTGGCGCCCGGGAGCGATTGCGCCATGCCGCGCGCAACCTCCTCCATATCGCTGGGCGGAGGCGCGGCACGAACCGGCACGGCGGACAGAACCAGGCTGGCGACAGCGAATACCCACTTGGATTTAAACATTCCCATCTCCCTAAAGGACACTCTTGAACAGGATGTACGTGGCCACGCACACCAGAAACCAGGCAAAGGCGCGTTTCAAGCCGGCCTGTGAAATATGTCCCGCCAGATGCGTTCCCGCGAAGCTGCCCAGCACCGTGACGACCGTAAAGGCGCCCATCAGGGCATAGTCGATGGGTACGCCACCCATGTAGCCGACGAAACCGGCATAGGACTTGGCGGCGACGATGGCCAGGGAAGTACCAACCGCCTGCTTCATGGGAATGCCGGAAAGCAGCACCAGGGCCGGCACGATCAGGAAGCCGCCGCCCACGCCCACCAGGCCGGTGAGTACGCCGACGCCGATGCCGTGCAGGGCGATGTGGCCCATGCAGGGCGAGAGGAAATCCCGGCAACCACCCAGCGCCGCCGCGCCGCCGCCGACGCTGACCACTCCGCTGGCCGGCGCGGTTACCTTGACGGGCTTCAACATGCGCCAGGCGGCGGCGTACATCACCAGGGCGAACAGACCGAGCTGGATCACCACCGGCGTCATCAAGCCCAGGCGCGCCCCGGCGAAGGTGCCGGCCACGCCGAACAGGCCGAACACCAGGGCGACGCGCACCTCCACGTTGCCGCGCCGCCAGTGGTCGATGGCGGATAGCGTCGCGGTGACGCCCACCACGCCCAGGCTCATGGCGATGGCCGATTTCGGCTCGACATGCAGCAAGTACATGAGCGCCGGCAGGGCGATGATGGAACCGCCGCTGCCAAACAGACCCAATACCATGCCGGTGGCAAGACCAGCGAGAATGGCGGAAAGCCCCATGTCGTATCCTCCTGACAGATTGGCATATAGCCGAATTACGGACTAACATTCAAACGATGGTTGGATTATTAGATGGAAAAGAGCGGAAGACAAGTGAAAGATGTGCTCTATGCCCAAGTGGCCCGAATCGGCAAGGCGGTGTGCAGCCCCAAACGCCTGGAGTTGATCGAGTTGCTATGCCAGGGGGAAAAACCCGTCGAGCGTCTGGCCTCCGAAGCGGGAATTTCCCTCAAGCTGGCCAGCGCCCATCTGAAGGAACTGCGCCTGGCCCACTTGGTGGAGGCGCGCAAGGAAGGCAAGAACGTTTATTACCGGCTGACCGGCGAGGCGGTGGCGGATTTCTGGGTCGCCATCCGCTCGTTGGCTGAGGATCGCCTGCTGGAGTTGCGCGCGGCGATGGCCAAGTTGGCGGAACACGTCCATGAATTGACGCCCCTGAGCCGAAAGGAATTGCTGGCCCAGGCCAGGCGCGGCGAAGTGATGGTGCTGGACGTGCGCCCGGAGGCCGAATTCCAGGCCGGCCACCTGCCCTATGCGCGGTCGATGCCGCTGGAGGAATTGCGCAAGCGACTCGCCGATCTTCCTCACGACAAGCCGGTCGTGGCCTATTGCCGTGGGCCGTTCTGCCTGATGGCGGTGGAGGCGGTGGAACTCCTGCGCAAGGAAGGCTTCAGCGCCATCCGCCTGGAGGATGGTGTTGCGGAGTGGCGGGCGCTTGGCCTGCCGGTGGAATCCTCTTAGACAAGGAGATAGCCATGAAAACCCTGTTCATCCTCAACGGCGCTCCCTATGGAGACGAGCCGACCTACAACGGTCTGCGACTGGCCGCCGCGTTATTGCGCGAGCCGGAACAGGAAGTGCGGGTTTTCCTGATGGGTGATGCCGCCACCGTCGCCAAGGAAGGGCAACGTCCGCCGACGGGGTTCTACAACCTGCAGATCATGCTGAACAAGATCGTGCGCTCGGGCGCAGACCGGGTTGCCGTATGCGGCACCTGTATGGACGCGCGCGGCATGAAAGACGAAGAATTGTTGCCCGGCTCCCTGCGCGGCACCATCGAAAAACTGGCCTACTGGACGATCTGGGCTGACAAGGTGCTGGTGTTTTAACCTGGAACGGTGACCAGGCCATCCTGGCACCAATTCACCATTGCCCGCATTTTGTTGTGGGCATACCTTCGCGCCACCTTCCCAGCCGCCCATAGCCATGCCCCATCAAACCCGAATCCTGGAACTGCGCCAGGCGCTCGAAGGCGTCATCGTCGGCCAGAGCAAGTTGCTCGACCGTCTGGTCATCGGCCTGCTCGCTGGCGGCCATGTTCTGGTGGAGGGCCTGCCCGGACTGGCCAAGACCACCGCCGTGAAGACCCTGGCGGCGGGCGTACAGGCCGGATTCCGGCGCATCCAGTTCACGCCCGATCTGTTGCCGGGCGATCTCACCGGCGGCGACATCTACCGTCCTCAGGACGGCAGCTTCCAGTTTTCCGAAGGCCCGTTGTTCCACGAAATCATCCTCGCCGACGAAATCAACCGCGCCCCGGCCAAGGTGCAGTCGGCGCTGCTGGAAGCCATGCAGGAACGCCAGATCACGGTCGGCAACGCCACGCGCAAGCTGCCCGACCTGTTCATGGTGATGGCCACCCAGAACCCGCTGGAACAGGCCGGCACCTACCCGTTACCGGAGGCGCAGCTCGACCGTTTCCTGCTGCATGTGTCGCTGGATTACCCGAGCGCCGACGAGGAACTGGAAATCATGCGCCGCGACCGCGCCCGCGACTGGGGCGAGACCCCGCCATCGGCGGTGGTGGACGTGGCCTGCGTGTTGGCGGCGCGCGCGGAAGTGCGCCAGGTGCATATCGCGCCGGCCGTGGAGACCTACCTCGTCAGCCTCGCCCGCGCCACCCGCGACCCCGGCGAATTCGCCCCCGCCTGGGCCGGCAGCGTGGCCGTCGGCGCCAGCCCCCGCGCCGCGCTGGCGCTGGCGCACGCGGCGGCGGCGCTGGCTTATCTGCGTGGGCGCGATTACGTCAGCCCGGACGACGTGCGCGAAATCGCCCCCGACTGCCTGCGCCACCGCATCATGCTTAGTCTGGAAGCGCGCCTGAAGAAGCTCGACCGTGACGCGCTGATCGCCGGATTGCTGGATTCGGTGCCGGCGCCGTGAGCCTGGCCCTGATTCGTGGGAGCGAGCTTGCCCGTGATGTGGTGGCCGCCATCGCGGGCAAGCTCGCTCCCACCTGGAAACGGGCAGCGGCGCTCCCCGCCGTGGAAACACCGCTGCTCACCCCGGACGACATCGCCCACCTCGCCCTGCAAGCCGCGCTGCTGGCCGATAGCCCCAGCCAACGTGAAATCCACGACCACCATGCCGGCGACTGGCCCTCGGCCTGGCTGGGGCGCGGACTGGATTACGAGGAGTCGCGCCCCTACGCGGCGGGCGACGACATCCGCGACATGGACTGGCGCACCACCGCGCGTAGTGGCCGGCCCTTCCTGAAGATCTACCGTGAAGAACGCCAGCCGATGCTGCATCTGGTGGTGGATCGCGGCGCCAGCCTGCGCTTCGGCACCCGGCGCCGGCTCAAGGCCGCGCAAGCAGCGCGGGCCGCCATCCTGCTGGCCTTCGCCGCCGCGCGGGACCACACCGCCGTTGCCGCGACCCTGTGGGATCGCGACGATCTCGACCTGCCGCCGCTGCATGGCCGCGCCGGCGCCCTGGCGCTGGCCGAGGCGGCCGCCGCGCCCTGCCCGCCGCTGGCCGCGCGAGATCGCGCCGAGCCGCCGCGCGGTCTCGACCGCCTGGCCTGGCTGGATGCCAATCTGCCGCGCGGCGCGCGCCTCGTGCTGGCGAGCGATTTCACCTGGCTGGAAGCGGCGCACGAAGCCTTGCTGGCGCGCCTGGCGGAGCGCCTGGACGTCCTCGCCCTGGTCGTCAGCGATCCGGTGGAACGAGTCTTGCCCGACCTCGGCCTGGCCTGCTTCCAGGATTTGTCGCGCCAGCGCATGTCCTGGCTCGATACCCGCCAGCCCGGCCACGGCGAACGCCTGCGGCGACAACGGGAGCAACGCGCCGAACGCCTCGCCCGTACCGGCATCCGGCGAATCGAGATCGATTCCGAAGTGGACGACCTGTCGCCCCTGCTCGCCCACCATGCCTGATCCACACAAGGATCTCGCCGGGATCATCGAACCTGGCGCGCCGCCCCCCGTCGCCGCGCCAGCCGATTACACCTTGCCGCTCGCCCTGGCGTTCGTCGCGGTGCTGGTGCTCCTGGCACTCCGGTGGTTCTGGCGGCGCGGAGCAACCTTGCGCGCTCTGCGCCGTCTGGCGCGTTCGCCGGATGTCCAGGCCGGGGCGGCGGGATTGGCGCGCTTGATGGTTGGCCGTGAAGTGCCCGAGCCCTGGCGCCGGGAACTGGACCGCCTGCGCTTCGCCGCGCCGACGCCGGATGCCGCCGCCATGCTGGCGCGGCTATGCCGCGTGGCGGAAGGCTTCGCGCAATCCAGGAGTGGGAAGCGATGAGCGCGCCGCATACGTCCCTTGCTCAACGTGGAACGGAGGAAAGTCGGAGACGCGCCTATGCAGCGCCGGCTTCCAGCCGGCTTTTTAAAGACGCCGGCAAGGATGCCGGCGCTACAGGGGGCGGCGAGCCGATTTCATCGCCTCCCAGCCGCTGAATGCCTGAACTCGCCCAACCCCTCTGGCTGCTGCCGCTTCCCCTGGTCGCCGTCTGGCTGTGGTTGGCCTGGCGCCGGCCTGCATTCGGCCCCGCCGCCAGCCTGGTTCTGAACCACCCCGGCCTGGGCCTCGCCGCGAGCGTCGGGGACATCGCGCCCGCGCGCTGGCCCTTGCTGTTCGAGGCGCTGGCTTTCGCCCTGCTGCTGCTGGCCCTGGCGCAGCCGCGCGAGGTGGGCGACTGGATCACGCCGCCGCCGGAAGGCCGCGACATCGTCCTGATCGTCGATACCTCACAGACCATGAGCATCGACGACTTTCAGCTTGCAGGAAAGAAAGCCGAGCGCCTGGCCGTGCTCAAGGCCGTGCTGGGGCGTTTCGTGCGGGGCAGGGCGGGGGATCGCTTCGGCGTGCTGGCTTTCGGTTCCTCGGCGGCGACGCTGACCCCGCCTACCTTCGACCACGCCCATGTCATCCGCCAGATCGAACGTCTGCAAGTCGGCATGGCCGGCGACAACACCGCGCTCGGCGACGCCCTGGGGCTGGCCGTCAAACAGGTCAAGCCAACCCGATTGCGGCCGGTGGTGATCCTGGTCAGCGACGGCGCCGACTCCAACAGCGGCGACCTCACCCCCGCCGAAGCGGTGGCGGTGGCGCGGCAACTCGGGGTGGCGGTGCACACCATACAAATTGGCGGTGATCTGTTTGCCGCCGGCAGGCCCGCCAGCGCCGAAGCCGACCCGCAACCCGGCCTGGCCGACATCGCGCGCCTGAGCGGCGGCCGGCACTGGGTGGTGAAAAGCACGGACGACGCCGAACAGGTCATCCACGCCATCGGCAAACTGGAACCGACACTGGCCCGCCCGGCGCGGCATCGCCAGGCCCACGAGTGGTACTGGCTGCCCCTGGCGCTGGGCGCGGCCCTGCTTACCCTGGCGCAATTCGCGCGGATGCGGTCGGCATGATCGACTTTCTTGCCAGCCTCGATTGGCGCGTGCCCTGGTGGGGGTTGCTGGCCTTGCAGCCGTTGTTCTTCTGGCTGCTGGCGCGCCGCCGCCGTCGGCGGCGCCTGGCCGGCTATGCCGACGCGCACCTCCTGCCCTGGGCGGTCACCACCGCACCTCGAATGCGCGGCGCGACCTGGCATGCGGCGGCCAACCTGCTGGCCTGGCTGCTGCTGGCGGTGGCCGCCGCCGGGCCGCGTCTACCGCTGGAAACAGCCCCCGGCCTGGATGCCCCGGCCACACGCCAGCACCGCATCAGCGTCCAGGTGCTGCTCGACGTTTCCGCGTCGATGGCCGCCGGCGACATCGCGCCTGCGCGGCTCACGCGCGCGAAACTGGAACTCGATGACTGGCTGGCCCGGCTCTCCGGCGAGCGGGTCGGCCTCATCGTCTACGCCGGAGCGGCCGGCGTGCTGTTGCCGGCCAGCGATGACCCGGCCCTGTTCCGGCGCGCGCTGGAATTCGCCGACGCCAGCCTGATCGAGCAACCCGGCACCCGTCTCGGCGCCGCCCTGGAACTGGCCGCCCGGCAACTCCAGAACGCGACCACACGCGGCAAGGCCATCCTCCTGGTCAGCGACGGCGACGCCGGCAGCCTGGCCGGTCCCGCCGGTGAAGCCGCCCGCGCCGCCGCCGTCGATCTGGCGAAGCGGGGCATCCCGCTGTTCATTCTGGGCATGGGCACGACGACCGGCGCGCCGATCCCCCTTCCCGAGGGCGGCTACGCGGAACGCGATGGCACGCAGGTACAAAGCCGCCTGGATGCCGGCGCCTACGCCGAACTGGCGCACCTCGGCGGTGGCCGTTTTGCCCAGGTTGCGGATGGCGACGCCGACTGGGTGGAATTGCACGACCACGGTCTCGCCACCGTGCCCGGCGATCCACCCACACCGGCCCAGGCGCGTGCCTGGCGCGAGTTGTACCCCTGGGCGCTGGCCCCGGCGTTGTTGCTGCTGATGCTTGGCCGTATGGGTCGAACCGACAGCGACACTCCGGAAAATGGAAGCGGCGTTCCTACCGGCGGTTTCAAGTTGATGAGTCAGTGGCTGCTTCTCGGCTTGTTGCTCTCGACCCCGGCCGCCGCCGATGTCCCACCTTCCGCCCATGCCCTCTATCAGAGCGGCCATTACGCCCAGGCCCAGGCCCTGTTCGCGCGCCAGGGGGGGTACGCCGGCCAGTTTGGCGCGGGCGCGGCAGCCTGGAAGCTGAACGACTACCGCGCCGCCGCCGCCCATTTCGGCGCCGCCCTGCTGCTGGCGCGGGATGCGCGGCAACGCGACGACGCGCTCTACAACCTGGGCAACGCCCACTACGGCCTGGGCAATTGGCGCGCCGCCGTGGAAGCCTTTACGGCGGTCTTGCTGGTACGCCCCCGCGATGCCAGTGCGCGGGCCAATCTGGAGCAGGCGCGCATGCGTCTGGCCAGGCAAGGCGGCAACCCGTTCGACAGCGACCTGCGCGGCCGGCGCGGGCAACTGGCGCAAGGCGAGGTCAACCTGGACTGGGACAGCGAGCGCGCCGTGCGCGAGTTGGAGGCAACGCGGAGCGAGGCGATGGTCGGCGGTACCACGGCGGCGCGGGCGCGTCTGCAAGGCGTGAGCGGCGGCGTGAGTGGCGCGGACCTCGCCGCCGCGCGCCTGCAATCCGGCCTGAAAAAACTGGAACTGTTGGGTGATCGGCCACAGGCGATGCTCAAGGGCCTGTTGCGGCAGGATCGCGGTTCGCCATCGGAGCCGGGGGGCGATCCGTGGTAGCGCGCCTCCCGCTTTCGCTTTGCCTGTGGCTCCTGTCCACATGCGCGGGCGCGGCGGGCCTCAACAGCCAACTCGACCATACGACCCAGGCCCTGGGCGAGCCGCTGACGCTGACCCTGACCGGCGCCGCGTTGGAGCGGATTGATCTGGCCCCGCTGGCGCCGGATTTCCAGGTACGGGGCCGCACGCTCTCGCGTTCCGGCCAGGATGAAACTTTGATCCTGACCCTCTACCCGCTGCACGCAGGCCATCTGGTTCTCCCCGCCCTGCGAGCCGGCGCAGCGCGCAGCCGGCCGGCCATCGTGACGGTCATGGCGGGCTCCACCGACACGCCCCGGGTTTTGTTCCGGGTGGAAAGCGAACCCGCCGCGCCGATCCAGCGGCAGCCCACCCGCCTGACCCTGGAAGCCTGCGACGACGGCAGCCTCGACTGGAAGCGCCCGGTGTTGCCGATCCATGCCGCGCTCCATCTCCGCCCACTCGGCGAGGAGCAAATGGATCTGGAGCGCGACGGCATTCGTTGCACCGCGCATCGTTGGCACTGGGCGGCCGTACCCACTCGATCCGGGCCGCTGCGACTGGTCCCGCCCATGCTGGAAGCCGGCAAGTTTGGCCGGCAACTGCGTTTCCCCGCGCCCGCCGTGGCCCTCGATGTCGCCGCCGTACCCGCCTGGCTACCGCTCAATGTCGCCATCGGCCCGCCCCGCGTGACGGTGGAGAAGCTGCCCGCCACCTGGCCCGTGCGACGCCCCCTGGCCTGGCGTTTCGAGGTCGTCGGCGGCTACAGCGAGGACGGACTGAAAGCGCTGCTGGCGCTGCAATTGCACAACCAGCCAGGGTTGAACACCTACTCGCCCACGGTTGAAACCCTTCCCGGCGAGGATCGCGTTTCGCCGCTGACCCGCCTGCGCGCAACGCTGTATGCCGACGCGCGGGAGACCGGCCCGCTGCGCCTGCCGGCTTTGTCGCTGCCCTGGTTCGACCCGGTCGCCGGCCGCCTGGAAAACCGGAGTTTCACGGGCGGCATGGTGCGCATCGTGAATCCCGCGATGGAGGCCCTGGCGCGCGGGTTGATGATGTTTTTCGGCGCCGGCCTCCTCGCCGTCCCGATCATCTGGGCAATACGCCGTCTCGCCTGGCGCCGGCACAAACGGCGTGGCCTGGCGCGCGTGGCCGCGAGCGACGACCTGGAAGCCCTGATGCGCGCCGTGCGCGCCTTTTCCCCGCGTTCCTATCCCCATCCCCATCCCGCCGCCACACTGGGCCTCTGGCGCCGGCGCCTTCTGGCCGAAGCCCGTTGCGAGGGCGTGGAGGAGTTGAGCGAAAAGCTGGAGCGCGCCCGCTATGGGCGAGCGCCGGAAGACTTTGCGGCGCTGCGAGCGGAAGCGTCGCGAGTGCTTGGCCGTTGCCGTTCCGCTGGGTTGCGGGGTTGAAAATCGCGGTGGCCTTCTCGTTCGCCTCAAGGCCGCGTGTGACGCGGAAACCGCCACGCGCGGCCACGCTTTCCACATCCTGAGGGGGGCGGGCGCCGGGGTAAAATCGACGTTCTTTTTTGTCGCCCAAGCGCCTGTTCCCATGACCGATCCCCGTTTCATTCATCTGCGCCTGCACAGTGAATACGCCGTGCAGGACAGCATCCTGCGTGTGGACGAGGCGGTGAAGGCGGCGCAGGCGGATGCCATGCCGGCGCTGGCGATGACCGATCTGGCCAATACCTTCGGCCTGGTGAAGTTCTATTCGGCGGCGCGCAAGAAGGGGATCAAGCCGATCGCCGGTTGTGATTTGTGGGTGGCGCCACCGGGAACGGTGGACAAGCCGACGCGCCTGCTGGTGCTGGTGCGGGATAACGTGGGCTGGCACAACCTGTGTGAACTGTTGTCGCGCGCCTATCGCCAGAACATGCATCGCGGCCGCGCGCTGGTGGATCCGGCCTGGTTCGATACGATGGGCGAGGGCCTGATCGCGCTCTCCGGCGGCCATCTCGGCGATGTCGGCCTGGCGCTGGTGAACGGCTCGCTGGATGGCGCGCGCGCCCTGGCGAGCGAATGGGCGCGGCGCTTCCCGGATCGCTACTACCTGGAGCTGCAACGCGACGGCCGCCCGGAGTGTGATCTGCATGTGGCGCGCGCGGTGGCGCTGGCGGAAGACCTGAATCTTCCGGTGGTGGCGACGCATCCGGTGCAGTTCCTGAAAACCGACGATTACACCGCGCACGAGGCGCGGGTGTGCATCGCCGAGGGGTACACGCTGACCGACAAGCGGCGGCCGAAGACCTTTACCGATGACGATTACTTCAAGACCCAGGAGGAGATGGCGACCCTGTTCGCCGATCTGCCGGAGGCGCTGGAGAACTCGGTCGAAATCGCCCGGCGCTGCAACCTGACCCTGGAATTGGGCAACAGCAAATTGCCCGACTTCCCGACCCCCGGCGGCATGCCCTTGGATGCGTACCTGCGCCAGTTTTCACAGGAAGGACTGGAAGCGCGCATGAAGGGGCTGTTCCCGGACGAGGCGGAGCGGGCGGCGCGCATGCCGGAATACCAGGCGCGCCTGGATCTGGAACTGAACACCATCATCCAGATGGGCTTCCCCGGCTACTTCCTGATCGTCGCGGACTTCATCAACTGGGGCAAAAACAACGGTGTGCCGGTGGGGCCCGGGCGCGGTTCCGGCGCCGGCTCGCTGGTGGCGTATTCGATCGGCATCACCGACCTTGATCCGCTGCGCTACGCGCTGTTGTTCGAGCGTTTCCTCAACCCGGAGCGGGTCTCCATGCCCGACTTCGATATCGACTTCTGCCAGGACAACCGCTGGCGGGTGATCGAATACGTGCGCGGCAAGTACGGCGCCGACGCGGTGTCGCAGATCGTCACCTTCGGCACCATGGCGGCGCGCGCGGTGGTGCGCGACGTCGGCCGCGTGCTCGACCTGTCGTACAACTTCTGCGATCTGCTGTCGAAGATGATCCCCTCGGCGCCGGGCAAGAACGTCAGCCTGGCCGAGGCGCTGGAGCAGGTGCCGGAACTGAAGGCGAAATACGACAACGAGGAGGATGTGCGCGAGCTGTTCGACCTCGCGCGGAAGCTGGAGGGGTTGACCCGAAACGTCGGCATGCATGCCGGCGGTGTGCTGATCGCGCCGGGCAAACTCACCGATTTCTGCCCGCTGTACAACGCGGAAGGCTCGGAATCGGTGGTGTCGCAATTCGACAAGGACGATGTCGAGAAGGTCGGGCTGGTGAAGTTCGACTTTTTGGGCCTGCGCAACCTGACCATCATCGACCTGGCCGTCAAATACATCCGAAGCCTTGACCCGACCTGGGGAGCGAGTGTGGCAAACCCGCTGGAAACCCTGCCGTTCACCGACCCGGCCGCTTACGACATCCTGAAAAAGGCCAACACCACGGCCATCTTCCAGTTGGAATCGGACGGCATGAAGAAGCTGCTGGTGAAGCTGGAGCCGGATCGTTTCGAGGACATCATCGCCGTGCTGGCGCTGTACCGGCCGGGCCCGCTGGGTTCCGGCATGGTGGACGACTTCATCCTGCGCAAGAAGGGCAAACAGAGCATCGACTACTTCCACCCCGACCTGAAAGCCTGCCTGGAGCCGACCTACGGCGTCATCGTCTATCAGGAACAGGTGATGCAGATTTCCCAGATCATCGGCGGCTACACCCTGGGTGGGGCCGACCTGTTGCGCCGGGCGATGGGCAAGAAGAAGGTCGAGGAGATGGCCAAGCACCGCGAAATCATGGGCGCGGGCGCGGCGAAGAAGGGTTACGACCCGGCTCTGGCGATGCGGCTGTTCGACTTGATGGAGAAGTTCGCGGAATACGGTTTCAACAAATCGCACACGGCGGCCTACGCGGTGGTCACCTATCAGACCGCCTGGCTGAAGGCGCACCACGCCGCCGCCTTCATGGCCGCCTCGCTGTCCTCGGACCTGGACAACACCGACACGGTGAAAATCTTCCACGACGACGCGGTGAAGAACAGCCTCAAGATTCTGCCGCCGGACATCAACCTGTCGTCCTATCGTTTCGTGCCGGTGAACCGCGATTCCATCCGCTACGGCCTTGGCGCCGTGAAGGGCACCGGCGAGAACGCCATCGCCAACATCACGGCGGCACGGGAGTCGGGAGGCGCCGAGGGTGGCAAATTCCGCAGCCTGTTCGACTTCTGCCGCCGCATCGACCGCCGTGTCGTCAACCGCCGCGCCATCGAGGCACTGGTTCGCGCGGGGGCGTTCGACGCGCTGCATCCCAACCGCGCCGCCGCCCTGATGAGCGTCGGCCTGGCGATGGAATGGGCGGAGAACCAGGAAGCCAACGCCGCCCAGGACAGCCTGTTCGGCGACGTCATCGCCGCGACCCCGCCGCCATTGGTCGAGGTGCCGGAATGGCCGCTGAAGGAACGCCTGGCGCTGGAAAAGACCGCGCTTGGCTTCTACATCAGCGGCCACCCCTTCGACGCCGACCGCGATTCGCTCAAGGGCATCGCCTCGCGCCCGTTGCGTGAGGTGAAGCCACAGCCCGGCCAGCAACTCCTGGCCGGCATCGTCGCCAGCGTGCGCACCCAGATGACCCGGCGCGGCAAGATGTGCTTCGTCACCCTGGACGACAAGACCGCGCAGGTGGAAGTGGCGGTGTTCAATGAAACCTGGGAGGCCAGCCGCTCCTTCATCAAGGAAGACGAAATCCTGATCGTCACCGGCAAGGCCAGCGAGGATTCGTATTCCGGCGGCATGCGTGTCACCGCCGACGAGTTGATGACCCTGGACGCCGCCCGCACCCGCTACGCCACCGGCTTGCGCCTGGCGCTGAAATCCGGCGGAGAGTCGGCAAACCAGGTGCGTCCGCTGATCGACCTTCTCGCCGCCCACCGCGAAAGCAAGCACGTCGGCTGCCCGGTGATCCTGAGCTACGGCAACGCCAAGGCCACCTGCGACCTCGCGCTGGGCGCGGCCTGGTGCCTGCGCCTGTCGAACGAACTGTTCAGCGCGCTGGAAGAATTCGGGCAGGCCGACGTGAAATATGCGGTGACGCTGAAAAGCGGTGGCCGCGAGCGGGAACGCGCGGCGGCGTAGGCGTCAGTGTCGGCGTGATACCACGCCCGCTTTGTGTGTTTCCGTGTGTTTCCTTGAGCAAGTGCCCGCGTGGGCGGGGCGTCAATCCCGCTGATTGCCCGGTTTGGCCAGGCGCATGGCGTTGAGCACCACCAGCAACGAGGACAGGGACATGCCGATGCCGGCCAGCCAGGGCGTGACGTAGCCGAGGGCGGCGGCGGGAATGGCGACGGCGTTGTAGAGCGCGGACCAGCTGAGGTTCTGGCGGATGATGGTCTGGGTCTTGCGCGCCATCCGCACACCGTCGGCGAGGCGGCCGATTTCCGAGGAGAGCAGGACCATGTCGGCGGCGGCCTGGGCGGCTTCGGCGCCCCGATCGACGGCGATGGAGACCTGCGCCTGGGCCAGCACCGGCGCGTCGTTGACGCCGTCCCCGGTCATGGCGACGATGGCGCCGGCTTGCTGCATGGCTTTCACGGCTTCCAGTTTGTCTTGCGGCAGCATGCCGCCGCGGGCGTCGCCGATGCCGAGTTCCCGAGCCAGGGCATGGACATTTTCCGGGCGGTCGCCGGAATAGAGGTGCAGGCGCACGCCGAGGGTTTTCAGGTCGTCGATGAGTCGTTTCGCCTGTGGGCGGGGAGCGTCGCCGAGGGCGAACCAGGCCAGGATGCCTTCGGCATCGGCCAGGCCGATCAGGGTGGCGCCGCTGGGAAGTTGCTCGACGGGGGGCGTGGCACCGACGAATTCGGGCGCGCCCAGGCGCCAGGATCGGCCGTTGATCGTGCCTTCGATGCCCCGGCCGGGGTGGTATTGCAGGGCTTCGGCATTGAGTTCCGTGTTGCCGGCGGCTTCGCGTAGCGCCACCGCCACCGGATGGGTGGCGCCTTGTTCCAGGGCGCGGGCAATTGCCAGCGCTTGCTCCCGGCCGCCGCGCTGGATGCTCATGTCCAGCAGGCTGAATTCGCCGGTGGTGAGGGTGCCGGTCTTGTCGAACACGAAGTCGGTGGCGTGGGCCAGCGTTTCCAGGGCATGGCCGCGTGTGGACAACAGGCCGACACGGGTGAGCTGGCCGAGGGCGGCGGTGAGGGCGGCGGGGGTGGCGAGCGCGAGCGCGCAGGGGCAGGAGACGACCAGCACCGAGACGGTGATCCAGAAGGCGCGCGAGGCATCCACGAAATACCAGATGCCGGCCACGGCGGCGGCGACCAGCAACAGAGCGAGCACGAACCAACTGGCGAAGCGGTCGGCGAGCATGGCCAGGCGCGGTTTTTCCGCCAGGGCGCGGTCGAGCAGGCGGACGATGCCGGAGAGCACGGTATCAGCCCCCACCTTTTCCACTTTCACCACCAGGGGACTGTCCAGGTTGAGGGTGCCGCCGATGATGGGGCTGTCGGCGTGTTTGGCGACCGGGTGCGATTCGCCGGTGAGCAGGGATTCATCGACATTGGCGGTGCCTTCGGCCACCACGCCGTCGGCCGGGAAACTCGCGCCCGGGCCGACCAATACGAAATCGCCCGGCGCCAGTTTCACGGCGGCGATGCTTTCCTCCTCGCGCGAGGCGGGGAAGCCGGGCAGCTTCACGGCGGCGGCGGGGATCAGCTTGATGAGGCTTTCCGCCGCTTCCGCCGAGCGTTTGCGCGCGTTCATCTCCAGGAAACGGCCGGTCAACAGGAAGAACACGAACATGGTCACCGAGTCGAAATAAACGTGTTCCGCGCCGATGAAGGTGCCGTAGACGCTGGCGGCGAAGGCGGCGCCCACACCCAGGGCCACGGGCACGTCCATGCCGGCGCGTTTGAGTTTCAGATCGCGCCAGGCGCCCTGGAAGAATGGCCAGGCCGAGTAGAACACCACCGGGGTGGTGAGAATGAGGCTGGCCATGCGCATCAGCGCCTCAATGTCCGTGGCCATGGTGTCTTCGTGCGCCAGGTAGACCGGCACGGCGTACATCATCACCTGCATCATTCCCAGGCCGGCGATGGCGAGGCGGCGAATGGCGGTGTTGCGCTCCTTGCGGAACAGGTCTTCCTGGCGGCTGCTGTCGAAAGGGTAGGCCAGGTAGCCGATGTGCTGGATGCTGGCGAGGATTTCGGAGAGGTGGATGCGGCTGTCATCCCAGCGCACGCGCGCGCGCCGCGTGGAAAAGTTGATGTCGGCCGCGAGCACGCCGGGCAGGCTGTGCAGATGCCTTTCGTTGAGCCAGACACAGGCGCCGCAGACGATGCCCTCCAGAATCAGGTTGGCCTCGCGCAGGTCGCCTTCGCTTTTCACGAAACTTTGTTGTACCTCCGGAAGATCGTAGAGCTTGAGGTTATTCAGTTCTTCCAGCGCGGCTTCCGGGGTTTTCGGCAGGTCGGTGCGCAGGCGGTAGTAGTCGGCATTGCCGGATGCGATGATGGTCTGCGCCACCGCCTGGCACCCGGGACAGCAGGTGGGTTCCACGCGTTCCTGGTAACAAATCGGGTAGTGGGCGCCGGAGGGTACCGGTTCGCCGCAATGAAAACAGGGGTCGAGGGAGGTGGTCATGGGGCGGCATTCTAGCCGCCCGCCGGGTGGGGCGGGTCAGCCGCCGCGCCGCTCAACCACCGATCTCGGCGAGGATCTGATCGAACAGTTCCCAGGCCAGGCGGGCGTCAGCCTCGCTCACTTTCCGGATGGCATTGCCCAGGCTGATCATGACGTAGTCGCCAACCCGGGGCGGTTCGTCTTGCAACAGATACAGGGAGACGTCGCGCGCTACCCCCTTCGCCACACATGTTGCGGTGAGACCGTCGATGGACTGGATCTGCATGGGAATGGCGAGGCACATGCCCGCGAGTGTATCGGCACGGGAACCGGTCTGGATAGCGCCGCCGCGCGCGGGGTGATACCGCTTAAGCGGTATTGATCCAGTGAAGGCGAATGAGGACAGGCTTTAGATTGGGGCTTTAATTGGCTCACGTTTTATCTGTAGAATGCCGCGTTTGTTAGGCCGGCTAGATACTCGACCTGTTTATCCGAAAATGGGCGCGGGGCCGGTGAAAATTTTCTTCCTCAGGCAGGACAGACGTTATGAGCGACAAAAGCGTTGATACCTCCAAACGCCGCTTTCTGGTGACCATGGCTTCGGCGGCGGGCGGTGCCGCCACATTGGGGGTTGCGGTTCCCTTTGTCATGAGCATGATGCCCAGCGCGCGAGCAAAAGCCGCTGGCGCGCCGGTGGAAGTGGATCTCGGCAAGATCGAGCCAGGCATGCTGCTGGCCGTGGAGTGGCGCGGCAAGCCGGTGTGGGTGGTCAACCGCACCAAGGAAATGCTGGATCTGATGTCCAGGCATGATGACAAGTTGACCGACTCCGCGTCGGAAAATACCTCGCAGCAGCCGGACTACTGCAAGAACCCGCATCGTTCCATCAAGCCGGAGTACCTGGTGGTGGTCGGTATCTGCACCCACCTGGGCTGTTCGCCGACCTTCCGCAAGGAAGTCGGGCCCGCCGATCTGGGCGCCGACTGGCCGGGTGGCTGGTTCTGTCCCTGCCACGGTTCGCGTTTCGACCTGGCCGCGCGCGTTTTCAACGGCTCGCCCGCGCCGACCAACCTGGTCATCCCGCCGCACAAATACCTGTCCGACACCAAAGTGCTGATCGGTGTGGATCAGGGCGCGGCCGCCTGATAGCAAAGAGGGGACTTGAACAATGGAAAAATTGCTTAACTGGGTGGATGAGCGTTTCCCGCTCACCGCCAGCTACAAGGCGCATCTGTCCGAATATTACGCGCCGAAAAACTTCAACTTCTGGTACTTCTTCGGCTCATTGGCGATGCTGGTGCTGGTGATCCAGATCGTCACCGGCATTTTTCTGACCATGCATTACAAGCCGGATGCGCAACTGGCTTTCGCTTCCGTCGAGTACATCATGCGCGACGTGGATTTTGGCTGGCTGATTCGCTATATCCACTCCACCGGCGCTTCCATGTTCTTCGTGGTGGTCTACCTGCACATGTTCCGGGGCTTGATCTACGGTTCCTATCGGCGGCCGCGTGAACTGATCTGGCTGTTCGGTGTAATCATCTATCTGGTTCTGATGGGCGAAGCCTTCATGGGCTATCTGCTGCCCTGGGGCCAGATGTCCTACTGGGGTGCGCAGGTCATCGTCAACCTGTTCTCCGCCGTGCCCTTCATCGGCGGCGCGCTATCCGAGTGGATACGCGGTGATTACGTGATTGGCGACGCCACCCTGAATCGTTTCTTCGCTTTCCATGTGATCGCGCTGCCGATGGTGCTGCTTGGCCTGGTGGTCGCCCACCTGGTGGCGCTGCACGAAGTCGGCTCCAACAATCCGGACGGTATCGAAATCAAGAAACTGAAGGGGGAAGACGGCCATCCTCTGGACGGCATCCCCTTCCATCCGTACTACTCGGTGAAGGACATTCTGGGTGTGGTGGTCTTCCTGATCGTGTTCGCCGCCATCGTGTTCTTCGCCCCGGAAATGGGCGGCTACTTCCTGGAAGCCAACAACTTCATCCCGGCCGATTCGCTGAAGACCCCCGAGCATATCGCCCCGGTCTGGTACTTCACGCCTTACTACGCGATCCTGCGCGCGATTCCTCCGCTGTTCGGCTCCCAGTTCCCCGGGGTGGCGGCGATGGGGGTGGCGGTATTGATCTTCTTCGTCCTGCCCTGGCTGGACAAGTCTCCGGTCAAGTCGATCCGTTATCGCGGCCCCAAGTTCAAGATCGCGCTGACTTTGTTCGTCATCGCCTTCGTCGGCCTCGGCGTGCTGGGCATTCTGCCCTCGACACCGACTTACACGCTGATCGCGCGCATTTTGTCCGTGGTGTATTTCGCGTTCTTCCTGCTCATGCCCTGGTATACCAAGAACGATTCGACCAAGCCCGTCCCGGAAAGGGTGACCCAATGAAAAAGTTGCTCTTCCTGCTCCTGGCTCTGCCGACGGCCGCGTTCGCCTCCGGTGCCAGCGTCCATCTGGATCATGCCCCGGTCAACTTGAACGATCAGGAATCGCTACAGCGTGGCGCGCGGGTGTTCGTGAACTACTGCCTCAGCTGCCACAGCGCCGGTTACATGCGATACAACCGCATGGAAGACATCGGCCTGACCGAAGCGCAGATCAAGGACAACCTGCTCTACGCCGCCGAAAAACCGGGTGAACTCATGCATGTGGCGATGCGCACGGCGGATGCCAAGTCCTGGTTCGGCGCGCCGCCGCCCGACTTGTCCGTCATCACTCGCTCTCGTGGGGCTGATTGGGTCTACACCTACCTGCGCGGCTTCTACCGCGACGACACCCGCCCCACCGGCTGGAACAACACGGTATTCGACAAGGTCGGCATGCCGCATGTCCTGCATGAACTGCAAGGCCAACTGGTGCCGGTCTACCACACCATGCAGGGCGAGGATGGCAAGCCGCACCACGCAATTGAGCGTTTCGAACTGGTCAAGCCCGGAAAGGTGACACTGGCCGAATACGACGCAATGGTGGGCGATCTGGTCAACTATCTCGACTGGATGGGCGAACCCGCGAAGAGCAAGCGCATGACCACCGGCCTCTTCGTATTATTGTTCCTGGGCGTGTTTTTCATCATCGCCTTCTATCTCAAGAAAGACTATTGGAAGGGCCTGCATTAAGCAGGGCGAGATCGTTCATGATGATTCTTTATTCGGGCACCGCGTGCCCGTTCAGCCACCGCTGCCGTATCGTCCTGTTCGAAAAGGGCATGGATTTCGAAATCCGTGATGTGGACTTGCATGACAAGCCCGAGGACATCGCGGTCATGAACCCCTACAGCCGCGTCCCCATTCTGGTGGAGCGCGATCTGACGCTGTACGAGTCCAACATCATCAACGAGTACATCGACGAACGGTTCCCGCATCCGCAACTGATGCCGGCCGACCCGGTCATGCGCGCTCGCGCTCGATTGTTCCTCTACAACTTCGAGCACGACCTGTTTTCGCATATCGGCGACCTAGAGCACGGCACGCCCAAGGTGGCGGAGAAAGCGCGCGTTATCGTGCGTGACAATCTGACTCAGATCGCTCCTATTTTCATCAAACAGAAGCACATGCTGGGCGAGGACTACTCGATGCTGGATGTGGCCATCGCCCCCTTGTTGTGGCGCCTGGAGCATTACGGCATCCAGTTGCCCAAGCAGGGTCTGCCCATTCTGAAATACGCGGAACGCCTGTTCTCCCGCCCGGCCTTCATCGAAGCGCTGACGCCGGTGGAGAAGGCGATGCGCAAGTAGTTCCGGCATCGTGGCGGCGGCGAATCCCCCCTCCATTTCGCAACAGCCCTATTTCCTCCGCGCCCTCTATGAGTGGTGCGTGGATAGCGGGCTGACGCCTTATTTGAGTGTGCGCGTGGATCACCGGACGCGGGTGCCGCAGGGGTATGTCAAGGATGGCCAGATCGTCCTCAGCCTTGGCCCAAGCGCGGTGCGCAACCTGAATATGGACAACGAGTGGGTCACCTTTTCGGCCCGTTTTGGCGGCGTGTCGCACGCAATAGAAATCCCGATAGCCAATGTTCTGGCCATCTACGCGCGTGAAACCGGCGAGGGTATGGGTTTCAGCGGTGAAGCCGGCGAGGATGCCGGCGAGAAGCCGAATGAGATCGGGGCCGTTCCCGCCTTGGTGGGAACAGGCGGGGATGAACCACCCAAGCCACCACGCGGCCGGCCGCAATTGCGCGTGGTCAAATAGTTCTCCATTCCAGGGCTAACACCTTGTGGATATTCTTCCTCCAAGATTGATATTACACTTCAATATCCGCACGTAATATCATGAATTGCAATGAATAATTGAGCGGTTGTACTGGACCGGAAGTGGTGAAGTTTACGGCTGGTTGACCGGAGTCTGGGCAAGCTCACAGTGTTAAGACGCTTTCTGGACGCCACAGGCGGTTCGTTGGAATCACTACCGAAAATCGTCGAAATGCCGAAAACTGTGTCGAAACCACCCAAGTAATTCATGGGTGGTCGTAGTAGGATTTTCCAACGCCCCTGTAGCTCAGTTGGTAGAGCAGCGCACTTGTAATGCGAAGGTCGAGGGTTCAACTCCTTTCGGGGGCACCAAATTCAAGATGAGCCAAGTGGCTCGATGCATGGGTCTGGCGTCCGCTATCTCCGGCTTATTTTTCTCCGTGCCGCCGGAAGGTGGCGAGCAAGGCCAGGTCATAGACGATCTTCAGCACGCCACAGGCCGCCAGCGGCGCGGCCAGCCAGCCGGCGGCGAACAGGGCGCCGCCCAGCGCGGGGCTCAACGCCGCCGCCAGGCTGCGCGGCACCGAGGTGAAACTGGCGGCGGCGGCGCGTTCCGGCGGGGTGACCATGACCATGACGAAGGCGCTGCGGGTCGGTACGTCCATTTGCGAGAGCAGGGCACGCGCCAGCAGCAGACCCAGCGCCAGCGGCAGGCTGGACGCGAAGGCGGCGAGGATGAGGAACACGCTGGACGGGATGTGGGTGAACACCATCGTGTTCAGCAGGCCGATGCGTCGCGCCACCCCGGGCGCGGCCAGTTGCGACGCGGCGGTGAGCAGTCCTGCCCAGAAGAAGAAGGCGCCGGCCGTCGCCAGTGAGACGCCGAAGCGCTGGAACAACCAGAGCGAGAGCAGGGCATTCACCACCAGACCGCCGGCGAAGGCGTCCAGGGAAAACAGCGCGGCCAGTTTCAACACGATGCCGCGTGAGGGGCCGAGCGGAGAGGGGGGGGCGGTATGCGCATGCGGCGATGGTTCCGGCAGGCGCCGGTAGAGCAGCCAGACCACGCAGCCGATGCCGGCATAGAGCAAGAACATGCCGCGCAGGGCGGTGAGACGATCCGCTCCCAGGCCCGCCAGCCAGTCCGGCACCCCGGCGGCCAATGCCCCGAACGCGGCGAACAGGGCCCCGGTCAGGCTGTAGCGGGCGAACAACGAGGTGCGTGCGTCGCCCTCGGCGGCTTCAGCCAGGCGCGCGTGTTCCAGCGGCAGGAACACGCTGACATCGCCGGAACTGGGATTGAGCGTGCCGATGAAGGCCACCAGCAACAGCGGCCAGAATGCACTGGATCCGGCGAACAACAGGCCGGTGGCGGCCATCAGCAGCGCCGCGCCCAGAAGCAAATGGCGATGGTGAAAATGGTGGCCCCAGGTGCCGACCGCCAGGGTGGCGAAGGCCGATCCCAGCAAGGTGGCCGTGCTGAGTACGCCGACCTGCCAGGTGCCCATGCCCAGCGCCAGCAGATAGGCCGGCAGCAGCACCGCGACATAGCCATCGCCCAGCGCGCGCAGGGCGCGGGCGATGAGCAGGTAGCGCGCTTCTGGCGCGGCGCCGGGAGGCAGGATCAACGCGAGATGCCGAGAAAACGCCCAATTTTCTTCATGGGCGTGTCGCCGCACCAGGCATACAGCGCGTCGTAGAGCACCATGCCATGCTTCAACATCTCGTGGTCGTCCGAAAAGTTTAGGGACAATCCTTTCGAGATGGCCAGCAGGCCAGCCGCTTCTTTCGCCAGATGTGGCGCGCCGCAATCGGCACCGCGCACGATCAGGGCGAGTTTCAGCAGCGCCGGATCAGTCAGGGCGTGCTTGTCGATGAAGGCGTCGAAGCTGCAACGCTCGCCGTGGTGACCATATTCCACACCGGGAACGTCATACGGCGTGGCGCCGGTTGCCGCCGCCACGCGCATGACCTCGCTTCCCGCAACATAGAGGAATTCCGGCACCTCGTCGATGAACCGTGCGATCAGCCAGGGACAGGCGATGCGGTCGATCTTGGGACGTTCGCGCGTCACCCACTTCATTTGGCGACCACCTCACCGCCCGCCGCCTTCCAACCCTCGATTCCGCCCTCGATGAAGCGGGCGCTCAGTCCCTTGGCCTGGAGCGCATCCACCACGCTGTTGGATACCGCGCCGCCGCGCACGCAGTAGAGGACGATATCCTGGTCGCGGGGCAGTTCATCGGCCCACTCGGCCAGTTTTTCCGGGTCATTCCAGTGGGCGCCGGCCAGTTGTTCGGGAGACGCGGCATGGTCAGCGCAGCGGCGCACGTCGAGAACGTACTTGCCGTCGAGATCTTGTTTCAGGGTTTCCGGGTTGATGGTGCGATCCATTTCATGCTCCGAGGGTGTAGGTGTAGACGAGGCCCAGCGCCGCGCAGGCGCCGATGACCTTCATGATGTCCTGCTTGTACTTCCACAGCGCGAGGAAGGCAGCCACCGAGATCAACGCGTAGAACCACTCGAAGCCGCCGGAGAACGGTGCGGCTTCGCTGGCGCGCGGCCAGATCACATGCCAGCCGAAGAACAGCGCCAGGTTCAGGATCACGCCGACCACGGCGGCGGTGATGGCGGACAGCGGCGCGGTGAACTTGAGGTCGCCGTGAGTGGCTTCCACCAGCGGCGCGCCGGCCAGGATGAAGATGAAGCTGGGCAGGAAGGTGAAGAAAGTGGCCACCGACGCGCCCGCGAAACCGGCCAGGAACAAGGCATCCGGGCCGAATATCTGCTTGGTCCAGGCGCCGACGAAGCCGACGAAGGACACCACCATGATGAGCGGCCCCGGCGTGGTTTCGCCCAGTGCCAGGCCGTCGATCATCTGGGTGCCGGTGAGCCAGCCATAGGTTTCGACCCCGCCCTGATACACATAGGGCAGCACGGCATACGCCCCACCGAAGGTGACCAAGGCGGCCTTGGTGAAGAACTCGCCCATGTCATACAGTGTTCCCGCCGGCAGCATCAGCATGGCCGCGCCCCAGATCGCCAGCGCCGCCAGCAGCAGCACGGCCAGATACATGGGCTTGAACCTGGTGTGTTCCGGCGGCGGTGTGTCATCGTCGAGCAGGGCCGGGCCGTATTGCTTGCTGGAGGCGCCGTGGCCGCCGCCTACCTTGAACTTGTCCGGCATCGCCTTGCCGCCGATGAAGCCCAGGAGGCCGGCCGCCAGCACGATGTAGGGAAAGGGGACGTGGAAGGCGAAGATCGCGATGAAGGAAGCCGCCGCCAGCGCCCACAGTACGTTGTTCTTCAACGCGCGCGAGCCGATGCGCCAGGCCGCGAACACGACGATGGCCACCACCGCCGGCTTGATGCCGTTGAACACGCCCTGGACGAAGGTGATGTCGCCGAACGCCAGGTAGACGTAGGTCAACGCCGCCAGGATGAATAGCGACGGCAGCACGAACAGGGTGCCGGCAATGATGCCGCCCCAGGTGCGATGCAGCAGCCAGCCGATGTAGATGGCGAGTTGTTGCGCCTCCGGGCCGGGTAGCACCATGCAGTAGTTGAGCGCATGCAGGAAGCGGCGTTCGGAGATCCAGCGGCGTTTTTCGACCAACTCCTGGTGCATGATGGAAATCTGCCCGGCGGGGCCGCCGAAACTGATGAAGCCCAACTTCAGCCAGTAGACAAAGGCTTCCCAGAAGGCGGGATGGGCGGGTCGTTGCGGGTCGTTGCTCACTGGATGGCTTCTCCGTGTTGGTAGTGGGTGTAGAGGAAATCGAAAGCCTGGCAGGCGCTGTCCAGCAGGGCATCATCGTTGGACAGGCTGGCGCGCATGCCGGCCAGCAGGATTTCCAGGCCGGGCGCCTCGGGCGCCGGCAGGCCGCCGACATCGAGGCAATGCACGACGCGGGCGACCTGGTTCAGCGCCACGTCGGACTCCAGGCCGAAACTGGCTTGCAGGGTCTCGAAGCTGACCAGGGTTTTCTGGCCTTCGCCGGTATGGGTGAAGGCGGCGCCGTCAAAGTCGAAACCCAGGGCCTCGGGCGGGCAATCGGCGGGGCCGGCGAGCCAGAGAAAACGCGCTTTCCGGTCGATGAAGCGGCGGATCAGCCAGGCCGAGGCCAGCCGATCCACCCAGGGGCGCTTGCGCGTGGCCCACAGGCGGCCCTGATAGGCGGAGGCGTCGAGTGGAGTGATTTCCGCCGCGCGCGGGGTTGGTTCGCCGGGCGACAGCCGGGCCTGGATACGGTGTTCCAGTTCTTCCAGTTGTGCCTGTACTTGATGCTGTGCCTCACCGGGAAAGAAGTCGATGGCGGCCAGCGCGGCAAAGGCTTTGCGCGGCTTGCGCGCCAGACGCGCAAGGTCTTGCGCGGAATGGCCGTCAAGCGTGGTCAGAGCGTTCTCTATATCGTCCGCGAGGTGACGGTAGTCCTCGGTGCGATCGAACAGCTCGACGAAAGGATAGTCGTGTGGATCACTGGCGAGGAGATAGGCCTGCCCGCCGGATACCTCGATGTCTGTCGCCACTTCGCGGAAGACCGCGTGTTGCGCGTCGCCTTCAGGCAGCAGATACACCCCATCGCGCAGTGCCGCCGCGCCGGCGCTCTTCAGCGCGCGCCAGGCGCGCATCCGCGCCGAGGTGTTTTCGGTGGGGAGCGACAAAATAAGTAGTAACCATTTCATGATTGAAAATGTTACTACAAACACTGCGAACGCGCGAACGCGGGATACGCCGTGAACCGCGCATTGCCGTATCCGAGGCGCGCGTGTAGGTGCCGCGCAGCGCGGTTGCGGGAGGGTAGGGGGGGGCGGGCGGAGATGATGCGGCTCGCTATCGCTCACCACATTCCACGACGGCCAGTTTGGGGTTTACTGCTTGAGCTTGCCGAGGCCGCGCGCCGCCTGCAGGCAGAGCATCTTGAAGTCGGTGTAGCTGTGCGTGTCGAGGCCGCAGTCGCCCTGGCCGCGATCGGCGTAGATGAGGCCGACTGGCTTGCCATTGGCATGCAGGCTCATGGCGTAGAAATCAACGTCGCCGATCATTTCCCGCAGCGTGGGATGAATCATGGTCCACAGTTTTGCGCGGTTGTCATCGCGCATCCACACACCCTGCATCTTGCCCATGAGTTGGCCGAACAGGTCGCGCGAATCCAGATCGAAGGCGAAGTGGCGCATCGGGTCTTCCGGCCGCATGCCGAGGGTGAAACGGGACTTCACATGGAGCCCATCGGGCGTGACCATCGCGAACAGGATGCGGCTCAAGCCGAGTCCGGTATGCAGGCCCTTGAGAATGACAGCCGACATCTGGTTGAGGCTGAGTGTGCCGTCCAGGTGGCCCTCGATGTTTTCCAGCGCGTCGCGCAAGACTCGTTTGTCCGGCATCGGGCAAACCTGGTGCTGTTCTTCCTCCACGGGTGCCGGGATTGGCGCGGCGGGCCTGGCCGGGGCGGGGGGCGGCTCCACCGCGTGTTTAGCCTGAATCGTGGGAGCGGTTTCCTCCTCGTCATCAGGTTCGAAGGGCCAGGGGCCGGGCAACATGGGCACCCAGACGCCCGCGCCGGGGCTGGCGATCCAGTTTGCGGCACGTTCGGCGCGCATGGCGTTGGCGTGAACCGTGGCGATGACGCTTTCCACGGGCAGATTTTCGATTCCGGCCAGGGCGATGTAATCGACCAGCAGGGGTTCATCCCACCATCCCCGTTGCGCGCGTTCGGCGATGTCGAGACAGGCATTGAGGATGGCCTGGCGCGGTTTTTCGATCAAATTCGGGTCGAGCAGGTCGCGGCTGAGTTCGGCGGCTTTCCAGCTTTCCAGCAGGGGCGGGCGCAGTGCGTCCAGGTGGATGCCGCCCAGAATCTGTTGCTCGGCTTCCGCATGCGGCATGCGGCGCTTCAGGCGGATCAGGCGCAGCGCTTCGACGGGCGCGCGCAGGAGCAGGAGAAATTCCGGGACGGCGTGCAGCAGGGCGGCAACCTGTACCTCCTCGGCGCGCACATCGCTGTGCAGGACGGCGAAATCGCGCGCTTGCCAGGCGGCGTGGTGGACGCGGCGCAGCAGGGCATGCAGCGCGGCCATGAGTATTCCGTCGCGGCCTGGCGCGCCTTCTTCCAATACCGGCAGGTTGCGCGCCTCGTCGAGATAACGGCCCAGGCCCCGCATCATGAGCGCGCTTTCCGCCGTGGAGACCTCGCCTCCCAGGCGGCTGCCGCGCAGATTCGCGCTATGGATCAGATTGAGGGTGGCAAGCGGATCGGCGAGGACGGTCTGGGCAACCTCGCGCGCGGTGATCTCCTCGGCGCGGCGGCGCTGTTCCGACAGGATTTGCCGGGTATGTGCGAACACCGGCAGGGGGCCGGGCTTGAGTCGGTCGAGCCAGTCGCTGAGAGTCATCGCATCCGCCAGATCAGGAGCCGTGCATGGGAAAAATCATGGAGTTCGACCACCTCGTCCGGTTCGACGCCGGGGACGGCAAACGTATTGCTGATGAACAGGCTGCCGGGGCGCATTTCGCCGCGCGCTTTTTCCCACAGGCGCGGCATGGGAGCGGGGGAGAGGTAGGCGTAGACGACATCATGGCCCGACAGATCGGTGTCCCAAATATTGCCCAGGTGAATTTGCGCGCGCCCCAGCAGGCGCAGGCGGGCGATCAGCCAGTTGAGCGGCGCGGCTTCGACTCCTTGCAGGGTGGCATCCGGCCGCAGCGCGCTCAATCCGGACAGCGGACCGCCCAGGCCGCAGCCCAGATCCAGTACCCGCGCGTGCTCGGGCAGGCGCGCGGCCATTTCTTCGGCGGCGCGCGGGCTGGAGAGATACAGGGGAACCCGGGTGCGGATGGCGCCCAGCGAGGTAAGGGCGAGAAGTGCGAACCCGGCGAGGAACCAGAGCGGGTCGATCTCGCTTTGCAGCGCGAGCCAGAGCAGGGGCACGAAGACCAGATTGATGATCTGCCACCAGGCCGGCAGGCCCAGCCAGCGGCTCAACAAGACGGCGGCCAGGCCGTCCAGTGCGGCCCAGAGCGGTAGTGGCAAGCCGACGCTGTTTTCCCGCAAGGCGATAGCTGCCACCGTCACCACCAGCAACGCCACGACCTGAGAACCGAGGGCAAGCAGGGCGGGCGGCAGGCGGTGCAACAAGGGGTTGAACAAGCTGTCAGTGCTTGACATTCAGTTGTTCAGCCACCTCCTTGGCCGTCCCCGCCTCGATCTGGCGAGACTCCTTGGTGATGGCTTCCTCCGCTTTCTTGTTCATGACGATGATGGAGATACGGCGGTTGACCGGATCGTTGGGGTGTTCCTGGTCGAAGGGGATGGCGGATCCGAGGCCGACCACACGCAGCACCTTGCCGTCTTCCAGGCCACCCATCACCAGTTCACGGCGCGAGGCGTTGGCGCGGTCGGCGGACAACTCCCAGTTGCTGTAGCCGCGCTCGCCGCCGAAATAGGCCACGGCATCGGTATGTCCGGACAGGCTGATGCGATTGGGCACATCGTTCAGCGTTTTACCGATTTCGCGCAGGATGTCGCGTGTATACGGTTTCATCACCGCGCCACCGGAATCGAACATGGGACGGTTCTTGTCGTCGATGATCTGGATGCGCAGGCCTTCGCTGATGATGTCGATCTTCAACTGCTTCTTGAATTGCGACATCTTGGCGTTGCTTTCGATGGCTTTCTCCAGGGTCGCCTTGAGGTTTTCCAGGCGCGCCGATTCCTGCTTGACCTGCTCGCTGCGGTTGGCCTCCAGGTTGATGGCTTTCTTGCTTTCCACCTCGCCCTGTTTGACCTGGCCGGCGCGGCGGGTGAGATCCTGGCCGCCGCCCTTGATGACGCTGGAAGCATCGCCGGAGCCCTCGCCGCCCGCCAGGGCGACTTTCAGCGGCGTCTTGAAGTACTGCGCGATCCCTTCCATCTGCGCCTTGGTGGTCGAGCCGAGCAGCCACATGAGCAGGAAGAAGGCCATCATCGCGGTCACGAAGTCGGCATAGGCGATCTTCCAGGCGCCGCCGCTATGGCCACCGCCGCTGATCTTCTTGATCCGCTTGATGACGATTGGACGTTGGGTGTCGTCGGCCATGTGTCCAGTTCCGGGTTATGAGCTGAAAGTTGGAAAGGGGGGAGTTGCCGGCGGATCACGAAACTCGCAACGCGTAACCAGCAACTCGCAACCCGCCTTACTTGCCTTTGCGATTCTTGATGTCCTCTTCCATTTCGCGGAAAGAGGGGCGTTCCGTCGAGAACAGCACCTTGCGACCGAATTCCACGCAGGTCTGCGGCGCGAAACCATTGAGGGAGGCGAGCAGGACGACCTTGACCACCTGGTACACCTTGCCGGCTTCGGAGGCCTTGGCTTCCAGTACCGAGACCAGCGGCGCGAAAAAACCGTAGGAAATCAGGATACCCAGGAAGGTGCCCACCAGCGCGTGGCCGATCAGGATGCCCAGTTCGGACGGCGGCAGGTTCAGGGATTCCATGGTGTGCACCACGCCCATCACCGCCGCGACGATACCGAAGGCCGGGGTCGCATCCGCCAGCTTGCCCACCGCGTGGGCGGGATGCATGGCTTCGTGGTGATGGGTTTCGATCTCGTTGTCCATCAGCGTCTCAATCTCCATCGCGTTGAGGTTGCCCCCCACCATCATGCGCAGGTAATCGGTGATGAATTCGACCAGGTGGTGGTCGGCGAGGATGTTGGGGTATTTGCCGAAGATCGCGCTTTTCTCCGGTTCCTCGACATCCCCTTCCAGCGACATCAGACCTTCCTTGCGTATCTTGGCGAGCAACTCGAACAGAAGGCCGATAACTTCCAGGTAATAGGTTTTGGAGAACGCGGATCCCTTGAAGCATCCTCCCAGCGCGGAAATCGTGTGTTTCAGGCCATGCAGGGAGTTGGCGGCAACGAAGGCGCCGACTGCGCCGCCAGCGATCATCACGACTTCCAGGGGCTGCCACAACCCGCCCAGGTGGCCCCCGGCCATGGCATAGCCGCCAAAGATGCTGCCCATGACCAAGACATAACCAATGATGATGAACACGGTCAGGTACTCCTTTTCAGATCAGTTGTTTTTGCAGAATTTTTTGCACGGGGCCGAACGTCTTCCGGTGCGCCGGGCAAGGCCCATATCGTTCCAGCGCGGCGAGATGGGCCGCCGTGGGGTAGCCGGCGTGGCGTTCAAAACCATACACGGGATACTTATCGGCAAGTTCGCGCAGAACTTTATCCCTTTCTGTCTTGGCCAGAATGGATGCTGCGGAAATACATGGCTCCAGGGCGTCGCCCCGGACGATGGCGCGGGCGGGAATGGGCAGATCCGGGCAGCGGTTGCCGTCGATCAGCGCCTCGCGCGCGGCTGGTTGCAGCGCCAGCACGGCGCGGCGCATGGCCAGCATGCTGGCGTGGAGGATATTCAGACGATCTATTTCTTCCTCGTCGGCCCAGGCCACGGCCCAGGCCAGGGCGTTGGCCTTGATGGCTTCGGCGAGCGTTTCGCGGCGCGCGGCGCCGAGTTTTTTGGAGTCTTTCAGGCCGGTGATGGGGCGTGTCGGGTCGAGGATGACGGCGGCGGCATAGACCGGCCCGGCGAGCGGGCCGCGTCCGGCTTCGTCGACGCCGCAGATGAGGGTCATCTCAGTTCCGCACGGCCGTTCCGAAGGAACTGACCTCCCCCTCGGGGGGAAACGAGCGTAGCGAGTAAGGGGGCTGTTTCATCAGTTCTGCACGGCCGTTCCGAAGGAACTGACCTCCCCCTCGGGGGGAAACGAGCGTAGCGAGTAAGGGGGCTGTTTCATCAGTTCCGCACGGCCGTTCCGAAGGAACTGACCTCCCCCTCGGGGGGAAACGAGCGTAGCGAGTAAGGGGGCTGTTTCATCTCAGAAATGGCCGGATGGCCTCGGCGATGAGCCGGGGCGTGTCGCGTTTGAGCCGGGCACGCTGAACGCGGAACTCCTCGATCTGCGCGGCGCGAGCTTCCTCGTTCGCGAGCAGTTCCTCGATGGCCCGCGCCAATCCTTCCGGTGTAGCCTGATCCTGCAGGATTTCCGGCACCACGGTGCGTTCCGCCAGGATGTTGGGCAGGCCGATCCAGGGCAGCAGGGCCTGGCGTTTCATGATCTGCCAGGTCAGCCAGGGCACGCGGTAGCTGATGACATGAGGGCAGTCCAGCAGCAAGGCTTCCAGGGTCGCCGTGCCGGAGGCGATCAGCGCGGCATCGGCGGCCTGCATGGCGTCATGGGCATGGCCGAACAGGATGCGCAGCGGCAACTCCCCCGCGTCGGCTTCATAAAGGATGCGCTCGAAGGCCTGGCGGGTTTCGCGGGTTGCCAGGGGAATCAGGAAGCGGGTATCCGGCCGCGCCAGGGCGATGCGTTTCGCTGCTTCGACATACAGGCGGCCCAGCGCCTGCAATTCTCCGAGTCGGCTGCCCGGCAACAGGGCCACGTATTCCCCGTCCCGGGCAAGACCGAGGCGTTCGCGCGCGGCCTTGCGGTCGGGCTCCGGCAGGGCGTGCGCGAGCGGATGGCCGACATAGGTGGCCGGGATGCCCGCTTGTTGGTAGATCGCTTCCTCGAAGGGGAACACCAGCAGGACATGCGAGGCGGCGCGCGCGATCTTGCGGATGCGCCGGGGTCGCCAGGCCCAGATCGACGGGCTGATGAAGTGAAGCGTGGGAATGCCGGCGCGCTTGAGCCTGCTTTCCAGCGCCAGGTTGAAGTCGGGCGCGTCGACACCGATGAACAGGCGTGGGGGTTGTGCCAGCAATTGCTTCTTCAGGTCGCGGCGGATGCCGAGGATCTTGCGCAGGCTGCCCAGCGCTTCCACATAACCGCGCACCGAGAGTGTTTCCATGGGAAACAGGGAACGTGCGCCGGCGGATTGCATCTTCGGCCCCGCGATCCCGTGGAACCCGGCATCCAGACCGGCCGCCTGCACGGAGCGGATCAGCAGGCTGCCGAGCAGATCGCCGGAAGCCTCGCCGGCGACGATGGCGATCTCATTCACGCCCATCCCCCGACACCCAACGCCTTACGCCTCACATCCGACCCCTCACGCTTTATCGAACGATTCCCCGGCTGGCGCTTGCCAGAAACTCGGCCAGGGGCGTGAGTTCGGGATGAGTTTGCGCATCGGCCGTGATGGCCGCCTGGGCATCCGCGAGTGAAAGGCCGGATTTGTACAGGGTCTTGTAGGCGCGTTTGAGCGCGCTCAGAGATTCGGCGGAGTAGCCGCGCCGTTTCAGTCCCTCGGAATTGATGCCGAATGGCGCCAGCGGGTTGCCCGCGACGGTAAGGAAGGGCGGAATGTCCTGGCGCACCACGGAAGCGATGCCGGTGATGACATGGGCACCCACCCGGCAGAACTGATGCACCCCGGTGAAGCCGCCGAGGATGGCGTAGTCGCCGATATGCACATGCCCGGCCAGGGTGGCGTTGTTGGCGAAGATGGTGTGGTTGCCCACCTGGCAGTCATGCGCGATATGCACGTAGGCCATGACCCAGTTGTGATCGCCGAGACGGGTGACGCCCACGTCCTGCGCGGTGCCGATATTGAAGGTGCAGAACTCGCGGATGACGTTGTAGTCGCCGATTTCCAGGCGCGTGGGTTCGCCGGCGTATTTTTTGTCCTGCGGCTCTTCCCCGAGTGAGCAGAACTGGAAGACGCGGTTGCTTTCACCTAACCGGGTATGCCCGGTAATCACCACATGTGGGCCGATCCGCGTGCCGGCGCCGATCTCGACGTGCTCGCCGATGATCGAATAGGCGCCGATGCTGACATCCGCGCCGAGACGGGCGCCGGGATGGATGATGGCGGTGGGGTGGATCATGGAGTGGTTCAATCGAGTTGCTTCAGGGTGCACATGAGTTCGGCCTCGCAGGCGAGCTGGCCATCCACCGTGGCTTTCGCCGCGAATTTCCAGATGCCGCGCGAGACGCGCAGGATGCCGGCCTCCATACGCAACTGGTCGCCAGGCACGACCGGGCGCTTGAAGCGGGCGCCGTCGATGCCGACGAAATAGATCACGGTGTTCTCGTTCACCGGGATTTCCGCGCTCTTGAAGGCGAGCAGGCCGGCGGTCTGCGCCAGCGCCTCGATCATCAGTACGCCGGGCATCACCGGATGCAGCGGGAAGTGGCCGGGGAACTGCGGCTCGTTCATGGTGATGTTCTTGAGCGCGACGATGCGTTCGTTGGGCACCAGTTCCAACACCCGATCCACCAGCAGGAAGGGATAGCGGTGCGGCAGGTGCTTCATGATCTGGGTGATGTCCATTACGGCTTCATTGCTCATGGCTGTTCCAGTTGCTATGTGGGAGCGGGCTTGCCCGCGATTTGTTTTTCCAATGTTTTGATGCGTCGCGCCAGATCATCGAGATGGCGCAGGCGCGATGCGTTGCGCAGCCAGTCGGCGTGCCGCATGAGCGGTTGCACCGAGGTGTAGACGCCCGGTTCCTTGATGTCCTTGGCGACGAAGGTGCCGGCGGAAATTGTGACCCGGTCGGCGATTTCCAGATGGCCGATGATCATGGCAGCGCCGCCGATCTGGCACCAGGCGCCGATTCGGGTGCTGCCGGCGATTCCGACACAGGCGGCGACGGCGGTGTGGTGGCCGATGCGGCAGTTGTGGGCGATCTGGATCAGATTGTCGAGCTTGGCGCCGTCCTCGATCACCGTGTCGTCCAGGGCGCCGCGGTCGATCGTGGTGTTGGCGCCGACTTCGACGTCGTCGCCGAGAATGGCGCGTCCCACTTGCGGCACCTTGATCCAGCGGTCACCGGCCGGGCCTTTCTCCCGGGCCAGGCCGAAGCCATCCGAACCAATCACACAACCCGGGTGCAGGACGACGCGGTTGCCGATGACACTGCCATGTTGCACGGTGACGTGGGCGTGCAGATGGCAGTCCTCTCCCAGCAGTGCGTCGGCGCCGATCACACAATTGGGGCCGATCACACAGCGCGCGCCGATGCGTGCGCCCGTCTCGACCACGCAGCCGGGGGCGATGCGAGCGCTCGCGTCGATCACACAGTCGGTCGCCACACTGGCGGCGGGATGAATACCGGGCGCCGACCGTGGTTCCGGGTGCAACAGGGCGAGGGCGCGGGCAAAGGCGGCGTGTGGGTTCGCCACAGCCAGACAGGCTTGCGGCAGCGGGTCGTTGAGCGATTCCGGGACGATCAGGGCGCCGGCGGCCGAGGCACGCGCCTGGTCAAGATATTTGCGGTGCAGCAAAAAACCCAGTTGCCCGGTTGTCGCCTGTTCCAGCGAGGCCGCGCCATCGAGCCGGACGCCGGCATTCCCGCGTATCGTGCCTCCCAGGTGCGCTTGCAGGTCAGCCAGGGTCAGACTGGGCATAAAGTGGACGATCAGCGATCCAGTGACTTGAGAATCCGATCCGTGATGTCCACGCGCGTGCTGGCGAAAACCACATTCTCGATGATGAGGTCGTATTTTTCCTTCTCGGCGATTTCGACGATGGCCTTGCGGGCACGCTCCTGAACGCCGGCAAACTCTTCGTTGCGGCGCTGGTTGAGATCCTCGCGGAACTCGCGTTGAGAGTGCTGCAGATCGCGGCTGAGGTTGGCCAGTTCACGTTGTTTTTTGGTGCGTTCGGCCTCGGATAGGGTCAGTCCTTCTTTTTCCAGGTAGGTTTGCAGATCGCGCGCCTGCTTGATGGTCTTCTGGATTTCCTGATCCCTGGACTGAAATTCCTTCTCCAGTTTTTTCTGTGCCTTGAGGGCTTGTTGGGAATCGCGGAAAACCCGTTCAGTGTTGACGAAACCGATTTTGAGATCGGCGGCGATGGTCTCGTTGGCGGCGGCGGGCAGAGCGATGGCGAAAAGAAGAATGAATAAGCGTTTCAAGTGGAGCCTCCTTGATCAGAATACGTTGCCGAGCTGGAACTGGAAGGTTTGTGTTTTATCGTCCGTGGCGGCGTTGATCGCCTTGGCCAAGGAGACCTTGATCGGCCCCATGGGTGAATACCAGGTGACGGCGGCGCCGACGGAGTAACGCAGGTCAGAGAGCGACAGGGTTTGATAGCGGCCCAGCGTGTCGTAGCTACCGGCCACCATGCCCGCATCCAGGAAGGTGGAGAGGCGCACGGATTTATCCATCCCCATGCCCGGGAAGGGGAACAGGACTTCGGCATTGCCCACCATGCGCTTGCTGCCACCGACGGAGAATGCGCTGCCTGAGGAGTTTTTCGCCTTGGGGCCGAGGGTGCCGGTATCGAAACCGCGTACCGAGCCGATGCCGCCGGCGAAGAAGTTGCGGAACAGGGGCAGATTCTGGCCGTCGTAACCGCCGCCGATTCCCAGTTCACCGTTGAGCATCAGGCTGACGTCGCGGGTCAGGGGTTGCAGCCATTGATACTGATAGTTCAGCTTGTAGTACTTGAGATCACCCACCGGGGTGCCCATTTCCGCGAATGCGCGCTGATAACTGCCCTTGGTGGGATAGAGCAGGCTGTCGCGGCTATCACGAGCCCAGCCCGCTTCCAGGTGCAGGGATTTGGTGGTGGAACTGCACGTCGCGCTGTAAGCCGCGCAGTTTGCCTCATAAGCCTTGGCGTAGTCGTGGTAGACGTTGGGGGCGGTCGCGCTCAATTCCAGGGTGACCTGCTCGACAGATGCCCCGAAATTGATCGTGTCCAGTTCCGTGATCGGCACGCCCAGGCGCAATCCGGCGCCCGTGGTGGAAGTACTGTAGTCGGCCACGGTTGTGTTCAACTTCGAGGTATTCGTGTCGCGCCGGTAGAGGTCATAGCCGAGGCTGATGCCATCCTGGGTGAAATAGGGGTTGGTAAAGGAGAGGGAATAGACTTTGTTGACCTTGCCGCTGTTGATTTGAGCGGAAAGGCGATTACCCGTACCGAACAGGTTGTTCTGGGAGACGGAACCCGACAGCACCAGTCCTTCCGAACTGGAGAAGCCCGCGCCCAGCATGACGCTGCCGGTGGGCATTTCGGTGACGTTGACGTTGACATCCACCTGATCCGTGGTGCCGGGAACTGAAGGGGTCTCCACATTGGTTTCCTTGAAGAAACCCAGGCGCTCCACCCGCGTGCGCGAACGGTTGAGTTTGTCCGCCGCGTACCAGCCGCCTTCCATCTGGCGCATCTCGCGGCGCACCACTTCATCCTTGGTACGGGTATTGCCGGTGACGTTGATACGGCGCACATAAACCTTACGGCCCGGGTCGATCAGGAAGGTGAAGGCGGCGGTACGTTTTTCCTTGTCGATCTCGGGGGAGGCATTGACGTTGGCGAAGGCATAGCCCTCGTTGCCGAGGCGGTCGCCGATCTTCTTGGTGGTTTCGTTGAGACGTTCACGCGAGAAGGCATCGCCCGGCTTCAGGGTGATGAGCGCTTTCAGTTCAGCTTCGGGAACCGGCAACTCACCCGCGAACTTGAAGTCCGAAACCGTGTATTTCTCGCCTTCATTGAGGTTGATGGTGATGTAGATGTCTTTCTTGTCCGGCGTGATGGAAACCTGGGTCGAGTCGATGTTGAACTCAAGGTAACCCTGGTTCTGGTAGTAGGCTCGCAGCACCTCCAGGTCGCCGGAGAGTTTTTGCTTGGAATACTGATCGTTCTTGGTCCACCAGGTCATCATGCCCGGCGTGCGCAGGGTGAACAGGTTGAGGAGCTCCTTTTCCTTGAACGCATGGGTGCCGACGAGGTTGATGGCGCGGATCTTGGCGACCTCTCCTTCGCTTACCTCGAAGCTCACCGCGACGCGGTTGCGTTCCAGCGGGGTGGTGGTGGCCTTGACTTCCACCGCGTAGACGCCCCGGTTGTAATACTGGCGCTTCAGTTCCTGCTCCGCCTTGTCCAGCAGGGAGCGGTCGAGGATGCGGCCCTCGGCCAACCCCAGTTGCTTGAGGCCGGTCTTCATTTCGTCTTTGGGGAATTCCTTCATCCCGGAAAAATCCACGCTGGCGATACCGGGACGCTCCTCCACGCTGACGACCAGGACATCGTTCTGGGTCTCCAGGCGCACATCCTTGAAGAAACCGGTGGCGAAGAGCGCCTTGATGGCGGCGGCGGCCATGTCGGGGGTCAGTGTTTCGCCCACCTTGACCGGCAGATAGCTGAACACGGTGCCGGCTTCCGTGCGTTGAATCCCCTCCACCCGGATGTCCTTGACCTGGAAGGGCTCGAAGGCCTGGGCTTGAGCGGCAAACAACGCAAGTGCGAGCAGGCTGGGGCGGAAGTGGCGCATGGGGTTTTCTCTACCGGCGAGTCAATGAAAAAACAGCCGGCTAAAATCGTTGTAAAGGGCAAAGAACATGAGCAGGCCGAGCAGGCTCATTCCTATTTTCTGCCCGATTTCCTGGATGTGTTCGGAGACGGGACGGCCGGTCAAAAATTCGGCGAAATAATACAGCAAGTGCCCCCCATCCAGTAACGGCACGGGCAGCAGGTTGAGCACTCCCAGACTGACGCTGACCAAAGCCAGGAAGGAGACGAAACTGCCCAAACCGGATTCGGCGGACTGGCCGGCGTAATCGGCGACGGTCAGCGGCCCGGAAAGGTTCTTCAGCGAAGCCTGGCCGGTAATCATGCGGCCCAGCATTTCCAGGCTGAAGCTGGAGAGTTCCCAGGTTCGCGCCAGTGCGCGCCGCATGGCTTCCAGCGGACCGTAATGGGCAGTTCCCTGGAGACTGGCGAGTACTTCTGGGTCGACCCGCGGCCCGGCGCCGATGCGGCCGATGGCGAGGTCGCCGTCGCGCGCGATGGCGGGAGCCAGGCCAAGTTGCCGGGTCTGCCCGGCCCGCGCCAGAGTCAGGCGCAGGTTTTTCCCCGGTGAGCGGCGGATGGTCTCGACCACCTGCTCCCAGGTCGCCATCGCGACATCGTCGATGGCAACGATGTGGTCGCCGGCGCGCAATCCGGCGTGTGCGGCCACGCCATCGGGCGCGATCTGTCCAAGAACGGGGGCCAGAGGGGGGAGATAACGCGCGAGGCCGAGGGCTTTCAGGGGTGCGTTTTCCAGTTCTTCGCCCAGCTCCGGTACAACCAGATTGCGGAAGGCGAGATGGCCGCGCTGGTTCACCGTCTCGATTTGCAGGGGGGCGCCGCGCAGCACCTGCTTCAGAGCCAGCCAGTGTAGATCCTGCCAACTGGCGATGGATTCGCCGTTGATCCGGGTGATGGTTTCTCCGCTTTGCACGCCGGCCAGTTGCGCCGGACTGCCCGGCGCAGGCTCGCCGACGATGGGCTTGAGGATGGGTACGCCGACCAGGAACAAGCCCCAGAACAGGAGGATGGCGAGCAGGAAATTGGCCAGGGGGCCCGCCGCGACGATGGCCGCGCGCGCTCCCAGGGATTTGCGGTTGAAAGCCTGGTCGAGTTGCGCGGCGGGCACCTCGCCCTCGCGTTCATCGACCATCTTTACATAGCCGCCCAGCGGGATCGCGGATAGCGCCCATTCCGTGCCGTGGCGGTCGGTGCGACTGGCGATGACCTGGCCGAAACCGACCGAGAAGCGCAGCACCTTGACACCCATGCGCCGTGCAACCCAGTAGTGGCCGTATTCATGGAAAACGATGAGGACGGCCAGGGTGAAGAAGAAGGCGAGGAGGGTGGTCATGTTATGTAGCGCCGGCATCCTTGCCGGCAGGCCCGCCGCGAGGCGGGCTTTGCGGTACGTTGATCGACGTTATCGGCCATGCGCGATCCACGCTTCCGCTTCCCGGCGGGCCTCGGCATCGGCCGCCATCAGGTCTTCCAGCGACTCGGCCGGCAGGCCGACCAGGCGGCTGAGAACCGCCTCCAGGCTGGCGGCGATGCCCAGGTAGGGAATGCGATGATCCAGGAATGCGGCGACCGCGACTTCATTGGCGGCATTGAGAATGGCGGGCGCGGCGGCGCCGGTTTCCAGTGCCTGATAGGCCAGCTTCAGGCAGGGGAAACGGGCAAAGTCCGGTGCCTCGAAAGTGAGCTGGCCGATCTTCGCCAGATCCAGCCAGTTCACGCCGGCTTCCACGCGCTCCGGATAGGCCAGAGAATGCGCGATGGGGGTGCGCATGTCCGGGTTGGAAAGCTGCGCCAGCACCGAGCCGTCGAGGTATTCGACCATGCTGTGAACGATGCTTTGCGGGTGGATCACCACTTCGATCTGATTGGGCCGCGCATTGAACAGCCAGCGCGCCTCGATCACTTCCAGGCCCTTGTTCATCATGCTGGCGGAATCGACGGAAATCTTCTTGCCCATGACCCAGTTCGGGTGTGCCACCGCTTCTTCCGGAGTGACATCCTTGAGCGTCTCCACGGCGCGGGTGCGGAACGGACCACCGGAGGCGGTGAGCAGGATGCGGCGCACGCCATGATGGGCGGGATTGCCGTCGTAATCGGCCGGCAGCGACTGGAACACGGCGTTGTGCTCGGAGTCGATCGGCAGCAGCGTGGCGCCATGTTCGCGCACCGCTTCCATGAAGAAGCGGCCGGCCATGACCAGAGTTTCCTTGTTCGCCAGCAGCACGCGTTTGCCGGCGCGAGCGGCCGCCAGGGCAGGGCGCAGGCCGGCGGCGCCGACGATGGCGGCCATCACGCTATCGACTTCCGGCAAGGCGGAGACGAACTCCAGCGCCTCCATGCCCACCAGCACCTCGGTTTGTGTGCCCGCGAGCAGGGCTTGCAGGGCGGCGGCCTTGTCGGCCTCCAGCACCACCGCGTAGCGCGGCCGGAAGCGGCGGCACTGCTCGGCCAGTTTCTCGATCTGGTTCTGGCCGGTGAGCGCCATGACCCGGAATTTTTCGGGGTGGCGGCCGACCACGTCGAGGGTGTTGACACCGATGGTGCCGGTCGCGCCGAGGATGGTGAGATTGCGTGGAGTCATTGCCATAGCAGCAGGAAGCAGAGGGCGAGGGGCAGCACGGCGGTGAGGCTGTCGATGCGGTCGAGGATGCCGCCGTGGCCGGGCAGCCAATCGCCGCTGTCCTTGATCCCGGCCTGGCGTTTGCCGTGGCTTTCGAACAGGTCACCGAGGATGCTGGCCACGAACAGGATCAGGGCGAAACCGAGGAGGAGGGCGGTTTTTCCAGGCGACTCATGCAGCGCGAAAAAACCAATCAGCAGGGCATAGACGGCCACGGCCAGGGCCGCGCCGATGGCGCCTTCCCAGGATTTTCCGGGGCTGATGCGGGGCGCCAACTTGTGCTTGCCGAAGCGGCGGCCGCTGAAGTAGGCGGCGCTGTCGGCGATCACGGCGAGCAGGATGCAGGCCAGCAGCAGCCTGGGCGAATAGCCATGCAGATAAACGGCGGCATACCCGGTGGGCGCCAGCAACAGCCAGCCGAGCAATGCGCCGCCAAGGCCGCCGGGGATGCGCCAACCGCGCGCCAGCCAGAGCGGGGCCAGGACAAGCCAGAAAACGGCGGCCGTGATCGCGATCGACTCTCTGGGTGCGTGGTCGTACACGGCCAGGGAGAGGAGTGGAGTGATGGCGGCATAGCCGAGTCGAGCCAGTGGCGCGAACTTCACCAGTCCAGCCCACTCCCAGGCGCCCAGCGCGACGATGCCAAGCATGACGCCGCCCCAGGCCGGAGTGGGCAAACCCAGCAGCGCGGCGAGGAAGACTCCGCCGAGTGCCAGGCCGGTGAGGATGCGTTGTTTAGCGCTCGAGGAGTTGTTCGCTGGTGCGGCCAAAGCGACGCTCGCGTTTTTGATAGGAGGCGATGGCCAGATCCAGCGCCCTGGCATCAAAGTCCGGCCACAGGGTCTCGGTGAAATACAACTCGCTGTAGGCCAGTTGCCAGAGCAGGAAGTTGCTGATGCGCTGTTCGCCGCCGGTACGGATGAACAGGTCGGGTTCCGGCGCGTAAGGCATCGAAAGGTAGGGCGCCAGCACATCCTCGCTCAGTTCGCCGCCGGGGTTGTCGCGTAGCCAGTTGTTGGCGGCATTGAGAATGTCCCAGCGGCCACCATAGTTGGCGCAGACAGTCAGGGTGAGGCGTTCGTTGCCGGCTGTCTTCTCCTCGCCCTGGGTAATGAGAGCGCGCAGGCGCTGGTCGAAACGGGAGAGATCGCCGACCACTTTCAGACACACCCCGTTGCGGTGCATCTTGCCGACTTCCCGTTCCAGCGCCATGACAAAAAGCTCCATGAGGCGGGAGACTTCATCCGCCGGGCGGCGCCAGTTCTCGGAACTGAAGGCGAACAGCGTGAGGTATTCAACCCCCCGTTCGATGCAGGCCTGCACCGTATCGCGTACCCGCTCCACACCCTGGGCATGGCCGGCGACGCGCGGCAACAGGCGCTTTTTCGCCCAACGGCCATTGCCGTCCATGATGATGGCGACATGGCGCGGAACCGTGGCGGCTTGGGGAATTTCCGCAGTGCTGCTGAAAAAGCGTTTGATCATGATGGAAGTCGAGCGCCGTGAGTCGAGAGTCTTGAGCCAGTTCGGCCTTGTCAGGCCTTGCTCCCGGCCCTCCGCTTTTACTCCCGGTTGCTTTAAACCGCCATCAAATCCTTTTCTTTTTCCGCCAGCGCGCGGTCGAGTTCGGCGATGTATTTGTCGGTCATCTTCTGCATGTCGTCGATGGCGCGGCGTTCATCATCCTCTGAAGCCTCTTTGCTCTTCACCAGATCCTTCAGGTGTGAATTGGCATCGCGGCGAATGTTGCGTACCGCGACGCGGGCATTTTCCGTCTCGCCCTTGACCACCTTGATTAGATCGCGGCGGCGCTCTTCGGTCAGCGGCGGCATCGGTACGCGGATCAATTCGCCCATGTTCGCCGGGTTCAGCCCCAGGTCGGAGTCGCGGATCGCCTTTTCCAGTTTGCCGGCCATGTTCTTTTCATACGGCTGCACGCCGATGGTGCGGGCGTCGATCAGGCTGACGTTGGCGACCTGATTCACCGGCACCGGAGAGCCGTAATAATCCACCATGACGTGATCCAGGATGCCGGTGTGGGCGCGGCCGGTACGAACCTTCATCAGGTCGTGTTTCAGCGCTTCCAGGGACTTTTTCATCTTGTCCTCGGCGGACTTCTTGATGTCGGCGATCATGTTGTCGTCTCCTATGGGCTCGTTAATGAATAACTTGGACAAGTATGGGTGTGTTAGCGGGATGCGCTGCAAGACGCCGGTTGCGCCGCATGGTCACTCCTCGCAAGCAACCGGCAACGCGGCAGCGCGCCCGATGGCGCGGCCGGAATGTTCAGGTTATTCATTAACGAGCCCTATGGGTTACAGCACCACGCGGGTGCCTTCCGCTTCGCCCAGCACCACGCGGCGCAGGGCGCCCGGCTTGAAGATGCTGAATACGCACAGCGGCAGTTTCTGCTCGCGGCAGAGCGCGAAGGCGGCGGTGTCGAGCACGCCCAGATTGCGGGCGATGGCCTCGTCGAAGGTCAGTTGTTCGTAGCGGGTGGCCGTGGGGTCTTTCTTCGGATCTGCGGTATAGACGCCGTCTACCTTGGTCGCCTTCAACATCAGGTCGGCGCCGATTTCCGCGCCGCGCAGGGCGGACGCGGTATCGGTGGTGAAGAAGGGATTGCCGGTACCTCCCCCGAAAATCACCACGCGGCCGGCTTCCAGATGCCGCACCGCGCTGTCCCGCTCGAACGGTTCGCCGACGTGGGCGATGGTCACGGCGGTCTGCACGCGAGCCTCTACGTCCGCCGCCATCAAGGCATCCTTCAAGGCCAACGCGTTCATCACGGTGGCCAGCATGCCCATGCTGTCGGCGGTGGCGCGGTCCATGCCGGACAGCGCGCCGGTGGCGCCGCGAAAAAGATTTCCGCCGCCCACCACGACACCCACCTGCACACCCAGGTCGGCGACTTCCTTGATCTGGGCGACCATGCCGGCCATCGTCTCGGCGTGATAGCCGAAGGGATCCGGCCCCATCAGGGCCTCGCCGGAGAGTTTCAGCAGGATACGGCCGATTCTGGGTGCGACTGCCATGCTCACACCCTGGCGGCGGCGGCCACTTCGGCGGCGAAGTCGGTGACCTTCTTCTCGATGCCTTCACCGACGATGAACATGCTGAAGCCGTGGCACTGCGAGCCCTTGGCCTTCAGCACCTGTTCGATGGTCTGCTTGTCGTCCTTGACGAAGGGTTGCGACAGCAGGGTCACTTCCTTCAGGAACTTCTGCACCGTGCCCTCGGCGATCTTCTCCAGCATGGCTTCCGGCTTGCCGGCTTCCTTGGCCTTCTCGATGGCGACGCGGCGTTCGGTGTCGATCAGTTCTTGCGACACGCCGGAAGCATCCAGCGACTTGGGTTTGGACGCGGCGATGTGCATGGCGATGTCTTTGGCGATCGCTTCATCACCGGAGATGTCGACCAGGACGCCGATCTTCTTGCCGTGGATGTAGCTGGCGAACTTGCCCTGCGCGTCGAGGCGGACGAAGCGGCGGATGGACATGTTTTCGCCGATCTTGCCGACCAGTTCGGTGCGGGCTTCCTCGACAGTCTTGCCGTTGTAGGGCAGGGCGGAGAGGGCGGCCACATCGGCAGGTTTTTGGTTCAGCGCCATTTCGGCCAGTGCTTGGGCCAACGCCATGAAGTCGTCGTTCTTGGCGACGAAGTCGGTTTCGCAGTTCACTTCCACCATCGCCGCCGATTTGCCGTCGGCGCTGATGTTGACGACGACCACGCCCTCGGCGGCGACGCGGCCGGCGCTCTTGGCGGCCTTGTTGCCGAAGCGCACGCGCAGGATTTCCTCGGCCTTCTGCATGTCGCCGCCGGCTTCAGTCAGCGCCTTCTTGCAGTCCATCATGGGGGCGTCGGTGCGCTCGCGCAGCTCTTTAACCATGGATGCGGTGATTTCCGCCATTTTGCTTGCTCCTGTTTTCCGTATTGAAAAACGCCCCGGTCATCGGGGCGTCTCGAAAATCCGACCCGGCACCTTCCGCCGGGTTGCCGGCCTTATTCGGCGGCGGCGCTTTCCTCGACTTCGACGTATTCGTCTTCGCCGGCGGCGACCATTTCCTCGATGACCTGGGTCTTGCCTTCCAGGATCGCGTCGGCCAGGCCACGGGCATACAGGCGAATGGCGCGGTTGGAGTCGTCGTTGCCGGGAATGACGTAATTCACGCCGAGCGGGCTGTTGTTGGAATCGACCACGCCGATCACGGGAATGCCCAGCTTGTTGGCTTCGGTAATGGCGATTTTCTGGTAGCCGACGTCAACCACGAACAGGGCGTCCGGCAGACGCTCCATATCCCGGATGCCGCCCAGGCTTTGTACCAGCTTGTCGCATTCGCGCTGCACGCGCAGAGATTCCTTCTTGGACAGGGTGCCTTCGCCAAGCTGGGCTTCCAGATCCTTCATGCGCTTGACCGACTGCTTGACCGTCTTGAAGTTGGTCAGCATGCCGCCCAGCCAGCGATGGGAAACATAGGGCATGGCGCAGCGGTTGGCTTCCTCGGCCATGATGTCGCGCGCCTGGCGCTTGGTGCCTACGAACAGGATGGAGCCCTTGTTGGAGATCAGGCGACGCGCGAAAGTGGCTGCGTCGTTGAACAGCGGCAGAGTTTTTTCCAGGTTGATGATGTGGATCTTGTTGCGGTGGCCGAAGATGTACGGTGCCATCTTCGGGTTCCAGTAACGGGTCTGGTGGCCGAAGTGAACACCGGCCTCAAGCATTTGACGCATGGTGACGGACATGACTACTCCTTGGTTAAGGTTGGGCCTCCATCCACCTACGAACCCCGCGACTTGTTTCGCAAAGGGCACCTTAACGCGGGTGGATGTGTGGATTCGCCGTGGCCGGGCCTGACTGAATGCCGGGTTGCCGAGCGCAAAGCGGCGCGCATTCTAGCAGCGCGTGCCTCGCGGCGACAACCCGGAAGTTGGCGCCGCTTGATTGCCACCCGCCCACAGACGGTTGCCTGGCGGAAACAAGAAGAGCCCGCCCGCGAGAATTCGTCGCGAGGCTTCCCCTCTTTATTGCGCGGTAATCGCAGCCGGCTTGGGCAAGCAGGAATACATGCCCCAAAACGCAAATTTCCCCTTGCGGAAGGTGGAACGGGCCGCTAATATGATCGGACTTTGCAGCGACTTTAAAAGTCATTGCAACGAAATCGAAGCAAGCATGCAACACATGGAGTGGTAGTTCAGTCGGTTAGAATACCGGCCTGTCACGCCGGGGGTCGCGGGTTCGAGTCCCGTCCACTCCGCCAACACCTCAAAGGCGAACGCGAGTTCGCCTTTTTTTTTGAATTTTTTCCTTGCCGGAACCATGCTAGAAGCCATTCGAGAACGTGCCCAGGGTTGGATTGCTCGCGTCATTCTGGGGTTGATCGCGCTTACCTTCGCCGTCTGGGGAGTGGAAGGTTATTTCGGTAGTAGCGGCAAGGAGCCGCCCGCAGCCAAGGTCGATGATGGTGAGATCAGCCAGAGGGAATTCGTCAAAACCCTCAAGGAACAGCGCGAGGCCATGTCGCAACAACTGGGCGCCAAGGTGGATGACAAGGCGTTGCGCGCCAAGGTGATGGAGCAGATGGTCAACACCTTGCTGCTGTCAAGCGCGGCCCAGAAGAACGGATTCACCGTGCTCGACCCTCAGATTCAGGCCGTTCTTTCCGGAGTCGAGATATTTCAGGAGGGCGGCAAATTCTCGCAGGCGCGTATGGATTCCTGGTTGCGCAGCCAAGGCATGAGCCAGCAGCAACTGATGGCGATGATCGCGCAGGATCTCCTGCTCAAGCAGGTGCAGATCGGTTACGGCGAAGGTGCGGTGGCACCCATGCCCACCGCCGTTCGTCTGAATACGCTGCTGGCGCAGCAGCGCGAGGTCAATGAGGTGGGGTTCGACCGCAAGGATTTCCTGAAGTCGGCCAGCGTCGCTGACAAGGCGCTGCAAGCCGAGTACGACGCTCACAAGAGCGACTACGCGACCCCCGCCTCGCTGCGTGTGCAGTATCTGGCGCTGTCCCAGGCCGCTCTGGAAGAGAAGGTGCAAATCGGCGATGAACAGGCGCGCAAGTTCTACGAAGCGAATACGCAGCGTTACCAGGAGCCGGAGCGGCGCCGCGCCAGCCATATTCTGATCAAGATCGACGCCGGCGCGGACGCGAAGGCACGTGAGGCGTCCAGGGCCAAGGCGGAACAGATCCTGGCCGAGGTGAGGAAGACGCCGGCTCAGTTCGGCGAACTGGCGCGCAAGCATTCACAAGACCCGGTTTCCGGCGCGAATGGTGGCGATCTCGGCTCGTTTACCCGCGACATGATGGTCAAGCCCTTCTCGGACGCGGCCTTCCAGATGCAGCCAGGTGCCATCAGCGGCCTGGTGGAAACCCAGTTCGGGTATCACATCATTCGTCTGGACGCGGTCGTGCCCGGCGCCAGGATCGGTTTCGAGGTCGCCAAGGCCGACATCCTGCGGGAACTCAAACAGCAGGAAGCGCAGCGCCGCTTCGCCGAGGCCGCCGAGCGATTCAGCAACATGGTCTATGAGCAGCCGGACAGCCTGGCGCCGGCGGCCAAGGAATTCGGCTTGAAAATCGAGGAAAGCGGCTGGTTCGACCGCAAGTCGGCGGCCGGGCCGCTGAAGAGCGAACGCCTTCTGGAAACCGTGTTTGCCGAGGACGCGCTGAAGAAGCGGCAGAACAGCGAGGCGATCGAAGTCGCGCCCAATACCCTGGTGTCCGCGCGCGTGATCGACTACCGCGCCGCCGGACAACGGCCTCTGGCCGAAGTGGCGGCGGAGATACGCCTGAAACTGAGCGCGGAAATGGCGCGCAATCTGGCCATCGAGGCGGGCAGGAAGGCCTTGGAAAGCGCGCGCGCCGGGCAGACGCTCAACTGGTCCGCGCCGATGGCCGTTTCCCGCATGCAGCCGCTTGAACTGCCGGCTGCGGCGGTGAAGGCCATCTTCCGGGCCGCCGCCGGCAAACTGCCGGCTTATGTCGGCGCCGAGACGGCAGAAGGGTATCGCGTGTACCGCATCAACCGGGTCACGGCGGGGCAGGCCCAGCCGGACATGGTCAAGCGCATCCGCAACGATGTCCGTCGTTTGCTTGCCCAGGAGGAAATGCGCGCTTATCTGGAGAACCTCAAGGCGCACGCCAAGATCAAGATCGAGCCGAGCGCGCTCGAACCCAAGGCTGAATAAGCTTTTCAGACAACAAAAAAGCCGGGCATGCCCGGCTTTTTTGTTGGGCTACGCCCGGTTCACTCGTCCACGGATAGACCGGCCGTGCTGTTGAAGCCGGAATCCACATAGGTGATTTCGCCGGTGATGCCGGAGGCCAGGTCGGACATCAGGAAGGCGGCGGTGTTGCCGACTTCCTCGATGGTGACGTTGCGGCGCAGCGGCGAGTGCTGTTCGCCCCAGGCCAGCAACTTGCTGAAGTCGGAAATGCCGGAAGCGGCCAGGGTCTTGATCGGGCCGGCGGACAGGCCGTTCACCCGGATGCCGCGCGGCCCCAGGCTGGATGCCAGGTAATAGACACTGGTTTCCAGGCTGGCCTTGGCCAGTCCCATGACGTTGTAGTGCGGCACCGAGCGCACCGCGCCCAGATAGGTCATGGTCAGCATCGCGCCGTTGCGCCCCTGCATCATGGGCAGGGCGGCCTTGGCCAGTCCGGTGAAGGAGTAGCTGGAAATGTCGTGGGCGATACGGAAATTCTCGCGGGTGACGTTGTCGATGTAACTGCCGACCAGCGCATCCTTGGGCACGAAGGCGATCGAGTGAACCAGGCCGTCGAGGCCGTCCCAGTGTTTGCCCAGGTTGTCGAACAGAGTGGCGATTTCCTCGTCGCTGGCTACGTCGCAGGGAAAGACCAGCGGCTCGCCTTTGCTGAATTCCTGAACCAATCCCATGACCCGATCCTTGACCTTTTCTCCCTGATAGGTGAAGGCCAGTTCCGCGCCCTCGCGGTGGCAGCATTTGGCCACCCCGTAGGCAATGGAGCGGTTGCTGATCAGACCGGTGACAAGAATTTTTTTGCCGGAGAGAAAGCCCATGTCGCGGTACTCGGTTAATGAAACGGCGCGGATTATACCCGTACCGCTGCGCGGGTCGGACGTCCGCGCTACCATCGCGCGGGTTGAATTCCGGAGTGGCGTCGTGAACGCGAAAATTATCGCCGTGGTGAATCAGAAAGGAGGCGCGGGCAAGACCACCCTGGCCATGCTGCTGGCGGGCAGCCTGGCGGATGCCGGCCACGCGGTGCTGGTGGCCGACGCCGACCCGCAGAACACCTCGCTGCACTGGGCCGGCATGGGGGAGGGCTATCCGGCGGTGGTGGAGGATGTCTCCGGCGAGGAAGGCAAGCTGCACAAGGCCTTGCGCAAACGGCGCGATGCCTATGACTACATCGTCATCGACAGCCCTCCCGCCGCCGCCGCGCCGGTGACGCAAAGCGCCCTGCGTATCGCCGATCTCGCCCTGGTGCCGGTGATCCCCTCGCCGCTGGATCTATGGGCCTCGGTGCGCATCCGCGAGGCCATCGCCGACGCGCGCCACAAGAACCCCAATCTGCTCGCGCGCCTGGTGGTCAATCAGATGCAGCCGAACACCGTGCTGGCGCGCGAGGTGCTGGGCATGTTGCCGGAATTCGGCATCCCGCTCCTGGCCGCCAGCCTGAAAAGCCGAACCGCCTATCGCCAGTGCGCGGCCCTGGGTGCGACCATCGCCGCGCTAGGGTCGCGCGCCGGGCTGGCGATCCTGGAACTGGAGGCCCTGCGGCGCGAAGTGGAAGGACTGCTGAATGGAGAAAACGTCTGATGGCCATCCTCGCGAAGCCGGTCTACACGCAACTCGATTTCCTGCGTCACGGCGAGCCGGTGGGCGGCCGCCGCTATCGGGGCCAGATCGACGATCCGCTGTCCGAGAAAGGCTGGGCGCAGATGCGCGCCGCCACCGCCGAAGAACGCCCGTGGACCGCCATTGCCAGTTCTCCCCTGGCCCGCTGCGCGGCATTCTCGGAATGGCTGGCCGCGGAGACCGGCTTGCCGTTGAGTTATGACGAGCGCCTCAAGGAAGTCGGCTTTGGCATCTGGGAAGGCAGGGCGCCGGATGAACTCAAGCGTGAAGAGCCCGAATGCGTGTTTGAATTCAAACGCGACCCGGTGCGCTACCGGCCGCGAGGCGCGGAATTGCTGGCGGCTTTCCATGCGCGCGTCAGCACGGCCTACGAAGACCTCCTGGCCGGGCACGTCGGCGGCCATGTCCTGGTGGTGGCGCATGCCGGGGTGATGCGCATGGCGATCTGCCATGTGCTGGGTCTGTCACCCACGCAGGCTTACAGCATCCATGTCGCTTCGGCCGGCATGGCGCGTGTTCGCGTGGAACAAAAAGACACACGCCGCCTGGACACCCTGTTGTGGCTGACCCGGGGGCCGAAGCCCTGAATCAGCCCCGGGTATTGGAATTGCCCGCGAATTGGCTCAGTTCGACGCGCGGCGCCGGCTCCCAGCCGGGCTTGCGATGTTCCGCGACGACATTGGTGAAAATGCCGCCGCGCACATAAAACTTCGCGGTCAGGCGCATGAAACGCGGATCGGTGGCGCGCACCAGATCATCAAGGATGCGGTTGGTGACGTCTTCGTGGAAATGCCCTTCCTCGCGGAACGACCAGATGTACAGCTTGAGGCTCTTCAACTCCACACAGCGCTGGTCGGCGATGTAATCCAGATACAGAGTGGCGAAGTCTGGCTGGCCGGTTTTCGGGCACAGACAGGTGAACTCCGGAATTTCCATGTGGATGTGGTAATCGCGGCCGGGGTTCGGGTTGTCAAAGGTTTCCAGAGTCTTGCTGGCTTGGGTAGGCATGAGTGCGGAGAGAAAAAGTAGAATGCGCGCGGATTATAGACGTCCGCCCCCCACAGCCTTCGTATCCGCCCTTGCGCCTAAAACATATTCACATCGCCGGCTTCAAATCCTTCGTCGATCCGGTGACACTTCCTGCCGGCGCGCAGTTGACCGGCATCGTCGGCCCCAACGGTTGCGGCAAGTCGAACGTGATCGACGCGGTACGCTGGGTGCTGGGCGAATCGAAGGCGCGCGAATTGCGCGGCGCCAGCATGCAGGACGTGATTTTCAACGGTTCCTCCGGGCGCAAGCCGGCGTCGCGCGCCTCGGTCGAGCTCCTGTTCGACAACAGCGCGGGCAAGGCGGCGGGGCAGTGGTCGCAATACGCCGAAATCGCGGTCAAACGGGTGCTGACCCGCGCGGGGGATTCCAGCTACTGGGTCAACAACGTCCAGGTTCGCAAGCGCGACATGGCCGACCTGTTCCTCGGCACCGGCCTCGGTGGCGACGCCTACGCGATCATCGAGCAGGGCATGATCTCGCGCATCATCGAGGCCAAGCCGGAGGAGTTGCGCGGCTTTCTGGAAGAAGCAGCGGGGGTTTCCAAATACAAGGAAAGGCGCAAGGAGACCGAATACCGCCTGCGCGACACCCGCGAAAACCTGGAACGCGTATCCGACATCCGCGAGGAACTCGGCCGGCAGTTGGAGAAGCTCTCCGCGCAGGCCGAGGTGGCGCGGCGCTTTTTCGGGCTGGATGCCGACCGCGCCCTCAAGACCCGCTTCCTGGCCCTCACCCGCAAGCGTGAAGCGCGGGCGCGCCAGGTGGAACTGGCGCGGCAGCGGGAGACCGCGCGCAACGACATCGAAGCCAGAACCGCGGAACTGCGCCACCTGGAATCCGAACTGGAAAGTCGCCGCCTGGATCAGTTCAACGCCACCGAAGCCCTCAATCAGGCGCAGGCGCATTTCTACGCGGAAAGCGGCGAAGTCTCCCGGGTGGAGCAGGAGCTGCGCCACCTGCGCGCCACCCGCGAACGCCTGGCGCGGGAAATCCACCTCTCCGGGGAACGCCAGGCCGCCACCCAGGTCGAGCGGGAAGCCGTCGAGAGCGAGATCGAGCAGCGCCGCCTCGACCTGGAGCAGGCTGAGGAACAGGCGGAAATCCTGTCCGAACGCGCCGCCCAGGCCAGCGACAATCTGCCGGAAGCCGATGCCGTCTGGCGCGCCGCCCAAGCCGCCGTCGCCGAAGCGCAGCGGGAAATGGCGCAATTCGAGCAGGCCGCGCAACTGGAAGAAGCCAACGCCGCCCACGCGGAGCGCGCCATCAATCAATTGAAGGCGCGCGAACTCCGGTTGCTGCGGGAACAGGAACAACTTGCGGAAAACGACGAGGCCGAAGTCGAACGCCAGCGGATGGAACTGGAAACCGGGCAGGAACGGGTGGAACGCCTGCGCGAGTATCTGGACAGCGCGCGCGCCGAATGGCCGCGACACGAAGCGGGATTGCGCCAGGCGCGCCAGGCCCAGGATGCCGCCAACCGCGAGTTGCACCGCCTGGAAGCGGAATCCGGCGCCTTGAAGAAACTGCAAAACAGCGTGCATCAGGCGGAAAGCGGCGGCGCCGCCTGGCTCAAACACCTCGGCCTGGAATCGGCGCCGCGCCTGTGGCAGGGGATACGGGTGGAAGAGGGCTGGGAAACCGCCGTGGAAGCCGCGTTGGGCGAGGCGATGGCGGCATTGGCGGTGGAGGCGCGGGAAGATTGGGCCGTCCCGGAAGCGCGTTTCGAACTGCTGCTCTCCCACGAAGCTCAACCCTTCGAATCAGCGAACGATTTCTCTGTAGCGCCGGCTTCCAGCCGGCTGCCGTTAATAGACGCCGGCAAGGCCCTAAAGGATACCGTCCCTTCGGGACATAAAGCCGGCGCTGCGGAAGGCGGGGCGTTGCTCACCTCGCCGCCGAGTGGCGAGGGCGATCTCAACCCCCTCGTCGGCCTCATTCATACGGACGATCCGCTGATCGCCCGCTTCCTCGCGGATCGCCTGGCCCTGGCCTATGCCACCGACAGCCTGCGTCACGCAATCACGCGGCGCGGCAGCCTGCCGCCCGGCGGTTTCATCGCCACCCGCGATGGCCACCGGGTCAGCCGCGACAGCCTGGTCTTCAACGCCCCCGAGAAGGGGCATCAGGGCTTGATCGCGCGAGCCCGCGAGATCGAGCGCCTGGAAGGTGCCCTGGAACTGGCGCAATCCTCCGTCGAGGAAGTGGCCGAAGAAGTCATGCAAGCCGAGTCCGCGCAGCAAACCGCGCGGCGTCAGGGCGAGGCTTTGCAGGCACAGTTGGCGCAGGCGCAAAGCCAGGTGCATGAATTGCAGGTCAGCCTGGTGCGGGTGCAGGAAGCCGCGCGCCGGGTCGCCGAACGGCGCGCTCAGACGGAAAAGGAATTGAACGAGATCTACGACCAGTTGGCCGTGGAAGAAGCCGCCTGGAATGACGCCAGCGAGTGCCAGCGCGAGGCCGGCCTGGAACACGACGAGGCGCGCGAACGACTGGATACGGCGCGGGCCACGCGCCAGGCCGCCGAACAGAAGCTGCACGGGGTGCGTGAAAGCCAGCGCCAGGCCGAGCGCGAGGCACAGGAGGCCGCGTTCCTGGCGCGTTCCCTCACCGCCCGCCTGAATGAATTGGACGAGCGCAAACAGCGCGCCACGCGCGGCCTGCAAGACCTGGCCCAGTCCTTCGAGCGCTTGCGGGCGGAACTCGACCAGGCACAGGAGTCGCCCACTCTGGCCGCGCTGGATGACGCCCTGGCGCGCCGCCAGACCGCCGAGGCCGCGCTGACCGCCGCGCGCGAGGCTCTGGAAGGCGCCAATGCCGGCCTGCGCGACCTAGACACCGCGCGCATCACCTGTGAACGCGCCCTGGAGCCGCTCAAGGAGCGTGAAATCGCGCTGGAATTGAAGTCTCAGGAAGCTCGCCTCAACGAAGCGCGCTACGTCGAAGAACTGGAAGGCGTGGCCGAGGTGGAACTGGAGGCATCGGTTCAAACGGCTGGCCTCTCCGGGAAAAGTGAAACCTGGCTGAAAAACGAGCTCAATCGCCTGGAGGCCGAGATCACCGCGCTTGGCCCGGTCAACATGGCCGCCCTGGACGAACTCACGGCCGCGCGGGAGCGCAAACAGTATCTGGATGCCCAGGCGGAAGACCTGGAAACCGCCGCCAACACACTGGAAGAAGCCATTCGCCGCATCGACGTGGAAACGCGTATCCGCCTGAAAGACACCTACGACAAAGTCAGCCGCGAGTTCAAGGTGCTGTTCACCGAGTTGTTCGGCGGCGGCGAGGCGCAACTCACGCTCACCGGCGATGAAATCCTCGATGCCGGCCTCACCGTGCTGGCGCAGCCGCCGGGCAAGAAGAACAGTTCCATCCACCTGCTTTCCGGCGGCGAGAAGGCGCTCACCGCGCTCTCTCTGGTATTCGCCTTCTTCCGCCTCAACCCGGCGCCGTTCTGCCTGCTCGATGAGGTGGATGCGCCGCTCGACGACAGCAATACCGAGCGTTACTGCGCGCTGGTCGGCAAGATGTCGGCGGAAACCCAGTTTCTATTCATCACCCACAACCGCATCACGATGGAAATGGCGCACAACCTGGTCGGCGTTACCATGCCGGAACCGGGGGTTTCGCGCCCGGTGGCGGTGGATGTGGAAGATGCGGTCAGAATGGCGCTGTAAATATTTCCGACACTCATCCCCCTTGTTTGACGCCTGGCCAGTCGACCCGATGTCTCCCATGTTCAGGATGGTTTCCGGACGGGATGGTCGGAAATTCAATGCGTTATGGCAGTGATGGCGGAATTTCGGGCGTGACGTTTCCGCTTGGCACGGCCTCAATCGGCCGATAAATTGGCCTGAATTACTGGCATGAGATGTGCTTATTGTGCAAAGATTGCAAAAAAACAATGAGATAGATTTTTTTGTTCATGAAATGGATGAGCGATTAGTGGAATGAGATGCGAGCCATTCAAGCTGCTGGAATCCCGCCAAGCCCACTTTGAGCTTACAGGCTGCGCGACGCGTGTGCTTTATTCCGCAACCAGCCGGTTGGCCACTTTGTTGCTGGTTTGTCCGCTTGTGGCCCAGGCGGCGCCTGTTCCACCCGATGCCGGCCAGATTCTCGAAGGTGTGCGGCCCGCGCCCGTCGCGCCAAGGGGCGCTCCCCCCGTGCCGAAAGCCGAAGAGGCCACCCGCCCCGCGCTGAAGGGGGACGACGCATTCCGCATTCCGCTACGCGGCGTGCGCGTCAGCGGCGCCACGTTGTTTCCCGCTGCCACCCTGGAAGCCCTGCTGCAGGACGCAATCGGCCGCGATCTGACTCTGGCGGAACTGGATGCCGTGGCGCAGCGCATCACCCGCCATTACCGTGATAACGATGTGATGTTGGCGCGCGCCTATATTCCGGCCCAGGACATCGTCGCGGGCGTGGTTGAAATCGCCGTGCTGGAAGGGCGCTATGGCGAAATCGTGGTACGCAACCAGAGCAGTCTCAAAGAACGAGCCGCGCAAGCGCTGGCGCGGCCCTTCAAATCCGGCGAGGTCATCACCGGCCGCGCGGTGGAGCGGGCCACGTTGCTCGCCGACGATCTTCCCGGCATCGAGGCCTCCAGCATCCTGCGGCCCGGGAGCGTGGTGGGCGCTTCCGATTTCGTGCTTGAACTCCGTGATGGCAAACCGCTTGTCGGCAGCCTGGAGTTCGACAACGCGGGTAGTCGTTACACCGGCCATTATCGTCTGGGTGGCAGTCTCGCCTTCAACAACCCGGCCGGCATCGGCGACCGTTTCTCCGCGCGCTTGTTGAGCAGTGGCGAGGGCCTGGTTTACGGCCAGCTTGGCTATCAGATGCCTCTGGGCTATTCCGGCGACACGCTGGGGGTCTCGCTGACCCAGGCCGACTACCGCCTGGGCAGCAACTTCGCCAGTCTGGATGCCAGCGGCAACGCTCGTACCGCCGGCCTTACCTGGAACCATGCCCTGGCGCGCTCGGCGCAATTCAATCTGCGTGGCCGCGTCGGGTTCGATTACAAGAAATTGCATGATCGCACCGGGGCATCCAGCAGCGACAAGAATTCAAGCGTGGCCAGCCTGGGTCTTCTGGGCGACCATGAAAATCAACTCGGCAAGAGCACTTATTCCGCGCTCTTGTATTCAGGAGATCTCGATGCCGCCGTGTCACCGGCGGGCACGCGCGGAAACTTCAACAAGCTTGTCCTGGGTGCCACCCATCAGCGTTATCTGGGTTCCGGCCTCAGTCTTTCGGCCAGCTATTCCGGCCAGATCGCCTCGAAAAACCTGGATTCCTCGGAAAAGATGTCTCTGGGCGGGCCTAACGGCGTGCGCGCTTATCCCCAGGCGGAGGCGGCCGGAGATGATGTCCACATGCTCAATCTTGAATTGCGGCACACGCTGGGGCCGGTGGCGAACGGTTCTCTCGACCTCATGCTGCTCGCGGACTTCGGTGTCTCGCGCCTGGTTCATGAAACCTGGGCCGGCTACACCGGCGAAAAAGTGCGCACACTCTCTTCGGCGGGTATCGGTGTGGCCTACAAGACAGCGAGCGACTGGAACCTGCGCGCCGACTATGCCTGGAAACTTGGCTCCCAGGCGGCGCAATCCGAACCCGATAGCGCGGGCCGCTTCTGGCTGCAAGTGACCAAGCTGTTTTAGTCCATTAGCGGAGAAAGCAGACGCGGCTCCTGAAGCGCCGGCGCTTCAGGAGCCGCGTTTCTTCGGCGTGGGAGGCGGGCGGCTGCGTCCGATTATTTCGCTCACATCTCATATTCCCGCCGCATCCGCGCCAGCAGCCCGCTCCACAGGCGAATCTGGCGCGGAGAACCGATGCTGCGGTTGCCGCTTCTCTCGGTCCAGACGTCGTCGTCGTTGAAGCTGTAGACGGGCACCAGGTCAGGACGCCTGGAGGCAGGTTTCAGTTCGCGGTCGGTGTTGTCCAGCACCAGCGGTTCGGCATCGGGCTGCGGGTAATACACCAGCACCATGTGCGGTTCGTTGAGTCGCAGGTGGCGCACATAGGCGATGCGCAGTTTCTCCACGGGAATGCCGCGTTCCTTCAGGGAGAAATATTTGCCGATGGCATAATCTTCGCAGTCCGCGCCCTGGCTGGACACGGTTTCCACCGGGGTGGCCCAGTAGTCCTCGACTTTCCAGTGGTCAATATCGCGCATGTAGGGAATGGCGTTGAAGAATCGGTTGCTGCTGGTGAGCCGTGCTTCCTCGCTTTCTTCCGGCTGCGACAGGTGCTTGCGCCAGGTGGCCAGGCGGGTGGGAACCTGGGGGCCGAAGCGCTCGCTCATGGTTTCGATCAGGCGCGCGGGCAGATCGGCGAGACCCGCGAACGCTGTGGCGGTAATGGCGGCGGTAATGCAAAGAAGGACGTTACCTTTCAACCAGGCACCAAGGGATAAATGAAGATGAGACTGTCGCATCAGTTGTTCGTGGGGGTGTCGCTATTGTTGCTGCTGGCCTTGCTGGGCGCTCTGGGCGTGAGTTTCCATCAGACCCGGTCGTATGTCGCCACACAGCTGGCCTCCCATGCCCAGGACGCGGCCACTTCGCTTGGGCTGTCCCTGGCGCCGGCCATGCAAGGCGGCGACCCGTTGGTAGTGGCGCGCACGGTCGACGCCTTGTTCGACCGGGGGTATTACAGCGAGATTCGGCTTGTCGACGTGCATGGGAAACCGCTCCTGGTTCGTTCGCTGGCGCCCACTCTGGAAGGCGTTCCGGCCTGGTTTGCCGAGGTCGTGCCGTTGCGGGCGCCGACGGGTGAGTCGCTCATCACATCCGGCTGGCGCCAGATGGGGCGGGTGATGGTGCAAAGCCATCCCGGCCATGCCTACCGTGAACTCTGGCAGTTGGGCCGCTGGCTGCTTGTGTTGTTTTCGGCCACGTTCGCGGTTTCTTTAGCCTTCCTGTGGCTGGTGTTGCGCGCGATCCTGGCGCCGCTGCGCGCCATCGAGGAACAGGCGGGGCAGATCGGGCAACGGATTTTTCGCGAAATCACCCGGCTGCCGAGAGTGCGTGAACTGGCAACCGTGGTTCTGGCCCTGAATCGAATGGCCGCCAAGTTGAAAACCACGTTCGAGGAACAGGCCAGCGCGCTCACCGATGCCCGGCGCGAGGCATTTCACGACGGCTTGACCGGCCTGCCCAACCGGCGCGCGCTGGAGGATCGGGCGTCACATCTGCTGCGCAGCGCCGAGGAGCATCCCTGTGGCCTGCTGCTGCTGGTGGAGATCAACGGATTTCGTGAATTGAATGAGCAATTTGGTTACGCGCGCGGGGATGCCTTGCTGCGCGAGACCGCCGATGTTCTGTCCGGGCCCGCGATCTTCGCCTCTCGCCTGGGAGGCGCCACTTTCGCCTTGCTGGCCGATGGCATGGCGGGAGCCGCCGCGAGCGCCTGGGCACAAGATGTGCAAACAGCCCTGGCCCGTGTCGCCGAGGGCGCTCCAGAATTGCGGTCGCGCGGCTATGCACTGGGTGGGGCCGCCTATGACCAGGAGCGCCGCCTGGGGGCGCTCCTGGCCGCCGCCGACACCGCGCTGGCCGCCGCGCGCGCGCGCGGGCCGAACAGTCTGGTTGTGCACGCGCCTTCCGTCGCCGGAGAGGAATTGGGGGCCCAGGCCTGGCGCGCGCTGCTCGGAGCGGTGTTCCAGGAAGGCCGGCTGCGCCTGCTCGGCCAGGCCATGACGCGTTTTTCCGACGGCACGGTTTTCGCGCGGGAAATCACCGTCCAGGCCATCGCCGATGATGGTTCCACCTTGCCGGCGGGGCGCTTCGCGCCGGTGGCGGAACGTCTCGGCATGGCGCTCGAACTGGATCGCGCGGTGATCGGCATCGCCCTGCAAAGGCTGCTCGACGATGCCGCTCTGGATGGCCGTTGGGCGATCAATCTATCGGCGCGGGCGGCCACTTCGGCGGAGTTCGCCACCTGGCTGGCCGCGCAACTCGCGCGCTGGCCGGAACTGGCGCGGCGCCTGATATTCGAGGTGGATGAACTGGCCGTGGCCAGCCATACCGACGCGATCATGAATCTGGCGGCGCAATTGCGCGCGCAAGGCGGCGATCTTGCCATTGACCGCTTCGCCGCCCGCCACGGCGCCTTCGGCTATCTGGAAAGCGTGTTGCCGGCCTATCTCAAGCTCGATGGCAGTGTGGTGCGCGATCTGCATCAACGCGCCGACAACCGTTTTTTCGTGCGTTCCCTGGCGGCGGTGGCTCAGGTGCTGGAGGTACCGGTGATCGCGCAGTGGGTGGAATGCCGCGAGGAGTGGGATTGCCTGCAAGGCCTGGGGGTGGTGGCCGCGCAGGGCTATTTCACGGGCAGGCCGGAAGCGCTGTAAAAGGGGCGGGGGGCCCGGCCTGTCGGCCCGTCAGCGCGCCTTGATCTCGAAACGGTAGGTATCGTGGCAGCCTGAGCAATACGTCATCAACTCGGCCATCTGGCTTTGCGTGAGGCTCATGTCGGCCTTGGTCTCCGCGTCACGCGCCAGAACAGTCAGCAATTCATCCATGCCGAGAGCCATCTGGGTGAATTCCTCGGGCAGCCTGGCCTTGTTGTCGGCGGGAAGGCGCCGCAGCAGTCCGGTCATGGGTCGGGTGGAAACGGCGACCGCTTTCATGTCCTTGCCGGCCAGGGCGTTATGCATGTTGAAAAGGCTGTGCAGGAATTCCCGCATCTCAAAGAGCATCTGATTTCGTTCACCTGGACTGACCTGGATGGCGATGCGGTTGTCCTTGGTAACAGGAGATTGCGCCAGGGCCGCAGTGGAAAAACAGATCAAGGCAATGGCTATGGCGCGTCGTGACATGGTGTCTCCCTTGGAGCGTCTGAAGTTGGCCTCGGAGACTACTACCATTTTCAGGTAATGGAGAAGGCCCGGATTCGGTCGCGTCATGGTGAAACAGTGGGTCGAGCGGATGGATCGCCAGGTAACGACAAGGCCGCGACCTCGCGCAAGTGATCCCTCGCGGCCACGGCTTTGTCGGTGAATTGGGCGTTGTCGAACGCTTCCGGATGCTCCCGGCTCGATTCGGCCGCCTGGGAATACCAGCGCAAGGCGGCATCCAGGTCTTTCGCCACGCCCTCGCCGCGTTCATGAAAGCGGCCCAGCGCCAATCCGGCGGCGCTCATGCCCATCTCGGCCGCCCGGATCATCAGACGTCGCGCGCGTGCCTCGTCGCGCGCCACGCCTTCGCCCTTGTGCAGCATCCAGGCCAGATGAAAACAAGCCGGGCCGTAAGCCTGGCCGGCGGCCCGGTTGAACCAGTATTCCGCCTCGGCGTCGCTCTGCTTCACCCCCCAGCCATGCGAGTAATTCAATCCAAGCATGTATTGCGCCCGCGCGTGCCCGGCCTCCGCCGCCCGGCGCAGCCAGGTTGCCGCCTTCGCATCGTCGCGCGCGAAGGTCCAGCCGTGGAAATCGCCGCGCGCATGAGCGTAGCCCAGTTCGAACGCGATGCGGTCGCGCCAAATGAACAGCGTGGCAGCGCACACCAGCAGCAGCGCGAGCGCGCGTCGCCAGCTCGGGAACGCAGTCATTTCAGCGCGGTGAGAAAACGCCGGCGGGCGGCATCCAGTTCCACCCGCGCGCTCCGGAGCCGCTCCGCATCGTCGGCAACCACCTGCAACAAGCGCGCACATTCGTCATGAAACGCTGCCATCGCCGCCGTCACCACCGCCTCATCCAGCTTGCGGCCGGGGCGGCGGGGTGTTTCGGCCACCACGCCATCAAGCGGTTTGAGCACGGCGAAACGCGGAATCATGCGCTGCCCACCGTCTTCGGTGACGGCCGTGAGCGGCCCGGTTTTGGTGTACACCTTGCCTTCGTATTCGAATCGAGCACCCTGGGGAAGAAGCTGGAATTTCATGGCCTGGCCTCGTTCATGCCCAGTATTTCGCCTTGTCCGGCAGCACCCAGCGCACCCCGCCGCGCGGGTCCTCCTTGTCGCCCCGATAGCGGGGAATCAGGTGGATGTGCAGGTGGGGGACGGATTGACCGCCGGCGGGGCCGTGGTTGATGCCGATGTTGTAGCCGTCCGGATGATGCCGTTCATCGAGGATGGCCTTGGCTTGATCGAGGGCGGCGAGCAGGGCAAGGCGTTCTTCCGGGGTGGCGTCGAACAGGGTGGGAAAGTGGCGCTTGGGGATGATGACGGTATGACCGGGTGAAACCGGGAAACCGTCCTTGTAAACCACGGTGATCTCATCCTCGGCCAGGATGCGGGCGGGGTCGAGGACGCAGAAGGGGCAGGGCTTGATGGGGTTGCTCATGTAAGGCTCCGAGATTTCGGCGCGCGAGTTTACTTGTAGCACCTACATCCTTGCCGGCGTCTTTGAACCAGCCCTTGGAGCAAGGTGCTTCATCCCTGGATGGCAGAAGTACTTCAGTAAGCTGCTGGTCGAAGTGTTGATGTGGCCGACAAGTCAACGGCCATTGCAGCCACTCACATTGTCAACGCGGCCGCTCAGAGACTGGCAAAGCAAAAAAATCGTGGTCTGTGTTGTTCCTGTCTTCCCGTATGAACACCCCAGCCCCACCGGGAAAAAGCACGCTTGTTTTTCCAAGGTTCCCTCCGCCATGATTCGCCCAGGCGAATGAAGGCATTCGCCACCCCGCGCGCAACGGACACAAGCCATGACACCAAAACACCCTGCCGCCACCCGTTTCCTGAACAACGGACTATTCGACGACCTGAGCAACTTCACGGAAATCGAGGCACGCATATCCGCCTTGCCCACCACCAAGGAAATCGGCGATGCCTTTGAAGTATTTGCCGAGGCCTACCTCGCCACCCAGAAAATCGCCCAGGCACAAGCGGTATGGCCGTTCGACAGCATTCCATTGGCGCAGCGCCAGGCGCTCGCGCTCGATACCGGGCGCGACATGGGTGTGGATGGCCTCTACCAGACCTGCGATGGCGAGTTGCGCGCCTACCAGGTCAAATTCCGCAGCCGGCGGCCCGCGCTCACCTGGGAAGAACTGGCCACCTTCATGGGCCTCACCGACCAGGTCAAACAGCGCGTGCTGTTCACCAACTGTGAAGCCCTGCCAAGCCTCATGCGCGACCGTGGCGGCTTCGTCGCCATCCGGGGCAGCGATCTCGACCGCCTCGACCCGGAAGATTTCGCCGCCATGCGGCACTGGCTGCAAAGCGGGCAGATCGTCCTGCCGCGCAAACAGCCCCGCGCGCATCAACAGGAAGCGCTGGACGCCATCGCCACCGCCCTCGACGAACAGGATCGCGCCACCGTCGTCATGGCCTGCGGCACCGGCAAATCGCTGGTCGCGCTCTGGGCGGCGGAACGGCGAAACAGCCGCAACCTGCTGGTGCTGGTTCCCTCGCTTGCCCTGGTACGGCAGCTGCTGCATGAATGGCTGCACGAAACCGCCTGGGAGCAACTCACCTTTCTCTGCGTGTGTTCCGACCCCACCGTCGCCAAGGGCGTGGACAACTTCTTTGTCCACCAGGCCGACCTGGATTTCCCGGTCACCACCGAAAGCGCCGCCGTCCAGCGTTTCCTCAGCCGCCCCTTCGACGGCATCAAACTGGTGTTCTCCACCTACCAATCCGCCCACGTCGTCGCCGACGGCCTCCCCATCGGCGCCGACGGCGGCAAACAAGCCTTCGACCTCGGCATCTTCGACGAAGCCCACAAAACCGCCGGCCGCGCGGGTACCCATTTCAGCTTCGCGCTAGACGACGCCAACCTGCCCATCCGCAAGCGCCTCTACTTCACCGCCACGCCGCGCCACTACGACATCCGCAAACGCGACCGGGAAGGCGACAGCGAACTGGTTTACTCCATGGACAAGCCGGAAATCTACGGCCCCGTCGTCCACACCCTCAGCTTCGCCGAAGCCGCCCGGCGCGGCATCATCTGCGACTACAAGGTGGTCATCTCGGTCGTCACCTCGGAAATGGTCAACGACCACCTGCTGCGCCACGGCCAGGTCAACGTCGCCGGCGATGAAGTCAAGGCGCGCCAGGTCGCCCTGCAAGTCGCCTTGCAAAAAGCCGTGGAGAAATACGGCGTGCGCCGCATCTTCACCTTCCACGGCTCGGTCGCGGCGGCGCGCTCCTTCACCTCCGACGACGCCGAAGGCATTCGCCAACACCTCGGCGACTTCCGCGGTCTCCACGTCAGCGGCGCCATGCCCACCGCCGCGCGGGAAGAGCAGATGCAAGCCTTCCGGCAAGCCGATAAAGCCATCATCTCCAACGCCCGCTGCCTTACCGAAGGCGTGGACGTCCCCGCCGTGGACATGGTCGCCTTCATCTCCCCGCGTAAAAGCAAGGTCGACATCGTACAAGCCACCGGCCGCGCCATGCGCAAATCCCCCGGCAAGGAATACGGCTACGTCATGGTGCCGCTCTTCCTGGAACAAGCCGCCAACGAAACCGTGGAAGAAGCCCTGCAACGCACCGGATTCGACGACATCTGGGACCTGCTCGCCGCCATGAAGGAACAAGACGACGTGCTCACCGACATCATCCGGAAGATGCGCGAAGACAAGGGGCGCACGGGTGGTTACGACGAGAGCCGGTTTATTGAGCGGGTTGAGGTGTTGGGGCCGAGTTTGTCGCTGGAGACGATACGCGGGGCGATTACGGCGGAATGCGTGGAACGCCTTGGAGTTTCCTGGGATGAGGGGTTTGGGAGGCTACTGGAATTTTTCAATCGAGAGGGGCATTGCAAAGTCCTCGTCAGATACCGCACGAATGATGGGTACAACTTGGGCAGTTGGGTGGCGAATCAACGATCTTCGATGGACATTATGCGGAATAATCAAAAGGAAAAGCTTGAGTTAGTTCCTGGTTGGACATGGGATGTTTACGCTTCCCAATGGGAGGAGGGTTTTATCCAGTTAATAGAGTTCGTAAATCGGGAAGGGCATGCCCTGGTTCCAACACTATACATTAATGAGCGTGGATTCCGCCTTGGGAGATGGGTATCTACTCAAAGGAAGATCCTATATAAAATACCGCCAGACCAAAAGGAAAAACTGGAGTCATTGCCTAAGTGGACCTGGGATGTGGCCACGGCGCGATGGGAAATTGGATTTTTTTATTTAAAATCGTTTGCTGCCGAAAAGGGGCATAGTAGGGTTTCGAGCAAGTACGAAACACCTGATAGGTACAAGTTGGGGTTATGGGCAATTAAGCAGAGGATAGACAAAAATGATTTACCCAAGGAAAAACGCGAGCAACTAGAGACGTTACCTGGGTGGAGTTGGGACTTGTTGATATTTGCATGGGAAGAAGGCTTTGATTGCCTCAAAAACTTTATTGCTCAAGAAGGTCACGCAAAAGTCCCAGTGAGCTACGAGACTTCCGATGGATACAGGCTTGGTCAGTGGGTCAGCGTTCAACGTAAAGCAAGAAATAAAATGTCGCAGGAGCGGCAGGATCGCCTAGGTGCCTTGCCTGGGTGGGCATGGAATGCGGTTAACGAAAATTGGGAGATTGGATTTTCAAACCTTCAGAACTATGTGGATCAGGAGGGACATGCAAGAGTTCCTCAAACATACGAAACAGACAAGAAATTCCCACTTGGCCAATGGGTAAGTGTGCAAAGAAGAAGAAAGGTAAAGGGTGCCATGACTGAAGAGCGGATAAAACGCTTGGAAGAATTGCCTGGATGGGTATGGGATCGTGTGGTTGTAAAATGGGATGACGGCTATCAACATCCTGAATCCGTGACCCCTTCCGCCGAATCCCAGCACTGGCGCGGGCTGCGGGCGAATTTCTCCGCACCCAATAGGTGAAGATGGCGGTGCGTCCTGAGATAATAGCGGCATTGAATAG
>JAHFRD010000003.1:300525-308185 GCA_023258975.1 Hydrogenophilales bacterium | reverse complement strand
CACGCCAAATACCACTGGCGTCGCTTCATCTCTTGGTCGGCGCATCAATTGCAGTCCGAGGTACATGCCTTGCTCGATGGGTTTGGCTCAAAATACAAAATCAGTTTCACATGATTACTTAACGATATGACTAGGGAAATGCAATCAATCAGTAGTGTAAGTGAGCGTTTTACGGTTTGGCACGTGGGGGGTGAAGATGTACGAATGCGAATACCGATATTAAAGGTATTGAAGAATCTGGGTTTTAAAGTGGCCGCAGCTGGATCGGAGGATTCGCGGCCGTTTGATAATGAGGGTATCGAATATCATCGTTATGAGCTAGATAGGGGTGTGTCGCCTTTGATTGACAGGCGCTCCTTGTCGCAACTTGAAATACTTTTTAATAAGCACAACCCTGATGTTGTTCATTCCTTTGATACAAAACCTGCTTTACTAGTGCCTCTGGCTGCAAGGCGAGCTGGAATTAAAGCTAACATAAGAACGGTTACTGGGATGGGCTATATTTACTCATCTAAATCGCCATTAGCATTAGCACTTCGCATCGCCTATAGGTCAATGCAAAAGCGCGCTAGCCTTTATTCAGACACTACGGTATTTCAGAATGAGGACGATAAATTATATTTTGAAGATACGGGCTTAATAGAGAAAAAAAAATCCATACTAGTCCGGGGCTCAGGGGTTGATGTGGATTTGCTTGCGAGCCGTCTGCCCGATTTTGAAAATAAACAAAGATTAAGTAGTAATCTCGGTATTGCTGGTCACGTTGTTTTTATTATGATCGCCAGGATGGTCAAACACAAAGGCGTCGTAGAGTATCTTGAGGCGGCACGTAGAGTTACCAATAAAAATCCGGAGTGTAAGTTTCTATTGGTTGGCCCTTTAGCAGGGGAAGGTCGGCAGGCTGTATCGCAGCGTGTTGTTCAATCCTATGCAGATGTCGTTACTTGGCTGGGGCCACGTACGGATGTGCCCGCGTTATTATCGGTAAGCGATGTTTTTGTTTTGCCTTCCTATTATCGTGAAGGTGTTCCAAGGGTCTTATTAGAGGCAGGCGCTCTCGGTTTGCCTTTAATTACTACAGATATGCCTGGATGCAGAGATGTTGTTCGTAATGGCCAAGAGGGTTTGCTGGTACCACCCCGCAATATATCTGCTCTTGAACAATCCATGCTAAAGATGGCGGGTTCTACCATTTATCGAACTGAACTAGGTGCTTGTGCCAAGATCCGTATTGAACAGCTTTTTACTCTGTCCAATGTCGCAAAGGCTTATGCTGATATCTACCGTGAACTAATGACGAGGTAATAATTTATGTGGAAAATACAACTCTTCAAGCTTAATTATGATAGCCGTGAGCACGATGCTGTTTCTTCTGTGATTAAGAGCGGCTGGCTCACTATGGGTGATAAAATCATCGCATTCGAATCGGCTTTTTCGACTTTTCTTGGTGGTTCAAGCCACTGTATCGCAGTTTCGAATGGAACTGCGGCCCTGCACATGGCTATATTGGCCGCAGGCGTTGGGCCGGGGGATGAGGTGATTATCCCCGCCCTGACATTTGTTGCGGATGCAAATGTTGTGAAGATGGTTGGCGCAACGCCAATTCTTGCGGACTCCTCTTCGCTTGATGACTGGAATATATCGGCCAAATCTATCGAGCGCTGCATCTCTCCGCGTACGAAGGCTGTCATTGCAGTGCATTACGCTGGTTTCCCATGTGAAATGCCGGCCATATCTAATTTGTGTAAACAGCATGGTTTGACACTGATTGAGGATGTCGCCCATGCCCCTGGCGCGTCATTTGCCGGTCGCAGTTGTGGTGACTGGGGTGATATTTCCTGCTTTTCATTCTTCAGTAACAAAAACCTGTCTATAGGCGAGGGAGGCATGGTTGCTACAAGAGACGATGCCGTGGCACAACGTCTTCGGTATTTACGATCACATGGTATGACCACACTTACGCTGGACAGGCACAAAGGGCGTGCGATTACCTACGACGTCGCTGAGCCAGGTTTGAACTATCGCATGGATGAGATGCGAGCTGCGCTTGGTCTTGTGCAACTGGATAAGCTACCAGCGGGTAATCAACGGCGTGCTGAACTGAGTATGCGTTACCGTACACGGTTGATGGGCTCAGTTATCTCCATGCCGTTTAATGATCAATCGTCCGATTCCTATTCAGCTTACCATATCCTACCTGTATTGCTGCCAGAAACAGTGGATCGGACTGTTGTTATTGAGGCAATGAAAGCTAAAGGCATTCAGACCAGTATCCATTACCCTCCATTCTGGAGTTTTACCGCCTACAAAGAACAGTTTAGTCCTGGAACCTGTCCCGTGACTACTGAGATATGTAAGCGTGAGTTGACTCTTCCATTATTTCCGACAATGACCGATGACGAGGTTGATTATGTTGTTTCATCACTCCTGGAGTGCCTGAAATGAGCACGGATATGACTACACTGGGTTTGATCGGCCGTACTTCCCCACTTTTTGATGCAGATCTTGAGCACTTCAAAAAACAGTTGCTTGATTTGGTAAGCAACGCTCGCTTTCTTGTGATCGGCGGGGCGGGTTCAATTGGTCAGGCCGTGACACATGAAATATTCAAGAGAAATCCTAAAATACTCCATGTGGTTGATATAAGTGAAAACAATATGGTCGAGTTAGTGCGTGATATTCGCAGCACACTAGGCTATATCGAGGGGGACTTTCGCACATTCGCCATTGATTGCGGTAGTCGTGAGTTTGAGGCATTGATGGCTGCCGAAGGGCCATATGACTACGTTTTTAATCTTTCTGCTTTAAAGCATGTGCGTAGTGAGAAAGACCCGTTCACGTTAATGCGCATGATTGAGGTAAATGTATTCAACACGGTTAAGACACTTCAATTGGCACGTGCTTCAGGGGCTTGTAAATATTTCTGTGTTTCAACTGACAAGGCGGCCAATCCTGTAAACATGATGGGAGCAAGTAAGCGCATTATGGAGATGTTTCTGATGCGTGAAAGTATGACACTACCCATCTCTACTGCGCGCTTTGCAAATGTGGCGTTTTCTGATGGATCCCTGCTACATGGTTTTAATCAACGCTTTGCAAAACGCCAACCGTTTTCCGCGCCGAATGACGTGCGTCGTTATTTTGTTACGCCACAGGAGTCTGGAGAATTGTGTTTGATGTCTTGTTTGTTGGGCGAAAACAGGGATATATTCTTCCCCAAGCTCAGTGAAAAACTGCACCTGATTACGTTCTCGGAGATTGCGGTACGTTATTTGCACCGTATGGGCTTTGAACCTTATGAATGTGAGAGCGAGGATGAAGCGAGAGAGCGAACTTCAGAATTAATCGCAAGCAAGCATTGGCCATGCTACTTCTTCAAGAGTGACACCACGGGTGAGAAGGACTTTGAAGAGTTCTTTACAGATAAAGAGGATTTGGATATGGCGCGTTTTAATAGCATTGGTGTGATTCGCAATCAGCCATTATTCGATTCTGATAAGTTGAATCGCTTTGTGCGTGGCGTAGATGCATTGCGTGCACAAACGACGTGGGACAAGTCCGGTATTGTCGAGTTATTTTACGATATGCTGCCTGAGTTTGCTCATAAGGAAACCGGAAAATACCTGGACCAGAGGATGTGATCGTGCAGCGATTCTTTGATATTTTGTTTTCCAGCCTAGCTTTGCTGGCTTTGTCGCCTCTCCTGCTGCCAATCGTTGTTGTATTGCGTTTCACCGGCGAGGGTGAGGTGTTTTTTTTGCAGGAACGTGTTGGAAAGGGAGGTAAGTTATTCAAACTTTATAAATTCGCAACTATGCTTAAAAACAGTCCTAATATCGGTACAGGTACTGTCACAGTAAAGGGTGACCCGCGTGTGTTGCCTGTGGGTAAGTTTCTGCGCAAAACCAAGATTAACGAGCTACCACAACTATTAAATATCTGGTTTGGTGATATGAGTGTAGTCGGCCCGCGTCCTCAAGCGCCACGTTGTTTTAATGCATTTCCCGCAGCCATGCGGGATATTATCATTCAAGTACGGCCAGGACTTTCCGGTATAGGGCCAATCGTTTTTCGTGGCGAAGAAGACCTTCTGGCAGACCATGCGGGGACGGTTAATTTTTACGATCATGTAATTGCGCCCTACAAAGGCCAAGTTGAAGCGTGGTATGTCGATCATCAAACATTGTGGACTTACTTTATAGTTATCGCTGTAACTGTGTGGGTTGTTCTGGTTCCTGGGTCAGGCTTGGTTTGGCGGGCTTTCGCCGGCCTGCCTGTACCGCCAGACGAGCTTAAAGTTGCGCTGCACTATCAAGAGTGAAAAACATCCTGCTTGGGTTCATCCCGGTATTTTGTGAAATATTATTGTGACAGTTACTTGCCTGCCACTTGCTACCAACCCGGATCAACAATATTTAAGGCAGACTCGCAACCGCGCTTGCGGGGCCCTTTATAGGTTGATGATGCCTCTAAGGAGGCATGCAATGAGTGGCATATATATTGCTTTACTCGATTCGTAGTGCCAGCCCTGGGTGATGGCAAGGTTGGGAGGTTTACTCCAGGCCATTAAAGTCTGAACATGCGGAATGGGCTGTCCTTGCTTGACTAGACGTTTTGTAGGTACTCGCCATGAACCATGTACATCGCACCATCTGGAGCAGTGCCCTCGGCAACTGGGTTGTCACGCACGAGCATGCCAAGGCCCACGGCAAGGGGGGCAGCCACCATGCCGCCACATCCTGCAGCCCTACACTCAAGGCGTCCGATATGGGGTATGCGGGGCTGCTCAAGCCGCTCGCGCTGGCATTCTTCACGGTGCTTTCCCCGCTTGCCCACGCGCTTCCGGAAGGGGGAGTGATCACTGGCGGTAGCGGAAATATCGCCGTAAACGGCAATACCATGACAGTCACGCAGGAGAGCGCGCGTCTGTCCGCCGATTTCCAACGCTTCAACATCGCCGCGCCGGAAACCGTGCGCGCCATACAGCCGGACGCCTCCTCGGTCGCGCTGTTCCGTGTGCTCGGCAACGACCCTTCCGCCATCTACGGCAAGCTCATCTCCAACGGCCAGGTATTCCTCACCAACCCCAACGGCATCCTGTTCGGCCGAGGCGCGCAGGTAGACGTGGGGGGGCTGGTCGCCACCACGATGAACATCGACCAGTCCGACTTCATGGCCGGCCGCGCGCGTTTCCAGGGCGGCGCCACGGGCAGTGTGGTCAACGAAGGCATCATCAACGTCGCCGAACGTAGTTATGTCGCCATGCTGGCGCCGGAGGTGCGTAACGACGGCATCATCGTCGCGCGTCTGGGCACGGTTGCAATGGGCGCCGGCCGCGCCGCCACGCTGGATTTCGCCGGCAACGGCAAGGTCAATCTGCAAATCGACCAGGCCGCCCTGAACGGCAGTGTGACCAACCGCCATACCCTCATCGCCGAGGGTGGCCAGGTCATCATGAGCGCCGGCGCCAAAGATGCGCTGCTCAACACCGTGGTCAATAACGAAGGTGTGGTCGAGGCGCGGCGAGTCTCGCAGGAAGGCGGCGTCATCCGTCTGGAAGGCGGTAGCGTTACCCAGCGCGGCACACTGGATGCCAACGGGGCCACCTCGGCGGATCGGGGCGGCGACATCACCCTGGTCGGCGAGCACATCACCCTGGGCGCAGACTCCCGCACCAGCGCGTCCGGCCCTGCCGGCGGCGGCACAATCCTTATCGGCGGCGACTGGCAAGGCGGGGGCGGACTGCCGCAGGCCCGCACGGTCAGCATGAGCGAAACCGCCAGCATCGACGCCTCGGCGACGGAGCGTGGCAACGGCGGCAAAGTCGTGCTCTGGTCGGACGTGAACAACCCCGATTCCCACACCAGCGTGGCCGGCCGCATCAAAGCCGAAGGCGGCGTATTGGGTGGCGACGGCGGCCAGGTCGAAACCAGCGGCCACCGCCTCAGCATCGCCGACAGCGCCCGCGTCAGCACGCGGGCGGAAATGGGCGCGAGCGGTGGGTGGTTGCTGGATCCCTACGACTTCACCATCGCGGGCAGCGGCGGCGACATTACCGGCGCGGCCCTGGGGGCGGCGCTGGGTTCAGGAAACGTGACCATTCAGACGCAGAATGCTTCGGTTTCCTGCACGGGCGTGACTTGTGGCACTGGCAACAGCGTTGGCAACGGCGACATCTTCGTCAATGACGCGGTTACGTGGAACGCGGGCAACAAGCTCACGCTTTCCGCTTGGCGCAACATCAACATCAAAGCCAATATCACGGCCAGCCACTCCGCAGGCAGCCTGGCGCTTGAATATGGGCAGGGTTCGGTGGCTTCTGGCAACACCGCCGACTACACACTGGGCGCTGGCGCCAAGATCAACCTGATGGCGGGCAACAACCTCAGCACCAAACAGGGGTCGAACGGCACGGTCAAGAACTTCACCGTCATCACCAGCCTGGGCGCGCAGGGCAGTACCGGCGGAACCGACCTGCAAGGCATGAACGGCGGTACCTCCTCCAACTACGTTCTGGGGGCGGATATCAATGCCTCTGTTACATCCGGTTGGGGAAGCGTCGGATTTAACCCGATAGGCACCACAGGCAATCCATTTACTGGAGTCTTTAGCGGACTAGGGCACACCATCACCGGTCTCACAATCACCCGCGGGAGTAGCGATTATGTCGGTTTATTCGGCTACGTCGGTTCGGCGGGCGTGGTGCGAGATGTGAATCTGAGTGGTGGCGCCATTACTGGGCGAGGCTATGTTGGTGCTTTGGTGGGCCGATCATTCGGCAAGGTCGTCAATGCCTCGTCCACCATCGCGGTAACCGCTACCGGCACCAACGTTGGTGGCCTGGTCGGCCAGAACACCGGCAGCATCAGCAACAGCTATTCAACCGGCACGGTAGCCGGCGGAATTGCTTCCAATAACGTTGGTGGCCTGGTCGGCCAGAACACCGGCAGCATCAGCAACGGCTATGCCAGCGGTGACGTGAGCAGCGGCGGCGACTATGTAGGGGGGCTGGTCGGCTACCACGCGGGTGGTTCAATCAACAACACCTACGCCATAGGCAGTGTCAGCGGTTCAGCCATCAACAAGGGAGGGCTGATAGGCCGTTATACAGGCTCTGGAACAGTCACCGACAGTTTCTGGAATAGTGAAACCACCGGGTTATCGACCAGTTTTGGGCCAGGCACTGGCTACAGTGGTAAGACCACGGCAGAGATGAAGCAACTTTCCACCTACTCCGGCTGGAGTATTGATGACAGCGGCGGCATGAGCTCGATCTGGCGGATTTATGACGGCGACAGCTATCCGCTGCTCCGGAGCTTCCTCACGCCAATTACGGTCACCAGCATCAATAGCGCCAGCAAGACCTACGATGGAAACGCCTATTCCGGTGGCAATGGCTACACCATAACTGGTGCCAATTCGGCCTACGTTTCTTACGGTGGAACCGCACAGGGCGCGAAGAACGCCGGCAACTATGCGCTAACCATCTACTCGGGCCAGCAGGGGTATGACTTTATCGGTGCACGGAGTACGACGCTTGCCATCGACCGTCGCGCGGTCACCGTCACCGCCGACGCCGGCCAAGGCAAGACCTACGGCAATGCCGACCCGTCGAGCTACACCTACAGCCACAGCAGCCTGGGCAGCGGCGTCGCGCTCA
>JAHFRD010000003.1:280064-300515 GCA_023258975.1 Hydrogenophilales bacterium | reverse complement strand
GCCATCGACCGTCGCGCGGTCACCGTCACCGCCGACGCCGGCCAAGGCAAGACCTACGGCAATGCCGACCCGTCGAGCTACACCTACAGCCACAGCAGCCTGGGCAGCGGCGTCGCGCTCAACGGCGCGCTTGACCGCGCCGCCGGAGAAAACGTAGGCGCCTACGCCATCGGCCAGGGCGGCGTGACTGACGCCAATAACGGCAACTACCTGATCAGCTACAACAGCCGCGACTTCGCCATCGACCGTCGCGCGGTCACCGTCACCGCCGACGCCGGCCAAGGCAAGACCTACGGCAATGCCGACCCGTCGAGCTACACCTACAGCCACAGCAGCCTGGGCAGCGGCGTCGCGCTCAACGGCGCGCTTGACCGCGCCGCCGGAGAAAACGTAGGCGCCTACGCCATCGGCCAGGGCGGCGTGACTGACGCCAATAACGGCAACTACCTGATCAGCTACAACAGCCGCGACTTCGCCATCACACCTGCCGCAGCCGCTTCCACCACCCGCAACCCCGACATCGGCATTCTGGAGATAGCCGGAATCCAGGCCAGCCAGCCTCATCTGCCGTCAGGTGGCGGCGCGGTGGAGGGGCTTAATGCCTTGCCCGGCACGGCGGCGGGTGGAGAGGGGAACACGGTTGGCGCGGCGTTGGTCAACCCGCGCGCGACGGTGTTTACCCCTGGAAGAGTGTCCGTGGCGGTCTGCGGGATTTCACTGCCAGACGGGGTTACGCCGGACAGTCGTTGCCAGTAACCGCGCAACCACGGCGATCCGCGTGCCTGGGTGAAGACCGAAGGATGATCGGCGGGTAGTGATGATGTCGCTACCTGGCCCGCGCGGAACCGCGTCACGCCTTGCCCGCGTATCGGCCTCATGGCGGGCAGGATGCAAACCAGAAACGGCCGTTGACCGTTCCTTGTCCCTCGTGAGGCCGCGCGCGTGGGAGCCGACCGCTTGCGGCGCGAAACGCCGCCGGTGTCGCGCCGCAAGCGGTCGCTCCTACAACGTGGCCGACCGTCGTGGGATTCAGGTTCTGAGGAGTCGACGATGCTCGTGCTGTTTACCGACTATGGCTGGCATGACCCGTATGTGGGGCAGGTGAAGGTGGCGCTGGCCGGGTTGGCGCCCGGGGTGGCGGTCATCGACTTGCTGCATGCCGCGCCCGACTTCAATGCCCATGCCGGCGCCCATCTGCTGGCCGCGTTGTGTCGCGACCTGCCCGTCGGCGCCGTGGTGCTGGCCGTGATCGATCCAGGTGTCGGCGGGCCGCGCGAAGCCGTGGTGGTGGAGGTGGATGGACGTTTTTTTGTCGGCCCGGATAACGGGTTGCTGTCGGTGTTGGCCGGGCGGGCACGGGTTGCGCGGATTTGGCGCATCGACTGGCGGCCGGAGAATGGCTCCGAATCCTTCCACGGCCGCGATTTGTTCGCGCCCATCGCCGCCTGGATCGCCGCCGGCAAGGTGCCCTCGGAAAAACTCGCTTCGATCGAGTCCCTGCAAGTGCAGTTCGACACGGCGGAGTTGCCGCGCATTCTTTACATCGACCATTACGGCAATGCCTGGAGTGGTATACGAGGCGGCCTCGCGGAGCCGGGCACGAACATCGAGGTGAAGGGCAACGTCCTGCCCTGGCGCCGGGTGTTCGCCGAAGCCGAAAAGGGTGAGGCGTTCTGGCATGTGAACAGTTCGGGGTTGATCGAGATTGCCGTGAATCGAGGCAGTGCGGCAGAGAAACTGGGCCTGCGCGTGGGTGACCCGGTCAGGCTGTCGGGATTGCCCGAAAACCCTTTGCATTAACGTGAAACACGCCCTCCTACAGCGTAGTTTCATCCGTGCTTATCCGGTTAACGCACACAGGCACCCGATGTGGTGGCCCGTAGCGCCGGCCTCCATCCGGCGCTACACGATCAGGATCGCGCGGAAGTCGTTTGCATTGGTTCGGGTCGGGCCGGTGGACAGCAGATCGCCGAGAGCGGCGAAGAGGCGATGGGAATCGTTGTCGGCGAGCTGGGCGCGCGGGTTCAGGCCGAGTTCGGCGGCGCGCGCCAGGGTGTCCGGGGCGAGCAGGGCGCCCGCGTTGTCTTCCGTGCCGTCGATGCCGTCGCTGTCGGCGGCCAGTGCGTAAGTGCCGGGCAGGCCATCCAGCGCCAGGGCCAAGGCGAGCAGAAATTCCGTGTTGCGGCCGCCGCGCCCCGGCCCTGGACGGTGACGCTGGTTTCGCCGCCGGAGAGCAGCACCAGCGGTGGCACCCAGGGACTGTTGTGGTGTCTGATTTCACGCGCCAGGGCGGCGAAAACCTGGGCCACTTCGCGCGCTTCTCCGGCGCAGGTATCGCCCAGGATGATCGGGCGGATGCCCGCCTCGGCGAGATGGATCGCCGCGCCTTCCAACAAGGTGTGGCCGTTGCCGATGACACGGGTTTTCACCCGACTGAAACAGGGGTCGCCCGGTTTCGGCGTTTCCCCGATTTCTCCGGCGATGCCGTGTTGCAGATGCCGGCGCACCGCGTCCGGCGCGTCCACCTTCCAGCGCCGCAGGACGGCGAGCGCGTCGGCATGGGTGGTCGGGTCGGGGGAGAAGGGCCCGGAGGCGATGACGGCGGGGTCGTCGCCCGCCACGTCGGACAGCAGCAGCGCGGTGACCGGCGCCTTGCAGACTTGCGCCAGACGGCCGCCCAGGGTGCGTGAAAGGTGCTTGCGCACACAGTTGATGTCGGCGATGGGGGCGCCGCTGGCGAGCAGGGCGGCGGTGGTCGCGCGCAGGTCGGCGAGCGTGGGGGCGTTGTAAGCGGGCGTGCCGCCCGCGTTGCCGGCAGGGATGCCGGCGCTACAAGTGCCGGTTGCCGCGCTGCCCTTGTAGCGCCGGCTTGATGAAGCCCCTACCCTTCGGTATCCAGCCGGCTCTTCTGATTTGACGAACGAGCCGGCGAGGACGCCGGCGCTACAGGGGAGGCTCAACAGGCTCGACCCTCCTCCCGAGAGCAGGGCGATGACCTGATCCTCCGGCCCGGCGCTCGCGACCAGTTTCAGCAGCCTTTCCGCCGCGGTCACTCCAGCGGCATCGGGCAGCGGGTGGCCGGCTTCCATTACTTCGATGCGAACCGTGGGGACGCCGTGCCCGTGGCGGGTGATGGCCAGGCCTTCCAGAGACGCGGCAAGCGGCCAATGCGTCTCCACACAGGCCGCCATGTCGGCAGCCGCCTTGCCGGCGGCGACGACGATGTTGCGGCCGCGCACCGGCGCCGGCAGATGCGGCGGCAACAGCGCCTCCGCTCGCACCGCATCGACGGCGGCATGGAAGGCGCCGATCAGCAGTTCACGCGGCGACATGCGGTTTCCTCATGAATATCCGGTAGGGCGGGGGCATGACGAACAGGGTCGGCATGGTCGATAGCGTCAGCCCCCGGATCAGAGGCTGGCCGCGGGCGTGCCGGGCCGAGGCCCTCAGCGCCGCAGCGCCTCGGTTACATGCGGTTGGATGGTTTGCAGCAACTGCACGAAGATTTTCGGGCTGCCCGCGATCACGTTGCCGGATTGCAGGTAGTTTTCCTCGCCGGCGAAATCGCTGACCAGGCCGCCGGCCTCGATCACCAGCAGGCAGCCGGCGGCGATGTCCCAGGGGTTGAGGCCGATCTCGAAGAAGCCGTCGGTGCGGCCGGCGGCCAGCCAGGCCAGGTCGAGCGCGGCGGAACCGGGGCGGCGCAGGCCGGAGGTCTTTTGCGCCAGGTCGCGGAACATGCCGGTGTAGGCGTCGAGATGGGTGAAGTCGCGGTAGGGGAAGCCGGTGCCGATCAGAGCGTCCTGCAACTTGTCGCGTTTGCCCACGCGGATGCGGCGCTCGTTGAGGAAGGCGCCGCGTCCGCGGCTGGCGGTGTAGAGATCGTTGCGCACCGGGTCGTAGATCACGGCCTGATCCAGTTTGCCCCGATGCAGCAGGGCGATGGACACCGCGTACTGGGGAAAGTCGTGCAGGAAATTGGTGGTGCCGTCGAGCGGGTCGATCACCCACTGGTATTCCGCGTCGCTGGCCGCGCCGGACTCGCCAGACTCCTCGGCTAGAATCGCGTGGGTCGGATAGGCGTCGAGCAGGATCGTGATGATGGCCTGTTCCGCCTTCTGGTCGATTTCGCTGACGAAATCGTTTCCCTGCTTGGATTTCACCGTCAGGCGATCCAGGTTCTGGCTGCCGTGAACGATGATTTTTCCGGCGGCGCGAGCGGCCTTGACGGCCGTATTGAGCATCGGGTGCATGATTGTCTAAAGAACGATTGAACTGGGCCGGGATTTTACCTTGAACACACGGATTCCTCTGGCAAACATCCGTGTCGTCCTGGTGGAAACCAGCCACCCCGGCAACCTGGGCGCCGCAGCCCGCGCCATGAAAGTCATGGGCTTGTCCGATCTGGCCCTGGTCAACCCCAAATGCGTGATTGACGATGAAGCGCGCGCCCGCGCCTCCGGGGCGGTGGACGTGTTGGAAAACGCCTGCATCCACTCCAGCCTGGACGCGGCCCTCGCCGACGTGGCGCTGGCCGCCGCCTGCACCTCGCGCCGCCGCGACTTGCCGCATCCCGCCTACACTCCGCGCCAGGCCGCGCCGAAATTGCTGGGCGTCGCGCAAAGCCAGCCGGTCGCCGTGGTGTTCGGTTCGGAAACCTTCGGCTTGTCGAACGAACAGCTGATGAAATGCCGCTGGCTGCTCAACATCCCCAGCAATCCGGAGTATTCCTCGCTCAATCTCGGCTCCGCCGTGCAGGTGCTGGCCTACGAACTGCGCGCCAGCCTCGACGACACCCCCCTCGCCCTGCCGGAATTCGAGCTCGCCCCGCATGAAGCGGAACAGGCGCTGTTGACCGAGCTGGAAAAGACGCTGATCGAGATCGACTTCCTCAACCCCGCCAACCCCAAGCGCCTGATGCCGCGTCTGCGCCGCTTCTTCGCCAAGGCCGGGCTGGAGAAGGAGGAAGTGGCGATCTGGCGCGGGGTGTTGAGCGCGGTGAAGAGCCGGTTGACTGGCCTTCGCTGATCTTTCTGGCGATCCGCGTAGGGCGAAAAAGCGTAGAGCCTTCCGCCGAATGTCACGCCGCAATGTATTTGGCGGATAACGCCTTCGGCTGCGCCGCACAAGCCATGACGGTTCCCAGGAAATACATGAAAATCGCGCCATCCCAACAGGAACCCCGACCATGAACCTCCACGAATTCCAGGCCAAGGCCGTGCTGCGCGATTACGGCATCGCGACTCCGCGCGGCGTGGTCATCACTTCCGCCGACCAATGCGCCGTCGCCGTTGCCGAACTGGGCGGCATGCCTCTCGTGGCCAAGGCGCAGATCCACGCCGGCGGACGCGGCAAGGCGGGGGGCGTGAAATTGTGCCGCTCGCTTGATGACCTTTCCGCCACCGCCGCCGCCCTGCTCGGGAGCCGCCTCACCACCTACCAGAACGCGCCCGACGGCCAGCCGGTGCATCAGTTGCTGATCGAGGAAACCCTGCCCATCGCCCGCGAGCTGTATCTGTCGATCACCGTGGATCGCGCCGCCGAACGGATTGGCCTGGTGGCCTCCGCTTGCGGCGGCATGGACATCGAGGAAGTGGCGCACAGCGAGCCGGAAAAGATACTGAAGGAATGGGTCAACCCGGCCACCGGCCTGATGGATTACCAGGGCCGCAACCTGGCCTTCGGCCTCGGGCTGGCCGGCGCGCAGGTCGGCGCCTTCGTGCAAATGGTGAAAACGCTGTATCGCATCTTCCTGGAAAAGGATCTGGCGCTGCTGGAAATCAACCCGCTGGTCGTTACCGGAGACGGCTCGGGTTTGGGTCGCATCCTGCCGTTGGATTGCAAAATGAGCGTGGAAGACAACGCCCTGTATCGGCAGAAGGCGCTGGCGGAAATCGCCGATGAAAGCCAGATCGACCCCAAGGAAGCCGAGGCGCACGCGCACGACGTCAACTACATCGCGTTGAATGGCAACATCGGCTGCATGGTGAATGGCGCGGGGCTGGCGATGGCGACGATGGATCTCATCAAGCTCTCCGGCGGCCAGCCCGCCAACTTCCTGGATGTGGGCGGCGGCGCCACGGCGGCCACGGTCGCCCGGGCGTTCAAGATCATCCTCGCCGACCCCAACGTGAAGGCGGTGCTCATCAATATCTTCGGCGGCATCATGCGCTGCGACATCATTGCCCAGGGCGTGATCGACGCGGTGAAGGAAGTCGGTGTCAGCATCCCCGTGGTGGTGCGCCTGGAAGGCACCAACGTGGAACTGGGCCGCAAGATGCTGGCCGACGCGGTGGCGGACTCAGTGACCACCACTCGCCTGCCGATCATCGCCAGCAATGATCTGGACGAAGCGGCGCGGCAGGCCGTGGCGGCGGTTGGAGAACAAGCATGAGCATCCTCGTCAACAAAGACACCAAAGTCATCTGCCAGGGCTATACCGGCAAGCAGGGCACTTTCCACTCCGAACAGGCGATTCGCTACGGCACCCGGATGGTCGGCGGCGTCACCCCGGGCAAGGGCGGGCAGATGCATCTCGACCGCCCCGTGTTCAACACCGTGAAGGAAGCGGTTCGGGAAACCGGCGCCGACGCCTCGGTCATCTACGTGCCCGCCGGCTTCGCCGCCGACGGCATCCTGGAGGCGGTGGATGCCGGCATCCGGGTGATCGTCTGCATCACCGAGGGCATCCCGGTGCGCGACATGATTAACGTGAAGGCTGCCTTGCGTGCCAACAGCGGTGCCAACAGCGGTGCCAACAGCGGTGCCAACAGCGGTGCCAACGGCGCGGTGCTGATCGGCCCCAACTGCCCCGGCATCATCACCCCTGGCGAATGCAAGATCGGCATCATGCCCGGCTTCATTCACCAGCGTGGCAAGGTCGGCATCGTCTCCCGCTCCGGCACTCTGACTTATGAAGCCGTGTTCCAGACCACCCGCCTGGGGCTGGGCCAGACCACTTGCGTCGGCATCGGCGGCGACCCGATCAAGGGGCTGGATTTCATCGACTGCCTGGAAATGTTCCAGGCCGACCCGGAAACGGAAGCCATCATCATGGTCGGCGAGATCGGCGGCAGCCGCGAGGAAGAGGCGGCGGAATACATCAAGGCGAGTGTGACCAAACCCGTCGCGGGGTATATCGCCGGCCAGACCGCGCCACCGGGAAAACGCATGGGCCATGCCGGCGCCATCATCGCCGGCGGCAAGGGCACCGCGTCGGCGAAGATCGCCGCCCTGGAAGCCGCCGGCGTGGTGGTGGCCGCCAGCCCGGCCGGGATAGGCGAGGCGTGCGCCGAGGCGATCAAACGGCGGGAATGACCAAGGACGTGTAGCGCCGGCATCCCGCCGGCTTCGCGGGCCTGATCGGAAGAACGAAGCCGGCGAGACGCCGGCGCTACAGGGGTGGGGCTGTCCGATGCCCGCAACCGCCCCGGCCTACGCCCGAAGTGGTTGCGAAGTGGTTGTTTTGCCGCCCGCTTTCGGCTAGTTTCCCGGCCACGTTAGGGGTGCCGTCACAACCTTGTCGGACGGCTGAGATCACACCCTTGGAACCTGATCCGGGTCGCACCGGCGTAGGGAAGCGTGGCGGCCGCCTTCGCTCCCTGCGTTTATTCATTGTTGGAGCGCTTTCATGAACGCCGCATTGCCAAAATCCGCCCCCTTCCTTGCCGCCGACGCCCATGTCGATGCGGCCGCCATCCAGCCGCTGCCGAACTCGCGCAAGATCTACGCGCAAGGCAGCCGCCCGGACATCCAGGTGCCGATGCGCGAAATCAGCCAGGCCGACACCCCCACCGGCATGGGTGGCGAGAAAAACCCGCCGATCTTCGTCTATGACTGCTCCGGCCCCTATACCGACCCGAACGCCAGGATCGACATCCGCCAGGGCCTTCCGGCGCTGCGCCAGAGCTGGATTGAGGAACGTGGCGATACCGAAATGCTGTCCGGCCTGTCCTCCGAATTCGGCCGCCAGCGCGCCGGCATGGAAGCGCTCGCCGCCTTGCGTTTCCCCGGCCTGCATCGGCAGCCGCGCCGCGCCAAGGCCGGCGGCAATGTCTCGCAAATGCACTACGCACGGCAGGGCATCGTCACTCCGGAAATGGAATACGTCGCCATCCGCGAAAACCTGCGCCGCCAGGAATACCTCGTGTCGCTGCGCGGTTCCGGCCCGCAAGGGGAAAAACTGGCCAATCTGATGGGTCGCCAGCATCGCGGCCAGAACTTCGGCGCAAGCATTCCGGAAATCATCACCCCCGAATTCGTGCGTTCCGAAATTGCCCGTGGCCGCGCCATCATCCCCTGCAACATCAACCACCCGGAAACCGAGCCGATGATCATCGGCCGCAATTTCCTGGTGAAGATCAACGCCAACATCGGCAACTCGGCCCTGGGCTCCTCAATCAACGAGGAAGTGGACAAGATGACCTGGTCGATCCGCTGGGGCGGCGACACGGTGATGGATCTCTCCACCGGCAAGAACATCCACGAAACCCGCGAGTGGATCATCCGCAATTCGCCGGTGCCCATCGGCACCGTGCCCATCTATCAGGCGCTGGAAAAGGTGGATGGCCGCGCCGAGGAACTCACCTGGGAAATGTTCCGCGACACCCTGATCGAACAGGCCGAACAGGGCGTGGACTACTTCACCATCCACGCCGGCGTGCTGCTGCGCTACGTGCCGATGACCGCCAACCGCATGACCGGCATCGTCTCGCGTGGCGGCTCGATCATGGCCAAGTGGTGCCTGGCGCACCACAGGGAAAGCTTCCTCTACACCCGGTTCGAGGAAATCTGCGAAATCATGAAGGCCTATGACGTGGCCTTTTCCCTGGGCGACGGCCTGCGCCCCGGCTCGATCTACGACGCCAACGACGAGGCGCAACTGGGCGAATTGAAGACGCTGGGCGAACTCACGCAAGTGGCCTGGAAGCACGACGTGCAGGTGATGATCGAAGGCCCCGGCCATGTGCCCATGCACCTCATCAAGGAAAACATGGACCTGCAACTGGACTGGTGCGACGAAGCGCCGTTCTACACCCTGGGCCCGCTCACCACCGACATCGCCCCCGGCTATGACCACATCACTTCCGGCATCGGCGCCGCCATGATCGGCTGGTACGGCACCGCCATGCTTTGTTATGTGACGCCCAAGGAACACCTGGGCCTGCCGGACAAGGACGACGTCAAGGAAGGCATCATCACCTACAAGCTGGCGGCCCACGCCGCCGACCTGGCCAAAGGCCACCCCGGCGCGCAGATTCGCGACAACGCCCTGTCCAAGGCGCGCTTCGAGTTCCGCTGGGCCGACCAGTTCAACCTCGGCCTCGATCCGGACAAGGCGCGCGAATTCCACGACGAGACCCTGCCCAAGGATTCCGCCAAGGTCGCCCACTTCTGCTCCATGTGCGGCCCGCATTTCTGCTCCATGAAGATCACCCAGGACGTGCGTGATTTCGCCGCCAAACAGGGCATCTCCGAACAGGACGCGCTGGAGAGTGTGGCAACAGCGGGGATGGAGGTGAAGTCGGTGGAGTTCGTGAAACAGGGCGCCGAGGTGTATCACAAGGTTTGACGCCGCCACGATGACTGGAGAGCCGTCCCCCACGACCCATGCCCCCCCCGCCACCGCCACGCTGACGCGGTGGCGGCGGCGGCAGGCGGCGTACCGGCATCTCTGGCTGGGTCGCCTGATCTTCTGGGGTGGGGCGGTGGCCATCGGCCTGTTGGCGGTGGGGTTCGCCGAACTGATCGACCTCTGTGTCGCAACCCTGCGCGGCCTGCATGCCGAGTACCCGTTCTGGCCGTTTTTGATCGCGCCGGCGGGCGGTGCTCTGGTGGTCTGGTTGACGCGGCGTCATTTCAGCGGCGCGGAAGGCAGCGGCATCCCGCAGGTGATGGCCGAGATGGCGCGCCACGGCGACCGCCACAAGCCGCTCAAGCCCTTGCTCTCCCTGCGCATCGCCATCGGCAAGATCCTGCTCGGCGCCACCGCGATCTTCTCCGGTTTTTCCATGGGGCGGGAGGGGCCGATGGTGCAGATTGGCGCCTCCTTGATGGCGGCCATCGGCGAGCGTCTGCCGCGCCGCCTCCAGGTCGACCGCCGCCACCTGCTCGCGGCCGGAGGCGCGGCCGGCATCGCCGCCGCCTTCAATACGCCGCTGGCCGGGATTCTGTTCGCCATCGAGGAACTCAGCCGTGGCCTGGGCGAACGCATGAGCGGCCTCATCATCACCGCCATCGTCATCGCCGGCGTGGTCACGCAGGCGTTCTTCGGCAATTACACCTATTTCGGCTGGCTCAACATCGTCAGCGTGGCTTCGCCGCACCACCCCGGCATGCTGCTCGCCATCGCCCTGATGTGCGGCCTCGCCGGGGGGCTGTTCGCGCGCCTGCTGATCGTGACGACCTCGGGCGGAAGTGGCCGCCTGGGGGAGTGGCGCGCCCGGCGGCCGGTATTGTTCGCCGCCGGCTGCGGCCTGGTCGTGGCGGCCCTGGGCTGGTTTTCGGACGGCGCCACGTTCGGCACCGGCTACGGCGAGGCCAGGCAGTTGCTGAATCAGAGCGGCCAACTGCCTTGGCATTACGGCCTGGACAAATTCCTGGCCACCCTGGTGTCCTTCGCCAGCGGTGTGCCCGGCGGCATTTTCGCGCCCTCGCTGGCGATCGGCGCCGGCCTCGGCCAGAACCTGGGCAATCTGTTTGGAGGCGGCTACCTGCCCGGCATGATCAATGTGCTGTGCATGGCCGGTTTTCTCGCCGCCGTCACCCAGACGCCGATCACCGCGTTCGTGATCGTCATGGAAATGGTCAGCGGCTATGGCCTGGTGATCGACCTGATGATCGTCAGCCTGCTTGCCTCGGGCATTTCGCGCGGCGTCTGCCCGCCGCTCTACCGTACCCTGGCCATGCGCTATCTGCGTAGCGCGCCGGCCAAGCCTCCGGTCGGCTAACATCGCACCCGCGCGCCGCGCGCTTTTTCGGCCATCACCATGAAGAGACTCGGTAAATCGCTGTTGTTGCTCGCGCTTGCCGGCGCGGTGGGCTATGGGTGGGTGACGAAGAAACCGACCGCGCCGGAAAAACACGGCAAGGCGCAGCCGCCGGTGCCCGTCGTCGTGGCCCGGGCCACGACCCGCGATCTGCCGGTCATGCTTGGAATCGTCGGCCGTGGCGAGGCGTATGAAAGCGTCACCCTGAAATCGCGTGTCGACGGCCAGGTGCTGTCCGTGTCCTTCGCCGAGGGTGGGCCGGTTGCGGCCGGCGAGGTACTGGTCAAGCTGGATCCGGCCGATTTTCAGGCGCGCGTGAGCCAGGCGGAGGCCACTCTGGCGCGCGATCAGGCCTTGCTGGACAAGGCGCGGGCGGATGTCGCGCGCTATCAATCCTTGCTGGATCAACAGTTCGTTTCCCAGGAGAAGGTCGCGGACATGCGCGTCAATGCGGAGGCGGCGGCGGCCACCGCGCGCGCCGACCAGGCGGCGCTGGAACTGGCGCAACTGCAACGCTCCTACACACAGATACGCGCGCCATTCGCCGGGGTGGCGGGCGCCCGCCTGGTGTTTCCGGGCGCGTCGGTAAAGGTCAACGAAACCGTGCTGGCCGTGGTCAACCGGGTGCGGCCCTTGTACGTCAGCTTCGCCGTGCCGGAAAAATACCTGCCCGCGATTCGCGCGGCACAGGCCAGGGGCGCGCTGCAAGTGAAGGTCGGCGTGCCCGGCGGCGCACAAGGCCCCGGCAAGGTCGTGTTTCTCGATCACGCGGTGGATTCCTCCACCGGCACCCTGCGCTTGAAGGCCGAGATCGCCAACGACAGCGCCAACGCCGCCGACCGCCTGGCGCCCGGCCAGTTTCTCACCGTCAATCTGCTTCTGGATACCCTGCGTGATGCCGTGGTGGTGCCCGCCGAAGCGGTTCAGCAGGGGCCGGACGGGGCGTTCCTGTATGTGCTGGACGGGGAGGGCGGCGCCAGGATGCGCAAGGTGGAGATCGCCCAGGTGCGCGATGGCCTCGCCGCCATCGGCAAGGGGCTGGCCAGTGGCGAGACGGTGGTGACCGATGGCCATTCCCGGCTGACGCCCGGCGCCAAGGTCAAGGTGAAAGGGGTGGGGGGCAAGGGATGAGCGCGCATCTTGTGGAACGCCCTCCCCTTGCCGGGAGAGACATGCCAGGGGCCGATGCGACTGACGCATTTGTAGCGCCGGCTTCCAGCCGGCTTTTTCAAGCTGCCGGCTGGAAGCCGGCGCTACAAGTGTGGAAAGGGGGCGGGCCGCGGAACAGGGCCTGACCTCGCGCCATGCAACTTCCCGAACTCTGCATCCGCCGTCCGGTGATGACCACGCTGCTGATGGCGGCGTTCGTTCTCTTCGGCGTCATCGCCTACCGCGCCCTGCCGGTATCGGAACTGCCGAGCGTGGACTTCCCCACCCTCTCGGTGTCGGCCAGCCTGCCCGGCGCCTCGCCGGAGACGATGGCGGCGGCGGTGGCGACGCCGCTGGAGGCGCAGTTCTCGACCATCGCCGGGCTGGACAACATGAGTTCGGTAAGCGCGCGCGGCGCCACTTCGATCACCCTGCAATTCAGCCTCGACCGCGACATCGACGCCGCCGCCCAGGATGTGCAGGCGGCCATCGCCGCCGCACTGCGCAAGTTGCCGCCAGAGATGCCGATGCCGCCCTCGTTCCGCAAGGTGAATCCGGCCGATTCCCCCATTTTCTTTCTCGCCATGCACTCGGACACCTTGCCGCTGCCGGCGGTCAACGAGTACGCGGAAACCCAGTTGGCGCAGCGTATTTCCACCATCCCGGGGGTGGCTCAGGTGTTGATCTACGGCGCCCAGAAATACGCCGTGCGCGTCCACGCCGACCCGAACGCGCTCGCCGCGCGCGGCATCGGCATCGACGAACTGCAACAGGCGGTGGCGGGCGCCAACGTCAACCAGCCGGTGGGCAACCTGGAAGGGGCGAAGCAGACCTTCGCCATCCGCACCAACGGCCAGCTCGACGATGCCGCCGCCTACCGGCCGTTGATCGTCGCCTGGAAGAACGGCGCGCCGGTGCGCCTGGACGAGGTGGCGGCGGTGCACGACAGCGTGGAGGACAACCGCCGCACCAACTGGATCGCCGGCAAGGCGGGCAGCCGGAGCGCCATCATCCTCGCCATCCAGCGCCAGCCGGGCGCCAACACCATCGCCACGGTGGCCGCCATCCAGGCCATCCTGCCGGCGTTCCAGGAAAAGCTGCCGGCCTCGATCCAGCTTTCCGTGTTCTACGACCGTAGCGTCACCATCCACGAATCGGTCAACGACGTACAGTTCACCCTGGTGCTGGCCGGCTGCCTGGTGGTGCTGGTGATCCTGCTGTTCCTGCGCAATCTCTCGGCCACCGCCATTCCCGCCCTGGCTCTGCCGATTTCCGTGATCGGCACCTTCGCCGCCATGTACGTGCTGGGCTTCGGTCTGGACAACCTTTCGCTGCTGGCATTGACGCTGTCGGTGGGCTTCGTGGTGGATGACGCCATCGTCATGCTGGAAAACATCGTGCGCCACGTGGAAGCCGGCGAAAGCCCGTTCGACGCGGCGATCCAGGGCGCGCGCGAGATCGGCTTCACCATCATTTCCATGACCCTGTCCCTGGTCGCCGTGTTCATTCCGGTGATGTTCATGGGCGGCATCATCGGCCGCCTGCTGCACGAGTTCGCGGTGACCATCTCCGCCGCCATCCTGATTTCCGGTTTCGTCTCTCTGACCCTGACGCCGATGCTGGCGAGCCGTTATCTGCGCCATGAGAAGAACGCGAAGCACAACCCGTTGTACTGGCTGTTCGAGCGCTTCTTCGATGGCCTGCTCAAGGGCTACCGCGTCAGCCTCGCCTGGAGCCTGGCGCACCCGCGCCTGGTGCTGGCGACCTTCTTCCTTAGCATCGCCGGCAGCGTCGCCCTCTATCGGGACATTCCCAAGGATTTCCTGCCCAGCGGTGACTCCGGCCGCATCATGGGCCGCACCGAGGGCGCGCCGGACACCTCATTCGCCAGCATGGTGGAGCGCCAGCGCGCGGTGGCGGCCATCGCCGCCCAGGATCCCAACGTCGAAATCCTGATGTCCGTGGTCGGTTCCGGCGGCTCCCGCATCACGCCCAACAGCGGCATCCTGCTGTTTCGCCTGAAGCCGGGGGCGGAGCGGAAAATGTCGCCCGACGAGATCATCCAGTCGCTGCGCCCCAAGCTGGCCGCCGTGCCGGGCATCAAGGTCTCGCTGCAGAATCCGCCGCCGATCAGCCTGGGCGGCCAGTCCACCACCGGCCTCTATCAATACACGCTGCAAGACACCGATCTGGACGATCTGTATCACTGGACCGACGTCCTGCTCGCGCGCCTGCGCAAACTGCCCGGCTTCGAGGACGTCAACAGCAACCTCAACAACAAGAGCCCGGTGATGGCCCTGAACGTGGATCGCGACAAGCTCGCCGCCCTGGGACTCTCCTTTGGCCAGGTGGAAGACGCCCTGCAAAGCGCCTTCAGCGCGCGCCAGATTTCCACCATCTATGGCGCCAGCAACCAGTACCAGGTGATCCTGGAACTCGCCCCGGAATTCCAGGAAGACCCCGATACCCTGGCGCGCCTGCATGTGCGTTCCAGCAGTGGCGCCCTGGTGCCGCTCGACACCGTGGCGAAAGTCACGCGCGCCTCACAGGCCCTCACCATCAACCATACGGGGCAACTGCCCTCGGTGACGATTTCCTTCAACCTGCGAGCGGGCGTGTCGCTGGGTACGGCGGTGGAGCGCATCCGCGCGGTGGAGCGGGAATTGCGCTTGCCCGCCTCGCTCACCAGCACACTGGAAGGCACGGCGCAGGCCTTTGAGGCCTCGCAACAGGGCTTGGGCCTGCTGCTCCTGATCGCGGTGCTGGTGGTCTACCTCGTGCTCGGCATCCTCTACGAGAGCTTCGTCCACCCGCTCACCATTCTCTCCGGCCTGCCCTCCGCCGGCCTCGGCGCCCTGCTCACCCTCTGGCTGTTCAAGGTCGATCTCAGCCTCTACGCCTTCGTCGGCATCATCATGCTCATCGGCATCGTCAAGAAGAACGCCATCATGATGATCGACTTCGCCTTGAACCGGCAGCGCCGCGACGGCATGAGCCCAGCCGACGCCATCCGCGAAGCCTGCCTGGTCCGCTTCCGCCCCATCATGATGACCACCCTCGCGGCGCTGGCCGGCACCCTTCCCATCGCCATCGGCTGGGGCGCCGGCGCCGAAATCCGGCAACCGCTCGGCCTCGCCGTGGTCGGCGGCCTCGCCGTCTCGCAGTTCCTGACGCTGTATCTGACGCCCGTGGTCTATCTCTACATGGAGCGGCTGGGGGCGGGCTTTTCGCGGCGGCCCTTGGAATAGATGGGCTGGGCGCGGGGTGTGCGGGTTGTGGCTTGGACGGCGGCTGTATGGCGGTTGGGGTCAATCAGGGCTGGCCGGTAACCAACAGCACCCGGCCAAGTGCGGAAGTTCAGACTGGTGACCGCGACCGACTCAAAGTCGGCCTGAACAGCCACTCACCTCTACCAGTCAGCGAACTGGTGCCCGCGACCCTCTTCGGATGCTCAGTCTTTGAGTATGAGAAGGGTAGCCACTACGGGCTACCGCCGCTCGCCAGCATGCAGCGAAATTGCATGGTCGGAAAGATCAGTACGGAGGTGTTCAGGAGGCGATTTTCTTGCTGCGGCGCTTTGTTGTACCCGGTTTTTCCGGAAGGGGTGTTTCCTGGGGCAGCATTCCGACCAGCGGTATTAGGGTGACGGGAAGTCGCATACGCAATAGCGTGCTATGGCAGAACTCACGCCAGTAAGGCCATGCATGCAAAAGCACGTTGCTTTGGCCCCATTTCAGCAAATTGGCTTCATCCGGAAAATCCGGTGTGTTGCATTGGTAATCAGTGGTGATATCAGCAGTGATTTCCGCCGCCACGATGGGCTCCTTGGTGGCCGGGTCCAGTTGTCCCGCGCGCAGGTAACGGAACTCGAACCGAGTGGTAAAAACGCAGGTGCGCAGCATCTGCTTCGTTCCGTCAGGAGTGATGGCATCCTGCGTCCGGCATTCAGTTTCTCCGCCCAAAACTCGGAATTCTCCGGTCAATTCATTCCCACCGATGGTAGGGTCAAAGTCCAAGCCAAGCTTGGTGTGGCTTTCCCTTAGATAGATTTCCCGCAACGCGTACTGCAAAACAATGTTGTTTTCGCCAGCCATCGATTCATCCATGATTCGCCAAGCGGGTCCAGTTGCTACCCAGTGCAGCAGGGACTGCTGATGGGATAGTCGGTTTCATCTGAACCACATTATTGAGGGTCAGTTGCCATTTTCCTTCGCGGCTGATCTTCAACAGTTGATTACTGAACACCTTGAGTGACGCCTGCCGCGGCTGAACTTCCAGAGCTTTGGGGCTTAGGTTGACCACATCCAGGATGCCCTGGCTGAAGGACTCGAAGGCCACCCGCACATCCACGTCGAAAGCCCGCGCCAGTTTGTTCAGAGTGGACAGGGTGATGGAGGTGAAATCCGCGCTCTCGATCTTGGAGATGCGTTCCTGGGCGATGCCTGCCCGCTCAGCAAGCTGCTGCTGCGACCAGTCGCGCTGCTTGCGCAGGGCGTAGATTTGGGCGGCGATGCGACTCACCGCATGGCTTTCCATGTAGGCATGGGCATAGTCTTTGTTGGCGAATTCCTGCGCCAGGCGTTCAGCTAACTCGCTCATGTTTCTTTCTCCTGTGTTCCGGGTCTGACTTGACCGCTTTCTTGCGTGCAAGGGCTGTTTCCCGCGCGTCTTTCGGCAGCCATTCGTCACCCACTTCCTTGGCACCCATCAGTAGGGTGTACTCGCAGTCAGTGTCGACCGGGCCTTTGCATAACAGCGGCCGCAACTGAACCTTGCCTTTCACCTTGAGCTTTTCGATTCCAGCCACGCCGGAACCGGCCATCATTTCCGGGAACAATCCGGGGCCGTGATCGCGCAACTTGTCCAGCCTTTCATTCAGCTTCGCCAGTTGCACTTTCTGCAGGGATTGTGACCATTCCTTGAGCAGGTTCCTACCCTGTGCGTCCACATAATCGAACAGCGTGTAGACCATCTTATAATAAAAAAGTTATAAAAACATGGGAGGTATCGGCCTTATTTCAAGCTCTATTTCAGCATCGAGTGTGACCAAGTGCTGTGTGTCTCAATGTTCCTTGGCGACTTTATCAGAATGAACTCGAAGGTTAACCAACCAGTAGACCATTCGGGAAAGTGACCAGGATCAAGTTATGGCAAACGGATGTGAACAACAGGGGACAGACCACGGTTTCCATGCTCGCTGGGGGCAAAGGGGCCTGTGTCGAATTTTTTCGGACTAAAGCGAGCGTAGCCTGGATGTAGCCCACTTGTCGGCCGTTGATTCAACACCGAGGCCGAGTGGGCGGAATCCGGGGTGTGGCCCAAGGCGCCCGATTTCTCGTCTGTCCCCGGTCTTCCGTATTCCGCTGCGCTGCATCCCGGCTACCTTGGGCATCGGTGACACCCTGCAATCCCTCCTCCTCTGTAGGATGGTCGAAATAGCCATTTCACGGAGTTCGCCATGATCACCGATACTTCAGTTGAAGCCCAGAGCAGGTTTGGCGAGTTGATCGACCGTTCGCAACGCGAGCCGGTGCAGGTGGCCCGGCGTGGGCGCACGGTGGCCTTTGTGGTTTCCGAGCACGACATGCTGGAGTTGGTCGATGTGCGCAAGCTGCGCGAGGAGGCGGCGCGCTGGTTTGCCGGTTATCGCCAGAAGATTGCCAGCGAGGGGGACGCCGGTTTGCCCGAGCTGTTCCTGGTGGGGATACGCTGAGGCAGTTGTTACGCTGTCTCCGCCCGCGCCGCCAATGCCGCCAGCATCGCCGTCCGTGTCTCCGGCGTTTCCAGGCTGATGCGCCCGAGGGTGCCGTTGCGGTATTCGGTGAGGAATTGCATGGCGGCTTTTTCCAGGTCGAGTTCGCCGCCGCGGCCCTTGATGATGCAGCCGCGTTTGCGGGCGATGCCTTCCAGCACGCCGGGGGCGTCGAGGCCATCGAGTTTCAGGCCGTAGCGGGCGCTGATGCTTTCCGGGTAGCGGGCCAGCAGGACGCTGGCGAGGTGGGTGGCGACGTCTTCGTCGATCACCGCGTTGCGGCCGATGGCGTGGCCGATGGCGAGCATGTAGCCGTCGCTGTCGATCTCGATCTTCGGCCACATCAGGCCGGGGGTGTCGACCAGGATCAGGCGCGGGGTGAGGGCGATGCGCTGCTGCGATTTGGTGACGGCGGGTTCGTCGCCGACCGCCGCGACCTTGCGTTTCACCAGGGCGTTGAGCAGCGTCGATTTGCCGACGTTGGGAATGCCCATGATCATGATCCGCAGCGGCTTGAAGTTGTCGTCGCGGTGCGGCGCCAGGGATTGGCACAAGGCCGGCAGGCGGGCGACGTCACCCGCCTTCTTGGCCGAGATCGCGACCGCCTTGACGTTCTTCTGGGCGTTGAAATACGCGAGCCATTCCTTGGTGGCGGCCGGGTCGGCGAGGTCGGCCTTGTTCAGCAGTTTCAGGCAGGGGCGCTGGCGGAAGGTGCGCAGTTCGGTGATCAGCGGGTTGCCGCTGGCTTCAGGCAGGCGGGCGTCGAGGACTTCGATCACCACATCGGTTTGCGCCATGGTCTCCGCCGCTTTCTTGCGCGCGGAGGTCATGTGACCGGGGAACCACTGGATGGGCATGGGCTGGGTGTTTCTGGAAAGGGTGAGAATTATCCCGTATGTGGCGGCGATTCCGCCTTTTCGCCCTCCAGCAACTTGCGCAATTCCGCCAATTCCTTGCGATACGCCTCGGCGTCACCGAAATCGACATACGCAGCCTGGCGAACATTGCCGCCGAGCACGCGGCGGGCGTGCTTGATCGGGCACCAGTACTGTTCGGTGCGGGCGATGATTTCCTGCACATAGGCGATCAGGCCGTTGCCGTAGGTGCAATAGCCGCAGTTGAGTTTCTCGATCAGGTTGAGATAGGCGAGTTGTTCGCGGTCGAAGGTGAAGTAGTCGCGCCGTTTGACCTTGGGAATGCGGTAGAGGGGAAAGCAGAGCATCTGATAGAGCGTGACGCCCAGGTCGAGCAGGAGCAGCGGCACGATCATGGCGTAGATGATCGGCGCCGAGAGCAGATGCCGCCAGGAAGTGCCGGCCAGGTAGCGCAACAGGCCGACCTTGAATTGCCGCTGTCGCTCCAGCACCTCGCGCTCGAATCGCACCCGGTGGTTTTCCAGACGAAACTTCAGTTCGGCCTGGCGGGTGGCGATCTCCCGTTCGAGTTCTTCTTCCAGCGCCTTGATGCGGTTCAGCAACTCGGTGATTCTGGGATTCATGCCGGCTCCGGCGTCAGGGGGCGAGCCGGGATGGTAACCCCCGTGCCAATTTTCATGCCTCGATGGATGCCCCTGATGATGAAACCGTGCTTATCCGGTTAACGCAGATGGACACCCGATGTGGTGGCGCGTGATTGGCGGCGCAACGCCGCTACAGTCCGCGCGGCCCTCCTACGGTGGCGTGTTTCACGTTAACCTCGCGCCCATGCTCAGTTACCGCCACGCCTTCCACGCCGGCAACCATGCCGACGTCCTCAAACACGCCGTCCTGATCGCGCTGCTCGACTACCTCAACCAGAAAGACAAGCCCTGGTGGTATATCGACACGCACGCCGGGGCGGGTATCTACGATCTGCACGGCGATTACGCGCGCAAGACCGGCGAGTTCGATAGCGGCATCGGCCGCCTGTGGGAACGAGCCGACCTGCCGCCGTTGCTGGCGAACTATGTGGAGCTGGTGCGCGGCCTCAATCCGGATGGGCGTTTGCGCCTCTATCCCGGCTCGCCCTGGTGCGCGCTGCAACGCGCCCGCCGTGACGACCGCCTGCGGCTGTTTGAACTGCACAGCAGCGACCAGCGCTTGTTGAGCAGCACTTTCAGCGAGTCCGGGCGCCAGGTGCGGATCGAGGCGACGGACGGCCACGCCGGACTGAAATCGGTGCTGCCGCCGCCGACCCGCCGCGCCCTGGCGCTGATCGACCCGTCCTACGAGGTCAAGAGTGACTACCCGCGCACGGTGGAGGCGCTCAAGGATGGCCTCGCGCGCTTCGCCGGCGGCACCTACATGGTCTGGTATCCGCTGTTGCAAAAGCCGGATGCGCGCCAGTTGCCTTCACGCCTGAAAGCCGCGCGGCCGCCGGGCTGGCTCAACGTGACCCTTTCCGTTCAAGGCCCGTCCAAGGAGGGCTTCGGCATGCACGGCAGCGGCCTCTACATCGCCAACCCGCCGTGGACCCTGCCGGCGCTGCTGGAGGCGACGCTGCCCTGGTTGGTGAAGGCGCTGGGCCAGGATGATGGGGCGACTTACACGCTGGAACATGAAATCCCGTGATGTAGCGCCGGCG
>JAHFRD010000003.1:0-279964 GCA_023258975.1 Hydrogenophilales bacterium | reverse complement strand
CCGCCGTGGACCCTGCCGGCGCTGCTGGAGGCGACGCTGCCCTGGTTGGTGAAGGCGCTGGGCCAGGATGATGGGGCGACTTACACGCTGGAACATGAAATCCCGTGATGTAGCGCCGGCGTCCCGCCGGCTTCGTTCTTCTGATCAGACGAACGAGCCGGCGGGACGCCGGCGCTACATGGATGAATGGCGCCATGCCTTGCTCAGCCGACGCACTTTTCTCCTGGCCAGCGCCGGCGGCCTCGCTGCCCTGTTCGCCCCGGCCGTCACCCTGGCGCAAACCGCCAATCCCTGGCCGATATTGGCCGCCGTGCAGGAGCACCTTTTTCCCGCTGAACCCGGTTCCCCCGGCGCCCGCGACATCCGCGCCCTGGCTTATCTGCAAGGCGTGCTGGGCGACCCACATGGCGACCGCGAGGAACAGCGTTTCATCCTGAAAGGCGTGGACTGGCTGGAAGACCTCAGCCGGCAGCGCCACAAGGCGTCTTTCCTCGACCTCGACCCGATCCGGCGCGAGCAGGTGCTGCGTGAGGTGGCGAATTCGCGGCCGGGCGAAAACTGGTTGTCCACCCTGTTGTTGTACGTCTGCGAGGCGCTGCTGACCGACCCGGTCTACGGCGGCAATCCGGATGGCATTGGCTGGGCGTGGTTGCGGCATCAGCCGGGGTTTCCCCGGCCGAACCATCCCGCGAGGCGCGCATGACGGACTTCGACGCCGTCATCATCGGCAGCGGCGCCGGTGGCGGGGCGGTGGCCTGGCGCCTGGCGATGGCGGGGAAGCGGGTGCTGGTGCTGGAAAAGGGGCCGTGGTTCAGCGAGGCCGATTACTTCAAGGACGAACTGGCCTGCTGTCGGCGCAGCGTCTACACGCCGGATTTGCGCGACGAGCAACACGTGATCGAGGAAGCCGCCGGCAAAGGCTGGAGCGCCACGCCGACCCGCGAATCGGGTTGGGATTTCTGGAACGGCAACGTGGTCGGCGGTTCCAGCAACTTCATGTCCGGCTTCTTCCACCGTTTGAAGCCGGTGGATTTCAGATTGCGAAGCGAATTCGGCGCCATCCCCGGCGCCAACGTGGTCGATTGGCCGATCAGTTACGCAGACCTGGAACCGTATTACACCGAGGTGGAAAGCGTGGTCGGCGTCTCCGGGCGGGTGCTGCCGCATCCTTTTCTGGAACCGCGCTCGACCCCGGATTTCCCCTATCCCCCCACCGCCGAGCACCCGGTTGCCGCCTGGATCGACGCCGCCTGCGACAAACTCGGCTGCCGCGCCCTGCCATTGCCGCGCGCCGTCCTGTCGCGGCCGAAGGGCCGGCGGCGCTACTGCGAGTATTCCGGCTATTGCGGCAATTACGGTTGCGCCAGCGGTGCCAAGGGCGGCGCGCGCGCCGCGCTGCTGGATGAGGCCGTCGCCACGGGGCGTTGCGAAGTGCGCCCGCACAGCCAGGTGTTTCGTCTGGTCAGCGACGCCAAAGGCCGGGTCAAGGCGGTCGAGTATTTCGACCGGGACGGGAAGAAACAGCGGGTGAGCGGCAAGGTTTACGTGGTCGCCTGCCAGGCCATCGAAACTTCGCGCCTGTTGCTCGCCAGTACCGGCCCGCGCCATCCAAGCGGCCTCGGTAACCGCCACGGCCAGGTCGGCCGCAACCTGATTTTTTCCGCCGGCGGCGTCAGCCACGGTCGTCTGGTGTTCGACGAACTCGGCCCGCAACGCGGCGCGGAAGCGCGCGTGGTCGGCCCCTTCGTCAACCGCACCCTGCACGACTGGTACGTGATCGACGACCCCGAACTTGGCCGCGTCAAGGGCGGCGTGCTCGACTTCCTGATGGGCCATCCCAACGTGGTTTCCCGCGCCCTCGCGGAACGGCGTGATGAAGACGGCAATCTGGTCTGGGGCAGCGCCTTCAAGCGCCGCCTGGAAGCCGCCTTACGCGGCGAACGCCGCATCGACTGCGAAGCCTTCGCCGACTGGCTGCCCACCGACAACGGTTTCGTCGCGCTCTCCGGCAAGGTGAAGGACAAATGGGGCAGGGCGGTCGCGCGCGTCCGTCTGGCGCCACATCCGCACGACCTGAAAGTCGGGCGCTACCTGGCCGAACGCGGCGCCAACGTGCTGCGGGAACTGGGCGCCAAGGATGTGGCCGTGGGCGTCTCCGACTCGCCGCCGCCCAATCTGGTGGCGGGCGGCTGCCGCTTCGGCCGCGACCCGAAGGCCTCGGTGCTCGACCCGGATTGCCGCATGCACGGCGTCGACAACCTGTTCGTCGCCGACGCCAGCTTCATGCCCACCGGCGGCAGCGTGCCGTATACGTGGACGATCTATGCGAATGCGTTGCGGGTGGGGGACAGGATACTGGCGCAGCTTTAGGCCAGGTTGGACTCAAGCCAGCCAGTTTTCGACCGCGAGCCCCGGAACCCGTGAGAACTCGCCCACGTTGTCGGTGACGACCACCGCGTTCAGCGCCACGCCCTGGGCGGCGATCATCAGATCGTAGGGGCCGATGGCCTGCCCTTGCTTCTCAAGTTGAGCGCGGATCGGCCCATAGTGGCGCGCGGCGTTGGCGTCGAACGGCAGCACGGCGAAGGCTTCAAGCAGCACATCGAAGACCCGGCGGTTGTGCTCCCGCCGCGCGCTTTTCGCGATGCCGTATTCGATTTCGGCGACCACCACGGAAGAAAGCAGGATTGCGCTGGCCGGGTAGTTCGCCAGGCGTTCCGCGAGGCCGGGCCGCTCCTTGCTCATGGCGATCAGGATGTTGGTGTCGAGCAGGTAGCGCACAGATCAATCCAGGTCGACCGCATCCAGGGGCAGTTCCGCCGGTGTCTCGATTTCGAGCCCGCCGGTCGCCCAGATTTCACGAAAGGCGTCGGCCGCGCTGCGTCCGACCGGCTGCTCGGGGATCAGCCGGGCCACCGGCTTGCCGCGGCGAGCGATGATGATTTCCTCGCCCGCCTCGACCCGCTCCAGCAGCGCGGAAAGATGCGCCTTGGCTTCTGCGATCTGAACCTGTTGCATGGCTCGCTCCTATATGACCAACTTGGTCATTTCGTTCTATGGTGGGTCCGCCCTGGTCGCAATCGGGGTGGTGCGCCGCCTCAACCCAGCTTCGCCCGCTGCGCCTTCACCTTCTCCAATGTCGCCTCGAAGTCGGCGCGGCGTTTCTTCTCCTGATCCACCACGGCGGCCGGGGCGCGGTCGACGAAACTGGCGTTGGAGAGTTTACCGTTGGCTTTGGTGATCTCGCCGCTCAGGCGGGTGATTTCCTTGTCGAGGCGGGCGATTTCGGCGTCGCGGTCGATCTCGATGTGCAGCATCAGGCGCCAGTCGCCGACGATGGCGACGGGGGCGTCGCCTTCCGGCAGTTTGTCCACCACCTCGACTTCAGATAGCCGCCCCAGCAGCTTCATGTAAGGCGCGTAGGAGCGGGCTTGCCCGCGATTCCCTTCGATGAAGAGCGGCACCTTCAGCGCCGGGGAGAGGTTCATCTCGCCGCGCAGGTTGCGCACGGCGTTGGTGAGTTCCTTGAGGTTGGCCATCTCGGCGGCGGCGGCCGCGTTCTGGCGGGCGGGGTCGGTTTTCGGGAAGGCGGCGAGCATGAGGCTGTCGGTCTGCTTGGCGCCGGCCAGCGGGGCGACCGCTTGCCAAAGCTCCTCGGTGACGAAGGGGATGACCGGGTGCGCCAGGCGCAACACGGTTTCCAGCACGGCGAGCAGGGTGTGGCGGGTGGCCGCCGCGCGTTCGCCGCCCTCGGATATTTGCACCTTGGCCAGTTCCAGGTACCAGTCGCAGTACTCGTCCCAGACGAATTCGTAGACCGCGCGCGCGGCCATGTCGAAGCGGTACTGGTCGAAGCCGGCGCGCACGTTGGCGATGGCTTCGTCGAGGCGGCCGAGGATCCAGCGGTCGACGAAGGTCGGCTCGCCCGCCTTGATCTCCTGGCCCTCGCAGTTCATCAGCACGAAGCGCGTGGCGTTCCACAGTTTGTTGCAGAAGTTGCGGTAGCCCTCGCAGCGTTGCAGGTCGAACTTGATGTCGCGGCCGTGGGTGGCGAGGCTGGCGAAGGTGAACCGCAGCGCGTCGGTGCCGAAGCTCTGGATGCCGTCGGTGAATTCCTTGCGGGTGGCCTTTTCGATCTTCGCCGCATCCCTGGGGTTCATCAGGCCGGTGGTGCGCTTGGCCACCAGATCATCTTGCGTGACACCGTCGATCAGGTCGATGGGGTCGAGCACGTTGCCCTTGGACTTGCTCATCTTGTTGCCGTGGCTGTCACGCACTAATCCCGTGACATACACCTCCTTGAACGGCACCTTGTCGGTGAAGTGCAGGGTCATCATGACCATGCGCGCCACCCAGAAGAAGATGATGTCGAAGCCGGTGACCAGTACGCTGGTGGGCAGGTAGTGCTTCAGTTCCCAGGTGTCTTGCGGCCAGCCCAGGGTGGAGAAGGGCCACAGCGCGGAGGAGAACCAGGTGTCGAGCACGTCCTCGTCGCGGCGCAGTTTACGGCCGCCGGCTTGACGTAGCGCCTCGGCCTCGGTCGCGGCGACGTAGAGGTTGCCGTCCTCGTCATACCAGGCGGGAATGCGGTGGCCCCACCAGAGCTGCCGCGAGATGCACCAGTCCTGGATGTTGTTGAGCCATTGCCGGTAAGTGGAAGTCCAGTTCTCCGGGACGAACCTCATCTCGCCGTTGTCCACCACTTCCAGGCCGCGCTTGGCCAGGCCTTCCATGCTCATGAACCACTGGTCGGTGAGCATGGGTTCGATCACGGCATGGGTGCGGTCACCGCGCGGGATTTGCAGCTTGTGCGGCTTGGCCGAGACCAGCAGACCTTTCGCCTGCAACTCGTCGAGAATCTTTTGCCGCGCGACATAGCGGTCCAGGCCCTGGTATTCGGCGGGCCCGAATTCGTTGATCTTGGCGTCCAGGGTCAGCACGCTGATGGCGGCGAGCTTGTGGCGTTGGCCGACCTGCCAGTCGTTGAAGTCGTGCGCGGGGGTGATCTTCACCACGCCGGTGCCGAATTCGCGATCCACATAGTCGTCGGCGATGATTGGAATGGTGCGTTCCGCCACCGGCAGGCGCACGGTCTTGCCGATCAGATGCAGATAACGCTCGTCCTCCGGATGCACCGCCACGGCTGTGTCGCCCAACAGGGTTTCCGGGCGGGTGGTGGCGACGGTCAGATAACCCGAGCCGTCTTCCAGCGGATAGTTGATCTCCCAGATGAAACCGTCTTCCTCGGTACTGACCACTTCCAGGTCGGATACCGCCGTGCCCAGCACCGGATCCCAGTTGACCAGGCGCTTGCCGCGATAGATCAGGCCTTCGTTGTAGAGGCGGACGAAGACTTCCGTGACCGCCTTCGACAGCCCATCGTCCATCGTGAAGCGTTCGCGCGACCAGTCGGGGCTGGTGCCCAGGCGGCGCATCTGCCGGGTGATGGTGGAGCCGGAGTGCTCCTTCCAGTCCCACACCTTTTCCAGGAATTTCTCGCGGCCGAGGTCGTGGCGGCTGACCTTCTGGGCGTCGAGCTGGCGCTCCACCACGATCTGGGTGGCGATGCCGGCGTGGTCGGTGCCCGGCTGCCACAGGGTGTTGTCGCCGTCCATGCGGTGGTAGCGGGTGAGCGCGTCCATGATGGTGTGCTGGAACGCATGCCCCATGTGCAGTGTGCCGGTGACGTTGGGCGGCGGCAGCAGGATGGCGTAGAAGGGCTTGTTTTCCTCGGTTCCCAGCCGAAAGTAGCCGGCGCCCTCCCAGTGGGCGTACCAGCGTTTCTCGATGTCGTGGGGTTCAAAGGATTTGGCGAGTTCCATGAGGCGGTCCGGGTAAAAACAAACGCGGAAGCGTTACCGGCAAAGGCGCGCATCCGCGTTCTGAAATTGAGACAAGCGGCGGATTATAAAGGCTTGGCGGCCCTCTCCAGTTCTTCGCGTATCGCGCGGCGCACGGCTTCCTCCATGCGCAACTGCTGGCGGATGAACAGGTCGGAGAGGCGCTGTTCCACCGCCGATACCAGTTGTTCGAAGTCTTCGCCGGCGGCGGGGCGCGGTGAGAGGGGAACGCTGAGGCCGATCTGGCGGCGCTCGCCGAGACGCCGTTCCTGATCGCGGCGTTCGTTTGCGCGGCGTTCCGTGGCATGCGCCTGGGCGCTTTCTTCTTCCCTGGCCGCCACCACCTCGGTCAGTACCGGGAAATCCTCGTGTGCCAGGCCCTTGTCCATCAGCACGTCCAGAGCGCGCTTCTCGAACAGCGCGTCGATCTTGCCGAACAGGTCGCGGCTTTCGCTCATGTCTTTTCCGCCAGGTCGTGGGTTTCCAGAGGGTAGCCGCGTTCCTTGAAAAAACGGAAGCGCCGGCGTGCCTGATCGCGGTCGCCCGCGTCGGTGCTGACGATTTCCAACATGCGTTGGAAGCGGCCGAAAAACTCGGGAGGTTCCCCGTCCAGGCTGATGAGGATATCCGCGCTGGCAAGTTCGTCCGGATCGGCGCCGATCAGGATGGGGGTTTGCCGGGCGAGCGGGTGGCCGCAACGGACATGCGGCAGAAACGATAACTGTTGCGCGGTCCAGAACACCGTATCCAGTTCACGCGCCTCTTTTTCATCGGTGGTATAGACCAGCACGTTCTGGCCGGCGTTGAACGCCTTGGCCGCGAGTTTTCGCGCCACGTCGGCCTTGGAGGGCGCGTTGAAATAGAAGTCGATGCGGGTCATCGCGGAAGGGCGTCGGGTCGCGCGGTCACATTGGGGCGCCAAGGTTAGTGCTATAAAACGACTCACGCCAGCCAACAAGAGGAGACCTCAGCATGAAACAGATCGCCCTAGCCGCAGCCATCGTCCTTTCAACGGGCGCCCAGGCGGAAAGCGAAACCTTTAACATCGACAACACCCACAGTTTCGCCAACTGGGAACTCCGGCATGTGGTTGCCAGAACCAGCGGCACTTTCCATGACATCAAGGGCAAGGTGGTGCTGGATGCCGCCAACATCGCGAACTCCACGGTGGATGCCACGATCAGCCTCTACAGCCTGAATTCCAGCCATCTGCGCCGCGACGTGCATGTGCTCACCGATGAATTCCTGGATGCGCGCAATTTTCCGGACATGAAGTTCGTTTCGACCAGCGTGGCCCCCTATTCGGCTGACAAGGGCACGATGCGTGGCCAGTTGACGCTGCACGGCGTCACCAAGCCGGTGAGCCTGGATTACCAGATTCTCGGGATCGGCGCCGACCCCTGGGGCGGCATGCGCGCCGGTTTCAAGGCCACGACCCGCATCAGCCGTTCCGATTTCGGCATCACCAAATATGCGGTCAATGGCCCGGTCGGCAACGAGGTGGACATCACCTTGTTGATCGAGGGCATCAAGTTGGGAGCCGACGGGCAGCCGTTCAATGCCAGGAAGGCCGCCGAAGAAAAAGCCAAGGTGATTTCCTACCCCGTGCCCGTGGCGCCAGTCGCGCAGCCTGTTCCCGTGGCGCCAGCGGCGCAACCCGCGATTCAGGCGGCGCCCGTCCCGGAGAAAAAAGAGAGCGCCGAGGATCAACTTAAGAAAAAGTTAATCAAAGGTCTGTTCAACTGATCTCCGCGCCCCACGCGGCCGGATTTGGCCGGCCGTTTGGCGGGGCGCCGCCGGACCCATCCATTGAAAGGAGATTGTCATGACTTTCCGCCTCACCACGCTGATCGCCACCTTCCTCATCGCGGTTGCACCCGTCACGCAAGCCGGGGCCGCAGATGCGCCCGCCGCGCCCGCCGCCAAGAAGCCGCTGACCACCTCGCAGCAACGCATGGCCGACTGCAACAAGGACGCCACCGGCAAGAAAGGCCCGGAACGGCGCGACTTCATGCGCCAGTGCATGCATGGCGACAGCGCGCCGGCCATGCCGGCGGCCACCCCCCAGAACCGCATGAAGGAATGCAACAAGCAGGCGGGCGAGAAGGCGCTCAAGGGCCCGGATCGCAAGGCGTTCATGAGCGAGTGCCTGAAAGCGAAGTGATTCGGACGGAAGAATGCAAAAACGGCCGGCTTTGCCCGGCCGTTTTTGCGTTATCCGCCTCGGTTGTTCAAATCTTTCTGGACAGTCCTTTGCCGCGCTTATAAATTACCGGGCAGTCAGTAACTTCCCGTCAAGATCCCCGCATGCCGGATAACGAATCCTCCCCGCGCTGGCACCGCCGCGCCGATGAACGCCCGCGAGAACTGCTGGATGCGGCGCTGGCGGTATTTGTGGAACGGGGTTTCGCGGCGGCGCGGCTGGAGGAAGTGGCGAAGCGGGCGGGAGTTTCCAAGGGCACCGTGTATCTCTACTTCACCGGCAAGGAGGACTTGCTCAAGGCCCTGGTGCGGAGCGCCATCGTGCCGGAACTGGAGAATGTCGAGGCGCTGGCGAAAGACCATGACGGCTCCCGTCGTGAGTTGCTCATCAAGATCGTCAGTGCCATGTGGCGGGCCATCGCCATGTCGCCCTTGTCGGGCATTCCCAAGTTGATGCTGTCCGAGGCTGGTAATTTCCCCGAACTGGCGCGCTTCTTCCTGGAGGAGGTGATTCAGCGGCATTGGGCGCTGATGCGGCGGGTGATGGAGGAGGGCATGGCCAGCGGTGAGTTCCGCCGTCTGCCGTCCGATCTGGCGGTGCGCATCTTCATCGCGCCCATGATGATGGCGGTGTTCTGGAAGCATTCCTTCATGCCTCTTGAGGAGACACCGATGGATTTCGATCGTTACTTCGCCGTGGCGCTGGAGATGTCGCTCGCGGGCCTGTGCGCCAAAACGGAAACCCCGACAGGAAAACAGCCATGAACCGTCTGCTCTGGATAGTGTTGGCCCTGCCTCTGGCGGGCTGCGGCGAGAAAGCGGCGCCGCCCGCCGCGCAGCCGCGAACCGTGCTGGCGCACACGGTGCGGGGCGGTAGCGCCGTCGCCCAGGCCGACTATTCCGGCGAGGTGCGGGCGCGGCATGAAATCAGCCTGGCTTTCCGTGTCGGCGGAAAGCTGGTGGCGCGCGCGGTCGATGTCGGTGATCGGGTGGTCGTCGGCCAGGTGCTGGCGCGGCTCGATCCGGCCGATCTGGCCCTCTCCTCCTCGGGGGCCGAGGCCAATCTCGCCGCCGCCGCCGCCGACCGCGCCTACGCCCAGACGGAAGCTCGGCGCTACCGCGATCTGCGCGCCCAGCAGTTCGTCAGCCAGGCCCTGCTCGACGCCAAGGAAACCGCGTTAAAGGCGGCCGAGGAGAAGGTTCGCGCGCTCACCGCGCAGGCCGGGCTGGCGAGCAACCAGCGCGGCTATGCGGAGCTGCGCGCGGATGCCGCCGGAGTGATTTCCGCCGTGCTGGCCGAAGCCGGACAGGTGGTGGCGGCGGGGCAGCCGGTGCTGAAGGTGGCGAAGAGCGGCGAGAGGGAGGTCGTGGTCGCGGTGCCGGAGAATCGGGTGGCGGAACTGGCCGGGGCTGGCGAACTGGCGGTGACGCTATGGGCCGCGCCGGATAAACACTATCGCGGCCGCGTGCGCGAACTGGCGCCGCAGGCCGACCCGGTGACGCGCACTTTCGCCGCGAAGGTTTCGATTCTGAATGCCGATGCCGGCGTGCGCCTGGGGCAGACCGCGCGGGTCTCGCTGAAAACCACGGGTGACGCGCTGGCCCTGATTCCCCTGGGCAGCGTGTTCCAGCGGGGGCGACAGCCGGCGGTGTGGCTGCTCGGCCATGATGGCCGGGTGCATTTGCGCACCGTGACGGTGGCGGCCTGGCGCGAGGATGGTGTCGCGGTGAAGGGGGGCTTGAGCGAGGGTGATCGCATCGTCGCGGCCGGGGCGCACAAACTGGTCGAGGGCGAAGCGGTGCGGGTGGCGGAAGGGGGGCAACCGTGATGATGTTGCCCTGTAGCGCCGGCGTCTCGCCGGCGTCTTTAAAAAACGCCGGCGAGACGCCGGCGCTACAAAATCGCGGCACCACGTCATGAAATCCTTCAACCTCTCCACCTGGTCGCTGGAGCATCCCAGCCTGGTGGCCTATCTCATGGTGGTGCTGACGCTGGGCGGCATCCTGGCCTATTTCAATCTGGGTCGTTCGGAAGACCCGGATTTCACCATCAAGCTCATGGTGGTGCGCAGCTTTTGGCCGGGGGCGACGGCGCGCGAAGTGGAACTGCAGGTCACCGACCGGATTGAGAAGAAGCTTCAGGAATTGCCTTATCTGGACAACGTGCGCAGCTATTCCAAGCCGGGCGAGTCGCTGGTATTCGTGGAACTGCGTGATTTCACGCCGCCGAAACAGGTGCCGGAACTCTGGTATCAGGTGCGCAAGAAACTCGACGACATTCGCCAGGCCATGCCGGCGGGTGTGCGGGGGCCGTTTCCCAACGATGAATTCGGAGACGCCTTCGGCAATGTCTTCGCACTCACCGGCGAGGGCTACACGCTGGCGGAACTGCGCCGCCAGGCCGACCGCATCGCCCTGGAACTGCGCCGCATCCCGGATGTGGCCAAGGTGGAACTGGTCGGCGTCCAGGACGAGCGCATCTGGATCGAGGTGTCGGCGGCCAAGCTCGCCACCCTCGGCCTGGATCCGCGCCTGATCCAGCAGACGCTGCAGGCGCAGAACGCCATGACCCCGGCCGGCTTCGTCGACAGCGACAGCGACCGCGTTCGCATCCATGTGACCGGGAGCTTCGAGAGCGTGGAGTCGATCCGCGCCATCGGCATCCGCGCCGGCGACAAACTGTTCAAGCTGGGTGATGTGGCGAAGGTGTGGCGCGGCTACGCCGATCCGCCGCAGCCGCGTTTTCGCTGGCGGGGGCATCCAGGCATCGCGTTGTCCCTGTCCATGACCAAGGGCGGCAACGTGCTGGCGCTGGGCGAGCGGCTGCAACGGGATGTCGCGCGACTGCGCGGCGAATTGCCGGTGGGCCTGGAACTGCATCAGGTGGCCGATCAGCCGGCGGTGGTGAAGCGCAACATCGACGAGTTCATGAGGAGCCTGCTGGAGGCGGTGGCCATCGTCCTGGCGGTGAGTTTCCTGTTCCTGGGGTTGCGCACCGGCCTGGTGGTGGCGTTTTCGATTCCCATCGTGCTGGCGGTGACCTTTCTCCTGATGAAGCCGGCCGGCATCGACCTGCAACGCATCTCCCTGGGCGCGCTCATCATCGCGCTGGGCCTGCTGGTGGACGACGCCATCATCGCCGTGGAAATGATGGTGGTGAAAATGGAACAGGGCTGGGAGAAGGGCAAGGCGGCGGCTTTCGCCTATACCTCGACCGCCTTCCCCATGCTCACCGGCACCCTCATCACCGCCGCCGGTTTCCTGCCGGTGGGCTTCGCCAAGAGCGCGGCGGGGGAATACACCTTTTCCATCTTCGCCGTGGTGGGCATTGCCCTGCTGACTTCCTGGGTGGCGGCGGTGCTGTTCATCCCCTGGCTGGGCTCGCGCCTGCTGAACCGGGAAGCGTTGATGGCGAAGGCGGCGAAACATGCCGGCGACCCTTATGCCTCGCCGTTCTATCTACGCTTCAAAGCCTTGGTGCGCTGGTGCGTGGGGCATCGCTGGACGGTCATCGGCCTGACCCTGGCGGTCTTTGTGCTGGCCATCGTCGGCTTCAAGCAGGGCGTGGAAAAGCAGTTCTTTCCCACCACCAACCGCCCGGAACTGCTGATCGACCTGTGGTTGCCGCAAGGCGCCTCGGTCAAGGCCACGGAAATCGAGGTGAAGCGGGTGGAGGCCATGCTGGCGAGCGATCCGGAACTCAAGGGCCGCGTCAGCCACCACGCGGCCTATGTCGGCATGGGCAGCGTGCGCTTCTTCCTGCCGCTGGACCCGCAGATGCCCAATGACAATTTCGCCCAGTTCGTGCTGATGACCACCGATCTGAAGGCGCGCGAGGTGGTAAAGGCGCGTCTGGAGCAGCGTCTGGAACGGGAATTCACCGGCTTGCGCGGTCGTGTGCTGCGCCTGGAGAACGGCCCGCCGGTAGGTTTTCCGGTGCAGTTCCGGGTGAGCGGCCACGATCCGGAAAAATTGCGCGGCATCGCCGGCGAGGTGGCGGCGGTGATGCGCGCTCACCCTTATGCCAAAGACGTGCATTTCGACTGGAACGAACGCATCAAGCAGACGCGCCTGAATGTCGATCAGGACAAGGCGCGCGCCCTGGGCGTCAGCTCGCAGGAACTGTCGTCGACCATCAACAGCCTGCTCAACGGCGTCGCCATCACCCAGTTCCGCGAGGGCGACCAGTTGATCGACGTGATGGGCCGCGCGGAAGGCATGGAGCGCAAGCGCCTGTCGCAACTCGCGGACTTGCAGGTGCATACCCGCGACGGCCGTTTCGTGCCCTTGTCGCAGATCGCCACACTGACGCCGGAACTGGAGGAGGGTCTGATCTGGCGGCGCGACCGCCTGCCCACCATCACGGTGCGCTGCGACCTGCGCGAAGGCGTCCAGGCGCCCACCGTCACCGCCGCCATCGACCCGCGGCTGAACGAAATCCGCGCGAAGCTGCCGCCCGGCTACCGCATCGACATCGGCGGCACGGCGGAGAAATCGGGCCACGCGGAGAACTCCATCCGCACCGTGTTTCCGCTCGCCATCGTGGTGGTGGTGACGCTGTTGATGATCCAGTTGCAGAGCTTCCAGCGCACCCTGCTGGTGTTGTTGACCGCGCCGCTGGGGATGATCGGCGTCACCGCCTCGCTGCTGCTGTTCCACGCGCCATTCGGCTTCGTCGCGCAACTCGGGGTGATCGCCCTGTTCGGCATGATCATGCGCAATTCGGTGATCCTGGTGGACCAGATCGAACAGGACATCGCCGCCGGGCACGCCGCCTGGGATGCCATCGTCGGCGCCACCGTGCGCCGCTTCCGGCCGATCATGTTGACCGCGCTGGCGGCGATCCTGGCCATGATTCCGCTCACCCGCAGCGTGTTCTGGGGGCCGATGGCCACCGCCATCATGGGCGGCCTGTTCATCGCCACCCTGCTCACCCTGCTGTTCCTGCCGGCCCTCTACGCCGCCTGGTTCCGGGTGCGGCGGCCGGAGGCTGCGGGGTACAATCCCGCGCATTGAAATGGATGAGTTTTCTGGAGCCGTCATGGATAACGAACAGGTGCGTTTCAACATGATCGAGCAGCAGATTCGCCCTTGGGAGGTGCTCGACCCCAAGGTGCTCGACCTGTTGCACAAGGTGAAGCGCGAGGATTTCACGCCCGCGCTGTACCAATCGCTGGCCTTCGTGGATATGGAAATTCCCCTCGGCCACGGCGAGACGATGTGGGCGCCGGTGATCGAGGCGCGCGCGCTGCAGGCCGCGCGGGTACAGCCTGCCGACCGGGTGCTGGAGATCGGCACCGGCAGCGGCTACTTCACCGCGTTGCTGGCGAGCCAGGCGGAATATGTGGTCACGGTGGAACTCCACGCCGACCTGCGCGACGAAGCGGAAAAGCGTTTCCACGCGCACGGCCTGCGCAACATCCAGACCCGCCGTGGCGACGGCGCCCGCGGCTGGGCTGGCGATGGCACTTTCGACGTGATCGTGTTGACCGGCTCCGTCCCCCTGCTGCCCGAGGCCTACCTGAAACTGCTCAACCCCGGCGGCCGCCTGTTCGCCATCGTCGGTGAAGGCCCGGCGATGACGGCGACTCTGGTGACCTGCGTGTCGCCCGGCGTCTGTCGCCACGACTCTTTGTTCGAGACGGCAAGCAAAGCGTTGGTGAACGCGGCCGAGCCGGAACGCTTCGTGTTCTGAACATGCGGAATCTGCGTCCTTCCGAACTCAAGGCCTGGCTGGACGACGCAGCGCGCGCCAATCCGGTGCTGCTCGACGTGCGCGAGGGCTGGGAGTACGAGCGCTGCCACCTCGAAGGCGCGACGTTGCTGCCCATGAGCACGTTGCCGACGCGCCTGGGGGAACTCGATCCGCTATGCGAGATGGTGGTGATCTGCCATCACGGCGTGCGCAGTTTCCATGTCGCGCGCTTTCTGGAACACAACGGCTTTGCCAATGTGATCAACCTGGCCGGCGGCGTCGATGCCTGGGCCAGGGAGGTCGATCGCGCCATGCCCACTTACTGAACCTACTGAATCGAGCCCCATCATGCGCCTGACCCTGTTGACCGCCGCTCTGGCCTGCGTTGCCCAGGTTGCCTGGGGAGCCAATCTGAGCTCGGTTTACCAACTCGCCCACGACAACGATGCGGTATTCGCCGCCGCGCAAGAAGCCTACAAGGCCGGCCTGGAGAAACTGCCCCAGGGCAAGGCGCTGTTGCGGCCGACCATCGGCCTGAGCGGCAATCTGCGTGAAAACGACAGCAACGTTTCCTCTTCCTATTCGTCGCACCTCTACGCCCTCTCTCTTTCCCAGCCGATCTATCGCAGGCAGAACCTGGAAAGCTACGAGCAGGCCAAGCTGCAAGTGCTGCAAGCCGAACAGACGCTCAAGGTGGCGGAACAGGATCTGAAATTGCGCGTGGCCAAGGCGTATTTCGATGTGCTGCAGGCGCAGGACGTGCTCGCCACCGCGCGCGCGCAGAAACAGGCCTATGCCGAGCAGTTGGCGCAGGCGCGCAAGAGCTTCGAGGTGGGCGCGGCCACCATCACCGACACCCACGAGGCGCAGGCGCGCTATGACCTCACCACGGCCCAGGAAATCGCCGGGCAGAATGATCTGGAAGTCAAAAAACGCGCCCTGGAGAAAATCGTCGGCCAGGAAGCCCCGAAGCTCGCGCGCCTCAATGAACAAGCCAAGGTGCTGCTGCCCGCGCCGAACGACATGGATGCCTGGGTCAAACAGGCGGAAGCCGACAGCCTGGCCGTGGCGCTGGGCCAGACCGCGCGGGAAGCCGCGCGGCGCGAAGTGGACAAGCAGAAGGGCGGCCACCATCCCACGCTGGATTTCACGGCCAACTATAGCGGCAGCAAAAACTCGCTGGGCGGGGGAACCGGAGATCGCAGAACCGGTTATCTCGGCCTGGAATTCGCCCTGCCCATCTACCAGGGCGGCGCCACCGATTCGCGCGTGCGGGAAGCCTCCGCCAACCTGGAAAAAGCCCGTTACGAACTCGACAACGCCCGCCGCCAGGCCACCCTCGATGCGCGTCAGGCCTACCTCGGCGTGATCTCGGGGGATGCCCAGGTGGCCGCGCTGGAGCAGGCCCTGGTCTCCAGCGAAGCGCAGCTCAGATCGACCAAGCTGGGCCTGGAAGTCGGTGTGCGCACCCGTGTGGACGTTCTCAACGCCCAGCAACAGGTCTACACCACCCGCAAGGATCTCGCCGCCGCCCGCTACCAGACCCTGATCGCCGGCCTCACCCTGAAAGCCGCCGCCGGCGGTTTGTCCGAAGCCGACCTGAAAGCGCTCGATGCGTTGTTGCTGGAATAGAAAGCTGGCGCCGGCGTCCCCGCCGGCTTTGTTCTTCTGATCCTATTTCCCGCAGTTGCAGGTGCCGTAGGAGCGGGCTTGCCCGCGAATGGCCGCGTTCTATCGCGGGCAAGCCCGCTCCTACGAGTGACGTTTCCACTCACCCCGCAGGTGAAGCGAACAATCACCGGTCATGCCTTGGCCCACGCAGCTTTCGAGCGTTTTATGTATTACCAACTGCGGTTTCCAGGCTGATTGGGCTTGCGAAGCCGGCGCTAACCGTACTGCTCCAGCATCCGCATCACCCGTTCCGTCGCGCCCCGATTCGCCGCCGCGAAACCCAACCCCGCTTCCCGCATCCGTTCGCGCGCGATGGGGTCATTGAAGAGTGCCAATACCGCCACGGCCAGTTCCCCCGCATCCGCCACCCGCCGCGCCGCGCCACAGGCCGTCGCCTGTTCCGCCGCCTCCGCGAAATTCCAGGTATGCGGCCCGATCAAGGCCGGGCAGCCCGCCGCCGCCGCCTCGATCAGATTCTGGCCGCCCAGCGGCAACAGGCTGCCACCCACATAAGCCAGGTCTGCCGCAGCGTAATAGGCGGCCAGTTCGCCCATGCTGTCGCCGAGAAATACGCGGGTGTCCGCGGGTAAGGGGTGCTTCACGCTACGCCGCGCATGGGCCAGCTTTCGTTCTTCCAGCAACCTGGCCACGCCGTCGAAGCGTTGCGGATGGCGTGGCACCACGACCAGCAACAGACCGGGAATCTCCAGGCCGGCGAGCGCGTCGAGTAGCAGCGCCTCCTCCCCCTCGCGCGTGCTGGCGGCGAGCAGGACAAAACGGCCATTGAATATGTCGCGCAAGCCACGCGCGATTTCCTCGGTATTCGCCGGTGGTGTCACATCGAACTTCACGTTGCCACTGATTTCCACTTCCACCGCACCCAGGTCGCGCAGGCGCCGCGCATCGCTTTCCGTTTGTGCTGCGATGCCGGCCAGGCCACGCAACGCCGGTGCCGCCAGGGCGCGAAAGCGGCCGTAGCCACGCGCCGATTTCTCCGACAGGCGCGCATTCACCAGAAAAAGCGGGATGCCTCGGTGCGCGCAGGCGGCATAGAGGTTCGGCCAGATTTCCGTTTCCATGACCACCCCCATCACTGGCCGCGCGCGGCGCAGGAACAGCCAAACCAGGGGGGGGAAGTCGTAGGGCAGATAGGACTGAACCACGCCACCGCCGAACAACTCGCCACCGGCCGCCCGCCCGGTCGGCGTGGCATGGGTCAGCAGAATGGCGTAATCGGGATGGCGCGCCCGCAGGGCGTGAATCAGCGGCGCGGCGGCTCGGGTTTCGCCCACCGAGACGGCATGCAGCCAGAGTAGCGGCCGCCTGGCGGGAGGCACGGGGACAAAGCCCAGGCGTTCGCCCCAATGGCGCAGATACTCGGGTTGCCGCCGCGCGCGCTTGAGCAGATGCAGGAAGGCGAGGGGCAGGGCCAACAGCCAGGCCAGGGAATACAGGAAACGCATGGTCGGAGGGGATGGGTTCCGGGGGGTGAGGCGCGAAGTCTATAATCCCGCCGCTGTTCAGGTTGCCGCCTGATCGTCTGTTGGCGTTATTTTTCATTTGATGGCCTATTCCACACCCCCCCCCACAACCAGCCCCACTCCGCGTTCACCCCATCGGTCACCCGATTCCGAGAGGATCGGTCGCTTGGTGGCTTTCCTCGCCGGGTACGCCGAGGTCGAACTCGCGGTTCTCATCGGCAGCCGGGCCGGCACGACTGCCCGGCGGGACAGCGATTGGGATATTGCCATCCAGCTTTCCCGGAGCGAGGGCGATGGGTTCCTGGCGTTGGGCCGCATTGAAACCCTGCGCCGCCAGTTGGCGGGTTTGCTGGGTGTCCCGGAGGCGGATGTCGATCTCGTGGAACTGCCGCGCGCCCGTCTCGCCATGCGCGCCGTCGTCGCCGAGGAAGGCCTGCCGCTGAAAGGCGAGGACAGCCTGGCCTGGAGCCATTTTCTAAGCCGCACCTGGCGCGACCTGGAAGACTTCTATTGGGAACAGCGCCATGCGGCTTGATCTCTATCAGGCGGAAACCGCGCGCATCGCCCATGAACAATCCAGCTTGCTCGATGGGGCGCGCGCGATCTTGCTGGCGGGTGGAACGCTTTCCCTTCTGGAGCAGAACGGAGTGCTGCATGCCCTCCAGGTGTTGGTCGAAAATGCCATCGGCAAGGCCAAGCATTTGCTCAAGGCGGCGGGGGAGCCGGTTCCCGTTTCCGCATATGACGCCTTTGCCGCCCTGGTGCAACGTGGCACAATTCCGCCCCGCGACCAGCCGGGCTGGAACGCGATCATCGGATTGCGCAATCGCATCGCGCACGACTACATGAATATCGACATGCAACAAGTGCTGGAAATCACCAGCACCGGGCGTTACCGGGAAATCACCCGGTTTCTGCTGGCCCCGACCGGGGCGGACAAGGGAAATTCAGCTTGAAATCGGGAACCTCCATATGAAAGTCCTCGTTACCGGCGCCGCCGGCTTCATCGGCATGCACGTCGCCCAACTCCTGCTCAAGCGAGGCGATGAGGTCGTCGGCATCGACAACCTCAACGACTACTACGACCCCAAGCTCAAGCTGGCGCGTCTGGAACAGCTCAAGCCCCACCCCAACTTCAAGTTCGTGCGCGGCGACATCGCCGACCGAATGACGGTGGAAGACCTGTTCGCCGCCGAGAAATTCAACCGCGTCATCAACCTCGCCGCCCAGCCCGGCGTGCGCTACTCGCTGAAGAACCCCTACGCCTACATCCAGACCAATCTGGTCGGATTCGGCAACCTGCTCGAAGGTTGCCGCCACAACCATGTCGAGCACTTCGTCTACGCCAGCAGTTCCAGCGTCTACGGCGCCAACACCCACATGCCGTTCTCGGTGCACGACAACGTCGACCACCCAGTCAGCCTCTACGCCGCCAGCAAGAAAGCCAACGAGTTGATGGCCCACACCTACAGCCACCTCTACGGCCTACCGACGACGGGTTTGCGTTATTTCACCGTCTATGGCCCCTGGGGCCGCCCCGACATGTCGCCCTGGCTGTTCACCTCCGCCATCCTGGAGGGCCGCACCATCGACGTATTCAACATGGGCAAGATGCAACGCGACTTCACCTACATCGACGACATCGCCGAAGGCACCGTGCGCGTGCTCGACAAGATCGCCACCCCCAACCCCGACTTCACCACCGACGCCCCCGACCCCGGCACCAGCTACGCGCCCTACCGGGTCTACAACATCGGCAACCACCAGCCGGTGGAACTGATGGCGTTCATCAAGACCATCGAAGACTCACTGGGCCAGGAAGCGAAGAAGAACTTCCTGCCGATGCAGCCGGGCGACGTGGTGGCGACCTACGCCAACATTGACGACCTCAAGCGGGATGTGGGGTTCGAGCCGAAGACGGAACTGGCGGTGGGGATTGGGAATTGGGCGAGGTGGTATCGGGAATACACGAAATAGTCATGATCGACGCCATTGAGCAAGCACTGGAAGAACATGGCAGGCTGGCCGATGTGGTGCGCCGCGACCTCATGCCCGGCGTGGCCGCTGCGGCGGCGATATTGATCGAGTGCATTCGTGCTGGTGGCAAGATCATGTGGTGCGGAAATGGTGGCAGCGCGGCGGACGCACAACATCTGGCGGCAGAGTTGATCGGCCGTTTCAAGCGTGAGCGCCAACCCATCGCTTCCATCGCGTTGACGACCGACACTTCCATTTTGACCTGCGTGGGCAACGATTATGGCTTCTCCGATATTTTCAGCCGGCAGGTGGAGGCGCTGGCCGCCGCTGGTGATGCTCTGGTCGCGATCTCCACATCGGGCAACAGTGAAAACGTGCTGCGTGCCGTGCGGGCCGTCAAACCCAAAGGGGTGCGCTGCATCGGGCTGCTTGGGCGTGATGGCGGTAGTCTGAAGTCGCTCTGCGACCTTCCTCTGGTGATTCCCTCGCGGGATACCGCACGGATTCAGGAGATGCATATCACCATCGGACACATTCTCTGCGATCTGCTGGAAGCCAACGTCGCCGGAGCATGAACGTGGTTACCGCCTGGCCGAAGCTGGCCGCCATACACACCATCGCGTTCGACTTCGATGGCGTGTTCACCGACAACAAGGTCTATCTAAACCAGGATGGTGTCGAGACCGTGCGCTGCGACCGTGGAGATGGCCTGGGGATCGATTTCCTGCGTCATGCGCGTGAGCGGGGCCGTATCGAGGCGGATATATTCATTCTGTCCAAGGAGCCGAACCCGGTCGTCCTGGCGCGCGCGCGCAAGCTCAAGCTGGATTGCAGGCACGGCGTGGCTCGCAAGAAAGATTATATGGACGCCTACTTCGCCGAGCGCCGCCTGACTGATCCCACCCCCTACGTCGGCCTGGTTTTTCTCGGGAACGATCTGAACGACCTGGCGCTCATGCGGGCCGCCGGTTTTTCCATCGCGCCGGAGGATGCCCATCCCCTGGTCAAGCGCCATGCCGCCGCAGTGTTGCCGCAACGTGGCGGCGAGGGTTTTGTTCGGGCGTTTGTGGAACAATTATTGGGCGTTGGAAACATGACCTTAGAGGAACTTCATGAGCTTGTTCATCATTGCTGAAATTGGCATCAACCATAACGGTAGCCTGGACCTTGCCAAGCAATTGATTTCCGCCGCAAAGGATGCCGGGTGCGACGCCGCCAAGTTTCAGAAACGCACCGTGGACAAGGTTTATTCCCGGGAATTTCTCGACAGCCCACGGGAGAGCCCCTGGGGGGCGACTCAGCGCGACCAGAAGATGGGGCTCGAATTCACCCGCGAGCAATACCAGGACATCGACCGCTACTGCAAGGAACTCGGCATCGCCTGGTCGGCCTCGGCCTGGGACGTGGATGCGCAGAAATTCGTCCGAGATTTCGATGTTCCGTTCAACAAGGTCGCCTCGGCCATGCTCGGCCACAAGCCTCTGCTGCGCGAGATCATGGCGGAGCGCAAGCGCACCTTTATCTCCACCGGCATGGCCACCCTGGAAGAGGTCGACGCCATCGTCGAGCAGTTCGAGAGGGCCAACTGCCCCTATGAACTTCTGCATTGCAACAGCACCTACCCGATGCGCGAGGAAGATGCCAACCTGCGCTGCATTCCCATGCTGAAACAACGCTACGGCTGCGAGGTGGGCTACTCGGGCCATGAAAGCTCGCTGATCAAGGTTTGCGTGACGGCGGTGGCCCTGGGGGCAAGTTCTCTGGAACGCCATATCACCCTGGACCGGGCCATGTACGGATCGGATCAGGCAGCTTCCATCGAGACCCATGCTTTGCGTGATTTCGTCGAGACCGTGCGCAAGGTGCCGGCCCTCATGGGCAGCGGTGTCAAGGAAGTCACGCCGGCGGAACTGGCGGTGCGCAAGAAGCTGCGGGTCGAGGTCAATGGCTAGGATCGTCGCCCTCATCCCCGCGCGCGCGGGCTCCAAGGGTGTGCCCGACAAGAACGTCAAACTACTGGCGGGCCATGCTCTGCTCGCCTGGAGCATCGCCGCTTGCCTGAAATCCGCCGCCATCGAGCGGGTCATCGTTTCTACCGACTCGCCTGACTACGCGGAGCTGTCCATCAAGCTGGGTGCCGAAGCGCCTTTCCTGCGGCCTGCGGAAATCTCCGGCGACCGCTCAACCGACCAGGAATTCATCGTCCATGCCCTGGATTGGCTGGCGGCTCAGGGTGAAGTCCCCGAGTTCATCGTTCACATGCGCCCTACCACCCCCTTGCGCGATCCGCGTCTGATCGACGCGGCCGTGGAACTCTTCCTGGCCGCGCCGGAGGCCACCGCCTTGCGTTCGGTGCACGAGATGCCGGAATCCGCCTACAAGTCCTTCGAGATCGCCCCGAGTGGCCGGCTCAAGCGCCTGGGCAGCGACAGCACGGCCCTGGATGCCGCCAACAACGCCCGCCAGCAATTCCCCGCCACTTACCAGGCCAATGGTTACGTGGATGTGTTGTCCACCGCCTTCATCCGGCGTACCGGGCTGATCCACGGAGATCGGGTGATACCCTTCATCACCCCACCGGTAGTGGAAGTGGATACGGCGGAAGATTTCGCCCACCTGGAATTCCAGGTTTCCCGCCATCCGGAAATCATCAACCCCCTATTCGAGTGAAAAAGACCCCATGTCGGGATACGCATTTTCGCGGGAGCCCAAGACCGTCCCGCTCGTCGCCACGCCCCACCGCCTGATCCAGACTCGGATTCCTGTTCCGGGTACGCGCGCGATCTTGGAACGGCTGGAAGCCTGCGAGTCCCGCTCCATGCAGGGACAGTTGCCGCTGGTCTGGGATCGCGCCGAGGACTTTAGCGTTTACGACAGTGCCGGCAATCGCTGGATCGACTTCACTTCCACCATCTTCGTCGCCAACGTCGGCCATTCCAACGCCCATGTCACGGCCGCCATGAAGGCGACCCTGGATAGGCCGCTCTACAGTTGCTACGCCTACGCCAACGAGACCCGCGCGCACTACCTGGAAAAACTGGTGGCCTTTGCCGGCCGGCCGTTCGAGAAGGCCTTCCTGCTTTCGGCGGGTACCGAGGCCACCGAAGCGGCGCTGAAGCTCATGCGCATGCACGGCCAGAAGTCCGGCAAGCGCCGGCGCGGCATCGTCTGCATCGAGAACAACTGGCACGGCCGCACCCTGGGCGCTCAGATGATGAGCAGCAACCTCGCCCAGAAGGCATGGATCGGCTACCAGGACGCGGACATCCACCACATCCCCTTTCCCTATCCCTGGGCACTCGATGGGCGGTCGGGCGAGGACTTCCTCGCCGAGGGACTGAAGCAGCTGGAAGCCGCCGGTATCGACCTGGCCCGGGATGTGTGCGGCTTCATGCTGGAAACTTTCCAGGGCTGGGGCGCGGTGTTCTACCCGGACGATTTCGTGCAAGGTATCGAACGCCTCTGCCGCCGCCACGGCATTCTGCTCGCCTTCGACGAGATGCAGGCGGGCTTCGCGCGCACCGGCCGCGCCTTTGGCTTCCAGCACTACGGTGTGGAACCCGATCTGATCTGCTGCGGCAAGGGCATGGGCGGCGGTGTGCCGCTGTCCGGCGTGCTGGGACGGGCCGAGGTCATGGATTTGCCGGAAGTGGGCAACATGAGCAGCACCCACTCCGCCAATCCGCTGGTCTGCGCCGCCGGCCTGGCGGTGATCGAAGAGATCGAGTCACGCAACCTGATCGCCGAGACCGAGCGCAAGGGCCGCCTGTTGTTCGATGCCCTGCGCGATCTCCAGAGCCGCTTCCCGGGGCGCATCGCTAACCTGCTGGGACGCGGCCTGATTGCCGCCGTGCTGATCCACGACCCAAAAACCGGCAAGCCGGATGGCCCGTTTACCAGCCGCGTGGCGGAACGCTGCATGCAGAAGGGGTTGCTGGTGGTCCACACCGGGCGTGAATCCATCAAGATCGGCCCGCCGCTCACCATCAGCGACGCAGCCCTGCTGGAAGGCGTGGCGGTGCTGGGCGAGGCCATCGCCGAGGTGGCTGCGGAATGATCACCCATATCCGCCATGCCGGCCTGGTGGTCGCCGACCTGGAGGCCGCGCTGCGCTTCTGGTGCGATCTGCTGGGCTTCCAAGTGGCCAAGCGCATGGACGAGTCCGGCGCCCATATCGACGCGATGATGGGCCTGGAAGGCGTGAAGGTCACCACGGTCAAGCTGGCGGCACCGGACGGCAATCTGGTCGAGCTCCTGCATTTCCATAGCCACCCTGACAAGCCGGGCTGGACCGGCACCCCGTATTCCACGGGTTTTACCCATATTGCCCTGACCGTGGACGATCTGGACGCAGCCTGCCAACGCCTGGCCGAGGCGGGCGCGACCTTCAGCGCGCCGCCCCAGACCTCGCCGGATGGCTACGCCAAGGTGACCTATTGCCGGGGGCCGGAAGGGGTGTTGCTGGAGTTGGTGGAGGTGCTGCAACCATGACCGCCACCAGACGTGACTACGTGGACGTCGTCTACAACGAGCAGGATCGCCCGTTCACCACCTATCCCGATCAGCTCGCGCGCTACCTGACGCAGCGCTATGGGATTCGCCAGGGCCAGAGCCTGCTGGACATCGGCTGCGGGCGCGGGGAATTCCTGCGTGGCTTCATGCGTTGCGGCGTCCAGGGCTTCGGCGTTGATCGCTCAAAGGCCGCAGCGAGGATCTGCCCCGAGGCGGATCTGCGCACCGCCGACCTGGAGCAGGATGGTCTGCCGTTTGACGACGCGATGTTCGACGTGGTGTTCTCCAAGTCGGTGATCGAGCATTTTCACGATCCGGAAAAGCTGATGCGGGAAATCTACCGGGTGCTGAAACCGGGTGGGCTGGTGATCACGCTGTGCCCGGACTGGGAGTTCAACTACCGCATCTATTTCGAGGACTACACCCACCGCACGCCGTTCATGCTGTCCTCGCTGCGCGACATCCAACTCATCCACGGTTTCGAGGCGATACGCTGCGAGCGCTTCCGCCAGTTGCCAGTGCTGTGGCGCTGGCCCTGGCTGCTGCCGCTGACCGAGTTGGCCCGCATTGCGACTCCCTCCTTTCTGCGCCGGCACAGCAAGTTCGTACGCTTTTCCAAGGAAATCATGTTGCTATCGAGTGCCACCAAGCCCACGACCCCCCAAGTGGAGGCAGCGGCATGAACCAACGCATCGGTTTCATGCAGGGGCGCCTGTCACCCCTGATCGACGGCCGCATCCAGTGCTTCCCCTGGCCTAGCTGGCGTGAGGAATTTCCCCAGGCGCAACGGCTCGGCATCCGCCTCATGGAATGGACGCTGGACCAGGAGCGCCTGTACGAGAACCCGCTCATGACCGCCGAGGGCCAGGCGGAGATTCGCGCCCTGTGCGGGAAGCATGAGCTCGCCATTCCCTCGCTGACCGGCGACTGCTTCATGCAGGCGCCGTTCTGGAAGGCGACGGGGGTGGAATGGACGGCTCTGGAGCGGGATTTCCTTGCCGTGGTCCAGGCCTGCGCCGCCGTGGGTATCACCATGATGGTGGTGCCGCTGGTGGATAACGGCCGTCTGGAGAATGCCGAGCAGGAGGACACCCTGATCTCCTTCCTGCAAGGCCAGGCCGGTTTCCTCGCGGAGCATGGGCTACAGGTGGGGTTCGAGTCCGATTTCGGCCCGGCGGAGTTGGCGCGCTTCATCGCCCGCCTCGACCCCGCCTTGTTTGGCATCAACTACGACATCGGCAACAGCGCCGCCCTGGGCTTCGATCCCGCCGCCGAGATCGCCACCTACGGCGCGCGCATCGTCAATGTCCATGTCAAGGATCGCGTGCTGGGCGGGACGACCGTGCCGCTGGGGACCGGCAACGCCGATTTCGAGACGGTGTTCGCGCATCTGGCCCGGGTCGGCTATCGCGGCAACTGCATCATGCAGACCGCCCGCGCCGCCGACGGCGATCATGCCGCCGCCTTGTCCCGCTTCCGCGCCATGATCCAGGACTGGCTGTCGCGCTATCCGGCCCATGCAGCTTGATCTGAAAGGTAAATCGGCCCTGGTGACGGGCTCGTCCCGAGGCATCGGCCGCGCCATCGCCGAAGGGCTGCTGCGTGAAGGCTGCCAAGTCGCGCTCAATGGCCGCAATGCACGGGAACTCGGCGATGCTGCGCGCGCCCTGGGTGGCGAGAACCTGGTCCAGATCGTGGGCGACGTGACCCGACCTGAGGAGGCCCGGCGCATCGTCGCGGAAGCCGTGGCCGCGTTCGGAAGGCTGGATGTGCTCGTGTGCAACGTGGGCAGCGGCGGTTCGGTGCCCCCCGGCGAGGAGTCGTTCGACGAGTGGCAGCGCGTGTTCGCGCTCAATCTGTGGAGCGCCACCAACATGGTGGAAGCGGCGCGTGATGCTCTGGCCGCGAGCCAGGGCGCCATTGTCTGCGTGTCGTCCATTTGCGGCATGGAAGTGGTGCCGGGCGCGCCGGTGACCTATTCGGCGGCCAAGGCGGCGCTCAATGCCTATGTGCGCGGCATTGCCCGACCACTGGGTAAGCAGGGGGTGCGCATCAATGCTGTGGCGCCGGGCAATATCCTGTTTGAGGGTTCTGTGTGGTCGCGCAAGCTGGCGGAAGATGCGGATGCTGTGCGGGCCATGCTGGAACGCGACGTGGCACTGGCGTCCCTCGGTACTCCGGCGGAGGTCGCCGATCTGGTCGCCTGGCTGGCTTCGCCGCGCGCGGGTTTTGCCACGGGCGGGGTCTATGTGCTGGACGGCGGGCAGATACGCTCGTGAAGGAATATTGATGGCCTGTTACCTCTGTGGCGGCGAAACCGTCGAATCTGTATCCGGCCGGGTTCGGGATCGCCCCGAAATTCCCATCCTGCGCTGTACCTCGTGTGGACTGGTGTTCCTGGGCAGCTTCACGCATGTGCATGAGGCCTTTTACGAAGCGGATTACACCGATGAAAACCATGCCACCCAGGATTGGCGTTCGTACCTGAACGAATGCCGCCAGGATGACGAACGGCGCTTCGGGCAGTTGCGCCCGCTGATCGCCAATCGCAACTACCTCGACGTGGGCTGCGGCGGTGGTGGTGTCCTGCGGTTGGCCCGCGAATACTGCCGGCAAGCAATGGGCGTTGAACCCCAGCCACGTTGGCGCGGCCTGTTGACGGAGGCGGGTGTGAGCATTGCCGCCTCACTCGGCGAGGTTGCCGATGCCAGCCAGGATGTCATCTCGCTGTTCCATGTGCTCGAACATATCCCCGATCCCCTGCCTTTCCTGCGCGAGTTACTGACCAAGGCCGCGCCCGGAGGGCGGGTCGTGATCGAGGTGCCCAATGCCGATGACGCCCTACTCAGCCTCTATCGCAACAAGGCGTTCTCCGAATTCACCTACTGGAGCCCGCACCTGTTTCTGTACAACCCCGCTACCCTGGCGCGCTTGCTGGAAAAGGCGGGAATTGCGCGGGAGCGTTTCACGGTCGGCCAGTTTCAGCGCTACCCCTTGTCCAATCACCTGATGTGGCTGGCCGAAGGGCGGCCCGGTGGTCACGCGGCTTGGTCCTTCCTCGATTCCCCCGCCCTGGGCGAGGCCTATGCCGCCCAGCTTGCCGCCCAGGGCCGCTGTGACACCTTGATTGCCTGGATAAATACATGAGCGACCGATTCAAGAAATTCGACCTGACCGGCAAGACCGCTCTGATTACCGGTGCCGCCGGCCTGCTCGGCGTGGAACATGCCGCCGCGCTGTTGGAAAGCGGCGCGACGGTGATCCTGACGGATATCTCCATGTCCGCCCTGGAAACGGCGAAGGCGACCCTGGCCCGGGATGCCGATCCGGCACGCATCGTCTGTCTGGTCATGGATGTGGCGGATCCGGCCAAGGTTCAGGCGGTGGCTGCCGAACTCGATGCCCAGGGCCGGCGCGTGGACATCCTGGTGAACAACGCCGCCATCGACCCCAAGGTGAAGGGCGAGCAGGGGGTGATGGAAACCTCCCGGCTGGAGCATTTTCCGCTGGAGCAGTGGAATCTCCAGGTCGCGGTGGGCCTGACCGGCGCCTTCCTGTGCAGCCAGGTGTTTGGCGCGGCCATGGCCCGCGACGGCAAGGGCGGCGTCATCCTCAACATCGCTTCCGACCTGTCGGTGTTCTCGCCGGACCAACGCCTCTACCGCAAGGAGGGGCTGGCGGACGACATGCAGCCGGTCAAGCCGGTGACCTATTCGGTCATCAAGGCGGGCCTGATCGGGCTGACCCGCTACCTGTCCACTTACTGGACCGAACAAGGGGTACGGGCCAACGCCTTGTCTCCGGGCGGGGTGTTCAACGGCCAGGGCGAGGCCTTCGTTCAGCGCCTTGCTTCCCTGATACCACTGGGGCGCATGGCCTCCCGCGATGAATACCGGGCCGCCGTGCAATTCCTGTGTTCCGATGCATCTTCCTATCTCAATGGTCAGAACATCGTCATGGATGGTGGCCGGAGCGTGTGGTAGATCGGTAGCTGCAGGATGTATTCAATGATAAAGGGAATATCGAGGGGGAGATGGGGGGGGCTGCGGCGGGGGTGGGAAAGCAGGCTCCCCCTGGTGGATTCGATATTGGTCACGGGCCTTGCCGTTCTCCTATGCACCAGTGGGATTTATGCCATTCCCCATGTGTCGATTCCGGCGGACGGGATCGTTTATGCCAAACGCATCTATTACCTGATGCTCATGGGCTTTCTGGCCATTCCGGTTGTGGTTGGTCGGTTTGGCTCGATAGATCGCCGCTTCTCCCTCTACTGCGGCTTTCTGGCCCTGGTTATTATGGGCAATGCCCTCATCCGCCAGGATAAACCCGAGGAATATATCTACAGCGCGCTTTCCATCACCTTCATCTGGCTGTTCGTGCGCCATGTGGTGGACGGCCGTTTCCCCCTGGCGTGTTTTCTGGGCCAACTGCGTGTTGGGGTTCTGGTGGTCAATCTGCTGGCCTTGTATGTGTTGCTGCGCTGTCTGCTCGGCGACCGGGAAATACAGGCATTGATAGCGTCAGGGTTCGATGGCAACCGGGTCAATTTCTCGATCTGGTTATGGCAGATCGTGTTTTTGAATTTCTTTTTTGCGGGTCGGCAACGACGTGATTTCTTTCTGGCTTTGGCGCTTTCCTCCGTTGTCTTGACCCTCCAGGTTTTTTCAGGAGGACGCATTGGCGTGCTGGCCGCGCTTGCGGTTATGGCCTATTTCACCCTGCGACGTCTGGATGGTACGGGCGTCAGGTTTGTCGTGGTGGGCTGGTTGCTGCTCTTGGTCTGGGTGGCTGGCCAGTTTTCGCCAGTCACCAAGGTAGGCGAAGACATTTCGATTTTTCGCCAACTGGCGCCTGTTCAATCCGCGCCCATCGAACTGCAAAGTGTGGATGATGTCGTGGAATATGCGGACGGCGTGTCCGCGCATCGGGTACGCATCCTGATCAACGCGGTGGGGGCGCTTGATACACGGGCATTATTTGTAGGCAAGGGAATCGGCCACTTCGATGTGGTGGCCGACAGCGGAACCTGGATGGTGCATAACGTTTATCTGAAGACGCTGGGAGAACTTGGAATAGGCGCATTCCTGCCTCTGCTGTCCTTGGCCTGGTTACCTTTCAGTGGAAAGTACCGCAGAAGGTATGATGGTCACGGTCTGCATTTCATGTTGCTGGTGGGGATCGGGGTGGGTTTGCTTCAGCCCCGATTTGTTATTACGGGGCTCAGCAACTGCCTGGTGATGTGGCTGTGCTATGCGCTGATTCTCAAGGGCGAGCGTGCCGAGAGCCCGCCGGAAGCGCAGGCGGGCCGGGATTTTTCACGGAAGATGGTGTGATATGAAAGTCGTGATTCTCGCGGGAGGCTATGGAACCCGCTTGGCGGAGTTGACCCAGGAAATCCCCAAACCGCTGGTGGAGGTCGGCGGGCGCCCCATCCTTTGGCACATCCTGCATTTATATGCGGCCCAGGGTTTCAAGGAATTCATCATCGCCTTGGGCTACAAGGGCCATCTGATCAAGGACTATTTCCTCAATTACCATGCCCGCAACGCCAATATGACCGTGGATCTGGGCACCGGGCAGGCCACTTATCACGGCGGCGAGTTCCTGGATTGGAAGGTGACGCTGGTGGACACCGGAGGCGAGACCATGACTGGCGGGCGCATCCGGCGTCTGGCACCCCATCTCGACCAGGAAACCTTCATGGTGACCTACGGCGACGGCCTGTCCGACGTCGACCTGAACGCCCTGCTGGCCTTCCATCGTCGCCACGGCGGCCTGGCGACGGTGACTGCGGTGCATCCCACCTCCCGCTACGGCAAGCTGGAATTGAGCAGCGAGGACAAGGTCATGCGCTTCGCGGAAAAGCCGGAGTTCGCCGAGGACTGGATCAATGGCGGCTTCTTCGCGCTGGAGCCGGGCTTCCTGGATTTGATCGCCGGCGATGATGTCGTGCTGGAGCGGGAGCCCCTGGAAATCGCGACGGCTCGCGGCCAGTTCCACGCCTACCGCCATCATGGCTTCTGGCACTGCATGGATACCCTGCGCGACCGCAATCACCTGAACCAGCTCTGGAACGAAGGTAGCGCGCCTTGGAAACTGTGGTGAGCCAGCTGGCGCTCCCCACCCCCATCCTGATCATCGCCTATCGGCGCGAGGAGACCACGCGCAAGGTGCTGGAGGCGGTGCGAGCAGTTCGCCCGGAACGGCTTTACGTGGCCTGCAACGCGCCGCAGCCGGATCGTCCGGCGGAGGCCGGGCAGTGCGACGCGGTGCGGCGCCTGTTCGATGCGCCAGACTGGCCTTGCGAGGTCCACCGCCTGTTCCGCGACGAGCACCTGTGTGCCCGCGACTCCATCTCCGGCGCCATCTCCTGGTTCTTCGAGCACGAGCCCCAGGGCATCATCCTGGAGGACGACTGTGTGCCGTCGGCGTCCTTCTTCCACTTTGCCCAGGAGCTCCTCGAGCGTTATGCCGATGACCGGCGCGTGGGCATGATCTCCGGCGACAATTTTCAGTACGGGCAACGTCGCGGCGAGGCCAGCTACTACTTCTCGCGCTACTGCCATATCTGGGGCTGGGCGACGTGGCGGGATCGCTGGGCGAGCTACGACGCGGCCATGCATCTATGGCCCGCCTACCGGGATCGGGTGCTGGACAGCCTTGGTGGCCGGCTGGAGTGCGCCTACTGGGGGCGCATCCTTGATCGCACTCATGCCGGCCTGATCGACACATGGGACTATCAATGGCTATTCGCCAACTGGCTCCAGCACCGCGTCAACGTGATTCCCCAGATCAATCTGGTGAGCAATATCGGTTTTGGCGAGCAGGCCCACCACACCCGCAACCTGACCCGTGCCGCCAACATGGCGGCGGGCGAGCTGGGTTTTCCGCTGGCCCATCCGCAGGCATTCCTGCCCGATCAGGAAGCCGACCGCTACACCTTCAAGGAAAGCTATCTGCCCAGTCCGCAGGCGGTGGTACGGAAACTGATGCTGCCAAGGCGGCGCTGAAGACCGTGCTCGGGACCGCTTGAAGCCGCTCAGGGCACGGTGCCCATCAGTCGGTCGCGGATGAAGCGCAGCACAGCCCGGCTAGGCGCCTGGGCGATTTCCTTGCGCAGGAATTCGTCCTTGCTGATGCGCTGGATGGCCTCGACGACATAGGCCGGCAGCGACAGCGCCCGGTTCAGGGCGCGGATGGCAAAGGCCGCCTTGATCGCGCTGGTTACCCCGCCCCGCCGCATGAGTGCCCGGGCGTAGTGGCGCTTGACCACGTGGCGCGACTTGGTGCCGGAGAACAGGCGCGCGAAGGCGAATTCCTGGGCGCCACGCTTGCGCGCCTCGATGCTCGGGAAGCGATTGGCGGTCTGTTCTGGATGGGCCAGGGTGTCCAGCAGTTCCTCGTGGCTACGCGGCAGATAGACGCAGCCGAAATCCTGGTAGGGCGTCGGGCCGAGGCAGATGGCCTGCCGGCCGAGCCAGGCGGTTTCCACGCCGACCAGGGAATAGAAGGTCAGCACCACGTCGCTGGCCATGACCAGGGCATAGGTGTCGTATTTCGATTCCGGCGGCAGGACGGTGACGTTGGGAAAGCGCGCCAGGGTCAGGAAGCGCTCGGCGCTTTCCCTGTCCTTCTTGGCCATATGCGGATGGATGCGGAAGGTGAAATGCAGGTGGGGCAGATGCCGGGTGTCCTGCAGGATGCGCTCCAGCGCCGAATACTGGTCCTCGTAGTTCCAGCGCCGGGATTCCGGCACGCCCGCAGATTCCCATTCCGAACTGTTGAATACCGCCACGTTGTAGCGTTCCCGGTTCCAGTCCGGTGGCAACAATCCCTCGGTCTGCCAGGCGGAAAACACCTTCTCGTAGTTGGTCTGGATGCGCGACAGCCGCTTGCGGTACCAAGTGTCGCCGATGGCCAGCTTCCGTTTCAGCGGCAGCGGGTTGGCGTCGAAACGCTGCTTCCAGGTGCGCGAGCGGAAGCCGAAGTCGTGTGGATACTGCCCCTCGAACACGACGTAACGTTTGAAGCCCTGGTACGGGTATTCATAAGCGAATACCCGCCGTGATTCACGTTGACAGACACGCAGCGCGGGGCGGAAGCGGGTGATGCGACCGTTGAACAGCCACACCTCGTCTGGATTGTGACAAGCAAGGTTGTTGCGGAATGCCAGGTGGGACTGGAAGAAGTCGAGGATCATGCGCCGCAGCATCGGCTCGCGCACGGACAGGTCGGGACGGAATTCCTTATAGGTGGTCTGGAGGGTGGAATAGGCCGACTCATACCAGTCGGTGGCGGCCAGTTCCGGGGGCAAACCGAGTGCCGTGGGTTCGGGGCCGAGGATGGCCTGGCCGGCCCAGTCCTCGCTTTCGGTGCGCTGGGTCGGTTCCAGGTTGTAGAGTCTGCCCACGGTGAGGTTCTCGTGGTGGCTCAACCAGTCGAGTCCGGCGCGGGTGCGGGAGCGGCATTCCAGGCAGACCCGTTTCTTGAGGGCCAGGTTGGCCGGACAGAATGGTGCGTTGCCCTCGCACATCAGCCAGACCACCTCGTCGCCCTCGGCGAGCCGCCGCTCGACGATGTCCAGTTCATATTCCAGCATCGGCCAGACGCCGAAGGCCGGCAGGATCATGAGTCTGCTCATGGCCGCTTCCGGGTGATGAACAGGGTGTGCTCCTTGGCGGCTGGCAGATAGGTGTTGGAGCTAGGCGACAGGCCCAGCAGTCCCGCCGCCAGCCAAGCCAGTTCGGCGAGGGCGGGCCGAACCCGCGAGGGATGGAGGCCGAGGGCACGGCGCATGGTGAAGGGCAGCATCAGGGCGGTCTTGTAGCGCAGCGCGCGCCAGCCGGTGGGGCGCAGCTCGATGCGGCGAACGACCTCGAAACCCGTGCTGTCGAACGCGGCCAGCCATTCCTTCATGCGTATCTCATGCTCGCCGTTCTGGGCGCGGCTCAATGGGGCGTCGGAATAGCCATAGCGACGTTTCCACGTCGCAGAGTAGTGAACGTCGAGCATGAACTGGAGTTGCTCGCTCGATACGCCGTCGTAATGGGCGCGGTCAATGGCGACCAGGGGGGCGCCCGGCTTGAGTACGCGCGCGGTCTCTCGCAGGGTGCGCGGCAGGTCGTCGCTATGGTGCAGCGAGGCGTATTCGATGCAGAAGTCGAAATGCCCATCCGGCACACGCATGTCATCGAACGAGCCGAGCACGCCGAGAATCTTGTCCGCCCCGGCCGGGGCGATGTACCGCACGGTTTTGGGTTGCAGCAACTCGATAATCCTGGGCACAACTTCCAGGGCGTAAAGCTGTTCGATCTCCGGCCAGCAGTTCACCGACATGGCCGATAGCACACCCAGGCCAGCACCCAGTTCCAGCCCGGTGCCGCGCAGTTGGATGCCGAGATCGCGCACAATCGCGAAGATCTCCCCGAATTCCTGTTCGATTTGCAGTGGCGTCAGGCCGGCGTACTGGGTGATGATTTCCTCCGCGGGCCGGGAGGCGATCGTATCCGCGAAGAGGTTGCGGTTGGTGATAGCGGGGGAATGGAGAATGCTGGCGTCGATGTCCCAGGTGATCATGGCTTAACCGATCATGTCCCAGTCGATCATGGTGCCAGCGGGAATGTCCATCTTGACGGTGCGTCCGATCAGACTGGCAAGGTGGGCTGGCGAGATGCCCTTGCCGGGGCGCTGGGCCACGAGCATGGCCGCGTCGATAGCGTAGCCGGCAGGGATGGCATTGGCCGCGTGCAGGCTTTTGCGCGCCCACAGCAAAGCGTTCTGCTCCATCTCGCCGATGTTCTTGTCGGTGTTGCCCAGGGCCGCCTCGATTTCCCGCACCTGGGCAACGAAGGTGGCGAAATTCGAGGGGTCGCAGGACACCTTCCAGTCCTGGGCGTTGGGAACGTCGCGATCCAGGGTGATGTGCTTCTCCAGCACGTTCGCGCCGCGTGCCACCGCCGCCAGCGGCACGGCCGTGCCGGCGGTGTGGTCGGAATAGCCTACCGGACCGGGGAAGAAGGCGCGGATATCGTCCATGACCTTGAGGTTAATGGACTCGGGCGGCGCCGGGTAGCTGGTCACGCAATGCAGGATGGACAGGGCGGGGCAGCCATTTTCGGCCAGCACCTGGATGGCCTCGCGGATCTGCTCCATGCGGTACATGCCGGTGGACAGGATGACCGGCTTGCCGCAGCGGGCGACCTGGGCCAGGAAGGGCCAGTTCTCCACCTCGCCGGAGCCGATCTTGAAGGCGGGCAGACCGATGTCCTCGTTCAGGAAGCGCAAGGCCCAGTCGTCGTGGGGGGTGCACAGGAACAGGATGCCGCGCTGGTCGCAATATTCCTTGATGCGCCGCACGTCGGCTTCGGAGAGTTCCTTGGAGCGCATGCGGTCGCGCCAGTCGGCCGCCGAGTTGCCGATCAGGCGATCCGTGTGGAAGTGCTGGATCTTCAGGACATCCGCGCCGGCTTCCACGGCCATGTCCACCAGGCGGAAGGCCTTCTCCATGCTGCCGAAATGGTTGACGCCCGCTTCGGCGATGACCAGGCAAGGGGCGTCCGGGCCGATTTCGCGGCCGGCGATGCTGAAACTTGCGGGAGAACCCATCAGCTCTTCCATTTCACGTTGGGCATGATCTTGTCTTCGTCTACGTTGTCCTTGTGGCGAAGGGCGGTTTCCAGCATGCCGGCGAGCACGTCCTGGGTTAGCAGGCGGGGCTCCAGGCCCAACTGGAGCAGCGCCGAATGCTTGGCGTTGTAGTAGTGCTCTTCCTGCTCGATGCGCGGGTTGGCGATGTGGTCGATGCTGGCCGGCAGGCCGAGGCCGGCGGCGGCGCCGCGCACATTCTCGGCCAGCGTGTTGAGGTCGAACTGTTCGGTGAACTGGTTGAATACGCGGAATTCGCCCCGTTCGGCGGGGTTGAGGGTGGCCAGTTCGACGCAGCGCAGGGTGTCGCGGATGTTGAGATAGCCCCGGGTCTGGGTGCCGCCACCATACACGGTGAGGGGCAGATTGCGGCTGGCCTGAATGACGAAGCGGTTGATGACCGTGCCGAATACGGCGTCGTAGTGGAAGCTGGTGTTCAGTTCCGGGTGCATGGCGGTCTCGTCCGTGTCGATACCGTAGACGCAGCCCTGGTTGAGGTCGGTGACGCGACTGCCCCACACCCGGGACACGAATTCCAGGTTGGCGGAATCGTGCACCTTGGACAGGTGATAGAAGGAATGAGCCTTTTTGGGATAGAGCACGCGATCCTTGCGGCCGTTGTGTTCCAGATCCAGCCAGCCTTCCTCGATGTCGATATTCGGGGTGCCGTACTCGCCCATCGTGCCGAGCTTGATGAGGTGGATATCGGGATTGGTGTGCTGGATGGCGAAGATGATGTTGAGAGTGCCCACCACGTTGTTGTGCTGGGTGGTGACGCACTTTTCGCGGTCGATCATGGAGAACGGTGCCGAGGGTTGTTCCGCGTAATGGATGACGGTGTCCGGCTGGAATTGCTCGAAGATGTTGTAGATGTGCCGGTGGTTGCTGGCGATGTCGCAGGTATAGAACTGGATGCGCTTGCCGGTGAGCACCTCCCAGCGCTTGGCGCGCAGGTGGAATGGCCGCACGGCGATGAGCGGTTGTACGCCGATCTCGGCTTCCCAAAAGCGTTTGACCATGTTGTCCACGACCGCGACTTCGTGTCCGCGATTGGAAAGGTACATGGCGGTCGGCCAGCCCAGATAGCCGTCACCGCCGAGAATCAGGATACGCATGAGTGAATCTCCATTGCTTGAGTTGCTTGAACCGGGTGGTCGAAAGGGCCGGGCGACGCGTGCGGGCTCGCCTGGCCGTGTGAGTTTGACTGGACGATATCAGCTTGCAAGTGCGTCGTTCCGGTGGGTGTGGGGCAGACTCACCAGCCCGGCTGCAAGCAGTGCATTGGCAAGGATGAGGTCATTGGGATAGTCGATGTTGACGTCGTAGGGCCACTCGATCTCCACCCCCGCCGAAGGTTCCGCGAACACGTCGCCGCCGGCGAGCAGTTCGGCCGCGCGGCAGGCGATGAGATTGCCGAACACATAGAGCACGGGCTTGTTCTGCTTGGCGAAGACCTTCTTGCGTTCTTCGAAGATGAAGCGCACCTGGCCGTCGCGCATCTCGCGCTGGTTCCATGCGTGGTGTGTATGCGGCGGCCGGGAGACGGTCTGGCCGGTCACGGCGGCGGGGTTGTGCCGCATGGCTTCGGCCAGCGCCGTGATGTCCTGGGGACGCAGAAAGGGGCTGGTCGGCTCGACGATGAACAGCAGGTCGGGCAGGTCGTGCCGGTGGCGTTCCAGGAACTCCACGATCACCGCGCGGGTGGACACCTCGTCGCCGCACAGGTACAGGGGCCGCAGGTCGTGCTCGATGCCGAGGGCACGGGCTTGATCCGCGATGCCGGCATGCTCGGTGGAGCAGATGATGCGTTCGAAGACGCCGCTGGCCTTGGCGGCCTCGATGCAGTAATCCATTAGCGGCCGTCCGCCCAGGTCGGCCAGATTCTTCAGCGGAATGGCCTTGGAGCCACCGCGCGCGGGCACGAAGGCCCAGGAACGCAAGGCGGGGGTCGGGGCGGTCAGCGGCATCTCAGTAGGTCATGCGTTTGACGAACAGGCGGCTGTCCAGGGGGAGGTCGCGGATGGCCTCCACCGTGCGCCAGCCCGCTTTGCCGTCGCCATAGACTTGCGCGCAATTGCGCGCGGACGCGCGGAAGGGCGCATCGTTGAGGGCGCGGTCGAGGGCGGCCGCGATGGCGGCGCGCTCGTGACCAACATGAATCACGTTTTCCGCATGCAGCCGGTTTTCCTGGCGGCGGCCGATGTTGATGGCGGGCAGACGGAAGCAGGGGGTTTCGATGATGCCTGCGGAGCTGTTGCCCACCATGACGGTGGCGAGGGCCAGAAGCCCCCAGAACACGGGGGCGTCGAGGTTCCTGAATACGCGGAATTGCGAGCCGGTGGCGAATTCCTCGATGGCCCGCACGATCCCTTCGTAGCCCACGTCGGAGCAAGGATAGACCACCACCGTTTGCATGCCCGTGGCGCGAACCGCGATGAGAGTCTCGGCCATCTGCTGGTAGGCCGCGTCCGGGGCGGTGGTTTCAGAGTGTTGCAACAGCACGATCACGGGCTGGTTGGGGTCGATGCCGGCGGTCTCGGCAACCTCGGCCTGGGTGGCGTATTCCCCCGCCACGATCAGGTCGAGGTGATGGTCGCCCGTCACTTGTACGCGCCAGGGCTCCTCACCCATCCTCAGGATGCGCTGCGCGCTTTCCTGGGTGGATGGAAAGTGGAGGTGGGCCAGTTTGGTGACAGCATGGCGCACCTGTTCATCCACTGAGCCGGACACGTCGCCGCCCTGCATATGGCCGATCGGGATGCCCAATGCGGTGGCGGCCATGGCGCTGGCCAGGACTTCGCCCCGGTCGCCGTAGAGCAGGCACAGGTCGGGTTTCAACGCATCGAGGGCCTCGGCCATTCGCGTTGCGCACACACCAAGCGCGCGCGCCCGACCTGCGGCCGAGCCATCGCGCTGTTCCATATCGACTGCGGCGGCGATCGGGAATTCCTGTTCGACCTCGGTGATGGTGCGGCCGAAACGCGGGTTCAGGTGTTGGTCGGTGACCACCAGTTGCAACTCGAAGGTGGGGTCGTCGCGCAACAGGCGCAGCATCGGCTTCATGGCGCCGAATCCGCCGCGCTTGCCGGTCAGTACCATGACCTTACGCGGCATGGGCAAGCCTTTCTCCGCCATCCCTGATCCGGGATGTGAGCAGCGCTTGGACGATACGGTCGGTGGCGTGTCCATCGAGGGCGCCATAACGCTGCGAGGATTCCTGTTGATGTTGTTTCAATGCCTGGAAATAGGTGTCGTCGCCGACCAGGCGGGCGAGAACATCGTGCAATTGGTCGGTTTGGGGAACATAGAGGACACCCGGCAGCCCGGCATGGATGCGATCCTTCTCGGGATAGTGGTCGGCGATCACCGTGGGGACCAAAGACAGTACCGCCCAGGGGATGGTGGAGGAAGACAGCCCGGTGAAATAGATGTCCGCCACGGGCATGACCGTGGCGAGACGCTCATCGAGGATGCGCAGGGGTGGGAAACGCTTTTCCAGGTGGATGTAGCGGGCACGTTCCTGGGTGGGGTGCAGAGAGAGCAGGACATTGCCGCCGTGGTTGACTGCATTGCGGCATAGAAGCTCGCTTTCTCGCCAATGCCATGCCCAGTCTTTGAAGCCAACCTCGGCCCAGTTGGGCAGGCAGAGCAGGATCAGTTTTTTTGCCGGGTCGAGCTGGTATTTGGCGTAAAGACGCGCGCGTGTCTCGTTTTTCTGCCGCTGTGCAAGGAAGAGTGCGTCATGGTCCGGGTGCCCCGTGACCAGGATCTTGTCGGGGGTGACGCCCAGATCGGTATAACGTCGCATCACGTCCGTGCTGTCCACCAGGATCCAGTCGCTGAGTCCGCCGCCTAGCACCCAGGGGTTTTCCGGCAGCATGTCGTGGTTGGCGTAGGCACGGGTCGTGGCCACGCCAAAGAAGCTGAGGTCTTCTCCGGATAGGGGGTCGTGCCGCCACTGATTGGGGAATTGGCGCTTGAAGTCCGGCCGATGCGTCACGAAATGGGCCGAATTCTGTCGCCGGGCGATGGACAGTCCATCCAGTGTGGCGGAGAAAGCCGTTGGCGGAATGACAGCAGGAATGCCCAGGTTGCGCGCGGTACGCAGAAAGGCTGGTTCAAATCCGCCGTTACGGTCACCGGAGACGGCGATGGCGGCGGGTTTTAGCTTGCGCAGCAAATCCTTCGCCATGCGCAGCTGCTTTTCCATTGTCCGGCCCTTGTGCCAGGACAGGAGAGGGGCGAGGGCACGGCTACGGCGGATGATCTGAAATCCCGCGCGCAAGCCGCTTTCGACGACGTTGGTCGGCCACACCCCCTGTGTGGCCTGCGGTGGCTGGATGGGGGCAAACCCCTCGGCCGTTTCCAGCAATTCGATGTCACCACCCAAGTCGCGGGACAGTTCCTTCATCAGCGGGTTGGATAGAATGATGACTGGGCGGCCTTGCCCGCTGTCCCTGACTGCGGTGACCAACCTGACCATGACGGGCCAGTTGGTTCGGGTCAGCGGAAGAAATGCGATGGTTTTCATGCCTGGAAGCCGGTCCTGCCCAATTGGAATCATTCGGTTGACTGCCGATTTTCGCCTTTCCCCCCTGATAGGGTCAATGTAATGAATCGTTTGAATCGAGGATGGGATGTCTGTTTGCCCGCTGTGCGCTAACGAGGCCGGAACGGTCTTTTCCGCCAATGTGCTTGGCGACCGGGAGGCAAACTATTGCCTGTGTCAGCACTGTGGCTTGCTGTTCGCCCATCAGCCTGACTGGCTGGATGAGGCATACCGGCACCCCATCGCCCAGATCGACACCGGGGTGATGCGGCGCAACCTGCTCAATGCCCTGCGCGTAACCGGCATTCTCTCCTTTCTCTTCCCTCGCGCCGCCCGCTATCTCGATTTCGCGGGCGGATATGGGGTATTTACGCGCCTGATGCGGGATATCGGCCTTGATTTCCATTGGCAGGACAAGTACTGCGCCAATCTGCTGGCCAAAGGATTCGAGTGTGAACCGGGGCAGGAGTACGCTCTGGTCACGGCCTTTGAGGTACTGGAACACGTGCCATCGCCGCGGGATTTCGTGGCCTCGGTCATCGCGGAAACCGGATGCGACAGCCTGCTGTTCAGCACCACCCTGTTTGAGGGAGATGCGCCGCCCCGGAACTGGTATTACTACGCTTTTGAAAGTGGTCAGCACATTTGTTTTTATCAGCGCAGGACTCTTTCCTATCTGGCCGATAGCCTGGGGATGCGCTATGTCCACGGAGGTGATCTTCATCTATTTACCAAGAAGGCCGTCCCCCCTTTCTTGTTTCGACTGCTTTCTTCGCGAGGAGGTGTGTTGGCATTTCCCTTTGCTCGTGCATTGCTTCATTCCCGGACACAACAGGATTTTGCTGTACAGCGCAGACGACTCTCAGTGCCAACCCTGTCAAGCTTGGATACGGAGGATATCTGAATGTCCCATTTCCTATAACTGTCAAGGAGTTTATTTTGAAAAGAATCGTCATCTTGACCGGATCGGAGTTGCGGCATGTGTTCTTTCGCAAGTACACGGCCTTATCCAATGGAGTTCATGTTATTAATTCGTACTGTGAAGGATTGGAAAAAAGCCTTGGTAATTTTGTTGCGAAAAATGGGCTAGCCAATGATGTGAGGTCAAAGCATCTTTTGGCTAGAGAGCGGTCTGAAAATGATTTTTTCGGGCTTTTTGTTGATAATACTGCCGATAATTCGCATCCTGTTTTTTTGCCTAAGGGGGAAGTCAACAATCGGGCATATGCACAGACTATTATTGATTCTAACCCGGATTTATTGATCGCCTATGGCTGTTCAATCATCAGGGAGCCACTGCTTAGTGCCTTTCGAGGGCGTTTCCTCAATGTGCACTTGGGGCTGTCTCCTTACTATCGGGGCAGTGGAACGAACTATTGGCCGCTGGTGAATGGCGAGCCAGAATATGTGGGCGCGACTTTCATGTATATTGATTCTGGAATAGATACCGGGGAAATAATTCATCAGGTTCGCGCCAACTATTCATGGGGAGATACGCCGTCTCAGATTGGAAATCGCCTCATCGTCGAAATGAGCCGGTTGTGCAGAAGTATCATTATTAACTTTGATAATCTTGAGAGAATGCCGCCCCTGCCTAGACCAGTTCACGAGAGGGTGTACAAGAGGAAAGACTACACCGAGGAATCCGTGGCTGCTCTCTATAGAAACTTCGAGGCCGGCCTCATCGATACCTATTTGAACGAAGAGGCGAGTAGGTGCGAGAAGGTTCCGATATGCAGCAATCCCGCTCTGGAGATGGGGCAGCGATGAAGGCGATCATGTATCACTACGTTAGGCCAGATGATCCAGGGCTTCCATATTTCCGCCATCTGCACATAGATGATTTTGCGATGCAACTTGACTACTTTAAGGCCGAACTTGGATTTGTTACCAAGGAGGAATTTATGGAGTCAATATCATCGGCCAAACCAGTAAATGGTGTGGTCTTGACCTTTGATGATGGTTTCAAGGATCACTATCGTTATGTATTTCCCGAGTTGTTGAGACGTGGCTTATGGGGGATTTTTTATATACCAACATCTCCGTTTGTCACCGGAACACTAATCGACGTTCATCGTGTACATCTTCTTATAGGGGCGCATGGTGGTGATGCGATTGCCGATGCAATAGATGAGATTATTGACAACGACATGTTATCGCATGCGCTCATTGAAGAGTTTCAAGTCGAAACCTACAGGAGGCAGAATAACGGCGCAACTACAAACTATGTTAAGAGGGTGCTAAATTATTTTATTGACTACAAGTACAGGCGGCTTGTTATCGATAGACTAATGTCTACATTCTATCCGGACGAGAGGGGTATGGCGCAGGATTTCTATATGACAAAAACAGAGATTTCCTATATGGCCCAGCATGGAATGCTGCTGGGCAGTCATACGGTAAATCACCCGGTCATGAGTAAATTGATGGTGGAAGATCAGGAGAAAGAAATTGCATCTTCGTTTGAGATGATTGAGTCAATCACAGGAGTAAATTCCCCGAGGACGTTCTGCTATCCTTACGGCGGTTTTCATTCATTCACTGCTCAGACGGAGCGTCTGCTTGAGAGGTACTCCTGTTTATTCTCATTCAATGTGGAACCAAGAGATATAGAAAAAAACGATCTGGAGAATAGACGACAGGCATTGCCGCGCTTCGACTGTAATGTGTTTCCTTTTGGTTCTTGTCGGCTTGTTGATGATGGAGGGATTCATCCGAGGGTTGCGGGGCAATAATTGTCGTTATGCCAGCTCGTGCGGGGAGGAAAGAGATGGGGGATATGAGTCGATTTCTCCGGTCTCATCAACCTGACGGTAGAGTTTCTTCACAAACACCCGCGAGAGAATGCGGGCGATACCCACCGAGTCGCTGCCATGCACGATCAGATTGCGCCGGATCAGGTCACGTTGGCCATCGTCCAGGGTGAAACGATATGTGCGCGGGTTGTCGGCGCGCACACTGGTGTAGGAGGTGACACTACTATCCTTGTCGAATCGGAGCAGGTCGTAATTGAATTCTCCGGTCAGGGCACGATCCGGCTCTGTGAATACATCACGGATGCGCAGTGCGTGGTATTCCAGCAATTCCTCCACGAAGCGCCGCAATTCGGCGTTATCATGACCGGTATCCCTCAGCATGGGCAGGGCCGCATGCAAGGCCAGATCCTTTAATGAATCGATCTGCTGGGTGATCGCAAGGGTGCGGAAGTAATACAGATTATTGCGCCCCAGTTCTCCCCGTACGTAGCGCTGGATGGCCTCGGTGTCGCGACAGAATGCCTCCAGTTCGGCGCGCGACGACCATAGTTCGTCCCGGGTTGCGTGGAGGAATTCCGTGACCACGGCATCCAGGCTGGTCAAACGACTGCTTTCCATGACCGCGAGTATCCAGTCGAAGATGGAGATGTCGAGCAGGCGAAACAGCTTCAACAGGCCTGAGAAAATGCTGTCGTTGTAGAAAATGGCGACGAACAGGTTCAGGCGCCGGCATTCCAGGTAATCCTCGAACGGTAGGGTGGCATTGGCCACGCAGATCTCTTCGATCTCGGCGCTGTTGATGGTCTTGCCAAAAAGAGGGTAGCTGCCGAAACAGCGGGGCAGAATTCGATAGCGGACATCCATCTGGTACAACTGCTTGTGGCTTTGCGTGGCGAGTTCCGAGCCGTTTATCAGCATCAATTGCCAGGGCAGAACGAAATTGAAACCTGCATCGATGACTTGGCGAATGGTGTCGTAGTGCGCGATTTTGCTATCGCCGGGCAGACCCAGAATGATCTCGCTATAGGAGTTGACCCCGATTCTGTTGGCGTGGAGGCCAAGCTCGACCAGTTGCTCGACGGAAATGTTCTTGCGGCGGATGTTGGTCAGTACAGTGGCATCCAGACTCTGCACGGAGCCCGACAGGCGCAAGGCGCCGTCTAGGAGTTCCGCCGCCTCAATGACGCGTTCCTTGCTGTTCTTGCCGGTTGCGACATTGATGTATTCGGGCCATTGATAATCTTCCCGTGTTTTTCGCAAGGCATGGCAGGTGTCGATGTCGCCCGCGTACATGCCGAAGTTGGAGTCGGCGATGAACAGGTCATTACGGGAACGGTCGCTACGGATGGCGTGCATGTGCCTTCCGATGTATTCCACGTCGGCATGGATTCGTTCAGTGGAGTACTTGCGAATCTTGGAGTAATAGCTATCCCCTTCCACGCAGAAGGTGCAACTGAAGGGGCAGCCTCGGTTGGTCTGGAGCAGGGGCATCAATTTGCCGTCGAAAAACTTGTCCAGGCGGCCGCTGGTGTAGGGCGAGGGGATTTCATCCAGTTCGACCAGGCGGTCCCGTTTGGCCGGGAATACACCGTTTCCATCCGCATCAAGGCAATGAATGGATGGCAGCGCCAGTTGTTTGACCGATTCAGGATCGAAGTGATGGGCTCTGAGTGCCTCGACCAGATCAGCGAAGGCGGCCTCGCCTTCGCCGGCGAGGTAGAAGTCGATTTCCGGGTGTTCGCGCAGGAATGTCACCCGTTCTTCGTCCGGGAGGGGGTAGTTCGGCCCCCCGAAAACGATGACGGTGTGAGGGGCGGCTTCCTTGACCGCTCGGGCCATGTCGCTGCCCAGGCTCAGGTTCCAGCAGTAGTTGCTGAAGCCCAGTATCTGTGGCGGAGGGCCGGATTCCAGCGCCTTAATGAGGTCTTCGGGGTACTTGAACAACTCGATGGGGGCGCCCAGGCGCAGCCGTTTCTCTGTGTATTCGGCGATGCAGCCGATGGCCATGGGCATGGTGTCCGCAGCCACCGTCTGTTGGGTATACGTAAGATCGCAGAGCCAGATAGGCATGTCTGTCATGAAATGTCTCGTGGTTGGCGCTACTAGATGGATAACTTGCTCTAGTCGAGGTGAGCGGCGGGAGAGGTTGCGCGGAACTCCGCAGTTGATGGTTCCGTGACGGTGCAAAGCTGCCCGCCCTCGACCCGGTAGATATGATCGAAATATTGCGTGGATAAGGCTCGGTGGGCGACGACGATCAAGGTGCGATCCCGTACCAGATCATGTATCTCCGACATGATTTGTGCCTCTGTCTCAGGATCTAGGGCCGAGGTGGCCTCATCCAGCACGAGTATCCCGGGGTCGCCATACAAGGCCCGTGCGATGCCGATGCGCTGCTTTTGCCCCCCAGAAAATTTCACGCCGCCTTCACCCACCTGGGTATGTATTCCTTCATGGAGCTGGAGGAAGTCGTAAATTCTGGCCTGTTTCAGGGCCAGATTGATGCGCTCTTCATCGTAGGTTTTGCCGAAGGCCACGTTCTCGGCCACGCTGCCGTCGAACAGGTAAATATTTTGCGGGATGTAGCCGATTGCGCGGCGCCAAGCTCGGACGTTACTGGCGGTGAGTGCGACATCGTCTACCAGCACCTTGCCCTGATCCGGGGTATGGATACCGATCAGTAGGTCGAGCAGGGTGGATTTGCCGCTGCCGGAGGGGCCGATGATGGCGATCTTTTCATTCTTGCGGATGGCCAGACTCACTCCCTCGAACACACTCCCGCGCCCGGGATAATTAAAACTGACATTTTCCAGGGCCACCTGTCGGGTGAATTGGACTGGGTCATCTCCGTCGGCGGGGGGTGATCTGGTCAATTCCTTGTGCACGATTTCCAGTGAACGCCGGTAATACAGCATGTTGTTGTAGTAATAGAGCATGCGATGGGCTGCGGGCATCATCCGGTACAGGGCCAGTGCGTACATGGAGATGACAGGGATGATCTGGTGTCCATCCATGCTGGTGAGCAGGGTATAGAGCACGATACCCACCAGCAAAGATAATCCCACCGTCTCCAGGACGGTCGGAGGGAGTTGGCTGACGGTGGTGTTGACGATGTTGGAACGGCAGTAACCGGAGGCCGCTTGGGATACCTGCCGCACAATCTGTTTTTCAGTGGACAGAAGTTTCACCAGCTTGAAGTTGCCGAAAGCATCGTTGAGCAGATGGTAGAAGCGGGATTGGTATTGTTCACGCAACACGCCCTGCCGTGTCGTGATGCGTTTGATGAGATAGGTCAGGGCGCCGATCTTCACGGTCAGTAGGATGCTGACGACCAGTGTGACCTGGAGATTGACGAATAGCAGCACGGTGTAGAGCAGCACCGCGACCGCTGCTTCGGCGATGAAGCGCAAGGTGGATACGATCAGCTGGGCCAAGTAAGCCGCCTCGGTGATGATGCTCTTTTCGAGTTGTGAGGAGTTCTGTTGGGTGAATTCCCGATAGGGAAGCGCGAGGTAGGTGGAGACCAGTCGAGTCGCCAAGTCATGGTAGCGGTCCCAGGTGAATCGGTTCAGGGCATAGGTATAGACCAGTGTGTAGGCCGCGCGCAGCAGGTAGAACACGATCAGAACGCCCCCTACGGCGATCACGAATCGGTGTGTGGAATTGAAGCCGAGGAAGTGGTAGATCCTCGCATAGCTCGCTTGTTCGAGCGCCGCTGCTGGATCCGTGGCCAGCGAGATGAATGGCATGACCAAGGAGATGCTGGCTGTTTCGACACCGGCAAAAATAACCGACATCAGCAGCAGCGCGGCAAGAACCAGTTTATCCCGTGGTGCGAGCAATTCACCCAGCTGGTGCAGGATTTGTGGGAGAGAAGCCGTCATGGATCAGGCGAGTACACCACCTTCGACACACTGTCGGCAGGCTTCTATCCGCCAGTATTCTCCTTGGGTGTGGATGTGGCGTAATTCCCGCATTTTCATGCTGTTCCAGGCGGTGAGGATGGAATCGGCTCCCTCGCAACGGCCTAGGACAAGATGTTCTCCCCAGAAGGTGCAGCAGGGGAGAATATTGCGTTCATTGGTGACCACCAGTTGTTTGAAGGGGAACGAGCAGCGAAAACCTCGCAGACGCTTGTGTTCTGTGGTGTGGCTGACCAGATTGCCAGCGGCCTGGGGTGGTTTGACGTACTCCTGGATGCCGATCATGTCCACCCGCTCTCGCCAATGGGCCGTGAAGGGTTCCAGTTCATGCTCGTTGAGTTCGGTGCGCACAAAATTGACTCGGACCAGAGGCGTGACGCTGCCCATTTCCTGTCTGAGCGCCATCATGTGCTCCACGTTCTCGCAGGTCTTGCCCAGATTCCCCCCGGGCCTGACCTGGTCATAAATCCTGGTCGTGTGGGCATCCAGAGAAACCTGAATACGTGTCAGGCCGGCCTGGATCAGCAGGCGCGCGGCGGCATCGTCCAGCAGCAGGCCATTGGTACTTAGATAGACATCGAGCACCCCAGCCTCGCGCGCGAATCGGACGAAATCGGGAAGATCCTTGCGTATCAGGGGTTCGTTGACGTAGTTGAGCTTGACCGCGCGCAGGCCGCGCTTCACGCCATCGCTGACGATTTCCTGGTAAAGCTCGAACGGGAACCAGGTTTTTTTGCCCTTGCCCTTGGGCGATTCCGCCGAAATGGGACACATGGGGCACTTGAGGTTGCATGAGGCGTTGAGCTCGAAATCGATCTGTAACGGGTAGTCCGTGACCACCTCAAGATTGGCGGCCGCCTCGTAGCTGTTTCGGTACGTGCTCCATTCCTCGCGGCCAACCACATCCGCCAGGCGGTCGAATTTTTCCCTGCCGACAATGGCAGTCAGTTCCGTGGTCTTCAGGTTGTTTTCTATTTTCGGATCCATCTCTGTGTCCTATGCCGCTCAAACCAGTGTCCTGTATATGGCGAGTGTTTCTTGCGCACACCTGTCCCAACTAAAACGCTCGGCTCTCTTCCGCCCCAAATTGATGAGTTCCTGCCGCCGTGTTGCCGAATAAAGCACTGATTCCAGCGCTTGTGCGATGGAGTCAGTGCGAGTGGGATCAAAGTACTCACCCGCCCCCCCGACAACCTCCGGGATGGAAGTGGAATCACTACAGGCAACGGGGGTACCCAAAGACATGGCTTCCAACGGAGGCAAGCCGAAGCCCTCATACAGTGAGGGATAAACGAACAGACTCGCGCTACGATAGAGGTCATGCAGGGTGACATCATCCCCCGAAATCTGGCGCAATTGCTTCAATGCGAGACCTTGGGTGGCGAAGGCGTTCCTTTCCTCGGACGAGAACGGCTTGCCTCCGAAACACACCAACTGAAAATCCCGATTGATTCTTGGTGACGAGGCGTAGGCTAGTACAAGACGGCGAAAATTCTTGTATCCACCTCGTTCGCCAACGTAAAGGATGTATGGGGTTGTGTTCTCTTCGTGAGTTTTTGAGGAGGCGGTGGTTGGTGCCGGCTTGCCAAGATGTATGACGGATGTTTTTTCCGGTGTGATGTCGTAGCGTTCAACCAGTGCTTTACGGGTATGTTCAGAAACGCATATCACATGGTCCGCTTGGCGGACGGATCGTTGTTTGAGGCTGGATTTTCTGCGATTGGGGACGATGGTGTCGTCAATCATGTCGTGAATGGTGGTCACCCTGGCGCGTACAGGGAGAGTGTCGGGTAGCGGCCAATAATAGGTATGGTGGGCGATGTCGAAGGACTTGGCGGCCATTCGCCTGGAGAACAGCGCCATGTTTGCCGCCGTGAACAGGTGGCGGGTGTACCGGAGGTATCGACGGGCAGGGATGCCTGTTCTGATATTCAATAAAGCTGGGGGGATGTTCGACAAATAGTGGTTCGCATACCAAGGACTACAAACCTCTACCTCTGTTTCACCCAGGTCGTGCAGGCGCGATGCCAGTTCCGAAAAGTAGCGGGATATGCCCCCATATTCCTGTAGTGAAAATATTTGTGGGTCGTATACAACTTTCACCGGTTAATTTTTCCTGAGGCCAGACAATGACGAGGCGGCGGCTGCCGGGTTGCCTGGCGGTTGGGAGATCACCTTGGGGCTATGCGACAATTGCCCTGGGCAGCCGGCCCAGAACTTCCTGATTCAATCATGAAAATATCGGTTATCACAGCGACCTACAACGCAGAAAAAACCATTGAGGACACCCTGAAATCGGTTCGCGCTCAATCGTACACAGACCGTGAGCACATTGTGATTGACGGCGCATCCAAGGATGCTTCCTTGGCGATTGTAGAACGATATGCCCCATATCTGGCGCATGTCGTGTCCGAACCCGACCACGGTGTATACGATGCCATGAACAAGGGCATTGCCTTAGCCTCCGGTGAGGTGGTCGCTTTTCTGAATGCTGACGATATCTATGCGAATGACGGCGTGCTCGCGCGGGTTGCGGCGGCATTCGAATCGGACGTACTGGATGCTGTGTATGCGGATGCCACATTTGTGTCCCCGGAGGAGCCGGGGCGGGTGGTGCGGCGCTATTCGTCGGCACGCTTCCACTCTGACCGAATCGCCTGGGGCTGGATGCCCGCCCACCCCTCTCTGTTCGTGCGTCAAAGCCTGTTCGGACGTTTCGGGCTGTTCAATCCGAGTTACCGCATCGCCGGCGATTTCGAGTGGATCGCGCGGGTTTTTTCCCAACCCGGTATCCGCGTCCGCTATCTGCCCGAGGTGCTAGTGAGGATGCGCACTGGAGGTATCAGTACAGGCGGGTGGCGCAACACTTTGTTGCTCAATCGGGAAGTGCTGCGCGCCTGCCGCGCCAACGGCCTGCGCAGTAATTATCTGAAGATACTCTCCAAATATCCGATCAAGCTGCTGGAGTTCGGGCGCGGATGAGCCTCCACTCATAGCAGGAGATTCCAGCAAGATTCGCTTTATGCTCTCCGTTCGTCATTTATGGGCGGGCAAAGTGCTAATGGAAAATCCAGGATGAATGTTTTGGTGACGGGAGTGACCGGTTTTGTTGGGCAATTCCTGGCGGATGACCTGATGGTTCGGGGACATAAGGTGCGAGGTGCGACACGCGGTTCACCGGCGGTTCCCGTGTCTGGAGTTGAGTACGTTCGGGTTGGAAACCTAGGCGCCAATACGGTCTGGCGCGAGGCACTGGACGGCGTGGATGGCGTGGTGCACTGCGCGGCCCGTGTGCATGTGATGGATGAGCTTGCCGCCGACCCGCTGGCTGTCTTTCGCGCGGTCAATCTGGAAGGAACCCTGGCGTTGGCGCGACAAGCGGCAATGGCGGGAGCACGCCGTTTCGTGTTGATAAGCAGCATCAAGGTGAACGGCGAGGGCCGACCGGCGCCCTATGCGGAAGATGATCCGCCTGCGCCGCAGGATGCCTATGCGATTTCCAAGTGGGAGGCGGAGCTTGGATTGATTAGGATTGCCGAGGAGACCGGTTTGGAGGTGGTGATCCTGCGTCCGCCCCTGGTCTATGGGCCTGGGGTGGGGGCGAATTTCCAACGCCTGATGCGCTGTGTGGAGAAAGGATGGCCGTTGCCTCTGGGGCGTGTGACAAACTGCCGCAGCCTGCTTTATCTGGGTAATCTGACGGATGCCATTCAGGTGTGCCTGGAACACCCCGCTGCGGCGAATCGGACTTATCTTCTGTCAGACGGTGAGGATGTCTCTACCCCAGAACTCGTGCGCCACCTCGCACTGGTCATGGGACGCCCGGCGCGATTGCTGCCGGTGCCACAGGCCTGGTTCGCCTTGGCGGGGGGGCTGCTGGGAAAACGCCAGGAGGTGGATCGGCTGCTGGGCTCGCTGGTCGTGGACAGCAGCCGAATCCGGCGCGAACTGGGCTGGATTCCCCCCTATGACCTGGATGCGGGTCTGGCTGAGACGGCGCGGCATTATCTCCAAAGTCGTATGGAGGCGTCGCCGGCCAGCCGGTAGAGTGTCGCCCCATGCCCGCCCTGATTTGCTTTCCTCTGGCCTTCCTGGCCTGTTACCTGCTACTGGCCTGGCTGTTGCGCCAGAAGCATCGGCTCCCCCTGGATCATCCCAACGAGCGTTCCCTTCACGTCCAGGCAGTGCCACGCGTGGGTGGTCTGGGGATCGTGTCGGGGGTGCTGGTAGCGATGTCGTTGTGGCAGCCGGTGGATTTGGCGCCGCTGCTGGCGGTTACCTTGGTACTGGCGGCCCTGTCCTGGTTGGATGACTTGCGTGGCTTGTCGGTGCGGACACGCTTGCCAGCCCACCTGCTGGGGGCTGGGGTATTTCTGACGTTGGCGGGTGAGAGTGATGTTGTCGCGTTGGCCCTGGGTGTGGTGGTCATGGTGTGGATGACCAATCTCTACAACTTCATGGATGGCGCGGATGGACTGGCTGGTGGCATGGCTGTGGCGGGATTCGGCGCCTACGGGGGGGCGGCCTGGCTGGGCGGCGCCCCGGATCTGGCGGCAGTGAGCCTGTCAGTGGCTGGGGCCGCTCTGGCTTTCCTGCGCTTCAATTTCCCTCCAGCCCGCCTGTTCATGGGTGACTGCGGCTCGATTCCACTGGGTTTCCTGGCTGCTGGCATCGGTTGGCATGGGGTGCGCGATGGCCTATGGACCCCGTTATTGCCAGTGCTGGTGTTCTCCCCCTTCATCGTCGATGCCACGGTGACTCTAGTCACCAGGTTGGGGCGTGGAGAAAAGGTATGGCAGGCGCACCGCAGTCACTACTACCAGCGCCTGGTGCGTATGGGCTTCAGTCACGGCCGCTTGGCGTGGGGCGAGTATGTGGTGATGGCCGCAGTGGCAATCTCGGGCTTGGCACTGGTGGTTTGGCCGACCTTGCAATGGGGATTGGGGTTGGCGTGGGCGCTGTTCTACGGGTTGACCATGCTGAGTATTGACAGGCGTTGGCGCGGGGCTGGTCATGCGTATTAGTCTCCGTGTCACACTGGTCATCCTGCACGACCTGGCTGCTTCCGTTATTGCCTGGCTGGGAGCTTACTGGTTGCGTTTCAATCTTTCTCTGCCATCGGAATACCTGTTGGCGGTTTTGTCCACACTGATCTGGGTGGTACCGCTGCAGGCCACCCTGTTCTGGTATTTCGGTCTTTATCGAGGGATCTGGCGTTTCGCCAGTCTGCCGGATCTCAAACGGATTCTGAAGGCTGTCGGGGTTGCGACGATCGCGACAACGCTGATGTTGGTTCTGTTCCGGGTGGAGGCGGTGGTGCCGCGCTCGGTTCTTATCCTCGACCCGATCCTGCTGGTGCTCATCATGGGTGGGAGCCGCTTCGCCTACCGGGCATGGAAGGATCATCGCTTCGCTGGAATTCTGTTGGAAACCAAGCCAGTGTTGATTCTGGGCGCCGGTTCGGCGGCGGATTTTCTCCTGCGCGAACTGAATCGCACGTCATCGGGCTATCAACCCGTGGGGCTGCTGGACGACGCGCCCGGCAAGCAGGGGCGTTTGATTCAAGGTGTTCCCGTATTGGGGCCTACCGGGGAGGTCAAGCACTGGGCCGAGAAGAATGGTGTGCGGGACGTCATCCTGGCGATTCCCTCCGCCGCTCATGCGGCGCGTACCCAGATCGCGGATCAGTGCGCGCGTATCGGCCTCAACATTCTGACGGTGCCCTCGATGGACGACCTCATGCAGGGGCGCGTGTCGGTGGCGGCCCTGCGCAAGATCGAACTGGATGATCTTCTCGGGCGTGACCCGGTGGATCTCGATTGCCAGGGGCTGCATGAATTGCTGACCGACAAGGTGGTGATGGTCACCGGCGCGGGCGGTTCAATCGGCTCCGAGCTATGCCGGCAGTTGGCGCATTTCAAGCCACGCTTGCTGGTGTTGTTCGAGCAAGGGGAGTTCGCGCTCTATGGCATGGAACAGGAATTCTCCCGCTGTTGTCCTGAACAGCCGCTCATTTGCGTCATCGGCGATGTAAAGGATGCGGTTCGCGTTGAACAGGTGATGCGGGACTACCGTCCCGATGTGGTGTTCCACGCGGCGGCTTACAAGCATGTCCCCCTGATGGAACAGGTGAACGCCTTGCAGGCGCTGAAGAACAATGTGCTGGGAACCTGGGTGGTGGCCCTCGCGGCCAAGAACGCGGGGGTCGGAAAGTTCGTGATGATCTCCACCGACAAGGCGGTGAATCCGACCAATGTCATGGGAACCTCGAAAAGGCTGGCGGAAATGGTGTGCCAGACCATGCAGGAGCCGGAAGGCACTCGTTTCATCTCCGTGCGTTTCGGCAATGTGTTGGGTTCCTCCGGCAGCGTCATTCCGAAGTTCCAGAAGCAGATCGAGGCTGGCGGGCCGGTGACGGTGACGCATCCGGAAATTACCCGTTTTTTCATGTCCATCCCCGAGGCCGCTCAACTGGTGTTGCAGGCCGGGCTGATGGGGCGGGGGGGGGAGATTTTCGTGCTGGACATGGGCGAACCAGTGAAGATCGCGGAATTGGCGCGACTGATGATTCGGTTGTCCGGCAAGACCGAGGACGAAATCCGTATCGAATTCAGCGGTCTGCGTCCTGGCGAGAAGCTTTATGAGGAGCTGATCGCGGATTCCGAGTCCACCCTGCCGACGCCGCATCCCAAGTTGCGGGTGGCGAAGGCGCGCGATGCGGTAGCGGCAGAGGTTGCCGTCATGCTGGACTGGATCGTCCGAAGCGAATCGGTTGGTGACGCCGAGGTACGCGCAAAGTTGCGGCAATGGGTGCCGGAGTATCAGCCGGCGGTTCATGTGGCCGGCACCGCCGGTTCGACGTCCTCGTAGATTTCACCCGGATCCAGGACGACAGGCGGAGAACCCGCTCGGGTTGGTGGATCCGCTCAGGCAACGGTGATGATGCCTATGACGCATTGCCGCACTCTGCGGAAGCCGCCTCGGGGGCGGGGAATAAATCAACGCTTTTCTGACGCGAACAGAGCCGTGGTACACGGGGGAGCGTCACCCTCCCTCGACGCTGCATGTATGCTGAATGTATCGCCACGAACAAGCCATCACCATGAAACCCGCTGATTCTTACAAGCCCCTCGGCTTCGCCACTCGCGCCATCCATCTGAACCACGATCCCCATGAGCACGAGGGGGCGCTGGTGCCTCCGATCTATCTGACTTCCACCTTCGCCTTCGAGAGCACCGAGCAGGGCAGGCAGCGTTTCGCCGGGGAATCCGCCGGTTACATCTACTCGCGCGTCGGCAATCCCACCGTGGCGCTGCTGGAAAGCCGTCTGGCGGATCTGGAAGGTGGGGCGGCGGCCTTGTGCACCGCCTCCGGCATGGGCGCCATCACTTCGGCCATCTACAGCCTGGTGCAGGCGGGCGATGAAATCGTCGCCGACCAGACCCTGTATGGCTGCACCTTCGGTTTCTTCCATCACGGTCTTTCGCGCCTGGGCGTGACCGTGAACATGGTCGACATGACCCGGCCGGAAGCGCTGGAGGCCGCCATCACGCCACGTACCCGTCTGCTGTTCTGCGAGTCTCCGACCAACCCCAACATGCGGTTGATCGACATCGCCGCCGTTGCGGAAATCGGCAAATCGCGCAGCGTTCCCCTGATGGTGGACAACACGTACTGCACGCCTTATCTGCAACGCCCTTTGCAACTGGGCGCCACCTACGTGGTGCATTCCGCCACCAAATACCTGGGCGGCCACGGCGATCTGCTGGCCGGCGCGGTGATCGGCCCGGAGGAGGATATTCAGCGCATGCGCTTCTTCGGCATCAAGGAAATGACCGGCGCGGTGATGTCTCCGTTCGACGCCTTCCTGGTGCTGCGCGGCCTGAAAACCCTGGCCATCCGCATGGATCGGCACTGCGCCGGCGCCACTGCCCTGGCCCGCTACCTGGCCGCGCACCCCGCCGTGGCCGGCGTGTCCTATCCCGGCCTGCCCGAGTTTCCGCAATACGCGCTGGCGCAACGCCAGATGCGCCAGGCGGGCGGCATGATCGCGCTGGAATTGAAAGGAGGTTTCGCGGCCGGCCGTGTTTTCATGGACACGCTCAAGCTGTGCACTCGCGCCGTCAGCCTGGGCGACGCGGAAACCCTGGTGCAGCACCCCGCCTCCATGACCCATTCCACCTACACCCCGGAACAACAGGCGGAGCATGGAATCAGCCCCGGCCTGGTCAGGCTGTCGGTTGGGCTGGAGGACATCGAAGACCTGCAAGCCGACCTGGAACAGGCGCTGGCCGCCGTGTAGCACCGGCCGGGCTGCCGGCGGCGCTACAACAAGGTTCAGCGCTTGCGTTCCGGCGTGGATGAGGCGGCGCTGATGCGGGCGTAATGTCCGGTGACGCGGTCCATCACTTCAAGCAGGCGCTCGCTGGTGGTGGCGACGTTGGTGGCGTAGGTCATCATGTCCTTGCCGCCGACATCCTGCTGTTTCAGCGCCTCATCGAAGAACAGCCACTGCATGCGCGCCAGTTCCAGTTCGTTTTTGATGGCGCTGTCGTTTTCCTGCGCCTTGCCGAGGGCATCCAGGGCGCTGATGAATTCGCGCCGCGCCAGTTGCGCCTCCTGTTCCATCGAGGCGGATTTGATGCCCCATTGGCGGAACATGTAGAACTTGGCCATGCGCTGCGACAGCATGCGCTGGCGGCCGGCGACGTTGATGAGACGGCCGACATTGCTGGCGGCGTGCAGTTCCAGTTGCGTCGTCGCCAGGTGCGCGGTGCGCAACACGTCCTCGTTGAGGGTGGCGATCAGGCGGGCGTTTTCGAGGTTGGGCTTGCCGGAAAGCAGGCTCTGGTATCGACGCCAGAGCTTGTCCAACTCGGCATAGCTTTCCTTGACGTCCGGCGTCGGCGCATAGGCCTTGAGTTCGGCCAACTGATCGCTGAACCGTTGCAGCGACAGGGCAAGAATTTTTTCCGAACGCCCCGGCAGGATGCCCAGGCCGATCTGGCAGTAGGCCTTGGCCATGCGCTGCGAGAGCATGCGCTGACGGCCGGCCTTGTTGATGGCGTCGCCGATGTCGGTGATGCCCGCAGCGAAGGCCACGCCCGTCGGCAGCAGCGCGGCCACGCCAACACCCGCCATGCCCAGTAGAAATTGTCGGCGCGCGCCGTGAATGTTGTTTTCTTTCATCCCAATACCTTCTTTTCAGTCGGGAACCAGGATGGCTTCCCTATCACGATAAATCTATCCGCTTGCCCAGCGCGGCGGGGGGGTTACGAAGAGGTATCACTCCGGAGGTATTGCGTGCCAGGCGCGCACGTAAGCGTGGTACGTGGGTGCGGGAGGGGAACACGCCTGCTACCTGGACTACCAGAACCGTCGCGCAGATTACGTCAATGCCGTGCTCGACAAGCTCATCAATTGGGATTTCGCGGCGGAGAACCTCGCCAAGAGATGAATGCGCCGGCGTCTTTAAAACAGCCCGCTGGCCCTAAAGGATACCGTCCCTGCGGGACATAAAGCCGACGCTACAACGGGGGCCGCAGCCCCCGTTTCCAATTCCGCCGCGACCAGGTTCAGCCTGGTTCAACCGCCTTCTGGCGCAACCGGATATGCAGTTCGCGCAACTGCTTCTCGTCCACCGCGTTGGGGGCGCTGGTCATCAGGCAGGAGGCGCGCTGGGTTTTCGGGAAGGCGATCACGTCGCGGATGGATTCGGCGCCGGTCATCAGGGTGACCAGGCGATCCAGGCCGAAGGCCAGGCCGCCGTGCGGCGGCGCGCCGTATTGCAGGGCGTCGAGCAGGAAGCCGAACTTCTCGCGGCGTTCTTCCTCGCCGATGTTCAACGCGGCGAACACCTTTTCCTGCACCGCCTCTTTGTGGATACGCACCGAGCCGCCGCCGACTTCCCAGCCGTTCAGCACCATGTCGTAGGCCTTCGATAACGCGCGGCCGGGGTCGCTCGCCAGATATTCCTCGTGGCCGTCCTTCGGCGCGGTGAAGGGATGATGCAGGGCGTCCCAGCGGTTCTCATCCTCGTTGAACTCGAACATCGGGAAATCCACCACCCACAGCGGCGCCCAGGCGCGGCCATCGACATGGCCCTTCTCGTGGCCGATCTTGGCGCGTAGCGCCCCAAGGGTGTCGTTCACCACCTTGGCACGGTCGGCGCCGAAGAACAGGATGTCGCCGTCTTGCGCGCCGGTGCGCGCGAGAATCTCGGCCAGCGCTGCGTCATGGATATTCTTGACGATGGGGGATTGCAGGCCCTCGCGACCCTTGGCCGCTTCGTTGACCTTGATCCAGGCCAAACCCTTGGCGCCATAGATTTTGGCGAATTCGGTGAGACCGTCGATCTCGCCGCGCGACATCTCGCCGCCCTTCGGCACGCGCAGGGCGGCGACGCGGCCCTTGGCGTCGTTGGCGGGGCCGGAGAACACCTTGAAATCGACGTCCTTCATCACCTCGGTCAGTTCGGTGATTTCCAGGGTAACGCGCATGTCCGGCTTGTCGGAACCATAGCGCGCCATCGCCTCGGCGTAACTCATGCGCTGGAAGGCGGCGGGCAGTTCGACGCCCTGCGCCTTCTGGAACATGTCGCGGATCATGCTTTCCACCAGGCCCATGATCTCCTCCTCGCCCATGAACGAGGTCTCCATATCCACCTGGGTGAATTCCGGCTGGCGGTCGGCGCGCAGGTCCTCGTCGCGGAAACACTTGGTGATCTGGAAATAGCGGTCGAAGCCGGCCACCATCAGCAACTGCTTGAACAACTGCGGCGACTGCGGCAGCGCGTAGAACATGCCGTCATGCACGCGCGAGGGCACCAGATAATCGCGCGCGCCTTCCGGGGTGCTACGGGTCAGCATCGGCGTCTCCACCTCCATGAAGCCGTTGCCGTCGAGGTAATCGCGCATCAGCTTGGAGACGCGGTAGCGCAGGCGCAGGTTCTTCTGCATCGGCTCGCGGCGCAGGTCGAGGTAGCGGTATTGCAGGCGGATGTTCTCGCTGAGGTTCTCGTCGTCGATCTGGAACGGCGGCGTCAGCGAAGGGTTCAGCACCTCCAGGCTTTGTGTGAGCACCTCGACCATGCCGGTGGGCAGGTTGGCGTTCTCGGTGCCGGCGGGACGGGCGCGCACGCGGCCGACCACTTTGAGCACGAATTCGTTGCGCGTGTCCTCGGCGGTCTTGAAGGCTTCCGGGGTGTCCGGGTCGATCACCACCTGCACCGTGCCTTCGCGGTCGCGCAGGTCGATGAAGATGACGCCGCCGTGGTCGCGCCGGCGCGAGGCCCAGCCGCAAAGGGTGACGATCTGGCCGATGTGGTCGGCGCCAGGGGTGGCACCAACGGCGCCGCAGTAATGAGTACGCATGAGTGAATCCTGCTAATCAGTAAATGGAGATCAATCGCCGGGGTAGTTGGCCACTTCCAGCTTCATCGCCGGCGCCACCACACCCATCGAAACGATGGCTTTCAGCGCGGCATCGACGCTCATGTCGAGTTCGATGGTTTCGTCACGGCGCACATAGAAATAGAAACCGTTGACCGGGCTGGGCGTGGTCGGAATGAACACCGCCACATATTCCGCCTCGAATTGCCCGCGCACCTCGCTGGGGATGTTGGTCTGAAACGCCAGCGACCAGGCTTGCGGGTGCGGGTAGCGCACCAGCAGCACCTTCTTGAAGGCCAGGCCGGAGCCGGACAACAGGGTGTCGGAAACCTGCTTGACGCTGCCGTAGATGGATTTCACCACCGGGATGCGTTGCAGCAGGCTTTCCCAGAACCGTACCAGACGCTGGCCAATCAGATTGGCCGCGAACAAGCCGGTGAGGATGATGACCACGCCGGTGAGAATCACGCCCAGGCCGGGGATATGCACGCCCAGCCAATAATGCGGGCGCCAGTGCTCGGGCAGCAACAGCAGGGTCTGATCCATCGCCCCGAGCAGGGCGGAGAGCACCCAGATCGTGATGCCCAGCGGCACCCAGATCAGCAGGCCGGTAATGAAATAGCGTTTCATAAGGTTTCGGAGGGGGCCAGACAAAACGAAGGGCGGAGATGAATCTCCGCCCCGTTTCGTCGGAAAGCGCCGATCAGCTGACGCAGGCCGGACAGGCGCCGGTGCCGCAGGCGGGAGCGTTGGCAGACGCGGGCGTGGCCGGCTTGTTCTTGAAGTCGGTAGCGTAATAGCCGTTGCCCTTGAGCTGGAAACCGGCGGCGGTGAGTTGCTTGGCATACGTCGCCTGGCCGCAGGCGGGGCAGGCGGTGAGCGGCGCATCGCTCATTTTCTGCATGACATCCTGCTCATGGCCGCAGGCGGAACATTTGTAGGCGTAGATCGGCATGGGGGGGGTCTCCTGAACGCGAGAGTAGACGCAATTGGGCGCGGATTATATCAACGAAATCTTATATTTAGGTGGTGGCGTGGCTTTCAAGCCGGTCGGGCATCCGACTCCCTGGTCGAAGCCGGAAAACGGGGACAGACCACGTTTGCAGCCAAACAAGTCTTCCGACTCCGGTTCTGCGGACTTCCTGGGGCGCCCAGGCATTCCAGGCGCAGCCCGTCGGCCAAGCGTGGCGCTGATCTCTGCGGCAAAGCGACTGCCACCCAGGGCAAAGTTCCCATTGGTCGCATCGCGAATGGCATCTACCACGCCAGGTTCCAGCGCATGGCGGAATAGCTCGCGATAGACCGAAGCGTGCTTATCCGGTTAACGCACACAGGCACCCGATGTGGTGGCCCGTGATTGGCGGCGCAACGCCGTGTAGCCGCCCGTAGCGCCGGCTTCCAGCCGGCGTCTTTTGAACCAGCCGGCTGGCCCTAAAGGATACCGTCCCTGTGGGACATAAAGCCGGCGCTACAGCCCGCGCACTACCGGCGACGCTTGCATGCGTTAAACGGATAAGCATGGACCGAAGTACGGCCGTCGACATTCGGGTTTAGCCCATGCCATTACACTCAACCTCAACACCTGCCCGTAACGTGCTGACTTTTCAAGAAACGTGGGGCGAAGGTGATGAGTTGGGCGGCGGAGGAATTCAAGGATATCGACCTGGGCGACCGGCGTCTGGACAAGCGCACGGTACTGCTGGCGGAGCGCATGGCCGCCAAGCCGATGGCCAGCATTCCGCAAGCGTGCGGCGGCTGGGCGGAAACCCAAGCGGCGTATCGCTATCTGGCTCAGGACGACCTCGAATGGGAAACCATCCTCGCTCCTGTCACTGCCGGATGTAATTTGACACAGCTTGCCGATTGAAAACTGACACACCGAACGGAGACGATCAGGGTTTTTTCGGAGCCCTGATGATCAGTGACGAAGTGTGTGTGGAAATCGAAATCTTGAGGAAGCAGGGGTTGAGCCTGCGTCGAATCGCGGCGGAAGTGGGATGCGCGGTGAACACGGTCAGGGCGCATCTGGCGGCGCCTGGCTTGCCGCGCCACGAGCGGAAAGCCAGGCGCCCCAGTAGACTGGCCGCCTATGAGCGCTACCTGCGCGAGCGCCAAGCCGCCGCGAAGCCCGACTGGATCCCGGCCACCGTGCTGCAACGGGAGATCGCCGCGCTGGGCTACACGGGCGGCGCCAGCCAATTACGCGCGTTCATGCGCGGCTTGAAGCCGGTGCTGCCAGTCGAGTCCGTGGTGCGCTTCGAAACCGAACCCGGCGCCCAGATGCAGGTCGACTGGGTCGAATTCCGCAAAGGCGCGCGCCCGCTCTACGCCTTCTGCGCCACCCTCGGTCACAGTCGGGCCAGCCAGGTCGAATTCGTCAGCGACATGAAGGTGGATACCCTCATCGCCTGCCACGAACACGCCTTCACCACTTTCGGCGGCGTACCCCGGCAAGTGCTCTACGACAACATGAAGACCGTGGTGCTCGAACCCTCGCCATGCTCAAGTGGCTGCGCCAGTTCGCCGACGCGGTCAGTGGCTCAGATGCGGGGCAAACAGGATGATCCAGGCGGCGCGCGGGGTGACGATGCGCACCGTTCCCGACGGCTTCCACTCCAGCACCCGCTTGTCGCCGGTCACGAACAGATCGGCGCCCGCAGTACTTGCGGCGGCCACCAGGCGGGCGTCGTTGTCGTCGGCGGGGTCGGGGACATCGGGAGTCTGTTCGGCTTCCTCGAACATCGCTTGCGCGATGGCGAGTTCGTCGCTGGAAAAACGCAGTTTACGAACCAGCAGGCCGGACAACTCCTCCCACACCAGTGCGCTGCCCAGAACTTCATGTTCTTCGAACAGTTGCTTGACCAACCCCTCGCACAAGCCCGGCGTGGCCACCGCGCTGAACCAGACGTTGGTGTCCAGGAAGATTTTCACGATATTTCGCGGAAGACGTCTTCCTCGGTTAGCAACCCGGCTTCCTGGGCGCGCGGAACGGCGAATGCGCGCACAGCATCCAGGCGCGCGCGGAAGCTCTTCGCGCGCAACGCATCCCGCACCACTTCGCTGCGGCTCTTGCCGGTCATTTCACAGATCGCTTGCAGGTCTAGCGCCTCTTTTTCCGACAAGCGCACGGTCAGGGTGGTTTGCATGAATCGCTCCTGCTTGTGTTACATCGTAATACGGAGGTTAGCATGAACACTCCCGCTGTTCCCCGCTATGTCATCGACGCCGCCGCCGGCTTTGGGGGGTGCCCGCCGGGGCATCGTTTCAATCTGTATTTTCCGATCTGGCGTGAAGCGGATTGGCGGCTCGACAAGAACGGCAAGGCCGCCGCGCTGCGCCAGTCGCTCAAGTTGGGCGATGCCGCTGGCTTGCTCGAAGCGGCCATCAAGCGTCAGCGAACTTTGGCCGAAGCCCTGTCCGAAGATTGGGGCATGCCGGGAAACAAGGACAGCAAGCGGCGCTTGCAAGCGGCCATCGAAGAGTTGGCCGGCCCGGCATGACCACCCTCCTCGTCACCCGCCACCCCGGCGCCATCGAGTGGGCGGCGCGGCGGGGATTGACGGTGGATCGGCAAATCGCTCACCTTGATCCGGCCACGATCAGTCCGGGCGATGTCGTGGTCGGGACGCTGCCGGTGAACCTGGCGGCGGCGGTCTGCGCGCGTGGCGGGCGGTTCTTCAATTTGTCGTTGCATGTGCCGCCAGAGGCGCGTGGCCGGGAACTCTCGGCCGATGAGCTGGAGGCTTTCGGCGCGCGCATGGAGGAGTTCGTGATTCGGGCTGTTCCGGAACGGTGATGGGAATCCGGCGCGCGGCCGGCGCTACGGCAGCGCTCGCCCTTCCCCCGCCTCCTCGTAAGTGCGGCCATCGCGGATGTGGTAGATGCGCTTGAAGGTGGGGATGATCTTCTCGTCGTGGGTGACGACGATGATCGCGGTGCGGTACTGGTTGGCCATCTGGTTGAGGATGCGCATGACGCCGAGCGCGCGTTCGCTGTCCAGCGGCGCGGTGGGTTCGTCGGCCAGGATGACCGGCGGCTGGTTGGCCAGGGCGCGGGCGATGGAGACGCGCTGTTGTTCGCCGCCGGACAGTTGCGAAGGTTGCGCCCGTGCCCGGTGCGCCACGTCCAGCGCCTCCAGCAGTTCCACGGCGCGCTTGCGTGACTCGGCGTTGGGGCGGCCGGCGAGCATGGGCAGCAGGGCGACGTTGTCGGTGACGTCGAGAAAGGGGATCAGGTAGGGCGCCTGGAACACGAAGCCGATCCTGTCGCGCCGCAGCGCGCGCAGGTCGCGGGTTTTCCAGGCGCCGTCGTAGATGGTTTCGCCGCCCAGGGTCATGCGTCCGGCGCTGGGTTCGATCACCGCGCCCAGGCATTTCAGCAAGGTGCTCTTGCCGGAACCGCTGGGGCCGACCAGGCCGACCACCTCGCCGGGGGCGACGCGCATGTTCACGTCCTTCAAGGCGTCCACCGCCGTGTCGCCGGAACCGTAGCGTTTGCGCAGGCCTTCGATGCGGATGCCGTCGTCTGCCATGTTCATTCTGGTTTAGCGCAATGGCTGTAGCGCCGGCGTCCCGCCGGCTCGTCGGCCTGATTGGAAATACTCGCCGGCGAGTCGCCGGCGCTACAGGAAGGCGCGTCAGGTTTCGCCGCTGATGGACTGCTAACGTTCATCTCAACCCCCGATCGCGGTGGCCGGGTCCACCCGCAGCGCGGCGCGGATGGCCAGGGTGCTGGCGAGGGCGCAGATCAGCATGACCGCGACGAAGCCGCGCAGGGTGTCTTCTGGCGTCAGCAGCACGTACTTGGGGAAGATCGGTACCCACAGGGTGGCGGCGATCTTGCCGACGGAGAAGCCGATGAGTCCCAGGCCCAACGCTTGTTGCAGGATCATCCCGGCGATGCTGCGGTTGCGTGTGCCGATCAGCTTCAGCACGGCGATCTCGCGGATTTTTCCCAGGGTCATGGTGTAGATGATGAAGGCGACGATGGCCGCGCTGACGATGGACAAAATCACCAGGAACATGCCGATCTGCTTGGCCGAGGTGAGGATGAGCTTGGATACCAGAATTTCCTCCATCTGTGCGCGGGTGTAGGCCTGGAGATGTTTCCAGCGGCGAATCTCGCGGGCCACCGCCTCCGGCTCATGGCCTTGCGCGATGCGTACCAGTACGGCGTTGACATTGTGGTTGCTGGTCTGGGAAGCCTGGATGGCGTCGAGCAGGCCGGGCACGCCGGGGCGGTTCAAGGCCGAATTGGCGGCGGTGCGTTGCCGTTCGTTGAGGATGGCTTCGTTGTCCTTGAGGAATTGCACATCCTGGCCGTCTTTCAGCGACACGAACAGCATCGGGTCGCCGCCCGACGAGACCATGCGCCGGGTCAGGCCCACCACCGTGTAGTCGTGGCGGCGGATGCGGATGGCCTCGCCCAGGGCGAAGCCGGTCTTCACGTCCGCGACCGCCTCGTAGTGGCCGCGCGTGATCTGGCGGCCGGCGATCAGATAGCCGGGTTCGCCCGGCTGGCCGGGGCTGATGCCCACCACCATCGTCCTTACGTCCGCGCCTTTCTCCACCCCACCCTGGCGCACCTGCATGGAGAGGTAGGTGATGTTGGCGGCGTCAGCCACACCGGGCAGGCCGAGCAGGGCGCGGTAGCTGTCGTCGCGCAGGCTGGAGGGTTCGGCATAGGGGCCGAGGGTGTCCTTCTGCACCACCCAGAGATCGGCGCCGCTGTTGTCGAGCAGCGCCTTGGCATCGTCGACCATGCCGCGATACACCCCGGCCATGCTCAACGTCACGCCGATGAGCAGCCCCAGGCCGATGCCGGTGAAGGCGAACCGGGCCCAGGAATGCAGGATGTCGCGCCCGGCCAGACTGATCATTCTGGATTCCTCAGCGACCGTTGTAGGAGCGGGCTTGCCCGCGATGCCACGGTGGTTGTCGCGGGCAAGCCCGCTCCTACGTGGGGAGACTGTCGGGTCATGGCTTTTGCCCGGCCAGCGCCGCTACCGCCTTGACGCGGCTGTTCGCGCTCAGTTCGCGCTCGCTGTACACCACCACTTCGGCGCCGGCTTGCAGGCCGGAGAGGATCTGCACGCGGCCGTCGAGGCCGCGCGCCCCGGTTTGCACGGCGACGAAGCGCGGTTTTCCGTCGGCGAGCATCCACACCCCGGTCTGTTCGCCCAGGCGCTTCAGGCTGGCGTTGGGCACGACGGGGGAGGGCGTGGCGGCGGGCAGATCGAGGGTGACTTCGGCCAGTTCGCCGATGGAGGTTCCGGCGGCGGGGGTGTCGAGCACGACTTGGGCGATGCGCTCCTCGGTGATGGCGTCACTGACCAGTTCCACCCGCGCCACCTTGCCCGGTAGCGGCGTTTGCGGCTGCGAGCGCAGCACGATGCGCGCCGGCAAGCCGACGGCCAGCCCCTCGGAACGGCCCTGATCGAAGCGCACCCGCAGCCACAGGCTGGCCGGATCGACCAGGCGCAACACCGCCTGTCCGGCCACCACCGTGGAGCCGGGTTCGGCCTCGCGCGCGCTCACCACGCCATCGTGCGGCGCCAGCAGACGCACATTGGCGCGTTGCTGGCGCAGCCCTTGCCGTTCCGCGTTTTGGCGGTCGATCTCCTGGCGGGCGCTGGCCAGCCCCGCCGCCGCAGCATCCAGTGCCGCGCGGGCGGATTGCTCCTCCTGCACCTTGCCGTCCACCACACTCTGGCTGACAAACTTTTGCGCGCCCAAATCCGCATAACGGCGCGCGTTGATTGTCGCGAGTTCATGTTTGCTGGCGGCATCCCGCTGCTGCGCCAGCGCCACGGCCACCGCGCCGCGCGCCCGCGCCAGGCCGGCATCCAGGGCCGCCACGCGTTGATCCAGGTCCACCGGATCCATCTCCGCCAGCAACTGCCCGGCGCGCACCGGGTCGCCGACATCGACCAGCTCCCGTTTCACCCGCCCGGCGACGGTGGGGCCGATCAGATAAGCGCGCCGCGCCTCCACCGCGCCGATGCCGAACAGCGCCGGCGCCACCGTGCCCTGTTCCACGCGGGCCACGGTCACGCGGATCGGCGCCAGGGGGCCGCTGCGCGCGATGGCATAGCCCAGCGCCGCCATGAGCAGCAGCCCGAGTCCAGCCAACAAGAGTTTTTTCACGAGTGCGGGCATGCCGTCATCCTGTGGTTTGCCGACACCGCAGCGGGTGCCTTGGTTTGCGGCGTGATGCGGGTTTCGGGTTTATTGCGGCAGGGAATCCAGCAATTCATTCATCTTCTTGAAGCGCGGCGCCTGCTCGCTGAACGCCGTGAAGCGGGCTTTGAGGCGATCGCCGGCCAACAGCATCGGGATGATCTCGCCGTCACGGGTTTTCTTGAACGCCTCCCAGGTCGTCCTGAATTGCGTCAAGGTCGGCTGGGCGGCGCGCAGTGCGTCATTTTTCAGGGCGGCGGCAAGGAGGCTGTCCAGAACCTTGCTCGATTTGAGGGCGTCGTCATAGCGCATGTCCAGAACCGCGCGATCCTCTTCACTGAGCATGGACATGGTTTGTTCCCGCGTTTTGGTCAGCGTGGATTTGATCTCTCCGACCGGCCCCGCCCGCACGTCGAACGAAACAGTGAGCCAGACGATCGAAGCCAGCAGCACGGCGATGGTTTTGTTCATGATGAATTCCTTAACGGGGCGGGAAAAGTCGGCAGTGTAGGGGGCGGATGGCGGAAGAACGTTCGAATCCTTGATTTTTCTCAGGTGAGGCCAGGACGCATGTCCAGCCCCAATCCGGTTACACCACAACCCGTGACCCTTTTCTTCCTGAATGAGGCGCAGCGGGCGGGTGTTTTCGTCCGCCGTGTCCGTTTCGCGCCAGGACGGTGGTGTGCCCAATCCACAGCGCTATGAAGCCGCCGCAGCTTCCTTGAGGCGCGGGTAATCCACCTTGCCGCTGCCCAGGGTGGGCAGTTCCTCGATCACCCGGATGCGGCGCGGCACGGCGATTTCCGGGTGGCCGAGGCTTTTGGCGGCGGCCGAGAGTTGTTCGCGGGTGAGGCTGGAGTCGGTGGTGAACAGGACGATGGTTTCACCGCGCGCGGCGTCGCTGACGCTGGTGGCGGCGTGGCTGGCTTCGCTCGACGCGGCGCGGGCGATGCTTTCCACCACTTCCAGCGAGACCATCTCGCCGGCCACCTTGGCGAAGCGTTTCAGGCGCCCGAGGATGCTGAGGTAGCCATCGCCATCCAGGTCGGCGACGTCGCCGGTGTCGTGCCAGCCCGCGCCGGCTTCGGAACCCGGCGGCTCCAGCAGCGCGGGTGTGTCGAAACGGTAGTAGCCGGACATCAGGTTGGGGCCGCGCACATGCAGTTCGCCGCCGCGCTCGATGCCGGGCACCGGGATGAGCCGGGCCTCGACGCCGGGCAGCAATTGCCCGACCGTGCCGGGGCGGTTGCGCTCGGGATGGTTCACCGCCAGTACCGGCGCGGCCTCGGTGGCGCCATAGCCTTCCATGATTTCGATGCCGAAGCGGCGGCGCCAGGTCTGGCGCACGCTGTCGGCCAGCTTTTCGGCGCCGGCCACCACCACCTTCAGCGATTTGAAGTCGTCGGCCTCGGCGTTGCGCGCGTAGTGGTGCAGGAAGGTGCCGGTGCCGAACAGCACCGTGCAGCGTTTGTCGCGCACCAGTTCCGCGATGGTCTTGAAGTGCAGCGGGCTGGTATAGAGCACCAGGCGGGCGCCGCTGACCAGGGCGATCAGGGTGCCGGCGGTGAGGCCGAAGGAGTGGAAGATGGGCAGGGCGTTGAGAATGGTGTCGCCCGGGCCGAACGGGAAGATGCGCATCACCTGCGCCACGTTGGCGAGCAGGGCGCGGTGCGACAGCACCACCCCCTTGGGCTTGCCTTCCGAGCCGGAGGTGAACAACACCACGGCGGGCGCTTCCGGGTCGCCGCGCGGCACGGCCAGGCGCGGGAAAGGCAATGCCCAGGCGATCAGCCAGAGTTTGTCGGCCAGGGTGAACTGTTTGCGCAGGTCTTCCAGGTAGAGCAGGCGCACGTTGCGCAGGGCCGCCGCCTGTTCCACCAGTCCGGCCTTGTCGAGAAACCGCCGCGAGGTGATGACGGTATGGATGCCCGCCGCGCGGCAGGCGTCCCGCATGCCTTCCGCGCCGGCGGTGTAATTGAGCATGCAGGGGATGCGGTGGAAGGCGGACAGGCCGATCAGCAGCGCCACCGAGGCGGCCATGTTGGGCATCAGGACGCCGACATGTTCACCCGGCGCGGTCACCTTGCCGCCCAGGCGGCCGAGGGCGAGGGCCATCTTGATGATCTCGCCGTAGGAATAGGCGCCCGGCTTCATGTCTTCCCACTGCCCCGGCGCGCGGCGGCCGTGGCGCGCGGCGGCGTCGAGCAGGGCGCTGAACAGGGTGTCGCGGGCTGGGTGGGTGAAGTCGCTCATGGGGGCTCACGCGGTGGACTCGGCGCAGTGTAATTCACGACGCTTACCGGTTCGATGTCCGGATGGCCCAGTGGCGCGACAAGCGGCCATGTCTGGTCGCGCGGCGAATGGGCAATCCGGTTAAAGTTTTTTCGCCCTCTGCCGATACCCAGCGCGAAACCTTTCAGCCCGTGGGGGCTGGAGGGATAAACGATGAGGTTGCCATGTCGGAATTGTTGAGACGCATCGACGCTCGCACCAAGCTGGCGGGGGCGAACAAGCTGGAGATTCTGCTGTTCACCCTGGGTACGGATATGAACACCAGGCGCAAGGAAACCTTCGGCATCAACGTGTTCAAGGTGCGCGAGGTGATGCGCATCCCGGCGATCACGCGGGCACCGGACATGCCTGCGGCGGTGGAGGGCATGGTCTCGCTGCGCGGCGTGCTGGTGCCGGTGGTGGATCTCGCGAGATACATCGGCATCTCCACCGAGGCGCCGCCGGCGATCATGATCGTCACCGAATACAACGGCCATACCCAGGGTTTCCTGGTCGGCGAGGTGGATACCATCCTGCGCCTCGACTGGTCCGAGATGAAAGTGCCGCCATCCATGCTCACCGCGCAGATGGGGGGGCTGGTGACCGCGGTGACCGAACTCAAGGACAACCGCCTGGTGATGATGCTGGACGTGGAAAAAATCCTCGCCGACACCACTCAGATCGACGACAGCCACCTGTTCGCCAATCTCTCCCCCATCGACAAGCCCAATCGCACGGTGTTCTTCGCCGACGACTCCTCGGTGGCGAGGAAGCAGATCGAGCGCACGCTGGAGGTGCTGGGCCTGAAAGGGATCAGTACCATCAACGGCCGCCAGGCCTGGGAGGAGTTGCGCCGCATCGCCGCGCAGGCGGAAATGGCGGGGCGGCCGGTATCCGATTTCATCCAGATCGTGCTGACCGACGTGGAAATGCCGGAAATGGACGGCTATGTGTTGACCAAGAGCATCAAATCGGATCCGCGTTTCTCCGGCATTCCGGTGTTGATGCATTCCTCGCTGTCTTCCGAAGCCAATCGCCAACTGGGCATTTCGGTGGGCGTGGATGAATATGTGCCCAAGTTCGAGCCGCACCGTCTGGCCGAGGTGCTGGGCCGACTGATCAAATAACCGGGGAATGATTTCATGAATCCGCTGGAACCGACCAAACTGCTGGATTCCATCGACGCCCGCACCAAGCTCGCGGGCTCCAACAAGATGGAGTTGCTGCTGTTCTCCCTGGGCACGCATGAGACCTTCGGCATCAACGTGTTCAAGGTGCGCGAGGTGTCGCCGACACCGCCCATCACCCTCACGCCCAACATGCCGGCCGGCGTGGAAGGGGTCATCTCCCTGCGCGGCAGCATCATCCCGGTGATTACCCTGGCCAGCTTCATCAAGCTGGAAGGCGCGCCCCAGGGTATCGGTGAAACCATGATCGTCACCGAATTCTCGCGCCACACCCAGGGCTTCCTGGTGGAGAGCGTGGATCGCATCATCCGGGTGGATTGGGACAAGGTGAAGCCGCCGGAAAACATGCTGGCCGGCCAGGATGGCATGATTACCGCCATCACCGAACTGGATGATGGCCGCCTGGTTTCCATCCTCGACGTGGAACGGGTGCTGGTGGAAGTGCTGGGCGAGAAGCCGGTTCCGACCCTGCCGCGCGTGGAATCCCAGGGCGAGATGACGGTGTTCTTCGCCGACGATTCCGCCGTTGCGCGCAAGGAAATCGTCTCGGTGCTGGACAAGATCGGCGTGAAATACATCCAGGCCAACGACGGTCTGGAAGCCTGGGACAAACTGGTCAACATGGCCAAGCGCGCCGCCGCCGAGCACGGCGCCATGAAGAATCAGGTTCAACTCATCCTGGTGGACGCGGAAATGCCGGAGATGGACGGTTATGTGCTCACCCGCAATATCAAGTCGGACAACCGCTTCGCGGGCATTCCCGTGGTCATGCACTCTTCGCTTTCGTCGGACGCCAACCGCACCATGGGGCAGCGCGTCGGGGTGGATGCCTATGTGGCCAAGTTCGATCCGGCGGTGCTGGCGGAAACCTTGACGGCTTTTTTGAAACGTTAGAATTCGCCGGTTACCCGATAAAGAGGACAACACATGGCCGACAAGAATCTCAAATTTCTGGTGGTGGACGACTTTTCCACCATGCGCCGCATCGTGCGCAATCTGTTGAAGGAACTGGGGTACACCAATGTGGACGAGGCCGAGGACGGCGTGGCGGCGTTGCAGAAGCTCAAGGGGAGCAACTTCCAGTTCGTCGTCACCGACTGGAACATGCCCAACATGACCGGAATCGAACTGCTCAAGGCCATCCGCGCCGACGCCACGCTGAAGCACCTGCCGGTGCTCATGATTACCGCCGAGGCGAAGAAGGAAAACATCATCGAGGCTGCCCAGAGCGGCGCCTCCGGCTACATCGTCAAGCCCTTCACCGCCGGTACGCTGGAAGAGAAGATGGGCAAGATTTTTGAAAAATACGGCATGTAATCCGGGCCACGGACAACGAGAGGAACCACGATGAGCGACGACTCCCCGGAACTGGAAGCCCTGTTCGACAGCTTTGCGAACGAGATCGCGCCGGAACCCGCCAAACCGCAAGCCAAGGCCGAGGTTGCGGATACGCCGGAACTGGAAAGCCTGTTCGACAGCATTGCCCAGGCGGTATCGCGCGAGGGCGGCGCGGACGAAGAGGGAGCCTGTCCCGAGCATGTGTTCTCGCAGTTGGGCCAGATGACTCGCGGCCTCCACAACCTGCTGCGCGAGCTGGGCTACGACAAGGCGCTGGGCCGGATGGCGCAGGAAATGCCGAACAACCGCGACCGCCTCAACTACATCGCCGCGATGACCGCGCAGGCGGCGGAACGCACCTTGAATGCCGCCGAGATCGCGCAGCCGATCCAGGAAAAACTGGGCGGCGGCGCGCGCGACCTGTCCGGCAAGTGGGATCGCCTGTTCGACAAGCAACTGGGCGTGGAGGAATTCAAGGCGCTGGTGCGCGACACCCGCGCCTACCTGAAGGAGGCGCCCGCGCGAACGGAAGCCACCAACGCGCAACTGATGGAAATCATCATGGCGCAGGACTTCCAGGATCTCACCGGCCAGGTCATCAAACGCATCCTGGAAGCGGCGCAGAACCTGGAAACCCAGTTGCTCTCGCTGCTGATCGAGACCACCCCGGAAGGGGTGCGCCAGTCGGTCGATCCCGGCCTGCTCAACGGCCCGGTAATCAATGCCAGCGGCCGCAACGATGTGGTGACCAGCCAGGAGCAGGTGGATGACCTGCTGGAAAGTCTGGGATTTTGAGCGTGAGGCGGGGGTCGGTTTTGCGCCTCACCCTCTCCAAAGGAGAAAAACATGAGTGACTTCGCCGGAATGGAAGAACTGCTGCAGGACTTCCTCATGGAGGCCGGGGAACTGCTGTCCCAGGTGGACAACAAACTGGTGGAACTGGAGAAACGGCCGGACGACAAGGCGTTGCTCAACGACATCTTCCGGGGTTTCCACACCATCAAGGGCGGCGCCGGTTTCCTCAATGCCGAAAACCTGGTGGCGCTGTGCCATCGCACGGAAAACCTGTTCGACAAGCTGCGCAACCTCGAACTCACGCTCTCCCCGGAGTTGATGGACATCATCATGGCCGCCACCGGCAGCGTGCGCGACATGTTCGGTGATCTCTCACAGGGGACGCAGCCGAAAGCCGCCGATCCCGGCTTGATCGCGCGTCTGGAGGCGGCGCTGCATGGGCAGCCGGCCGCCGCTCCCGCCGCGCGTGTCGTCGCGCCCGCCCCGGAACCCGTGGCCGCCGCCGCAGTGGAGGACATCAATTGGGAGGTACTGCACGCGGTTCTGACCGGCGCCCCCATTCCCCAGCCGGCCGCCGCCACGCCCGCTCCGGCGCCCGTGGTGGCGCGCCCCGCCGCCGTGGTTGAACCGCGCCCGGCGCCGGCACAGGATCTACCCACGCCCTCGCGCTCCGGCAACGCGGCGCCGCCGCAGAACCTGCAGAAGGAAACCACCATCCGCATCGACACGGTGCGCCTGGATCAGGTGCTCAACCTTTCCGGCGAGATCGGCCTGACCAAGAACCGCATCGCCAATCTGAAATCGCAGATTCTGCATGGCAATGTCGACCAGGAGACGCTGAAGGCGCTGGATATCGCCGTCAGCCAGCTCGATCTGCTGGTGTCCGATCTGCAGAACGCGGTCATGAAGACGCGCATGCAGCCCATCGGCCGCCTGTTCCAGAAATACCCGCGCCTGGCGCGCGATCTGGCACGGCAACTGGGCAAGGATGTCGAACTGGTGTTGTCCGGCGAGGAAACCGAACTGGACAAGACCATGATCGAGGATCTCAACGATCCCCTGGTTCATCTGGTGCGCAACGCCGTGGATCACGGCGTCGAGAGCGCGGAAGAGCGCGCGGCTTCGCACAAGCCGCCCAAGGCCATCGTCACCCTCTCTGCCAGCCAGATGGGCGACCACATCTATATCGAGATTTCCGACGACGGCAAAGGCATGCGTCCGGACGTGATCCGGCGCAAGGCGGTGGAAAAGGGCGTGATCGACGCCGAGACCGCCAACGGCCTGGATGATCGGCAAAGCCTGCATCTGGTGTTCCTGCCCGGCTTCTCCACCAAGGAGGAAATCTCCAGCGTGTCCGGGCGCGGCGTCGGCATGGATGTGGTGAAGACCAATATCAACAAGCTCAATGGCAAGATCGACGTGGTTTCCGTGCCGGGGCAGGGTTCCACCTTCACCATCTCCCTGCCGTTGACGCTGGCGATCCTGCCGGTGCTGGTGGTGCGCCTGAACAACCAGTCGTTCGCGGTGCCGCTGTCGATGGTGCGCGAGATCATTCCGATGAAACCGAAGGAAGTGCAGCGTGTTTCCGGACGCGCGACCATGGTGGTGCGCGACGAAGTCCTGCCCGTCCGCAGCCTGGCCCGGATGATCGGCTGGGAATCGCAGCGCTCCCCCGCCTTCGGCGTGCTCATGCACGCCGCCGACACCACCTTCATCCTGGCGGTGGATGGCTTCGTCGGACGCGACGACGTGGTCATCAAGCCGTTGTCCGACATCAAGCCGCGCGGCATTGCCGGTGCCACCCTGTCCGGTGACGGCTCCATCGTGCTGGTGCTGGATATGGAGGAACTGCTCTCCAACGTGCAGGCCGACACCCCCATGAGCCTGTTCTCGCAGGCGTGAACGCGCCACATTTCGGGTAACTCCCCATGAGCAGCAACGCCTATATCGCCCGGCAACCCATTGTCGATGCCGAACATCGCCTGATCGCCTACGAACTGCTGTTCCGCCACTCGGCCCACGCGCAGAGCGCGCACATCGACACGGATGTGGATGCCGGCATCACGGTCATCTCCAATACCCTGTGCAACATGGGCACGGAATGGCTGCTCAAGGGCAAGCTGGCCTTCGTCAACATGGAAGCCTCCATGCTGATGAGCAGTTTCTCCACCCTGCTGCCCAAGGAAAACGTGGTGATCGAGGTACTGGAGACGGTGCGGATCACGCCCGAAGTGCTGGCGCGCCTGCGCGAACTCCAGGACGCCGGCTACCGCTTCGCGCTGGATGACTTCAACTATCTGCCGGAATCCGAGCCGCTGTTGCCGTTCGCCGAGTACGTCAAGCTTGACGTGCTGGCGCACACGCCGGAGGAACTGACGCGGATGGTGCATGCCCTGCGCGCGTACCCGGTCAAGCTGGTGGCGGAAAAGGTGGAAACCCCGGAACAGTTCCGCCACTGCCGCTCACTCGGCTTCGACTTCTTCCAGGGCTATTACTTCGCGCGCCCGGAAAACATCGTCACCCGCGTCATCAACCCCACCCACGCCACCGTCCTGCAACTCATGGAGAAGGTGCGCCAGGAAGCCGACGTCAAAGACCTGGAAAACCTGTTCAAGAAGGATGTCGCGCTCACCTTCAAGCTGCTGCGCTACATCAACTCGGCCGGTTTCGGCCTGTCCTGCGAAGTGCAGTCGATTCGCCACGCGGTCAGCATTCTCGGCATGCAGCCGCTGTACCGCTGGCTCAGTCTGCTCCTGGTCACGGCCGGCACCGGCCCCACCGCGCCCACCCTGGCGCGCACCGCCATCACGCGCGGGCGCCTGTGCGAGCTGCTCGGAAAGCAGAATCTGGCGCGCAATGAGCAGGACAACCTGTTCATCGTCGGCGTCTTCTCCCTGCTGCCCGCGCTGCTGGAAATCAGCATGGAACAATTGCTGGAGCGCGTCGTCCTCCCGGAATCCTTCGCCGACGCGTTGCTGCACCGCCAGGGTCTTTACGGCCCCTTCCTGGCGTTGGCCGAGGCGATGGAAAGCGGCGAACTGGAACGCCTGGAAGAATTGAGCACCTCTCTCATGTTCAGCAGCGGTCGGGTCAACGAGGCGCATATGCAGGCACTGGCCTGGGTGGAGCAGTTGGGGATCGATTGATTTCGGATGTCGGATTTCGGATGTGGCTGAACAGGCGCGGCCAGCCGCGCGAGAAATATCCGAAATCCGAAATCCGAAATCCCTACAGCATCTCCGCCGTCATCGCCGCCTTGATGACGGTTTGCGGGGCAGCGCCGCGCACACGGTTGGTCAGCCAGACCACCCCGCCTTTCTTGAGGCTCAGGCCACGGACTTCGCCGCACAGCAGCAGGCCCGCCACTTCTCCCAAGGTAGGCTGATGCCCGACCAGCAGCACGGCGCCGGCCGCGTCGGGCCAGCCGGCCGCCGCCAGCAGATGTGCGGCTTCGGCGCCCGGTGCCAGGTTCGCTTCCACCTTGTAGTTCCGCCCCAGGGCGTCGGCGGTTTCGCGCGTGCGTCGCGCCGGGCTTGCCAGAATCCGCGTGTTCTTGGGTAGATGAGCATTCAGCCAGGCCGCCATGCGTTCGGCCTGCTTGCGCCCCTTGTTGGTGAGGGGGCGAGCCATATCCCGCTCGCCCTCCTGGGCGTCGGCATGGCGCCAGAGAATCAGATCCATCGTCATGTTCCTGTGGGGAAAAGCCCGGCAGCGTAAGCCGTCGATGTGACCGGGGTGTGACGGCCGATGGCCTTCATCGTAGGAGCGGGCTTGCCCGCGAATTCACCGTTGCATCGCGGGCAAGCCCGCTCCTACGGGGTGCCGGCATCAAGGCTTGTCACCGTTGAGAAAGCCGCCCAGCAGTCCGCCTTCGCCGACCTGTTTCTTGCCGGCTTGCGGGGCGGCGGCGAGGACGCGGTTGGCCAGGCGCGAGAAAGGCAGCGATTGCAGCCAGACCTTGCCGGGTCCGGTGAGTCGCGCGAGGAACAGCCCCTCGCCGCCGACGAACTGGTTGTCGAAATCCACCGAGGGCTGCATCCATCGCCATGATGGGCTCCTGTGCTTGGCCGGCGCACCGTTCAGATGGGCAGGAAGACGAAGGAAGCCACGCCCTGGATGGTGCGGGTGATGGCGCGGTTGCCGCGATCCTCGATGAGCAGGGCGAGCAGATCCTGATCGGCGATCAGTTTGCCGAACTCGCGCTCGAAGCTGAGGTTGGCCACATCGCCTTCCAATGTGTTGGTGACCAGATACCGGGCCCCGGACGGCAGCTTGGCGCTGGACAGTTTCCACACCGCGATCTCGATGTTGCGCGCGCTGTTGTAGAGCTTCTGGGCGGAGAGTTCGTCGGTGATGAAGAACTGGCTCTTGTGGTTGTACGAGGCCATCACCATGCTGGTCAGGGCGCTCATGAAGGCATAAACCCGGTCGCCACTGTAGCCCTCCAGGAAGGTGAGTTTGAAACTCTCTTCCCAGTTGAGCCTGGCCAGGTGCGATTCCGGCCACTTCGGCAATTCGTCGAACAGTCGCGCGGTAGCCGCGTCAACCGATTCGTGGCCGCCCTTGCGGTATTCCTGCGGGTTGCGCTTGTAGAGTTTTTCGGTGAGCAGCTTGAGGCTCTTGAGCGTCTCGCGCTGGGCCATTTCGCAGGTGATATCGACATCGCTCTTGGCCAGGTTGGACACGGAAAACTCACGCGCGCTGTTGCTGCCGTCCTTGCGTTTGATGCCCTGATTGGCGCAGCCCGTGAGGAGCAGGACGGCGAGGAGGAGAGATAGGGAGATGCGCATGGCGGCTGGCCCGATACCGTAAACCGGGCCATTGTAGCCCAGCGCCGCGATGCCGCTTTCTGAACGGCCGAACCGCTTCGCGGCCATTCGTCCTATGCCCAAGCGGGAGGCGAGTGGGCACAATATATTCACCGCCATCCCCGGAGACCTCCATGCATCCCCGCACGATATTGGCCGCCATCCTGCTCGCCTCGGCTACCGCCGCCCTGGCCGATCCGCCACCGGGCTATCCCTTCGTCGATCACGATGCCGGCATGCGGCTGGCGCAGCGGGAGGCCAGGCCGATCCTGCTCTACTTCGGCCGCTATGGTTGCGCCTGGTGCGACCATGTCAACCGCAAGACCTTTTCCGATCCCGGCCTGAAACAACTTTTTTCGGAAAACTATGTGCTGATCTATGTCGATGCCGAGGGTGGCAAACGCCTTCGTCTGCCCAGCGGCGAGCGCTTGACGGAAGGCGAGCTGGGCGCTCGCCTGGGCGCCTTCGCCACGCCGTTGTTCGTGTTCATGACCCCGGAGGGCAAGGTGATCGCAAAAATTCCCGGCTTCAAGACGGTGGACGATTTCAAGGACTACGACCGTTATGTGCGCGGCGGCCATTACCGGACGCGGACATTGCCGGAGTTCCTCGGGGGCAAGCCATGAGGGCGTGGATTCTCCTGTCGCTGGCGATGGGCTCGGCCGCCGCCGGCGCCGAACCCCTCGACGTCGCCCCGGCGGGCGCCTATCACCATCTCGATGCCTCCGGGCGGCAGAGCCTGGCACTGGCCGGTGGCCAGGTGGCCCTGGTCTGGGAAGACAGCCGTGGCGGCGCGCCGCGTTGCTACCTGGGCCTCAAGGCGAAGGCCGACACGGCGTTCCGCGAATATCCGCTGGGCAGAGGCGAATGCTTCGATCCGGTGGTCGCCGCGCTGGATGGCGAGCGTTTTCTGCTTGCCTGGGAGGATGAGGCCGGCATCAACGCGGCCATCGCCGACGCCACCGGCCCCGCCGGGAGCGTCCATCTGGGAGCCGGTTCACATGCCAGCGTGGCCGCGCATCCCGCGCACACCGCCGAGATCGCCTGGAATGCCCCGGCGGGGCGCTGGCAAAGGGTGTGGCGCGCGCCTTTGCGCGTCACGGGTATGCGGGTGCGCGCCGGCACGCCGCAAGCCGCCGACGCGGCGCCGCCCGCCGACGACCAGAGTTTCCCCGCGCTGGCGGCCGGCGAGCACGGCCTGCTGCTGGCCTGGGAAGACCGCCGCCACGGCCACACCGTCATCTACGCCAGCCGCGCCGGCGACGGCCAGGCCTGGAGCGCGCCGCTGCGGGTGAGCGGCAATCCCACCGGCAAGGCGCAAAACGATCTGGGACGCGGCACCGGCGCCATGCGCCCGGCCGTGGCCGTGTTCGGCGCGCGCTTCGCCGCCGCCTGGCTGGATAAACGCGACTTTCTTTCCGGTTACGACGTCTATGCCGCCTTGAGCGAGGGCGCCGGCTTTGCCAGGGACAAGAAGGCGCAGGACAGTTTCGGCGATGCCATCGCCCAATGGCATGTGGCGGCGGCCGGCAATCGGCGCGGCGATCTGGTCATCGCCTGGGACGACGACCGCGACGGCAGTTCCGACATCTGGCTCACCCGTTTGACCCCGAACGGATATGGCGAGAACTTCACTTTCCCGGAAACCTCCGGCCCGGCCCGCCAGACCGATCCGGCCATCGCCCTCGACGAAGCCGGCAATCTGCACCTGGCCTGGATCGAGCGCGCGGCCGACGAGAGCAACGGGCCGACGCGGCTACGCTACACCGTGCGGTCGTTGCCGAAGCAGGGCGGGTTGTAGCGCCGGCTCCCCGCCGGCGTCTTTCCATTACACCTCCAGCAACGCCCGCTCGCCCAAGCCCCCCGCCAAGCCGTCCGCCTCCAGTTTCAGGTCCGGGATGTGGGTGAAGGAGATGCGCATGGGGGCTTGTTCCTGGGCGATGAAGGCGCCGCCGAAATAGAGCGCCTCCGCGCCGAATTTCAGGCGCACGCGATCCAGCGCGGTGTCCAGTCCGGGGCTGCGGCTGCCGTCCGGGAACAGCGGCAGGCTGGCCTTGTCGTTCGGGACGAGGTCGCTGAACACCATGCCCACCTTGATCGGCTCGCGTCGGCGCGGCCGTTCCGCCCAGAGAGCCGCGAGCAGTCGCAGGCAGGCGAGGGTGTCCCGCATCGGCGCGAAGCGGGTTTCCACGCCCCATTCCACATGGCGGCGGTAGCTCACGCGAACCCCCATGCGCCCGGCCAGATAGCCCTCGGCGCGCAGGCGCAGCGCGGCTTTCTGGGTCAGCTTGGAGAGCACCGCAAAGGCGCCCGCGTCATGGCGCAGATTGGGCGGCAGGACGTGGGAATGGCCCAGGCTGGAGCGTTTTGACGGAGGTAGAACCACCTCCTCGCCGCGCAGGCGGTCGTACATGCGTTCGCCCGCGACCCCGCCCCAGACCCGGCGCAGGTGCGCGCGGTCGGCGCGGCACAGCGCTTCCACAGTGCGGATGCCGTGCCGTTCCAGACGCTCCAGCATGGCGTGGGCGATGCCGTTGAGGTCTTGCAGCTTGAGGTGGAACAGACAGTCCGGCAGGTCTTCCGGCTTGATGACGACGAGCCCGTCCGGCTTTTGCATGTTTGAGGCGGTCTTGGCCAGGAAACGGTTGGGGCCGACGCCGATGGAGCAGGTGAGCACTTCGCTCATGTGGTCGCGCAGCTTGTCTTTGACTTCGCGGGCGAGGCCGAGGATCACGCTTTCCTGTTGCCAGGAGCCGGTGAGATCGCAGGCCACCTCGTCGATGGACAGCACCTCGCTGACGGCGATGACGGTATCGACGACATCCATCAGGCGGTGGTGCATTTCCACGTAGACGCGTGGCCGCGCCTGTACGAAGGTGATTTCCGGGCAGAGGCGGCGGGCGTCCATGACGCCGGTGCCGGTCTTCACCCCGAAGCGCTTGGCCTCGCGGCTGGCGGCGATGCAGCAACTGGTCTCGGCCATGACCGGCAGAACACCGAGCGGCCGCCCGCGCAGTTCCGGCCGCAGATGCTGCTCCACCGAGGCGAAGTAGGAATTGAAGTCGAGGAGAAGGGCGCGCAGGGGCATGAAAAAGAACGAACGTTCGGGTTGCGCAGAATAGAACGATCGTTCTTTCCGGGCAAGGTCGGCGCCTGACTATCGGACTGGTAGCGCCGGCTTCCAGCCAGGTTTCGGGTTGCCGGCGACACGGGAAGCTCTGGGATAATCGCGTCCCGCCTTTTGCTGGTGATCGACATGAGCAGCAACACCATCCGCGCCCGCCTGGCCTTCTCCTTCAAGGCCGAGAATTACGAACTCGATACCATCCTCGACCTGGATCGCTGTGTCGGGGAGATTGGGGAGGAGCCGAATTTCCATCTGCTCCTGGCGAGGACGCGCGGGATCGATCCCTATTCCTATCTTTATGAGGTGCTGGAGTCGCACGAGATCGTGTTCTCCGATCCCACCGGGGTAGCGGCGCAAAGTTGCCGGGACGGTGGCTTCGACTGGCCGCGGTTCGAGCGGGACTGGCGCGAGGAACTGGATTTGCAAGCCATCCGGGTGATCGCGGAGGAGAGGATGGGGGTGCGCGATCTGGACGGCCGTTCAGACCTCAAGGCGGCCTTGCTGGCGGCGTATCGGGCGGGCAAGGCGAGTCGCCCGGCGTAATCCGGGGCGCCTCGGCTTGGTCGCGACTTCCAGGTTCGAGCGCACGTCCGCCGCGCCACAGGTTCAATCCGGGTTGTCCAGAAACCCCTCTCCCGATGGCTATTGCGTGAAGCGCCTTCCAGCCCCCCTTCGACAATGCGGGGGGATGGTTACGGCAAGCGAATGCTTGCCGCCTGGCCGGCCCAGGTGCCGGCGGCGCGGGGCAGGGCGACTTCGAGGAGGACGCGGCCTTCCGGTTGCGCGGTGAGGGCGCGGATGCGGCCTTTCACGGTCTGGCCGGCGATTTGCACGCCGGCTTCCTCGCCGAGGCGCAGGTTGGTGGCCTGGGCGGCGTCCACCGGCGCGCGGGCGAGCCATTCGTCGGCGCGGGCGATGCTGACCACGGCGGCGGGTTGGCAAGGAATGGTGATGACCAGGCCGGGTTCGCCGTGGCGCGCCAGGATGATGGCGTCGAAGGGCGCGCGCAGTTCCGATTCGGCGAGCAGGCGGCGCGCTTTTTCCACGCGCGCCTGGGCGGCGGCCAGTCCGGCCTGGGCGCGGGCATGGCGCAGTTTGGCGGCGTCGAGTTCGGTGGTGGAGGAGACGGTGCGCGCGTACAGCTCCTTGACCCGGTCGAGGTCGCGGGTGGCGTCGGCTTCTTCCTGGGTGAGGCGGTCGAGGTCGGCGCGGGCCTCCACCACGCCGGCCTTGTACAGCGTGGGATTGAGGGCGGCGAGCAGTTCGTCCTTTTTCACGGTCTGGCCGGCCTGGACGTTGACCTGTTCGAGCACACCGGCCACCGGCAGGGTGAGGCTGACGCGGCCGGACCAGTCGAGGCTGGCGGCAAGCTCTGCGGCAGGGGCATTGCCGGCGATCAGGGCAAACACCAGCGCGGGCCAGCCCGCTCCCACGACGCGGTCGATTGCGGGATTCGGCATCATTTCGGGTTCTCCACTTTCACGGTTTCCAGCGGCGTGCCCAGCAGGGCTTCCAGGCGCGCCAGCGCGAGCGCGAGGCGGTATTCGACGGCGCGTTTGCGCAGGCGGGCGGATTGGGTTTCGGCCATGCTGTTGCCCAGGTTGGTCTTCAGTTCCAGTTCATATTCGGCGCGTGCCTTTTCCAGGGCGAGATCGCGATAGAGCGCGTTGGCTTCGCCGCTACGGCGTTCGGATTCCCGCAGAAACTGGATTTCTTCCCAGGTGTCGGCCAGGGCCAGACGCAGTTCCTGTTGCAGTTTGTCGTGTTGCGCCTGGCGTTCCATGAAGGTGGCCTGCTCGCGCGCCATGCGGGCATCGACGCGCCCCCCCTGCCATAGGGGCCAGACGAAGTTGAGGCCGGCGCGGAGGTCGTCGCGGGTGCTGGATTCGCGGCTCCAGGCGGCGGCCTCGGCCTCGAATTCGACGCTGGGGCGATTGTCGGCGCGCACGCCCTCGATGCGGCTTTGCGCGGCGGTCAGCAATTGCTTCTGGGCCAGGAGGCGCGGGTTGTGCGCGAGCATGGCGTCGAGCAGCGGCGCCAGTTCCGGCAGCGGGCGATCGTTGCCGGCGAGTCTGGGGTCGGCCAGGTCTTCCGAGACGGTTTGAACCCGGTTGAGGGCCGCCGCGAGTTGCATGCGTTTGTCACGCAATTTACGCAGGACGTCGTTGCGCCGGGCGCGGCTGTCGAGATAGCGCGCTTCCAGTTCGGCCAGTTCCCATTGCGCCATCTGGCCCAGGGCCTGGCGGTCACGGGCGTTGTCCCAGGAGACGTAGGCGGTCGCCATGAATTCGGTGTCGGCGGCGTATTGCATGTCGGCCAGGAGCGCGTCGAAGAAGCGCGCCATCAGGGTGAGGCGGCGCTGGTCGCGAGCGTCGAGCCATTGCAGATCACGCGCGGCGCTTTCGTCACGCGCGGCGGCCAGCCCGCTGTCCTCGCGGCCGGCATCGAACAGCGTCTTGCGGGCGTTGAGGCGGGCCTGATGGTCGGGGTGGAAACGGTCGTGGTAATACTGGTTGCGCCCGGTGCGCAGCGCGCCTTCCAGGCTGACGCGGAAGTCACTCAGGCTTTCGGCGAGTTGTTTCTCGGCTCGCGCGGCGGCCTGTCGCGCGCGGGCGAGGTCGAGGTCGGGGTGCGCCGCTTCGGTCTGGGCCAGCACGGCTTCCAGGGTGAGCGTCGGCGCGGGTTCGGCGGCCAGGGCGCCACTGGCGGCGAGCGCCAGGATCGGCAGCCAGCGTTTCATGGCTTGGCGGCCTTCTTGTAGACGTTGAACGGCTGGGTCTTGTAGGCGCCTTCCACCACGTAACGGCCGAGCAGCATGAATTCCTCGGGGGTCTGGGTGGCGCCGGTGAAGCGGGCGATGGGGAGACCTTCCAGGTCGAAGAACAGGAAGGTGGGGGTGGCGCGCGCGCGGTTGGCCAGCGCGAAGGCCTTTTCGGTGGTGGGGTTGCCCTGGAAGTCGGTCATCTCGGTGCCGCCTTTCACGTCTACCGTGTAGATGAGGAAGTGTTTGCGGTACCAGTCCTGCACTTCGGACTGGTTGAGCACCGTGCCCTTCATGCGCGCGCAGAACGGGCATTCTTCCATTTCAAACATGATTAGCACGCCGTCCTTGCCTTCCTTTCTGGCGGTGGCGAGTTCGTCCTTGAAATCGCCCATCCTGGACATGAAGAAATGGCTGTGCGGGTCGCGCGCTTCGGCCAGGGCGGGCAGACTCGGCAGCGCGCAAACGAGCGAGAGGGTGAGGATGAACCAGCGCATGGTGGCCTCCTTATTTCTTGTTGCGGATGTAGCGCTCGATGGCGTCGCGGGTGACGGCGCCGACGTTGTAGGCCACCTGCTTGCCCTGCGGGTTGAACAGGTAGGTGGTGGGCAGGCCGGGAATGGCGCCGACCTGGGCGGCGAGCTTGGGGTCGCCCAACACCATCGGGTAGGAAATCATCATCTGGTCGGAGAATCGCAGAACCTCCTTGGGGTCGCGGTAATCCATCGCCACGCCGATCACCACCAGGTTGTTCTTCTTGTTCTCGTGCAGGGCGACCAGGTCGGGGATTTCCTCCAGGCAGGGCGGGCACCAGGTGGCCCAGAAGTTCACCAGCACCCATTTTCCCTTGTACTGCTCCAGGCTTTGCGTCTTGCCCTTGGTGTCGGTGTAGGTGAAGGCATGGGCGTTGAGCGCGCCGGCGAGGAGAAACAGAAACACGGAAAGACGCGAGATCATGGTCAGGTCCAGGAAAAATGGGTGAGACCGGACGGTTCCGGGGAGGTTCAGTGGGGCTTCCCGGACTCGTGCCCGGCGTGTGGCGCGCCATGCCCGTCGGCGGCATGCGTCAGGTACAGCGCCAGGCCGATGAGCGCGACGGCGCCGGCCAGATAGAGCAGATCGAGGGCGCCGCCCACATTCAGCTTCAAAGCCAGTTCGAAGATGGTGACGATCATGATCATGATGATTACCTTGGCCAGACGCTGTTTCAGGTCGTCCAGGCTGTGGATGACCAGGATGGCGCTGGAGGCCTTGCTGTTCTGCGCTTCGTCGATGTCGCTGATGAACAGTTCATACATGCCCAGGCCGAAAATCAGCATCACCGTGCCCAGCAGGTAGCCATCCACCACTTCCACGACATGGGTGATGGTCTCGTCGTGCAGGGCCTTGCGCGCCTCGGCGGCCAGCGAGGAGTCGGCGTAGTGCAGGATGTGGGAGACCAGATAGACCACGTCCACGGTGGCCATGTAGAAGATGGCGATGGCCGCCGCCATGCTCGCCACCACCGCGAAGATCACCACATAACGACTACGCCAGAGGAGGCCTTCAAAAATTTTTTCGATCAGATCCATCACCAATACTCCGGGATACAGGGGGGAAAATGCCGTTCCGGGGGAAATATCGGAAGGTAGAATGCCACGATCCGACGCGCTGAGTGGAAGCGTCGAATCCCTCGTAGGAGTAACGGGAACACATGCAACCCAGATACGTCCTGCCCGCTCGCGAGCCGGCGCGCACTATAAGCTTGGAGACAAAGCCCAAGCAAGTTGACGCTTGGCTCTTGCGCCTGCCCCTTTCCAACCCCTCCGAGGCGGCGGAGGAGTTGGCCGATTACCTGGCCACGCTCAACCGCGCGGAGGTCTCCCACGATGTGCGCGCCAAGGTGATCGAGCGCCTCGGCCCGGTCGTGGAGGATGTGGCCGGCTCATTGCGCGAACAATACGGATCGGTTCCCCTGCCGCTGCCCACCAAGCAGCGCCACAACGCGGAACTGGCGCAGCGCCTCCTGCTGGAAACCGCCGATTGCTACAAGACGCTGACCCTGGAATGGTTGGGCAAGCGCTTTCATTTGTTCGGCGGCGATCCGGTTCCGCATTATCTGCAACGCACCTTCCTGGCCTTGCAGGCGGTGCTGGAAGTCTGCTACGAAACGCACGAGTCCTGCCCGCACGGGCTCTGGGTGGATCTGCACCAGACCTACAGTTATGCCTTGCGCGGTGGCATCAAGGATGTGGTTCCGGAGGGCAGCAAGCACATGCTGTCGCTGGAGCAGATCTATCTCGCCACCCTGCTGCTGGCGCTGGCCGACCCCTACCACTTTCCGCAAAGTGAATTGCTCTGGGCCAAGGACATCATTGCCCGCTACGCCAATCTGGCGCATCTGTTCCCCGCCGATGAAGCCACCAAGAGCCATGCCGGCCTGTTTCTGATCGAAGTCAACACCGACACGCCGCCCCGGCCGCTCGCGCGCGAGCAGCATCCCATGAATCCGCGTTGGGAGTTGCTGCTCAACACGACCGATCTGGCCAAGCATCTGGCGTTGGTGAGCAGCCATCTGCGTGGTCAGGAGGACATCGAGAAACTCGGCCTGCCCGAGGCCGCGCGCGACCCCTCCTATGCCACCATGCTGCGCCGCCTCAAACTCAACTGGGGCGCTTCCCTGCAACGCATGGCGCAACGCCGCAGGCATCAGAACGGGCGTGAATTCGAAGTGAGCTTCGGCCTCAAGTCGGTGCATGCGCTCATCTCGCCGCAAGCGGCCAGCGATGCCATCGTCTATGGCAGTGGCAACCGTGAGGCGCCTTCGGTTCGCGTGAATTGCAAGACCGTGAACGACAGCATGGGCGGCCTGGCCTTGCGCCATAGTGGTCCCGGCGTGCAGATCCGGGTCGGGGACGTGGTTGGCCTGCGCCAGGGCAACGGTTCCTGGAGCATCGGCCTGGTGCGCTGGTTCCGCATCCCGGCGGCGGGCGAGGTGTATTTCGGGGTGCAACTCCTGGCGCCCCAGGCGGATGCCGTGCAATTGCGCCGTATCGACAATGGCCGCCAATGGCCCGGATTGTTGCTGCTGCCGAATCCGGTCACGCGCCAGGCGCCCATGTTGCTCTCCCTGCCCAGCGCGTTCGCTCCGGAGGTTCTGGCCGAGGTGCGCACCTCGGGGGGCAAGCACACCATCAAGGTCGAGAAACGCCTGGAGTCCACGCCCAGCGTGGACGTCTACCGCTTCCAGATGGAAGAAGCGGCGGCGCCGGCGCGAAGGTGATTTCATCTCGGCGGAAATGAAAAAGCGCGGCCTGGCCGCGCTTTTTTGCGATGGCGACGAGCGTTTCAGCTCTCGCCGGTCAACTTCTGGTACTTGGCGTAAAGCTGATCCTTGTCTTCCACATAGGTGGGGTTGATCGGGATGCAGTCCACCGGGCAGACCTCGCGGCACTGCGGCGTGTCGAAGTGGCCGATGCACTCGGTGCACTTGTTGGGGTCGATGATGTAGATGTCCTCGCCCTGTGTGATGGCCCCGTTTGGGCACTCCGGTTCGCATACATCGCAATTGATGCATTCGTCGGTAATCATCAGCGCCATGTTTTTTCCTCTCTCAAATCAATGACTGAATCTGGCGGCCAGTCGCTTGGCCACCTCGGGATGCACGAACGGCTTCACATCGCCGTGAAGCCGCGCAATCTCTCGCACCATGCTGGCGGAAATGAACATGTGCTGTTCCGCCGGCGTCAAAAAAACCGTTTCCATCTCCGGGTCCAGGCGGCGATTCATGCCCGCCAACTGGAATTCGAATTCGAAATCCGAAACCGCGCGCAGTCCGCGCAACACCAGGCTTGCGCCGACACCCCGCACGAAATCGACCAGCAATCCGCTGAACGGCTGTACCCGAACTCCCGGCAGGCCAGCCAGGGCCAGGTTCAGCAATTCGACCCGTTCGCCCACGCTGAAACAGGGGTGCTTCGGCGTGTTGTCCGCCACCGCCACCACCACTTCGTCGCATAGCCTGAGCGCGCGCCGAACCAGGTCTTCGTGCCCACGGGTGACCGGGTCGAAGGTGCCGGGGTAGACGATTACACGGTTCAAGCAGGCTCCAGCAAGCAGAAGTGGGACAGTCCGGCGCGGCCCTGGCGCAACACGGTCATGCCTACAGGCGCCAGGGGCCTGGGCGATTCGGCGTAGATTCTACCGTCAGGCGCCAGGCGTGTCGCCGCGAGCGCGAGGATGGGTGGCAACAAATCGTCGGCGAAGGGGGGGTCGAGGAAAATCAGGTCGTAGGCTTCGCCCGGACTGGCCAAAAAGCTTTTCGCCTCGCGGCGCAGCACTTCCACACCGGACAGGGCCAGCGCCCGCGCGTTCACCAGCAGGGATTCGTGAGCTTGGCGTTCGTGTTCCAGCATCACCACGCGCGCGGCGCCGCGCGAAGCCGCTTCGAAGCCCAGAGCCCCGCTGCCGGCGAAGGCATCCAGGCAGACCAGGCCGCCGAGGCGCTGGCCGAGCCAGTTGAACAGGGTTTCGCGCACCCGATCCGGCGTCGGCCGCAAGCCGGGCACGTCGGGAAAGCGCAGTACCCGGCCACGGTGGCTGCCGCCGATGACGCGAACCGTGTTACTTGTCCTGGCCTTCAATTTGCCCACCCACGATCACCGTGCTCATCGCCGCCGGCCGGATCCGCGCGCGGAAGGCGCGCAGGATGTCGTCGCGGCTCACCGCCTCCACCCGGGCGGTGTAGGTATCCAGCCAGTTCAGCGGCAGACGGTAGAAACCGATCACGGCCAGGTATTCGAGGATTTTCCTGTTGCTGTCGATACGCATGGGAAAGCCGCCGACCAGATTGTTTTTGGCCTGGGTCAGTTCGGCCTCGCTGGGGCCTTCCTTGAGGAATTTTTCCACCTCCGCGCGGGCGGATTCCACCGCGTCATGGGTAGCCTCGCGCCGGGTTTGCAGGCCGATCTGGTAAGGCCCCATTTCGCGCATCGGCGTGAAATAGCTGTAGACACTGTAGGCCAGCCCCTTCTTGTCGCGGATGGTTTTGGTCAGGCGCGAATCGAAGCCGCCGCCGCCGAGGACGTAGTTGCCCACATACAACGGAAAGTAATCTGCGTCCTCTCGTTGCAGGCCGGGCAGGCCCATGAACAGGTGGCTTTGCGTGGCGGGGTGGGGGATGACCTGTGGTTCGCCATGTTCCGCGACCTTGACCGGCGCAATGGGGGCCGGAGCCGCGCCGGGCGGCAGTCCTGCCGCCAGTTTCTCCGCCAGGGCTTCCGCTTCCGCGCGGCTGATGTCGCCCATCATGGCAATGGCCAGGTTGTGTGCCCGGTAATAGGCGCGGTGGAAGGCCACCAGATCGTCACGGCCGAGTTTCGCCACCGTCTCCACCTCGCCGCCTTCGTTCAGCGCGTAGGGGTGGTCGCCGTAGATCGCGGCCTGGAAGGCTTTGCCGCCGATGTATTCGGGGCGCGTCGCGGATTCCTGCAAGCCGGCGATGACACGCGCCTTCTCCCGCTCCAGGATGCCGGCATCGAAGCGTGGCGCGGACAGGATGGCGGCCAGCAGATCCGCGGCTTGGCCTCGCTCCGCCTTGCCGGAGAGCGTGCGTACCTGGAAACCGGCGCGGTCGGCATCCAGGCGCCCCCCCAGGTTGGCGCCCACATCGGCCATCTTTTCCGAGATGTCGCGCTCGTCGAAATGACCCGCGCCCATCGTCATGACCTGGCGGGTGAGGCTGGCGAGGCCGGATTTCTCGCGGCGGTCGCGGGCGCTGCCGGCATCGAAATCGACGCTGATGTCGAGCATGGGCAATTCGTGGTTTTCCACGAAATAGACGCGCGCGCCCTGGCTGGTGCTCCAGTTCTGGATGTCGAGCCCGGCCAGCGCCGGGAGCGCCGGCAACAGGGTGATGCACAGGCAAAGCAGGCGATCAATTCGCATGGCGACCTCCAGAGCCCCGGCGGGCGGGTTTGACGTTGTCCATCGGTTGTGGGTCGAGTTGCGCCACGGTCAGGTGGTCGTCCACCAGATATTGGGTTGCCACGGCGCGCACCTGTTCGGCGGTGACTTCCTTCAACTTGCGGAATCGGGTGTCGCGCGCCCGGTAGTCGAGGCCGGCGGTGGTCCACTCGCCGATCAGCATGGCTTGATAAAACAGGGAATCCTGCTGGTACACCTGGCTCGCCAGTACCTGCGCCTTGACCCGGGCGAGTTCCTGTTCGCCGACACCGTCGCGCGCGATGCGGGCGATTTCCTGTTTCAGCGCCGCTCCGACTTCCGCCACCGTATGGCCCTCGGCCGGCGTGGCGTCGACCATGAACAGGACGGGGCCGCGCGCGACCGGGTCATAACCGGCGCTGGCTTCGGTGGCCAGGCGTTTTTCCCGCACCAGGGACTGGTTCAGCCGCGCCGATGCGTGTCCGTCCAGCACGCCGGCGAGGATTTCCAGAGCATAGGGGTCGCGGTCATTTTCCGGATCGGCAAGGGTCGGCGCGCGCCAGGCCAACGCCACCACCGGCAGCTTGGCCGGGGCTTTCACGATCACCTGTTTCTCGCCGTTCTGCTCCGGCTCGCGTTGCGGTTTGCGTTCCGGCAGGGGATGCGCGGCGAGTGGGCCGAAATACCGCCTGGCCCAGCCGAAGACCTGGGCTGGATCGACATCGCCCGCCACCACCAGGGTGGCGTTGTTGGGCGCGTACCAGCGCTGATACCAGTTGCGCGCGTCGCCCACGCTCATGTTCTTGAGATCGTTCATCCAGCCGATCACCGGATGCCGGTATGGATGTGACTGGAAAGCGGTGGACATCAGTCCTTCATAAAGGCGCCCCTGCGGATTGTCTTCGGTACGTAGCCGCCGTTCTTCCATGACTACCTGGATTTCCTTGGCGAACTCGTCGTCGGAGAGCGCCAGATTCGCCATGCGGTCGGCTTCCAGTTTCAGCGCCAGCTCCAGGCGATCCTTCTGCAGGGTCTGGAAATAAGCGGTGTGGTCGCGCGAGGTGAAGGCGTTCTCGCGCCCGCCGGCGGCGGCGATGCGGCGCGAAAACTCGCCCGCCGGCACGTCCTTGGTACCCTTGAACATCATGTGTTCCAGTACGTGCGCGACACCGGTGGTGCCGTAGCTCTCGTCCATGCTGCCGGCGCGGTACCAGACCTGCGATACCGCCACCGGCGCGCGGCGATCCGTCTTGACGATGACGCGCATGCCGTTGTCCAGGGTCTGCTCGACGATCTCCGCGTGAGCGGGTGTGGCGACTGGGACGACGGCAAGGCTGAGAACCAATAACAATCTCTTCATGGGAGGCAAGCCAAGTCGGGGCGGAAGGGGGCGCATGATAGAATTTCCGGGCTTATAACGCAGCCTCTGACGCTCATTCCCCGTGTTTGGTTTCTTAAAATCCCGCAAGACGCAGCCCGTTCCCGCCACCGAAGTCGCAACCGAGGAGGTGGCCCCGGTTGCCGTCGAAGTCGTGGCCGAGGCGGCAAGTGAATCTGCGGCCACCGCGAAATCGTCCTGGGCGCAGCGGCTCAAGAGCGGTCTGGCGCGCACCCGCAGCACCTTCACCAGCCAGGTCGCGGGCCTGTTCGGCGTCGGCGCCAAGATCGACGAGGCGTTGTTCGAGGAACTGGAAACCGTGCTGCTTTCCGCCGATGTCGGCGTCGAGGCGACCCAACACCTGATCGACAAGTTGCGCGGCCGCGTGAAACGCGAGCGCCTTACCGAGGCCAGCCAGCTTCGCGACGCCCTCAAGGCGGAGTTGGTGGACTTGTTGGCGCCGCTGGAAAAGCCGCTCGACATCGACAACAGCAAGCCCTTCGTCATCATGCTGGCCGGAGTCAACGGCGCCGGCAAGACCACCACCATCGGCAAGCTGGCGCGGCGTTTCCAGGCTCAGAACAAGAGCGTGCTGCTGGCCGCCGGCGATACTTTCCGCGCCGCCGCGCGCGAGCAACTGGCCGAGTGGGGCCGGCGCAACAACGTGGAAGTGATTTCCTCGCGGGCCGGCGACCCCGCCGCCGTGATTTACGATGCCATCCAGTCCGCCCGCTCGCGCGGCATCGACGTGGTGCTGGCCGATACCGCCGGGCGCCTGCCGACGCAGTTGCATCTGATGGAAGAGATTCGCAAGGTCAAGCGCGTGATCCAGAAGGCGGACATCAACGCGCCGCATGAAGTGCTGCTGGTGCTCGACGCCAACATCGGCCAGAACGCGCTGATGCAGGTAAAGGCTTTCGATGAGGCGCTGGGCCTCACCGGCCTGGTCATGACCAAGCTGGACGGCACCGCCAAGGGGGGCGTCATCGCGGCGCTGGCAAAACGGCAACCGGTTCCGGTGCGTTTCATCGGGGTCGGCGAGGGCCTGGAAGACCTGCAACCCTTCCGCGTCGCCGAATTCGTGGACGCGCTGTTCGCCTGACGGGCATGGCGATCAGTACATCACCAGGCTCATGAACCTCTCTCGCCATACCCGTTCCCTCACCCCCAACCCCTCTCCCGGAGGGAGAGGGGAGCTTCGAGCGTCGCTGCCGCGACGTTCACATTAAGCCATGTCCGCGCAGCCGTTGATCGAAATCTCCGAAGTCACCAAGCGTTACCCCGGCGGCCACGAGGCGCTGTCCAACATCTCGCTGGGCATCGAGCAGGGCGAAATGGTGTTTCTCACCGGCCATTCCGGCGCCGGCAAGAGCACCCTGCTCAAGCTCATCGCCGCCATCGAGCGCCCCACCAGCGGCCACATCATCGTCAACGGCCAGAATGTCGGCCGCATGAAACGACCGGCGCTGCCTTTCTTCCGCCGCAACATTGGCCTGATCTTCCAGGACCACAAGTTGCTGTATGACCGCAGCGTGTTCGACAACGTGTTGATGCCCCTGCATATCCAGGGCGTGATCGGCAACGACGCCGCCCGCCGGGTGCGCGCGGCGCTGGACAAGGTGGGGCTGCTCAACAAGGAGCGCGCGCGTCCCATCACCCTCTCCGGCGGCGAACAACAGCGCCTGTGCATCGCCCGCGCCATCGTCAGCCGCCCCGCCCTGGTGCTGGCCGATGAACCGACCGCCAATCTGGACGACGCCTACGCGCGCGACATCATGGACATGTTCCGCGCCTTCAACGAAGTCGGCGTCACCCTCATCATTTCCACCCACGATCAGGATCTGATCGGGCGCTACGGTGGCCGCAAGGTCACCCTGGCCTATGGCAAGCAGGTGTCATGAAACGACCCCCTGACTCGCTACGCTCGTTTCCCCCCGAGGGGGAGGTCAATTCCTTCGGAACGGCCGTGCGGAACTGACATGAAAGCCTGGCTCGCTCACCACCTGCACAGCCTCAAGATCGCCGCCGAGCAGTTCCGCGCCGCGCCGGTCGCCACCCTGTTCACCATTCTGGTGATCGGCGTGGCGGTCAGCCTGCCGGCCGGGCTCTATGTGCTGCTCGGCAACCTGGAACGCGCGGCCGGCGGCGTCAAGCCACAGGCGGAAGTCACCGCTTTCTTCAAGGAGGTGGATGAGGCGAAAGCCCGCGCCCTCGCCGGCAGCCTGAAAAAGCATGACGACGTCGCCGAGGTGCGCTTCGTCAGCAAGAGCGACGGCATCAAGCGGCTGGAAAGCGCCGGTCTCGCCGAAGTCGCCGCCGGCCTGCCGGAAAATCCGCTGCCGCACACCTTGATCGTCACTCCCAGGGAAGCCACGCCGGCCATCCTGGAATCCCTGGCCGCGCGGATCAAGGACAACCCGGACGTCGAGCGGGTACTCGTGGATACGGACTGGATCAAGCGCCTCGCCGCCCTCATGCAACTGGGCCGCGATCTGGTCGGCATGTTGATCGTCGTCCTCGGCGTGGCGCTCGCGGCCATCACCGCCAACACCATCCGCCTGCAAATCTACGCGCAGGAGGACGCGATCGAAGTCGCCCGCCTGATCGGCGCCACCGACCGCTTCATTCGCCGCCCCTTCCTCTATTTCGGAGGCATCCAGGGCCTGGCCGGCGGCCTCGCCGGTTGGGCGCTGGTGATCGCCGGCGGCCGGCTGCTCGAAGCCAGCGTCGCCCAGGTTGCCGCCGCCTACGGTTCGCATTTCCACCTGGCCGGCCTTTCTCTTCCGGAAAGCGGCCTTCTCCTCCTGCTGTCGACGGCGCTCGGCTGGTTGGGAGCTTACTTCGCGGTCGGTCGGGCGCTACGGCAGGGCGGCTAAACCCGATAAAATAACTCGGGAACTCCCTTTGGCTTTTAGCACTCAACTCGGGCGAGTGCTAAAATTCGACTGAACCGAGTTACAGGAGCAAGCAGATGACCGCTACCACGCTGGATTTTCCCGTCCCTTCCACGCTAGGCAGTCTGGAGAGCTACATCCAGGCGGTGAACCGTTTCCCGTTGCTGACCGCCGAGCAGGAACATGATCTGGCCGTGCGTTTCCACGAAAAACAGGATGTCGAGGCGGCGCGCGCGCTGGTGTTGTCGCATCTGCGATTGGTGGTTGCCATCGCGCGCGGCTATCTGGGTTACGGCCTGCCTCACGCCGACCTGATCCAGGAAGGCAATGTCGGCCTGATGAAGGCGGTGAAGCGTTATGACCCGGAGCGGGGTGTGCGTCTGGTGTCGTTCGCGGTGCATTGGATCAAGGCGGAAATCCACGAGTACATCCTGAAGAACTGGCGTCTGCTCAAGGTGGCGACCACCAAGGCGCAGCGCAAGCTGTTCTTCAACCTGCGCAGCATGAAGAAGAGTGACGGCAGCCTCAGCAGCGGCGCCGTCGAGGAAATGGCGCGTGTCCTGAAGGTCAGCGACGCGGATGTGCGGGAAATGGAAACCCGGATGTATGGTCAGGATGTGTCGCTGGAACCGCTTGTGGACAGCGACGAGGACAGTTTCGCGCCGATCGCTTACCTGGCGGCGCCGAACGCCGAGCCGACCCAGCACATCGAGAACAAGGAGCGCGAGAAACTCGCCACCGTGGGCCTCGCGCGCGCGCTGGAAAGCCTCGATGAGCGCAGCCGGCATATCGTCGAATCACGCTGGCTGAACGAGGAAAACCCCGCGACCCTGCATGAATTGGCCGCCGTGTATGGCATTTCCGCCGAGCGGGTGCGCCAGGTCGAGGCCAAGGCTTTGCAGAAGATGCGCGCGGCCCTGGCTTCCTGACCGGGTTGCGCCCCAAAGAAAAAGCCCCGCGATGCGGGGCTTTTTCTTTGGGGTTCGGAGGAATCAGAACAAGGAACCCAGGATCACCGAAAACAGGCTGAGCCAGGCCCAGGCAATCAGGGCGATGATCAAGGTGAAGGGCAGGTTGTATTTGCTGAAGATGTTCATCGAGTCACTCCGGTTACAAATTTTGCGCGATTCTACTGTGTGAGGAAGGGGCGCTCAACGCCCAAGACCGGCTCAACCCCCGGTCATGCTCATGAAACGCACCAGTTTCTGTGGCTGTTCAAGGAAGTCGTGGCGTTCCGGCTTCATGTCGATGGCCCGACGGATGGCCTCGGTCAGGTCGGCGTCCGTGGCGCCGGCGCGCATCAGGGCGCGGAAATCCAGGCGTTCCTCCTGGCCCAGGCACAGGTGCAGGACACCATCCACGGTCAGGCGCACGCGGTTGCAGGTTTCGCAGAAATGCTGCGAGATGGGAGTGATGAAGCCCACCGTGAAACGGCCATCGGGGGTGCCCAGGTAACGCGCCGGGCCGCCGCCGCGCATCAGGGTGTCGACCAGACCGAAACGCTGGCGCAGGCCGGCGATGATCGGTTGCAGGTCGACGTAGCCCATGCGCCGGGCGGTATCGCCCATGGGCATGAGTTCGATCAGGCGCAGGACGAAGCCGCGTTCCATGCAGAAGGCGACCATGGCGTCGATCTCGTCGGCGTTTTCCCGCATCACCACCATGTTGACCTTGATCGGCGCGAAACCGGCCGCGCGAGCGGCTTCCAGCCCGGCCAGCATCTTGTTTAGCACCGGACGGCCATTGATCTTCTCCACCTGCTCCGGCCGCAGGGAGTCGAGGCTGATGTTCAGGCGGGTGACGCCGGCCTGCTTGAGCGCGCCGGCCATCTTGTCCAGCTGCGTGGCGTTGCTGGACAACGAGAGATCCTCGATGCCCGGCAAGGCGGCGATGCGCCCGCACAGATCGACCACATTGCGGCGCAGCAGCGGTTCCCCGCCGGTCAGGCGCACGCGCTTCATGCCCAGGCCGGCGAACAGGCCGAGCAGGCGCTCCAGTTCATCGAAATTGAGCCAGTGTTCCGGCTCCTCGAAGTCCTTGAAACCTTCCGGAATGCAATAAGCGCAACGCAGATCGCAGCGATCCGTCACGGAAAGCCGCAGGTATTCGATGGTGCGTCCGAAGCGATCGACAAGCGGGTTCAGGGTCATGGTGGCAATCGTGCCCAAAAAGCGTTATGTGCGGCAGAATATAGCACTCGTGAATTTCCGGAGGTGCAATGCGGCGCATCATCATGGTTCCAACTGGCGTAAACCTTGACTTTGGTCATGAAACAGCCGTCCTGCCGCGCCGGAAAATCCAGCCATGAAAGTACTCGGCATCGCCGGATACAGCGGCGGCGGCAAGACCACCCTGATCGAAAAACTCCTGCCCCGGCTATGCGCGGCCGGCCTGCGTGTCTCCGTGCTCAAGCAGAGCCATCACGATTTCGAAGTCGATGTGCCGGGCAAGGATTCCTGGCGGCATCGCGCGGCGGGCGCCCAGGAAGTGCTGCTGACCTCGCCGCATCGCTGGATGCTGGTGAACGAACTGCGCGGAGCGCCGGAGCCGGAGTTGAACGCGCATCTGCGGCGCCTGTCACCCTGCGATCTGGTGCTGGTGGAAGGCTACAAGCACGCCGATATTCCCAAGCTGGAAGTCTGGCGCGGCGCCAACTCGCGGCCCTGGCTGCATCCGGATGACGCGAATTTCATCGCCGTGGCGGCGGATCAGCCGCCGCCTGGCAAGATCAAACACCTTCCCATTGACGACACCGAGGCCATCCTGGCCTTCATTCTTGAGTACGCGAAATGAGTGAATCCCCGCTTTCCGTCGACGCCGCCCTGGCGAACCTGCTCACCGCCGCCGTGCCGATTTCCGATCACGAGGCCTGTCCGGCCGAAGTTGCCCTGGGGCGCGTCCTGGCCACGCCTCTGGTTGCCGAGGTCACCGTGCCGCCGCTCGACAACGCGGCGATGGACGGCTACGCCCTGCGTGTGGCCGACTGGAGTGCCGATGCGTGGTTGACCGCGTGGTTGCCCATCTCGCAGCGCATACCCGCCGGCACGCTGGGCGGCGAGCTGGCGCCCGGCACGGCGGCGCGCATATTCACCGGCGCGCCGGTGCCGCCCGGCGCCGATTGCGTGGTGATGCAGGAGGATTGCGAAGCCCGGGACGGCAAGGTGCGCCTCACCACCGCCCCCAGGGCCGGCAGCCACATCCGCCGCGCCGGTGAAGACATCCACGCCGGACAGACCGTGCTGGAAGCCGGCACTCGCCTCGGCCCGGCGCAACTGGGCGTGGCCGCCTCGGTGGGCGCGACCGAACTTGGCGTCGTGCGCCGCCTGAAGGCCGCCGTGTTCTTCACCGGCGATGAAATCGTGCTGCCCGGCCAGCCGCTGGCGCCCGGCCGCATCTACAACTCGAACCGCGCCACCCTGATCGCCCTGCTTGCCCGGATGGGCATCGAAATCATCGACCTCGGCCAGGTGCCGGATCGCCTGGACGCCACCATCGCCACCCTGGAGCATGCGGCCCAAGTCGCCGATGTGGTCATCACCAGCGGTGGCGTCTCGGTGGGCGAGGAGGACCACATCAAGGCCGCCGTCGAGAAACTCGGCCGCATCGAGATGTGGAAAGTGGCGATGAAGCCCGGCAAGCCGCTGGTCTACGGCCGGGTCGGCAAGGCCGATTTTCTCGGCTTGCCCGGCAACCCCGTGTCCGCGTTCGTGGTGTTCTGCCTGTTCGTGCATCCCTTCCTGCTGCGCCGCATGGGCGCCGACGCGCCGCCCGCCGCCGCTTTCTCCGTATCGGCCGGATTCGACTGGCCCGGTATTGGCAAGGCAGCGGGCAAGCGCCGTGAATTCCTGCGCGCGCGCCTGGAGGATGGCTGGGCCATGCTCTATCCCAACCAGAGTTCCGGCGTGCTCACCTCGCTTGCCTGGGCCGACGGCCTGATTGACATCGAAGCCGGGGCCAGCGTCGAGAACGGCGATACGGTGCGCTTCATCCCCTTGTCGGAGTTGCTCAAATGAAAGTCCGGTTGCTCTATTTCGCCCGTCTGCGCGAGGTCTTCGCCACCGCCCAGGAAACGCCGGAAACGCCGGCCAACGTGCAAACCCTGGCCGACCTGCTGGACTGGCTACGGCAACGTGGCGGCGTCTGGGCCGAGGAGTTGGCGGTCGGCCGCGCCTATCGGGTCGCCGTCAATCAGGATCTGGTCGAGCGTGATGCCGCGCTGCATGAAAACGACGAAGTCGCCATCTTTCCGCCGGTCACCGGTGGCTGACCGAGGAAGCCGCATGAAAATCGCCGTCCAGACCGAAGCTTTCGACCTCAACGCCGAAGTCGTCGCCCTCTACCAGGCCAATCCGAAAGTCGGCGCCGTTGCCAGCTTCCTCGGCCTGGTACGCGACATCAACGAGGGCCAAGGCGTCTCCACCCTGAGCCTGGAACATTACCCCGGCATGACCGAGAAAGCCCTGGCGCAAATCGTCGAGGACGCCCGGCAACGCTGGGAAGTGCTCGACGCCAGCGTCATCCACCGCGTCGGCGCCCTGCGTCCAACCGACCCCATCGTCCTGGTGGCCGTCGCCTCCGTCCACCGTGGCGACGCCTTCGCCGCCTGCGAATTCATCATGGATTACCTGAAAACCCGCGCCCCGTTCTGGAAGAAGGAAGCCACACCCGAAGGCGAGCACTGGGTGGACGCGCGCGAAAGCGACGATCACGCGGCGGCGCGCTGGGGACGTTGAGGGGAAGGCATGTCACCGAGGCGTGTCACCGTCCTGCCACGCGAGCACACCGGTTTTTGTGGTGCCGGCTTCCAGCCGGCTGTTTTGGCTGTTTCAACCCGGAAACGGCGGTTGACCGCTCCTTGGCCTTCGTGAGGCCGCGTGGGGTTGGCGTTACCGTTTTCGGCGCTACAGCCTGATCTTGGCCAGCGGGGTCTGGTGATTCGGACTGCGCGGCTCAGGCGGCTTCGGCGAGTTCCCGTGTTTCGCCGGAGTGCTCCACGAGCAAGCCGCGAATGAGCTGCGCCAGGTTATCGAGTTCCTCGATCTGGCGGGCGACTTCGATGTGCATCTGGTCGAGTTCGCCGATGCGGTCTTCCAGGGTGTCTGCGGCCTTGTGGATGCGCTTGACGCTTTCCAGGCGGCGCCGAAGCTGCATCTGGTGTTCGCGTACCTGTCCTTCCATTGGCGACATCACGGCCTTGAGCCAGCTGTCCACATCCTTGTTGAGCACTTCGAATACCTGCACGACGCGCGAGGCCAGCGTTTCGAAAAAGCGCGAGGTGAGGGTGTACTGCTCGGTGGTGAGGAAGGTGTAGAAAGTGTTGAACTGCTGGTTGTAGGCGGACTCCAGGCGCTGGATTTCCTTGCGGTAGCGCAGGATCGAGAAGGGGGGGATGGCGACCAGGTTGATGCCGTGTTCGCGGTTCAGCTTCTGGTACATGGCGTCCATCATCTTGTTGATTTCGTCGATCTGGCCGTTGGCCAAGTCGAGGTGGGAGTCGACATGCTGGAAGAAGCTGCTCATGGCATCGCGGATGCCTTTGGTGAAGCGGCTCTGCACCATCGCTTCGCGGGCGTCGCGGACTTCGTTGCGCAGAATGTCCATGCCGATCTGGGAGAACAGCTTGATGCTCTGCTGCGAGAAGATGGAGCGCAGTGCCTGGAATTGTTGCAGCCCGCGTTCAAAGGTTTCCTTGTCGCCGGAGATCTTGAGCATGATGTGTTCCACCACATCCTGGTTTTTTCCTTGCAGGCCGCGCAGTTCGGTGAGTTGTTCCTCGATGCCGCGGCGGCGCGCTTCCAGCAGCGCATCGCTGGAGTCGAGCAGGTCGGACAGCTCGGCATCGGTCTGGTCGCGCACGATGGATTGCTTGGAGGAAATCAATTCTTCGGACAGCGCCTTTTCCAGGGCGGCCAGCCGGCTTCTCTCCAGCAGGGCGCTGTCGCCGTTGATTTTCGCGAGCAGGCCTTTTTGCGCGGATACCGGGAATATCTGCGATTGTTCGACGCCGAGCAGGTCGGCGCAGGACTTCACCTGGGCGTCGATTTCCGCGTTGATCTGGGCTTCGTTCTTGAGGTCGTCCCAGAGGCCGTCGATCTTGTTGAGCGCCACCAGGCGGCCGCGATTCTTGCCGCGGGCATAAATGTGGTTGCGCCAGACTTCGATATCGGATTTGGTGACGCCGGTGTCCGCCGCCAGCACGAAGAGGACGGCATGGGCGTTGGGCAGCAGGTTGAAGGTCAGTTCGGGCTCCACGCCGATGGCGTTGAGGCCCGGCGTGTCATAGACCACCAGGCCTTTTTCCAGGAAGGGGTGCGGGAAGTTGATGATGGCGTGGCGCCAGGCGGGGATGGTGACCGTGCCGTCCTCGTTGAGGCCGTTTCCGGGATCCCGGTCGTTCGGGTCGAAGAGGCCGTATTTGATGGCGTCCTCGATGGAGACGTTCTTGACCCGGCACACTTCCAGCATGGCCTGGGTGACGCTATCGGCCGATTTGGGGTCGATGCCGATGTGGGTCCATTCTTCCGCGTAATTCTTGTATTCCGCGATGGTGGCGCTGGCGGCGCGGGTGTCGATCGGCAGGAGTTCGATTCGGGGCGGCCGGCCGGCGTCGTAGAGCAGTTCCGTGGGGCACATGGTGGTGCGCCCGGCGGTGGAAGGCAGCAGCCGTTGCTTGAGGTCGGACAGGAAAATGGCGTTGATCAACTCGGACTTGCCGCGCGAGAACTCGGCGACGAAGGCGACATGAAGTTTGTCTTCCGCGAGACGATCAATCAGTTGCAGCAGGCGCAGATCGCGCTGCGAGTCGTTGAGGTCTTCCCGATTCAGCCATTGCCGATAGTCGGCGATGCGTCGCGAGAGATCTTCACGCCATTGGCTGTAGGCTTCGAAATCCGTGGCGAGCGAAGCGGTACTCATTTGGTATTCCTCCAGGGGTACTTTTGGTCGACGTCTTTTCCAGCTTGTCTGACTGCGAATTCCGCCGGGCACTCTAGCATAAAACCCCCTGTTTCCCAGTGGGTACGCGGGCGTTCAACGACGTTGGCAGTGTGGGCAGTAGCAAGTGGTTCGCGCGCCCTGGCGCAGGGTGTGGATGGGGCCGCCGCAAATGGCGCAGGGTTGTCCGGCGCGGCCGTAGACGCGATAGGTTTGCTGGAACCAGCCGGGGTTGCCGTGTCCGTCCACAAAGTCGCGCAGCGTGCTGCCGCCGGCCTCGATGGCGCGCGCGAGTATTTCCTTGATGGCGGCGGCCAGACGCGCGCAGCGTGGCCGAGACAGGCGGCCGGCTTGGGCGCGCGGGTCGATGCCGGCATGGAACAGCGCTTCATTGGCATAGATGTTGCCCACGCCCACCAGCAGGTGGGCATCCATGATGACCTGCTTGATCGCGCTGGAACGGCCTCGGCAGAGGGCGTGCAGATGGGGGCCGTCGAAGTCGTCGGACAGGGGCTCCACGCCCAGTGAGGCGATGAGCGGGTGGCTGGCGGGGTCCGCCGTCCATAACAAGGCGCCGAAGCGGCGCGGATCGCGGTAGCGCAACACCTGGCCGTCATCCAGAAACAGGTCGATGTGGTCGTGTTTCAGCAAGGGGGTGTCGGCCGGCATCAGGCGCAAATTGCCGGACATGCCCAGGTGGCAGATGAGCCAGCCATCGTCCAGTCGCATGAGCAGATATTTTCCGCGCCGTCGCAGGTCGAGTATCCGGCGGCCCCTCGCGCGCGCTTCCAGGTCGGCCGGCACCGGCCAGCGCAGCCGGGATTCACGAATGACGACGGCGCCCAGGCGGTGCCCGATCAGGGATGGCGCAAGGCCGCGCCGCACGGTTTCGACTTCGGGTAGTTCGGGCATGGCGCGTGTTGGCGGGGGTCGGGGAGTGGATCGCTTTGCCCATATTATCCGGGGCCAGCATAATGTATCGAAGTCCTCCGGATGCTTTGCCATGAATCTGAAACCCCTGTTCGCCGCCCTCATTGCCGTTTCGCTCTCCGCCTGCGCTCAGTCACAGGTCGTGCTGGAGCCGGTGCCGGTTCCCGTCACGGCCAAGCCATCGAGCCCGGGCCTGACCAGCCAGGTGCTGTATCAGATATTGCTTGGCGAGATCGCCAGTCAACGCGGTGAGTTGCGCTTGTCCGCCGAGGCCTACGCGGATTTGGCGAGCAAGACGCGGGACGCTCGCGTGGCGCAACGCGCCGTCGATCTGGCGCAGTATGCGCGCCAGCCCGCGCTGGCCCTGCGCAACGCCAGGCTCTGGCGAGACCTGGAGCCGGACTCGGTGAAGGCCATGCAGACCCTGGCCTCGCTGTTGTTGAGCAATGGCCGGATCAAGGAGGCCAAGCCGCATCTGGCGGCCTGGTTGAAGGCCGGCAGTAGCGAGGAAGTCTTCACCCAACTGCATGCGCTGTTCGCGCGCCAGAAGGACAAGCAGGCCGCGCTGGATCTGGTTTCCGATCTGGCCGCAGCCTATCCCGCGCTGCCCGAGGCGCGTTTCGCCGTCGCGCAGGTCGCCATGCAGGCGGGCCAGTTGCCGCGCGCCTTGGCCGCGCTGGATGAGGTGCTGCTTCTGCGGCCGCAATGGGAGACCGCTGCCTTGTTCAAGGCCCAGGCGCTGTTGAGCAAGGACGGGGAGGGTGCCGCGCAGGCATTTCTGGTCGATTTTCTGAAAGCCAATCCCGCCGCGAGCGAGGTGCGCCTGGCTTATGCCAAGCAACTGGCGCGTGGTGGCCGTTTTGCCGAGTCGCGTATTGAATTCGAGCGCCTGACGCGGGATGCGCCGAACAATCCGGAGGCGCATTTCACCCTGGGCTTGATCGCCATGCAGACCAATGATCTGGTCAGCGCGCGCGGCGCCTTTCTCAAGGCGCTCGAACTCGGGCATCCCGATGCCGACACCGTGCGCTACTACCTTGGGCAACTGGATGAGGCGGAGAAACGGTTTGAGGACGCGTTGAAGTGGTATCAGCAGGTCAATGACGGGCGCCGGCGTTTCGATGCCCAGTTGCGCGTCGCCGCCATGCTGGGCCGTCTTGGCCGGGTGAAGGAAGCGCGCGAGTGGCTGGCCGCTCAGACCCCCCAGGACGATGCCGAACGCGTCCAGTTGGTGCAGGCCGAAGCCCTGATCCTGCGCGATGCCAAAAACTACCCGGCGGTGTTCGATCTGCTCGGTCGCGCTCTGGAAAAGATGCCGGATTCCCTGGAGTTGCTGTATGACCGGGCGATGGCGGCGGAAAAAATCAATCGACTGGATGTCCTGGAGCAGGATTTGCGCCGCCTGATCAAGCTCAAACCGGATCATGCCCATGCCTACAACGCCCTCGGCTACACCCTGGCGGATCGCACCAATCGTTACTCGGAGGCGGTCGATCTGCTGAATCAGGCGCTGAAACTCTCGCCGGATGACGCCTACATTCTGGACAGCATGGGGTGGGCGCTGTTCAAGCTCAAGCGTTTGCCGGAAGCCGCCGACCATCTCCGCCGCGCCTACAACGGCAAGCCCGATCCGGAGATCGCCGCGCACCTGGGCGAAGTGCTCTGGATGAAGAACGGCAAGGGCGACCGCGACGAGGCGCGTCGCCTCTGGCAAGGCTCGCTCAAGGTTCATCCCGATAATGAGAGTCTGCGCGAGGTCGTCACGCGCCTGATGCCTTGAGCCTCAAGCGTGGCCTGCTTCTGCTGTTGGCGGGCTCGCTTGCGGCCTGCGCCCAGTTGTCGGCCCACTTGCCTGGCTTCGGTGCGCCAGCTTCGGCGCTTGTCCTGCCCGCGCCACTCAGCGACTTTCGCCTGGAAGGGCGGGTATCGCTCAAGGCCAATGAGGAATCCTTTTCCGGCGGCATGACCTGGCGCCACGCCGCCGGGCGGCAGGAACTGCTGCTGAGTTCCCCACTTGGGCAGGGCGTGGCCGAGTTGCGCGGTGATGAACAGGGCGTCGAGTTGCGTGATGCAGAAGGCCGTCTGCGCCGGGCCGTGGACGCGGAAGACCTGGTGCGCCAGGCACTGGGCGTGACCATGCCGCTCAAGGGCCTGGCCTGGTGGGTGACCGGCAATCCGCGGCCGGGTGAGCCCTACCAGGCGGAACCGGATGGTGACGGTCGCCTGGCGGTGTTGAGCCAGGATGGCTGGCGCATTGAATTCTCCCGTTATGCTCAGGTCGGCGGCCGCATCTTTCCCGGCAAGCTGGTGGCGCGTCGCGGCGACGACCTGGAAATCCGCCTCGTGGTGGATAAATGGGAACCCGGCCAGGAGTTGCCATGACGCGCCCGGTTTCCAGTGCGGTTTCCAGCTCGGTTTCCAGCTCGGTTTCCACTTACCCGGCTCCGGCCAAGCTGAACCTGTTTTTGCACGTGGTGGGGCGGCGGCGGGACGGTTATCACCTGCTGCAAAGCGTGTTTCGCTTTCTCGATTACGGCGACACGCTGGAAATCCAGGCGCGTGACGATGCCGGGATTCGCCTGCTCACTCCCCTTCCCGGCGTCGCGCCGGAACAGGATTTGTGCTGGCGCGCCGCGCGCCTGTTGCAACAGCACAGCGGCTGTCGCCTCGGCGCGGATATTCGTCTGAACAAGCGCCTGCCCCTGGGGGGCGGCCTCGGTGGCGGCAGTTCCGACGCGGCCACCGTGCTGCTGGCGTTGAACCGGCTCTGGCATCTCGATCTACCGCGCAAGACCTTGCGGGAACTCGGCTTGCGTCTGGGCGCCGATGTGCCGGTGTTCGTGTTCGGCCGTTCCGCCTTTGCCGAGGGGGTGGGTGAAATCCTTACCCCCTGGCTCCCGGCGCCCGCTTCCTACCTGGTGTTGATTCCGCCGCTGCATGTCTCCACCCCGAGTATCTTTGCCGATCCGGCATTGACACGAAATACGCCCTCCGTCAGAATCGCGGCCCTCTTGGATGGCTATGGGCACAACGATCTTGAGCCGATAGCCTGCGCGCGCTACCCCGAGGTCGCCGAGTATCTCGGTTGGCTGAAACTCTACGGGGATGCGCGTATGACCGGTTCGGGCGCCTGTGTATTCGTGGCGTTTCCCGAGCGGGTTCAGGCGGAAGCGGCGTTGGCCGGTATCCGCGCTGAACACGGTAGCCAGGTGGACGGTTTCGTTGCCGATGGCATGGATCAGCATCCGCTTCATGCTTTTGCTGATTGAGGCGCATCGGTTGAAATTGGGGAGTCGCCAAGTGGTAAGGCACCGGATTTTGATTCCGGCATTCGTAGGTTCGATCCCTACCTCCCCAGCCAGATCAGGTTCGCCAGGAAGCTTTCGCTCCGGTGGACAAACGGGGCGTGCAGCGCGGGCTGCACGCTTTTTTTCTTTGTTGATCCGAGCATGAGCGCCGTGGGGCGCTCATGGCGGAAGTTGCTGATGGCGGGGTTTGCTGATGGCATATGACAGCTTGATGGTATTCACCGGCAATTCGCATCCCAAGCTTGCCGAGGATGTGGTGCGCCATCTCAATATCAGCATGGGACGCGCGACCGTCGGCCGCTTTTCCGATGGTGAAGTGAATGTTGAAATTCTGGAGAACGTGCGCGGCAAGGACGTGTTCGTGCTCCAGTCCACCTGTTCGCCCACCAATGACAGCTTGATGGAAATCATGCTGATGGTGGATGCGCTGCGCCGCGCCTCCGCCGGCCGCATCACCGCCGCCATCCCGTATCTCGGTTATGCCCGCCAGGATCGCCGCGTGCGCTCCGCGCGCGTGCCCATCACGGCGCGCGTGGTCGCCGACATGCTCACCGTGGTCGGGGTCAACCGGGTGCTGACGATGGACTTGCACTCCGACCAGATCCAGGGGTTCTTCGACATTCCGGTGGACAACATCTATTCCACGCCCATCCTGATGGGCGACATCTGGAAGCAGAACTACGACGATCTGATGGTGGTTTCGCCCGACGTGGGCGGGGTGGTGCGCGCGCGCGCCGTCGCCAAACGCCTGGAATGCGAACTCGCCATCATCGACAAGCGCCGCCCCAAGCCCAATGTCGCCAAGGTGATGAACATCATCGGTGATGTGAAAGACCGCACCTGCCTGATCATGGACGACATGGTCGATACCGCGAACACGCTCTGTGAAGCCGCCAACGCCCTCAAGGCCAATGGCGCCAAGCGGGTCATCGCCTACTGCACGCACGCGGTGCTGTCCGGCAGCGCGGTGGAGCGCGTCAGCAATTCGGCGCTCGACGAACTGGTCGTGACCGACACCATTCCCCTGCGCGACGACGCCAAGGCCAGTTCGCGCATTCGCCAGTTGTCGGTCGCCAACCTGATGGCGGAAACCATCCGCCGCATCAGCGACGAAGATTCCGTGAGTTCGCTGTTCAGCGAATAGCGAGCCACGCAAACCGGGCCGCCTGGTCGCGGGCGGCCCTTTTTTCACCTCAAGGAGCAAGACATGCAAATCGAAATCAACGCCACCAAGCGTGACACCCAGGGCACCGGAGCGAGCCGCCGCCTGCGTCGCGCCGGCCGGGTTCCCGGCATCGTTTACGGGGCCGGCAAAGATGCCCAGTCCGTGGACTTCGACCACAAGGAACTCTATTTCGCCCTCAAGAACGAGGCTTTCCATTCCTCCGTGCTGACGCTCAATCTGGATGGCGCCCAGGAATCCGTGCTGCTGCGCGACTTCCAGATGCACCCCTACAAGCCCTTCGTTCAGCACGTCGACTTCCAGCGCGTCGATGCCACCCACAAGGTGCATGTCAAGGTGCCCCTGCACTTCCTCAACGCCGACACCTCTCCCAGCGTGAAGAAGTCCGGCGGCGTGGTCAGCCACCTCTACACGGAAGTGGATGTGACCTGTCTGCCGGCCGATCTGCCCGAGTTCATCGAGGTGGATCTGATGGAACTGGCTTCCGATCATGCCATCCACATGTCGCACCTGAAGCTGCCCAAGGGCGTGGAACTCTCCGGCCTGCACGGCGAAGACCCCACCGTGGCCACCATCCTCGGCTCCAAGACCGAGGCGGCGGAAGCGGCCGGCGAGGCGCCCGCCGCCTGAGAGCGGTTTGAGGCAGAGTCGTGCAGACTCCTCCGCGCCTGATCGTCGGTCTCGGCAATCCCGGCGCCGAATATTCCGAAACCCGGCACAACGCCGGGTTTTGGTTTTGTGAACGCCTGGCGCGCGAACTCGAAACCCATTTCGCCGTCGAGTCGCGTTTTCATGGTCGCGTGGCGCAGGCCAGGGCGGCGGGTGTCTGGCCGGCGGGTGTCTGGCTATTGCAGCCGCAGACTTTCATGAATCGTTCCGGCCAGTCGGTCGGCGCTTTCACACGCTTTCATCGTATCCAGCCCGCCGAAATGCTGGTGATCCATGACGAACTGGATATTCCTCCGGGCGAGCTCAGGCTCAAATTCGGCGGCGGCCTGGGCGGCCACAACGGCCTCAAGGACATTACCGCGCATCTGGGTACCCAGGATTACTGGCGCCTGCGCGTCGGCATCGGCCACCCGGGCGACCGAACTGAAGTGGCGAATTTCGTGCTCAAGCCACCGCGTCGGGAAGAGCGGGAACTGATCGACCGCGCCCTGGATCGCGCCCTGCTGGCCTGGCCGCTGATCGCCAAGGGCGACTGGACTGCGGCCACCCAGCGCGCCAACACCAAACCCGGCAAAAACGCCCCTTAACCCGCTCTCTCGGAGAAGCCATGAGTCTGAAATGCGGCATCGTCGGCCTGCCCAACGTCGGCAAATCCACCCTGTTCAACGCCCTTACCAAGGCGGGCATCGCGGCCGAAAACTATCCCTTCTGCACCATCGAGCCCAATGTCGGCATCGTCGAAGTGCCGGATCCGCGCATGCAACAACTGTCCGAAATCGTCAAACCGCAGCGCATGGTTCCGGCCATTGTCGAATTCGTCGACATCGCCGGGCTGGTGGCGGGCGCTTCCAAGGGCGAGGGCCTGGGCAACCAGTTTCTCGCCAACATCCGCGAGACCGATGCCATCGTTAATGTGGTGCGCTGCTTCGAGGATGAGAACGTGGTCCACGTCGCCGGCCGCATCGACCCGATCTCCGATATCGAGGTAATCATCACCGAGCTGGCTCTGGCCGACCTGACCACGGTCGAGAAAGCGCATCACCGCGACAACAAGAAAGCCCGCGCCGGCGACAAGGACGCCATCAAGCTGATCGCGCTCTATGACAAGCTGTTGCCGCACCTGAACGAGGCAAAACCGGTACGCAGCCTGAATCTGTCCGAGGACGAGAAGGCCATGCTCGCGCCGCTCTGTCTGATGACCATCAAACCCGCGATGTACGTGGCCAACGTGGCCGAAGACGGTTTCGAGAACAATCCCCACCTGGATCGCCTGCATCAGATCGCGGATGCCGAGGGCGCGCCGGTGGTGGCGGTGTGCGCCGCCATCGAGTCGGAAATCGCCGCGCTCGACGACGCCGACAAAGTCGAGTTTCTGGAGTCGATGGGGTTGCACGAACCCGGCCTCGACCGCCTCATTCGCGCCGGCTATGACCTGCTTGGGCTGCAAACCTACTTCACGGCTGGCGTGAAGGAGGTGCGTGCCTGGACCATCCACAAGGGCGATACCGCGCCGAAAGCGGCGGGAGTCATCCACACCGACTTCGAGCGCGGTTTCATTCGCGCGCAGACCATCGCCTTCGAGGACTTCATCGCGTTCAAGGGCGAGCAGGGCGCCAAGGAGGCCGGCAAGATGCGTTCGGAAGGCAAGGAATATGTGGTGAAGGATGGCGATGTTCTGAATTTCTTGTTCAATGTGTGATTGACAAGGTGGTCGAACATCGGAATAATGCCGCGCTTTCCCGGTGGGGTTCCCGAGCGGTCAAAGGGATCAGACTGTAAATCTGACGGCACTGCCTTCGAAGGTTCGAATCCTTCCCCCACCACCAGGTTTCAGCCCGGCCTTTGCTTCATCGCTCAACCCGAGGGCCGGCGGTGAGATAGGTAAACGAGGCGGTAAACGAGGCGGGTGTAGTTCAATGGTAGAACCTCAGCCTTCCAAGCTGATGACGCGGGTTCGATTCCCGCTACCCGCTCCAGTTTGGAAACAGGTTGTTGGGCACGGTACAGGTTTCGCCCATGTAGCTCAGAGGTAGAGCACTCCCTTGGTAAGGGAGAGGTCGACAGTTCGATTCTGTCCATGGGCACCAGTTAATCTTTGTTTTTGTTGATGAATTTTGTTGATCCGATATTTTGCTAGGGGATAGACGATGGCCAAGGAAAAATTCGAGCGTACGAAGCCGCACGTGAACGTTGGGACGATTGGACACGTTGACCACGGCAAGACGACGCTGACCGCAGCGATCACCACGATTCTGTCGAAGAAGTTTGGCGGCGCCGCCAAGAACTACGCCGACATCGACTCCGCGCCGGAAGAGAAAGCGCGCGGCATCACCATCAATACCGCGCACGTCGAGTACGAGACGGAAAACCGCCACTACGCGCACGTCGATTGTCCCGGCCACGCCGACTACGTGAAGAACATGATCACGGGCGCCGCGCAGATGGACGGCGCCATTCTGGTTGTGTCCGCCGCCGACGGCCCCATGCCGCAGACCCGCGAGCACATCCTGCTCGCCCGCCAGGTTGGCGTGCCGTACATCATCGTCTACATGAACAAGGCCGACATGGTCGACGACGCCGAGCTGCTCGAACTCGTCGAAATGGAAGTGCGCGAACTACTCAGCAAATACGACTTCCCGGGTGACGACACCCCCATCATCATCGGTTCCGCCCTGAAAGCCCTCGAAGGCGACACCAGCGACATCGGCGAAGCCTCCATCTTCAAGCTGGCTGACGCCCTGGATAGTTACATCCCCATGCCTGAGCGCGCGGTGGACAAGCCCTTCCTGATGCCTGTCGAAGACGTCTTCTCCATCTCCGGCCGCGGCACCGTCGTCACCGGCCGAGTCGAGCGTGGCATCGTCAAGGTTGGCGAAGAAATCGAAATCGTCGGCATCAAGCCCACGGTCAAGACCATCTGCACCGGCGTGGAAATGTTCCGCAAGCTGCTCGACCAAGGCCAGGCCGGCGACAACATCGGCGCCCTGCTGCGCGGCACCAAGCGTGAAGACGTCGAGCGTGGCCAAGTGCTGGCCAAGCCCGGCAGCATCACCCCGCACACCAAGTTCGCCGCCGAAATCTACGTGCTGTCCAAGGACGAAGGGGGCCGTCACACCCCGTTCTTCAACGGCTACCGTCCCCAGTTCTACTTCCGCACCACCGACGTGACTGGCTCGATCGAACTGCCGGCCGGCACCGAGATGGTCATGCCGGGCGACAACATCAGCATCACCGTTGCGCTGATCGCCCCGATCGCGATGGAAGACGGCCTGCGTTTCGCGATTCGCGAAGGCGGCCGTACCGTCGGCGCCGGCGTGGTCGCGAAGATCATCGAGTAAGAGCAAGACCCGATGGAGAGGCGGTGCGAACCGCCTTTTTCTATCGGCAAGTACAGGCCAGTAGCTCAATTGGCAGAGCGTCGGTCTCCAAAACCGAAGGTTGGGGGTTCGACACCCTCCTGGCCTGCCACAACATAAAACTGTCCGACGTGCGCGCGTATTGCGTAATGCCGGTCGGAGTCACACCTACCTCATGGCTGACAACATCAAACTACTGGCTGCGGGCCTGCTGATAGCGGCTGGCATCGCCGGTTTTTATTATTTTGCGGACAGCCCCACCGTGGTCCGTGTTCTCTCCGTGCTGGGGGGGATGGGCGCGGCGTTTGCCGTGGCCTGGTACACCACGGTCGGGCAACGTTTTTTTGCGTTCAGCCAGGAGTCGGTCACCGAGGCGCGCAAGGTCGTATGGCCCACGCGCAAGGAAACGCTGCAGATGACCGGCGTGGTGGTGGCGTTCGTCATCGTCATGGCCTTGTTCCTGTGGATGGTTGACGGCGTTCTCTTGTGGCTGGTGAAACTTCTCATGGGCAGGGCTGAGTAATGGCGATGCAGTGGTATGTGGTCCATGCCTATTCCGGTTTCGAAAAGAGCGTGATGCGCGCGCTCAAGGAGCGCGTGGAACGCTCCGGCATGCAGGACAAGTTCGGCGAGATTCTGGTGCCGGTGGAAGAAGTCGTCGAAATGAAGGGCGGCAAGAAGATGACCACCGAGCGCAAGTTCTTTCCGGGCTATGTGCTGGTGCAGATGGAAATGGACGATGACTCCTGGCACCTTGTGAAGAGCACCGCCAAGGTGACCGGCTTCGTCGGCGGAACCGCCAACAAGCCGGCTCCGATCAGCGAGAAGGAAGTGCAGTCCATTCTGCGGCAGATGCAGGACGGCGTGGAAAAGCCCAAGCACAAAGTCATCTTCGAGATTGGCGAGGTGGTGCGCGTGGTGGATGGGCCGTTCAATGATTTCAACGGCATGGTGGAAGAAGTCAATTACGAGAAGAACAAGCTTCGCGTTTCGGTCACCATTTTCGGCCGCGCCACACCGGTGGAACTGGACTTTTCCCAGATCGAGAAGGCCTGACCTCCGGGGTTGTGTCGATGCGGTCTGCGCCGGGATGGCCCGGCACGAGGAGCGCCCTTCGGGGTGCGCTGGAACTCAATTTCAGGAGTGAATGAATGGCCAAGAAAATTACCGGCTACGTCAAGCTGCAAGTGCCAGCTGGCAAGGCCAATCCCTCGCCGCCCATCGGCCCCGCTCTGGGTCAGCGCGGTTTGAACATCATGGAATTCTGCAAGGCGTTCAACGCGCAGACCCAGGGTCTGGAGCCGGGCCTGCCGATTCCCGTGGTGATCACCGCCTATGCGGACAAATCCTTCACCTTCATCATGAAGACGCCGCCGGCGACCATCCTGATCAAGAAGGCCGCTGGAATCACCAAGGGCAGCGCCAAGCCGCACAGCGACAAGGTGGGCGTGATTACCCGCGCCCAACTTGAAGAAATCGCCACAGCCAAAATGCCTGACCTGACCGCAGCCGACATGGACGCCGCCGTGCGCACCATCGCCGGTAGCGCGCGCAGCATGGGTCTCAATGTGGAGGGTGTGTGACATGTCCGCTTCCAAACGTATTCAGGCTTTGAAGGCCAAGATCGAACGCACCAAGAATTATCCCGTTGACGAAGCGCTGGCCCTGGTCAAGGAAGCCGCCACCGCCAAGTTTGACGAATCCATCGACGCCGCCATCAATCTGGGCGTCGATCCGCGTAAATCCGACCAGGTGGTGCGCGGTTCCGTGGTGATGCCGCGCGGCATCGGCAAGACCGTCCGGGTCGCGGTGTTCGCCCAGGGCGCCAATGTCGAGATCGCCAAGGCCGCCGGTGCCGACATCGTCGGCTTCGATGATCTCGCCGCCGACGTGAAGGCCGGCAAGATGGATTTCGATGTGGTGATTGCTACACCCGACGCAATGCGCGTGGTGGGACAACTGGGCCAGATCCTCGGCCCGCGCGGCCTGATGCCCAACCCCAAGGTCGGCACCGTGACCCCGAACGTCGCCGAGGCCGTGAAGAACGCCAAGGCCGGTCAGGTTCAGTACCGTACCGACAAGTCCGGCATCATCCACGCCACCATCGGTCGCGCCTCCTTCGAACCGGCTGCCCTGCGCGAGAACCTGACCGCGCTGCTGGAAGCGCTGAACAAGGCCAAGCCCGCCGCGAGCAAGGGTGTGTATATGAAGAAAGTGTCGATTTCCAGCACCATGGGAGTCGGCGTGCGTGTCGATCAGGCGAGCCTGGCCGCGCAGTAATGGATTGCTGGATCCCACCGTGTTTGTTGGTGGGACGGAACTTTGGGCCGTCGCGGCTCCGCGAGGAAATGCGAGGGATCGTCAAAGACCGCAGGTGCCCACGGCAGGCTGTACGCAGCCGGAAGCTTAATCGTGAGGCTTGCTTCACAACCTGCGCAGACGGTGTTCCCGAACAGGATAAGCAGTCGATTCCGGTCGGCATGACTCCTGGTCAGGTCGCCGTGGGTGCGGCGGAATTTCCGCCGTGTGTGGACTTGAAAGGAGAAGAGACCTTATGAGTCTTAATCTGGATGACAAGAAGGCCGTAGTGGCTGAGGTATCGGCGCAAGTCGCCAATGCCCAGACCATCGTCGTGGCCGAGTACCGTGGTGTACAGGTGGTGAACCTGACGCATTTGCGCAAGAAAGCCCGGGAATCCGGTGTTTACCTGCGCGTGCTGAAGAACACTCTGGTACGTCGCGCCGTGGCGGATACCCCGTTCGCCGAACTTTCCGGGCACATGGTCGGACCGCTGATTTACAGCATCTCCGCCGACCCTGTCGCGGCCGCGAAAGTTCTGAACGATTTCGCCAAGACCAATGACAAGCTGATTCTGAAAGCGGGTTCCTACGCCGGCAAGGTACTGGATCAGGCAAGCGTGCAAGCGCTGGCCAGCATCCCCAGCCGCGACGAGTTGCTCGGCAAGCTGTTGGGCGTCATGCAGGCCCCGGTGTCCGGTTTTGCCGGCGTCGTGGCGGCGCTCGCCAAACAGCGGGAAGAAGCTGGTGCCGTCGCCTGATCGGTGACGTGTCACGACCGCATTCTGTAAAGACTATCGACTTAGGAGTTTGAAGCATGGCTATTAGCAAAGAAGACATCCTGGAAGCCGTCGGCGCCATGACGGTGATGGAGTTGAACGACCTGGTGAAGGCGTTTGAAGAGAAGTTCGGCGTTTCCGCCGCTTCCTTCGGCGCGGGCGGTGGCGGCGGCGGCGCAGCGGCCGCAGTTGTCGAAGAGCAGACCGAGTTCAACGTGATCCTGACCGCCGCCGGCGCTCAGAAGGTCAACGTCATCAAGGTCGTTCGCGCGATCACCGGCCTGGGCCTGAAGGAAGCCAAGGATCTGGTGGACGGCGCGCCGAAGGCGGTCAAGGAAGGCATTCCCAAGGCCGAAGCAGACGACATCCTGAAGCAACTGACCGAAGCGGGCGCCTCCGCCGAGATCAAGTAATTCAGTGTCGTTTCGGGTTTTGCCCGAAAACAGGCTGGCGGCATTTGTCGCCAGCCTTTTGCCGTTTCAGGAATCAGCTGCCAGAAATTGAGTCCCAAGGTTTCGATTTCTGATACCTGATCCCTGTCCCCTGGAGACGGAGTCCAAATGAGCTATACATTCGCCGAGAAAAAGCGCCTTCGCAAAAGCTTCGCAAAACGCGTGAGCGTGCAGGAGGTGCCTTATCTGTTGACCACCCAGATTGAGTCCTTCCGCGCTTTCATACAGGAAGGCGTGCCGATGGAGGCACGCCAGAACCTCGGTCTGGAAGCAGCCTTCACCTCGATCTTCCCCATCGTGGCCCATTCCGGCCATGCCCGCCTGGAGTATGTCAGCTACAACCTCGGCACTCCGGTGTTCGACATCGTCGAGTGCCAGCAACGTGGCCTGACCTATGCCGCCAGTGTGCGCGCGCGCGTGCGTCTGGTGATCCTGGATCGCGAAAGCACCAAGGAAAAGATCAAGGAAGTGAAGGAACAGGAGGTCTACATGGGCGAGATGCCGCTCATGACCCCCAACGGCTCGTTCGTCATCAACGGCACCGAGCGCGTCATCGTCTCCCAGTTGCACCGTTCCCCCGGCGTCTTCTTCGAGCATGACCGCGGCAAGACCCATTCCTCGGGCAAGCTGCTGTTCTCGGCGCGGATCATTCCCTACCGCGGCTCCTGGCTGGACTTCGAGTTCGACGCCAAGGACTTCGTGTACTTCCGCGTCGACCGTCGCCGCAAGATGCCGGTCACCATCCTGATGAAGTCGCTGGGCTACAACAGCGAGCAGATTCTGGAGATGTTCTTCGGTACGGAGTCCTTCCATGTCACCAAGAAGGGACTGGAAATGGCCTTGGTGCCCGAGCGCCTCAAGGGTGAAACGGCAAAGTTCGACATCGTGGCCAAGGATGGCACGGTCATCATCGCCAAGGACAAGCGCATCACCGCCCGCCATATCAAGCTGCTCGAAGAAGCCGGCATCAAGAAAGTGCTGGTGGACAACGACTTCATTCTCGGCCGGGTGTTGGCGAAGAACCTGATCGATTCGGAGACCGGCGAACTGCTGGCGCGCGCCAACGACGAGATCACCGAGGAATTGATGGCGCAGTTGTCGGAAGCCAAGGTGACCCACTTCCAGACCCTGTTCACCAACGAACTCGATCACGGCGCCTTCATTTCCCAGACCCTGCGCGCCGACGAAACGGTGGACCAGTGGACCGCCCGCGTGGCCATCTACCGCATGATGCGCCCGGGCGAGCCGCCCACCGAGGACGCGGTGGAAACCCTGTTCAACCGCCTCTGCTTCAGCGACGACACCTACGACATGTCCAAGGTCGGCCGCATGAAGTTCAACCGTCGCATCGGCGCGCCGGGCAAGTCCGCCTGGCAGATCGTGTTTCCGACGCATCATCGCGAGAACAAGCTGGCCGCCGCGTTGCGCGCCTACTTTCTCGTGTGTCCGGAAGCCAGCCTGTCCAAGGCCAGCCTGGACGACGTGGCGACGCGGGAAGAGGCCGAAGCCCGTCTCGCCGACCTCAACAAGCATCTCAAGGCTTCCGGTCTTGATCCCAAGGCGCTCAATGCCCGCGTCGAGGAGCGCTACACGATGTCCTCCAAGGACATCGTCGAAGTCATCAAGATACTGGTCGAACTGCGCAATGGCCGCGGCGAGATCGACGATATCGACCACCTCGGCAACCGCCGTGTGCGTTCTGTCGGCGAACTGGCGGAGAACCAGTTCCGCGCCGGCCTGGTGCGTGTCGAGCGGGCCGTGAAGGAGCGTCTGAACCAGGCCGAGTCCGATAACCTGATGCCGCACGACTTGATTAACGCCAAGCCGATTTCGGCCGCGATCAAGGAATTCTTCGGTTCCAGCCAGCTCTCGCAGTTCATGGACCAGACCAACCCGCTGTCGGAAATTACCCACAAGCGGCGCATTTCCGCCCTCGGCCCCGGCGGCCTGACGCGCGAACGCGCCGGCTTCGAGGTGCGCGACGTGCACCCGACCCATTACGGCCGCGTGTGCCCGATCGAGACGCCGGAAGGCCCGAACATCGGCCTGATCAACTCCCTGGCCCTCTACGCCCGCACCAATGAATACGGTTTCATCGAGACGCCGTATCGCAAGGTGGTGGACCACAAGGTGAGCAACCAGATCGAGTACCTGTCCGCGATCGAGGAAAGCCAGTACGTGATCGCCCAGGCCAACGCGGAACTGGATGCCAAGGGTGCCTTTAGCGGTGACCTGGTGTCCTGCCGCAGCCGCAACGAATTCACCCTGGCGATGCCGGATCGTATCCAGTACATGGATATTGCGCCGTCCCAGATCGTCTCCGTGGCCGCCTCGCTGATCCCGTTCCTGGAACACGACGACGCGAACCGCGCGCTGATGGGCTCCAACATGCAACGCCAGGCCGTGCCCTGTCTGCGTCCGGACAAGCCGCTGGTCGGCACCGGCATCGAGCGCACCGCCGCCGTCGACTCCGGTACCGTGGTGACCGCGCGTCGTGGCGGCATGGTCGATTACGTCGACGCCAGCCGTGTCGTGGTGCGGGTGAACGACGAGGAAACCGCCGCCGGTGAAGTGGGCGTGGATATTTACACCCTGACCAAGTATCAGCGTTCCAACCAGAACACCAACATCAACCAGCGTCCGCTGGTGCGTCCCGGCGACAAGATCGAGCGTGGCGACGTGGTGGCCGATGGCGCCTCCACCGACAAGGGGGAACTGGCGCTGGGGCAGAACATGCTGGTCGCCTTCATGCCCTGGAACGGTTACAACTTCGAGGACTCCATCCTCATCTCCGAGCGCGTGGTCGCGGAAGATCGCTACACCTCCGTCCACATCGAGGAACTCAATGTGGTGGCGCGCGACACCAAACTCGGCGCCGAGGAAATCACGCGCGACATCTCCAGCCTTTCGCAACTGCAACTGGGCCGTCTGGACGAAGCCGGCATCATCTACGTGGGCGCCGAAGTGACTGCGGGCGATGTGCTGGTCGGCAAGGTCACGCCCAAGGGCGAAACCCAGCTCACCCCGGAAGAGAAGTTGCTGCGCGCGATCTTCGGCGAGAAGGCCAGCGATGTGAAGGACACCTCCCTGCGCGTGCCCACCGGCATGAGCGGCACGGTCATCGACGTGCAGGTGTTCACCCGCGAAGGCATCGAACGCGACACCCGCGCCAACCAGATCATCGACGAGATGCTGCGCAAGTATCAGAAAGACTTGGCCGACCAGATGCGCATCGTCGAGGAAGACGCCTTCGCGCGGATGCGCCGCCTGCTGATCGGCAAGACCGCCAAGGGTGGCCCGAAGAAGCTGGGCAAGGGCGCGGAAGTCAGCGCCTCCTACCTGGACGACATGAGCCCGCACGACTGGTTTGATATTCGCGCCACGGACGAGGAAGTCTCGCGCCAGATGGAAGGCATCAAGGACGGCCTCGACAAGCAGCGCGCCGAGTTCGCCCAGATGCTGGAAACCAAGAAGCGCAAGTTGACCCAGGGCGATGAACTCGCTCCCGGCGTCATCAAGATGGTCAAGGTCTACCTGGCGGTGAAACGCCGCCTGCAACCCGGCGACAAGATGGCGGGCCGCCACGGCAACAAGGGTGTGATTTCCAAGATCGTGCCGGTGGAAGACATGCCGTTCATGGCGGATGGAACGCCGGTCGACATCGTTCTGAACCCGCTCGGCGTGCCCTCGCGGATGAACGTCGGACAGATTCTCGAAGTGCACCTGGGCTGGGCTTCGCGTGGCCTCGGCCTGCGCATCGACGAGATGTTGCAAGCCCAGGCCAAGGCGGGCGAGGTACGCAAGTTCCTCGACAAGGTCTACAACGTCTCCGGCAAGGCCGAGGACATCAAGGGCCTTTCCGACAAGGAAATCGTGGAAATGGCCGGCAACCTGGTCAAGGGCGTGCCGTTCGCGACGCCGGTGTTCGACGGCGCTTCCGAGGAAGACATCCAGTCCATGCTCGATCTGGCCTACTCGGATAGCGATACGCGCACCGCCAAGCTCGGCTTCACCCCGGCCAAGACCCAGGTGCAGTTGTATGACGGCCGCTCCGGCGAAGCCTTCGACCGCACGGTCACGGTGGGCATCATGCATGTGCTGAAACTGCACCACCTGGTCGACGACAAGATGCACGCCCGTTCCACCGGCCCGTATTCCCTGGTTACCCAGCAGCCGCTGGGCGGCAAGGCGCAGTTCGGCGGCCAGCGTTTCGGCGAGATGGAGGTGTGGGCGCTGGAAGCCTATGGCGCCGCCTACACCTTGCAGGAAATGCTCACGGTCAAGTCGGACGACGTCACCGGACGCACCAAGGTGTACGAAAACATCGTCAAGGGCGAGCACAGGATCGACGCCGGCATGCCGGAGTCCTTCAACGTGCTGGTGAAGGAAATTCGGTCGCTGGCCATCGACATCGACCTGGAACGGCATTGAGTAGGATGTGGTGAGCGCAGCGAACCGCATCTACACAAGGACGAGCCGCGTGATGCGGTTTGTCCCTCTGATGATGCCTCTACCCTTCGGTAACCGCATCCTACCGTCCTCACGGAGACAGAAATGAAAGCACTACTCGATCTCTTCAAACAGGTCACCCAGGAAGAGGAATTCGACTCGATCAAGATCGGGCTCGCTTCCCCCGACAAAATCCGTTCCTGGTCCTACGGCGAGGTGAAGAAGCCGGAGACCATCAACTACCGGACCTTCAAGCCGGAACGCGACGGCCTGTTCTGCGCGAAGATCTTCGGCCCCATCAAGGACTACGAGTGCCTGTGCGGCAAGTACAAGCGCCTCAAGCATCGCGGCGTGATCTGCGAGAAGTGCGGCGTCGAAGTCACGCAAGCCAAGGTGCGCCGTGAGCGCATGGGCCACATCGAACTGGCCAGTCCGGTCGCCCACATCTGGTTCCTCAAGTCCCTGCCCAGCCGCCTCGGCATGGTCCTGGACATGACCCTGCGCGACATCGAGCGGGTTCTGTACTTCGAAGCCTACGTCGTGACCGAGCCCGGCATGACCCCGCTGAACAAGGGCCAGTTGCTGACCGAGGACGATTACCTGGCGAAGCTGGAAGAGTACGGCGACGAATTCAAGGCCGGAATGGGCGCCGAGGGCGTGCGTGACCTGCTCAAGGGGATCGACCTTCCTTCTGAAGTCGAGAAACTGCGCGGCGACCTGGAGAAGACCAGTTCCGACACCAAGATCAAGAAACTGGCGAAGCGCCTGAAGGTGCTGGATGCCTTCCACAAGTCCAAGATCCAGCCGGACTGGATGATCCTCTCCGTGCTGCCCGTGTTGCCGCCGGAACTGCGTCCGCTGGTGCCGCTGGACGGTGGCCGTTTCGCCACCTCCGACCTGAATGATCTGTATCGCCGTGTCATCAACCGGAATAACCGTCTCAAGCGCCTGCTGGAACTGAAGGCGCCGGACATCATCGTGCGCAACGAAAAGCGCATGTTGCAGGAGTCGGTGGATTCCCTGCTCGACAACGGCCGCCGCGGCAAGGCCATGACCGGCGCCAACAAGCGCCCGCTCAAGTCGCTGGCCGACATGATCAAGGGCAAGGGCGGCCGTTTCCGCCAGAACCTGCTGGGCAAGCGCGTCGACTACTCCGGCCGTTCCGTCATCGTCGTGGGCCCCACTCTCAAACTGCACCAGTGCGGCCTGCCCAAGCTGATGGCGCTGGAATTGTTCAAGCCGTTCATCTTCCATCGCCTGGAAGTCATGGGCCTGGCCACCACCATCAAGGCGGCCAAGCGCATGGTGGAAGACGAAGAGCCGGTGGTCTGGGACATCCTGGAAGACGTCATCCGCGAACATCCGGTCATGCTGAACCGGGCGCCGACGCTGCACCGCCTGGGTATTCAGGCGTTCGAGCCGGTGCTGATCGAGGGTAAGGCGATCCAGTTGCATCCGCTGGTCTGTACCGCCTTCAACGCCGACTTCGACGGCGACCAGATGGCCGTGCACGTGCCGCTTTCCCTGGAAGCCCAGATGGAAGCGCGCACCCTGATGCTGGCCTCCAACAACGTGCTGTCACCCGCCAACGGCGAGCCGATCATCGTGCCGTCCCAGGACATCGTGCTCGGCCTGTACTACATGAGCCGGGAGCGCATCAACGCCAAGGGTGAGGGCATGATGTTCGCCGACACCGATGAGTTGCGCGGCGCCTGGCAATCCGGACTGGTCGACATCAACGCGCGTGTCACCGTGCGCCTGCGTGAACGCAACTACGACGCCGCCGGTCAGGTGGTGGAGAAGGTCAAGCGTGTGCAGACCGTGGTCGGCCGCGCCTTCCTCTCGGAAATCCTGCCGCCCGGGCTGGACTTCGCGCACGTCGACAAGGCCCTGAAAAAGAAAGAAATTTCCCGGCTGATCAACGCCTCGTTCCGCAAGTGCGGCCTCAAGGACACCGTGGTGTTCGCCGACAAGCTGATGTACACCGGTTTTTCGATGGCGGCCAAGGGCGGCATCTCCATCTGCATGCAGGACATGCTGATGCCGCCGCAGAAGCAGACCATCCTGGCCGCCGCCGAGAGCGAGGTGAAGGAAATCGAATCCCAGTACACCTCCGGCCTGGTGACGCAGGGCGAGCGCTACAACAAGGTGGTGGACATCTGGGGCCAGGCTGGCGACAAGGTGGCCAAGGCCATGATGGAGCAGCTCTCGCATGAGACGGTCATCGACCGCGATGGCAAGGAAGTGCGCCAGGAGTCGTTCAACTCCATCTACATGATGGCCGACTCCGGCGCGCGCGGTTCCGCCGCCCAGATCCGCCAGCTGGCGGGTATGCGCGGCCTGATGGCGAAGCCGGACGGTTCCATCATCGAGACGCCAATCACGGCGAACTTCCGTGAGGGCCTCAACGTTTTGCAGTACTTCATCTCGACCCACGGCGCCCGCAAAGGCCTCGCCGATACCGCGCTGAAGACGGCCAACTCCGGTTATCTGACGCGGCGTCTGGTCGACGTGACCCAGGATCTGGTCATCACCGAACTCGACTGCGGCACCCGGAACGGCATGGTCATGAAGGCCCTGGTCGAGGGCGGCGATGTGGTGGAACCGTTGCGCGACCGCATCCTCGGGCGCGTCGTGGCCTATGACGCCATCCATCCGGAAACCGGCGAGACGGTGATCGACGCCGGCACCCTGCTCGATGAAGACATGGTCGACAAGATCGACGATCTGGGCATTGATGAAGTGAAGGTGCGCACTCCGCTGACCTGCGACACGCGCTGGGGCCTCTGCGCCAAGTGCTATGGCCGCGATCTGGGGCGCGGCAATCTGGTCAATTCCGGCGAGGCCGTCGGTGTCATCGCCGCCCAGTCGATCGGCGAGCCCGGCACCCAGCTGACCATGCGCACCTTCCACATCGGTGGTGCGGCCTCCCGCGCGGCCTCCGCCTCGCAACTGGAAGGCAAGTCGGCCGGCACGATCCGCTTCCTGCCGACCATGCGCTATGTCACCAACCCCAAGGGCGAGCAGGTGGCCATCTCGCGCAACGGCGAACTCCTGATCGTCGATGACAACCAGCGCGAGCGCGAACGCCACAAGGTGCCCTATGGCGCCACGCTGGCTGTGGTCGATGGCCAGATCATCAAGGCCGGCACGGCGCTGGCCAACTGGGATCCGCATACCCGCCCGATCATTACCGAGTATGCCGGCCATGTGAAATTCGAGAATGTGGAAGACGGCGTCACGGTCGCCAAGCAGATCGACGATGTGACGGGCCTTTCCACCCTCATCGTCATCGACGGCAAGCGGCGTGGCGCGGCGCAGACCAAGGGCGTGCGTCCGCAGGTGCGCCTGATCGGCGCCGATGGCCAGGACGTGAAAGTGGCCGGCACCGACATCAGCGTGAACATCACCTTCCAGGTGGGGTCTCTGATTACCGTCAAGGACGGCCAGGACGTCAACGTGGGCGACGTGCTGGCGCGTATCCCGCAGGAAACCTCGAAGACCCGCGACATTACCGGTGGTCTGCCGCGCGTGGCGGAACTGTTCGAGGCGCGCTCGCCCAAGGACGCCGGCGTGCTGGCGGAAATCACCGGCACCGTCTCCTTCGGCAAGGACACCAAGGGCAAGCAACGCCTGGTACTCACCGACATGGATGGAGTCCCGCACGAGTACCTGATCTCCAAGGACAAGCACGTCACCGTGCACGATGGCCAGATCGTCCAGAAGGGTGAAACCATCGTCGATGGCCCGCCCGACCCGCACGATATTCTGCGCCTGCAGGGCATCGAGGCTCTGGCCCGTTACATCATCGACGAGGTGCAGGATGTCTACCGTCTTCAGGGCGTGAAGATCAACGACAAACACATCGAGGTAGTGGTGCGCCAAATGCTGCGCCGCGTCAACGTGGCGGAGCCGGGTGATACCGGCTTCATCATGGGCGAGCAGGTGGAACGTTCCGAGTTCCTGCAGGAGAACGACCGCGTCATGGCCGATGGGAAGTTGCCCGCCGTTCATGACAACATCCTGCTGGGTATCACCAAAGCCTCGCTGTCGACGGATTCCTTCATCTCCGCCGCGTCCTTCCAGGAGACCACGCGCGTCCTTACCGAAGCCGCCATCATGGCCAAGAAGGACGATTTACGCGGCCTCAAGGAAAACGTCATCGTCGGCCGCCTGATCCCGGCCGGTACCGGCCTGGCCTACCACCGCTCACGCAAAGGCCAAGCCCACACCATTGACTTCCAGCCGGTGCAACAGGGCGAGGAAATCGTGGTGGTGCTGCAAGGTGACGGGGACGACGCCTGAACATGGGTTTGATTACGGGCTTGACAGGGCTCGTGATCGTCCCTATTATGCGCAGTCTTTTTTCCGGCCAGTCCACTGTGTTGCGAGTGGTGTATGAATAACTCGCCGCCTGTCGGGCTGATTTGTCCAGATTTCATGATTTAGTTGGGAACGCTTTAGATGCCGACCATCAACCAATTGGTGCGGAAGCCTCGTCAGGCCCCGCAAGAGAAGAGCAAGGTACCGGCCATGGAGGCCTGCCCGCAGAAGCGCGGCGTGTGTACTCGTGTCTATACCACCACGCCGAAGAAGCCGAACTCCGCGTTGCGGAAGGTTGCCAAGGTGCGTTTGTCCAATGGCTTCGAGGTCATTGGGTACATCGGTGGCGAGGGTCACAACCTGCAGGAGCACTCAGTGGTGCTGGTGCGTGGTGGCCGGGTCAAGGATTTGCCTGGTGTGCGATACCACATCGTGCGTGGCAGCCTGGATACCGCCGGTGTCAAGGATCGTAAGCAGAGCCGTTCGAAGTACGGCGCCAAGCGCGCCAAGAAGGCCTAACAAGAGAGTTCGAGGAAAAAATGCCCCGTCGTCGTGAGGTTCCCAAACGTATCATCCTGCCGGATCCGAAGTTCGGTAGCCAGGAAGTGGCCAAGTTCATGAACGTAGTCATGAACAGCGGCAAGAAGGCGGTCGCCGAGCGCATCGTGTATGGCGCTTTCGAGCAGATCAGCAAGAAGAGCGGCAAGGATCCGGTGGAGGTCTTTGGTCAGGCCATGACGAATGTGCGTCCGGTGGTCGAGGTCAAATCTCGTCGCGTCGGTGGCGCCAACTATCAGGTTCCCGTGGAGGTGCGTCCTTCTCGTCGTAATGCGCTGGCCATGCGCTGGATCAAGGATGCCGCGCGCAAGCGTGGTGAGAAGTCCATGGGCCAGCGTCTGGCGGGCGAGTTGCTGGATGCGGCCGAGGGGCGTGGCGGTGCCATGAAAAAACGTGAAGAGATTCACCGCATGGCCGAAGCCAACAAGGCTTTCTCGCACTTCCGCTTCTGATAAGGAAACAGCAACGTGGCACGCAAGACTCCTATCGAGCGCTATCGCAATATCGGCATCTCGGCGCACATCGACGCCGGCAAGACCACCACGACCGAGCGCGTCCTGTTCTATACCGGTGTCAATCACAAGATTGGCGAGGTGCATGACGGCGCCGCGACCATGGACTGGATGGAGCAGGAACAAGAGCGCGGTATCACCATTACCTCCGCCGCCACGACCTGTTTCTGGAAGGGCATGGATCTGTCGCTGCCCGAGTACCGTGTGAACATCATCGACACGCCCGGGCACGTGGACTTCACCATTGAGGTGGAGCGCTCCATGCGCGTCCTGGATGGCGCCTGCATGGTGTATTGCGCGGTGGGTGGCGTGCAGCCTCAGTCCGAGACGGTTTGGCGTCAGGCCAACAAGTACGGCGTGCCGCGACTGGCTTTCGTCAACAAGATGGATCGCCAGGGTGCCAACTTCTTCCGTGTCTATGACCAGATGAAGACCCGCCTGAAGGCCAACCCGGTGCTGATCCAGGTGCCCATCGGCGCCGAGGAAAAGTTCGAGGGCGTGGTCGATCTGGTCAAGATGAAGGCCATCATCTGGGATGAGGCCTCTCAGGGCATGAAGTTCGAATACGGTGAAATCCCCGCCGAACTCGTCGATGTCTGTAATGAATGGCGCGAAAAGTTGGTCGAGGTTGCCGCCGAAGTCAACGAAGACCTGATGAACAAGTACCTCGAAGAGGGTGATCTCTCCGAAGTGGAAATCAAGCAGGCGCTGCGCACCCGCACCATCGCCGGTGAGATCGTCCCCATGCTGTGCGGCTCCGCCTTCAAGAACAAAGGCGTGCAGGCGATGTTGGACGCGGTGATCGACTACATGCCTTCGCCGATTGATATTCCTCCGGTCAAGTGCGAAACCGAGAACGGCGAGTCCACCGAACGCCCCGCCAGTGACGATGCTCCGTTCTCCGCGCTGGCTTTCAAGATCATGACCGATCCTTATGTTGGTCAGCTCACCTTCTTCCGTGTCTACTCAGGTACGGTGAGCGCGGGTGACACGATCTACAACTCGGTCAAAGGCAAGAAAGATCGACTCGGCCGTATCCTGCAAATGCATGCCAACAACCGCGAAGAGATCAAGGAAGTCTGCGCGGGCGATATCGCCGCTGCGGTCGGCCTGAAAGACGCGATTACCGGCGATACCATTTGTGCTTTGGACAAACCCGTCATTCTTGAGCGCATGATTTTTCCCGAGCCCGTGATTCACGTCGCGGTGGAGCCGAAGACCAAGGCCGACCAGGAGAAGATGGGCCTGGCCCTGAACCGTCTGGCCCAAGAAGATCCTTCCTTCCGGGTGCGTACCGACGAGGAGACGGGTCAGACCATCATTTCCGGCATGGGCGAGTTGCACCTGGAAATCCTGGTGGATCGTATGAAGCGCGAATTCAGCGTCGAGGCCAACGTTGGCGCGCCGCAGGTGGCCTATCGTGAAGCCATTCGCAAGTCCGTTGAACAGGAAGGCAAGTTCGTCAAGCAGTCCGGTGGCAAGGGTCAGTACGGGCACGTCTGGCTCAAGATGGAGCCTAACGAAGCGGGCAAGGGTTTCGAATTTGTTGATGCCATCAAGGGTGGTACCGTGCCGCGTGAGTACATCCCGGCGGTCGAGAAGGGCTTGAAGGAAGCACTTAATAACGGCGTTATGGCCGGCTTCCCGGTGGTTGACGTGAAAGTTACCCTGTTCGACGGTTCCTACCATGAGGTCGATTCTTCCGAGCAGGCATTCAAGATGGCCGCGATCCTGGGTTTCAAGGAGGGGATGCGCAAAGCCAGCCCCGTGCTGCTGGAACCGATGATGGCCGTGGAAGTCGAGACTCCTGAAGACTATATGGGTGATGTCATGGGCGACCTGAATCGTCGCCGCGGCATCATTCAGGGCATGGATGATCTGCCTGTAGGCAAGTCGATCAAAGCCGAGGTGCCGCTTGCGGAGATGTTCGGCTATTCGACGGACGTTCGCTCGATGTCGCAGGGTCGTGCCACCTATACGATGGAATTCAAGCACTATGCCGACGCACCCAAGTCAGTCGCGGAAGCGGTGATCAACAGTAAGAAGTGATAGAGGTTTAGAGAAAATGGCCAAGGAAAAATTCGAGCGTACGAAGCCGCACGTGAACGTTGGGACGATTGGACACGTTGACCACGGCAAGACGACGCTGACCGCAGCGATCACCACGATTCTGTCGAAGAAGTTTGGCGGCGCCGCCAAGAACTACGCCGACATCGACTCCGCGCCGGAAGAGAAAGCGCGCGGCATCACCATCAATACCGCGCACGTCGAGTACGAGACGGAAAACCGCCACTACGCGCACGTCGATTGTCCCGGCCACGCCGACTACGTGAAGAACATGATCACGGGCGCCGCGCAGATGGACGGCGCCATTCTGGTTGTGTCCGCCGCCGACGGCCCCATGCCGCAGACCCGCGAGCACATCCTGCTCGCCCGCCAGGTTGGCGTGCCGTACATCATCGTCTACATGAACAAGGCCGACATGGTCGACGACGCCGAGCTGCTCGAACTCGTCGAAATGGAAGTGCGCGAACTACTCAGCAAATACGACTTCCCGGGTGACGACACCCCCATCATCATCGGTTCCGCCCTGAAAGCCCTCGAAGGCGACACCAGCGACATCGGCGAAGCCTCCATCTTCAAGCTGGCTGACGCCCTGGATAGTTACATCCCCATGCCTGAGCGCGCGGTGGACAAGCCCTTCCTGATGCCTGTCGAAGACGTCTTCTCCATCTCCGGCCGCGGCACCGTCGTCACCGGCCGAGTCGAGCGTGGCATCGTCAAGGTTGGCGAAGAAATCGAAATCGTCGGCATCAAGCCCACGGTCAAGACCATCTGCACCGGCGTGGAAATGTTCCGCAAGCTGCTCGACCAAGGCCAGGCCGGCGACAACATCGGCGCCCTGCTGCGCGGCACCAAGCGTGAAGACGTCGAGCGTGGCCAAGTGCTGGCCAAGCCCGGCAGCATCACCCCGCACACCAAGTTCGCCGCCGAAATCTACGTGCTGTCCAAGGACGAAGGGGGCCGTCACACCCCGTTCTTCAACGGCTACCGTCCCCAGTTCTACTTCCGCACCACTGACGTGACTGGCTCGATCGAACTGCCGGCCGGCACCGAGATGGTCATGCCGGGCGACAACATCAGCATCACCGTTGCGCTGATTGCCCCGATCGCGATGGAAGACGGCCTGCGTTTCGCGATTCGCGAAGGCGGCCGTACCGTCGGCGCCGGCGTGGTCGCGAAGATCATCGAGTAATCAAGGCTACCGACATGGCAAACCAAAAAATTCGCATCCGCCTCAAGGCTTACGATTACAAGCTGATCGACCAATCAGCAATGGAAATCGTCGATACCGCCAAGCGTACCGGTGCCGTGGTCAAGGGCCCTGTGCCCCTGCCTACCTCCATCGAACGCTTTGATATCCTGCGCTCCCCGCACGTGAACAAATCCTCGCGTGACCAGCTCGAAATCCGCACCCACAAGCGTCTGATGGATATTGTCGATCCCACCGACAAAACGGTTGATGCGCTGATGAAACTGGATCTACCCGCTGGCGTGGACGTAGAGATCAAACTACAGTAATTCGGGTTGCCTTACGGGCGCGAGGGTGTGTATACTCTCGCGCTTTCTATTTGTAACCGCCGGCCAATTGTAGTCGGCGCCTTAAAAAGGATACAAAAATGAGTCTAGGCCTTGTCGGTCGGAAGATTGGCATGACCCGCATTTTTACCGAGGATGGCGTGTCCATTCCGGTGACGGTGCTGGACGTGTCGAACAACCGCGTCAGTCAAGTCAAGACGGCCGCAACGGATGGTTACTCCGCTGTTCAGGTCGCCTACGGTTCCCGCAAGCCCAGTCGTATCACCAAGCCCGTCGCCGGGCATCTGGCCAAGGCGGGTGTGGAAGCGGCGCTGGGTCTGGCTGAGTTTCGCGTCGCCTCCGAGGTGGTTGGTGAGTTCCAGCCTGGTGCCGCAGTCAAGGCGGAAATCTTCCGGGCGGGCCAGATGGTCGACGTCTCCGGAGTGACGCAGGGCAAGGGTTTTGCTGGCACCATCAAGCGCCACCACTTCAAGTCGCAGCGTGCCTCGCATGGCAACTCGCGTTCCCATAATGTTCCAGGCTCCATTGGTATGGCGCAGGATCCTGGTCGGGTTTTTCCTGGCAAGCGGATGTCGGGGCATCTGGGTGCGGTGCAGCGCACGATCCAGAATCTGGAGGTCGTGCGTGTCGATGGCGATCGTCAATTGCTCCTGATCAAGGGTGCTGTACCCGGCCCCAAGGGTGGTGATGTTGTTGTATGTCCCGCCGTGAAGGTTGCCTTCGAGGGAGTTGCGTGATGAATTTGAAGCTGATTAATGAGCAGGGGCAGGATGCGGGCGCGGTTAGCGCGTCCGATGCCGTCTTTGCGCGCGATTACAACGAAGCCCTGGTGCATCAGTTGGTTACCGCTTACATGGCCAATGCCAGAACCGGTGATCGTGCCCAGATGACGCGCGCCGAGGTGCGTCATAGCACCAAGAAGCCGTTCAAGCAGAAGGGTACTGGCCGTGCTCGCGCGGGTATGACTTCCTCGCCCATCTGGCGTGGAGGTGGCCGTGCTTTTCCGAATAAGCCGGATGAGAACTTCAGCCAGAAGGTCAACCGCAAAATGTTCCGTGCCGGAATTGCGACGATCTTCTCGCGTCTTGTTCAGGATGGACGTCTGTCCGTGGTTGATAGCCTGGTTATCGAGGCTCCCAAGACCAGGATACTGGCGGGCAAGTTGAAGGATATGGGGATCGCTGATCGTGTTTTGATCATTGCCCACGAGATTGACGAAAACCTTTGGTTGTCCTCGCGCAACCTGCCCAACGTGTTGTTGCTTGAGCCACAGCATGCCGACCCCGTCAGTCTTATTCGTTTTGATCGCGTGCTCATGACACGCGAAGCGGTCAAGTCTATTGAGGAGATGTACGCATGAGCGCCGTGCAGATGAAAGAGGAGCGCCTGCTCCAGGTCATCCTGGCGCCGGTCATCTCCGAAAAGGCGACGATGCTTGCCGACAAGCGTGAGCAGGTCATTTTCCGTGTTGCCACCAGCGCGACCAAGCCCGAGATCAAGGCGGCTGTTGAGTTGCTGTTCAAGGTCGAAGTCAAGGGTGTGCAGGTCACCAACGTGAAGGGCAAGAGCAAGCGCTTTGGTCGTTTCAATGGCAAGCGTTCTGACTGGAAGAAGGCCTATGTATGCCTGAAGCCGGGTCAAGAACTCAACTTCGCGGCAGGAGAATAAGTCATGTTGGTAAAAGTCAAACCGACCTCCGCCGGTCGTCGCGCAGTCGTCAAGGTGGTTACCCCCGGGCTGCATAAAGGCAAGCCGATCGCCTCGTTGGTCGAAAAGCAGAACAGCAAGGCGGGCCGCAATAACAATGGTCATATCACCACGCGTCACAAGGGTGGTGGCCATAAGCAGCATTACCGGATTGTTGACTTCAAGCGCAACAAAGATGGCATCGCCAGCAAGGTTGAGCGTATCGAATATGATCCCAACCGCAGCGCGCATATCGCATTACTGTGCTTCGCCGACGGCGAGCGCCGCTACATCATCGCTCCGCGTGGTGTTGAAGTTGGAGCGAGCTTGATGAGTGGCGCCGAAGCGCCGATCAAGCCGGGCAATTGCATGCCGTTACGGAATATTCCGGTGGGTTCCACAATTCACTGCATCGAGATGATGCCCGGCAAGGGCGCACAGCTAGCTCGTTCCGCTGGCACCAGCGTGCAACTCCTGGCCCGTGAAGGCAGCTATGCGCAGCTACGACTGCGCTCTGGAGAAATCCGCCGTGTTCATGTGGACTGCCGTGCCACCCTGGGTGAAGTCGGTAACGAAGAGCACAACCTGCGCTCGATCGGCAAGGCGGGTGCCATGCGCTGGCGCGGTGTTCGCCCGACGGTTCGCGGTACCGTGATGAACCCGGTCGATCACCCGCACGGTGGTGGTGAAGGCCGTACCGGCGAAGGCCGCGTACCCGTCTCTCCTTGGGGTCAGCCTGCCAAGGGCTACCGTACTCGTAACAACAAGCGTACCGATAATATGATCGTGCGCCGCCGTCACAAAGCGTAAGAGGTGAGTTGAAATGGCTCGTTCCGTAAAAAAAGGCCCCTTCGTAGACGGCCACCTGATGAAAAAGGTGCTGACCGCTTTGTCTGTGGGTGACAAAAAGCCGATCAAGACCTGGTCGCGCCGTTCTACCGTGCTGCCTGACTTCATCGGCCTGACGGTTGCCGTGCACAACGGTAAACAACATATCCCCGTGTATGTCACGGAAAACATGGTAGGCCACAAACTCGGCGAATTCGCGCTGACCCGGACGTTCAAGGGTCACGCCGCCGACAAAAAGGCCAAGAAGAAGTAAGGAGAGCAGCGATGCAAGTATCAGCAATTCTGCGTGGCACGCGGCTTTCCTCTCAGAAGGCCCGTCTGGTCGCCGACATGGTGCGTGGCAAGCGTGTCGACCTGGCATTGAATATTCTTACCTTCTCACCGCAGAAGGCCGCCTTCACGATCAAGAAAGTGCTCGAATCGGCCATCGCCAACGCGGAGCACAACGAAGGCGCGGATATCGACGAACTGAAGGTGAAAACCATCTACGTCGATCAGGGCGCCAGCCTGAAACGTTTCACCGCGCGGGCCAAGGGCCGCGGCAACCGCATCATCAAACCTACCTGTCACATCACTGTGACGGTTGGCGACTGAAGGAAGGCAAATGGGACAGAAGATTCATCCGATAGGATTCCGCCTGAGTGTCAACAAGGGTTGGACATCCAAGTGGTATGCCAACAGCAAGAACTATGCGACCACGCTGATCGAGGACATCAAGGTGCGCGACTTTCTCAAGAAGAAGCTCGCCCATGCCTCCCTGAGCCGCATCGTTATTGAGCGTCCGGCCAAGAATGCTCGTATTACCCTGTTTTCATCGCGCCCTGGCGTGGTGATTGGCAAGAAGGGTGAGGACATCGAATCGCTGCGTCGTCAACTTAACGCCATGATGTCCGTACCGGTTACGCTGAACATCGAGGAAGTACGCAAGCCTGAGACCGACGCGCAGTTGATTTCCGACTCGATCGCCAATCAGCTCGAAAAGCGAATCATGTTCCGCCGCGCCATGAAACGCGCCATGCAGAACGCCATGCGTTTTGGTGCCCAGGGTATCAAGATCATGTCCGCCGGCCGTCTGAACGGAATCGAAATCGCGCGTACCGAGTGGTACCGCGAAGGTCGCGTACCGTTGCATACACTTCGCGCCGATATTGACTATGGCTTCTCCGAAGCCAAGACAACCTATGGGATTATCGGTATCAAAGTTTGGGTTTATAAGGGTGACGCCCTGGCTCGCGGTGAGAAGCCGGTAGCCGCGCCCGAACCCGAGCGTCGTCCGCGCCGTCCGGCCTCGCGTGCGGGAAAGGAGTAACAAATGCTTCAGCCAGCCAGAAGGAAGTACCGCAAGGAGCAGAAAGGCCGCAATACCGGCCTGGCCACGCGCGGCGCCAAGGTGAGTTTCGGTGAGTTCGGCCTCAAAGCCATTGCGCGTGGACGTATCACCGCGCGCCAGATTGAGGCCGCTCGTCGCGCGATGACGCGCCACATCAAGCGTGGTGGACGGATCTGGATTCGCATTTTCCCGGATAAGCCGATTTCACAAAAACCTGCCGAAGTTCGCATGGGTAACGGCAAGGGCAACCCGGAGTACTACGTCGCGGAAATACAGCCCGGCAAGGTGCTCTACGAGATGGAAGGCGTGGATGAGGTTACGGCACGCGAGGCTTTCCGCCTGGCGGCCGCCAAATTGCCCATCGCCACCACGTTTGTGACTCGCCATTTTGGGGTGTGACATGAAAGCGAATGAACTCAAGGCCAAATCCACGGAAGAACTGAAGCAGGAAGTCAAGGAATTACTCCGAGCACAGTTCAGCCTGCGTATGCAGCTTTCCACCCAGCAGACCAACAAGACCCACGAGCTTCGCAAGGTTCGCCGTGACATCGCGCGTGCGCGCACAGTCATGCGGGAACAGAAGCTTACGGCCGGCAACTGACGAGCAGGATCATGAGCGAACAGCAAACAGAAAATGTCGCGCGTGCCCTTACCGGGACCGTAGTCAGCGACAAGATGAACAAGACCGTGACCGTACTGGTGGAGCGCAAGGTCAAGCACCCGCTCTACGGCAAGATTATTCGTCTGTCCAAGAAGTACCACGCCCACGATGAGAACAACGAATTCGGTATGGGCGACCTTGTCGTCATTGAGGAGTGCCGGCCGTTGTCCAAAACCAAGGCCTGGCGCGTGGCGCGCCTGATTCAGAAAGCGCAGTTGGTATAAAAAAGACTTGCTTATGCCGATGCCCGCCAATAGAATGGCGGGCTTTCCTGATCCACATACGTGCGTGGCGGGAAGTAACCTCGTAACCAGTCATGGTTACGCAACATGATTCGCGTGAAAACGCGCAACCCGAACGGGATCCAAAACTGTCTGCCCGATGTGGTGGTCAAGTTGGAGAGAAAACATGATCCAGATGCAATCCACGTTGGACGTGGCTGACAACACCGGTGCGCGCACCGTCATGTGCATCAAGGTGTTGGGTGGCTCGAAACGGCGTTACGCCGGTGTAGGCGACATCATCAAGGTCAGCATCAAGGATGCTGCACCTCGTGGTCGCGTGAAAAAAGGTGATGTGTATAACGCCGTTGTGGTGCGTACGGCTAAAGGTGTGCGCCGCCCTGACGGCTCGCTCATCAAATTCGACAAAAATGCGGCTGTATTGCTCAATACTAAACTTGAGCCGATCGGCACTCGTATTTTTGGCCCTGTTACCCGTGAGCTGCGCACTGAGCGATTCATGAAGATCGTTTCGTTGGCGCCGGAAGTGCTGTAAGGAGCCTGATCATGCGCAAGATACGCAAAGGCGATGAAATCATCGTCCTGACGGGAAAAGATAAGGGCAAGCGTGGCACTGTGCTGCGCGTGCTTGACGAGAAGCTGGTTGTCGAGGGTGTGAATCGCGTACGCAAGGCTGTCAAGCCTAATCCGATGCGCGGCACGACTGGCGGCTTCCAGGACAAAGACATGCCTATTCATCTGTCCAATGTAGCGGTATTCAATGCCGCTACTGGTAAGGGAGATCGCGTAGGTATCAAAACGTTGGAAGATGGGCGCAAGGTGCGTTTCTTCAAATCCAATGGCGAAGTACTGAGCGCGTAAGGAGTGGTCATGGCTCGTATGCACGATTACTACAAGGACACCGTGGTCAAGCAGCTTATGGATCGCTTTGGCTACAAATCGGTGATGGAAGTGCCTTGTATTACCAAGGTCACCCTGAATATGGGTGTGGGTGAAGCGGTTGGCGACAAGAAAATCATGGATCACGCAGTAGGTGATATGTCCAAGATTGCTGGCCAGAAGCCTGTTGTAACGCTTTCTCGCAAGTCGATCGCCGGCTTCAAGATCCGTGACCATTATCCGGTGGGTTGTATGGTCACCTTGCGCCGCGAACGTATGTACGAGTTCCTGGATCGCCTGATTAGTGTGGCAATTCCTCGTATTCGCGACTTTCGTGGTATTGGTGGCAAGGGATTTGACGGCCGTGGCAACTACAACATGGGTGTCAAAGAGCAGATTATTTTTCCGGAAATTGAGTACGAAAAGATTGATGCTCTGCGTGGAATGAATATCACCATTACCACGACTGCCAAGACCGATGAAGAAGCCAAGGCTCTTCTGTCGGCGTTCAAGTTTCCTTTCAAGAATTGAGGTTGCGATGGCTAAGCTCGCACTGATCAACCGTGAAGACAAGCGTCGCCGCACGGTGAAGAAGTTTGCCGCAAAGCGCCAGGCGCTCAAGGCGATCATCAACGATGTCAAGCTGGACGATGGCGAGCGTATGGATGCGCGCTTGAAGCTGCAGACGTTGCCGCGCAATGCCAGTGAGAGCCGCCTGCGCAACCGTTGCCAGTTGACTGGCCGCCCACGTGGCGTATTCCGCAAATTCGGCTTGTGCCGCAACAAGATCCGTGAGATCGCCATGAAGGGTGAGATTCCCGGTGTGGTCAAGGCTAGCTGGTAAGGGGTGCATATATGAGCATGAGTGATCCCATCGCCGACATGCTGACCCGGATTCGTAATGGTCAGATGGTCGAGAAGGCTACGGTGAAAATGCCGTCCTCCAAGCTGAAAAACGCGATTGCACAAGTCCTCAAGGACGAAGGCTACATCGATGATTATCAGGTGCGTGAGAATGGTGGCCTACCGGAAATGGAAGTGGCGTTACGCTATTACGCGGGACGCCCTGTTATCGAAAAAATTGAACGTGTCAGCCGTCCGGGCCTGCGCATCTACAAGGGCTGCGATGGATTGCCCCGCGTGATGAACGGCCTCGGAGTGGCGATCGTTTCCACGTCCCAGGGTGTCATGACCGACCGTAAGGCTCGGTCGCTGGGTGTTGGTGGCGAAGTTCTCTGCGTTGTGGCGTGAGGTAAAAAATGTCGCGCGTTGCTAAAAATCCTATCGCTGTGCCGTCTGGTGTTGAGGTCAATCTCACTGGCGACGCAATTTCCATCAAGGGCCCTCAGGGAACCCTGATGCAGAAGCTGGTTCCGCAGATCAGTGTCACCCATTCCGATGGTCAGTTGCGAGTCGCAACGGCCAATGATTCGCGCCAGGCGCACGCCATGTCCGGTACCACACGGGCTCTCCTCGCCAACATGATCCTGGGCGTAACCAAGGGATTCGAGCGTAAGTTGACTTTGGTCGGCGTAGGCTATCGTGCTCAGGCGCAAGGCAACAAACTTAATCTGACCCTGGGTTTCTCGCATCCCGTCGAGCACATGATGCCCGATGGCGTCAAGGTCGAGACCCCTACCCAGACCGAGATTCTGATTAAAGGCCTGGATAAGCAGGTGGTTGGTCAGGTTGCGGCGGATGTGCGCGCGTACCGTAAGCCGGAGCCCTACAAGGGCAAGGGTGTGCGTTATTCGGATGAAGTCGTGGTCCGTAAAGAGACCAAGAAGAAATAACCTGGAGCGATTGCAATGGACAAGAAATTCCGTCGGCTGCGCAGGGCGCGCAAAACCCGCGCCAAGATCGCGGAGCTGGGTGCGATCCGCCTTTGTGTGCATCGCAGCAATACTCACATTTACGCGCAACTTATCGACGCGACAGGTGGCAACGTATTGGCTTGCGCATCCTCCCTCGAGAAGGACGTGCGCGCACAGTTGAAAAATGGTGGCAACGTAGACGCAGCCAAGGCAATTGGCCAACTCATCGCCGAGAAAGCCAAGGCGATTGGCGTCGAGAAAGTTTCTTTCGACCGTGCCGGTTTTGCTTTTCATGGCCGTGTCAAGGCACTGGCTGAAGCAGCCCGCGAACACGGTTTGCAGTTCTAAGCGAGAAGATCATGGCGAAACCCCAACAGCAACAGCAGGAAGATCGCGGCGACGGCCTGCAGGAAAAGATGATTTCGGTCAACCGTGTCACCAAGGTGGTGAAGGGTGGCCGTATCCTCAGCTTTGCCGCGCTGACCGTGGTTGGCGACGGTGACGGCGGCGTCGGCATGGGCAAAGGAAAGGCCCGTGAAGTGCCGGTTGCCGTCACGAAAGCGATGGACGAAGCCCGCCGCAAGATGGTCAAGGTATCCCTCAAGAATGGAACCTTCCATCATGCTGTCATCGGGCGTCATGGCGCTTCCCGTGTCCTGATCCAGCCCGCGTCCGAAGGTACCGGCATTATCGCTGGTGGTGCGATGCGCGCGGTATTCGAGGTGATGGGCGTGCACAATGTGCTGGCCAAGTGCCTTGGCTCCACCAATCCTTACAACGTCGTACGCGCGACGCTGGACGGTTTGTCGCGAATGATGACGCCCGGTGAAATCGCGGCGAAGCGTGGCAAGACCGTCGCAGAAATTCTGGAGTAAGTCATGAGCGAGGCCAAAGGAAAGATCAAGGTTACGTTGGTCAGAAGTCCAATCGGAACCATTCAGTCCCACCGCGCCAGTGTGCTTGGCCTTGGGCTCAAGCGTATGAACCAGAGCAAGGTTCTGGAAGATACCCCGGCCGTGCGCGGCATGATCAACCGGGTCAACTACCTGGTGAAATTCGAGGTTGCGTGATGAAGCTGAATACTATCAAGCCCGCAGTGGGTAGCACCCACTCCAGCAAGCGTCCCGGACGTGGTATCGGCTCCGGCCTCGGTAAAACGGGTGGCCGTGGTCATAAGGGCCAGAAATCTCGCGCCGGCGGTTTTCATAAAGTCGGTTTTGAGGGTGGTCAGATGCCTCTGGCGCGTCGTCTTCCCAAGCGTGGCTTCATTTCTCTGGATCGGGCATTCAAAGCCGAAGTGCGTCTCTCGGATATCCAAGCCTTGCCGGTCGATACCGTGGACATGCTGGTACTGAAACAATCCGGCCTGGTTTCTCAGATGACTCGCAGCGCCAAGGTCATGCTGGCTGGTGAGATTGACAGACCCATCAAACTCGTCGGTATCGCGGCCACCAAGGGTGCTCGTGCCGCGATCGAGGCTGCCGGCGGCAGTCTGGCCGAAGCCTGAGAAGAGGATTGAATCTTGGCTGGTGCCGCCAACCTTCTCCAGATGTCCGGCAAGATGGGTGATCTGAAAAGTCGCCTGCTGTTCTTGCTGGGTGCGCTGATTGTTTACCGGATTGGGGCGCATATCCCCGTCCCAGGTATCGACCCGGCGGCACTTGAGCAATTATTCCGCAGCCAGCAGGGCGGCATCCTCGGCATGTTCAACATGTTCTCGGGCGGCGCTCTGTCCCGCTTCACGGTATTCGCGCTCGGAATCATGCCGTACATCTCGGCCTCCATCATCATGCAGTTGATGACGGTTGTGTCGCCTCAACTAGAGGCATTAAAGAAAGAAGGCGAAGCGGGCCGACGCAAGATTACTCAGTACACCCGCTATGGCACGGTTGTGCTGGCTACCTTCCAAGCCATCGGGATTTCCATCGCGTTGGAGAGCCAGCCAGGACTGGTTCTTGAGGCCGGCCTCATGTTCCGTCTTACGACCATGATTACGCTGGTCGCCGGCACGATGTTCCTGATGTGGTTGGGTGAACAGATTACAGAGCGCGGCTTGGGTAACGGCATCTCCATCATCATCTTTGCCGGTATCGCCGCCGGATTGCCTCACGCAATCGCCGGGACGCTTGAGTTGACACGTACCGGTGCATTCTCCATCCCGCTCGTGCTGGTGCTTTTTGTCGGCGCTCTACTGGTTACCGCATTGGTCGTGTTCGTCGAACGTGGACAACGCAAGATTCTCGTCAACTACGCCAAGCGTCAGGTCGGAAACAAGGTGTATGGCGGACAGAGCTCGCATTTGCCGCTCAAGCTCAACATGGCGGGTGTGATCCCCCCTATCTTCGCCTCCAGCATCATTCTTTTTCCGGCGACGATCGCTGGTTGGTTTGGTAGCCACGAAGGCTTCTCCTGGCTGAAAGATCTCGGTTCCGCGCTTTCCCCCGGCCAGCCCATCTACGTTTTGTTGTATGCCACGGCGATCGTATTTTTCTGCTTCTTCTACACCGCGCTGGTTTTCAACCCCAGAGAAACGGCGGATAACCTGAAAAAGAGTGGCGCTTTTGTCCCCGGTTATCGCCCTGGCGAGCAGACGGCACGATTTATAGACAAGGTCATGACACGATTGACGCTGGTAGGCGCCGCCTATATCACGCTCGTTTGTCTGATTCCCGAGTTTCTTATCGTCAACTGGAATGTGCCTTTCTATTTCGGGGGCACATCACTGCTGATTATCGTGGTGGTCACCATGGATTTCATGGCCCAGGTTCAGGCTTATGTCATGACTCACCAGTATGAGTCACTGCTCAAGAAGGCCAACTTTAAGGGCGGCAATTTCATCTCCAGGTAACCTCGATGGCTGATTAGATGCCGCTTGGGTACAGGGTGAAGTATTGGAAAATCTGCCGAGAGCCTCTACCTGCATCAATCTGTAAAAGGCTTTGTGGCAGTACCGGAACAAGTTACCGAGAAGAATTCGTACAGATCACCTACGCATTCTTCCCGGTGAAAAGGTCACGGTCGAGCACGCACTGCACGCTTAATCGCGTCAGTGTAAGGCCTGCCGTGCGAAGTGATTTTTGATAAAGGAGCCGAACATGCGTGTTCAAGCCTCTGTAAAGAAGATTTGCCGTAAGTGCAAGATTGTTCGCCGCAAGGGCGTGGTTCGCGTGATTTGCAGCGAAGCGCGACACAAGCAGCGCCAGGGCTGATGGTGCTTACCAACTGCAGCTTGCCAAATGGCGGTCTGCTTCACTATAATGCTTCGTTTTGTTTGTTGGGGGTTAGTTAGATGGCCCGTATTGCTGGGGTAAATATCCCAAACCATAAGCATGCCGAGATCGCGCTCACGTCGATCTATGGTGTCGGCCGTAATCGCGCGCGGCTCATCTGCCTGGAGGCGGGTGTGAACCCCGCGCAGAAGATCAAGGATCTGACGGACGGCGACATCGAGAAGCTCCGCGACAGCGTGGGCAAGTTTACGGTGGAGGGTGACCTGCGCCGTGAAATTACGATGAACATCAAACGGTTGATGGATCTCGGCTGTTATCGTGGTGTGCGCCACCGCAAGGGACTGCCCCTGCGCGGTCAGCGTACTCGCACCAATGCTCGTACCCGCAAGGGCCCCCGCAAGCAGATGCAGAACAAGAAGTAATAGGTAAACGACATGGCCAAGGCTAGTGCAGCGCGTGCGCGCAAAAAAGTTAAAAAGAATGTTGCCGAAGGTATCGCGCACATTCACGCATCTTTCAACAACACCATCGTCACGATTACAGACCGTCAGGGCAATGCGCTTGCTTGGGCTACCGCTGGTGGCGCGGGCTTTAAAGGCTCGCGCAAGAGCACGCCATTCGCGGCTCAGGTTGCGGCCGAGAATGCCGGCAAGATGGCGCTGGAGTTTGGTTTGAAAAATCTGGAAGTACGCATCAAGGGCCCCGGCCCTGGTCGTGATTCCACAGTGCGCGCGCTGAATGGCCTTGGCTACAAGATCACCAGCATCTCCGACGTGACGCCCATGCCGCACAACGGCTGCCGTCCGCCCAAGAAACGCCGCATTTAAGCAACAGGAGAGCACAAGTGGCCCGTAACCTCGATCCCAAATGCCGTCAGTGCCGCCGTGAAGGCGAGAAGCTCTTCATCAAGGGCGAAAAATGTTTCAGTGACAAGTGCGCCATCGAGCGCCGCAACCAAGCCCCCGGCCAGCACGGCGCCAAGAATATGCGCGTGTCCGACTATGGCGGTCAGTTGCGCGAGAAGCAGAAGATCCGTCGCATCTACGGCGTGCTTGAGCACCAGTTCCGTCTTACCTATTTTGCGGCCGACCGGCGCAAGGGCGTAACGGGTGAAAACCTGCTGCAGATGCTGGAATCGCGCCTGGATACCGTCGCCTACCGCATGGGTTTTGGTGCCTCCCGCACCGAGGCGCGCCAGGCTGTTCGCCACAATGCCATGTTGGTAAATGGCAGACGCGTCAACATTCCGTCTTACCAGGTCAAGCCGGGTGACGTGGTCGAGGTTGCCCAGAAGTCCAAGGGCCAACTGCGTATCAAGGCTTCCGCCGAAGCCGCCGCCAGCCGTGGTTTCCCCGAATGGGTGGAAGTCGACGCAAAGGCGCTCAAGGGTACATACAAGGCAATGCCGCAACGCGCCGAATTGCCGCCCACCATCAACGAGCACTTGGTGATTGAACTTTATTCCAAGTAATTGCCTGGTTCTCTGAAGGAAGCGAAATATGTCTAACAACGGTGATTTGCTGCAACCGCGCATTGTTGAGGTCAACAGCATTTCCCCCCGCCAGGCTCGCATCACGTTGGAGCCTTTCGAGCGCGGGTACGGCCACACGCTGGGTAATGCCCTGCGTCGCATCCTGTTGTCATCCATGCGTGGGTACGCGCCCACCGAGGTTCGCATCGCCGGTGTCGTGCATGAATACTCCGTAATCGAGGGCGTACAGGAAGACGTCGTCGACATCCTGCTCAACCTGAAGGGTTTGGCGGTGAAATTGAACAGCCGCGATGACGCCTTGTTGACTATCAACAAGTCGGGTGAAGGTGTGGTGACAGCGGCGGATATTCAGGCTGGTCATGACGTGGAGATACTCAACCCCGACCACGTGATTGCTCACCTCACAAAAGGTGGCAAACTCGAAATGGAAATCAAGGTCGAAGGTGGGCGCGGTTATGTGCCGGCCAGCACACGTGTGCTGCCCGATGAAACTCGGGCGGTGGGTGTGATCATGGTTGATGCGCTTTACAGCCCGGTTCGAAAAGTCAGCTTCAGTGTCGACAGTGCTCGCGTTGAACAGCGAACCGACTTGGACAAGTTGATTCTCGAAATCGAAACCAATGGTGTCATCGAGCCTGCGGAAGCGGTTCGTTACTCCGCGCGTCTGTTGATCGAACAACTGGCGTCCTTCGCCGACCTCAAGGGGGTTGCGACCATTTCCGAGGTGGGCAGCAAGAGTCCCGCTTCCCCGGTTGTGGATCCGATCCTGTTGCGTCCGGTCGATGAACTGGAGTTGACGGTACGCTCCGCGAACTGCCTGAAGGCGGAAAATATCTATTACATCGGTGATCTGATTCAACGCAGTGAAACCGAATTGCTCAAGACCCCCAACCTGGGCCGCAAATCCTTGAACGAGATCAAGGACGTGCTGGCTGCTCGTGGTCTCACTCTCGGCATGAAGCTCGAGAACTGGCCGCCCGTCGGCCTTGAGAAACCCTGATCCCTATTAGGTAGAACAACATGCGCCATCGTCTCGCACACCGCAAACTCAACCGCACCAGCAGCCACCGCGCCGCGCTGCTGCGGAACCTGTCCAACGCCCTGCTCAAGCATGAGGCAATCAAGACCACGCTGCCCAAGGCCAAGGAATTGCGCAAAGTAGTCGAGCCGCTGATTACGCTTGGCAAGAAACCCAGCTTGGCGAACCGTCGTCTGGCTTTTGACCGCCTGCGTGATCGCGAGATGGTGGTCAAGCTGTTTGATGACCTCGGCCCCCGCTTTCAGGCGAGGCCCGGTGGTTATGTACGCATCCTCAAGTTCGGCTTCCGTCAGGGTGACAACGCGCCTATGGCCTTGATCGAACTGGTAGATCGTGCCGAAGAGGCCGTTACCCCCGAGTAAGACGGCATATCCCTACAAAAAAGCCAGCAATAGCTGGCTTTTTTGTTTTGTGGGGTGCCGCCACGGTTGCTACTCCCAATGGCTATTCCCTCAATCAACCGCAACACGACACGGGCTAATATGGCACGGCAGTGTGCTTGCGGTTTACCTGGGCCAGAGGCTGTTGTTAGAATGCAACAACTCTTTAACGCTTTGTTTTTTCTAGTATTCTGAAGAAGGAAATGCCATGAAACTGAAGCTGATTACTCTTGTACTCGCATTGGCGGGGACACCGGCACTGGCCGCGATGGGAACCACCGACATCCCGACCTTTGCCGGCCAGGCGGCCGCCAAGGCAGTGGCCAAGGACGCCGTGCCGCAGTCGCCGGAAGCGTGGTTGGCGCGTATGACCGACTTCTCACGTAACCTGTCCGCGTTCAAGGATCCCAAGATGTTTGTGCCTTGGACCAATGCGGTGACCGAACCCGGTTTTTATGTCGCCATGATGAACGGCATGATGGATCCGGGCGGCTGGCTGAACATGATGAATTCCGCCGCGCACCCCGACGCCGTGCGCAATCTCGTACAGTTCTCCGATCCCAACATCTACCTGCGCTGGGCCGCCGCGACAGGCGATCCCAACTTCTACACTGCGATGCTCACGCAGCTTTCCGATCCGGGCAAGGTGATGCGCTGGGCCATGTTGCCGGTGGACGCGAAACTGTGGAATACCATGTTGTCCACGCTCAATCCCAATACCTATATCCGCTGGGGCATGGCTGGACTGGATCCGCGTGCCTGGAACCTGGCCGGCACCCTGGCCAACCCCGCCCTCTATACCGGGATGCTGGGAGCCGTTGTGAACCCCAATGCCTACGGCCAAGGCACCAACAGCTGGTTGACCTGGGCCCCCCAACCTTCCGTGCAGGGCGCCGGCAGCTTCAGCATGTGGGATCCGGTTGCGATGTTGAGCAATCTGTCCGGCTTCATTCCCGGGATAAACCTGTCCGCGCTGCCCACGCTGCCAAATATCGGTTTGCCCACTATTGCCATGCCAGCCTTCCCGGTGGCCGCGCCCGCGTTCAATCCCGCCCCGGCCTATGCGCCCGCAGCGGCACTTTCCGCAACCCCGGCCCCTGCCGCCAAGCCTGTGATTCAGGCGGCTCCCGCCAGCGTCGAGACGGTGAAGCCCGCCGAGGCCACCAAGCCTGTCGAAGCTGCCAAGCCGGTCACTGCCGCGCCGGCTCCGACCGCCAAGCCCGAGCCGGTCGCCACGCCTGTCGTCGCCAAACCTGTGGAGCCGACCAGAATTGCGACGGCATCCAAGGCTGAATCCCCTGTCGCCCCCGCGCCCGCCGTTATCGCCGTCAAGGCGCCGGTGGCTGTCCCGGCCGCCACGCCCGCACTGGCAACAAGCAAGGTGATTCTGGCCGGCGATGCGCTGTTCAAGTCGGGCAAGTCCGGCATCAAGGACCTGTCCAAGGATGGCAAGACTCGCCTGGATGAGGTGATTGCCAAGATCAAGGGTATCGGCGACATCGAGCAGATCAGGGTAGTCGGCCATGCCGACCCCACCGGCAATGCCAAGTCCAACCGCGCGCTGTCGGAGGCGCGCGCCAAATCGGTCAAGTCCTACCTGGTGGCCAAAGGGGTGAAGCCCGGTGTCATCATCACCAGCGGCATGGGAGATACCCAGCCGGTGACGCAGTGCGACAAGGCCTTGGCGAGCGCGGATCTGAAAGCCTGCCACGCACCCAACCGGCGCGTGGAAATCGAGATCATCGGCAAAGCCAAATAAATCCACCGGATCGGCCCATGAAAAACCGCCCTTCGGGGCGGTTTTTCATGGGCGTGGCGGCCACTATGGCTCCTCCTCGGGGAATACCTCCTCGTGATAGCCAATGCGTTGCCAGGAGTTTTCGTTGAGGGCGACTTCGTAACGTGCCCATTTGCGAAATTCATCAAGGGTGCACTGTCCGGTTTTGCGGCGGCAGGTGCCGGCGATGCCTTTGAAACGAACGGTTTCCTCGCCGCTTTCGGCATCGAGAGAGAAGTCGAGCACCTGGCGCACGCCCCATGCGCGCCCATAGGAGCCATTGCTGTAATAGCCTCCCGAGCAGATGTCGAAAGGGATGCTGACCTGCGAGTTCATGCCTTGAGTTCCTGAAATTCGGGTCGATGGGATATTCCGGTCAGCCTACGCACCTTGCCGCTTCCGCCACAGTTCGAGGAAATCCTCGGCTGGCAGCGGGTGGCTGAAGTAATAGCCCTGGTAGGCATCGCAGTCATGCGCCCGCAGAAAAGCGAGCTGTTCCTCAGTTTCCACGCCTTCGGCGAGGACATGCAGTTTCAGGCTTTTCGCCATCGTGATGATGGTGGCGGCGATCTTCACATCGTTGGTGTCCTGCGGGATGTCGCTCATGAAACTGCGGTCGATCTTGAGTTTGTCGACCGCGAATCGCTTGAGGTAAGCGAGGGAAGAATAGCCGGTGCCGAAGTCGTCGATGGCCAGGCTCACCCCCAGTCCTTTCAGCGCGGCGAGCGCGGCGGGAGCTTGGTCACCCTGAGCCATGATGGCGCTCTCGGTGATTTCCAACTCCAACAAGTGGGCGGGGAATCCGGTTTCCCGCAGCACAATCCGCAACCGCTCCATCAGATCGCGTTGTTCAAACTGCCGTGAAGACAGGTTTACAGACAGTCTCAGCGGTGCCATGCCGGCGTCGAACCAGGTGCGGAACCGGGTGCAGGCCTCGCGCAAAACCCATTCACCGATGGAGCGGATCAGGCCGGTTTCTTCCGCCAGGGGAATGAAACGCGCTGGTGGAACCAGTTCGCCTTCCGGCGTCAGCCAGCGTACCAGCGCCTCGGCGCCGATCAGTTGGCCATCGTGGGTGGCGACCAGGGGCTGGTAGTGGACGACGAATTCACCGCGCTCCAGAGCGCCGCGCAGGCGCGATTCCAGTTGCAGGCGTTCGTTGGCAAGCCGGGTGAGCGCTTCGGTATAGAAGCGATAGGTATCGCGCCCCTGAGATTTGGCCTGATACAGCGCGGCATCCGCGTTGCGCACCAGATGAGTGGCGTCGTCTGCGTCGTCCGGGAACAGGCTGATGCCGATGCTGGCGCCGCTGAATACTTCCTGGCCACCGCTCAGGTGGAACGGCTGGCGTAGCAGGGCGAGGAGGTTTTGCGCCACCACTGCGGCTTCACTGGGGCCTTCGAGGTCTTCCAGGAGCACCACGAATTCGTCGCCGCCCAGGCGCGCCAGGGTATCCGCCGTGCGCAGATTTTCGGACAAGCGCCGGGCGATGGCCTGGAGCAACTCGTCGCCGGTCGGGTGGCCGAGGCTGTCGTTGATGTTCTTGAAACCGTCCAGGTCGATGAACAATAGTCCCAGGCCGGTGTCGTGGCGCCGCGAGACATTGATGGCGTGGGCGAGGCGCGACTGGAACAGGGTGCGGTTAGGCAGGGTGGTGAGCGGGTCGTGATGCGCCAGATGTTCGAGTTGCGCCTCCGAATGTTTGATCTGGCTGATGTCGGCAAAGACTCCGACGTAATTCACCACATGGCCGGCCTTGTCGTGCACGGCGCTGATCGACAACCACTCCGGGTATTCCACGCCCGCCTTGTTGTGGTTCCAGATTTCGCCCTGCCAGCCCCCGTTCGCGGCAATCTCGCGCCAGATTTCGCGATAGAACTCGGCGTCGTGGCGGCCGGAACTGAGATAGCGCGGTGTCTGGCCGATGATCTCGCTCTCGCTGTGGCCGGTGATCGTGGTGAACGCCCGGTTGACAAACAGGATACGGGTCTCGGCGTCCGTCACCATCACGCCTTCCAGGGTGTTGTCGAACACCTTGGCGGCCAGACGCAGTTTTTCCTCGGAGGCCCTGCGCTGGCTGATGTCGAGGAAAGTGACCACCGCGCCAACCAGCACGCCGTCCTGGATTACCGGGTGCGACCAATATTCGACCGGCACGGCGCCGCCATCCTTGCGCCAGAACACTTCATTGTCGACATGGCGCCTGGCGCGCAGGTCGGCCCCGGGAAGTGCCGGGCATTCGTTCTCCGGATAAGGTCGGCCATCGGCATGGGTGTGGTGGATGCGCGCATGGATTGGCTGCCCGAGCAGTTCGGAGGCGGAAGCGTAGCCCAGCAGTTCCAGACAGGCGTGGTTGACGAAGGTGCAGCGACACTCGATATCCACGCCGAAGATCGCCTCGGCCGTGGAATCCAGCAGTAAATGGATTTCCGCCTCCTTGGCGGTCACCGTCCGCTCCACCCGGTCGCGCCGCAGCACGCCAGCCAGGGATTTGCCCACGGATTCCAGGAATTCCTGTTCCTCCGCGATGCGTGGATGTCCCACCGGCAGGTACAGCACCAGCACGCCCAGCACCTCGCCACTGGCCGCCAGCGGCAGGCTGTAGTGGCCGTGATCGGTCATGCCCGGATAGATGATGTCGTGGCGATGGTCGACACAATCGGCGTATTCCGTAAGGCCGGACTTGGCCACACGGCCGCAGAGACAGTGGCCCAATGCCACGCGAGCGCAGCTGGCCTGGATTTCCGGGGAAAAATTGCGCTGCGCCAGCAGGCGCAATGCGCCATCCTCCATGACGAAGATGCCGCCCTTGGGTAGCAAGGTAAGCCAGGAGACCGCCAACAGGCGCTCCAGACAGCGTTCCAAACGTTCACTCAGGCTGCCGTCGCCGATGCCGATTTCCAGAATCTCCCGCAGCGCCTTCTGCTGTTCGCGATCCAGGCGAATGCGCGCTTCATGACGCTTGCGCTGGCTGATGTCGCGCACCACCGCGACCATGTAGGCGCGCGCCGCGCCGGATACATGGCGCAGGCTGATTTCAACGGGGAACCACTCGCCCGATTTGCGGCGCAAACGGGTCTCCTCGGTCTGGATGCCGCGCCGGGTGAACGCCGCCGCCCAGGTCGGCCAGCTTTCCGCGCCACCGCAGAGCTCCGCGAAACCCTGGCAATAAAGTTCGAGGGTTTCCGTCAGGCTATAGCCAAGCAGATCGCCCGCCTGTTCATTGGCCTCCACCACCCGGCCGCTGGCCATGTCCACGACGAGGACGGCGTCGTTCACCTGGCTCATCACACTGCGTTCCATGAGCCGGTGTTCCACCGATTGCAAATGATCGCGGGTGAGGTCGAGGTCTTGTTCCAGCCGATCAATGGTGGCCTGCAACAACTCGACGTAATGTTCCTGCAGGGCCTTGACCAGATCATGCCGGGTAATCAGACCGGCCAGATGGCCGGCCTGATCCACCACCACCAGGCGGCGGATGTCGGACTGTTCCATGCGGTGCATGGCCGTGGCGAGGAGGTCGTCGGCCTGGATCGTGAGTACTGGCCGGCTCATCACCTCGCCCAGTCGCGCGCGGGCGGGGTCGCCACCCTGGCGGGACAGGCGCACGATGTCCCGCTCCGAGAGTACCCCGGTGGGAACGCCATCGCGGGCCACCACCAGACAACTCAACACCCGTTCCGACATGACGCGGGCGGCGGTGAGCAGATTGTCATCCTCGCTCAGGGTGACCACCTTGCCGGTCATCGCCGAATCCACCACGCGCGGCTGCACCAGGTGCTCCATGCCGATGCTGTGCAGCAGGTCGCCCTCGGTAATCAGGCCCAGCAGGTCGCCGGCATCGTCCACCAGAATGAGGTGGCGGGCATTGCGCGCAGCCATGACCTGATAGGCGCGATGAATGTCCATGCCGGGATTGCTGACCAGCAACGGCTCATGCATGAATTCGCCGATCAGGTCGGCCTCCCGCCAGCCGCCGCGCGCCACCAGCGTCACGCTGTCGCGCTCGGTGAAGATGCCGACGGGCTGCCGCCCGTCGAGCACCACCACACAACTGATGCGGCGTTCTTCCATGCGCCGCCATACCTCCACCAGCGGCGTCGCCGCTTCGACGGTTTGCACCGTGGCGTTGAGAACCTGTTGCAGGGTGACGGTGGTCATGAAAAACGGGGTGGGAACAAGTCTGACGGGAATGCCCGATATTACTTCAGGGTCGCGCGGGTGGCCGGGTCGTCGCGCCTCATCGCGTCAATCGACGGTAGATGTCGGACACCTTGAACGGCAGTTGCCGCACGTCGTCGAGGATGATGTAGCGGGCGGCGCCATACATGTGCGGCAGGTAGTCGCGCGCCTCGCGGTCGATGGTGATGCAGAACGGATGCACCCCGGATCGGCGCGCTTCCAGCAGCGCCATGCGGGTGTCCTCGATGCCGTACTGGCCGCGATAACCGTCGAAATAGTCATCCGGACGGCCATCCGACAGGGTAATCAGGATCTTGGTCGCGGCATCGACTTCGTTCAACAGCTTGCTCAGGTGGCGGATGGCGAAGCCCATGCGCGTGTATTCCTGGGCGCGGATGCCGGAGATGCGCGCTTTTACCTCGTCGCCGTAGGACTCGGCGAAGGTTTTGATCCGGAACAGTTCGCAGCGTTTCCGGGTGACGCCGGAAAATCCGTAGATGGCGTAGCGGTCACCCAGGCGCTCAAGCGCCTCGCACAGCAATAGCAGCGCCTCGCGCTCGGCCTCGTTGATCCAGCCGCGCGTGGAACCGCTCATGTCGACCATGAAGGCGACCGCGATGTTGCGTTCCGCGCGGTGCTGGCGCGCGAACAGACGGTCGCTCATCTCGCGGCCGTCGCGGGCGTCGGCGAGGGCTTCGACCAGGGCGTCGATGTCCACCTCGTCGCCATCGGTCTGGCGTTTCAATGTGCGGTTTTCATCGCGCATCGCCTCGAAGCTCTTGCGCAGGTGCTTCACCAGGCCGGCGTGTTTCTCCAGGGTTTCCCGGTAAAAACCGTCATGCGCGGGCGGCACTTCCTTTTCCCGCGCCACGCACCAGTTCTTGCGATAGTGCTCACGGCCCATATCCCACTCGGGGTAGAACAGCGCGCCTTCCTCGTGATAAGTGCCCCGCCAGACCGAATCCGGGTCGGCGCGCTGTTCACCCAGCAGGCTGGGGTCATATTCGCCGGCGCCGGCCGGCACCAGATATTCCGGCGGGATTTCGCCGAAATCGAGGTAGATGGAGGAAAGCAGCGCCTTCACGTCATCGGGGGGCGCGATGGGGGCGCCGTCCAGGGTGATTTCCATATCCAGGCGGCCGTCTTCATCGTCGATCCCGGCCGCGAATTCCGGCGCCGCGCGTTCCTCGCCGGAGGGCTGCCCGGGCGGGGGGCGCGTGTGTTCTTCCAGAAGATCGGCCAATTTCACCCGCAGGCGCGCCTTCTCCTTTTCCCGACGCGCGGCGAAGGCGGCGGACACGGCTTCGGGTTTCAGTTCGCCCTGATAGCACCAGGGGGTGAAATCAGCCAGATGCACGGCGTCAGCCAACAGCCCGAGGCTGTCTTCGAGATCCGCTTCCGGCTCCGCCAAGCGCCGCGCGACGGTGTCCCAACCCGTGGGCAAGCCTTCACCCAACCGGGCCTTGAGCCGCTCCATTTCGCGGTGCAGCCCCGGCAGTTCGCGCGCGATGCGGGCGGACAGGCGCAGGGTTTCCAGGCCGTGCAGTTGCCGCAGCGCGTGTTCCGGGTCGGGATAGCCCGCGCAGGCTGCGGCAAGATCGGCGCGGAAAGTGCCGAAACGGGTCTGTGCCCAGAGCAGCGCCACCGCCGCCTTGGTCAGCTTGAAGTTGTCCGCCACCACGGGAAAGCGGGCGATCACGCCGGGCAGCAGGATTCTTTCGGTATCGGTATACAGGCTCTCGCCTTGTTCCACTCGCAGGCGTCGCCCGGAAAGGCCGCGCACGAAGTTGCCCAGCACACCGGCTACGTCCTCGAACAGCACCCCGGCGGTCATTTCCAGTTGCCGTTCGGCGTAGTGATCCGCCTCTTCCAGCACTTGCAGCGCCGGGCGCAAACCCTGCCGGTCGTAAGTGTCGCAGGCGCCCACGGCCCAGGCCTCCATCAGGCGGCGATCCATGTGGCCGATCAGCATCGGCGCGCGCCGCGTGAATTGCCAGGCGACCTCAAGGTTGGTGCTGGCGATGCGCTTCACCCAATCGAGCAGGAACTCCCGGTCGGATTCCGGCAGCGCGGCCAGTTCCGCCGCCGTCGCCCCCACCTTGCGGAACGAGAATTCCGCTTCCAGCAGGTTTTCGAGAAGGTGGGTGATGGCGGCGGCGTTCATGCTCACCAGCGAGTGAGTACCGGGTACTGGGTAATCAGCGGATCGGGGGTGAGGAGCGTCATCTGATTGGCGATGGCCTGGCAGATCAACATGCGGTCGAAAGGGTCGTTGTGTATGGGCGGAAGCTTGCCGAGAACAAAACCGTCTTCCTCGCGCAATGGCAGCGCCTCGATGCCGTGGCGCCGCCTCGCCTCCGGAACAAATTCACCGGGCGGCATATCCCCAGCCAGACGCAACTTGCCACTGCGATGCTTGATGGCGATCTCCCAGGCCGAGGCGGCCGACAGGTACACCTCGTTCTCCGGGTTTTCATACAACGCTCGCATGCCCCTGGATAGCTGGTGCGGTGCGGTTGCCAGCCAGATGAAGCTACAGGTATCGAGCAGGAGTTTCACTTCCGGTATTCCGATGCCGGCTCGGCGGCTTTGAGTTGTTCGGAATTGGCGGCAAAGCTGTCCATCAACGGGTTGGGCAATTCACCGTTGAACGCCTTGAGCAACTCATCCGGCAGCGGTTCGAAGAAACCGGCGGAGATTTCGTAGCCTTCCTCATAAGGCCCCAGCCCGATCGGGCGCGGTTCCTTGCGCGCCTGGCGGATCGGCACGATTTCCGCCACCGGCACATTGCGGCGGCAGATCACAACCGTTTCGCCCGACTCGACGGCGTTCAGGTATTCGGACAGCTTGGCTTTGGCTTCATGAATGTTGATGGTTTGCATGGCGCGCTCCTATTGAATCATTTACTTGACCAAGTATATGGCCATATAAAAGATCAAAACAAGGAGGACGAGAGTTCCTGAATCGCCGCCAGCATGTCGGCATCATCGGTAATCGCCAGGGCGACGGCGCTCCGGCAGGCCAGCACCGGGTCGATGCCGCTGGTAATCAGTTTGCCGGCATGCACCAGCAGGCGCGTTGATGCCCCTTCCTCCAGGCCGGCGCCCTTGAGATTGCGGGTAGTCTGGGCGAAGCGCACCAAGCGCTCGGCCAGCGCGGCATCGACCCCGGACTCGGTGGCGACGATACGCGCCTCCAGATCCGGCGCCGGGTAATCGAACCCCAGGGCGACGAAGCGTTGCCGGGTGGATTGCTTGAGGTCTTTCAGCACGCTCTGGTAGCCGGGGTTGTAGGAGATGGCCAGGCAAAACTCATCCGAGGCCTCCAGCAACTGTCCCAGTTTCTCCATCGGCAGGGTGCGGCGGTCGTCGGCCAGTGGGTGGATTACCACCATCGTGTCCTTGCGCGCCTCCACGATCTCGTCCAGATAGCAGATGCCACCTACCCGCACCGCGCGGGTCAACGGGCCGTCCACCCAGACCGTCTCGCCCCCCTTCACCAGATAACGCCCCACCAGATCGGAAGCGGTCAGGTCGTCATGGCAGGAAACCGTGATCAGCGGCCGCTTCAGGCGCCACGCCATGTGTTCCATGAACCGGGTCTTGCCGCAGCCCGTCGGCCCTTTCAACAGGATTGGCAAACGGTTGGCATGGGCCGCCTGGAAGATGGCGATTTCATCGCCGACGGCTTCGTAATAGGGTTCTTTTTCGATGAAATGCTCTTCGGGAGCGAGGGTATGCGCGTTCAAGGGGCTGACTCGGAAAGAGATGGGAAGGCCGGGGAATGTCACTCAGGTAACGGCGCATTTCAACCCTGTATGGCCAATGGAAAAGAAAACGGCCCCGCAAGGGGGGCCGTTCGGCTGATGGGGATGGCTTACTTGCAGCCCATCGCGCCCTTCATCTGCTTCATGCGCTCGGCCTGGATGCCGCCGGCGATGGCTTTGGCTTCGGCAACCTTGCCAGCGTAGACGTGGGGGATGATTTCACCTTCGCGGGTGGTCTTGAAGGCTTCCCACGCGGGTTTGAAGGCGGCGGCCTTGGCTTCGTCGCTGGCGTTGTAGCTCTTCATCATGGCTGCGAGGGTGCCGTCGAGTTTGGCGCTGGCGGCGTGGACTTTGCCTTTGAGGTCGTCCTGGGTGGCTTTGTCGGTTGAACCGATCATGGCGACCAGATGGCCTCGCGCTTCCATGAGGGAGGCGCAGGCGTCATCGGCGGGGGCGGCGATAACGGGTTGAGCGGCTGCGAGCAGCAGGGCGGCGAATGAAGCGGCTACGACTTTTTGCATGGTGATCTCCTGGCGAGGTAAAAAACCCGCCGGGCCCGGGGAATCCGAAAACCAGCGGCGGGTGAAAGATCGAACCATGCTCTGCGTGTGGTTATGTTCCAGCCTTGATTTAGGTCAATCGTGGCCGGCTAATGGCGCCTTCCTGTTGCGCATTTACCTCAGTCGCCAGCCGAGAGAATGAGTCGGCTGGCGGCGGTGCCGCCAGGGGTTTCGACTCGCGTCAACCGCAATCCTTGGTGCCGCAACCGAGATCGCCGGGGCGGCCGGGTTCGCTGTATTTGTCCTCTTCCAGTTGTTCCCGGTTGGTCAGGTATTCATCGCGGATTTTCTCCGCCCTGGCCTTCAGGCGGCCCATGCGGGCTTCATAGGCGCCCGGCTGTTCCGCCAGGAATTTCTCGCCGAACAGGGCGTGCTTGAGGAAGTTGTAGCCGAATTCCAGCAACGCCTCGTCGTCCGCCAGCAGCACGGCCATGACGTCCATAGGAATTTCGTAGGTGCGGTTGAAGGAGTCGCTGGAGATGAAGGCGCGGAAGCGGTCGATGTCGTAGCTGGCCATGAAGAACAACTGGTTGGACACGGCCGGCGGCTTGCCGATGCCAGGGCCGGCGGACTTCCGTTTCAACACCAGTTGCCGCCAGCCGCGGCCCTTCTCGTCGTAGTCGGCGACGCCCTGTTCCTGGCGGTAGTCCTCGATGGTCAGCGAGCGCGGTTCCTGGTGGCCAAGGCAGTGCGATTCCTGCACCAGGGCGTAGACGGCGCGGTCGGTGTACTCCTCCTGATTGCGCATCGAGAGCAGGGCGATGGGGTAGTAGCGGCAGGCGGTGGGGCGGTCGCTGTAGACGCCGCAGCCTTCCGGTTTCATGAACTGGCAGGCGGTTCCGCCTTCGACCGGGCGCAGCTTGACGCCCGGCATGCCGTCCTGATCCATTTCATAGGGGACGGTGTATTGCTTGAGGAAATCGCCGGAGGACAAGCCCAGGTGGTTCTTCATGCGCAGGATGTCGTAGGGCGTGAGGGTGATGTCGATGTTGGCGCAGCAGGCGTTCCAGCATTTCACGTCCTTGTGGCAACGGAACTGGATGACCTTGTCGCCGTCGAGCATGTTGGGCATGACCGGGCTCAGTTCGAAAGGGGCGTCCTGTGCCAGGTTCTTGAATTGGGTTTCGTCCATGATCGACCTCGGAAAATACGGTGCGGAAAGAAGCGGTTATATGGGGGAGAAGGCGCCATTCGCAAGGGGTTGCCCTTGCGGATGGCGATTCCGTGAACCGGTGGCGCGCAAAGCGGCTCACCAATAAAAAAACCGGGCGCCTTGTGAGCGCCCGGCCTTTTCAGCTACAGCACCCGATTAGTGAGGGGCGGCTGCCTTGAACAGCTTGGACTTGTCCACCAGGTCAACGTGGGCGCGCTTGAAGTTCGTCCAGGTCTTGGTGGTCTTGTCGTAGATGGAGTTGCCGAAACACTTCCAGTTTTCCTCATCGACAAAGTTCTTGTCGGTGCGGTAGTAGAAGCCGGGGTAACGGCTTTCTTCACGGAACTGGATGTGCTTCATGTGGGCTTCCGCCGTCAAGATCCGGTGGTAGTTTTCCCAGGCGCGCAGGAGTTCGTGCAGGTCTTTCGCACGCATCTTCATGGCGTCTTCTTTCAGCATGTTCAGCTTGTCTTCCGCAACTTCCAACATCTTGTCGTTGGTGTTGTAGTAGGTGGCCACGCCGGCAACGTACTCGTCCATGATCTTCTGCAGACGGAACTGCAGCATCTTGGGGGTGATGTAGTTGGGGTTGACGTCGATCGCGGTGGAGTAGTCCTTGAACTCCAGGTAGGTACGCACCGGACGATAGATGTCTTCGACCAGCTGTTCCACGGAGGTGTCCAGCTCGACCTTCAGATCCTTGTTGTCGATGCAGTACTTGACCATCGCCTTGGCGGCCAGACGGCCTTCGGTGTGGGAACCGGAAGAGAACTTGTGGCCGGCGGCGCCAACGCCGTCACCGGCGGTGAACAGGCCCTTGACCGTGGTCATGCCGCGATAGCCCCAGTTCCAGCCGGAAGGCAGGTGCGCGGGGATCTTGGCGGCGTCGGCGTGCAGTTCGGTGGTGGGAGCGCCGACGTCGGTCGGGCCGGAGGTCCAGATACCGCAGCAGCCGGAGTGGGAACCCAGCAGGTAGGGCTCGGTGGGCATCAGTTCGGAGTTCTTCTTCTCCGGCTCGACGTTCTCACCAACCCAGATGCCGCACTGGCCGACGCACATGTCCAGGAAGTCTTCCCAGGCTTCGGCTTCGAGGTGCTTCACTTCGCGCGGGGACAGGGTGTCACGCAGCTTGCCGAGGGCGGTCACGGTGTCCATCCAGATCGGGCCGCGGCCTTCCTTCATTTCCTTCAGCATGACGTGGTTACGCAGGCAGGAGGCGGGAACGGCGGCCTGACCGTACGGGGGGTACTGGTCCAGCATGGCCTTGTTCTTGGTCAGGTAGTCTTCGCCATAACCGTTGGTGGCGCGGGCCTTGAACAGCAGGAACCAGGCACCGACCGGGCCGTAACCGTCCTTGAAGCGGCAGGGCACGAAACGGTTTTCCATCATGGTCAGCTCGGCGCCCGCTTCGGCGGCCATCGAGTAGGTGGAACCGGCGTTCCAGACCGGGTACCAGGCGCGGCCGGTACCTTCACCAACGGAACGGGGACGGAAGATGTTCACGCAACCACCGGCGGCCAGCAGGATGGCCTTGGCCTTGTACACATGCAGGGTGTGGTTACGGGTGGAGAAGCCGACGGCACCGGCGATGCGGTTCTTGTCGTTGGCATCGTTCACCAGCTTGACGATGAAGATGCGCTCTTCGATGCGGTCCATGCCCAGGGCTTTCTTGGCGGCTTCGGCCACGATCCACTTGTAGGATTCGCCGTTGATCATGATCTGCCACTTGCCGGAACGCACGGGCTTGCCGCCGTCCTTCAGGGAGGGCAGGCCTTCGCCGATGGCGGCGGCGCCGTCATGACGCTCGCCGTTGGCGTCGGTTTTCCAAATGGGCAGGCCCCACTCTTCAAACAGGTGCACGGAATCGTCCACATGGCGGCCCACGTCGTAGGCCAGGTCGTCACGGGTGATGCCCATCAGGTCGTTGGCGACCATGCGGGTGTAATCGGCGGGATCCTGCTCGGTGCCGATGTAGGTGTTGATGGCGGACAGGCCTTGAGCCACGGCGCCGGAGCGGTCCATGGCGGCCTTGTCGACCAGCTTGATCTTCAGGTCCATGCCCAGTTCCGCCTTGGCGGCATCGGCCCAGCGCATCACTTCATACGCGGCGCCACAACAGGCCATACCACCGCCGATAAACAGGATGTCAACTTCTTCCTGGATGACATCGGGATTTCCAAATTCAGCCATTTCTATTACCTCTTGTTTAACCGGATTACTTGCGGAGCAGTTCGGTGGGGTTGCCGGAGCGGAAACCACCCGTCACGTCGCGTGTGAAGGAGCCGGTGATTTCGATGTCGGCCAGCGTCGGGCTGGGCTTGCCGCCGTAGCAGTCGATGGAGCCCTCGGGGGTGGTGCGAATCGGGAACTTGAAGCGCTTCAGTACGCCGTTACGGAACTTGATGGTCCACATGATGGAATCAGAACCACGCAGGGGCTGCACGGAACCGCCCAGGGGCACGACGTCGGCGTAGTGGCGGCACTCGATGGCCTGCTGCGGGCAGATCTTCACGCAGGAATAGCACTCCCAGCACTGCTCGGGTTCCTGGTTGAAGGCGCGCATGGCGTGGCCGGTTTCGGAACCATCACGGTCCAGTTTCATCAGGTCGTGCGGGCAGATGTACATGCAGGCGGTCTTGTCTTGACCCTTGCAGCCGTCGCACTTGTCGGTACGGACGAAGGTTGGCATTCATTCACTCCTTGTTAGCTAACAATCCGCGTTCCTCACGCGGCCCATTCAGAAAAACCGAGCCCAACCTTGGCCGGGGGCGTATCGCGAATCCGCTTCCGGCGGGCTCGATTCCGAATTCGTGGAGGCCGGGGCGAACCCGGCCGTTCGCTCAGGCGGCCGAATGGCCCTTGAGTTCGATCTTGACGTTCTGCTCGTCGGACAGGCTGGCGTAATACTTTTGCAGCACCTTGGCCACTTCCGGGCGGCTGAACTCGACCGGCAGATCCTTGCCCTCGGAGAGCATCGAACGCACCTTGGTGCCGGACAGCAGGATGCGGTCGTCCTTGGTGTGCGGGCAGGTGCGCTGCGAGGCCATGCCGCCGCACTTGTTGCACCAGAAGGTCCAGTCGATGTTCATGTTGACGGTTTCCAGCGCGCCCTTGGGAATCTCGTCGAAGATCTTCTGGGCGTCGAAGGGGCCGTAGTAATCGCCCACACCGGCGTGGTCACGGCCGACGATCAGGTGCGAACAGCCATAGTTCTGGCGGAACAGGGCGTGCAGCAGGGCTTCGCGCGGGCCGGCATAGCGCATGTCCAGGGGGTAGCCGGCCTGGATCACGGTATTCGGGGCGAAGTAGTTCTCGACCAGGGTGCTGATGGCCTCGGAACGCACTTCGGCGGGGATGTCGCCCGGCTTCAGGGCGCCCAGCAGGGAGTGGATCAGCACGCCGTCCATGGTTTCGATGGCGATCTTGGCCAGATACTCGTGCGAGCGGTGCATCGGGTTGCGGGTCTGGAACGCGGCGATCTTGGCCCAGCCGGCCTTCTCGAAGGCGGCGCGGGTCTCGGCGGGGGTCATGAACTGCTCGCCGTACTCTTCCTTGAAGCCGCCGGTGGACAGCACCTTGACCGGGCCGGCCAGGTTCACGGCGCCCTGGTCCATCACCATCTTGACGCCGGGGTGGGCGATGTCGGTGGTCTTGTAGACCATCATGCACTCGTGGCCCTTGTCGATGCCGTAGATCTCGGTCACTTTCATGGTGCCCATGATCTCGTCGCTGTCGCTGTTCACCAGGGCGATGTCCTGGCCCAGAGATAACGTTCCAGCGGTCTGGGTGTCGGTGGACAGGGTCACGGGGATGGGCCAGAACAGGCCGTTGGCCATCTTGTAGCCGTCGCACACGCCCTGCCAGTCGCCGTGGGTCATGAAACCTTCCAGCGGCGTGAAGCCACCGATGCCCATCATGATCAGGTCGCCGGTTTCGCGGGAAGACATCTTCACCTTGGGCAGATTCCGGGCACGGGCCAGTTCGGCTTCGCGGGCGGCGCCTTCGAGCAGAAGAGGCTTGAGTTCACCACCACCGTGGGGTTTGACGAGACGGGACATGAACGCTCCTTAAGGGGATTTGGGAAATGGGGAGGCTGGGCTACCGAATGGGCGGCGAGGATAGCACCGGGGTCGGAGCCACCCTAATCAGACTTATTTCTTTGTAAATAAAATTTTTTTGGGATTGAGAGGTCGGAAATTCCTCATTCGGCCATCTCACGCTGGCCGCGCGGCCAGCGCCAAGGCGCTGGAAAAGGGGGCTTTGCGCGGCCCGTGTGGCGCCGGCATTCCTGCCGCGTCTTTGCAATTCCGGCGCTACCGGTGCGTGAAATCCCCCCGTAACATCCGCCGCATTGCCAGTCAGACCGAGGAGAGCCGCCATGTCCATCCGCCGCCGTGATTTTCTGCGCATCGCCAGCGCCGCCGGCTTTTTCGCCCTGACTGGCCCTGCCGACGCCGGCAAGGCGCGGCCGCGCGTGGTCATCGTCGGAGCGGGTTATGGCGGCGCGGCTTGCGCGCGTTATCTGAAACTCTGGGAGCCCAGGGTTGAAATCACCTTGATCGAGCCGAACCCGCGTTTCGTTTCCTGTCCCATGTCCAACACGGTCATCGCCGGGTTGAACAAGATGGAAGACATCACCTTCCCCTACGACAGCCTCAAGGCGGTGGTGGATCATTTCGTGGCGGATACGGTGGTCGCCATCGACCCCGCCAGGCGCGGCGTCATCACGGCGGCGGGAAAGCGTTTCGCCTATGACCGCCTGATCCTGGCTGCGGGCATCGAACTGATGTTCGACCAGATAAGGGGCTACGACGCGGCGGCGCGCAAAACGATCAAGCACGCCTGGAAGGCCAGCCCGGATCAGACCGGCGTGCTGCGCCGGCAACTGGAGGCGATGCCGGATGGCGGGGTGTTCGCGATGGCGATTCCCATGACCCCCTATCGCTGTCCGCCCGCTCCCTACGAACGGATCAGCCTGGTGGCCAATTACCTGAAGAAGGCGAAACCGCGCTCCAAGATCATCCTGCTCGACGGCAACCCGGACATCGCCTCGAAGAAAGCTTTGTTCCTGGCCGCCTGGAAGAAACATTACGGTTACGGCACGGACAACAGCCTGATCGACTATCGTCCCGGCAATCTGCCGGTCGCGATCGACGCGAAAGCGATGAAGGTGAGCAGCGAGTTCGACGACGTGAAGGCCGACGTCATCAACCTGGTGCCGCCGATGCGCGCCGCCGCCATCACCGCCATGATCGGGGCTCGCACCGGCGACAACGGGAGTTGGTGCCCGGTCGATTACCGCACCTTCGAGTCCACCGAAGTGCCCAACGTACACATCCTGGGCGACTCCATCCTGTCCAACCTGTCGAAGGCCGCCGCGCTGGCCAACAACAGCGGCAAGCTGTGCGCCTCAGCGCTGGCGGAAATCTTCAACGGCCGCCAGCCCGATCCGGCGCCGGTGCTCACCAGCACCTGCTATTCCGCCAGCACCGATCACACCGCCTTCCACGTGGCGACGGTGTTCCGCTACAACCCGGCCGACAACAGCATGGAGGTGCAGCCGGGCGGCGGCGTATCCAGTGAAGAGAGCGAGAAGGAAGTCGAATACATGCGCGGCTGGGCGCGGAACATCTGGGCCGATACCCTGGGGCTGCCCATGAGTTACCGCTTCACCAACCAGTTTTGACTCCCGTGGGAGCGGGCTTGCCCGCGATGATTACGGTAGCCGGTGGCAAGCGTTTCATTCGCGGGCAAGCCCGCTCCTACTCCGTGATTTCCTGCGCCAGCACCCAGGGCGCGGTGACGACGGCCCAGAAGCGGGCGTCGCATTCGTGCCAGCCGCTGGCGTCTTCGCTGGAAGCTCGCTGGATGCGGCCGGCGGCAAGCCAGGCGGCGATGGCGGCCTGGTCGTCGCGGGCGACGCTGAGAGCCACTTCCACCAGATCCATGCCCGGCGCCACCTTGATTACCACGCCGCGCGCGAAGTGCCGCTCCAGCTCCTTCCAGCCCAGCCGCCCGGTTTCCGCGTTGAGCCTGGCGCGCAGGAGTTCGTCGGAATCCACCACGCAGTCGGCCATCACAGATAGCTGAACAGCGAAAGTTTGCTGGTCTGCGCGTAGGCGCGTTGCGCGGCCTCCAGGCTGGTCTGGCGCGATTGCTGTTCGATGATGGCGGCGGCCTTGTCGAGTTGCAGCAGGCCGCTCAACGCGCTCTGTTCGGCGAGACGCAGACTGCGCGTCGCCGTGCCGACCTCCTTCAACTCCACCTGGGCGGCGCCGACACGGCTTTCCATTCTCCCAAGCGCGGTCAGGGCGGTGTTGACCTTGGTAATGGTGGTATCCAGTTGAGCCTGGGTGATGGTTCCCGCTTTGAGATCGACCGCGAGTTGATCCACTGTTCTCAGAATGTCGTCCTTGCCCGGGGCCGCTCCGGACTGGAACATTACATCCAGATTGTCGTTGACCTGGATGTCGCGTCCCGAAGCCACTTCGATGGAGCGCACGCCTGCGGGCGCGGTGGCGGAACCATAGGCCGTGCCGTTGTAGGTAGTGTCGGGGCTGACGGTGGTCGCCGTGCCATAGGCTGGGCTATGGGTAAAGGGCACAACGCCGCTCTGGTAGCCGCCGAAAATGTAATTTCCCTCCGGATTCCGCGTGTTGGCCAGTTCCTTGAGCTGGATATAGGCGCCGTTGACGATCGCCGCGTATTGGTCGCGCAGTGCCTGGGTCTGATTCGGACTCATCCCGGTCAATTGCTTGTTGACGTTGTTCAACACGCCGCGCATTCCGTTGAGCACGGTGCTTTCGTAGTTGAGATCCAGTTCCGCCTTCTGCTGGTTGGCCAGATGCTGGTCGCGCAGGGCGACGCGGTTGGACAGGTCGAGCGCCTTGCCGGTCGCCAGCGGATCGTCCTTGGGCGAGAGGATGCGGGTATCGCTGGCGATCTGCTCGCTCAAACGGGCGATGTTCGCCTGGTTGGTCTGCATGGCGCCCAGGCTGCTGGTGAAATAGGTCAGGGAGCTGATACGCATGATTCACTCCTTCAACGTGAACGTCGCGATAGCGACGCTTGAAGCTCCCCTCTCCCCTCGCGGGAGCGGGGCTGGGGGTGAGGGAAGGGGCACGGCGGGGAGATGTTCATTTTCCGGGACGGCATCATCCGCCATGTCCGTTATCGGCCGATGGCGAGGACTTCGCTGAACAGGGTGTTGGCCACGCTGATGGCGCGCGCCGCCGCCTGGTAGGCCTGCTGGTAGCGGATGAGATTGACCGCCTCCTCATCCAGATTGACGCCGGAGACCGACTGCTGGGCCGCCTTTGCCTGTTGCGTGAGGGTGTCATAGGCGGAACGGCTGAGTTCCGCCTCGGAAGTGTAGGCGGCGGTGCCGCCGACCAGACTGTTGTAGGCGGTGGCGAAATTGCCGCTGTTGAGCGCGGTGGAACCCACGCGCAACGCCGCCAGGGCCAGGGCATTGCGGTTGTCGCCGGGGCCGGTGGGCGCGGTGGCGGAGGCGGCGGCGATCTGGTCGCCGCTGGTCAGCAGCATGGACATGCCGCGGGCGTAGTTATTGAAGTTGAGGTTCCAGGCATTCGTGTTCGCCGGGGCGGGGGTGCCGGCCGCGATCGTGAAGCCCTGCGCGGTGCCACCGAAGGTAACTTCGGCACCGGCCGCGAAGTTGCCGCTGGCGCTGTCGGACAAGCGGGTGACCGTGTAGTCGGTGGTCGCGGAGTTGTAGACCACCGAGTAGTTCTCGTTGGCCAGTGGATTCCCGGTGAAGCTGGCATTGATCCACGATGATCCGGAGGTCTGCTGCACCACGCTACTGAAAAAATCCCCCCCCGCCGTGGCCGCATCCAGTTGCAACCCACCGCGTTGAATCCGGTTCACCTCCGCGCCCAGGGCCACGGCGATGCGGTTGAGTTCACTCATGGCGGGCATCAGCACTTCCGAGCGTTGCGCCAGCACCCCGCCCAACTCGCCGCCGGTGATCAGGCTGGCGTCCAGGGGCAGCGGCGTGCCGCCGATGTTCAGTGTGGGGATTTTCAGGTCGCTGTTGTTGGGGTCGGTGGTGGCGCTCAGTGTGTAGGCGCGATTCCCCAGTACCAGTGCCTGGCCGCCGCCGATGAAGAGGTTGTAGCTGCCGTCGCTGTCGCGCAGGGTGGTGGTGTTCACCAGCTTGTTCAGTTCGCCCACCAGTTGGTCGCGCTGGTCGCGCAAGTCGTTGGCCGGCTGGCCGCTGCCGACCTCAAGGCGAGTGACGCTGTCGTTGAGCGTGGCGATCTTGCCGGCAAAGTTGTTGATGCGGGTCGCCAGGTTGCTGATTTCGAGATTGGAGTCGTCGCGCAACTGGCGCAGCGACTGTTCCTGCAGATTGACCCGGCCGGCCAGACTCTTGCCCGCCGACAACAATACCTGGCGCGCGCTGCCGGCGGCCGGATCGTTGGCCACTTCGTTCGCGGCATCGAAGAAGGCGTTGATCGGGCCCATCAGGCTGCTGTCGGTCTTGCCCAGCAGGCTGTCCACCTGGCTTGCATAACTGGAATAGGTTTCGTGGCGCGACAGGCGCGACTGGTCGAGCAACACTTCATTGTCGAGAAACTGGCTGTAGCGCTGGCGCACCGAATCCATCGCCACGCCATTGCCGATCCAGCCTGCGTTGCCGGCATAGCTGGGGCGCAGGGCGGAAAAATCCACCTCCTGGCGACGATAGCCGGCGGTGTTGATGTTGCTGATGTTGTGCTCGGTGGTGCGGATGCCCGCCTGCGCGGCATTCAAGCCCGTTACACCGATACCTAGAATTCCCGCCGCCATTGCAACCTCCTGTCGCGTTCAATATCGGCGTTCCGCCGATATTCCTTAAGCCCCCGCCCGCGCCACGCTGGCGATGACGGATTTCAGTTTGCCGGCGTAGGCCGGGTCGGTGGCATAGCCGCCGGCCGCCAGACTCTCGGCGAAGCCGCCCGCGCCATCGCTTTTGAGCGCGTCCGCATAACGGGCCTTGAGCAGGCCGGCGTAGTCGGCGAAGGCGGCGCCGTAATCGGGATAGGCGCGGAAACTTTGCGCGAGTTTCATCGGCAATCCCTGGCGATATTCGGTGGTCAGCGTTTCCACCGCGTCGCCGCGCCAGTTGCCGCCGGCCTTGATACCGAACAGGTTGTGTGAGGCCTGGCCGTTCGCCCCCCTGATTTCACGCGCGCCCCAGCCGGATTCCAGCGCCGCGTGGGCGAGGATGGTATCGACCGGTACTCCGGTGGCCGTCGCGGCCGCTTCGGCGTGCGGGCGCAGCGTTTCCAGGAAAGTGCGCTTGCGCTCGGATGCGGCGGACGGCGGCGCCGGTTCGGCATCACGGGGATCCTCCACCCGTAGGAGCGGGCTTGCCCGCGATTGCGACGTCTCCATCGCGGGCAAGCCCGCTCCTACCGCAACCGCGCCGGTGTACCGATCCAGGCTCTTCACGATCATGTCCGCGAAGCCCAGGCCGCGACCTTTGGATAATTTATCTGCCCATTGCTGGTCGAGCAGGTCGCGGTACAACTTGACGCCCTCGCCGCTGGTCAGGGGGTCGTCTTCATCGGAAAACTTCGTCGCGCGCATGCTTTTCAACATCATGCCGACCATCAGCGATTCAAACTGCTGCGCCGCCGCGCGCAGGGCGCTCTTGTCGCCGGCGGCCGCCCTGGCCTTGAGCGCCTGGGCGCCGCTGACATCGACGGCGAGAGTGTCGCTGGCATGCGTGGTGACTGCGGGCAGCATCAGATGATCTCCAGATCCGCCTTGAGCGCGCCGGCCGCCTTCATGGCCTGCAGGATGGCGAGCAGATCCTGCGGCGTGGCGCCGAGGGCATTGAGCGCCTTGACCACGTCATTGAGCGAGGCGGTGGCCGGCACCGTCATCAATTCGCCCTTGTCGCTTTTCACCTGCACGTCGGCCTTCTGGGTGACGGCGGTCTGTCCGCCGGAGAGCGGATTGGGTTGTGAAACCTGGGTTTCCGCCGTGATGGTGACCGACAGGTTGCCGTGGGCGATGGCGCATTTGTCCACGCTCACCAACTGGTTCATGACGATGGAACCGGTGCGCGCGTTGATGATGACCTTGGGCGTGGACAGGCCGGGATTGAGGCTGAGATTTTCCAGTTGCGAAATGAATGCCACGCGCTGCCCCGGGTCGGCCGGCGCCTTCACCTGGATTACCCGCGCGTCGAGGGGGATGGCCACGCCGCGGCCGAAGTTGCGCTCGATGGTGTCGCTCACGCGGCTGGCGGTGGTGAAGTCGGATTCCTTCAGTTCCAGGGTAATGAAATCGCCCTGGCCCACCCGCATGGGCACGGCGCGTTCCACCGTGGCGCCACCGGGAATGCGGCCGGCGGAGAGATGGTTGACCACGGTCGATGAACCGCCTCCCGAGGCGCCCGCGCCGCCGACCAGCAGCGAGCCCTGCGCCATCGCGTAAATCTGGCTGTCGGCGCCTTTCAGCGGCGTCATCAAGAGGGTGCCGCCGCGCAGGCTCTTGGAGCCGCCCAGGGCGGAAACGGTCACGTCGATGCTGTCGCCGGGGCGGGTGAAGGCGGGCAGGGACGCCGTCACCATGACCGAGGCGGTGTTCTTGCTGGTGAAGTTCTGGCCGGGGGCGAGGCCCAGGTTGTTCATCAGATTGGCCAGCCCCTGGCCGGTGATGGCGGAGGTGTCGCCGGTGTTGTCCAGGCCCACCACCACGCCATAGCCGACCAGTTGGTTGGAGCGGATGCCGGAAATGGTGCTGATGTCCTTGATTCGATCCGCCTGGACCGGTTGGAGCGCGAGGGTGGAGAGGCCGACGGCGAGAAGGGCGAGGATGCGGCGTTTCATGAGGGCTTCCTTGGCGTGGCTGACTCGACGTTCATATCAAGCAAATCCCATGCCAATCAAAACGGCAACACGGTCAGGAAGAAGCGCGCCAGCATGCTGCCCACCTGCGACTTGTCGAGGCTTTGCGTGTTCTTCGATTCAAACTGCACGTTGGCCAACTGGGTGGAACTGATGCTGTTGGCGTTGCTGAGTTGGGCCGGATTCACCACGCCGGCCAGGCGGATGTATTCGGTGTCGTTGTTGATCGCCAGTTGTTTCTCACCCGCCACCACCAGATGGCCGTTGCCCAGCACCTCCACCACCGTGACCGTGATGGAGCCGCTCACGCTGTTGGAATTGGTTTCGTTGTCCTTGAGTTCCTGTTTGTTGCTGCTGGCGGCATCCCACGCGGTGGCGCCCAGGCCGCGTTGCTGTCCGAACAGGTGAGGCGAGGGAATGTTGACATTGGCCGAGGCCTTGCGCTCGTCCGTGGTTTCCGACCTGCGCTTGGCCTCGGTCTTTTCCACCAGATTCACGGTCAGGGTGTCGCCGACATAACGCGCCTTGCGATCCTCGAACAGCGCCATGCCTGGCCGCGCCTGGGCGCGCGGCGCCTGGAAGATGGAGCCGTGGTTGTCCGGCGCCGCGACGTGCGCCTCCGGGCGCGCGCTAAGGGGGTACTGGATGGCGGTGGACGGCGGCGGCGTGGCGCAGCCGGCCAGCAGCGCGGCGGCGAGGGTGAAGAACGGGATTTTCATGATCGGCTCCTGGGTCGGACGGCGAGGTCACGCAGATCAGCACATGGATCAGCGCACCGCTCAGATCTGTGTCAGCCGCTGCAACATCTGGTCGGAAGTGGTGATGGCGCGCGAGTTCAGCTCATAGGCGCGCTGGGCGACGATCATGTTGACCAGTTCCTCGGCCACGTTGACGTTGGACGTCTCGATGAAGGACTGGTTGAGCACACCCATGCCGTCGGTGCCAGGGTTGTTCGGCAGCGGCGCGCCGGAAGCGGCGGTTTCGATGAACAGGTTTTCGCCCTGGCTTTGCAGGCCGGCCGGGTTGATGAAGGTGGCCAGTTGAATCTGCCCCAGTTGGGTGGGCGTGGCGTTGCCCGGCGTGGTCACGCTGACGATGCCGTCGCGGGCGATGGTGATGACCTGGGCGTTGGACGGAATCTGCATGTTGGGCAGCACCGCGTAACCGCTGGCGGTGACCAGATTGCCCTGGCTGTCGGTCTGGAAGGAACCGTCGCGGGTATAGGCCAGGCTGCCGTCCGGCATCTGGATCTGGAAGAAGCCCTTGCCGTTGATCGCCACATCCAGGGGGTTGGAAGTCTGCTGCAGCGAACCCTGCTGGAAGATGCGCTCGGTCGCCACCGGCCGCACGCCGACACCCAACTGAAAGCCGGAGGGCAACTGCGTCTGCTGCGAAGACTGGGAGCCGGCTTGGCGCATGGTCTGGTAGAGCAGATCCTCGAACACCGCGCGCGATTTCTTGAAGCCGGTGGTGGAGACGTTGGCGAGGTTGTTGGAAACCACGTCCAGCTGGGTTTGCTGGGCATCCAGGCCGGTACGGGCGATGTGCAGGGAACGAAGCATGTTTTTTCCTTATCCGTTGGCGGACAGCACTTTGTTGGCACTGCCCTCGTTGTCCTGGGCGACACGCAACAGGCGCATCTGCATGTCGAACTGGCGCGCCAGGCTGACCATGTTCACCAGCGCCTCGGCGGGGTTCACGTTGCTGGTTTCCAGGGCGCCCGATACCAGGGTGACGCCGGCGTCGGCCAATGCCGGCTGGCCATTGCTCTGGCGAAACAGGCCGTCGTCGCCACGTACCAGATCGGTTTCCTTCGGGTTGGTCAGCTTGATGCGGCCGACGATGGCGACGGCATTGAGGTTCTGCCCGATCGGCACGCTGGAAATGGTGCCGTCGCGGCCGACGATGATGTCCTGGCCCGGCGGCACCGCGATGGGGCCGGCATCGCCCAGGACGTTGAGCCCGTTCGTGGTTTGCAGAATGCCGTTCGGGCTGGCCTGGAGATGGCCCATGCGGGTATACGCTTCCTTGCCGTCCGCGCCCTGCACCGCGATCCAGCCCGGCCCGCGCAGCGCCACATCGAGCGGACGGCCGGTTTGCTGCAACACGCCCTGGGTGAAGTCCGTGCGCGGCGTGGTTTCCAAAACGAAGGCGCGCGTCTTCGCCCCCTCGCCCACCACCGGCAGGGCGCGGAACACATTGAGTTCCTGGCGGAAACCGTGGGTGGAAACATTGGCCAGATTGTGCGTGACCGCCGCCTGCTGCCGCGTCACCTCGCGCGCGCCGGTCATGGCGATGTAGATCATGCGGTCCACGGATGTCCCTCGGACGGCTTGGCGAAAAACCAGCTGCTTATCGTAGGAGCGAGCTTGCTCGCGAAGGCAACGGCAGTGCTCCGGGCGAACATTGCCATCGCCGGCAAGCCGGCTCCTACGACGTTGGCGACGGATTTCATCGCAGGTTCACCAGGGTTTGCAGGATCGAATCCTGGGTCTTGATGGTCTGCGCGTTGGCCTGGTACATGCGCTGCGCGACGATCATGTTGACCAGTTCCGCCGTCAGATCGACGTTGGCTTCTTCCACCGCGCCGGCCTGCAACAGGCCCAGGGTGCCGGTGCCCGGCGCCTGCGGCGCGGTGGGTTGTCCCGACTCGTAGGTTTCCAGCCACTGGTTGTTGCCGATCGAGGCCAGTCCCTGCATGTTGTTGAAGCTGACCAGGGCGACCTGGCCCATGTTCTGGGTGACACCGTTGGTATAGCGGCCCTGGATGTGGCCATCCTCGGACACCGTGACGTTGGCCAGGTTACCCTGGGCATAGCCGTTCTGCGACAGCGAGGTGACGCCGAAGCTGCTGCCGTAGAGGGTGGAGGTGGAGAAATCGGGGGTGACGGCCAGGGCGGTGGCGCCAGTATTGAGCGCCGCAGCCGTTACGGGAATGCTTGCCACGGTGGTGCTGGCATAAGTGCCATTGGTGTTGTAGGTAATGGTGCCCAGCGCCGCCGGGGAAGGTGTGGCGGCCAGTGTCGTGCCGTCCAGATTCAGGTGGGTGCCGGAGGCGTTGACCAGACTGCCGTACACACTCCAGACCGTATTGCTGGTTTTGCGGAAATACAGATTCAGCGTCTGCGCGTTGCCACGTTCGTCATACAAAGTCACGGCGGTGGAGTGGTTGTAGCCGGTCGCGGCGGGAGACAGGGCGAAGGCAGCCGGTGTGCTTTGCCGCGAATCCAGGTTGAACCCCAGCGCCAGGGTACTGGTTGGATTGGGCGCCGCGTTGGCAAAGTCCACTTGCAAGTCGCCCAGCGCGCCGGCGGAGGTGGTGCCGGTCAGGCGCTGCCCGGTGCTGTTGATCATGTAACCGTCGCGGTCGAGGTGGAACTGGCCGTTGCGGCTGTAGGAAATGATGGTGCCCTGGCTCATGCGGAAGAAGCCGTTGCCGTTGATCGCCACATCCAGCGGGTTGCTGGTCTGCGAGAGATTGCCCTGATCGAACTGCTGCGCCACCGCCGCGATCTTGGAGCCGATGCCAGCCTGGTTGACACCCGTTCCGTAGAGCGAGTTGGCGTAGACGTCGGCGAACTCGGTGCGGCTGCCCTTGAAGCCGATGGTGGAGGTGTTGGCGATGTTGTTGCCGATCACGTCCAGGTTCTTCGCGGCGCCATTGAGGCCGCTCAATCCTTGTTGGAAACCCATTTCATCCGCTCCTTCAGAAGATCTGTTTGATCTTGTCCAGGCCGAGGTTGCCCAGGCCGGTCAATTCGACATCGAGGCCGTTGGCGGCCAGGGAAACGCTGAGTGCCTCGGCCAGGGAGTAAGCGGTCGTCTCGACACTCTTGCCGGCGGCGCTGGCGCTGACCTTGAAGCCATAGGCGCCCTGCGCCAGGGCATTGCCGGCGGCGTCCTGGCCATCCCAGGCGAAGCGCGTCAGGCCGGCGGGCTGGGCGCCGAGATCCAGGCTGCGCACCACGCCTCCGGAAGCATTGAGGATGTCGATTTTCAGGCTGTCCGCCGTGCCCGCCAGGTTGACGCCGCCGGCGGCGCCGGCCGCGCCCAGATTGAGCAGCTTGCCTTCCGCCAGCACCTGCCGCCCGATCAGCGATGCGCCTTGCAGCGCCTGCGTGGCGCGCGTCTGGGTGAGCAGGCCGGTCATGGAGTCATTCAGCTTGTTCACCCCTTCCACCGTGGACATCTGCGCCAACTGCGTGGTGAGTTCGGCGTTCTGCATTGGGTTCAACGGATCCTGGTTCTTGAGCTGGGTGACCAGGAGCTTGAGAAAGCGGTCGCTCAATTCCGTGGATGAACTGGTCGCGGTGGCGGTCTTGGTTCCGCTGAGTTGTGCCGCCAGGGCGGCGGAATTATCGGTTGCGGCGATTACGGCCATGGTTCACTCCTGTCAGGATTGGGCGATGGCCAGAGTCCGCTGTAGCAGGCTCTTGGTCGTGCTCATCACTTCGGCGTTGGTCTGGTAGGAACGCGAGGCGGAGATCATGTTCACCATCTCTTCCACCGGGTCCACGTTGGGGTAGCTCACATAGCCCTTGGCGTCGGCCAGGGGGTGTTTGGGGTCGTAGACCATGCGCGGCGGCGACGGGTCTTCGATCACTTTCGTCATGCGCACGCCCTGTGCCCAGGGTGTGGACTTGTCCATCGCCACCGCCTGGAACACCACCTGCTTGGCCTTGTAGCCCTCGCCGGTGGAGGCGTGCGCGGAATCGGCGTTGGCCATGTTCGAGGCCACCGCGTTCAGGCGCATGGACTGCGCGGTGAGGGCGGAGGCGGCGATGTGGAAGACGTTGGCGAGCGACATGGCGTTGTCCGCTTATTTATCGGAAATGGCCGAGCCCAGGGTCTTGAACTGAGCCGAGGCGCGATCAAGCAGGAACTGGTAGTGCAGCGAGTTTTCCGTGAAATGCGCCCGCTCCACGTCCATGTCCACGGTGTTGCCGTCGAGGCTGGGCTGCACGCTGGAGCGGTATTTGAGTTGGCCGTTGGCCATGCCGGCGGCGCCGCTCGCGTTGATATGGCGCGATTCGGTACGGGTGAGCTGCAACGGCCCGCCGGTGGCACCCATCGCGTTTTTCAGGGCGCCGGCGAAATCCAGGTCGCGCGCCTTGTAGTTGGGCGTGTCCGAGTTGGCGATGTTGGATGACAGAACTTCCTGGCGCCGCGCGCGGAGATTCAGCGCGGATTGGACGAAGGCGAGTTCATTGTCGATCTTGCTCAGCATGACGGTCTCCTGTGGGCGGGAGATTGAGCAAGGGGCGTGCCAGGGGAAATGGCGCCACGTAGGAGCGGGCTTGCCCGCGATAGCCACCGTTGCATCGCGGGCAAGCCCGCTCCTACGACCCCGCCACCCGGCAACTCTTGCCGGGTGGCGGCAACTTCAGCCGCGTTCCACCCGGTTTCTGCCGGCGCCCTTGGCGCGGTACATGGCGGCGTCGGCGCGGGCGACGAGGGCGTCCTGCGGTTCTTCGCGGCCGCGTTCGGCCACCCCGGCGCTGAAGGTGATCAGCACCTTGTCGTTGGCATGCAGGAAGAACTGGCGCGTGAGTTCGCGTTGCAGACGTTTCAGGATCATCTCCGCCCCGTCCAGGTCGGTATTGGGCAACAGGATGAGGAATTCCTCGCCGCCATAGCGGGCGAGGGAGTCGGTGGGACGCAGGAGGTCGCGCACCACGCGGGTGAGATGCTTGAGGGCTTCGTCGCCGGCCTGGTGGCCAAGCGAATCGTTGAGTTTCTTGAAATGGTCGAGATCCAGCAGGGCGATGGATAGCGGCGCCTCAAGACGGTCGGCGCGCGCCAGTTCGCGCATGAAGGCTTCGTCCAGGCCGCGCCGGTTGAGGGCGCCGGTGAGCTGATCCTCGCGCACCAGGTTGGATACCTGGGCCAGTTCGGTTTCCAGCACATGAATGCGCTGTTCGGCTTGCTCCGCCTGGGCGCGGGCCTCTTTGAGCTCGCCGTGGCTGCTGCGCAAGGCATGGCGCATGCCGTCCATGTCGCTGGTCAGCCCTTCGATCACCGCGCCCAGTTCGCCGATGTCGCGCGCCTGGCCGATCTGTTCGGAATACTCGCCGATGCGGGTGTGGTAGCCGTCGGCGTCGTCGGACATGGCGCCGATGCGGTCGATGAAGGTGGTGATGAGGGAGCGCAGTTTTTCCTTGGCGTCATCCAGGCTGCCCTTGAGCGCGCCTTGCTTGAACACCAGTTCGCGCAGGCCGCGTTCCGCGCCGTGCAGCGCATCCGGGCTGAGATTGCCGTCGATCAGCGCCTGCATGGCGGCCATTTGCCCGGAGAACCAGGTTTCGTCGCCGACCAGTTCCCCCAGGTTGAGGAACAGCAGGCCGACCAGGCGGCGCAGGCCGATCGACAGTTCATGGTCGTCTTCCGAACGGATCAGCAGCTCGCGCCAGATGGCGGAGAGTTCCTCGAAATGATGGACATCGGCGGCATCGCTGGCGGCCAGGGCGCCAGCCAGCCGGCCGGCGCGCTCGCCCAGATCCGGCCAGCGCGGCGCGCAACTGTCCGCGAGCAGATGCAGATTGCCAGCCAGCGCCTGACGCAGCGGCGGCCAGGAGTCGGTGGCGGGGGGGACTGTAGCGCCGGCTTCCAGCCGGCTGTTTTCCACGACGCCGGCAAGGATGCCGGCGCTACTTGGGGGCGGAGCCGGTGGTGCGGCAGCTTCCTCCAGCACCTTGCCGGCGCCGCCGGACTCGGCCCAGGAACGCGCCAGCGCGGTGAGCTTGTCGAACAACTGTTGGCTGTCGTGGCCGAAGTTGATCAGCACGCGCTCCAGCATTTCGCGTTTTTTCGATGGAGTGAGGCCGGTCTGATGGGCTTCCAACTGCTTGATCAGGGGGCGGATCGCGTCCGGCCAGCGCAACTCGGGTTTTGCCTCCTCGGGTTTGACTCCTTCTACCCTGGCCTTGTCCTCCTTCTCGCCCGCCACTTCGGCATAGGCGCGCTGGAAGTTGTCCGGCGTCGGCGGCAGGCGGCGTGTGCCCAGCAGGCGAATGGCCGCGCGGGCGATATCAGCGGGTTGGTTGGGACGTTCCATGTCAGTATCCAGAAAATGATCGAGAATTCTAACTGTTGCCGTCGTCGCCAATCGCCCATGCCCCTGCTTCGTTTTCCGGTTTTATTGCTTGTCGCAGGGTGGGCGGCGGTCGCGTCGGCGGCGGGGCCGGTTCAGGATACGCAAGTCCTGCGCCAACTCGGCAACACCTGGCTGGAGCAGCAGATCGCCCTGGCCTGGCCCGACGTTCGCGCGCGCGCCCAGGTCGGCGCGGTGGATGAACGCCTGCGCCTGGTGGCCTGTCGTGATCTCGAATTTTCCCTTGCGGCGGGCGCTTCTCTGGGTACGGCCGGCAGCGTGAAGGCGGAATGCCTGGCGCCGGTCAGATGGAGCCTGTATCTCGGTTTTCAGGTCAGCCTCTCCGGCCCCGCCCTGGTCGCGCGGCGCGATCTGCCGGCGCGTTCGATTCTCGCCGCCCCCGATCTGGAGGCGCGCAACATCGACTATGAGCAGCCCCCGACCGCCTACCCGCGCGACGTTCGCGTGGCCGTCGGCGCGCGCACCGACCGCTGGATCGCGGCCGGGCAGCCGCTGCTGCTGGCGGCGCTGTCGCGGCCGCCCGCCGTCAATGCCGGGCAGCGCGCGCGCATCGTCGCGCGCGGCGCCGGTTTCAGCGTCAACCAGGAAGGCGTCGCGCTCAATACGGCGGCGGCGGGTGAGCCGGTGCGCGTCAAGATCCGTTCCGGCCGCATCGTGCATGGCATCGCGCAGGAGGACGGCAGTGTGCTGGTCAAGCCATGAAGCGTCCTGGATTAAAGCTTGGAGACGGCTTGCCGTTATATTCTCGGCATCCCCGAGGAGGAATCCATCGTGAAAATTGATAGCGCGATCCAGCACATCAGCGGCGTCCAGGCCAAGGGCGTGAAATCGAAATCATCCAGAGACAAGTCGGCTGCGTCCAGCGCCGGTTCGGTCAGCGATAACGTCGAACTCACCGACACCTCCTCGCGCATGCGTGAACTGGAGGCACAACTGGCGGATATTCCGCCGGAAGATGCCGGCAAGGTGGAATCCGTGCGCCAGGCCATCGCCGACGGCACCTTCAAGGTGGACGAGGAAGTGGTGGCCGAAAATATGGTGCGGGAAAGCATCGAGCAACTCAGCCACCGGCATAACCGATGAATCTTCCCGCCCATCTCGACGCCCTGGCGCGCGAACTCACCGCCCTCATCAGCTTGCTGGAGCAGGAGGCGGCTGTCCTGGCGGCCAATCAGGCGGATGCCTTGCCTCCTCTGGTCACCCGGCGCGAGGCCGCGAATCGCCACCTCGCCAGCCTCTGGCAGGCATTGACCAGCGGCCTCGGCCTGTCCTCCACGAGTGGCTTGTCCACGCTGCGCGAGCATTGCCTGGAGCAGGCGCCGGAAGACTGGCGGCAGGTCGAGGAGTCGGCGCGCCACGCGGAACGCATGAATCGCCTCAACAGTCGCCTCATCGACGAGCAATTGCGCCGTACCCAGGCCGCCGTCCAGGTACTGCGCAGCGCCGCCGGCGGCCGCATGCTCTATGGCGCGGATGGCCGCATGAGTGAATTTCTCAACCCCAATCGGAGCATAGATAGCGCATGAATACCCTGACTTTGAACGTTTCCGGCATGAGCTGCATGGGCTGCGTGAATTCCGTCAAGAATCTGGTGGGCGCGCTACCCGGCATCGGCGGTGTGCGAGTGGACCTGGCGTCGGGCCGGGTGGAAGTTAGCCATGACCCGGCTCAGGCAAGCCCCGAGGCGATCCGCGCGGCCATCGAGGGCGGTGGTTACCAGGTGGTCGAATGAGGCGTCCGGGCGCATTGCGCGGGAACCTGTAGCTCGGCAATGATGCCGGCGCCTATTGATTCTGCGGCGCGACATGCTGCCTCGTGCCGCTTACTCCGCTATCCTCTCGGCCCATCACAACAAACTTGAGGAAATCCGCAATGTCGCTGTATCCCGTCATCCTTTCCGGAGGTTCCGGTACCCGTCTGTGGCCACTTTCCCGCGCCGCGCTGCCGAAGCAACTGCTGCCGTTGGCGGGCGAGCGCACCATGCTGCAGGAAACCATTCTGCGCCTTGCCGGCCTGGCGGACGCCGGGGCGCCGCTGATCGTCTGCAACAACGATCACCGTTTCCTGATTGCCGAACAGATGCGCGATATCGGCGTCACCCCGCTCGGCATCTTTCTCGAACCGGTCGGCCGCAACACCGCGCCGGCCGCCGCCGTCGCCGCCTTGCATTTGCTGAAACAGGATGCCGACGCGGTCATGCTGCTGCTCCCCGCCGACCATTTGATACGCGATGTGCCGGCCTTCCATGCCGCCATCGACGCCGGCATGCGGGCCGTGGCCGGCGGCCACCTGGTGACTTTCGGCATCGTCCCGGACGCCCCGGAAACCGGCTATGGCTATATCCAGCAAGGCGCCGCGCTGCCCGGCGGCGGCGCCCGTCTGGTGGCCCGCTTCGTGGAAAAGCCGAATCGCGAGAACGCCGAGAAATTCCTCGCCAGCGGCGACTATTTCTGGAACAGCGGCATGTTCCTGTTCTCCTGCAAGCAGTTCCTCGCCGAACTGGCGGAGATGCGCCCGGACATCCTCGACGCTTGTGAACGCGCCCTGGGTGGCGGTCAGCATGACCTCGACTTTTGCCGCCTGGACAAGGGCGCTTTCGCGGCCTGCCCGTCGGATTCCATCGACTACGCGCTGATGGAGCACACCCGCCACGCCGCCGTGGTGCCCACCGACATCGGCTGGAACGACATCGGCGCCTGGTCCGCGTTGTGGGAGGTGGGCGAGAAAGACTCTGCGGGCAACGTCGCGCGCGGCGACGTGTTTCTGGAGGGCGTGAGCGATTCCCTGGTGCGCGCGGAATCGCGCATGGTGGCCGCCATCGGCGTTTCCAACCTGCTCATCGTGGAAACCCCGGATGCCGTGCTGGTGGCCGACAAGTCGCGCGCCCAGGACGTGAAGAAGGTGGTGGACTACCTGAAATCCAGTGGCCGCAGCGAACATGAGTTCCATACCCGCGTGTTCCGCCCCTGGGGCTGGTACGAAGGCATCGACCTGGGCGAGCGCTTCCAGGTCAAACGCATCATGGTCAAACCGGGCGAGAAACTCTCTTTGCAGATGCACCATCACCGCGCCGAACACTGGATCGTCGTCTCCGGCACCGCCCGAGTCACCCGCGACGGGGTCGAACAACTGCTGTGCGAGAACGAATCCACCTACATTCCGCTCGGCACCACGCACCGCCTGGAAAACCCCGGCCGCATCCCGTTGCATCTGATCGAAGTGCAGTCCGGTTCCTATCTCGGCGAGGACGACATCGTGCGCTTCGAGGACATCTATCAGAGAAGTTGATGGGAAAGCGCGCCTCCAGCCCGCCCCGCCGCCCGCGCAATCCCGTCGCCAAGGCGGTGCGCGCGCCGCGCTTCAAGCAACAGGTGGTGCCGGACAAGCGCTGGCGGGAACGCTTGAAGGAGAAGGAGGAAGCTCCCAACCCGAAGCCGGAGGAAACGTAGGAGCGGGCTTGCCCGCGATTTAACCGTTGCATCGCGGGCAAGCCCGCTCCTACGGACTGACGCGAACCGCCAGTCCCAGTTCTTCCACGCGCCGCGCCAGATCCCGCAGCCACGCCTCCGGCAATGCGGAAAGGCGTCCCGCCTCGGCTTGCAACGAGGGCCTCGCCAGGCCGTAGAGCAGGACACCGCGCGGCGGCGCCGTCGCAGCCGCCGCCCGCGCCAGCAGCGCCAGCCAGGCATCCACTTCGGCATCCGCAGGGGGCGCGCCATCCAGGGCGAACATGCAGGTTTGCACCCAGGTCGGGCACAGGCCGGCCACGATTCTCAGGCGCTGGTAATGGCGTTCCGGATCGCATTCCGTGTCGTTGACCAGGCGCAGGCCCGCGCGCGTGGCGCGGTCGAATTTGAACCACACCTCGCCGCCCAGTCGCGCCATCGCCCGCAGGCCGGTTTGCACAGGGGATTTGCCGGCCAGGCTGCCGTTGGAGATCAACACCAGTTTGATGCTCCCCAACGAGCCGTAATCCGCCAGCACCCGGCCAATCAATTCCACTGCGGCGGGAAATTCCGGGGCGCTGGTCGGTTCGCCGTTGCCGGACAGCGCCACATCGTTGAGCCGACGCATTTCTTCCGGAACCTGCCTGGCCATGAAATCGCCATGCGCAATGGTGTCCAGCATGTGGCGCAGTTCATGCTCCAGTTGCCCCAGGTCGATGGGCGGCGGCCCGCCGCGCTTGAGATTCGGCACCTGGCAGTAGATGCAACGCCAGTTGCAGGCGTTGTTCGGATTCAGGTTGACGCCCAGCGATACCCCGCCCGCGCGCCGTGATACCACCGGGTAGACGTAAGTCAGGCCGGCGGTATCGCGGTCGTGATTGCGGGTGGTGAGGGACATGGCCGGATTCTGGCACACTCGATCCATGCGCCCGGATTCCCGCCACCACGATTTCGCCCCCCGCCTCGTCTCCTGGCAACAACAGCACGGCCGCCACGACCTGCCCTGGCAAGGCACACGCGATCCGTATCGCATCTGGCTGTCGGAAATCATGTTGCAGCAGACCCGGGTGGAAACCGTGATTCCCTATTACACCCGCTTCCTCGCGCGCTTCCCCGACCTCGCCGCGCTGGCGGCGGCGGACGTCGACAGCGTGATGGCGCGCTGGGCCGGCCTGGGCTACTACAGTCGGGCGCGCAACCTGCACGCGGCGGCCGGACGCATCGCCGTCGAGCATGGCGGGTGTTTTCCGCGGCGGTTCGAAGCCATTCTCGAACTGCCCGGAATCGGCCGCTCCACCGCCGCCGCCATCGCCGCTTTTGCCTTCGGGCGGCGCGGCGCCATCCTCGACGGCAACGTCAAGCGGGTGCTGGCGCGGGTGTTCGGAATCGACGGCTGGCCCGGTGAAAAGGCCGTGGAAAGCAGGATGTGGGACTTGGCCGAAGCGCTATTGCCCGAGTCGGACATCCGCGCCTACACGCAGGGCCTGATGGACCTGGGCGCCACCCTCTGCGGCCGTGCCCGGCCCCGTTGTGAAATCTGCCCGTTCGGCGACGACTGCATCGCCAATCGCCAGGGCCGGCAAGGCGAACTGCCGGGCGCGCGTCCGAGGAAAACCCTGCCGGAAAAAACCACGGCCATGCTGATCCTGCTGCACGGCGGTGAAATTCTCCTGGAAAAGCGCCCCGCCCCCGGCATCTGGGGTGGTCTCTGGAGCCTGCCGGAATGCCCGGCCGACGCCGATCCGGCGCGCGCGGCGGCCAGCCTGGGCTATCGGGCGGAAGAAGCGCGCGGACGCCCCGCCCATGTCCACACCTTCACCCATTTCCGCCTGCACATCCAACCCTGGTTGCTGCCGGTGCAACGCCCGTTCACGGCGGGAGAACCGGGCCGCCTCTGGCTTGCCCTCGACGACCTCGATGGTGCCGCGCTACCCGCCCCGGTGCGGCGGATTCTGGAGGCGATGCGGGGTGCCTCGGGAAGTTGACGCGCCCGCAACGCCCATTCGCAAACTCGCCGGGCCGCGTCAGGCGCCGTCGCCCACGAACGGATTGGCGCGCCGCTCAAACCCGAACGTGCTCATCGGCCCGTGGCCGGGAATGAAGGCCACGTCGTCGCCCAGCGGAAAAAGTTTGTCGCGGATGGAGACGATCAGGTCGTCGTGGTTTCCACGCGGGAAATCGGTGCGGCCGATGCTGCCTTTGAACAGGACGTCGCCGACGAAGGTGTGGCGGCTCTTGGGTTCGAACAGCACGACATGGCCCGGGGTATGGCCGGGGCAGTGGATCACCCGCAGCGCGAGTTCTCCCAGAGGCACCGTGTCGCCGTCGCGCAGCCATTGCGCGGGGGTGAAGGCCGTGGCGGGAGGAAAGCCGAACATCTCCGCCTGCGTCGCCAGGTTGTCGAGGAGAAAGGCGTCGTCGCGGTGCGGCCCGATGATGGGCAGGCCGAGCCGGCGCGAGAGTTCCAGGGCGCCGCCGACATGGTCGAGGTGCCCGTGAGTGAGCAGCAGTTTTTCCAGGGTGACGCCGGCCCGCTCGACCGCGTCGAGCAGCCTCTCGACATCGCCGCCGGGATCCACCAGCGCGGCGCGGCGCGTGGCCTCGCACCAGATCAGCGAGCAGTTCTGCTCGTAGGGGGTGACCGGAATGACGTTGAATTTCATGCGGCGTCCATGAACGGGTAATCGGTGTAGCCCTTGGCGTCGCCGCCATAGAAGGTGGCCGGGTCGGCGGCGTTGAGCGGGGCGCCGGCCTGGTAACGTGCGGGCAGGTCGGGATTGGCGAGGAACGGCACGCCGAAAGCGACCAGATCGGCGCGGCCCGCCGCCAGCACGGCATTGGCGCGGTCGCGGTCGTAGCCGGCGTTGGTCATCAGCACACCCCGCCAGATGGCGCGCAACTCCAGCGGGTCGAAGTAAGGGCCGGCGGCGCCGGGCGCGTCCTTGCCCATCTCGGTGAGATGCAGGTAGGCGAGGCCGAAGCGATTGAGCAATTCCACCACCCGGCTGAAGGTGCCTTGGGGGTCGGAATCGCGCATGTCGTTGAACGGCTGGATCGGCGACAGGCGCACGCCGACGCGATCCGCGCCCCACACCGGGCAGACCGCGTCGAGCACTTCCAGCAGCAGCCGGGCGCGCTGATCGACGCCGCCGCCGTAGGCGTCCGCGCGCTGGTTGCTGCCGTCGCGCAGGAATTCGTCGAGCAGGTAGCCGTTGGCGGCATGGACTTCGATGCCGTCGAAACCGGCCGCTTTGGCTTGCATCGCCGCATGCCGGTATTGCGCGACGATGCCGGGCAGTTCGGCGGTTTCCAGGGCGCGCGGGGTGACGAAGGGTTGCGGCCCCTGAAAGGTGATGGCGTCGCCGGCCGGGGCGATGGCCGAGGGCGCGACCGGCAGTTGCCCTTGCGGCTGCAACGAGGGGTGCGAGACGCGCCCGACATGCCAGAGCTGGCAGACGATGCGCCCGCCTTCCCGGTGCACGGCGTCGGTGACCGCTTGCCAGCCGGCAACCTGGGCATCGCTCCAGATGCCGGGGGTGAGTGGATACCCCACCGCTTCCGGCGCGATGCAGGTCGCCTCGGTAATCAGCAGCCCGGCACCGGCGCGCTGCCGGTAGTACTCGACGTTGAGCGCGTGCGGCACGCCTTCCGGGGTGGAGCGGTTGCGTGTCAGCGGCGCCATCGCCAGGCGGTTGGGCAGGGTAAGGGGGCCGAGGGTCAAGGGCGTAAACAGGTCGATATTGGGCATGGCGTTCTCCTTGGAGGGTGCGCTAGCCTAGCCCATGTTTAACACACCCCCAATACTCCCCTTACAAATCATGGCATTACAACCGGCTGCCCAATCGTCAGGCACTACAAACGTGTCCTCCACCCTCAACGGACGGATCGCACGGTCCCGCCGGGGAGCGGATCGACCCCCAGTGTCGTGTAGATCGTCTGCAAAGCCGCCTCCGGGCGGGGCGTCTTGGCGCCTTCTACGTCGGTCGCAAGACTGATCTCATAATGCCGCCCCACCCCGTGGTCACCGCCACCGCGCCGGTCGGGTGAATCCGTTCCGCTTCCCGACTCATCACCAGGTAGCGATAGCCGTGTTCCTGCGGCCAGGCGAGGTTCGCTTGCGTCGCGATGCCCCGATCCATCACCACCAGGGCGCGGCATTCCACGGTGTTGCCGTCCAACACCCGGGAACGCCGCACGAAGCCGCTGCCATCGAGGATCAGCCCCAAGGTCAAGAGTGGGCAATCCGTGCGCTTCTCCTTTGAACCTATTTCCCGCAGTTGCAGGTGCCGTAGGAGCGGGCTTGCCCGCGATAGAACGCGGCCATTCGCGGGCAAGCCCGCTCCTACGAGTGACGTTTCCACTCACCCTGCGGGTGAAGCGAACAATCACCGGTCATGCCTTTGCCCACGCAGCTTTCGAGCGTTTTGCGTATGACCAACTGCGGTTTCCAGGTTGAATGGCCGCGTTTGGCTTTGGGGTTGGCCGCCTCGACGCCCTCGAAATAGGTGTTAATGAGGTCGTACAGGGTGACGGTCGTCTCCAGTCCGAACAGCGTGCGCACCCGCTCGAACGGGGCAGCATCAATCGCCTCCTGATGCTTCAGCAAGACATCGCCCGCGCGGTTCAGGCGCATGATCGAGGCATCGGTGAAGGACCAATCCAGCAACTCGCCCAGAGCGCTGCTGTCATCGGCAGCGAAGCAGGCCTTCCGCCTGCAGCTTGAAAACGAGTTCCGAGCGGCTCAGGAATCCGGCTTGCCGGGACGGATCTGGGCCTGCTTGGCGGGTTTGAGCCGCTTCGGGTCGAGGCCGAAGGTCCAGTGGCTGCGCCAGGCGGCGTAGACGGCATCGGGGTATTCCGCCTTGCCCAGGCTGCCGTTGTAGCGGCCCAGGGCGCGGAACAGGTTGCCGCGTTCGATATCCAGGTAGTGGCGCAGGATGGTGGCGCCGTAGCGCAGGTTGGTGCGCAGGTGGAACAGGTTGTGCTCGCGGGTGCCGATGGTTCTGGTCCAGAACGGCATGACCTGGGTGAAGCCGCGCGCGCCCACCTCGGATACCGCGTATTTCTTGAATCCGCTTTCCACTTCGATCAGGCCCATCATCAACTCCGGGTCGAGGCCGGCGCGGGTGGCTTCGTAGTGCAGGGTGTTGAGGAAGTCTTCGCGGAATTCGGCGTCCGGGATGCGGCGTGTCAGGCGCTTGGACATTTCCGCCAGCCAGGCCTGGACATGGGGCGATTCGGCGAAGGCGGCATTTTCCACAGCAGTGTCGGACACGGCCTTGGAAAGCCGCGAACGCACGCTCGCCGACATGGGCTCGTAGATTTGCGCCCCCGCCCAGGTATCGCCGGCCAGAAAGGCCAGCAACACCAGGCTTGCGGTCAGTCCGTGTTTCGACATCCTTTCACTGTCTCCTCGATGAACTTCGCCGCTTCTGACTGAGCAATCTTCGTGCCGCCGGCGTCGCGTCGTCCCTGATATTCCAGCAGGCCTTCCTTCAAGCCGCGATCACTGACCACCACGCGATGTGGCACACCGATCAATTCCATGTCCGCAAACATGACGCCAGGGCGCTCGTCACGATCATCCAGCACCACGTCGATGCCGGCCGCGACCATTTCAGTATAGAGCGCCTCGGCGGCTTCCCTGACCGCCTCACTGCGCTTGAGGCCGAGCGGCACGATGGCCAGCTCGAACGGGGCGATGGCTTGCGGGAACAGGATGCCGCGTTCGTCGTTGCCCTGTTCGATGGCGGCGCCGACGATGCGGGAGACGCCGATGCCGTAGCAGCCCATAGTCAGCACTTGCGATTTGCCGTTTTCGTCCAGGTACTTGGCGTCGAGCGCCTGGGAATACTTGGTGCCGAGTTTGAAGATGTGGCCGACCTCGATGCCTCGGCAAAGATCCAGGCCGCCGTTGCCGTCCGGGCTGGGGTCGCCGACCACGGCGTTGCGGATGTCGGCGGTCTGGGGTTCGCTCAGGTCGCGGCCGAAGTTGACTCCGGTGAGATGGAAGCCGTCCTCGTTGGCGCCGCAGGTGAAGTTGCTCATCGCCATGACCGAGTGGTCGGCGTAGACGGGAATGGTCAGCCCGGCCGGGCCGATGGAGCCGACGCCGCATCCCAGGACTGTGCGAATCTCGCCGTCGCTGGCGAATTCCAGGGGGTTCTTCACACCAGGCAGCTTGCCGGCCTTGACCTCGTTCATCTGATGGTCGCCGCGCACCAGGAGGGCGATCAGGCTTTCCTCGCCGCGCACGATGAGGGTCTTGATGGCCTGTTCCGCGCGGATGCCGAGGGCGGCGGTGACTTCCTCGATGCTGTGCTGGCCGGGGGTGGACACCTTGCTCATGGCCTGGCTCGCGGTGCCACGCGGAGTCGCCGGCGCCAGCGCCTCGGCCATTTCCACGTTGGCGGCGTAGTCGGAGTCCGGGCAGAAGGCGATGGCGTCCTCGCCGGAGTCGGCGAGGACATGGAATTCATGCGAGCCGGAGCCGCCGATGGCGCCGGTATCCGCCGCCACGGCGCGGAACTTCAGGCCTAAGCGGGTGAAGATGCGTGAGTAGGTGGCGTACATGACCCGGTAGGTTTCATCCAGGCTGTCCTCGCTTGCGTGGAAGGAATAGGAGTCCTTCATCAGGAATTCGCGCGCGCGCATGACGCCGAAACGCGGACGGATCTCGTCGCGGAACTTGGTCTGCACCTGATAGAAATTGACCGGCAGCTGGCGGTAGGAGCGAATTTCGCGGCGCGCGATGTCGGTGATGACCTCCTCGTGGGTGGGGCCGAAGCAGAAATCGCGCTGGTGGCGATCCTTGATCTTCAGCATCTGCGGCCCGAACACCGCCCAGCGCCCGGATTCCTGCCACAGTTCCGCCGGCTGCACGGCGGGCATCAGCAGTTCCAGGGCGCCGGCCTGGTTCATTTCCTCGCGCACGATGGCTTCCACCTTGCGCAGCACGCGCAGGCCCAGCGGCATCCAGGTATACAGGCCGGAGCCGAGGCGGCGGATGAGGCCGGCGCGCAGCATGAGTCTGTGGCTCAAGAGTTCCGCCTCGGCGGGGGCTTCCTTGCTGGTGGAGAGGAAAAACCGGGAGATGCGCATGGTAGGCTTCGGGTTCGAAATAGAAGGCCGAATGGTAACAAATGCGACTGTTTTCCCGTCAGCGCAAAGGCGCGCAAGAACCCGTCCAGATCAGCGAGCGCCACGGGGTGCGTTACCTCCATCTCGGGGGGCCGGCGGTACAGAGCGCGATGAACATCAAGGAGCCGTGGACGCTGGAACTGGAATACACCCGCGCCATGCTTGCCTTCCTGCTGTTTCAGCCGGCCCCGCGCGACATCGCCCTGGTCGGCCTGGGCGGCGGTTCCATCGCCAAGTTCATCCACCGCAATCTGCCGGATGCCCAGCTCACCGCTCTGGAAATCAACCCGGAAGTGGTCGCCGCCGCGCGCGCCTACTTTCTCCTGCCGGCGGACGACGAACGCCTGGAGGTGCAAACCGGCGACGGCGCCGCGTATGTCCATGCCAACCCGAACAGCCAGGACGTGCTTCTGGTCGATGGCTATGACGCCAAGCGCATCGTCGAGGCGCTTTCCAGCGTCGATTTCTACCAGGCCTGCAAGTCCATGTTGCGGCCGGGCGGGGTGGCGGTATTCAACCTGTGGGGTTCGGACGATTACTTTCCGCGCTACTACGAACGCATCGCCGCCTCGTTCGGTGAACACGTCCTGCAACTGCCCTCGGAAAAGAAGGGCAACATTATCGTTTTCGCCTTCAAGAAGCCTCTGCCCAACGTGGGTTTCATGCAACTGGAACGCGCCGCCGAGAAATGGCAGGCCGCGTTGAACCTGGAATTCCCGGATTTTGTCGGCCGCATGCGGCACTGGAATCCGGTCGGTGAACGCGGCTTCGTTTTATAACCCGGCTTTCCATCCCTGTCCGGGGATGGGAAAATCGCGCCAGTTATGTATATAGGGGACCGCCATGATCGACAAAGACGGTTACCGGCCGAATGTGGGCATCGTCATCTGCAATACCCGCAATGAAGTGTTCTGGGGCAAGCGAGTGCGGCAGAACTCCTGGCAGTTTCCGCAGGGGGGCATCCAGCACGGCGAAAGCCCGGAACAGGCCATGTTTCGTGAACTCATGGAAGAAGTCGGGCTGGCGCCCGAGCATGTGCGCATTCTCGGGCGCACCCGAGACTGGATGCGCTACGACGTGCCGCGCGACTGGGTGAAGCGGGAATGGCGCGGACATTACCGGGGCCAGAAGCAGATTTGGTATCTGTTGCGTCTGGTCGGCCGCGAATGCGATGTGAGCCTGCGCGCCTCCAGCCATCCCGAGTTCGACGCCTGGCGCTGGAGCGAGTACTGGGCACCCGCTGCCGCCGTGGTGGAGTTCAAGCGCGAGGTCTACCAGCGCGCGCTGGGTGAACTTGAGCGTTTTCTGGCATCGGACGCGCACCATCCTCACCCGCGCCACCCTTTCTCCCTGAATATGCGGTCGCATGTTCAGGCCGGCCCCGAGCGAAAAATTGCGAGAGAAAACCATGACCCGAACCTATAACCCCCTCTCCGCTTCGCCCCTGCAGAAGGACGCCACCTTCCACAAGCCGCGCCAGGTGCTGCCGCAGCAGGTGAGCGCCGACGAGCCCGCGCTGCAAGTGATGACGGATTTTCAGATCATCACCGCCTACACCATCTTCCCGCTGGAGACCATCGAGGACGCTCGCGCCAAGATGATCCACCGAGGCGTGCGCATGCTGCTGGTGGTGGACGACATGAACCACATTCTCGGCCTCATCACCGCCACCGACCTGACCGGCGAGAAGCCGATGCAGGTGGTGCGGAACCAGGGCATCCGCCATTCCGACGTGCTGGTGAAAGACATCATGACGCCACAAGAGCGCCTTGAAGTGCTGTGCATGGACGACGTGCGGACGGCTTGTGTCGGCGACGTCGTCGCCACCTTGACGGCGCATGGCCGCCAGCACGCGCTGGTGGTTGATCGTGCCGCAGATCGCGGCCAGATGCTGCGCGGGATGTTTTCCGTGTCGCAGATCGGCGCGCTATTGGGTTCCAGCGTGGAACCCATCGCGGTGGCCCGTACTTTCGCGGAAATCGGCGCGGAACTAGCCCGGTAAAGATGAACCCGGGATGAATCTCGCGGCTCGCGCCCAGACCCTGCCCGGCGATGCCGGGCAGTGGGGGCGGGGCGGCCCGCTCTGGCAAAGAGTGCCCAAGCGCGACGCCGCCGGCCGGCCGTATGTCGATTTCATGATGTTCGCGCCTCGCCTCAATCGGCGCCCGGCGCGCGAACAGGAAAGTGTGGTGTTGCTGGTGCGGGGAGTATTGGGGGGCTTTGCCAACGAAGTCGTGTTCGCCGACCTCAATCTCAAGATCAATGTGCTCTGGGTGTCGTTGGAAAACCGTCCCGGCCTCATGTCGGAACTGGTTGCCGCGCTGCGCCTGAAAGTCCCGGAATTCCATCTCGTCGGTCATAACCCCCATGCGGGGGCATAACAGGAGGTTCATTTTGTTCAAACGCAGCGCCGTTGCACTCTCGTTGCTCGCCCTGTCTTCCTTCGCGGCCGCAGAGCAGCCCGTTTCCTGGCCCTGGCTGCCGATGCAGATATGGGCGGTGCCGGCGAATGGCCAGGCACTTCCGTTTCCCACGCCATTCTGGCTCTGGGTGGCGCCACCGGCTGCGAGTCACGCGCCGCCACCAGCCGCCAGGGTCGAGCCCGCCAGCCCGGCCGCCTCCACGCCGCCGGTCACTGTGGCGCAACCCGCCGTGGCAATCCCGGTTCCCGCGCAAACGGTTGCCGCCCCAGCCGCCATCCCGGTGCTGGCGCCGTTGCCTGCCGCGATCCCCTTGCCCGCCGTGGAGACGGCCAAAGCGGAGATCCCCGCCGAGCCGGCTCCCGCAGGCAAGGTGGTTGTCACGCCCCTGCCCTCCAACGCGATCATCGAAGCTCCGACTGCGCCGGCTACCGTCGAGGTCGCGCCACCCGTGACCCCGGCCAGGATTGCGCCGGCCGCGAAAAAGAAGATCAAGCCAGGCGCCAAGGCCCCCGCGCGAGTAGTGCGGAAACTTTGCTTCAAGGGTGGCAAGCTTGACGTTTGTCAGTAGGGCTCACCCGCCCAACACAGTGTTTGAGTAAAATGCTCGGGTAAATTCGCGCAGGTCTTGAAACGGCGCCGGACGCCTTCATGTTGGCTCCACGCGTTTTGTCCATGTATTTTGTCCGTCTGGCCGCAGCCGCGCGGACACGCCAATTTCCTTCCACCTCAGAGGCTAGAAACATGTCGGTTTCCGAACAGCAAGTTAAGGATGCGCTCACGGCGCTTGTCGATCCCAACACCCAGAAAGACTTCATCAGCGGCAAATCCGCGCGCAACATCAAGGTGGATGGCGACAACGTCACGCTGGATGTGGTTCTGCCCTATCCCGCCAAGATGGTCATGAACGACATCAAGAAAAAGGTGGAAGACGCGATCAAGGCCGCCGGCGCCGCCAGCGCGACCGCCAACATCTCCTGGAAGATCGTCGCGCACAGCGTGCAGAAAGGCGTGAAGCTGATCCCCGGGGTCAAGAACATCATCGCCGTCGCCTCTGGCAAGGGCGGCGTCGGCAAGTCCACCACCGCCGTCAACCTGGCCCTGGCCCTGGCCGCCGAGGGCGCCAGCGTCGGCATGCTGGACGCCGACATCTACGGCCCCTCGCAGCCCACCATGCTGGGCATCACCGGCCGCCCGGAATCGCCCGACGGCCAGAACCTGGAACCCATGCTCGGCCACGGCCTGCAAGCCATGTCCATCGGCTTCCTGATCGACGTGGAGACGCCCATGGTCTGGCGCGGCCCGATGGTCACTCAGGCGCTGGAGCAACTGCTCAACCAGACCAAGTGGAAAGACCTCGATTACCTGGTCATCGACCTGCCGCCCGGCACCGGCGACATCCAGCTCACCCTGGCGCAGCGCGTGCCGGTTACCGGCGCGGTGATCGTCACCACCCCGCAGGACATCGCCCTGATTGATGCGCGTAAAGGCCTGAAGATGTTCGAGAAGGTGGGTGTGCCCATCCTCGGCGTGGTCGAGAACATGAGCCTGCACATCTGCACCAACTGCGGCCATGAAGAGCGCATCTTCGGCGAGGGTGGCGGCGAGCGCATGTGCAAGGATTACGGCAACGAATTTCTCGGCGCTCTGCCCCTGGACATCCGCATTCGCGAGGAAACCGACTCCGGCAAGCCCACTGTGGTGGCCGAGCCGGAATCGCGCATCGCCGAGATCTACCGCGCCATCGCCCGCCGTGTCGCGGTCAAGGTCGGCGACCTGGCGGTGGACCACTCCTCCAAGTTCCCCAGCATCGTGATCCAGAACACCTGACCTTGCCCTACGGCAACGAAAAAGGCGCCCAACGGCGCCTTTTTCGTTGTGAACCCCTTATGGGTCAGGCTATCATACGGCGTATGACAAGAGCCGCCGAATCCTCTGTTTTGTATGAAGCCCCTCCCGTGGAGGGCGGGATGCGCGTCAATGCGCGTCTGGACGAAAGCACCAGCGCGGAATTGCGTCAATTGGTGCGCGGAACCGGATGGAGCGTCACCGACGTGATTCGTGAATCCATCCATCGCCTTTATCTTCAGGAATCCGTGCAGGAGCGCACTCCCGCAGACGCTTTCGCCGATCTGATCGGCGGCTTCGAAGGCCCTGCGGACCTCTCCACCAACTACAAGGTCGATCTGCGCAACACGCTTTCGCGCAAACACGGATGATCATCGCCGATACGGGCTATTGGGTTGCGTTGTTCAACCGGGGCGATGCGCATCATGCCCGCGCCGTGGCGATCAGCCGGGAAATCCGCGAGCGCCTGGTGACCACCTGGCCGGTGTTGACCGAAACCACCCATCTTCTCGCCGCGCGCGGCCAGGTTGAACTGTCCACGCGCTTTCTCGAACGCTGTTTTTCCGGCGCGGTGGACATCGTCGAACTCGATGCCCCTTCCCGTTCCCGCATGCTTGAACTGATGCGCCGCTATGCTCAATTGCCCATGGATCTGGCGGATGCCTCGCTGGTGTTGTTGGCGGAAAAACTTGGGCATGGGCGTATCCTTTCCACTGACCAGCGCGATTTTGAAACCTATCGCTGGAAGCATCACCAACCTTTCGACAACCTGTTGCTGGAATAAGCCATGAGCATCAAATCCGACAAATGGATCCGCCGCATGGCGGCGGAACACGGCATGATCGACCCGTTCGAGCCCGGTCAGGTCAAGAGCGTCAACGGCGAGAAGATCGTCTCGTATGGCACCTCCAGCTACGGCTACGACGTGCGTTGTTCCAATGAATTCAAGCTGTTCACCAACCTCAACCACACCATCGTCGACCCGAAGAATTTCGATCCGGCGAGCTTCGTCGAGGTGACGGGCGAGTTCTGCATCATCCCGCCCAATTCCTTCGCCCTGGCGCGTACCGTCGAATTCTTCCGCATTCCGCGCAGCGTCCTCACCGTCTGCCTGGGCAAGAGCACCTACGCCCGCTGCGGCATCATCGTCAATGTCACGCCGCTGGAGCCGGAGTGGGAAGGGCATGTGACGCTGGAGTTCTCCAACACCACGCCGCTGCCGGCCAAGATCTACGCCAACGAGGGCGTGGCGCAGATGCTGTTCTTCGAGTCCGACGAAATCTGCGAAACCTCCTATCGCGATCGCGGCGGCAAATACCAGGGCCAGACCGGCGTCACCCTGCCGAAAATCTAGGCGAGCGGCGCTTTCCGGGCGCCGACGTGGGCGCGGCGGCGATGCCGGTAAGCGCCCAGGTGTGAGCCAGCCGGGAAACTCACGCGGCGGCCTTCATGTGGCCAACCCAGGCCGACAGCATGCCGATGGCACCGTACTCGATATGGTCGTTGAGCAGGGTCAGATACTCGCCGGCATCCTGTACCGCCGCGACATACAGGAGCGGTAGATAGTGTTCCGGCGTGGGCACGGCCAGGTACGCGTCGTCATCTTCCAATCGGCACAGCCCGGCCTGATCCTGCTCCAGCAATTGCCGGCGAATGCGGCTGTTGAAACGCTCCGCCCAGGTGAAGCCACCCTCGCGCCGATGCCAGTCCAGGCGCCGCAAGTTATGCACGATATTGCCGCTGCCCAGGATCAGCACGCCCTCGTCGCGCAAAGGGCGCAGACGCCGGGCCAGAGCCAGATGCCCGGCGGCGTCGCGCCCGCCGTCGAGGCCGAGTTGCACGACCGGGATGTGGGCTCCCGGATAGAGATGCGCGAGGATCGACCAGACCCCATGATCCAGTCCCCAATCCTGATCCATGCGCGTTGGCACCGGTGCCAGCAGTTCCGCCACCCGCTGCGCCAGATCGGGGTCGCCGGGCGCGGGGTAGCTGAACTCGGCCAGTCGCGGCGGGAAGCCGGAAAAATCGTGGATGGTGCGCGGGCAGGGCATGGCGGTTACGGCGACACCTTCCGTTTCCCAGTGCGCCGAAATGGCCAGAATCGCCCGAGGGCGCGGCAACCGCTGGCCCCATTCGCGCCAGGCGCGGCTGTTGGCGTTGTCTTCCAGGGTGTTCATCGGGTTGCCGTGGCCGACGAACAGGGCGGGATGTGGCCTATTCATGCGCGCCCGTCGCGCTGGGAACGGATTTTCATCATGTCCGCATTCTCGCAGGCCGCCGCTGAAAATTGCGGCTACCTGGTGTCGGCGTGGAACGCCGCCGGGATGCGCTGGGTTACCATCACGCGCCATGTCCGCCACGAATGCTTCCCTTCCCCTGGTCATCACCGCCGGCGAGCCCGCCGGCATCGGCCCCGATTTGTGTGTGCTGCTGGCGCAATCACCGCCGCCGGGCCGCCTGGTGATCCTTGCCGACCACGACGTGCTGCGCGCGCGCGCGGCGCAACTCGGCCTGCCCTTCGACGCGCCGGACTACGCCTATGACCAGGATGTGCCGGTGAGTGTCGAGCACATGCCGACGGCCGTGCCGGTGCGGCCCGGCCAGCTCGATCAGGGCAACGCGGAATATGTGCTGGAAACCCTGCGCTGGGCGGTGGCGGAGTGCGCCAACGGCGAGTTCGCCGGCATGGTTACCGGGCCGGTGCACAAAGGCATCATCAACGAGGCGGGCTTTCCCTTCACCGGCCATACCGAGTTCCTCGCGGATCTGACCGATACCCCGCGCGTGGTGATGCTGCTGGAAGGGGGCGGCATGCGCGTGGCGCTGGCGACCACGCATCTGCCATTGCGGGATGTGGCCGCCGCCATCACCCGCGAATCGCTCAAGGAAACACTGCGCATCCTGCATGACGCCTTGCGCCGCGATTTCGGCGTGGTGAGCCCGCATATTCTGGTGGCGGGCCTCAACCCGCACGCCGGCGAGGGCGGCCACCTGGGGCGCGAGGAAATCGAGATCATCGAGCCGGTATTGCATGAACTGCGCGGCAAGGGCATGCGCCTGATCGGCCCGCTGCCGGCCGACACCCTGTTCCAGCCCAAAATGCTGGAGCAGGCCGATGCCGTGCTCACCATGTATCACGACCAGGGATTGCCGGTGCTCAAGCACGCCAGTTTCGGCAAGGGCGTCAACATCACTCTCGGCCTGCCCATCATCCGCACCTCGGTGGATCACGGCACCGCCCTCGAACTGGCCGGCCACGGCCGCATCCGCGACGGCAGCCTGCGCGCGGCGGTGGACAAGGCGAGAGAGATGGCGAGCCACCGCGCGGCGCCACCGCTATGAGCCAGCCCCCCCTGCCCAAGGCCAAGAAATCGCTCGGCCAGCATTTTCTGGTGGACGGCCACTACATCGCCCGCATCGTCGCCGCGATCCGTCCGGAGGCGGGCGACACGATGGTGGAAATCGGCCCCGGCCCCGGCGCGCTCACCCGTCCATTGCTCGACAAGCTGCCGCATCTGCATGTGGTGGAACTCGACCGCGACATGGTGGCGCGCCTGAACGGCGAGTTTTCTTCCGAGCGCCTGAGCATTCACCAGGCCGACGCCCTGGCTTTCGATTTCACTCAATTCGGCGACGATCTGCGTGTGGTCGGCAACCTGCCTTACAACATCTCCTCGCCGCTGTTGTTTCATCTGGCCGACGGCGCCGAGAAGATTCGCGACATGTGCTTCATGTTGCAGAAGGAGGTGGTGGATCGCATGGCCGCCGCGCCCGATACCGCCGACTACGGCCGTCTCTCGGTGATGTTGCAGGCGCGTTTTCAGGTGCAAAAACTCTTTGTGGTGCCGCCCGGCGCCTTCCGGCCGCCCCCCAAGGTGGACTCCGCCATCGTCCGGCTGACCCCGTTGCCGCCCGAAGCCGTGCCCTATCGCGACGCGCGGATATTCGCCGACATCGTCGCGCGCGCCTTCGGGCAGCGCCGCAAGACCCTGCGCAACACCCTCAAGGGGTTGGTCGACGCCGCCCTGTTCGAGGAACTCGGCATCGACCCGATCCGCCGTGGCGAAACGCTTTCGGTGGCGGAATTCGCGCGCCTGGCGAATCGGCTCACGTAGCGCCGGCTTCCAGCCGGCTGTTTCCAGGGCGCCGGAAAGCAAGTTGACGCCACTTTCATCCCGACACCAGCCTGTGCACCGCCCGCGAGGGCAATCCGGCCCCTTCCTCGAAGCCCACGCCCACCCCGGCCACGCAACGGATTTCATCCGGCAGGCGATCCGCATGCAGGCATTATGATGGTCGCGGTTTCAAGTCAGGAGTGGCCCGAGTGACAGCCCAGCTTCCGCAACACATCGTCCCCGTCCTGGCCGGCGGCGGCACCCGGTTGCCGGCGCATGTCGGCGTCCTCACCGCGCTGCACGACCTGAACATCGGCTTCGACCATATCGTCGGCGTATCCGGAGGCAGCGTGGTGGCGGCCCTGGCGGCGGCGGGCAAGAATCTGGAAGAAATGAAGACCCTGTTCCGCACGGTCAATTTTGTCCAGTTTCGCGGCTATTCCCTGGCCAACCTGTTGTGGCACGGTGGCCTCTCCACCGGCAAGCGTTTCGAGCAGTGGATGGACGCCGAACTGGCCGGCATACGCTTTTGCGATCTCGAAAAAAACCTGCATGTGGTCGCAACGGACGTGCGCTCCGGCCGGCCCGTGGTGTTCAATCGCGCCAACAGCCCCGACCTGCCGGTGGCGCGGGCGGTGCTCTACTCGATCTCCATCCCGCTGCTCTTCCCCTTCCACCACCACGGCACCCACGTCCTGGTGGACGGCAGCATCCTCGCCGAAGACAGCCTGTTCCAGGATTGGGCCGGCGACCTGACGCCGGTGGTGTGCTTTCGTCTGCGCGACAAACGCATCGCCGCCGCCCACCCCGCGCGCAAGATCCTGCCGGTCGCGGACTATATGTTCATGCTGGTGCGCACCTTCATGAGCACCCTCTCGCGCGAATACCTCTCGGAAGCCCTGTGGCTGAACACCGTATTGATCGAAACCGAAGGCTTGTCACCGCTGGAGTTCAACATGAGCCAGGAACAGAAACACACGCTGTTCGACCTCGGCTACGCCACCACGCGGGAATACCTGCCGGCAAAACTGGCGCGCGCCGGCGCAAACCAGGCGGCCAGCGGCTGAACCGACTCATCGCTTGAAGGCGGCTCATGCCTTGTTTCCGGGGTGTGGTGAAACTGACGCCTGCACCACCGAGGCCGTGTGCGAGATGATTCCCAAGGTGAAACCCAAGGATGATGTGCTACAGAAAGAGCCGCTTACCGAACAACCCGAAGTTGCCCACCGACCAATCCATCGAACGACGGACGACGTCTTTGGAATTCCACTGGGCTTGCCGCCCTTCGGCGGTATTGAAAATGCCGACGGCGGGCAATTAGCCATCAGCCCGAATGTTGGCCGTGTTTGTCGTGCATTGCTAGACTCCGCCGCTTGCAAGATGCCAATTCGCAAGTCTCGGGCCGGGGAAATGACAACCACAGAAAGCCAGATTGAGCTTGATCTGGTCGCCAAGCTGGGCGACCTCAAATACACCTACCGCCCCGACATCCGCGACCGTGTCGCGCTGGAAGCCAATTTCCGCGAAAAGTTCGAGGCGCTGAACCGCGTCCACCTCACCGACAGCGAATTCCAGCGTCTGCTCGACGGCGTGATCACGCCGGACGTCTACAACGCCGCCCAAACGCTGCGCCACATCAACAGCTTCGAGCGTGACGACGGCACGCCGCTCAACTACACCCTTGTCAACCTCAAGGATTGGTGCAAAAACGACTTCGAGGTCATCAACCAACTGCGCATCAACACCGCCAACAGCCACCACCGCTACGACGTGATGCTGCTCATCAACGGCGTGCCGGTGGTGCAGATCGAGCTCAAGACCTTAGGCCTAAGCCCGCGCCGCGCCATGCAGCAGATCGTCGATTACAAGAACGACCCCGGCAATGGCTACGGCAAGACGCTGCTCTGCTTCATCCAGCTCTTCATCGTCAGCAACCACACGGATACCTGGTACTTCGCCAACAACAACGCCCGCCATTTCAGCTTCAACGCCGACGAGCGCTTCCTGCCCGTCTACCAGTTCGCCGCCGAGGACAACAAGAAGATCACCCACCTCGATGCCTTTGCCGACAAGTTCCTCGCCAAGTGCACCCTGGGCCAGATGATCAGCCGCTACATGGTGCTGGTGGCCAGCGAGCAGAAGCTGATGATGATGCGGCCGTACCAGATCTATGCCGTGCAGGCCATTGTGGACTGCATCCACCAGCACTGCGGCAACGGCTACATCTGGCACACCACCGGCAGCGGCAAGACGCTGACCTCGTTCAAGGCCTCCACCCTGCTCAAGGACAACCCGGACATCGACAAATGCCTGTTCGTGGTGGACCGCAAGGACCTGGACCGCCAGACCCGCGAGGAATTCAACCGCTTCCAGGAAGGCTGCGTCGAAGCCAATACCAATTCCCCTGCTCGCGGGGCCCGGCGCGATTTCCACCACCATCGTCTACGCAACGGAACGCTTCTCCCCGGGCCATCTTGGCGTGATCGTGTTCTGCTGTCTGCTGGTGGCCGGCGGCGCCTGGCTGATGCTCAGGCTGGCAACGCCCGTCAGTCACTGGCTTGGGGAGACGGGGGTGAACATCGCCACCCGCTTGATGGGACTGTTGCTGGCCGCCGTCGCGGTGGAGATTTTCACCGGCGGTCTGGTGGTCTTGCTGCCCGGACTCGGGTAACCGCCGCTTTCACGGTAAACCCGTTGTGAGGCTGTGAATAAATCTACTGCACGTCCCGATAGCTGCGTTGGGCGGTCTGTTTTGGGCTTGCTTTGATCCACGCAGGACGCCTTGCCCCTTATGTTCGACAACGTACCGACCGCGTTTGACCATGGGCTCAACCTGACTTCCGAATCCGGGTATTGCCAATAAACTGGCAGGCGGTGCGAATGGATCACACCGCCGCCCAGGTTGCGGAAATTTGCGTGCATGGCTACACAAAACGTAGAGCGCTACCCTGGATAAACTCCTCGAAAACCCGTGCAGGAGGGCCGGTGGAATTACCGTCAGCTGAACCAAGCCAATGCCGAAAACGCTGAGAACCCTGACCTTTGCCATCGCTGGCCTCATCGGGCTCCTTGTCCTTGTCGCGCTCGCTCTGCTTGTTTTCCTGGATGTCGACGCCTACAAGCCCCGGTTCGAAGCGGCCGCTTCGGCCGCGTTGGGGATGGAAGTGGAAGTCGGCGGCAGTTTGGGGGTCGGCTTCTTCCCGGTCTTGCGGGTCACCCTGCAGGATGTGCGCATTCGCAACCATGGAGCGGATGTCGCGACCGTCAAGCAGGTCAGGCTGGGGATCGATTTCCCGTCTCTGCTGCGAAACGAAGTCCGGATCGAGACGATTGCATTGGAACATCCAAGAATCACCATCGAACGAGACCGGGAGGGGCGATTCAACTTCGAGAAACCGGAGTTGGCCGGTGGCACCGCACCCGCCCTCAATCTGGCCAAAGCCACCGTTTCGGATGCAACCCTGATCTATCGGGACAAACAATCCGGGCAAGGATTCGAGGCCGGCAATTGCCGCCTGGACGCAAGCCATCTGCGGCTTGCGCAGCGGGTGCGGCCAAGCCTCATGAAGCACCTTTCCCTCAATGCAGAGCTCGCTTGCTCGGCGATCGGAACCAAGCGCTACACGGCCTCCGACCTGAAGCTTTCCGTCGTCGGGAACAACGGCATCTTCGATCTCAAGCCGGTCACGATGAGCCTGTTCGGCGGGCGCGGTTCCGGAAGCATCCGGGCGGACTTCGCCGCTGCCGCCCCCGTTTACCAGGTTCGTTATTCCCTGCCAGGGTTCTCCATCGAGGAACTCCTGGAAACCCAGTCGCCGCAAAAGCTTGTGGCAGGGCCGATGAACCTCGCAATGGATCTGTCGATGGGGGGAAAGACCCTGGACGAACTGAGACGGAGCGCCCATGGGCGGATATCGCTGCGGGGCAAGAATCTCAGCCTCGCTGGCCGCGATCTCGATCAGGAGTTCGCCCGCTTCGAGTCCAGTCAGAACTTCAACCTCGTCGACGTGGGCGCCTACCTCTTCACCGGACCCTTCGGTCTGCTGGTCACCAAGGGCTATGACTTTGGCCGCATCTTTCAAGGATCGGGGGGGCGCAGCGAGATCCGCACGCTGGTCTCTGATTGGAAGCTCGACCACGGCGTGGCGCGCGCCCAGGACGTGGCCATGGCGACGAAGGAAAACCGGGTTGCCCTCCAGGGTGGGCTCGATCTGGTCAACCAGCGCTTCGATGACTTGACCATGGCCTTGGTCGACGCCCAGGGTTGCGCCAAAGTACGGCAGACAATACGCGGCACCTTTCAGAAACCCAGGGTGGAGAAGCCGAGCACCCTCAAGTCCCTCGCCGGACCGGTGCTCAAGTTGGTCAAAAAGGTGAGGGGCGTCTTCCCCGGCGGAGAGTGCGAAGTGTTCTATGCCGGTTCGGTGGCGCAGCCGAAATAAGCCGGGCAACGGAACCGGTGAACGAGCAAGACGCAATATCTTCATGGGGGCGGTCGGATGGCGGGCCGCTGCGCCTTACTCGTGCCGCAACGCCTCGATCGGGTCCATCCGCACGGCGCATCGGGCGGGGAAGTAGCCGAACAGCACGCCGATGCCGGCGGCGAACGCCAGCGACAACAGGTTGATGGGCACATCGAACGCATACGGCACGCCCATCAGGCTGGATAACCCCCAGGACGCGGCGGTGGCGATCAGGATGCCGATCACGCCGCCCAACGCCGACAGCACCACGGCCTCGATCAGGAATTGCAGCAAGACTTCGTGTTCCAGCGCGCCGATGGCCAGGCGCAGGCTGATCTCGCGGGTGGCTTCACCGGCATCCAGCGCACTCTGTTTGCCACCAAAGATATCGGGTTCCCAGGCGGCATCCAGCCCGGCCTTGAACAGGTTGCCGGTGCTGTTGCCGCCGGCCGTGCCATGCGAGGCCGACGCGGCGCTGCCCAGTGTCGGCCTTAATCCGGCGGCGGTGACATCACGCAGCGCACGCGCCTGACGCAACGCCGCTTGCGCACGGTTCACCTCGGTGTTGGTCCGTATCGCCCGCGCCACCAATTGGCTCAACTGCGGGTCATCGAAGCGCGTCCACCACTGCGCCAGTGAGGTTGCCTGGCCGGGTGCAGCGTTTGTAGCGGCATTGGCAGCACTGGTATTTGACCAGGCGGCCGGTATCGCCAGCGGTGTCTGTTTGTCCTGCCGCGGCGCGACTGACGCGCAACTACTCAGGATCAGCGTCAGGCAAAGCATGAGGAACGCAATCAGCAATCTGCGCGCTACCGTGTCGCTGCAATGGGTGCGTGATGCGGTCAGGCGGGGGTTGAGCATGTTGAATCCTGGTGGAGTACAGGTAGCCGCCGCGACACTCAAGGCTTAAACAAACCGGGGCTTGCGGATAAACCGACCTTCCCAGCTTGCGCCTTCGCGCTTGTCGCTTCCGTTCGCCAGCGCACACTAAATAATCAGAACCGAAGCGGCTATGTACGTTGGCGCACCGATTTCCTGCTTCGCATCGGGCTAGGCTGGTGGCTCAGGTTCGCCTGCACAACTTTTCGGAAGGAACCACCATGAAACGTTTGCTATTCGCCGCAGCCCTCGCGGCCATCAAGATTCAGGAAAGCTATGGCATCGGCAAGGATGAAGCCGAACGGCAGATCAAAGACTTCGAAGAACACACGAAACAGTGAACCTGTTTCCTCTCAAGCGCGGCTCCGGCCGCGTATCCCCCTTGCGAGGATCGCAAGCATGACTGCGCTTCTGGTTCCATCGCGGGTTCTGTCGGCATGCCGTTGCCCGCGCTGCGGCGACACGGTGTTGCGTGTGCCGCGACGCAGTGTTGACGTGTTCTTCAGCCACTTCATCCGGGTTTACCGCTACCGCTGTGGTTCACCGTTCTGCGGCTGGGAAGGAAATTTTCGGTTCAGCCTGAAAAACTGCCCTGATCCGATGCGCCTAGGGCCGCTGCCATGACCGACATCCCGACCACCATCCTGCTCGTCGAAGACGATCCAGCCGATGCAAAACAGATTCAGGAAGCGCTGACTGGCGCTGGCGGCAGCCGGTTTCGTGTCGAATGGGTGACGCGCTTATCCGAAGCGCTTGAACGATTGAGAGAAGCCGAGATCGAGCTCATTCTGCTCGATCTGACCTTGCCCGATGGCCAAGGCGTGGAGGTATTGGATCGGGTATTCGAGGCGGCGCCGAATGCGCTGATCATGGTGCTCAGCGCGGCAAACGATGAAGCCATCGCGAATCTGGCCGTACAGCACGGTGCGCATGACTATCTGATCAAAACCCATCTCGATTCCCACTGGTTGCCCCGCGCGCTACGTTACTTGATTGAACGCCAGGCAACCCGCGATGCGCTGCGGATCAGCGAGGCGCGCCTCCGTGCGATGAGCGATGCCTCGCCATTGGGCATCTTCGTTTCCGATGCGCAGGGCAGTTGCGTCTATACCAACGCGGCATATCACACCATATCGGGGCTGAGCTTCGAGCAGGCGCTGGGCACCAACTGGAGCATGGCGATCCACCCGGAGGATCGCGAGCGTGTCCTCGCCGAGTGGCGTATCGCCGCGCGCGACCAGGGGCCATTCCAGACCGAGTTCCGCTTCTTGCAGGGTGATGACAGCATCGTCTGGACCCGCGTCAACAGCGCCGCCATGCGTGATGGCGGGAAGTCGTTCGGGCTGGTGCAGACGGTGGAGGACATCAGCGAGCGCAAGCTGACAGAATCCGTGCTGCGGGCGGCGGAAGAAGCCCTGTTCGAGGAAAAGGAACGTGCCCAGGTCACCCTCAACTCGATTGGCGACGCCGTTCTGACCACCGATCTCCAAGGCAACGTGACCTATCTGAATCTGGTGGCGGAGGCGATGACCGGCTGGTCGCGTGAAGCCGCGTTGGGCCGCCCGCTGTCGGAGGTGTTCCGGATCATCGATGGCGGTACGCGAGAAATCGGGATCAATCCAGCGCAGCGCGCTATCAAGGAAGACCTGACGTTTGGGTTGGCGGTGGATTGCGTTCTGATCCGCCGCGACGGATTCGAGTCTGCCATCGAGGATTCCGCCGCGCCGATCCACAACCGCGAAGGCCAGGTCATCGGCGCGGTGCTGGTCTTCCACGACGTCAGCGAATCGCGCGCCGTGGCATTGCGGATGGCGCATCTGGCGCAGCACGATTTCCTCACCGGTCTGCCCAATCGGGTGCTGTTGACTGAACGGCTGGCGCAGTCGCTCGGCCTGGCCAACCGACACAGGAAGCAGGTTGCGCTGCTATTCCTCGATCTGGATCATTTCAAGAACATCAACGACTCGCTCGGGCATGCTGTTGGCGACCAGTTGTTGCAGTCGGTCGCCGACCGTTTGACGGCCAACGTGCGCGCCACCGACACGGTATGCCGCCAGGGTGGCGACGAATTCGTCATCCTGCTGGCCGAAATAGAACAGCCGCTGGATGCGACTTACGTCGCGGAAAAACTGCTCGCCGCATTCGCCGCACCGCATCTGATCGACGGGCAGGAACTCCATGTCAGTCTGAGCATCGGCATCAGCATCTATCCGGATGACGGAGACAACGTGGACACCGTGATGCAGAACGCGGACACCGCGATGTTTCACGCCAAGGCCAACGGCCGCAATCGCTACCAGTTCTTCCGGACCGACATGAACACCCGCGCGATTCGCCGACTGGCCGTCGAAAGCAGTCTGCGCCGCGCGTTGCGGCAGAGCGAGTTTGTGCTGCATTACCAGCCACAGATCGATTTGGTTTCCGGCGCGATGATCGGCGCTGAGGCACTGATCCGCTGGCGGGATCCGGAACACGGGCTGGTTTCCCCCGCCCAATTCGTGCCGGTCGCGGAAGAATGCGGCCTGATTGTGCCGATCGGCCGCTGGGTGCTGCGCGAAACCTGCCGGCAAGTCCAGGCTTGGCTTGATGCCGGGCTGGCCGCCGTGCCGGTGGCGGTCAACATTTCCGCGCTGGAGTTCAGGCACAAGGACTTTCTTGCCGGTGTTGCCCTGATCCTGAAGGAAACCGGCCTGGCGCCGCGCTATCTTGAACTGGAGTTGACCGAGAGCATCCTGATGCAAGACGCCAAGGCTTCTGAATCGGTCTTGCAAACGCTCGCAGCCATGGGGCTGCGTCTGGCCATCGATGACTTCGGCACCGGCTATTCGAGCCTGAGTTATCTCAAGCGTTTCCCGATCGACACGCTGAAGATCGATCAATCCTTCGTGCGCGACATCGTCAGCGATGCGAACGACGGAACCATCGTGGCGGCGGTGATCGGGATGGGGAAAAGCCTCAAGCTAAGAGTCATTGCCGAGGGTGTTGAAACCCAGGCGCAGCTTGATTTTCTTAAAGCCCGGCAATGCGATGAGGGTCAGGGCTATCTTTTCAGCCATCCCTTGCCCGCCGAAGACTTCGAACGTTTTCTGGTTGCCGGGAATGGCGTATTTCCGCGGCAATCGCCGGGCTGATCGCTATTGGGGAACGACTGCGCGAAATGCTATTTCGCTATGTGCGACAGTATGCCGACAGCACTGGCCTGCGTTTCTTTACTGTTCGCAAGGTTTCGCAAGTGCGTTAGCGAAACATGGAAAATCGTGTTATGAAGTCGCCTTGTGTTCAAGGCTGCCATTCATCGCAGATCTCGGCGCTGGCGCATCCGAACCAACCGCATCCGGCCTACTTGGTCGAATCTTTGAGGTTCTTGCCCGGCTTGGAGCGAGCTGCCTTTGCCGGCGCGAGTTTGGCCTTGTTCAATGCAGAAGACAGAGCCATGCCTGCCTTGAAGCGTGCCACCTTCTTGGCGGCGATCTTGATCTCTTTGCCAGTCTGCGGGTTACGTCCGGTACGCGCTGCGCGTTCGCTGACACTGAAGGTGCCGAAACCGATGAGTTGCATGTTCTCGCCACGCGCCAAGGCTTCGGAGAGCACTTCCAGTGTGGCGTTGAGCAGGACTGCGGTGGCAGCCTTGCTGGCGTTGGCCTTGGTGGCGATGGATTCGATGAGTTCGGCTTTGTTCAAGTTGCTTCTCCTTTTTTGGTTGGATGGTGGTGCGACGGCGTAAAGATAGGCTCAGTTCGCGTTAAGTAGTGACGAGATATGTGATAACCAGATAACGCCCTGAAAGATAAGGGGAATAGGCTGGTTGCTGCCGCCAAGTCAAGACTGCGACGCCAACCCAACATCAGTGCGGCTTTCGCCGTCCATATCTGACGGTATCCACACTTAACGCGAACTGAGCCTAAAGATACAGACAAGACATTGTCCGATGTTGCTCCCTGTATTGATCGCGGCGACACGCTTCACGTGCATCGTCGTCTACTGCGATGTCGATGGCCGTTTCTTGAACGGAACTGAGGTGCCGACAGCCCCTGCTGGCATTAAGACTGACTTGCCCAGTCCTTTGTATGTCGCCCTTGCCTTTGTTGGCATTTCCCTTTCCCGTTATCGCCATTTCCCCTGCCCGGCCATAAGGGCAGGCCATTTGGATAAGGCCCTTCCCCTTGTCGTTTGGTGTTTGGACTTTGGTTTGCGTGCAAACACCCATTTTCGCCCTTTGCGTACCTTTGTGCCGGCGGCAATCCCAGCCATCACGCACCGTCACGCTAAAAAGCAAAAAATCGATTCCCCTTTTCGGCGCGACAGTCTAAGTCTCGCTGCCTAGCCTTCACTCCCGCTGTCGTCTCCTCCCTTTGCGCCCCCTGCGGGCGCCTTTTTTCTGGAGACGGCCTCAAGGGAGATCAAAGTGCAAGCCTGTTTCTGCTCATCATGCAACGAATCGTCCACATGGCCGCGTTCATGACGCTGGCCTTGTCGGGTGGCACGTCTGGCAACGTAGCGGCCTGTTGGGACGCGGCCGCAAAGGTTTATGGCGTGGATCCATGGCTGCTCTATGGCATTGCCAAGGTGGAGTCCTCCCTTGATCCCTACGCGATGAACCTCAGTCATCTACAGCGCACAGGCTCTTATGACATCGGGCTCATGCAGATCAATTCTCGCAATCTGCCCTCGCTGGCTGTTGTTGGGATTGCGCCCGAACACCTGTGGGATTCCTGCACCAGCATCTACGTGGGTGCGCGCATCCTGCGCGAGAAGATCGATCGCCACGGCGAAATCTGGGAAGCGGTCGGCGCCTACAACGCTTCATGCACCCGCCTGAAAGGGGCTGCCTGCAGCAAGGCGCGGATGGATTACGCCTGGAAAGTGTATCGGGCCATCGGGAGGGCGCTCCGGTGAGAGTTGGTCTGGCCTGGAGCGTGCTGCTCTCCGGTTGCACCCTGCAGCCGCTGGAACCGGTGGCCAGCATGTCTGCCGAGGTTGCCTTGCCACTGGGCATCGCGCAGACCGGTCATGGCTTGGAGGCGGTTTACAAACTGTGCGCGGACTGCCCCGCTCCCAACCGCAAGGTGCTGGCGCCAATAGCGCCACCCATCAGGCTTGCCGAAGCGCCCAAGGCCAAATCCGCACCAGTTCCACAGCCGAAAGAGGAGCGCATTACACGCGCGGTGCATTTCTCATTGGCCTCGTCGAACCTGACGGCAGAGGCCCGTCGGACGCTCGACGCCATGCGCCCCCTGCTGCTGGAAGCCAGGACCATCAGTCTCAGCGGACACACCGACCGGGTCGGCGCGCCGGCCTTCAACCACAAGCTGGCAATCCAGCGCGCCGAGACGGTCAAGCGTGCATTGCTGGATCTCGGCGTTCCCCGGGAACGGATCATTCGGGTCGAGTCAGCCTGCTGCGTGGAGGACCCGCCCAAGGTCAACCCGCCGGCGCGCCGGACCGACGTGGAAATGCTGATCGTGAGGCCGACGCCATGAGTGAGCGTGACTGGGAGCCGGGCTACAAGGCCGTGCTGATCCGCGAGGAAACCAAGCAACGCCTGCAGCAATTGCGCAAAGCCCTGCCGGACCGAGACCTCAACCAGGAGCGGCGCCTGGCCACCGCAGCCGTCGAATACTGCCTGACCGACGCCGTGGCGCGGGCGGGCTTCCTGGCCCTGGTGAAAGACATCGTGCGCCTGGATCTGGAATCCGGCTGATTTCGAGACGACGAGACCACTCCTTCATTTCCACAGGAATCCTCTTCATGAAACGCACCCACAAACTCGCAATACTCCTGGGCGGCCTGGTTCTCGGCGCCGGCCCGGCTCTCGCCGGCGTGCCCGCCGACCCGGAATTTGCCGCCCTGTCCGCCCGGGTCACCAACTGGGCGACCGGTAACCTGGCCATCACCATCTCGATCGGCGCGCTGATCATCGGCGCCGTGGTGGGCCTGGCCCGGGTGACCGCGATGCCGGCGCTGACCTCGATCGTGTTCGCCATCCTGTTCTCGCTGGGCGCCGGTCTGATCACCGGCATCATCGGCGCGGTCATCTGATCCCCCGCTAGGGCTTGCAGGCCATGGGCAATCTGGACACGCGCATTCCCACCAGCCTGGATGTGCCCGCGCGCATCCTGATGTGGGACTCCACGCAGGTCGGGTTGCTCGTGGCCTTCGTCTTTCTGGGCATCATGCTGAAAGACCCCATCATCTGGATCGGCGCCGGCCTCGGGGTGGCGTTCGTCTATGGCAAGTTCACCGGCGGCAAGCACCGCCGTTTTCTGCTGCACTGGGCCTATTGGCATTTGCCGCTGCGTTCGGGATTCACGCGCACGCCACCGTCCCACATGCGCGAGTTCATTGGATGAATCCGCTCAAGATCAGCGCCGACCTGGAAGCCAGGACCGGCATCGGTCGGGCCATCCAGTTATTGCTGGCGACCATGGCAGCCACCAGCGCGCTGCTGGCGCTGCACATCTTCCTGCACCAGGACCGTGACCGGGTGACTTTCCTGCCGGCGCAGATCGAAAAAGGGTTCTGGGTGGAAGCCGACCAGATCTCCCGCGACTACCTGGACCAAATGGCCTTGTTCGTGCTGCAACTGGCCTACAACGTGACGCCGGCTTCCGTCGATTTCCAGAACGTGGCGCTGCTCAAGTATGCCGCGCCGGAGGCGCATGGCGCCCTGGAGAAAGCTGGCCGGCTGGCGGCAGAGCGCGTCAAGCGGGATCAGATTTCCACCCTGTTCTCACCGCGCAGCGTCCTGCATGACAAAGCGGACGGACTGCGAGTCGCCATCCAGGGCGAGCTCACCACCTTTGTCACCGACAAGGCCTCGCCCCCGCGCGCCATGACCGTCCTGGTGGCGTTCCGCTACGACGGCGGACGCACCGTTGTCACCTCACTCAAGGAGACGTCTCAAGATGACCCCTTCGGCGCAAATCCATCCGGCCATTAAGCGGCTGCTGGCCGCTAGCTTATTCATCATGGCCGCGTTGCCAGCCTGGGCGCTCCAGGTCATCCCGGTGCGGGAAGGCGAGACCCTGTTCGCGAAGATTGCGGCCGACGACCTGACCCGCATTGCGCTCTCGGAAGGCCGTATTCAGTCCTGGCATACCCTCAAGGGGCGGCTGGCCATCGACCGGAACGCCCGCACTGGGCAGATTTACGTGCGCCCGCTGGACCGAGGTGAGCCGGTGTCCCTGTTCCTCACTTCCGAGACTGGCTCCACCTACGCCCTTACCCTGCAGCCGGTAGAGATGCCTGACCGTGGGGCTGGCCATGATCAGCGCGGTTGCTTTCATGCGTGCAGGCAAGTCTCAGACTGGCATGGGCCTCCCAGAGAAGCCTGTGCCGCTGATGGTCGCACCGGCTGGCGCCGGGGTGGATCCCAAGGACGCCTGGCGCGGGCAGGAAGGTACCCGGATCGACCGCCTGGAGCGCTCGGTCGGCGAGCTCACCGACTTGATGAAGCGTCAGGAAGCCGCCAAACAAGCTGAAATCAAATTACCCCCCACATTTCCGCCTGGGTTGCCTTCAGGTCTGCCGACGTTACCGCCACCGCCGCCGACCGCAAGACCGGTTTCTATGGTGCCCCTGCCGCCGCCCACCTCAGTGACGGGCCAGCCTGTACCCATCGGGCCAGGCATGGCCACACCGGCCGTGGACAAAGGCATCGAATCCGGCGAGATGGGCCCCGCCCCGGACACACGGCTCCAGGCTGGACAGCCCGCCGGCAAGGACAAACAAGCAGTGAAGACGCCCGGCACTTATCTGCCTTCGGGTTCGTTCGTCCGGGCGGTGCTGCTGGCGGGCCTCAACGCCCCCACCGGCGGCCAGGCGCAGAGCAATCCGCATCCGGTTCTGTTGCGCCTGATTGACCATGCCCAACTACCCAACCAGTTCCGGCTCAAGGCGAAGGACTGCCTGATCGTCGGCTCCGGCTATGGCGACTTGTCCTCAGAGCGCGCCTACATCCGCACCGAGAGCCTGGCCTGCATTTCGCCCGGCGGCGAAGCGCTGGAACTGCCGATCAAGGGCTACGTCGCCGGCGAAGATGGCAAGGCGGGGGTGATGGGGCGACTCATCACCAAGCAGGGCCAAGTGCTGGCCAACGCGCTGATCGCCGGCATCGGTTCCGGCCTGGGCCAGGTCTTCCAGCAAAGCGCCAGCACCACCTCCGTGTCGCCGCTCGGCTCCACCTCCAGCGTCAAGCAGGGCGAGGAGTTCAAGGCCGGAATTTCTTCCGGCGTGGGCAAGGCCATGGACCGTCTTGCGCAGTACTACATCGCCCTGGCCGAGAAGCTCTACCCCGTCGTCGAGGTGGATGCCGGCCGCATGGTGGACGTGGTCATCACCAAGGGGACGCTGCTGCCCATGGGCGAAGCCAATGCCACCGCCGACACCGCCTCCGCCATCCACCCACGCTACGGAGCACGTTGACCATGCGAACCCTGCAACTCATCACCCTCGCCCTGGTGGGCATCCACGTCTCGGCATGGGCCGCGGAACGGCCGGATGATCCGGTCGCCGCCGCCCTGATGGCCCGGCTTGCCGCCAGCTATCCGGCGACCGAGTTCCGGGATATCCGAGTCACCCCCATGGCCGGCATCTACGAAGTCAGTATGGGCCGCAACGTCGCCTATGTGGGAAGCGACGCGCGGCATTTTCTGTTCGGCCACCTCTATGACATGCAAGCCCAGCGCGACCTCACGGCGGAACGTCTGGAGCAGGCTCGACGCATCGACTTCACAAGCCTGCCGCTGGGGGATGCCATCCAGAGTGTGCGCGGCGACGGCTCGCGGCGGCTGGCGGTGTTCTCCGACCCGGACTGCCCCTATTGCCGGAAGCTGGAGCAGGAGCTGGCCAAGCTCGACAACGTGACGATTCACACCTTCCTGTATCCCTTGGACACACTGCATCCGGCAGCGCGCGCCAAGGCCATCGCGGTCTGGTGCGCTCAGGATCGTGCCGAGGCATGGAAGGCGCTGATGCGGGATGGCAAGCTACTACGACCAGCCGACTGTGCCCATCCCATCGACCGCAACATCGCGCTGGCTCGCAAACTCGGCGTGGACGGCACGCCCGTCCTGTTTGATCTTCAAGGTCGCCGCCTGGCGGGTGCCATGCCAGCGGACCACATCGAGGCGTTCCTCGCCGCCGGGGAGGAACGTTGATGAAACGAACGCCGATTAGACGAACGCCCATGAAGCGCGCCATTCTGTTGGTGCTCCCCACCTTGTCAGCCTGCGTCAATCTGGCCGGTCTGGAAGGCAAGAGCGAATTCGCCTGCAAGGCGCCCGACGGCGTTGTCTGCACTTCCGTGTCCGGGGTCTACGCCAACGCCCTGGCGGGGGCTTTGCCCGCCCAGCAGAGTCAGGGCCGGGATCAGGCCAAGGCCACTCGCGCCGACGCGGTTGCGGGCGAATCCAGACCCTACGCTGCGACAGTCTCGGTCACCGGCACCCCCATACCCGGCACGCCCCTGCTTTCCCCGCCCAAGGTGCTGCGCCTCTGGCTGGCACCCAGGCTGGACGCGGACGGCGACCTGCACGATGCGTCCTATCTCTATGTCATGTGGCACCGGGGCGAGTGGCAGATCGAACACACCCGCCGCCAAATCCAGCGACAGTTCACCCTGGTGTCGGCGCCTATCGCCTCCCGGGCAACGGATGCCACCGCGCGCAAGGACGGCGTGCGCCAGGACGCGCGGGATACCGTACTGGAGGCGGCGCAGCAGGGTAGCCAAGGCAGTGACGATGATCGCTGACGCACTGGCCTCCCTGCGCCAGGCCTTGCGGCCGACTCGGAGCGATTTCACGGATGCCGACGTTATGCCGGCGACCCAATATTCCCCCATGCCGATGTTCGAGCGCCTAGCGGATTGGTTGCCCTATTCCGGCTGGTTGCCGGAGGAGCGGCTGTTTCTGCTGGAACGGCCGCCGGAAGCGAGGCCTGGCGCCCATGATCGCGTGGAAGCGGTCGGTTTCGTGCTGGCCATCACCCCTCAGACCGGCGCCGACGACCGCATGACCGGTGTGTTGAAGTCGATCTTCAACGGCCTGCCCACCGAGGCCAGCCTGCAGTTCCACCTGTTCGGCTCGCCGGACATTCATGATTTCCTCAACCGGTATCAGACCCTGCGCAATGCGGGGAGGGTTGATGCCCATGAGGTCTACGTTGAATCCGCCCGCCGCCGCGCCGCCCATCTGGCCGGCGCCGCCGTGCGCCCCCCGTTCCCCGGCACGCCCTGGCTGGCGCGGGATTTCCGGGCCGCCCTGTCGGTGACCCTGCCCGCCAATGGCATGGCCGATCTGGATGCCATCGATAACGCCCGGACCCTTCGCGATGCGCTGGCCACCGTCCTCAAGAGCGCCTATCTGTATGCCGGGGAATGGGGCCCGGATGAACTCCTGGGCTGGTGCGCTCAGGTGCTGAATCCCAACCGGCTGCTGAAGGGCGAGGCCCAACGTCTGAACTACGACGATGGCCGCTTGCTGCGCGATCAGATCATCGCCCTGGACACGCTGACCCGGATGCGACGTGATGGCCTGGTGTTCGGCAGTCCCGCCAACAGCGCGGAATGCGTGGCGCGGTGTTTTTCCGTGCGCAACTATCCGAAGCAGGCGCATCTGGCCGCCATGGGGGCACTGATCGGCGACTTCCTGCAGGGCTCTCAAGCTTATTCGTGCCCCTTCCTGATCACCTTGGGACTGGGCATCCCGGATTACGAATCCACCCGCTCCTTCGCCACACTGAAGAGCGCGCGCGCCACCCAGGCGGCGCAAAGCAAGATGGCCGCCTTCATGCCCGACTGGCAGGACAACAAGCTGGACTGGGATACGGCCATGGCCGCCTTCTCGGGCGCCGGCTCCCTGGTGCGCCTGTATCACCAGCTCACCCTGTTTTCTCATCCGCGCCAGGCGGCCAAGGACGAACTGGCCGCCCGGGGGGTATGGCGCGGACTGGGCTTCGATCTGCAGGAGGACAGCTTTCTCCACCTGCAAAGCCTGTTCCTGGGGCTGCCCATGGCCTACTCCCGCTCCCTCCAGCAAGAGGCGAAGCGCGCGGGCCGGGATAGCCTGAAGACCTCCGCCAACGCCATCCACCTGGCGCCCCTGATCGCGGAATGGGAAGGCCTGGGCGAGCCGGTCATCGCGCTGTTCGGTCGGCGGGGCCAGGCCATGGGCGTGGATCTCTTCGCCAACCCCTCCGGCAATTACAACGCCTGTGTGGTGGGGACTTCAGGTTCCGGCAAGTCGGTTTTCATGAACGAGTTGGCGCAGGGCTATCTGGGCATCGGCGCCAAGGTCTGGGTGATCGACGCCGGCCATTCTTACGAAAATCTCTGCAAGCAACTGGGCGGGCAATACATCCAGTTCAGCGCGGATTCCTGTCTTTCCCTGAACCCGTTCTCCCTGGTCATGGATCTGGACGAGGACATGGAGATGCTGAAGCCGGTCGTCGCCCAGATGATCTCCCCCAACGAACCCTTGCCCCAGTACGAAATGTCCCAGTTGGACATCGCCTTGCGCCAGGTCTGGTATCACGCGCAGGGACAAGGCCGGCTGCCCACCTTGACGGAGTTGGCCGAGCATCTGAAAACCGCCTGCAAGGACGACGAAGGCAAGTGCGACGTGCGCGTGCGCAACCTGGGTATCCAGTTGTTTCCCTACACCCAGGACGGCGCCCACGGCCGCTGGTTCGAGGGTGACGCGAACATCCGTTTCGATACCGACCTGGTGGTGCTGGAACTGGATGAGTTGGAAGCCAAGAAGGACCTGCAGAGCGTGGTCCTGCTGCTGCTCATGTACCTGATCACCAACGAGATCTATCTGAATCGGGAAGACGGCCGCCGCAAGCTGGTCATCGTCGACGAGGCCTGGAGCCTGATGAACGGGACCAGTGGCGGCTTCATCGAGTCCGGCTACCGGCGGGCGCGCAAGTACAACGGCGCCTTCGTCACCGGCACCCAGGGCGTGGACGACTACTACCGCAACGAAGCCGCCACGGCAGCGCTCAACAACGCCGACTGGATGTTCATGCTGCGGCAGAAGCCGGAATCCGTCCTGGCCCTGGAAAAGAACAGCCGCCTGGCCTTGACCGAAGGCATGCGCAGCATGCTCAACACCCTGCATACCGAGGCGGGCGCCTATTCCGAGGTCTTCGTGCACTGCCCGGTCGGGCACGGCATCGGCCGCCTGGTGCTGGACCCGTACTCCCTGTTGCTGGTCTCGTCGAAGGCGGAAGACTTCACCGCCGTGCGCGAGAAGACCCGCGCCGGCCTGAACGTGGACGCGGCCATCCGGGCGGTGCTGGCGGAACGGGAGCAGGCGCATGGCTGAAGCCGAGGAACTGGAACCCTCCGTGCCGACGGCAGCACCCATTTCCACTCTGGGTGGGTCACCGGGTTTGCCATTGAGCGCCGCGCTTGCCTTTGCCATCAGCGCCGCACTGCTTGCCGCCTATCATTTCCTGGTGCCGCCGCCGGCAGCGAAGTTCGGCCGGGTCGATCTTGCCGGCATCCTCACCGAGCAGCAGCGCGGCTTTGCCGAACTGGCCGCCAAGGGCGAGGGGAAACAGGCCTATGACTATGCCGCACAGACTGGCAAAGGACTGTCCCAGGCGGTAGGCGAACTGGCGCGTGAATGTGGCTGCGTGATTCTGGTCTCCGATGCCGTCGTAGCTGGCGCCGTGGACCTGACCCCGAGATTGCGGGAGATCGTCCATGCCAAGGATTGAGCGGTTGATCTTCGCCTTGCGGCCCAAGGTGGGCGCGCGCGCCTATGCCGCCCTGGTCTGGGCCGCAGTCCGACGCCATCCACTCGCCTGGACTTCTTTCACCCTGTTCGCCGTCGCGGGCTTTGCCTTCAGCCACTTCTACTGGCTGCGCTTCACGCTCACCGAAAGCATGCCATACCACCTGGTCATGGTTGAGAAGACGCCGCCGGCGCCGGGCAGCCTGAAACGCGGGGACCTGGTGGCCTGGCGCTGGCCGGGGGGATTGATCTATCCGGAGGGCGCGGTGTTTCTCAAAGTCGTCAAGGGACTGCCCGGTGATCCGGTGGTGACCGTCGGGCGGGACTTCTACGTCAACGGCGAATACCTGGGCCGCGCCAAGACGGTTTCCCGCTATGGCCACACGCTGGTCGCGAACCAGCCAGGGAGCGTGCCGGCGGGCCACTACTACCTCTATGCGCCGCACCGGGATTCCCTGGACTCCCGTTACGCGGCCACCAGTTACGTCCCCCACGAACGCATCCTCGGCAAGGCGTATGGAATCTTCTGAGCAGCGGATCAAACCCTGGACTGCCACCATCATGCTGGCGCTGGCCGGTCCTGCCTTTCTCGTCGCTTCTGCCTGGTCGGCAGATCTGGGCCGGGTGGGTCCGGTCTATCCGGTGGCCGAAACGGACCTGCTAGAACTCATCCAATCGCGCCTGCAGCAAAAACAGAACAGCGGCGAACTGGCGCGGATCGAGCGGGATTTCCGCGATCGTTCGCGCCGGTCGATCGAATCGCCCCAGCCGGTGGCCGGACTGGTGCGCACCCGCACACCGCGTACCTACCACTTCGACCCGTCGCTTACCGTCCCGGAGGCGTTGCTGGATCATGACGGCAAGGTGCTGGTGGCAGCTGGAACACGGGTCAATCCGCTGGATATGGTGTCCCTGTCGAAGCATCTGATCTTCTTCGATGCGCGTGACAGCGCCCAAACCCGGAAGGCAATGGCCTTGCGCAGCCACTACCAGGGCCGGGTTCACCTGATTCTCACCGGCGGCAGTTACATCGAATTCATGAAGCGCTTCGATGTGCGCGTGTACTTCGACCAACAGGGGCTGCTGGTGCGGCGTCTGGGCATTCGCCAGGTGCCGGCCTTGGTGAAGCAAGAGGGCAAGCGGCTGCGGGTCGATGAACTGAAGGTGGGGTCATGAACGCCACGCCTCTGTGGAGGCCCCGGCTGGCCATGCTCATGGCGGGCTGGATGCTGTTCGCCCCCGCCTGGGCCGGCCCCACCTGCCCAGGCAAGTTCCCCAACCCCATCACGGATATCTGCTGGTCCTGCATGATGCCGCTGACCCTGGGCGGCGCGAAGCTGCTCGCATTGGATCAAGAAGACAACGGAAATAACCCGGGCGATGCCATCTGCGGTTGCGCAAATCCGCCCCGGGTCGGCATCTCCACCGGCTTCTGGGAACCGGTGCGCATCGCCGAGGTGGTACGGCATCCCTACTGCTTTCCGACCCTGGGTGGTCTGAGCATGGACTTGGGCATCCATGCCCCCGCCCACGGTCGCGGCAAGGGCACCCACGACAGCCATGGCTCCAGCTTCTATCAGGCCCACTGGTACACCTTCCCGGTGCTCTACCTGCTGGAGGTGCTGCTGGAATCGAACTGCCTGGAGCCGGGCGGTTTCGACATCGCCTACATCACCGAGGTAGACCCGCTGTGGAACGAGTCGGAGCTGACTTTTATCCTGAATCCCGACGTGGCGCTGTTTGCCAATCCGGTGGCTCAGGCGGTGTGCGCCGCCGACTGCGTAGCGGCAACGGCGGGTTTCCCAATCTCCGAGCTGTACTGGTGCGCCGGTTGTCAGGGCAGCCTATATCCACTCAACGGCAACGTGGCCGCCCATATCGGCGGCGTGCAGGCCTCGACGCTGATTGCCCAGCGCATGACCGCCAAGATGCACCGAGAGCTGCTGGTCTGGGGCGCGTCCGGCAACCGCGGCCAGTGCGGCTACTACCCGCAGCCGGTGATGGACAAGCGCAACTACAAGATGGCCATGCTGCATCCCGTTCCGCAGACCAGGAAGATCGACGGCAAATGCTGCCAGCCATACGGCCGCACCACGGCGATCTGGGGAGCCGGCCGCGAGTTTCCCTACCAGGGCGAGGACTTCGCCTATCTCATCTTTCGCAAGAGGAATTGCTGTGCGTCGGTTTTCTCTGCTGCCAGCCTGGCTCCTTAGTCTGGCCGCCTGGGGCACCGCTTGGGGTGCCCCAGGCGCCCAACCTCCCAGCTTGCCGGGCGCGGAAGCGATCCAGCAGGAAATGGTTCGCCAGAAGGCGCGCAGCCAGGCACTGCTGCGCCAGACGGAAGACAGCTTCCGCGCCGATCCAGGCCGGCCAGTGCAGTCAGCACCAAGGGTGGACTTGGCCTCAGCCGGCGCCGACCCGCTTGCCGTCGCCGAACGCTACCGGAAAACGCTGGGCGCCCAACGTGACGGCAACACCGGGCCGAACCTGTTGGTGTTCGTGTCTTTCTCCATGCCTGCAGCCAGCCTCAAACGACTGGCGACGGACGCGGCCAAGACAAACGGGGTACTGGTTTTCCGTGGCCCCAAGGAGGGATCGCTGAAAAAGACACTCCAGGCCTTCGAACCCTTGGCCAAGCTTGGTGCCAGCGCCATCATCCATCCAGAAGCCTTCACCCGGAACCAGATAGATTCAGTGCCGGTGTTTGTCCTGGGCACGGCTGTCGGCGAAGGTTGCGATGATGCCGCCGGTTCCTGCCGGGAAACACTCCGAATAGCGGGAGATGCCAGCCTGGAATACATCCTGGATCGCATGGCCCAGGCCTCGCACTCCCTGGCCGAGGCAGCCGAGCGTCGGCTGACTCGATTGCGGGGGACGCCATGAACAGCTGGTGCCTCTCCCTCCTTCTGATCACGGTCTCACCCGCCTGGGCGGACATGGCAACTGATATGGCAACTGATATGACGCCTGCAGACGCTTTCGACGCCGGCAAGACCTTCGGTCAGTCGGGGTCAGGCGCGGCGGCAGTGAAGGGGGCCATCTCCGGCACGACAGCCGCCGACAAAGTGCCCAACTACGCGACCGCCCACGCGCATTCAAGCTATTACGGTGCCGGCGATGGCGATCCGAGAACGCCCGGCGGCACACGCGTGAGCGAGTGCGCTTCCGTCACCTATAGCGACGCCAAACAGCAGGCGGAATGCGATGCCATCAACGATCTGGCCAACAACCGCTCGACCCGACCACCCCTGACCATCGTCCCCGCCGACCCCATCCTGGTGAAAAGCGCAACGGTAAAGGCAGATCCATCCGCCGTGGCCGGGGCATTTGGTGGAGCCTATGGGGAATGCAAAACCACCACGGTCACCCAGCCAGCCATCTATGAGGAAGAAATCTGCAACGAGTACAAGACCCTGGGCGAAGAGGTCTGCCAGAAAGTGCTCACTGTCTCGGTCACCGAATCCGCCAGTTGCGTGACTGGCACCGATCTGGCGAGCTATATCCCAGGAATCGGATATTGCTCAAAAGCCAACGGTCCTGACTGGTGGTATGGCCCAGGGGCACTGAAAGTGAGGTGTGATTCCTTTGACCAGACCAAGCTGTACGTTGCAGCAGAAACCTTGGTCAGAGAGGGCTCGTATGGAGCCTCGGGTTGTGGCCCCGGGGTCAGACCCAACCTCAACTCCCTGCCGTATAGAGCCGTCAACGCCTACAGTGCCGATTGGACTGAGGTCTACGGAGATTATGGCGCGGGATCCTTCAACCACCTCTATATCCGGGGAGGCTGCCAGGCCGGCCAGATCGACTGCACGCTGGAAGTCGTCGCCTCGTCCAAGAGGCTGGCCAGCATTGCGACCTGCCCGGCGGGCCAGATCACACGCCAGGAAGCACAGGCTTATGGGTGTGGCGTTTATCAAGATGGCTGCTACACGGCAGCAGTTTGGTGGACCTGCCCAACCTACGTTGAACCGGCCTCCAGCAGCCAGATGCTTTGCGATGACGGGGGTTGGTCTGATAACGGCCCTGTGGGTTGGCTGAACTGCGAATCCATCGTTCCCAGCGCCACCCTGAATTTCCAGCGACAGCAAATCACCTATGCAACATCCGATGCCTGGTCGGATGGCTGTGTCACTCTGGAGGCGAGGACGAAATGAGCCTGATCAGGCTTTTTCTGACGTCCCTGCTACTGGCATGCCTGCCAGCGACCGTCTCGGCAGCCGAGTGCGAACGGCTCTCCGAGATTTGCCTCGACGGCCCCTCCACCAAAATGATTTCCGGCCATCCGGTACAGCGCGACTGCTGGAAATACGAGGCTCGTTACACCTGCCTGTCTGCCGCCATGGACACCCGCGAATGCGATGGACTGCGCGATCGCGGTTGCGGGCAGATTTCTTCGGCTTGTGTCGAAACCTCGGACACCGGCTGCTCATACTACGAGAATAAGTTCCAGTGCCTGGTCACCGCCGCGCAAACCGCCACCGTGGCCGATTGCGGCACCCAGACCTTCTGCCTAGATGGCAACTGCTTCGATGCGGGCTATGCCAACGATACCGATCTCGCCCAGGTGGTCGCTTCCATGGAGGCGGTGCGGGAAGCCGGGATGTACATGGATGTGATTGGCCCAGGCCGCGCCCTTACCTCCGCGTTGCTCCCGCGCGTTGGCGGTGTGGACATGACGATAAGGAAAGAACGCTGTGCTTTGTCCGCCGAAAATGGCTGCTATCGGTTGATGGCGAACAGCTGCCTCATCGGATGATTACCATTGATTATTAGGGTAATTTTTATGCCGACGCGGCACGTCATGGGCTCGACACGAGCGCAGGTATCCGGATGCTGCGTCGTGTGGCGCACGGAAACGGGGTGAAACTCCGTTAAGCTGGGTGTGGCTGGATGTGGCTTGATGTGGTTTTGCACCGGAATCTGACCGCGCGGTTTTGGTCGCCATTCACGCTTCACCATTCAGGAGTGAGGAATAACTTTCATTCCTCGATTGCTTTCGACTCTGCCTGCTGACGGGCATCTTTCAGGTAACGGGCCACGGCATCTCGGTCCAGCACCAATCCCAGGCGTTCCGCATCGTCGGCGATCTCGTTGGCATCGTTGTAGGGTTGCTCCAGCTTCAGGCCATAGCCGCGCTTGGCCATCACATAGATCAAGCGAAGCAGGAAACCCTTGGAGCGTGGATGAGGTTCGGCTTGCTCTGCCTCGCCCAGGACTTCGTCGATTTGCCGCCCCTCGCGTTCACGTTCCTGGCGAAAACGCTCGCGTACCGCGCCCAGCAATGGCGTGGGCATCGGCAGATTTTTCTTGAGGGCGTGCTCGATTACGGTGAAGGGGTGGGCGACGTTGGGGCCGAGGGCCGTCGTGCTCTTGAGAACGCGATACACCTTTGATGCCTCGGCCAGGTGTTCCGGGTGTTCACGGCTGTCCAGGCGGATACCGGATCCTCGCACCGCATCCGGATCGAAACCGCACAACAACAAGGCGGCGTCGCGGAAACTCCAACCATCAAGCTTGGACCAGAACTGATAGTCGACTGGGTCGTCATCCTGCATTTTTATCTCCCTGCTGAAACCGTTGCGCTGCCATCCTTCAGCGCACTGAAATTTTTAATGTTTACGCGGGTGCATCGCTTTCTGCTGACGTAAGAACCCCACCATGGTCTCGATCACGTCAATCACCATTTTTCTTTCTGCCGGCAGCAAGGGCTCAATCACCGCTTCGATGCGAATCGCCTCTGGGGAATGGGCAGGTGTTTTCTCCGCCAGCAACTCCGCCATCGTGCAATGCAAGACTTTGGCCAGATTTGCCAAAGTGACCAACGAAGGCAGTGTGGCCCCGGTCTCGTAGCGCGAAACGGTGGAAATTTCCACCTCGATCAGCTCGGCAAGTTGTTCCTGTTTGAGCGCCGCACTTCGGCGAAAGGCTGCGATATTCCGACCGAGTCGAAGAGCCAGAGCCGAATGATATTTTTTGACCATGTCTGCGGGCTGCCAAAAACGCGTACATGGTCAAAGACTCGTGTGGTTTATGTAATGCCTGAAAAACGCATTTAATCAGTATGCATATAAGATCAATAACGACATCCAGCATGGCGTGCGGATAGCCCGCTATACGGGCGAATCAGTACCCTGGCGGCAACTCCCTAGCTGCCGAAAATAACAAATTGTGTGCAGAAGCTTTGTGGAGTGTGTTGCAAGATATCCTGCATTTACCCGCTTCCCATGGGAGAGATCATGTCCGCATCATCGTCAGCTGCCTTGCTGACACGGCGATCCACCGCCCACGCTTGCATCTTCTCTGCCAAGTAAGGCCTGATCAGAGGCTCTACATCTTCTACCGGCCCAGATAACCAACGCGCCCACGCTTCTTCTGCAATGATCACCGGCATACGGTCGTGGATGGGTTCCATCACCGCATTCGGCTCGGTAGTGATGACGCAGCAGGTGCGCAGGAAGTCACCTTCAGGTGACTTCCACGACTCCCATAAGCCCGCCATGGCCATAAGCTGTCCTGTCTTCAAGCTTATGTAATACGGCCGCTTGGCCTTGCCCTGTGTCTGCCATTCGTAAAATCCTTCCGCTGGAATCAGGCAGCGCCGGCGTTTGAACGCTTCGCGAAAGGAAGGTTTTTCGGCGACAGACTCTCCCCGCGCGTTGTTGAGCTTGTTGCCGATGCTCGGGTCTTTGGCCCAGTGTGGCACCAGACCCCACCTGAGTAGGTGCAGCACACGCTTACCTTCCGGCGATTGGCGGATGGCGGCAATCTCGGTGCCGGGCGGGATGTTGTAGCGTGGCTTCAAATCCGCGCATTCATCCAGGTTGAACCGTTTGATCAGTTCCGCCGGCGGGGCCTTGAGAGCGAAGCGGCCACACATGGGGCTGAAAATGACGACTTACTTCTTCTTGCCCTTTGCCTTGTTCACACCGGCTGACAACACTGTGCCTGCCTTGAAGCGGGCAACTTTTTTGGCGGCGATCTTCAACTCCGTGCCGGTCTGCGGATTGCGCCCCATTCGGGCAGCACGTTCACCCACGCTGAAAGTACCGAAACCAATGAGTTGCACGCTATCTCCTTTGGCCAAGGCTTCGGCAATGACTTCCAGCGTAGCGCTGAGAAGTACTGCGGTGGCAGCCTTGCTGGCGTTGGCTTTGCTGGCAACGGCGTCGATTAGTTCGGACTTGTTCATGCGGGTCTCCAGTTGGGTGATGAATTTTGCGCGACAAGACAGTGTAAAAAAATAGTGTGGGGACTACATAGAAGGTTTTCTGAACAACATGATGTTCGTGACGAAATCAGAAGGAGAACAATCCCACATATTTCATGCCCAGCAAGCTTGTCAGCTCAATCATTTTCCCTGTCGACAAATCTTTACTTACGCAATTTCGGTAGCACAGCGGTAGCACAGGGATTTACAGCCACCCACACAAATTCTCTAACACATTGATTTATTGGTGCCCCCGACACGAATCGAACGTGTGACCCTCCCCTTAGGAGGGGGATGCTCTATCCACTGAGCTACGGAGGCATGGCGGGCGATTCTACCGCAGGCGGGGCGGGTGGAAACCCGGCTAGTTTGATGCCGCGATGCGGTTCTTTCCTTGAAGGCATCGAGTCTGGCGCCAATAATCCGGATACAGCCCTCCGATAACCGAGTTCACCATGAGCCATCTGACCAAAAAAGACCGCCTCGCCATTCGTGCCGCTCTGGAAGCGCAACGCGCCCAGTTTCTGCATGGCCTGAAAACCGCCCTGGAGGAAAGCGGCCAGACTCAGTTCGCCGCAGTGCTGGGACGTGGCTCCGGGGATAGCGCCGATGAGGCGCTGGCGGTGACGCTGGGCAATCTCGCCGCCGCGCGCATGGATCATGAGGTGCGTACCCTGCAAGCGCTGGATACCGCATTCAAGCGCGTGGATTCACCGGATTACGGCCTGTGTGAGGACTGTGGCGCCAACATCCCGGCCGCGCGTCTGGTCGCCAACCCGGTCGCCACCCGTTGTATTGCCTGCCAGGAACGTTTCGAGCATACCCACGCCGGCCAGGCGCACGGTTCCCTGTAACGCTCAAGCGCTGCTTCGCGGCGCCTCTTGATGGGATAATCGCGGCCCGCTGCTTTTTCTGGCGCCGGCTCGTGAGCCGGCGCATCCCGCATGCCCCTCGCCATTCTCGACAAACTGGAACTCGCTTTCGGCCATTGGCCGCTCATGGATGGCGCCTCGCTGGTCATCGACCGGGGCGAGCGCATCGGCCTGATCGGCCGCAACGGCGCCGGAAAATCCAGCCTGTTGAAAGTGGTCTCGGGGGAGATTCGCCCGGATGCCGGCGAGATGTGGTTGAAACCCAGTCTGCATCTGGCCTTCGTGGCGCAGGAACCCGCCTTCACCCCCGGCCATACCGTGTTCGAGGCGGTGGCGGAGGGCGCCGGGCCGGCGCATGGCCTGCTTGCGGCTTATTTGGCAACCGCGCACGCCGCCGCGCACCAGGCGGCCAGCGGCGCGGCCGAGGATCTGGCGGAACTGGCGCGCTTGTCGCATGAACTCGATGTGCACGATGTCTGGCGCCTGAACAGCCGCGTCGAGGAAACCATCGCCCGTTTCGATCTGGCCGCCGACGCGCCGGTGGAAACGCTGTCCGGCGGCAACAAGAAGCGGGTCGCCCTGGCGCGCGCGCTGGTGTCCGACCCGGAATTGCTGCTCCTGGACGAGCCGACCAACCATCTCGATTTCACCGCCATCGAGTGGCTGGAGAACATGCTTGCCGAGTTTTCCGGCGCCCTGCTGTTCGTCACCCACGACCGCGCCTTTCTCGACCGCGTCGCCAATCGCATCATCGAACTGGATCGTGGCCAGTTGCGCCCCTACCAGGGAAATTTCACCGATTACCAGCGCAAGAAGGCGGAGCAACTGGAAGTGGAGGCGGCGCAGAACCGCAAGTTCGACAAGTTCTGGAAGCAGGAGGAGGTGTGGATCAGGAAGGGCGTGGAAGCCCGTCGCACCCGCAACGAGGGCCGCGTGCGCCGTCTCGAATCCCTGCGCCTGGAGCGTTCGGCGCGTCGTGAGCGGCTCGGCCAGGTCGGCTTTGCCCTCGATTCCGGTGGCCGTTCCGGGCAGTTGATCGCCGAGTTCGAGCACGTCAGCCACGGTTATGGTGACAAGGTGCTGGTGCGCGATTTCTCCACTCGCATCCTGCGCGGCGACAAACTCGGCCTGATCGGCCCCAACGGCGCCGGCAAGACCACGCTGATCAAGCTCATCCTCGGCGAGATCGCACCGGATTCCGGCCGCATCAAGCACGGCACCCGCCAGGAAGTGGCGTATTTCGACCAGTTCCGCAATCAACTGGACGACGACGCCACGCTGATCGACACCATCTCGCCCGGCTCCGATACCGTGGAAATCGGTGGCGTGCGCAAACACGTCATCGGCTATCTGGAGGAATTCCTGTTTCCCGCCGAACGCGCCCGTGCCAAGGTTTCCGCGCTCTCCGGCGGCGAGCGCAACCGCCTCCTGCTGGCGCGCCTGTTCGCCCGTCCGGCCAACATCCTGGTGCTCGACGAGCCGACCAACGACCTCGACATCGACACCCTGGAATTGCTGGAACAGTTGTTACAGGACTACGCCGGCACCGTGATCCTGGTCTCGCACGACCGCGCCTTTCTTGACAACGTGGTGACGCAATCCATCGTTTTCGCGGGTGACGGCGAGTTGCTGGAACTGCCGGGCGGCTATTCCGACTGGCTGGGCTGGCGCGCGCGGCAAGCCGCGAGCGCGGCACAGGAAAAACCGGCGCCCGCAAAACCCACGTCACCCACCGTTGCCGCCGCGAAACCGAAGAAATCCGGCTTGAGTTACAAGGAGCAGAAGGAACTCGACGCCCTGCCGGAACGCATCAACGCCCTGGAAACCGAACAGGCCGACCTCGCGCGGAAACTCTCCGACCCCGCCGTCCATGCCGACCACGTGAAAGTGGCGGCGCTTTCCACCCGCTCCGGTGAGATCGACGACGCTCTGCTGGAACTGCTCGGGCGGTGGGAAGAACTGGAGGTGAAGGCATGATGTGGGAGCCGGCTTGCCGGCGATTGGCGGGTGGAGCGAACTGCGGGCGTGGTCTTCGCGGGCAAGCCCGCTCCTACGGGTAGTCCATGCCGCACATCCAACTCCTCCCCGACCTCCTCGTTTCCCAGATCGCCGCCGGCGAGGTGGTGGAACGTCCGGCTTCGGCGTTGAAGGAGTTGCTGGAAAACAGCCTGGACGCGAACAGTCGCGACATCCGCCTCGACCTGGAGGAGGGTGGCATCAAGTTGATTCGCCTGGTCGACGATGGCGTCGGCATCGCGCCGGATGACCTCAAGCTGGCGTTGACCCGGCACGCCACCAGCAAGATTGCCAGCCTGGACGACCTGGAGCGGGTCGCCAGCCTCGGTTTTCGTGGCGAGGCGCTGGCCAGCATCGCTTCGGTGGCGCGGCTGACCCTGACCAGCCGGTATGCCGAGGCGGCGCACGCCTGGAAGGTCGGCGCCCTCGACGGCAGGCTGCACACGCCGGAACCGGCCGCCCTGGCGCGCGGCACCGTGGTGGAAGTGCGCGACCTGTTCTTCAACACCCCGGCACGGCGCAAGTTCCTGAAAAGCCCGCCCACCGAATACGCGCACTGCGACGAGGCCCTGCGTCGCGTCGCCCTGGCGCATCCGGAATGCGCGTTCACGCTTGCCCACAATGGCCGCGTCAGCCGCCGTCTTGCCGTAAGCGATTGGCAGGCGCGGGCGCTGGACATCCTCGGCGAGGACTTCGCCGCCGCCGCCCGCACCCTGGATGAGGCCGCCGGGCCGCTGCGGCTTTATGGCCTGGCTGGGCTGCCCGCCTATTCCCGCGCCGGCCGCGATGCGCAATATCTGTTCGTCAACGGCCGCTTCGTGCGCGACAAGCTCCTGTCGCACGCGGTACGCGAGGCCTACCGCGACGTGCTGCACCACGAACGCCATCCGGCCTATGTGCTGTTCCTGGAATTGCCGCCGGAAGGGGTGGACGTGAACGTGCATCCGGCGAAGACGGAAGTACGTTTTCGCGACGGGCGCGGCGTACATCAGTTCGTGCTGCATGTGCTGGAGCGGGCGCTGGGCGGATGCCGGGAAAGCTCCGCCGGCGCTTCCCTCCCATCCTGGGTGCGGGATGGCGGAGAGGGGGCACCCATCACACCAGCCGCATCGCCTGCACCGGCCTATTCCTCCCATCCCCTGGGCGGGGGTGGAAGCGGCGGAGTACCGCGTCCCTGGACGCAGCAGCCCTTGCATGCCAACGAACCCGCCCCTTATTACCAGATGGTGGCCGACGCCCTCGCGCCCCCCGCTGAAATCCGCAATCCGCAATCCGAAATCGGCGCCGCGCCCCCGCTGGGCTACGCCCTCGCGCAGCTCTCCGGCATCTACATCCTGGCCGAGAACGCGCATGGCCTGATCGTGGTGGACATGCACGCGGCGCATGAGCGCATCCTTTATGAGCGGATCAAGACCGCCTTCGATGCCCGCGCCGTCGCCAGCCAGCCCTTGTTGATTCCGGTGGTGTTCGCCGCCACCGGCCTGGAGATGGCCATCGCCGAGGAGGCGGGGCCGGCGTTGGCGGAAATGGGTTTCGAGATCGCGCCGGTGTCGCCCACCCACCTGGCGCTGCGCGCCGTGCCGGCCATGCTCAAGGACGCCGATGGCGAGCGCCTGGCGCGCGAGTTGCTGAAGGACATCCACGAATTCGGCCTCGTAGGCGTACATGGCGGCGCCATGCACGCGCGCCGCAATGAACTTCTCGCCACCCTGGCCTGTCATGGCGCGGTGCGCGCGAATCGCAAACTCGGCGTGCCGGAAATGAACGCTCTGTTGCGCGACATGGAAGGCACGCTGCGCGCCGACCAGTGCAACCACGGCCGCCCCACCTGGTTCCAACTCACTTTGTCCGACCTGGACAAGCTTTTCATGCGAGGACAATAGCCATGAGCAAACCCTTCCCCATTCCGGTGCGGCCGGCCGAAGAAACCCCCGAAGGACTGGAAGCCTCCGCCTGCGCCGGTGCCGAGCCCTATGCCCTGATGGTGCTGGGCGACTCCATGCAGCCGGAATTCATGGAAGGTGAAATCATCGTGGTGGAGCCGGAAGGTCTGGCCAAGGACGGTTCCTATGTGGTCGCCTTCGTCAATGAGGAGTACATCTTCCGCCAGATCGTGCAACACCCGGAAGGCTGGATGCTGAAGCCGGTAAACCCGCTTTATCCCAACATCCCGGTGGACGGGCTGTCGGTGGTCAAGGGCGTGGTCATCATGAAGAAGAAGCCAGGCAAGCGCAGCGAACAGAAGGCGTATGCGTGAGCGGTAAGCAGTGAGCGGCGAGCGCCCCCCCGCGCTCTGTCTCATGGGCCCCACCGCCAGCGGCAAGACCGATCTGGCGGTGGCGCTGGCGGCGCGGTTTCCGGTGGAAATCATCAGCGTCGATTCGGCGCTGGTCTATCGCGGCATGGACATCGGCACAGCCAAGCCGGATGCCGCCACCCTGGCGCGGGCGCCGCATCATCTGATCGACATTCTCTCCCCGACCGAAAGCTATTCCGCCGCCCGTTTTCGCGCCGATGCCCTGGCCCTGATGCGCGACATTCTCGCGCGTGGCCGCGTTCCGCTCCTGGTGGGCGGCACCATGCTGTATTTCAAGGCGCTGAAGGAAGGCCTGGCGGAACTGCCGGTGGCGGCGCCGGAACTGCGCGCGGAACTGGAGGCGCGCGCGCAACGGGAAGGCTGGCCCGCGTTGCACGCGGAACTGGCGTGCCTCGATCCGGCGACGGCCGCGCGTCTGGCGCCCAACGATGCGCAACGCATCCAGCGCGCCCTGGAAGTCTGTCTGAGCAGTGGTGAGCCGCTCTCCGCGCTGCTGGCGCGGCAACCGGAAACCGCCGATCTGCCCTGTCGCCTGATTGAAATCGCGCTGATGCACGACGACCGCGCCTGGCTGCATGAGCGCATCGACGCGCGTTTCAAGGCCATGCTGGCGGCTGGCCTGGTGGAGGAACTGCGCGGGCTGCGCGAACGTTATCCACTCGATCCGGAACTGCCTTCCATGCGCTGTGTGGGCTACCGCCAGACCTGGCGTTATCTGGAGGGGGAGATCAGCGGGGCGGAATTGTTCGCCAGCGGCGCCGCCGCCACCCGCCAGTTGGCGAAACGCCAGATCACCTGGCTGCGCGGATGGCAAGGCGCGATCATGCTGGATTGCCGGGCGCCCGATTTGCCGCAGCGGGTGGGCGGCTTGATCGAGCGGGAATCCGCTTGGAACTCTGGCTGAAGGCGCTTCAGCGCCTACGGATTACGCCCGGATTACGCCCTACAGATTGCAGAAGGTCAGCGCGAAATCGACATCACGGTCGCAGGGGCGTGGTTTTTGCGCGCGATCCGGCACCAGGAAGCGGATGTTGACGGCGTATTTGTTGGCGCTGACTTCCGGTGTGCAGATGCTGTCCAGGGACAGGCGCAGCAGATGGGCGCTGCGTCCGCCCAGCATGAGCTGAAACAGCCCCATGCTGGCGGTGTGGCGGCTGCGATGGCCGCCGTCGCGCAGCAGGCGCAGCACCACATCGACAGCACTCTTCAGCGGCAGCAACGGGCCCAGCCATTCCATCAGATCGTTGGTGCGGTCGGCTACCGGCAGATTGAGCCAGAAGTGGTAGGCGGGCAGATCGAAGCTACAGGTGCCGCCGGGGATGCCGACGCGCCCCTTGATCCCGGTCAGCCAATCGTTGTCGCGCACATGCTGGCCGATCTTGCCGCTCATGCCGTGCAGGTCGGCGAGGGCGGTGGTGATGTGGCCAAGAATCTCGTCGAGGCGGCTGGTATCCACCGCCGGATTGCTGCGCAAGTCTTCCAGATTGGTCTTCTGCCGATCCAGTTCCTGGATCAGCTCGCTTTTCATCTCGGGTCGGCCGGTCACGTCAGTGAGTTCGAACACCGCCAGCAGCGCGGCATGGTGCGCGCGTGCGTCGCCGCCACGCACGAAATACAACGCCTTGTCGAACAGATCCTCCAGACGCAGCCAGGTGCGGATGCGTTCATTGAGGGGGAATTCGTAAACGGTCACCAGTCAGGTCCGAGGAAAAAACATGAGGGAAACGCGCCAAAGGCTTGAATTGGCGGCGATTTTGCAGCTTGCCCAGGGCAATGGCAATGAAGCGGAAGGGTTTTTTTATTACTTTTGGTGGGGGGGGGATAGATAGATCTGGTGCAGATGCCTGATTTGCGCTTCGAGTTCGGTGAGGCCGGTGCGGTTGTCGATGATGTCGTCGGCGATGGCGAGGCGCGCGGAGCGCGGGCTTTGCGCCGCCAGAATGGCGCGCGCCTGGGCGGGGCCGACGCCGGGGCGGCCGGCGGCGCGCTCGATCTGCTGTTGTTCATCGCAATCCACCACGGCGATGCGATCCATCAGGGGGCGGTAGGCCTCCAGGTTTTCCAGCAGCAGCGGTACGACGAGGAGGACATAAGGCGCCCGCGAGGCGGCGATCCGTTGTTGCGCCTCGGCGAGAATCAGGGGGTGAAGTATCCGTTCCAGGCGCCGCCGGGCATCGCTGTCGGCAAACACGAGGCGGCGCATGGCGGCGCGATCCAGGCTGCCATCGGCGGCAACCACTCCCTGGCCGAATGCGTCTTCGATGGCCGCCATCGCGGCGCCATTGGCGGCGGTGAGGGCATGGGCGATGGCGTCGGTATCGACCAGCATCGCGCCGTGGTCGGCAAACAGGCGGGCGACCGTGCTTTTCCCGGAACCCACGCCGCCGGTGAGGCCGACGCGATAGGTCATCCCAACCAGAAACGCAGCAGTTCATCGCCCCAGAACAGGGCAATGAGTCCGCCCAGAACCAGCCAGGGGCCGAAGGGGATGGGTTTGGCGCGGTCGTGGCCGGCGAACAGAATCAGGCTGATGCCGACGATGGCGCCGGAGAAACTGGCGGCGAGCAGAATGGGGAGCAACAACTTCCAGCCCAGCCATGCGCCGAGGGCGGCAAGCAGTTTGAAGTCGCCGAAGCCCATGCCCTCCTTGCCGGTGAGCAGCTTGAACAGGTGGTATACCGACCACAACGAGAGATAGCCGGCGATGGCGCCGATCACGGCATCCGGCAGCGGGGCCAGACCGCCATCCAGGTTCACCAGGAGACCGACCCAGGCCAGGGGCAGGGTGAGGTTGTCGGGCAGCAGGCGGGTGTCGAGGTCGATGAAGGCGAGCGCAACCAGACTGGCGAGCAGCAGGCAGATCGCCGGTGTCAGCCAGGTGGCCCCCCAGCGCCAGGCGGCGTAGCCGAACAGGAGGCCGGTGAGCGCCTCGACCAGCGGATAGCGTGGCGTGATGGCCAGGCCGCATGCGCTGCAACGGCCACGCAGGAACAGCCAGCTCAGGATCGGAATGTTCTCGTACCAGGTGATCCGATGCCCGCAGCGGGGACAGGCCGAGCGCGGTTGAACCAGATTGTAGGGCGGCATCGTCGGCGCGGCGGGCTGCTCGCCGTCCAGCCAGGTGCATTGCTCGCGCCATTCCCGCTCGATCATGATCGGCAGTCGATGGATGACCACATTGAGGAAGCTGCCGATCAGCAGACCGAGGACGACGGCAAGGGAGATCAGCAGGGTGGGCTGGCTGGAGAGTGGTTCGAGCATGCGGGAACGGCGGTCAGGAAAAAAGCCGGCGGGACGCCGGCGCTACATGTCAGTTCCGCACGGCCGTTCCGAAGGAACTGACCTCCCCCTCGGGGGGGAACGAGCGTAGCGAGTAAGGGGGCTGTTTCATGTCAGTTCCGCACGGCCGTTCCGAAGGAACTGACCTCCCCCTCGGGGGGAACGAGCGTAGCGAGTAAGGGGGTTGTTTCATTTCAAACCACCGAGCCCATCTTGAAGATGGGCAGGTACATGGCGATGACGATGCCGCCGATGAGGGTGCCCAGGATCACCATGATGAACGGTTCCATCAGGCTGGAGAGGCCCGCCACGGCATCGTCCACTTCGCGCTCGTAATAGTCGGCCACCTTGGACAGCATGGAGTCGAGCGCGCCGGATTCCTCGCCGATGGCGACCATCTGGATCAGCATGTTGGGAAACACGCCGGCGCCCTGCAGCGAGTTCGCCAGGCTGGAGCCGGTGGCGACCTGGCTGCGGATCTTCTGGGTGGCTTCCATGAAGACATGGTTGCCGGAGGCGCCGGCAACCGAATCCAGCGCTTCCACCATCGGCACGCCGGCGGCGAACATCGAGGCGAAGGTGCGCGACCAGCGCGCCACCGTGGCTTTCTCGATGAGCGGGCCGAAGACGGGGATTTTCAGCATCCAGGCATCCATCTTGGCGCGGAAGCCGGGGTTGCGCCTCCATGCCTGCATGAGCATGAAGATGCCGCCGCCAATGCCGAGAAGGATCAGATGCCAGTAGTTCACGAACAGGTCGGAGATGTGCAGGACGATCATGGTCAGTGCCGGCAATTCCGCGCCGGCCTTGCCGTAGAGATCCTTGAAGGCGGGAATCACGAACAACATGATGCCGGCGGTGATGACGAAGGCCACGACCAGTACGATGATCGGGTAGAACAGGGCGGATTTGATCTGCCCCTTCAAGGCCAGCATCTTTTCCTTGTAGGTGGCGACCCGATCCAGCACGGAATCGAGAATGCCGGCCTGTTCGCCGGCATGAACCAGGTTGCAATAGAGTCCGTCGAAATATTGCGGATGCTTGCGGAAGGCGGCGTTCATGCTGGTGCCGGTTTCCACGTCGGATTTGATGTCGCCCAGCAGGCGTTGCAATGCCGCGTTGGAATGGCTGCGCGCGGAGATGTCGAAGGCCTGCAACAGGGGCACGCCGGCCTTGAGCATGGTGGCGAGCTGGCGGGTGAACAGGGCGATGTCTTTTTCCGTGATTTTCTGGCTGCGCGCGAACAAGCCCTGCTTGCTCACCTTCTCGGCATTGATGCCTTGCCGGCGCAGGGTTTGCCGCACGAAGGCCTCGCCGGGCGCCAGCATCTGGCCTTTGATTTTCTTGCCGCTCTTGTCGGTGCCTTCCCACAGGAAGGGGGTTTCCCGCGTGGTCGTTTTGGCCAGCGCCATGCTTGTCTATTTCCTTATTCGTTGGTGACGGCGAGGACTTCTTCCAGAGAAGTCAGCCCTTGCTTGACCTTGAGCAGGCCGGCCTGGCGCAGGTTGAGCACACCTTCCCGTTCGGATTGTTGGGCGATTTCCAGCGTGGAACTGTTCTTCAGGATGAGGCGGTGGATGTCTTCGCCGACCGGCATCACCTGGTAGATGCCGACCCGGCCCTTGTAGCCGGTCTGTTTGCACAGGTCGCAGCCTTTCGCCGTATACGCCTGCCAGGAATCATCCAGATCGGATTCCGCGAAACCGGCGCTCAACAGGGCTTCCGTGGGAATGTCCACCGGTTTGCGGCAGTTGGGACAGAGGCGGCGGCCCAGGCGCTGCGCGGTGATGAGATGAACCGAGGCCGCCACGTTGTAACTGGGGATGCCCATGTTGATGAGGCGGGTGAGGGTTGCCGGCGCGTCGTTGGTATGCAGGGTGGAGAGCACCATGTGGCCGGTCTGCGCGGCCGTGATGGCGATGCCGCCGGTTTCGTGGTCGCGGATCTCGCCGACCATGATGATGTCCGGATCCTGCCGCAGAAATGCTTTCATGGCGGTGGCGAAATCCAGCCCGGCCTTTTCGTTGACGTTGACCTGGTTGATGCCGGCGAGCTGGATTTCCACCGGGTCTTCCACGGTGGAAATGTTCACCCCCGGCTGGTTCAGGATGTTCAGGCAGGAGTACAGCGAAACGGTCTTGCCGGAGCCGGTGGGGCCGGTTACCAGCACCATGCCGTAAGGGCGCGCGATTGCGTCGGTGAGCAGCTTGAGCTGTTCCGGTTCGTAGCCCAGCTTTTCGATCCCCATCGTCGCGGAGGTCGAATCCAGGATACGCATGACGATCTTCTCGCCATACAGCGTGGGCAGGGTGGAAACCCGGAAGTCGATTGCCTTGTTGCGCGACAGAACCAGCTTCATGCGGCCGTCCTGCGGGACGCGCTTCTCCGAGATGTCCAGCTTGGAGATGACCTTGATGCGCGAGGCGATTTTTTCCTTGATCGCCAGCGGCGGTTGCGCGATTTCGTAGAGCAGGCCGTCCAGGCGATAGCGGATGCGGTAGGTTTTCTCGTAGGGCTCGAAATGGATGTCGGAAGCGCCGCTGTTGATGGCGTCGAGCATCATTTTCTGCAGGTACTTGACCACCGGCGCGTCGTCGATGTCCACCGCCGCCGCCGTACTGGCGGCTTCCATCGCCTCGTCATCACTGAATTCGAGGTTGAGATCCTCGGTTTCGATGGTCTTGAGGATGTTGTCCTCGGTGGCCTCGCCGTACTGGTCCAGCCAGCGCCCCAGCTTGTCGTCCTCGACCACGACCGCTTCGACGATCAATCCGGTCTGGAATTTGATGTCGTCCAGCGCTTGCAGATTGCTGGGGTCGGAAAGCGCGACGAACATGCGGTTGCCGCGTTGCGCGACAGGCAGAACCCGGTGCTTGGCCAGCAGCTTGGCGTCCACCGGACCCTTGGGCAGGATGGCGGGGTCGAGCGAATCGAGGTTGAAGAAGGGCAGGCCGAAAGTGACGGCGGCGAAGGCCGCGATCTGATCGGCGCGGAAGCGGCGCGTGCGCAGGAGGTGGGCCAGCGAACTCTCGCCCGAATTGCGTGCCTGGTTTTGCAGCGTCTCTCCCTCTTCCGGCGAAAGCAGACCCTGGGTAACCAGAGCCCTGCACAAGCCGGAGAGATTGGCGCCGACGGTTACCGCGACCATGCCCCTACCACTCCCGAGATTGCATTGACTCGCCCGATGTTGCCCATCGGGGTTGGAAATGTAAAGCAACCATGAATTTGAATCCGGAAACGGCGGCAGCGTGCGCCTGAACCGCTTTCATCGCGGGCTTCAGGGGCGACCAAACGGTTCACCGCCGTATCCGGGTTCACTGGTCGACGGGCCTGCGCTGCCCGATACGCGCGGTCTTCACCATGCGTCCATGCACCTGCACGATCTCCACCGGGTAACCGGCGATCATCATGCTCACCCCCGGCTCCGGCATCGCTTCCAGTTGATCCAGGATCAGGCCGTTGAGTGTGCGGGCGCCTTCCACCGGCAGTTCCAGCTTCAATTTGCGGTTGAGTTCGCGCAAGGACACCGTGCCTTCCACCAGATAGGAGCCGTCCTCCTGGCGCAGGCCGGGTTCCTGGCCGCCCGGACGCACGCTGGCGAATTCGCCGACGATTTCCTCCAGGATGTCTTCCAGGGTGACCAGGCCGAGCAGTTCGCCGTATTCGTCCACCACCAGGCCGAGGGATTGGCGCGTGGCCTGGAACTGCGCCAACTGGGTGTAGAGATTGGTGCCGGAGGGAATGAAATAGGGTTCGCGCAGGGCACCGCGCAATTCATCCAGGTTGAAAGCGTCCTCATGGATGTGCGCCAGCACCCGGCGCACATGCAGCATGCCGGCCACGTTGTTGGCCTCGCCCGCGTAGACCGGCAGGCGGGAATGATGGCTGGTGGCCAGTTGGCGCACGATTTCCTCGCGCTCCGCGTCGAGGTCGATGGCTTCGATCTGGCCGCGCGGGCGCATCACGTCATCCACCGTGATGTGCTCCAGATCGAACAGATTGAGCAGGATGCCGCGATGCTGCGCGGGCAGGAAATTGCCGGATTCCGACAGCAGGGTGCGCAATTCCTCCACCCCCATGCTGTTTTCCGAGTCGGAGGGATTCAGGCGCAGCAGCCGCAACAGGCGCTGCACGAACAGATTGACGAACCACACGACCGGGTAGAACAGTTTGAGCAGGGGCGCCAGCACAAAGCTGACGGCGGGCGCGATGCGCTCCGGATAGGACGCGCCGATCACCTTGGGCGTCACTTCGGAGAACACCAGAATCAGGAAGGTGACCGCCAGGGTGCCCAGGGTCAGAGCCATTTCGTTCTGGCCGAACAGACGAAAGGCGATGATGGTGACCAGGGAAGCGGCGGCGGCGTTGACCAGGTTGTTGCCCAGCAGGATCACGCCCAGGAGCTTGTCGGTATTGGAGAGCAGCCATTCCGCCAGCTTCGCCCCCCGGTGTCCGGCGCGGGCCAGGGTACGCAGGCGATAGCGGTTCGCCGCCATCATGCTGGTTTCCGACATCGAAAAGAAACCGGACAGCACCAGCAGAACGACCAGAACGCCGAATAGCGCCCCTATGGGAATCGAGTCCAAGTCATCGAAAGAGAGTGGAGATGGGGCGAGTGTAGCAGCGTGCGTTTTACGTTCGCTCGAACAGGGCGATGGATTCGACGTGTGCCGTATGCGGGAACATGTTGGCCACTCCTGCGGTGGTCAGGCGGTAACCCTTCTGATGCACCAGCACCGAGGCGTCGCGCGCCAGGGTGGCGGGGCTGCACGAGACGTAGACGATGCGGTATGGCGCGCCTTCGTCCGGCAAGGATTTCACCAGGTCGATGGCGCCGTCGCGCGGCGGGTCGATCAGGAGTTTGTCGAATTGTCCCCCGTTGCCGCACAACTCCGCGTAGGACTCCGGCGTCATCTTGAACAGGTCGGCGACGCGGAATTCGCTTTTTCCGCTGAGTCCATTCCGTGCAGCGTTCTCGACGCCGCGCGCCACCAGTCCGGCGGCCCCTTCGATGCCCAGCACGCTGGCGCCGAGGCGGGCGATGGGCAGGGTGAAGTTGCCGAGGCCGCAGAAGAAGTCGGCGATCCGTTCGCCCGGCTTCGGGTCGAGCAGGCGCATGGCGCGGCGCACCAGCATGGCGTTGACATCCTGGTTCACCTGGGTGAATTCGGTGGGGCGGAACGGCATCACCAGATCGAATTCCGCCAGGCGGTAATCCAGCGCCGGCGCGTCGAGCGGGTGGAACGGGTAGGCGGTATCCGGCCCCTTGGGTTGCAGCCAGAACTGCACCCGGTTGGCGTCCGCGAAGGTACGCAGATGGGCTTCATCCTCGGGGGTGAGCGGCTCCATCACGCGAAGCACCAGCACATCCACCTGGTCGCCGGCCGCCAGCTCGATCTGCGGCAGGCGGTCGCGGATGGAGAGGCTGGCCACCAGCGCGCGCAGGCGCGGCAGCAGGTGGGAAATGCGTTCCGGCAACACCTCGCAGCCGCTCATGTCCGCCACGTAGCTGCTGCGCCGTTCGTGAAAACCCACCAGCACGCCGCCCTTCTTGGCTACATGGCGCACCGACAGGCGCGCGCGCCGCCGGTAACCCCAGGTCGGCCCGTGGATGGGCGAGAGCATGGTTTCCGGCTTCACCTGGCCGATATGGTTGAAGCAGTCCTCCAGCACCCGCTGCTTCGCCGCCACTTGCGCGGATTCGTCCAGATGTTGATGCGAACAGCCACCGCAGATGCCGAACCAGCGGCAGCGCGGCGTCACCCGGAAGGGGCTGGCTTTGAGGATGTCGGTGGCCTGCGCCTGCTCGAAGCCGGGTTTCTTGCGGTAGCTGTTGTAGCGCACCCGTTCGCCCGGCAAGGCGCCTTCGACGAAGATGGTCTTGCCATCGAGATGGCCGACACCACGGCCTTCGTGGTCGAGAGATTCAATGTGGAGAGGTTCGGACATGGGCAGTGAGCGTGGGGGCCGTGGGCCGCGAAGGCGCGCATTGTCGCAGAGAGGCCGGCGGGCGTCTGCCAGGCTGCGCTTGCCTCCCCGCATCCGGTGGGAGGGGAGAAAACCGTGGCTTGCAATTCCCGATTCCGCCTCCACCTGCCGCGCTTGTCGCCCCGCGTCGGGGCGTTTTTCCCAGGAGACGTCATGAGTTTGATCATCGAAGACCTGAGCATGGGCGAGGGCGCCGAGGCCGTTGCCGGCAAGCATGTGACCGTGCATTACACCGGTTGGCTGACCGACGGCACCAAGTTCGATTCCAGCCTGGATCGCAACGATCCATTCGATTTTCCGCTCGGGCGCGGCCACGTGATTCGCGGCTGGGATGAAGGCGTGGCGGGCATGAAGGTGGGCGGCAAGCGCAAGCTGACGATCCCGCCGGAAATGGGCTACGGCGCGCGCGGCGCCGGTGGCGTGATCCCCCCGAACGCCACGCTGGTGTTCGATGTGGAGTTGCTGGCCGTCAACGGGTAAGCGGCGGTATGCGGTTCGGATGGGCGCGCCGCGCCGTGCCCAATCCGTTCCGCTACGCTTTCTTGCTCTTCTCCTTCACCCGCCGCAACCCGGCTTCGATGCTGTCGCACAGGGTTTTCAATATCTGGATGCGGGCGTGGTATTTGTTGTTGGCGGGAACCAGGGTCCACGGCGCGATTTCCGTGCTGGTGCGATCCACCATGTCGCACACGGCCTGTTCGTAATCATCCCAGCGGTCACGATTGCGCCAGTCCTCGTCGGTGATCTTGTAGTGCTTGAAGCCGGTTTTTTCCCTTTCCTTGAAACGCTTGAGTTGTTCGTCGGCGCTGATGGATAGCCAGAATTTCACGACCACGATGTTGTGGTTGTCGAGTTGCGCCTCGAATTCGTTGATTTCGTTGTAGGCGCGCAGCCAGTCGTATTCGGAACAGAAGCCTTCCACCCGCTCCACCAGCACGCGTCCGTACCAGGAACGGTCGAAGATCGCCAGGCGGCCACGTCGGGGGATATGGCGCCAGAATCGCCACAGATAGGGCTGCGCCTTTTCCTCGTCGCTGGGCGCGGCGATGGGAATGATCTTGTACATGCGCGCGTCGAGGGCGCTGGTGATGCGGCGGATACCGCCGCCCTTGCCGGCCGCGTCGTTGCCCTCGAACACGGCGACGATGGAGAGCTTCTGGAAACGGGGGTCGCGGGTGAGGACGTTGAGGCGGCCTTGATAGGTTTCCAGCTTTTTTAAATAGCCGACCTTGTCCAGCGTCTGATTCAGGTCGAGCGACTTCAGGATGTCCAGTTTGTCCACCTGCGGCAGACTGGGCAGAGTGGGGATGGAGTGGGGTTGGCCGCGCTCGGAGGCCAGGCGCAGGCGCATGGCTTCCAGCACGATCTTGCCCAGCATCAGGCTGCGATAACGTTCGTCGCCGCCTTCGACGATGTACCAGGGCGCCTGCGCGGTACTGGTCAGGCGCAACGCCTCGGCGCTGACCTTGCGAAATTTGTCGTAGAGGCCGAAGTGATCCCAGTCCCGCTTGGTGACCCGCCAGCGGGTGCGCGGGTCTTTTTCCAGAGACTTGAGCCGGGATGCCTGAAACGGTTTCGATAGGTGGAACCAGAATTTGAGGATCAGCGCGCCTTCGTCGCTGAGCATTTTCTCGAAACGGACGTTGCGTTCCATGGCTTCTTCCAGGTCCACATTGCGGATGTTCCCGTAGACCCGTTCGAGGATGGGCATGCTGTACCAGGAGCCCTGGAAGATGCCGATCTTGCTGCGTGGCGGCAGGGCGCGCCAGAAGCGCCACATGGGCGGGCGGTCGAGTTCCTCGTCGGAAGGCTCACCCATGCCGTGGGTCTCGATGCCGCGCGGATCCAGCCATTCGTTGAGCAGGTGCACCGACTCGCGGCGGCCGCCGCCATCGACGCCGCTGATGATGACGATGACCTGGAAGCCCTTGGTCCGCACCAGTTCATCCTGGGCATCCAGCAGCGCCTCGCGCAGGGCGGGCAACTCCTTTTCATAGGTGGCCTTGTCGACCTTGTGGCCGATTTCCGCTGACTCGAACATGGTTTTCTCCTCGCAAGCCACCAGGGCAATGGCCGCTTAACGGCCGCGATGGCGAAGACTTGAGGGGCCGGGCGAGGAATGGGGCGGCTCTGTCGGGTCGGCTCTGTCGCCGCGCACCGTGGGGGCCGCTATTCGCTGGCGTCCGTTTCCATCTCCACCCGGTTGCGGCCGCCGTGTTTCGCTCGATACAGGGCGTGGTCGGCGCGCGCCAGGAGGGCATCGGCATTGCCGTCGGCGCGGGTGAACAGTGCGATGCCGATGCTGACGCTGTAGTGGATCATCCCGGCTGCGGTTTCGACCGGGGTGTCGTCGATCATCTGGCGCAGGCGTTCCGCGAGTTCGCGCGCGCCTTCGGCATCGGTGTCGGGCAGCAGAATGGCGAACTCCTCGCCGCCCAGGCGGCCAAGGTGGTCGCTACGCCGCAGAATGGCCTGGGCGCTGGCGGTGAAGGCTTTGAGCACCGAGTCGCCTGCGGCGTGGCCGAATTCGTCGTTGACCTGTTTGAAATGGTCGAGATCCAGCATGAGCAGCGCGGCCGCCTCGCCGTAGCGCTGATGCCGCGCCAGTTCCTGTTCCAGTTGGTGCAGGAAGTGGCGGCGGTTGTTCACGCCGGTGAGCGAATCGGTGGTGGCCAGACGGCGCATCTGGTGGGCATGCGCCTGGCGTTCGGAAATGTCCTGGAAAACCACCACCGCGCCTACCCGGACGCCGTTTTTCAGCACCGGGGTGACCGTGAGCGAAACCGGGAAGCCGCCGCCGTCCTGGTGCCAGAACCATTCCTCTTCTTCGTGCCGGGGCCGGCCGTCAGCCAAGGTCAGGGCGATGGGGCAGTCGGCGTGTGGGTAGTCGCGGCCATCGGCATGGTGGTGATGGAACAGAAGATGCTGGTCGCGTCCCAGGACGGCTTCGCCGCTGATACCGAGCATGCGTAGCGCGGCCGGGTTGATGAAGGTCGCTTGGCCCTTCATGTTCACGCCGTAGACGCCTTCGCCGAGGCCCATGAGCAACATCTGGAAGCGGGCCTCGCTCTCGTTCAGGGCGGCCGCTTTCTGTTGCACCTGGAGCTTCCAGCGCCGCTGTGTGTCGCGCAGCAGCCAAAGCAGGAGAATCTGGGCTACGGCATAGCCGAACAGTGCTTCGCCCGCCAACGCCACCTGCGCCTGGCGATGCCGTTGCACCAGGCTGCCCACGTCGCGCCAGATCAGCACCGAGCCGACCGGGGGGCGGGTGGCGTCCCGCGCGCCGAGATAATCGCGCAGGGGAAGCCGGGTGATATGCAGGACGCTGTTCTGGAACGGCATCAGCCAGGAAACGGGCTGGTCGTGGTAAGCGGGGAGGGAGGCGTGAGTCAGCCAGTCCTTGAGTTCCGGGCGGGAGCTGGCTTCCAGGTAGCAGTCGCAACCGCCCTTCTGGCGCTGTCCTTCGCGATATTCCCGCCATACCGAGGATTCCACATGTTCCGGTTTGAGCAGGACGGCGAAGCCGGCGCCGAGTTGCCGGTCGAGCAGGCCGAGTTGTGTGTTGAAAGAGGTGCCGGTTTCGAGGGCGCCGATGTGGCGGGTCGTGCCGTCGGCGTTGACGGTCTCGATCGGAACCACGCCGCGCACCCCGGATTGCACGCGGCCGGTTTCAAACCCGGCGCGGGGCTGCCGGTCGCGGTTGGTGTCCTCGATGATGTGGCGCAGCCCGTCCATGCGGTCGCCGTAGCGTTCCGGCGCATGCACACGCAGGAAGGAGAGCACGCCCGGGCCGAGATGGAATTGCAATTGCCGCACGCCAAAGCGGGTCTGCATGTAATGCCATTGCGGTTTCACCCGGGCGAGCAACGCGGCGCGCGCTTGCTCGGCGCCTTTGCCGCCGGCGCCACCGCCTTCCGCCTCTACCGCCGCCCGGCCCCGGTCGAACAGGCGTTGCACTTCCGGATCCGCCGCCAGCAGGCTGGCGAGCGCGAGCATCTGCTGTTCCAGATTGCCCACGGCGACGTCAAACGCGGTTTGCAGGCGGCTGGCATCCTGGTTGAGGTGAACTTGTAATTCACGTTCGCGATCACGCCAGACCAATGCCGTGATGGTGGCGAAGATGAGCAGCAGGAGAGCGCTGGCGAGCCAGGTGAGGAGGCGGAAATGCATGGCGCATTTTCGCCTACGCCAAGCCGCTTTTCATCAGCCGATTACGCCGGGAATGTGAAAAACAATGTGAAAAACAATGAAAAAAATGCCGTGTTCGCCAGGGGGTCAGGCGCGCAGATTTTTCAGGTGGTCGTGGTAGCGGGCGCGATAGAGCAGACGGCGGTGTTCCGGGCTATCCGTGAAACCGGAACGGGTGTGCAGGATGTTGTTGCAGAGCACGCCCATGCCGGGTTGCAGACCCAATGTGAAGACGCCGGGCGGGGTGCTGGCGAGCAGCGTGTCGAGCGCCCGCACGGCGGCCAGTGTGGCGCTGTTCTGTTTCCAGGCGATGCTTTTGGTGCGGGCGGTGTAGCGCAGGTGCAGGCGGCCATCTTCCACCGCGAAAGCCGGCCCGGCTTCGTCGGGGCGCGCCACGCCTGCCTCGTCGGTGCGCGCCGGGATGGTCATCGCGTCGTCGGCCATGAGGGCGCGAATATGCCCCGGGTCGGCATCGCGCAGGGCGATATAGGCGAGTTCATGGTCATACAGATCATTGATGCCGCCCGCGTCGGCCGCGCGCGCGCAATGCAGCGCCATTGCCCAGATGCGCCGTTGCGGCGGGTTGTAGTAGCCGTCGGTATGCCAGCGGATGGGCTGGTGGGTGTAGGGAATGAATTCGCCGCGCTTCTGGCCGTCCTCATCGTGCGGGGTGAGGCTGGAAATGCCATCCTCATCCGCCAGCCAGTTGGCGTCCAGGTGGGTGAGGCCGAATTGCGCGGCGAGCCGGCCGACGGCTTCCTTGTCTTCCGCCTCGCCCAGGTCGGTGGCGTAGATCGCCATGTTGGTCTTGGCGATCAGCCGCCAGAGGGCCTGATATTCGGTATCGCTCAGGTTGCGCGGGTCGCGCACGCTGACGATGAGGTCTTCACCGCGCGTCGGATAATCCGCCAGTTTGGCGGCGCGCCAGGCCGGGTAGCCGGCTTCGTTGTCGGGGTGGAAGGGGGAGTCGGCGGGGATCATGGCGGGCGTGGCTTCGTGAAGGATGGAGGAGGCAGCGTGCCGATATCCGGGCAGGCTCGCCTTGACCTTTTACCGGCCGCCCATCACTTTTCGTCGGTTACGGCGGGGAGCGGATAAAACCCGTCCATGTTTTTCTTCACCATGCCCATCATTTCGGGCATTTCGATATCCATGATCTGATCCTGGATCCAGGTCTGGTCGGATTGCTCCATGACCTCGCGGATTTTCAGGGAGAGAAAGCGCAACGCCGGGAAACTGGCCTTGTCTTCGGGGAAGTCGAACTCCGAGTAATCGCCCATGCGCTTGTTGGTGAGATCAATGAAGCCGGCTTGATAGTCGTAATCCGGGTCTTTCTCGCCGCCGGTGAACTCGATGATGTTTTCTTCCATGATCTCGGCCAGGCGCACTCCCACCGCGCTGACCACGTCCTGCCGCAACTCGTCGTCCATGCGGTTGAAGGCCAGTCGGTCGACGTAGTGGACCAGAAAACAGGCCATTTCGCCGATGATGCGGAAACCGCGCTGTGGCGTGACGATGTCGAAATCCGCTTTCGACAGATTGTCGATGGTGCGGTCGCACAGGCGCCAGATGGTGGAGGCGACGACGGTGGCGACTTCGGAGGGGTCGCGTTGCTCGCCCGCCTTCTTGAACCAGACGGTTTTTACCCGTAATGCCATTTCATTCTCCGGTGGCGATGGGTCTGGAAGGGTCGCGGATCCATTCGCTCCAGGAACCGGGATAGAGGCGCGAACCGGGCAGGCCGGCGACTTCCATCGCCAGCAGGTTGTGGCAGGCGGTGACGCCGGAGCCGCAGGAATGGATGACCTGCCAGGGCGCGCGGCCTTTCAGCATGGCCTGATAGTTTTCGCGCAGGGCTTCGGGCGGCAGGAAGGTGCCGTCGATGTCCAGGTTTTCGTCGAAGGGCCAGTTGATGGAGCCGGGTATATGGCCGGCAACCGGGTCGAGCGGTTCGAATTCGCCCGTGAAGCGGCGATCCGGTCGCGCGTCGATGATCAGGGCATCGCCGGTTCGCGAGGCGCGCAATACCTCGTCGGCATTCACGATCTGGCTGTGCTCCGGCAGGCAGGCGCAATGGCCCCTGCGTGGTTCCTGCATATCTGCGGTCAGCGGACGCTTTTCCTTGCGCCATTTCGGCATGCCGCCATCGAGCAGGGCCGCTCCAGGGTGGCCGAGCCAGCGCAGCATCCACCACAGGCGCACGGCCATCGCGCCGTAACTGTCGTCGTACACGACCACCTGTTTGTTGACGCCGACACCCCAGGCGCAAAGCCTCTCCGCGAGTTCGTGGACATCCGGCAGCGGGTGGCGGCCGGTGCTGTCGGTGATCGGCGCGGCCATGTCTTCATCGAGATGGACATAGCGCGCGCCGGGAATATGGTCTTTGAAGTAGGCCTGCCGCCCGGCTTCCGGGTCGGTCAAGGTGAAACGGCAGTCGAAGACGACCCAGTTCGGGTCATCCAGATGAGCGGCCAGATCTTCGGTGGTGACGAGCGTGTTGATGAACATGGTTGACCTTGGCGTAGGAGCGGGCTTGCCCGCGATTTCCGGCGGTTGCGGTTGCGGCATCCGTGAATATCGCCAGCAAGCTGGCTCCTACGTGTTAATAACCGCCCTTGCCGAACGGCTTGGTGAGCCCGGCCACTTTGGCGGACTGGCGGTTGGGCTGCAGCGGGAACAGGTCATACAGCCGCTTCTTCCAGTCAACGCTGTCATCTTCATCGGTCAACTCGGCGACCATGTTGCGGAAGTTGGGGGTTTGCCCATCTTCCTGGAACTTGCGGCGCATGAAGTTGATGACCTGCCAGTGCTCGTCGGTCAGCGTGATGTTTTCGGCTTCGGCGATGACGGGAACGATCTCGTCACTGAAATCGGCTTCCAGCAGGAAACCATCGTCATCCACTTCGAGTTCTTGGCCGTTCAGAACGTATCCCACGGTTTTCTCCTATTTCACAGTTAAAAAATCTGCCAAAAGTCAGACAGTTGCTACTTCCTTGATGGATTTGTGCGGTACGAAGATGCCGCAGCCCCATAAGCGGTGCAGTCCCAGCCCTTGTTCTTGCACGGTCAGGGAATGCACCAGGCTGAGGTCATGCAACATCAGCGTGTGGCCGCTGATCTCCCCATCGGGGGTGTGCATTTTACGTTGCATCCCCGCTATCAGTCCGCACTGGATGCCCATTTCGTCGAGTTGGCGTCGTACTTCAATGAGCAAGGTGGACTCGTCGAGGTCACCTTGAGTGACGAAGTGGGAATACAGCGTGCCAAATGGCGTCAGATTCTTCTCTTTCAAGGCGCCGATGCGCAAAGGCCCGGCGCCCGGGTCGATCTGCTCGCCGACCAGCGCGCGCGCGGCTTCCAGTCGATCAATCGGCAGACGCAATACCAGTTTCACCCGCCGATTGATCACCAGATTGGCATTGCGCCCACTCGGCGCGCCATGCACGGGATGAATCGCGGCTCCGGGGGCGTCGGCCAGCCAGGGGAGGTGGCGCAGAAGTTCGCGGTAAAGAGCGAATCCGTGATCCTCGGGTATCTCGCCGCTCACCAGATCGTAGTGGAGATCCAGCACTTTGGGCGTGAACACCAGGTCTTTCACGGCTTCCCATTCCGGGTTGTACATACGCATGGAATCAGTCCTCCGCCGGAAGGGGGGGGGTATCGGTGGCCAGTGGCGTGGCCCACTTCAACATTTCCTCCGCCCAGTATTTCGCGGTCACGGGATCGACGTCAAAAATCGTGAAGCGCGCGCCACGCTCCCGTATCCGCAAGCGCAGCATCGGTGTGCCGCCCGCTTCATAGCGGGCCTCCTGCAACTCGATTTCCTGGTTGCCGAAGGGGTTGCGAAACTGGGTGAGGGATGTGATCTGGTCCATGGGGTGTTAGTATATTCCAATACATTAATTATCTGACAAGAACTGTCAGGTATTGATGTTTCAGTTGGGTACGGATTCCGTAGTACTCAACCTACCCGATCGGGTAGGTTGAGTACTACCCTACTGAAAGGCCGGGTTACCCCCTCGGAATGATGGTGGTCTGGATTAGCACTCCCTAATATGAATTCACTCGTCCCGTGCGAGCGGATTGCCAACGGGAAAGTGCGGTGAGTTGTGACGACATGGTGTTGTTCAAGACTTCAAGGAGAAAGACGGATGGCTAAGCAAATGATTGATACGCCGAACCTGGACGAACTCGAGAATGGCCCGTGGCCCTCGTTCGTTACGGGTCTGAAGCGTCTGGCTAAAGACAACGACATGATGGTCGACCTGATGGGCCAGTTGGAAACTTCCTACCAGACCCGTTTCGGTTACTGGAAAGGCGGTACGGTCGGCGTGGTGGGGTATGGCGGCGGCGTGATTCCCCGCTTTACCGAATTGAAAGACGAAAACCACAAGCCCCTGTTCCCCGAGGCGGCCGAGTTCCATACCCTGCGTATCATGCCGCCCGCCGGCATGCATTACTCTTCCGATCTGCTGCGTCAGATGTCCGATGCCTGGCTGGAAACCGGCGGCTCCGGCCTGATCGCTTTCCACGGCCAGTCCGGCGACATCATGCTGCAGGGCATCAAGACCGCCGACGTGCAGCGCGCTTTCGACAAGTTCAACGAAATGGGCTTCGACCTGGGTGGTGCCGGCCCCGCGTTGCGTACCTCCATGTCCTGTGTCGGCGCCGCGCGCTGCGAAATGTCCTGCTTCGACGAGGCTCGCGCCCTGCGCATCGTCATCAACAACAACCTGGACGACATGCACCGTCCGTCCCTGCCGTACAAGTTCAAGTTCAAGTTCTCCGGCTGCCCGAACGACTGCATGAACTCCATTCAGCGTTCCGACATGGCCACCATCGGCACCTGGCGCGACAACATCCGCGCCGATGAGAAGTTGTCGCGTGAGTGGTACGCCGCGCACAGCATGGAAGACGCCATCAACATGGTGGTCAACCATTGCCCGTCCAAGGCCATTCAGCTCAGGAAGAACGACGGCGCCGCCGTCGCCGAGGGCGTGACCAAGGTGGTTCTGTCCGACGAAAGCTGTCTGGAGATCGACAACCACAACTGTGTGCGCTGCATGCACTGCCTGAACGTGATGCCTGGCGCCTTGCTGCCGGGTAAGGACAAGGGCGTCACCATCCTGGTCGGTGGCAAAAGTGTGCTGAAGATCGGTGCCACCATGGGTACCGTGGTGATTCCGTTCATGAAGCTCGAGTCCGACGAGGACTTCGAGCGGCTGAACGATCTTTCCCGCTCCATGCTCGACTTCTTCGCCGAAAACGCGTTGGAGCACGAGCGTACCGGCGAGATGATTGAGCGGATCGGCTTGGTCAACTTCCTGGAAGGTATCGAACTGGAAGTCGATCCCAACATGGTCAACCAGCCGCGCGCCAACCCTTACATCCGCATGGATGGCTGGGATGAAGAAGCTGCCAAGTGGTTCGAGCGCAAGCAGGCTGCCGCCTGATTTCAACGGTACTCTTGGGGCCGCCCGGCGGGTGGCCCGAGAGCAAAATCCAGGTTTTTCGATTTCACTCAGTTGGAGATAGCAATGGCTGAAAGGACTCACCAGACCATTGAATCCGGTGCACCGGATCCGATGCCCTACATGCACCCCGTGATGAAAGACAACTATGGCAAGTGGGTGTTTCACTCCCACCCCAAGCCGGGCGTGCTCTACCACCGCGCCGAGAACGGCGCCGAGATATGGACCGTCAAGGCCGGCACCCAGCGCCAGATGGATCATTACACCATTCGTAAGCTGGCCGACATCGCCGATCAGTTCGCCGACGGCTATGTGCGTTTCACCACCCGTTCCAATATCGAGTACATGGTGGCCGACCAGACCAAGGTCGAACCCCTGATCAAGGCATTGAGTGAAGGCGGCTTCCCGGTCGGCGGCACCGCCAACTCGGTTTCCATGATCGCCCACACCCAGGGCTGGCTGCATTGCGACATTCCGGGTACCGACGCTTCCGGCGCGGTCAAGGCGCTGATGGACGAGTTGTACGACGAGTTCACCAAGTGCGAGATGCCCAACCGCGTCAAGCTGTCCACCTCCTGCTGCGAGATCAACTGTGGCGGCCAGGCCGACATCGCCATCGTCATCCAGCACACCATGCCGCCGAAGATCAATCACGATCTGGTCGCCAACGTGTGTGAGCGTCCTACCGTCGTGGCCCGTTGCCCGGTCGCCGCGATCCGTCCCGCGCTGGTGAACGGCAAGCCGTCCCTGGAAGTCGACGAGAAGAAATGTATCTGTTGCGGCGCCTGCTTCCCCCCGTGCCCCCCGATGCAGATCAACGACCCCGTGCATTCCAAGTTCGCGATCTGGGTTGGCGGCAAGAACTCCAACGCCCGTTCCAAACCGACCTTCCACAAACTGGTCGCCGCCGGCATCCCGAACAACCCGCCGCGTTGGCCGGAAGTCAGCGAGATCGTCAAGAAGATCCTCGGCGTCTACAAGGCGGATGGCCGCCCGTGGGAGCGCATGAACGACTGGATCGACCGCATCGGCTGGCCCGCCTTCTTCGAGAAGACCGGACTGCCGTTCACCAAGTATCACATCGACAACTGGCGCGGTTCCCGTACCACGCTGAATGCTTCCACGCATATCCGCTTCTGATCTTTTTTGACCAGTATCCCGGCCCCAGAGCCTCGGGGCCGGTAAGCATCGGATATTCGGAGATAGGGATATTTAAATGAAAATCGGCATTATGGTTAGCGAAGGGCCGTACAACCACCAGGCAAGCGATACCGCGTATCTGTTCGCCCGGACGGCCATCGAAAAAGGACACAAGGTGCCTCGTGTGTTTTTCTATCACGATGGCGTGAACAACTCGACCAAGCTCACACAGCCTCCCCAGGACGACCGCAACGTGGTCAATCGCTGGTCCAAGCTGGCGGAAGATCATGGCGTGGATCTGGTGGTGTGCGTCGCCGCCGGCATGCGCCGTGGCATTACAGACGACATTCTGGCTCCCGGTTTTCGTATCTCCGGTCTCGGCCAATTGGTGGAAGCCGGCATCCAGTGCGATCGCCTGGTGACCTTCGGCGACTGAGGAAAAGGAAATGAGCGACATGATGGAAGACATGGAAGGCGGCGAAGGCGTCGTCAAGAAGTTCATGTTCGTCAACCGCAAGGCGCCGCACGGCACCATCTATGCCCTTGAGGGCCTGGAAGTGGTGCTGATTTCCGCCGCCTTCGATCAGGATGTGAGCATGGTGTTTGCCGACGATGGCGTTTATGAACTGATCAAGGGCATGAACACCAAGGGCATCGAGGTCAAGGACTTCTCCCGGACCTACCGCGCCCTGGACGGTTATGACATTGAGAAGCTGTACGTCGAAAAGGCGTCCATGGAGGCTCGTGGCCTGACCGAGGACGATCTGATCGTGGATGTGACCGTGCTCGACAGCGCCGAGATGGCCAATCTCATGGCTGAGCAAGACATCGTGATCAGCTACTGAGGGAGCACGGAGGAAATGAGCATGCTGCATATCGTTAACAAATCGGCCACGGAGCGCAACTCTGTCGAGAGTTGCCTGCGTCTGGCCAGCAAAGGTTCCGTCGTATTGCTGATCGAGGATGCCGTCTATGCGGCGACCCAGGGCAGTGTGGCGGCGGCGAAAATCCAGGCGGCCATGGCTGACCTTCAGATTTATGCCCTCGGTCCCGATCTCGATGCGCGCGGTATGTCCGCTCGTGTGCTGGACGGGGTAAAAGTCGTGGATTACGGCGGATTCGTTGATCTCGTGGCCGAGAACAATACCTGCCAGTCCTGGTTGTAATTATTTTCTCAAGGAGTATCGCTATGCCTATGGTTGAAGTTGCCGGCAAATCATTCGAAGTCGACGAGGAAGGCTACCTGACCAATCTGGCCGATTGGAACCAGGACATCGCCGGATATCTGGCTCAGGAAGAAAAAGTGGAAATGACCGATTCCCATTGGGAAGTGGTCAACTTCCTGCGCGAGTACTACGACGAGTATCAAATCGCTCCCGCTGTGCGCGTGCTGACCAAGGCGATTTCCAAGAAGCTGGGCGCGGACAAGGGCAACAACAAGTACCTGTACGAGTTGTTCCCCTACGGCCCCGCCAAGCAGGCCTGCAAGATCGCCGGCCTGCCCAAGCCGACCGGCTGTATCTGATCAATCTCGATTGATCCCCGGCGGGCCTCGGCCCGTCGGTTCCAAGATCACTGTTCGTGTTCCGGATTACCCGGAATGGAATGAGTTGTTCTGCCAGAAGCAGAGGAACGGATGACTACGTTGACACTTTTCTATATTGGCCTGTATTACTTTGCCGCGATCGTGCTGATTGCCGGCGTGGCCTACCGTATCACCGAGTACAGCCGCACCCCGGCGCCTCTCAAGATTCCCACCACGCCCGCGCCGATCACCAATAGCGGCGTGGCGTTGCGGATGGCGCGCGAAGTCGTGCTGTTCGAATCCCTGTTCAAATCCAATAAATGGATCTGGGTTTTCGGCTGGATGTTTCACATCGGCCTGGCCCTGGTTCTGTTGCGCCATGTGCGCTATTTCCAGGAACCGATGTGGTTCGTGGTTGAATTCGTGCAGCCGTATGGCAAATACGCCAGTTTCGCGATGGTCGCCGGGCTGCTGGGCCTGTGGGCACGCCGCTTTCTGGTCGACCGTGTACGTTACATCTCCACCCCGTCCGACCATCTCATGCTCGCGTTGCTGGTCGGAATCGGCGCCTCCGGCATGATGACGACCTTCGTGTCGCATACCGACATTGTCGCTCTCAAGGCTTTCGCGCTGGGTCTGGTGACCTTCGACTGGCACCCGGTACCCACCGATGGGCCGATGCTGGTGCATCTGACTCTGGTGGCGATCCTGATGATCATCTTCCCCGTGAGCAAGTTGCTGCACGCGCCGGGCATCTTCTTCAGCCCGACCCGCAACCAGGCTGACAACCCGCGTGAGACCCGTCTGATCGCCCCCTGGGCGGCGGCGGCAGAGCGTAAGTAAGGATAAGTCCGGCACGTCCGCGACAATCAACGAGATACGCAAGGAGCAACTGTGGCTGGTCCTGAATTTGAAGTCCCCAAGCTGACGGAATACACCGATGTCCCCAAGATCAAGGAAGGGGCGATGGCGCACGTCAAATCCTTCCCGGCTGCCAAGGCCAGCCAGGAATTCCTGGGCTATCCCTGGGAACTGACCGAGGATTGGCAAGAGCGCGCCATCAACAAGATGGGTGACTTGCTTGGCAAATATCGCAGCCTGCGCGTATTCATGGATGCCTGCGTGCATTGCGGCGCGTGTACCGACAAGTGCCATTATTTCCTGGGCACGGCTGATCCGAAAAACATGCCGGTGGCGCGCCAGGAATTGATGCGCAAGGTGTATCGCCGCTATTTCACGCTGCCCGGCAAGATCGTTCCCTGGCTGGTGGGCGCGGAAGATCTCACCAAGGAGACTCTGGCCGACTGGTACAGCTATTACCACCAGTGTTCCGAGTGCCGCCGCTGTTCCGTGTATTGCCCCTATGGCATCGACACCGCCGAGATCACCATGGCCGGCCGCGAGATTCTCAACACGGTGGGCATGGGCCAGAAGTATTCCAGCGAAATTCTGACCAAGGTTCAGAAAATCGGTAACAACCTCGGCCTGCCCGGCCCCGCGCTGGAAGACACGCTGCTGGGACTGGAAGAGGACATCGAGCTGGACACCGGGGTGCCGGTCAAGATTCCTCTGGATGTGAAGGGCGCTGAAATTCTGCTGATTACCCCCTCGGCCGACTTCTTCTCGGAACCGCACGTCGAATCCCTGATCGGCTACGCCAAGGTATTCCATGCGGCGGGCGCATCCTGGACCCTGTCCACGCATGCCTCGGAGGCGGGCAATTTTGGCCTGTTCAACGGCAATTACGAGGTCATGAAGAAGGTTGCCATGCGCATTCGCGATGCCGCCCTGGAGTTGGGCGTCAAGCGCATCATCGTCGGCGAGTGCGGCCATGCGTGGCGCGTCGCCTACAGCTTCTGGAATACCCTCACCGGCATCGGCTATGGCGGCAACGATCCGTTCTCGATCGAGCTGCAGAGCCAGCTCGATTCGCGTTATCCGCAGCCGATGCATATCTGCGAATACACCTGGGATCTGATCGAGAAGGGCACGCTCAAGTTCGACAAGTCGCTGAACGATGATCGCATCATCACCTTCCACGATTCCTGCAACGTGGCGCGCGGCTCCCGCATGGGTAACGAGCCGGGTGGCCAGTTCACGATCCCGCGCAACATCATCCGGGCGGTCGCCAACAATTTCCACGACATGGCCCCGGAAACCATCGGCGAAGCCACTTTCTGCTGTGGCGGCGGTGGTGGTGTGCTGACCGACGATTTGATCGAGGTTCGGGTGAAGGGCGCGCTGCCGCGCATGAACGCGTTCAATAACGTGGTGCAGAACAACGGCGTGAACTTCCTGGGACTGATCTGCGCAATCTGCAAGGCGCAGTTCACCAAGGTAATACCGTATTACGGTTTCGACAGGAGCATGGTCGGTGGCGTGCATCAGCTCGTCAGCACGGCCATCAAACTGGATTGATGAGGCCAGCCGACCTTGAGGTCGGCTGCGCATTGGCGTTAAACACGCGTTAGACAGCGGTACTGCCGCACGATTCTTGAGATAGGAGAGCGAAGATGTCGGTCACTTCCAAAGACGTAAAGAAAACTGAGGGTGTCTCCTGGCGCCGTTACAAGGACGGCGAGAAGGAAGGTAGCTATCGCCGTTCGCAGGAGAAGATTTTCCAGGCGGGCTGGACCCACAAGTGCCCCGAGTACGTGCACTCCACCCCCCCCTGCCAGGGATCCTGCCCCGCCGGCGAGGATATTCGCGGCTACCTGAACATCGTGCGCGGCATCGAGAAGCCCACCGGCGGCCAGAGTTGGCAGGAATACGCCTTCCGCCGCCTGACCAGCGCCAACCCTTTCCCCGCCGTCATGGGCCGGGTTTGCCCCGCGCCGTGCGAGTCCGGTTGCAACCGCAATCAGGTTGAAGAAAACGTCGGTATCAACTCCGTCGAGCATTTCCTGGGCAACTGGGCACTGGAAAACAACATCGGCTTCGAGAAGCCGGCCAGCGAAAGCGGAAAGAAAGTCGCCATCATCGGTGGCGGCCCGGCCGGCCTGGCCGCCGCTTACCAGTTGCGTCGCATGGGCCACGGCTGCACCATTTTTGACGACCACGCCGAACTCGGCGGCATGATGCGCTACGGCATCCCCGGCTTCCGCACCCCGCGCCAGGTTCTCGATGGCGAAATCAAGCGCATCATCGACATGGGCGTCGAGACGCGCATGAACACCCGGATCGGCACCGACATCAGCATGGAGCAGATCGAGAAGGACTACGACGCCGTGCTGATGGCACTGGGCGCGCAAGGTGGCCGCACCCTGCCGGTGGACGGCGCCGACGCTCCCAACTGCGTGCCCGCGACCGCTTTCCTGCGAGCCTTCAACGAAGGCCGCCTGCAACACGTTGGCAACAAGATCGTGGTCATCGGCGGCGGTGATACCTCCATCGACGTGGCGACCGTCGCCCGCCGTCTCGGCAAGGTGACCAACGCCTCCACGAGCGATCTGCCGGAAATGGTGCTGGCCGGCCATACCGCGCATGACGTCGCCAGCATCTCCGCGCGCATGGGCGTTGAAGTGGTGCTGATCTCCCGCGCCACCATCGACAAGATGGCGGCCAACAAGCACGAAGTCGAGCAGGCCAAGGCCGAGGGTATCGAGATCATCGGTGGCGTCACCCCCGTCGCCGTCATCAAGGATGCCTCCGGTCGCGCCACCGCGCTGCGTGTCGCCGAGTTCGAGGTGGTCGGCAAGGAAACCAAGATCAAGGAAGGCACCGAGTTCGACATCACCGGCGACCTGATCGTCTCCGCCATCGGCCAGGCCGTCGATTTCACCGGTCTGGAGAGCTTCAACAACAACAATGGCCTGATCCGCGCCGACAAGAATTACCGCTTCCCCAATAAGCCGAACGTCTTCGTCGCCGGTGACGTGATCCGTCCCCACCTGCTGACCACCGCCATCGGCCACGCCCGCATCTGTGCCGACGGCATCGACGCCTTCATGAAAGGTGAAGAGTTGGAACGCCGCCCCAAAGTCGATGTGGCGCACTGGGATCAGGTTCGGAAATGGGTTGAGTCCGGTCACGATTACAAGGAGCACCATGGCCAGGAGTTGGGCACTTCCGAATGGAAGGATGTCCTGCACAACTACGATGACCGTTCCGGCCGTTACGTGATTCCGTCCACCGAGATGTTCCTCGGCCACTTCCTGAACGTTCCACGCAATCAGCGTGGTGTGACCGTGCTGGACAAGAACTCCGCCCTGGGCAACTTCGAGGATCGCCTGCACGCGCTGGACGAGAAGCAGACCGTGGGTGAAGCCAAGCGCTGCATGTCCTGCGGCCTCTGCTTCGAGTGCGACAACTGCGTGGTCTACTGTCCGCAGACCGCCGTGTTCAAGGTCAAGAAGAAAGACAACCCCACCACCGGCCGCTACGTCGATACCGACTACAGCAAGTGCATCGGCTGCCACATTTGTGCCGACGTTTGCCCGACCGGCTACATTCTCATGGGCATGGGCGAGTAAGAAAAAGGATGAATGGCATGGCGAGACTGGCCAGTTATTTGCGTGCGGGGCTACGCCTCGCCGTGCTCCTGGGCGTGACGGCCTTGATGGCCGCCCCGTCGTTCGAGGCGGCGGCTGGCGTGGAACTTCCCAAGCTGGAAAAAGGCAAGGGCGAGAAATGTGTGGAAGATACGGCGTTCATGCGCCGCAATCACATGGAATTGCTCAAGCATCACCGCAACGAGACCTTGCGCCAGGGTATCCGCACCACCAAACACAGCCTGAAAGCCTGTGTGGAGTGCCATGCCAGCGGCAAGACAGGGAGCGTCGCATCTTCGAAGGAGGATTTCTGCGTGGCCTGTCACAGCTATGCGGGGGCCAAACCCGACTGTTGGGATTGCCATGCCACGAAACCCGGCAAGCACTCCGTGCGACAAGCCGCGCAGCCCGCTGTTTCCCCTCTCATGCCCTCCAGTGGAGGTCGTCAATGAGTGATTCCATGAACTCCAAGCTTGAAGATCGTCGCCACTTTCTGAAAACCAGCGCGGTGGTGGCCGGCGTGACGCTCGGGCCCGGTGTGCTCTTTTTCGGAGTCGCGCAGAGCCGTGCCCCCGAGGAAGGCGCCTCCAGCAATCAACGCTGGGGCATGCTGATCGACACCACAAAGTGTGGCGATGGCTGTAGCGATTGTGTCACCGCTTGCAACACCGAGAACGGTCTCACCGGACACACCGGCCCGCAGGACAGCCAATGGATCCGCAAGGTCGACATCAAGGATCTGCGCACGGGTTACGTGCAGAGCCTGCCCATGCTGTGCCAGCACTGCGAGAACGCGCCCTGCGTGGATGTCTGCCCGACCGGCGCTTCCATGAAACGCGCGGACGGCATCGTCCTGGTGGATCGGCACAGTTGTATCGGTTGCCGCTATTGCATGATGGCCTGCCCCTACAAGGCGCGCTCTTTCGTGCATGAACCGCTCACCGACCAGAACCCGGAAGTGCCGCGTGGCAAGGGCTGTGTCGAGTCCTGCACCTTCTGCGTGCAGCGCGTGGATCGCGGCGACAAGCCAGCTTGCGTGGAGGCCTGCGACACCAAAGGCCACAAAGCGATGCTCTTCGGCGACCTCAAGGATCCTGAAAGCGAGGTTTCCAAGGCGCTCAAGTCCAGCGACAGTGTAGAGGTGCGGGCCGATCTCGCGCTCCATACCGGCGTCCGTTACCAAGGGATTTAAGACATGGCACAGCAACTCTGCATCAACCAAGGCGAGTGCCGCACCGGACAGTTCTTTGCCTTGCTCGCTCTAGGCGGACTGGTGGTACTCGGCGCGCTGTTCGCGTTCTTTACCCTGGAGCACCACGGCCACATCCTCACCGGGATGAACAACCAGATCGTCTGGGGCTTGCCGCATGTGTTCGCCGTGTTCCTGATCGTAGCCGCCTCGGGCGCGCTCAACGTGGCCTCGATCGGATCGGTATTCGGCAAGCAGGTCTACAAGTCCCGCGCGCCCCTGTCCGGCATGCTGGCACTGGCGTTGCTGGCGGGTGGCCTTGCCGTGCTCGTGCTCGACCTGGGACGCCCGGATCGCCTGGTCGTGGCCATGACCCAGTACAACTTCAAGTCCATCTTTGCCTGGAACATGATCTTCTACAACGGTTTCTTCGCCATTGTGGGGCTGTACCTGATCACCCTGATGGATCGCAAGTTGAAGGCATGGTCAAAGCCGGTCGGTTACATGGCGTTCTTCTGGCGCTTGTCGCTGACCACAGCCACCGGTTCCATCTTCGGCTTCCTCGTGGCGCGCGCCGGGTATAACTCGGCATTGATGGCGCCGATGTTCGTCATCATGTCGTTCGCCTACGGTCTCGCGATCTTCATGGTGGTGCAGTCGTCCATGTACCGCTGGAACGGTCTCAGGTTGGATGAAGGTGTGCGTCGGCGCATGAAGAATCTGCTGGCGGTCTTCGTCGGCGCATCGCTGTACTTCACCATCGTCTTCCACCTGACCAACCTCTACTTCGCCAAACAGTGGGAATTCGAGCGCTTCATCCTGCTCGACGGCGGCATCTACACCAAGGTGTTCTGGGTGGGCCAGGTGGTCATTGGCGGCATCGTGCCCTTGATTCTGTTGTTCATGCCCCGTTCCAAGGACGCGCAGTCCATGTGCTTCTGTTTCCTGGCTCCCTTCCTGGTGATCCTGGGCGGTGTCGCGCAGATGTACGTCACCATCGTCGGGGGGCAGGCTTTCCCGCTGGTGATGTTCCCGGGCCATGAAGTCCAGAGCAGTTTCTATGACGGTGTGGTCAATGCCTACCATCCTGGCATCTATGAATGGCTGCTGGGCCTGGGTGGTGTCGGTGTCACCTTCACCTTGACCGTGGTTGCGGTACGGGTGTTCAAATTCATGCCGCAGGACGATTTCCAGACCCTGCAGGCCCGCAGAAGCACGGATTGAACAGAGCCTGGCCTGTAATTGCAAAAAGCCGACTAACTTTGTCGGCTTTTTGCTTTCACGACGGTAAAATTTCGCCATGCCTCACTTGTACCTCTCCGCCGCCCATAAATCCTCGGGCAAGACCACGCTGACGCTGGGGCTCTGCCGCGCCCTGTCGAATCGCGGGTTGAAGGTGCAGGCCTTCAAGAAGGGCCCGGATTACATTGATCCGATCTGGCATGGGCTGGCGGCCCGTCGCGCCAGTTACAACCTGGACTTCCACATGATGCGCGAGGCCGAGATCGAGGACTTGTTCGCGCGCCATGCCGGCGAGGTGGACATCAGTCTGATCGAGGGCAACAAGGGCCTGTACGACGGCATGGACGTGGAAGGTTCCAACAGCAACGCCGCGCTCGCCAAGCTGCTGGGCGCGCCAGTGGTTCTGGTGTTGGACACCATCGGCATGACGCGTGGCATCGCGCCCTTGATTCTGGGCTATCAGGCCTTCGATCCGGCCGTGAATATCGCCGGAATCATTCTCAACAAGGTGGGTGGGCCACGCCATGAAGGCAAGCTGCGCGAGGTGATCGCGCGCTATACCGATGTGCCGATCCTGGGCGTGGTCTACAAGAGCGAGCAAATGGCCATCGCCGAGCGCCATCTTGGCCTGGTGCCGGGAAATGAGGCGGCCGAGGCGGACGCCCGCATCGAAGCCATTGCCAGCCTGATCGACGCGCAGGTGGATATCGACCGTCTGTTGCAGATCGCCGGCCAGGCCAGGGCAACTCTGCGTCCACCGGCGCCGATACGGGCGAAACGGGGCGGGCTGCGTATCGCCTACGCGCATGACCGCGCCTTCGGTTTCTACTATCAGGAGGATCTCGATACGCTGGCGCAGGCCGGTGTCGAATTGATTCCCCTGGATTGTCTGGAAGATACCCGCTTGCCGGTGGTGGATGGCCTCCTGCTGGGCGGTGGTTTCCCCGAGATGTTCATTGAGGCGTTGGCTGCCAATGCCGGCCTGCGCGCGGATATCGCGCGTCAGATTGAAGCCGGGCTCCCCGTATATGCCGAGTGTGGCGGTCTCATGTTCCTGGCGCGCTCGATTCGCTGGGGCGAACGCCACGGCGAGATGGTCGGAGTGCTGCCCGGAGATGTGGTCATGGCCGCCCGTCCCGTGGGCCGAGGCTATGCCGAGGTGGTGGAGACGGACCACGCACCCTGGGCGCCACGGAAAACAACCCTCCCGGCGCACGAATTTCACTACTCGCACTTGGAAAACCTGCCGCCCGGCCTTAATTACGCATACCAGGTGAAACGCGGGCACGGTATCGACGGCCAGCGTGACGGCTATGTGTATCGCAATCTGCTCGCCGCCTACTGCCATCGTCGCGGAACCGGTGAGCAAGGCTGGATCGCCCCTTTCCTGGAAATGGCGCGCGCGCGATCCGGATCACCCAATCGCCTGGCCGCCTAGCGGTTCCGGCCGGACTGTTATGAAACCGGGGCACGACCCCATCTCTGTAAGGAAATGAATCATGATCAGCTTGACCAAGGAAGCCGCCGAGCAAGTCCGTGCCTCCGCCCAGGAAGGCGGCGCCGAGAACATGGCCCTGCGCATCGCCGCGCGCGTCAACCCGGCCGGAATGCTGGAATTCGGCATGGGCTTCGACGACGAGCGAACCAACGACACCCTCGTTGATTCCTGGGGCGTGACCTTGTTGGTCAACGCCGAAAGCGCGGCGATGCTGGATGACGTCACCGTCGATTTCTCTGAAGTCTCCCCCGGCGAACACCGTTTTGTGTTCATGAAGGCCAGCGCGCAAAACGGCGGTTGCAGCACCGGTGGCGCCAGCAGCGGCGGCTGTGGCGGTTGTGGCAGTGGCGGCGGCTGCGGTTCCTGATCCGTGGGAGGCCCGCTGGTGGGCCGAATCTCGACGCTTGGTGCGTATTTCGGCCCGCCAGCGGGCCTCCCGACGCCTATTGGACTTTCTGAAACATGGATTACTTACCGATTTTCCTCGACCTGCGAGGCCGCAAGGGGCTGGTGGTGGGCGGTGGCGACACCGCCGCGCGCAAGGCCTCGCTCATGCTCAATGCGGGCGCCTGGGTGCACGCGGTTTCTCCCGTGTTGTCCGACGCTTTCAAGGAACTGGCTGGCGCTGACCGACTGATTCATATCGAAAGCGCTTTCCAGGAAAAACAACTGGATGGCATGGATGTGGTGTTCGCCGCCAGCGAGGACGATGCCCTGAACCGCGCCGTGCATGACGCCGCGCGTGCCCGCCATCTTCCGGTGAACGTGGTGGACAAGCCGGAGGTGTGTTCCTTCATCATGCCTTCCATCATCGACCGCTCGCCGGTCATGGTGGCGGTATCCAGCGGTGGCGAGGCGCCGGTGCTCTCGCGTCTGCTGCGCGCCCGCCTGGAGACCCTGATTCCCGCCGCCTACGGCCGTCTGGCCGGATTGGCCGGGCGATTCAAGAAAGCGGTGCGCGGCAGGTTCGACAGCACGGACCAGCGGCGCAAGTTCTGGGAGAAGGCCTTTCTATCGCCCATCTCGGAAATGGTTTTCTCCGGGCGCGAGCAGGAAGCCGAGGCCGGTCTCCAGGCCATGCTGGACGCCGAGGGCACCGCGCCCGCGACCGGCGAGGTCTATCTGGTCGGCGCAGGCCCGGGCAACCCCGATCTGCTCACCTTCCGCGCCTTGCGCCTGATGCAGCAGGCCGACGTGGTGGTCTATGATCGCCTGGTTTCCCCCCCCATCCTGGACATGTGCCGGCGCGACGCCGACCGTTTCTATGTCGGCAAGGAGCGCGACAACCACGCCGTGCCGCAGGATGAAATCAACATGGTTCTGGTGCGTCTGGCCAAGGAGGGCAAACGGGTGCTGCGTCTGAAAGGCGGCGACCCGTTCATCTTCGGGCGGGGCGGCGAGGAAATCGAAACCCTGCGCGAACATGGCGTGCCGTTCCAGGTGGTGCCGGCGGTGACGGCGGCGGCAGGCGTGGCGTCCTACGCCGGCATTCCGCTCACCCACCGCGACCATGCCCAGGCCCTGATTCTGGTCACCGGCCATCTCAAGGATGGCAGCATGGATCTGGACTGGGACATGCTCTGCCGGCCGCGCCAGACCATCGTCATCTATATGGGGCTGAAAGGGCTGGTGACGCTGTGCGACGAGATGAAGAAGCACGGCATGCCTGGTGATACGCCGATGGCCATCGTGCAACAGGGCACCACGCTGAACCAGAAAACCGTTGTCGGCACGCTGGACAGCCTGCCCGCGCTCGCCGCCAGGGCCGAGTTGAAACCGCCGACCCTGATTATCGTCGGCAGCGTGGTCAGCCTGCACGCCAAGCTCAACTGGTTCAACCCGGAACCGGCTGACGACGACCACTGGCATACCCCGCTGGATCGGCCGGCGAGCATGTGAGGGCGTGAGGCTGCGCCTATGTAGCGCCGGCTTTATGTCCCGCAGGGGCGGTATCCTTCAGGGCCAGCCGGCTGTTTCAAAGACGCCGGCAAGGATGCCGGCGCTACAGCGATGGATACGCTGGCGCAATATTCAAACGCGTTTCGGCGGCGGGCCGGTTACTTCGCTGGCGCCTCACGCATAAATTCACCAATGGCCCGCGACCACGCCCGTTCCGATTCCATGACCGCCCACACCTCCGCCGGCCAGTGGCGCGCGGCGTGGTCGCTGGCGCCCTATGTCTGGCGCTACAAGGGGCGGGTGCTGGCGGCGTTCGTATTGCTGCTGGGCGGCAAACTGGCGAATGTCTCGGTGCCGCTGGTGTTGAAGGAAATCGTCGACCGGGTGGGACACGTCGACGCTTCCGCTCTGGCCGCGCCCCTCCTGTTCGTCGTTCTCTACGGCCTGCTCCGGTTCGGCAACACCGCCTTCACCGAACTGCGCGACGCGATCTTCGCGCGGGTGCTGCAACGCGCCATGCGCGGCGCCATTCACGACGTATTCAAACACCTGCACGCGCAATCCCTGCGCTTCCACCTGGAACGCCGCACTGGCGGCATCGCCGTGGACATCGAGCGCGGCGCGCGCTCGATCCGTTTTCTCATCAACTTCACCCTGTTCAATATCGGCCCCACGCTGCTGGAAATCCTCATGGTGGCCGGGGTGTTGTTCGCCAAATACGACCCCTGGTTCGGCGGCATCACACTACTCACTCTGGCGGTCTACCTCGCCTTCACCATCGCCATCACCAACTGGCGCCTGCAATTCCGCCGCGCCATGAACGAGAGCGACTCGCGCGCCAACGCGCGCGCGGTGGACAGCCTGCTCAACTACGAGACGGTGAAGTACTTCAACAACGAGCAATACGAGTCCGACCGTCTGCAAGCCGATCTGCGCCGCGCCGAGGACGCCACCGTGCAAAGCGAGATTTCCCTGGCCTGGCTCAACGCCGGCCAGGCCTTCATCATCGCCATCGGCGTCACCGCCATGATGGGGCTGGCGGCCCAGGGGGTGGCGGACAAAAGCATGACCCTGGGCGATTTGGTGCTGGTCAACGCCTACCTGATCCAGTTATTCATTCCGCTCAACTTCCTCGGCACCATTTACCGGGAAATCCGCAACGCGCTCACCGACATGGAAAAACTGTTCGGCCTGCTACGGCGGCCGCCGGAGATCGTCGATGCGCCGGACGCGCGCGAACTTCGGGTGGAACGGGGCGAGGTGCGCTTCGAGCGGGTCGGCTTCGCCTACGATCCGCGCCGGCCGATCCTGGAAGAAGTCAGCTTCACCATCCCGGTCGGCCGCACGCTGGCCGTGGTCGGCGCCAGCGGAGCGGGGAAATCGACGCTGTCGCGCCTGTTGTTCCGTTTCTTTGAAGTCACCGCCGGGCGCATCCTGATCGACGGCCAGGACATCCGCGCCGTCACCCAGGCCAGCCTGAGAAAACACATTGGCATGGTTCCCCAGGACACCGTGCTGTTCAACGACAGCCTCTACCACAACATCGCCTACGGCCGTCCCGATGCCTCTCGCGCGGAAGTGCTGGAAGCCGCGCGCGCGGCGAGCCTCGACCGCTTCATCGTCAGCCTGCCGGATGGCTACGACACCGTGGTTGGCGAACGCGGCCTGAAACTTTCCGGTGGGGAAAAACAACGCGTGGCCATCGCCCGCGCCATCCTGAAAAATCCGCCCATCATGGTGTTCGACGAAGCCACCTCCTCGCTTGATACCGCCACGGAACAGGCCATCGGCGAGGAACTCGCGCGCATCGCCGAAAACCGCACCACCCTGGTCATCGCCCATCGTCTTTCGACGGTAGTGGATGCCAATGAAATCCTTGTACTGGAAGGCGGCCGCGTCGCCGAACGCGGCAGCCACGCCGTGCTGCTGGCGGCGAACGGACGCTATGCCGCGATGTGGCGGCTGCAACTCAGGGAAGAGAAGGGAACAGAGTTGTAGCGTCGGCATCCTTGCCGGCGTCTTAAATAGGCGGCTGGCCCCAAGGTAGGAGCGCCGCTCGCGGCGCGATCACGGCAACCACGAAGCGCCGACGTCACTACCGCAGCTATCGTGGCAATCGGCCCGCGAGCGGATCTCCTCCAGAGATCAGCGGCGGCGGAACCAGCCGGTCAGCGACAGGCGTTGCCGGTTGGCGGGCAGAACCTCATGCCAGAAGCGGTCGGAGAGAAAGGTCACCAGGGTGCCGCCGGCCGGCGGAATTTCCAGCGGCGCGGCGTCCGGGTCGGGCCAGAAGCGCAACTGGCCGCCGTCTTCCTCGCTCCAGTCCGGTTCGTTGAGATAGAGGATGACGGTCAGGCTGCGCCGGTCGTCGTCGCGGAAGCGGTCGAGATGGCGCTGGTAGCCGCCGCCAGGGGGATACACGGCGAAATGCGTTTCCAGATCGAGCAGGCCGAGGAACAGCGCTTGATTCACTTCCCGGCGCAGCGTCTCGAACCGTTCCAACATGGCGCGTAGCGCCGGGCCGGCTTTGATTTCCTCCACCCAGAGGACGTGATCGCCGCGAATCTCAGAACGTATCCGCGCCTGGCCGCGCCCGATACCGGCGGCATGGAAGGCGCCGGCCGCATGGGGTAGCAGGCACTCCACCCGCAATGCCGCCGTTTCGGCTTCGGGGAGAAATCCGGGAACCACGCACCAGCCGTAATCGGCCAGGGACTCGATGATGTTTTCCATTGGCTCCATGCCGCATCCACCACGCGAGAAAAAACGCCAGCGGGGACGCCGGCGCTAACTGAGTGAACTCAAGCAACCCTATCAGTACTTCACCCGCACCCGCCAGTTCAGCACGGCCTTGCCTTCCGCCGGCACCGCCACTTCCCAGATGGCGCTGTTGGCGCTTTCCCGTTTGTGCGGGTGGCTTTCCTGGAGCATCTGCCATTCGCCGGGGATGTTTTCGATCACCGTGACCACGACCTTTTCGCGCTTGGCGTTGCGGATTTCCATCTGGTAGCCGGATTCGATCATGCCGCCGCGCGCGTTGAAACCGGCGGCCAGTTTCTGGAAATCGGTCTGTTTCTTGTCGGCCGTGATGTCGAAGGACTCGCCCAGCTTCAGTTTCACCATCTCGCCCTTGGCGGTATGGTCGATGCGGTCTTCGCCGATGAATTGCGCGCGCCCGCTGGAATCTTTCTTGTAGACCCGCACCACGCCCTTGGGCAGGGGAATTCCAAGGCCATCGCCCTTCTCGCCCTTGTTGGCGAATTGCATGAACACGCCCGGTTTCAGCTTCCTGCCGAGGTCGCCATACTGGCCGTGGTAGTACCAGTCGCCGCCGACCAGACGGAATTCTTTCTCCACCGCCACTTTCTGCGCGGACAGCAGGGCGACCTGCTTGGTCTGCTTGTCCCCCAGGGTGGTGTTGCGATCCAGGGTGTAGAGGTGGTACTCGAACAGGCTTTCCTCCTGCATCTGCGGCGCGGCGTCGGCCATCGCCAGCGCCTTCATCATCACCGGCGCGCGCGGTCGTTCCGTTTGCGCGCGGTTCACCTCGCCGGCCACCAGTTGCAGGCGCGCGTTGAGGTACGCCGTGCCGCTGGTATTGGTGAGCGTCACCCAGCCGTTGAGGTCGATGCTGTCCTCCTGGGCGGAGAGTTCGGCGACATAGTCGGCTTTCCAGGTCAGGCCGCCGGTGAGATAGGACAGTTCCAGCCCATGTTCGGTGCCGCCCTGATACGCGGTGGCGGCGGGGGCGTCGCTCCTGAACAGCATCGAAAGCGTGGGATGGTCGCGCAGATCCGCCGGCACGCGGGAGAAGACGATGCGGCCGGGGGGGCCGCCGAGGTTTCCAGCCTCGACCCGGTCGCTGAACTGCAACACCACGCCGTCATTGGCCGCCACCACGCTGGCATGCTCGGCATATTCCACACCGGTGACCGGCTGCGCGCGGATCACCCGCACCGCCTCGCCCACGGATTTTTCCAGCAGCTTTTGTGGAGTGAGCAGATCGAAATCGAAGTTCTGTTCCAGCAGGGTCAGTTTCCGGCCGTCCAGGCTGCGCAACAGTGCGGTTTCCGGCTGCATGCGCGCCGACACGCCGCGCCAGGCCAGCAGGTTCTCGCCGCCGCCCAGCTTGATCCGGCGCGCGTCCTTCACCAGCGCCAGGTCGCCGTTGTAGATGGTCACCGCCAGGGCGGTCTGATCGGCGGCGGTGGAACGGCGTTCCTCCGCCGCTTGGGCAGTTGAGAGAACGGGCATGGCGATCAAGGTGGCCACGATGAATGAACGCCTCATGCCATGCCCGTTCCCCTCACCCCCAGCCCCTCCCCCCGGGGGGGAGGGGGGCGTCGAGCGTCGCTGTGCGACGTATACGGAAGTGGCGAGCGCCGTCAGGGCGAGCAAAGCGGTTTTCATGGGAAGACTCCAGGAGTTGAGAGATCGGGGGCCAGCAACACATCCACACCCGCTTCGGGGCGGATGGTCGCGGCGGGAATGAGCGGCAAAGCGGCGGCGTCCGCGCGCCAGCGCAGCAGGGCATCGCGCTTGGCCGTGCCGCGCACCAGAAAAAGGGCATGGCGGGCGCGCGAAAGACGGCCGGCGGAAAGACTGACGCGCTCGGGCGGCGGCTTCGGCGCGTCGAATACCGGCAGGACATCCGGCTCATGCTCGAACACGCGGCCGGGGAACAGGCTGGCGGTATGGCCATCCTCGCCCAGGCCCAGAATCACCAGGTCGAAATCGCCCACCCCGTCCAGTTCCCCGTCGTAGAGCACGGCGGCCATCAGCGCGCCGCGTTCGCCGGGGATGGCATGCACGGCGGCAATCGGGACGTGATCGAGCAGGGCCGCGCCGGCCATCGTGCTGTTGCGCTCGGGATGCCCGGCCGGCAGGCAGCGCTCGTCGCCGAACCAGACCCGCCAGCGCGGCCAGTCGTGCGTCTCCCGCGCCAGCGCAGCGTAGACATCACGCGGCGTGTCGCCGCCCGCCAGCACGATGTGAAACTCGCCGCGCGCCGCCAGCGCCTCACGTTCCGCGCGGGCGACAAAGGCCAGCGCCTGGGCCAGCCAGATCGCATCGGAATCGGAAAAATGCCAGCGGGTGTGCATGGAAAAGCGGGGAGGGAGGTGGCGGAGGTAAAGCGGATAGAATTGCCCGAATTTTACGCCCCCTCACCATGACCCCCGTTCTCGTCTTCGATATCGAAACCATTCCCGACATCGCCGGGTTGCGTCGCCTCCACAAGGTCGGCCCGGAAGCCAGCGACCATGAGGTCGGAGAAATGGCCTTCCTCATGCGTCGCCAGCAGACCGGCGGTTCCGACTTCCTGCCGCATTATTTGCAGCGCGTGGTGACCATTTCCTGCACCCTGCGCGAGGGTGACCGCTTCCGCGTGTTCTCGCTTTCCGAGCCGGATGCCACTGAAGCCCAGATCATCCAGCGCTTCTTCGACGGCATCGAGAAATACACCCCGCAACTGGTGAGCTGGAACGGCGGCGGCTTCGACCTTCCGGTGCTGCACTACCGCGCCATGCTGCACGGCGTCACCGCGCCGAAATACTGGGATTGGGGCGATGATGATCGTGACTTCAAATACAACAATTACCTGAACCGCTACCACACCCGCCACCTCGACCTGATGGACGTGATCGCCATGTTCTCCGGCCGCGCCAACGCCCCGCTGGACGATCTCGCCAAGCTCTACGGCTTTCCCGGCAAACTCGGCATGGACGGTTCCGCCGTCTGGCCCGCCTATGAGCGTGGTGAAATCGCCGCCATTCGCGACTACTGCGAGACCGACGTGGTCAACACCTGGCTGGTCTACCTGCGCTTCCAGCGCATGCGCGGCGCCCTCACCGCCGCCCAGTACGAACAGGAGATTGCCCTGGTTCGTTCCAGCCTGGAAGAAATCGGCGCCGAGCACTGGTTCGAGTTTCTGGAGGCGTGGGGAGTGGAGTAATCCTGGAAACTGCGGTTGGTCATACGCAAAACGCTCGAAAGCTGCGTGGGCAAAGGCATGACCGGTGATTGTTCGCTTCACCCGCGGGGTGAGTGGAAACGTCACTCGTAGGAGCGGGCTTGCCCGCGAATGGCCGCGTTCTATCGCGGGCAAGCCCGCTCCTACGGCACCTGCAACTGCGGGAAATAGAGTAATCGGCCACGGCCATAAACCGCGCCTGATGTAACGTTCGCGTGGCGGCGTCCATTTATCGGGGGAGATCAGGAACATGAAGAAGGCGAAATCGGCGGCACAGGCGCGGATTCTGGAAGACATTCCAAACATCGGCCCGGCCGTGGCGGCGTACCTTGGTCAACTGGGCATCCAGTCCCCCGCGCAACTCGAAGGGCAAGATCCCTACCTCCTTTACCAGCAGCTATGCGCGCGGGCCGGGGTCATGTATGACCCGTGTCTGCTCGATACCTTCATCGCCGCCACCCGCTTCATGGGCGGGGAGCCGCCGCTGCCCTGGTGGCGCTATACCAAGGAGCGCAAGCGCGCGCTCGCGGCATCGTGAGCCCGCGCCGCGCCCACAATCCAGGTCAGAACCCCTCGTCCCCCCGCAGATAGCGCCATTTTCCCAGCGGCAGATGGCCCAGCATGATGCGGCCGATGCGGACCCGCTTGAGGCCGACCACGCGCAGGCCGACCAGTTCGCACATGCGGCGAATCTGGCGTTTGCGGCCTTCCTTGAGGATGAAGCGCAACTGGTCCTCGTTCTGCCAGGCGACCTGGGCGGGGCGCAGTTTCTGGCCGTCGAGCGAGAGGCCGTGGTTGAGCAGTTTCATGCCTTGCTGGTCGAGGTTGCCCTCCACGCGCACCAGGTATTCCTTTTCGACTTCGGAGTCGTCGCCGATGAGTTGCTTGGCGACGCGGCCGTCCTGGGTCATCACCAGCAGGCCGGTGGAGTCGATGTCGAGGCGGCCGGCCGGGGCCAGTCCCTTGATGTGAGCGGGCTGGAAGGCCGGGCCGCCGCCTTCCGACCAGAGATTTTCCGGAAGGATCAAGGTGACGGCGGGGGTGTAGCCGGGTTCCGGCTGCCCCGATACGAAGCCGATGGGTTTGTTCAGGAGCACGGTGACGCGCGCCTGTTGCTGTTGGCTGGCCTCGGTCGCCAGCCTGATCTCGCAGTCCGGAGCCACCCGTGTGCCGAGTTCGCTGATGCGTTGGCCATCGACGTATACCTGGCCTTTCGCGATATAGGCGTCGGCCTCGCGGCGCGAGCAGATGCCGCGTTCGGACATGAGTTTGGACAGGCGGATAAGGTCTTGTTGGGGCATGGGGGAAGGTTCGGGCAAACGGGATGCCTATGGTAGCCCGACAGGCCGCCGATCCGCGCGACAGACGGCGCTTCGGCTACACTCCGACCGTCATGTCCTTGTAATTTTTGGCCCATCGGGGGAGAAGCCAACCATGTCCAAGCAGCATCCCATCGTCGCCGTGACCGGTTCCGCCGGTGCCGGCCTGTCCACGGTTCGCCACGCCTTCAAGTTCATTTTTCAGCGCCTCGGTTTGACGCCCGCCATCGTCCACGGCGACGGTTTTCGGCGTTATACCGAGCGGCAGTTCACCGCGTTGCTCGATGAAGCGCGCGGCAGCGGCCGTCGTTTCTCCTGGTTCGGGCCGGAATGCAATCATTTCCCGGAACTGGAGTCTTTTTTCAAGACCTACGGCGAATGCGGCGGCGGCATCTATCGCCAGTACGCGCACAGCGTCGACCATGCGCGTGAACTTGGCGTGCAGGCCGGCGAGTTCACGGAGTGGAAGCCCTTGCCGTCGGGTAGCGATCTGCTGTTTTACGAAGGCCAGCATGGCGGCCTGATGGCCAACACCTGGACTCGCCGCCGCGTCGATTCGAGACACTTTCCGCCGGAAATCGACCGCCGCTCCGGGGGCAGGGGCATCGACGTGGCACAGCATGTGGATTTGCTGATCGGCGTGGCGCCGGCCATCAATCTGGAGTGGATTCAGAAGATTCACCGCGATTGCAGCAAGGGCCTCTGTTCGCCCGAAGAATCGGTGGAAACCATCCTGCGCCGCATGGACGACTACCTCCATTACATCGTCCCGCAGTTTGGCCTGACCGACATCAACATCCAGCGCATGCCGCTGGTGGATACCTCCAACCCGTTCATCGCGCGCGATGTGCCGGTGGCGGAGGAGTCGATCTGCATCATCCATTTCCGCGACCGCAAGCGTTACGACTTTCCTTCCCTGCTCAAGCGCATTCCCGGCGCCCGCATGTCGCGCCCGACCACGATGGTGATCCCCAGCGGCAAGCTGCGCCTGTCTCTGGAAGTGATTTGTTCTCCCATCCTGGCCGAGTTCATGGAGGCGCGCCGGGCGGCATAAAGACTTCACCTCCGCCGACCCGTGGAGCAGGCGCCCCGACCAGGGGCGCTTGTCGTTTACAGGGGGAGGTAGCTGCGTTCCCGCGTGTAATGCAGATAGCCGACGCTGGCGCCGGTGCGCCAACCGGCGCCGAGGCGGATGGGGGCGAGCACGATGTCCTGGCGGCGCTGGTAGTTCATGCCGACCCCGGCGATCCAGTAGAGACTGCCGTCGACGCCGGGGAAGCGTTGGTAGATCGCGTTCCTGGATGGCAGGTTGTAGACAAGGGTGAACACCTTGGAGGCGTTGAAGCCGAGGTCGAAACCGATCGACGGGCCTTGCCAGAACACCATTGCCGTCTCGCCGCTCTTGAGTTTCAGGTCGCCCTTGCCGTAACTCAGCCCCACGGTGACGGCGGCGGAGAGTTCCTCGCCCTTGATGTAGCCCACCGGCCGCCCCTGTTCCTGGAAGGCTTTCTCGATGACCTTGGCCAGGCCTTCGGTGGCTTCGCCGAAGAATTCCTTGGCCTCCTTCACGATGGATTCCTGGTCATAGGTATTTTTCTCGTTCTCCGCCGCGCGGGCCGGCGCGATCAGCATCAGGCCGGCGAGCAGGCCGAGGAGGAACATACGGAATGAAATCAGGGGGGTCATGGCGCGCTCCGGTAAGAGATATGCGGCGATATTACCCCCCGCTCAGAACCCCGTCTCCCGCTGCAACAGCGCCCGCGCGGCGCGCCACCAGCGCGCCGACAGGCTGGAGCGTTCGGCCTCGATATGCGCGGTGCCGCGCAACTCGCGCGGCGGCGCGATGGCCGGGTCGCACCGGTCGAGACGCGCGCGGAAGTGGCTGGCGGCGGGAATCAGTCCATCGCGGCCATCGCGGCCATCGCCCTTCACCGCCAGGGTGCCGCCATTCGGCATGGCCAGGGCCGGGTGTTCCAGGATGGCGGCATTGCTGCGGTCGATCTCCGCCAGGCGACACTGAAACACGGGCCATTCCGGGGTTTCCGGGACGAAGCGCGCGCGCGCGTTCGGGCGCAGGCGTTCCAGGTCGGCCTCCTCGATGTAGGCCTCGACTCGCGCGCCGCGCGGCTGGCCGACGAAGGCCAGCCATTCGTCGGCCGCCACCCAGCCGCCCATGTTGAGTTGGTCGTTCACCTCCAGTACCACACCCGCGAGTGGCGCGTTGATCGTCAGCCGAGCCTGTTCGCGGCTCCAGGCCTGGATGGAGCCGGCCGCCTCCTCCTGGCGTTTGCCGATGACGCCGCCCTGGCGGCGCAGGCTCTCATCCAGCGCCTGCCGCTCCTGTTGCAGGCGTAGTGGTTGTTCCCGCAGGCGCGCGTGGGCGAGCTGAAAATCGGTATCGGGCGAACGCAGGTGGAACAGCGCCTCGCCCTGGCGCACGGCCTGGCCGACGCGCGGCGGCGCGGCTTGCAGGACACCGGCCAGCGGCGCACGGATGGCCTGGTGCGCTTCCAGGGTGAGCATGGCGGGGGCTTGCAGCGTGGTTTGCAAGGGCAGGGCGAGCAGGGCGGCAAGCGCCGTGAACAGGGCCAGCGTGGCCCATGAGCGAGGATGTTTCATGATCGCCTCTCGTGATTGCCACCAGACGCCCGCCTCCATCGCCAGTGGCCGGACGATGAACCAGCCCAGTTCCACCAGCATGAGGAAGATGCCCAGCGCCTTGAAGAAAAAGTGGTAGACCAGCAGCGCGATACCCAGGAACAGAATCAGGCGATACAGCCAGGTGGCATGGGCGAAGGCCACCAGGAAGTGTTGACGGCCGCGCGACGCCGCTTCCGGCGCCGGCGCGCCCAGGGCGAACAGCCGCTCGCGCAGCCACCAGCGGCCGAAGGCGAAGGATCGTGCGTGCAGGTTGTCGATGCCGATCCAGTCGCACAAGAGAAAGTAACCGTCGAAACGCATGAACGGGCTGGCATTGATGGCCAGGGTCACCAGCCAGGTGCTGGTGGCGAGCATGAACGCGGCCGCCTTCAACGGCCCCTCCGGCAGAAAGCTCCACAAGAAGGTGGCCAGCACCGCCAGCGCCAGTTCCGTGGCGATGCCTGCGCCGGCGATACGCAGGCGCAGGCGCCGCGAGGGCAGTTTCCAGGCCTCGTTGACGTCGGTGTAGAGCATCGGCCACATCACCAGGAACGCCACCCCCATGGTCGGCACCTTGCAACCGTAACGGGTGGCGGTGAGGGCATGGCCGAATTCGTGCAATACCTTGGAGAAGGTCAGCGCCAGCCCCAGGCCGAGGTAGCCGCTCCAGTGGTCGAACGCGCTGAAGGAATGAATGAAGGCGTCCCACTGCCGCGAGACCAGATACAGGCCGGCCAGCAACAGCATCGCCAGGGTGAGGTGAAAGCCGCGCGCGTAGGCCCAGCCCACCCGGGGCGTGAGCGCGCGCAGCAATCGCAGCGGCCGCCACAGCGGCACGCGGAAGAACAAGTAGTGTTCCAGCAGCCATTTCGCCCAGTGTTTGCGGCTGTCGCCCAGTGTTCGCGCCAGACGCAGGCTATCGACGGCCGTGCCTGCCTGGCAGAGATGGCTGTGGCGCAGCATCTCGGCCAGATCGAGCACCGCTTCCGCGTCACTTTGCAGCGTGGTTTGTTCCCGCACCGCGCGCGCCACCTGTTCCGCGTTGCCCAGGCTCCAGCGCGAGAGGATTTCAAAGGCCGCCCAGCCGATCCGGTAGAAACGATTCGCGGCCGGGTCGTGCAGGGTCCAGGTCGGGCTACCGTCCGCTTCGGGCTCGCCGGGGTAGAGAGCGAGATCCTGGCGTAGCGGCGGCAGGGTTACCAGCCCAACCATTGCCGCAGCGCCGCCAGCGGGCGACGGAACACGTAATAGGCCAGGGGCACCGGCGCGCCGTACAGTTTGGCGGTGCCGGCCAGGCCGATGCGGGTGGGCCGGTCGCCGCTGAAGCGGGCCTTGAGGCGATAGGCCATGCCGCCGCCCGGCAGCGCCTCGGCGCGGTAGGCGGCGTATTCCAGCACGGCGGGGTAGCGGGTCTGGGGCGCCACCGTGAGAAACAGCTCGACGCGGGCACCGGTTTCCAGAGGAATGGCGTCGCCCAGCGGCAGGTGGATGAGCAATTCCATCTGTTCCGGATCGGCGATTTCCAGGATTTTTTCACCCACCCGCGCGGCGCGGCCGATCCAGTCGGCGGGGTCGCCGAAGATCACCACGCCGTCGCGCGGCGCCCGCACCCGGCCGCGTTCCAGCAACTGTTGCGAATAGCGCACTTCCGCCGCGCGATTGGCCATTTCGCCCTGGCGCACGCCCATGTCCAGGCGCCCCTTGTCGTTGGTGACGGCCAGTTGCGCGGCCTGGCGGAACTCTTCCGAGGCCACCGCCAGGGCGCCGCCGGCCTGGCTTCTGCGATTGCGCAGGCTGGTGGTGTCGAACTCGAACAGCGTCTGGCCGGCCTTGACCGGCTGGTTTGGGCGCACCTCGAAGTGGTCGATCACGCCCTCGATCGGCGCGCGCACCAGGAACGGCGATTTCGCCACCACTTCGGCGGGCGCCAGGGTGGACAGCGGCACCGGAATCAGGCCGACACCCAGCACGGCACCCGCCGCCGCCAACCAGGCCAGGGCGCGGCGCGCGCCGCCGCCGTCGAGGGCGCGCCGCCAGGCCGCCGGCCGCCGCGCCAGCAGCGCCAGGGCATGGCCATAGGCATGGGCCAGTTCTTCCGCGAGGGCGATCTCGGCGCCGTCCCAGTCCTGTTCGCGCGCCAGCAGCAGCCAGCCCAGGCGATTTTCCGCGCGCGCCAGGGGCAGCAGCAGAGCGTGGGCGGGCAGCCATTGCGGCCAATCCTCGGCGAGGTCGCCAGGCAGGCTTTCCGCGCTCACGCGGGCGGCCTTGTCCTGGGCACCAAAAACCTTGCGGAACACCCGTTGCAGCCACTGGCCGTAGGGCGCGTCGGTTTCCGCGCGGGGCAGGCCGGACAGTGCCAGGCGCGCGTTGCCGCGCTCGTTCGGCAGCCACAGCGCGGCCTGGCGGTAATCCAGGAGTTGCCGGGTTTCGTTGAGGGCGACGAAGCCGAGTTCGGCCACATTGGCCGCCTCGCGCGCGCGCCGTTCGAGCTGGAGCAGGGCGGCGAGCCGCGCGGCGGCGTCGGCCGCCGACGCCTCGTCAGCGTTTGCCACGGAAGGTCGCCCAGCCACTCATGCCGGGTAGCAGCTCCGAACCGGGGTTCTCGATTTCACCGACCACTGGCGCCATCTGGCTGACCGCGTCGATGCGGGCGGCGAGACGGGCCACATGGGCGCGGTAGTCGCGTCCGAGTTCATCGACACGCAGGGTAAAAGCGTGGCCCGCGCGCAACCAGGCCAGCCAGTGGGAGGGCACCACGGCCTGCACTTCCAGCTTGCGGGTATCGACGATTTCCATGAGCGGGGTGCCGGCGGTGACGAACTGGTATTGCGCCACGCCGAGGCGGGCGACGCGGCCGTCGAATGGCGCGCTGATCGCGCAGCGGCTGGACGTGGCGCGCGCGGCCTGGGCGTCGGCGGCGGTTTCCTTGAGTTTCGCTTTTGCCTGATGCCATTCCATGTCGCTGTTCATGCCACGTTCACGCAGTTTGTTCGCGGTTTCCAGCCCCTGCCGCGCGAGTTCCTCCAGGGCCTCGGCCTTATCGCGCTGCGCGGTGAACAAGGCGCAATCGAAGCTGGCCAGGGTGTCGCCGGCCTTGAACGCCTGCCCCTCGCGGAACGGCAGTTCCGCCAGGCGCGCGGCGATTTCGGTGGAAAGCGTGGTCTGGTTGGGCGAGACCAGTTGCGCGCGGACGCGGCCTTCGGCGTGGGCGGCAAGGGGGAGCGCGAGGCAAAGCGCGAGGCAAAGTGCGCGTTCACTCATCGCCGCGCGCCCGCGCCGGCTGCCACCAGGGGCGCGTGGCCGGAATCGCCGCCAGTTTCGCGCTGGCTTGCGCTTGGCGCTGGAACGCATCGGCGAGGGCGGGCAATTCATGCGAGGCCACTTTCTCCGGCATGGCATCGACGCCGATGCTGGCATTCAACTGCGCCCAGGCCAGGGCGAGGTTGGAATACGACTGCCAGCGGCGCAACTCCGATACCACGCTGGCGGCTTCCGCGCGGATCAACTGCATGCGGTCGGTCGCGCCGGATTCGGCGCCGGCGCGGGTGGCTGCCTGGATCTCGGCATCGACCTCGTTGACCTCGTCGGCCATGCCGTATTCGCGCAGCTTGCCCTCGACGTCGCGGTAGGCGATACGCACCTGCGAGAGGATGGCCATGTTCAGCGCCAGGCGCTGCGCGCGGCTGATTTCCAGTTGTTGTTCGGCGGCATGCATGGATTGCTTCGCCGAGAGCAGGCCGAGCAGGTTCCAGGTCAGGCGCAGGCCGCCGTCGGCCCAGTTCTTGTCCACCAGGAAACGGTTTTCGTCGCGGTGCGCGCCGGCCGACAATTCGATGCCGGGCAAGATGCGCAGCAGGGCTTTTTTGGTTTCCGCCACGCCGATGCGTTCCTGGTAATCCGCCTCGATCAATTCCGGGCGATTCAGCAGCGCCTGTTCCTCCAGCGCCTCGGGCTTGGCGCCGAGCACGGGGGGCTCCAGCCGGGCCGGCACGGCCAGGGAGAAAGCCGTGCCGGGGGCGAGATTCATCAGGCTGGCCAGGCGCGGCCGGGCTTGCGCCAGCTCATTGCGGATCGGTTCCAGCTGGCGCACCAGATCAAGCAGGGATTTCTGGTAGGCGAGCGCGTCCAGCGAGGGTTTCAGGCGTTCCTTGCGCGACTTGCGGCTGTCGTTCAGGGCGAGGTCGATTTCTTTCAACAGGCCATCCACCCGGCTCTCCAGTTGCTGCGCGCCGGCCGCCAGCCAATAAGCCTGGCGCACGTTCTGGATCAGGGTCTGCGCGGTCTTGCGCCGCTGCTGCTCGGCGATGAGGGCGCGATCACCTTGCTGCCGCGCCTGCCAGTAGCTGACGCCGAAGTCGAGCATGTTCCAGGTGAGGGCGAGATCGGCGGTCTCGCGGGTCTTCTCCTGCGAAGTCGAGGGCACCAGGGACTGGGTGCCAGTGGCGACATCCATGCTGGACGAGGCCGGGTAGGAATCGCGCCGGTTGTAGCCGGCCTGCGCGGTGAGTCTCGGCAGCAGGTCGTATTTGGCGAGATCGGCCTGATTCGCGGCCAGGGCGCTGGCCATCATCTTGAGGCGATGTTCCATGTTGTATTTCAGCGCGCGCGCCACGGCATCGGCCAGGGTGAGCGGCGCCGTCACCGCCTCCTGCTCCGCCTTCAGCCGCGCCTGGTCGGCCTGCACGCGAGCGGCGCGCTCGGCCTGGGTGAACGGCATCGGGGCGACGGCGCAGCCGGCCAGGGCCAAGCCCAGGGCCGTGGCCAGGAGGGGGCGGGTGAAGCGGGGGGGAGCGGTCTTGTTCATGGCGGGTTCCTGTGTGTCGTTCTTGTCGTTGGTTCAATGGATGGGCCGGATCAGCCGGCGCGCGGGCGCGCGGCGCGGGCGGCGTGTTCAAGCAGCGCGCGGGCCTTGTCCTGGCGCGCGAACTGGTCGGCGAGCGATGGGCGGCCGAGGGCGAAGATGGCCTTGTCCCGCTCCAGATGGCCGCGTGGCCGGGCGCCGCCAATTTCCAGGTTGAAGGTCGTGCTGACTTCCCTGCCGGTGCCGTCGCGGGCGATTACGACGATCTTCAACTCTCCGCTGAATCCCGTTGGCGGCATGCCCTGGAAGCCGCCGTGGATCGGGTCGAACGACAACCAGGCGGGGAGGGAATGGCCGTCGGCGAGGCGTGCGCTCACCGCCAGTCGCGGGCTGTCGCCGGACACCACGAAGGTGGCGCTCGGCAGTTGGAAGCTGACGCTTTCCCCGGCCTGGAACGATTGCGCGGGTGGGAGGTTGAGCACGGCGAGCCCCCCCGATCCGGGCGCGGCGAAACCGACAAAGCCGGTGCCGCCAGGCGACACCGTATCGCCCGCGGGGTGCGAGGGGGGCGGGGGAGGAGGCGGGGGCGGTGGGGGCGGCGCGAGCGGCACCGGTTCCGGCACCGGGGGCGGCGGCGGGGGTGGGGGAGGCGGCGGTGGGGGCGCGGGGGGAGGTGGCGGTGGTGGTGGTGGCGGCGGGGGTGGGGGTGGTGGGGGCGCATCGACGCGCAGGGAAAAGGTCTGTTCGGCGCTGGCCGCGTGCGGATCGTTGACCGTGACCTTGAGGTTCAAGATGCCTGCGTCGGCGGCGCCCGGTGTGCCCGAGAACGTCCGGGTGGCGGCGTCGAAGCTCAACCAGGCCGGGAGCGGGCCGCCATCGGCACGAGTGGCGCTCCAGGTCAGCACGTCGCCGCTATCGACATCGAAAAACGCCGAGGCGGGTAGCGCGAAGCTCAAGGGCACGCCGGTGCTGCCGGTTCGGTTCGTCAGCGCGGTTTGCACCACCGGAGCGTCATTGGCCGCCGTGATGTTGACCGTGCTGGTGGCGCCCGCGCTGGTCTGGGCACCGGCGCCATCGCCGTTGGCGTCGGTCACCGTCCAGGTGATCGTGCGCGAGGCCGAGGTCGCGGTGGGGTCGTCGGAGGTCGAGTGATAGGTCACCGAACGCAGGGCGGCCTGATAGTGGGCGATGCTGGCGCCGCCACTCAGGGTGAGGACGCCGGTCGCGGCGTTGTAGCTGGCGCTGATGCCGTTCTGCGTGGTGAAACCGAGAACGTCGCCCGTGGTGAGCCCGGCGCTGATGCTCACCGTGGCCCCGCTGATCTGGGTGTCGTCGACATCGGCAAGGTTGATGCCGGCGTCGATGGCCGCCGCCGCGCCATTCTCCGTATAGGCGAGCGTGGCGCCCGCCGTGGCGGTGGGTCGGTCGTTGACCGCCGTGACGGTCAGGGTTTCCGTGCCCTGGGTGGCGGACTGTGCCCCGCCGGAACCCGTGTTGCCGCCATCGCTGAAGTCGATGTGGACGGTGCGGGTGGCGCTGCTGGCGGTGGGGTCATCCGTGGTGGTCCAGAACACCACGGAGCGGCCCACGGCCCGCACGGCGGCCTGGTTGGCACTGGCGTTGAAGGTGATGAGGAGGGCGCCGCCGTTGCCGCCGGCCGCCGTGGCGACCTGGGTGGCGTTGTAGGTGACGGCCCCGGTTCCCGCGTTGTAGGTGACGTTGTTGACGTTGGCGATGGAGAGGTATTCGCCGGTGTAATAAGCCGTCTGCGAGACGGTCAGCACGGCGCCGTTGAAAGTCGCCGCGTCCACGTCGGACACGGTGAAGCCGCTCATCACGTAGGCCGAGGCGCCCTGTTCGGTGGCGCTGAAATTGGCGAAGCCGCCGGTCACCGGGGCGTCGTTGACCGGGTTGATGCTGATCGTGGATGTCGCGGTACCGGCCACCAGTGCGCCATCGTTGCCGGCGGTGGCGCCTTGCGCGGTAAAGGCGCCGGAACTGGTGGCGTCGGGTGTGGGGCGGAAATAGACGTTGGTGGTCGCTCCGGCGGCCGCGATGAAGTCGCCGGCGTGGATTTGCGCGGTGAAGCCGGCATCCGCGTACAGCGCGCCACCGCTGATGCCGCTGATCTTGATGTGGGTCTGGCCGACGCCGCGGGTGATGGCGATGGCGCCGGAGTCGGTATCCTCGTCGGTCGTGGCGTCGGCCACGCCGATGCCGACGGAAATGGTCGCGGTGATCGGGGCGCCGCCCAGGCCGGCATCGACACCACTGAGGGACGCTTGCGCGGTGAAGCTGCCGTCGCCGCCGCCGTTGTCGGTGAACTTCAGGCCGGCATGGCCCTGGGCGTAGGTGATGAAGTCGCCGTTGTGGATGGCCGTGGCGCCATCGTTCTGATACAGCGTGCCGTTGCTGATGCCGGTGATCTTGAAATGGGTGACCTCGGCGCCGTCCACCGCGTTGCGGTCGAGCACCAGGCCGGACGTGGTCTGCGCGCCGGGGGTGGTGCCGGCGTTGGTCACCGAGGGAGTGTCGGCGATTGGACTGACCACGATGGAGGCGCTATCCGTGGCGCTGGACAGCGGCCCGCCACTCCCCGTATTGCCGCTGACCGTCTGGTAGTCGCCGGCATTTCCGGCGCTCTTGTCCCAGGCGTGGAACGTGAGGCCACTGACCGTGCCGTGGTAATTCGCAGCGGGAACGAAACGGAGGCTGTCCCCGCTGTCCAGCAACAGGGCCTTGCCCGCATTGCCGCCGCTGAAATCGAACGTGGTCCAGGAGCCCGCGCCAACCTTGTATTGCCAGGTGCCGTTACTACCGTCCACCGCGCTGACGGCGATGGCTTCCACCGCTGCGCCGTCCGGATCGGTGATGGAACCATTCATCACCATTGCGGCCACCGTGGTGCCGGTGTTGCCGCCATCGGAGACGTCTTCGTCGATGGCGGTGAGGGTGGGAGATTGCGTGTCATCCAGGATCGGGGCGTCATTGCTCGCCGTGATGTTGACCGTGCTGGTGACGCCTGCGCTGGTCGTCGCGCCGACGCCATCCGAGTTGGCATCGGTGACCTGCCAGGTGAGGGTGCGGCTGGCGGAAATGGCGGTGGGGTTGTCGGACGCGGAGCTGAACTTCACGCCGCGCAGGGCGGTCTCGTAGACGGCCAGGCTATTCGTGCCGCTCAGGGTAAGTGTGTGGGTGCCGGCATTCCAGCTATAGGTGACACCGGGTTGCGTGCCTTGCAGGAGATCGCCCGTGGTGAAACCAGCACTGATGACCACCGTGGCGCCGCTGATCTGGGTATCGTCGGCATCGCTGAGGGTGATGGTGCCGTCTATCACCGCCGCCGCGCCGTTTTCCGTGTAGGCCAGCGTGGCGCCGGCGGTGGCGACGGGGGCGTCGTTGACGGGAGTAATGGTGAGGGTTTCCGTGCCCTGGGTGGCGGGCTGCGCCCCGCCGGAACCCGTGTTGCCGCCATCGTTCAAGTCGATGTGGACGGTGCGGGTGGCGCTGCTGGCGGTGGGGTCGTCGGTGGTGGTCCAGAACACCACGGAGCGGCCCACGTCGCGCACGATGGTCGCCGTGGCATTGGCGTTGAAGGTGAGTTCGAGCGCATTGCCGTTACCGCCACTGGCTGTGGCGACCTGGGTGCCGCCGTGGCTGACCGCGCCGCTGCCAGCGTTGTAGGTGACGCTGCCGACGTTGGCGATGGAGAGGTATTCGCCGGTGTAATAAGCCGTCTGCGAGACGGTCAGCACGGCGCCATTGAAAGTCGCCGCGTCCACGTCGGACACGGTGAAGCCGCTCATCACATAGGCGGAAGCGCCCTGTTCGGTGGCGCTGAAGTTGGCGAAGCCGCCGGTCAGCGGGGCGTCGTTGACCGAGACGACGGTGACGGTCGCGGCAAGCGAGAGGCTGGTGGTGTCGGCGCCGCCATTGGCCGTGCCGCCGCTGTCGCGGATGCTGGTGAGGGTGACCACACGGTTCGTCGTGTCGGGGGATTCGCTCGCATTGCGGTAACCGAGGCCATCGACCAGGGTTTGCGCCGCCACCGCGCCAATGCCGGCGGCCTTGCTGATGGTGACTGTGGCGGTGCCGCCGGCGAGGCTGACCGCAACGGTCATGCCGTTGCTCGCGGTGGTGGCCGAGTTGCCGTGGGTCAGCGCCACGTCGCTGCCGTCGATGCTCAGAATCTCGCTGCCGCCATCGGCCACGTTGCTTACCGTGAGCGTCAACTGATTGATGCTCTGGCCGCTTTCGATGGCGCTGATCGAGACGCCGCTGAAGAGATCGACCGCCGCCCCATTCTCGGTGTAGGTCGGCGTGCCGCCCGTGGCGCTGAGGGTGGGCGCGTCGTTGACCGGGGTGACGGCGACGGTCTGGGTGGCGGATGCCGCCGCCGCGTTCTTGTCGGTGGCGGTGAAGGTGACGGTGCGGCTGCTGGAACCGGGGTCGTCGCCCGTGTTGTCGAATTGGATGGCCCGCGCCGTGCTCTGCACCAGGGCGTTGCTGGCGCTGGCGTTGAAGGTGATGGTCCAGGCCGTGCCGCCGCTGACGCTGCCGGCGCTGGCCGTGCCAATGCTGGTTGCGCCGGTCTTGACGTCGCTGCCGCTGATCCAGATGGCGCCGCCGCCAGGGTCGGAAGTGGGCAGGAACAGCGTGTCGCCGGCGCCGGCATTGGCGGTGATCTGCGCGCGCAAGGTGCCGCCGTTCCAGTCGGCGTCGCCATCCGTATCGTTGACCGTGATGCCGCCGGCGATGGCCACGGGCGTTTGTTCGGTGAAGGCGGTGCTGCCGCCGGCACTGATGGTGGGAGTGGCGTTGGGGGGCGTATAGGTGGTATTGCCGGCAAACGAGTCGAGTTCGAAAAAATAAAAGTCGGTGGACGAGAAGGTGACTGTGTCGACGCCGATGTTGCCGAAACTGTATGTGCTGGCACTTGCCACGCTTTGGGTGGCGACCGTGCCGCCGCTCAATTTGGCCGTAATGGTGACCGTGCCCGAAGAAGTTCCCGGATCGGCCCAGAGGGAGCCGAGGGTGAAAGCTTGGCCATCGGCGCGGGTGATGGTGAAGCTTTCGGTGGTGCCCGAAATCGGCGCTCCAAGGTTGCCGTCGCGCCCGGAGTCGAACTCAAGCGAGGGCGAGTCGCCCTCGCCAAATCTATCTCGGAAATACAGCCCCATGCCATCACCGCCGTCATTCAGGGTGATGCGGAAGTCCACGCCGCTTTCCGTATAGGTGAAATGGTTGGTTGGCCCCGTTGAAGCCGCCGACCCGCCATTCGTGCTGTAACCACCGTCGGATTCGATCCAGTCACCGTTGATTTTGCCGGCCGGGACGGCAAAGTTTTCAGTAAACGTAGCCAGCAGGCCGCCATAGATCGGGGCGCTCAAGGCCACGGTTTCGATGGCGCCGGAACTCGTTTCCAGCGTCCAGTTGCCACCCTGGCCTGTCGCTCCGGTGTTGTCGATTGAGGCCGCCACGTCGGCGCCGGTGGCGTCATGTAGGTTCGCAAGGAACTGCTGGCCGTCGGCGCCGGCCGCGATGTCGCAACCATAGATCAGCAGATCGCCACCGGCATTCAGCGAAGTACCCAGTTTCGCCAGTTCAGCCCGCGCCTCCGGAGTGGTCAGGTTGGCGTTGGTCAGGATGTCCGAGCCGAGGTGCAAGGTGGCCTCGGAGCCGTGGGAAAGAATATGGATGGCGTCGTAGCCGCTATGGCTTTCCGCCCACTTGGCGATCTGCGCCAGGCCGCTTTGCGTGCCGTCGATTTCCACGATTTCCACGCCGGCGCGAATGCCGGAAATCAGGGTTTTGTAGTCGGCCAGCGAGGTATCGACGAAAGCGACTTCCTTCCCACCGCCGTCCCGGGCCGGCTCCGCCGCGCCCACTTGCACCAGGGCGGGCGCTTCCGGGATCAACGCGTGGGCCGCGGCGTCCGGCGGGGGGGCGGCATCCACCACCGAGGCCACCGCCGCGCCGTCGAACAGGATGCGCGGCTCCAGGGCCATGAAGCCCAAGCCGCTCCGTGTGGCGAGGCCCGTTCGGGCCTGGGCGCCATCGGCGCGGCGGGGAGGGGCGAAGGCGGCGGCCAGGCCGAGGCCGAGGCGGGTCAGGGGATGGTGGCGGTTCATGCGGCGGCCCTTTCAGGAAACCGGCCGGTTGATCCGGCCGGTTGGGAATTGGCGATTCCATGCCGGGGAAAGGCCTCGTGGCCGGTTTCCCCGGGGTGGTTGTTACGGGCGCTGCGGGTAGATGCCCTGGGTGGCGATACAGGCCGTCAGGCCCAGTTCCGGCGGCAGGGTCGCGACCGGGCTGTTGGCGCCGGCCACGCCGATGGCCACGCCGCCGCCGGTGAGGGCGGCGCCGCTGGCTGTGGCGCTGACGCCGCCCAGGGCGACGTTGTTGCCGGCGGCGGTGCTGGCGACATAGATGGTGGTGCGCCCGCTGTCGCCCATTTGCATGCCGGCGGCGGGGGTGCCGGTCGTCGCCGTCGCTTGCTTGGCGTTGACCGTCACGTTGACCGTGGGCTGGGTCAGGGTCGGTGACGTGTATTGGGCCGCGTGGGTGTGGGCGGGCATCTGGTTGACGTTCAGGGTCACCTGTTCGCTGCCCCGCGTCTGGCCGATCTGGACATTGACGCCACTGCCGGGGGTGGTGCCGGTGCCGACCACCGCGCGGCCGCGCAGGTCGGGCAGAGCGAAGGTGGTTGTACCGTTGCCGCCGTAATAGGTGCCATACAGGGAATACAAGGCGCTGTATTGCTGGATGGGCAACATCTGGCCGCTGGCGCTGAGGTAGCCATTGGGGCAGAAGTTGAAGCCGAAGGTGCAGATTTCACCGAGGATGGGTTCGGCGCCGCAGGCGGCGGCGGGCTTGGCCGCGATCAGCGGCACGCATAGCGCGCAAGCAAGGGCGAGAGGGCGGAACAGCGCGTGATGGTGGATTTTCATGATGTGTCTCCTGTAATTGGCTGGTTTCTTCGTTCCCCCGCGTAGCGGGAGTGACGCAATCTTAGCGAATTGTTCACTTTGCCAAGTGTCTGAATCGCCATATGTCTTTGGATAGGTACGTCCGGTGGCTTGTCGCCGGGCTGTATTTCGGCCGTATTTCGCTTTTTCCCGGAGCCGGGTTTGCCTGGGCAACTGGGCGCTTGGTTCCTTGTCCGCGCTGGCGCTGGTCATATTCGGTGGCGCGGCGGACAGGGTTCGGACAAGGCGCTTTCCCATCATCCAGGCCACTCGCCCGGCGCGACAAACGCCGCTGAATCTCGGTCGCGCGGGTAAATATCACGCGGCGGGCATGCGCGCCGCGTGGTAGTCTCCATGCCCTTTTCCATACTCCCTTGCCTTGATGGCGAGGCGCAGGAGATACAACGCATGGCCAAAGAAGAACTGATCGAAATGGAAGGCGTCGTCAACGAGGTGTTGCCGGACACCCGTTTCAAGGTGACGCTGGATAACGGCATGGAAGTCGCGGCGTATGCTTCCGGCAAGATGAAGAAACACCACATCCGCATCCTGGCGGGTGATCGCGTCACGCTGGAACTTTCCCCCTACGATCTGACCAAGGCGCGCATCAGCTTCCGCCATCGCGATGATCGCGCCGCTGCGGCCGCCGGCCCGAGGCCCGCGAGCCAGTTTCGCCGTCGTTGAGCCGCTGGCCGTCGCGGCCAGCGCGCGGTTGTGGCGATTCAATGTCGGATTGGACGCCGGGTTGGACGCCGGATTGGGCAATCTCGCTGATGCCAAATATTTTCAGCTTGAACCTTGGCCTGAAACCCGCCAGTTCCTTCCTCGTTGACGGCGCCGGATCGACAAGCCTCCCGCCTTATTCTTCCAGCCGGTATTCCACATAGGCGCGGTCGCGCGCCTGCCGCACCCAGTCCTCGAACGCTTCTTCCGCTTTCCGTTCGCGCAGCGCGCTACGCGCCTCCAGACGCTTGCGTTCCTGGGTGACGTCCTGGTCGCGCCGCTCCTGCACCTGGATCAGGTGCCAGCCGAAGGGGGAACGCACCGGGTTGGAGACTTCGCCGGGTTTCAGCGCGTCCATCGCGCGCTCGAATTCGGGCACGGTATCGCCGGGATTGAGCCAGTTCAGTTCCCCCCCCCGGTTGGCCGAAAGATCGTCGGAATGCAGTTTGGCCAATTCGGCGAAATCGGCGCCGTTTTCGATCCGCTCCTTGAGCAGGCGCAGTCGGTTGCGGGCATCGTCATCGCTGACCACTTCGTTGGTCTTCACCAGAATGTGGCGCGCGCGGGTCTGCTTGACCACCATCTGGACGTTCTTGCCGCGCTTGTCGACCAGTTTGACGATATGAAAGCCGTTCGGGCTTTGGATCACGGCGGAGGTCTCGCCCGCTTTCAGGGTTCTCACCACGGTGGCGAACAGGCTGGGGATCTGCCCCTCGGCGCGCCAGCCCAGGCTGCCGCCTTGCAGCGCATTCTGGGCGTCGGAGTAGGTGGCGGAAACCTGGCTGAAATGGGTGCCGGCCTGGAGTTCCGCCTGGGCTTTCTCGGCCTTGACGCGCAATTCCGCCAGTTTTTCCGGGCTGGCGCCTTCCGGGGCCAGGATCAGGATATGGGCGAGGTTGTATTCGTCCTGCTGGTTGGCATCCAGCGCGGGATTGGCGAGGAAATTGTCGATTTCGGCGTCGGTGACCACGATCTTGTTATCGACTTCGCGTTCTTTCAGGCGGGCAATGGTCATTTCCGAGCGGATCTGCTCGCGGAAGGCGGCGAAATCGGTGCCCTCGGTTTCCAGCGCCTTGCGGAATTCCTCGGGCGAGAGTTTGTTCTGCTGGGCGATGCGGGCCACGGCGCGATCCAGGGCGGCGCCTTCGAAGCGGATGTTGGTGTCCTCCGCGATCTGCAGGAGCGCGCGCTCGGTAATCATGCGTTCCAGCAACTGTTTTTCCAGCGCGCGGCGCGGTGGCGCCGGTGTCTGCTGGCTGGCGAGTTGGCGGATGACCTGCTCGATTCGTTTCTTCAGTTCGTATTCGGTGATTACCGCGTTGTTGACCACCGCCACGATACGGTCAATATCGCGCGGCGCGGCCTTCGCGGTGGCCGCGCCCAACAGGCCGGCGGCCAGCAGCGCGGCGGCGATCAGGTGAGCGGCGGGATTAGTACGGCGTGGAAGCATCAGGCGTGACGAAAGTACGGTTGGGGACATAGCCGGTGATGCTCCGTTTGAGTACATCCAGAGGGTTGGGGCCGAGTTTGGTCAGGCCGTTTAGTTCGAGTTGCAGGAAGAAAGCATTGGTGGTCGTGGTCTGGCTGGTCGAGAGGCGTTGCATGACGCCGCGCAACGACCAGCAGCCGGCGTTGTACTCGAACCCGGCCAGCGCTTCCACCAGGCGGGATTCTTCGATCGAGTAGTTGAGGCGGCCGAGTCCATGCCATCTGGGCGCGAGCGGCCATTGCGCGGAAAGATCGATCTGGTTGAGGCTGTCCTGGGTATAGCGGTAATCGGCGTTGAACAGGCGGCCGGGGCCATCGCGCCAGGTTCCACCCAGATTGCCTTTCGCGAGTTGATGGGTGTCGGTATTGAATTGAATGCCGCCGTTGAGTCGGAGTTTGTTGTTGATCTGGCCCGACACCTGGCCGAGCAGGTCGGTCGTGTTGCGGCCTCTGGGCAAGGTGCCGGGCAGGGTGACGAGTTGGTCGGCGAAGTAATAGCGCTGGCCCAGGGTGACCTGAAGCCGTTCCGTGCCGCTACCCTGTTCGAGAAAGCGCGAGGTGACGGCCAGGGTCAACTGGTTGGCGTCGTTGATGCGGTCGACGCTGGTGAACTGGTTCTCGCGGAACATCTGGTCCAGCGACAGGTCGCTGACGCCGCTGTCGAATACCGGAATGCCGCCCTGTTGGCGATTCGGGATGTAAACGTAGTAGGCGCGTGGTTCCAGCGTCTGGGTGAAAGCCCGGTTATTCCAGGCCATGTCGCGTTCCAGGAACAGGCTGGTGTCGACGCTGAACATGGGCAGGCTGCGTGTCTGCGAGTGGTTGCCGGCGGTGGTGTTGCTCAGGTCATAACGCGTGAGATACCAGCCCAGTTTCGGGGTGAAAACCGAGTAGGGCGTGTTGATCGGCAGGCTGATGCTGGGGTTGAGATGCAGGCGATTGCCTTCGGCCAGGGTTGTGCCAGGGTGCGCGAAGGCGACGAATTCACCCGAGAAATCAAGCCGCGAGGATTGTCCGAGTACATCCGGCCGGTTCGCGCTGAGGGTCAGTTGCGGCAGCCGACGATAGGGAATCTGGCTGTCGGCCAGGGGTGTCGCCGGGTTCTGTAACGTCTGGTAGCCCTGCAATCTGCCGGTGCTGCGCCACCAGCCGCCTTCATAAGCCAATGTGGCTTCCCTGGGGAGGTTCACCTGGGAAGTCTGGCTAATCATGCTCGACAGATCGGTGAAATAGGCGTGATCCGATACTCGTTCGAAACTGAGGTTTCCGGACCAACGCGAATCGAAGCGTTGCCGATGATGGATCAGGCCACGGTAGCGGCTGCGATCCGCCAGCTTGTCGTCGGGCAGGAATTCCAGGTTGAGGTCGCCGTTGTAATTCGCTTCCAGATAGCGGAGTTCTCCTCCCAGTTGCAGGCCTCGCCGGGTCATGACGCGCGGGGTGATGGTGGCATCGCGGTTGGGCGCGATGTTCCAGTACCACGGCACGATCAATTCCAGACCACGACCATTGGTGGCGCCATAGGTCGGCGCGAGGAAGCCGGACTTGCGTTTGTTGTCCAGGGAGAAATCCAGCCACGGGGAATACAGGATGGGCATGTTCAGGTATTCCACCCGCACCTGGCGGGTGCTGCCCAGGCTGCTGATGTAGTCGAGTTTCAACTCATCCGTTTTCAGCACCCAGTCCTGCTCGTTTGCCGGGCAGGTGCTGTAGGTCGCGGTTTCCATCCGGTAGCGATCCGGGCCCTGGAATTCGATGACTTTCGCTTCGCCGCGCATCAGGCTCCCATCCTTGGCGTGGAGGTCGTAGACCACGTCTTTCATGTCGCCTAGCCGCTCCGTGAGCTTCAACTTGAGTTCAGAGCCGCGCAACCGATCACCGTCCTGCGTGAAAACGACGTTGCCGCGCGCCCGGGCTTCATCCTCGGGCTGGTCATAGTGGATCCAGTCGGCCTCGACCTGCTCGCGCAGGTTGCGCATGGTCACGGTGCCCTCGGCCTCGAAATATTGGTACTGGACGCCATGCAGCCGATCCGCCTCGACATGGGTGGGGCCGTTTACTTGCTGGCCTTGCGGTGCCGCCGGGCTGAGGGCGGGGGAAATCTTCAGCGGTACGCGGCTACTAGCGGCGTATGCCTCCAGGGAAGCCGCCGCGAGGCATAGAGACAGCAACAGACGCGGGAAGGGAGGTACGGCGGGCGGCATCACGAGGGGTGTTAGAATTTCGACGTTTTTTTGACCGCGCGGATTATAGCTTTGGAACGCCTTGAACGTTTGACCGCCTGGACCCGTAGTGTCCTTCCCGGCCCCCTTCTCTCTCTTTCTCCCGCCTCCGCCGATGCCAGTTTCCGCCGTTATTTCCGCGCGCTGACCGACTCCGGCAGCTTCGTGGTGATGGATGCCCCGCCCAGCCACGAGGACTGCCGGCCGTTTCTGCATGTCGCGCGGTTGTTCCGCGCCGCCGGCGCCAATACCCCGGAAATCCTCGCGGAAAACCTGGAAGAAGGTTTCCTGTTGCTGTCCGATTTCGGCAACACCACCTATTTGATGGCCTTGAATGAAGCCAGCGCCGACCGGCTCTACCGCGACGCCAACCACGCGTTGATCCGGATCCAGGTCGCCAGCCGTCCGGGCGAACTGCCCGAATACGACGCCGAACTGTTGCTGCGCGAGATGCGCCTGTTCCCGGACTGGTATCTGGCGCGGCATCTCAATGTCACATTGAGCGAGGCGCAACGGGAGGTCATGGAGTCCGCTTTCCAGGCCATCCTCGCCAACAACCTGGCGCAACCCAGGGTTTATGTGCACCGCGACTGGCACTCGCGCAATCTGATGCTCATCGGCAACCCCGACGACTCCAACCCCGGCGTGCTGGATTTTCAGGACGCGGTGTATGGCCCCGTCACCTATGACCTCGCCTCCATCTACAAGGATGCCTACATCCACTGGGAGGAGGCGCGCGTGCTGGACTGGACGATTCGTTACTGGGAGTCCGCCCGCAAGGCAGGCCTGCCGCTGTCGGCCGATTTCGGCGATTTCTACCGCGACTTCGAATGGATGGGCATGCAGCGCCACATCAAGGTGCTCGGTATCTTCGCCCGCCTCTATCACCGCGACGGCAAGGACGGCTACCTGAAAGACCTGCCCCTGGTCATGGCCTACCTGAAGAAAGCCTGCGGCCGCTACAACGGCCTCGGCGACTTCATGCGCCTGCTCGACGAGATCGAAGGCCGGGCGGTGGATGTCGGCTACACCTTCTGATGAAACAGCCCCCTTGCTCGCTACGCTCGTTTCCCCCCGAGGGGGAGGTCAGTTCCTTCGGAACGGCCGTGCGGAACTGACATGGCGCCACACGCCTTCAAGGCCATGATCCTCGCCGCCGGCCTTGGCGAACGGATGCGCCCGCTCACCGACCACACCCCCAAACCGCTACTGCAAGCCGGTGGCAAACCCTTGATTCAATGGCAGATCGAGCGCCTGAAGCGCGCCGGATTCGGTGATCTGGCCATCAACCACGCCCACCTCGGCCAGCTTCTGGAAGACACGCTGGGCGACGGCGCCGGCCTGGGCGTGGCCATCGCCTGGTCGCGCGAACCGGAACCCCTGGAATCCGCCGGCGGCATCGCCACCGCCTTGGCCCTGCTGGGTGACGCGCCTTTTCTGGTGACCAATGGCGACGTCTACACGGATTACGACTACGCCCGCCTGCTGCCGGCGCTGCGAGACCTGGCCGGCAATCCCGGCCACCTCGCGCATCTGGTGCTGGTGGACAACCCGCCACACCACCCGGAAGGGGATTTCACCCTGGAAGCGGGCAAGGTCGCCGAACCGACCACGCATGCCAGTGCGCGCCTCACCTTCTCCGGCATCGGTTGCTACCGTCCGGAACTGTTCGCCGGCATCGCGCCCATGACCAAGGCCAAGCTCGCGCCTCTGCTGCGCGCGGCGATGGCCCGGGGGCAGGTGAGCGGCGAGCACTTCAGCGGCCGCTGGGAGGATGTCGGCACTCCGCAACGGCTCGCGGATCTGGATGCGTCCCTTCGGCCTTGACCGGATGTAATTCATGGTTGACACTTTGGTCATGCTTGAGATCATCAAAAGCGGCACCTTCGAACGCTGGTTGCTTGGCCTGAAAGACCGCCGTGCGCGCCTTCGCATACAAGCCAGAATCGACCGCCTGGCCGAAGGTAATCCGGGCGACGTCAAACCGGTACGCGAAGGCGTCTGCGAACTGCGTATCGACACCGGCCCCGGCTATCGGGTGTATTTCATCCGCAAGGGCGCGTTGGTGATTGTGCTACTGGCTGGCGGCGACAAGCGCACGCAGGATGCCGACATCGAACGTGCCGTCAACATGGCAAAAGACTGGAAGGAGTGATCATGGCTGAGAAATATTCCCGCTGGGATAGTGCCGACTATCTCAAAACCGAAGAAGACATCAACGACTACTTCGATATCTGCGTCGAGGAAGACCCTGGCGACGGCAGCCTGATTCGCCGTGCTTTGGGAACGATCGCCCGCGCGCGCGGCATGACGCAACTCGCCCGCGACAGCGGGCTGGCGCGCGAGGGGTTGTACAAGGCGCTTTCCGCCGACGGCAACCCCGAGTTCGCCACCATCATGAAAGTCATCAAGGCGTTGGGGCTGAAACTGCACGCCCAGACGACCCCTCATTGATGGATGCCGCCGGCCAAAGGAATTCGCGCAACCCTCCGGGCCATTTGCTCCCCGTGTTCTGAGTCCCACCATGCACCCCGACATCGCCAGCCACCGCGCCCGCCGCGACCGCCTCCTGAAAACCCTGGTCGAGGGCGTGTTGATCCTCGCCACCGCGCCGGAAGCCATCCGCAACCGCGACACCCACTATCCCTATCGTTTCGACAGCCATTTCTATTACCTCACCGCCTTCCCGGAACCCGAGGCGGTGCTGGTTCTGATCGCCGGCAAGCGTCCCAGGCAGATCCTGTTCTGCCGCGAGAAAAACGAGGAACGGGAAATCTGGGACGGTTTCCGCCACGGCCCGAAAGCGGCGAAGACGGCGTTCGGCTTCGACGCCGCCTATTCGTATGGCGAACTCGACAAACGCCTGCCCAAGCTCCTGGAAAACCAGCCGCGCGTCGCCTACGCTTTCGGCGCCGCCCCCGCCTGGGATGCCCGCGTCATGGGCTGGATCAACACCGTGCGCGGCAAGGCGCGTGGCGGCGTGACCGCGCCCGCCAATCTGAGCGACGCCCACGCCCTGATCGACGCCATGCGTCTACTCAAGGACGCCCACGAGATCGACCTGATGCAGCGTGCCGCCGACGTTTCCGCCGACGCGCACCGCTCGGTATTGCACCTGTGCAAGCCGGGCATGGGCGAATGGGAAATCGAAGCCGAACTGTTGCGCGTGTTCCGCGCCGGCGGCTGCCAGTCGCCGGCCTACACCCCCATCGTCGCCGGCGGCGGCAACGCCTGCGTGCTGCATTACGTCGGCAACGACCAGCCGCTCAAGGACGGCGACCTGGTGCTGATCGACGCCGCCGGCGAATACCACGGCTATGCCGCCGACATCACCCGCACCTTCCCGGTCAACGGCCGTTTTTCCGCCACGCAGAAGGACGTCTACGAAATCGTCCTCGCCGCCCAGCTCGCCGCCATCGCGGCGGTCAAGCCCGGCAACCGCTTCAACGCCCCGCATGAGGCCGCCCTGCGCGTGCTCACCCAGGGTCTGATCGACCTGAAACTGTTGCAAGGCGAAATCGACGGCTTGATTGAGTCCGAAGCCTACAAACCCTGGTACATGCACAAGACCGGCCACTGGCTCGGCCTCGACGTCCACGACGCCGGCGACTACAAGGTGGGCGGCGCCTGGCGCGAACTGCAAGCCGGCATGGCGCTCACCGTCGAACCCGGCCTCTACCTGCGCCCATCCGCCGACGTGCCGGAAGCCCTGTGGAACATCGGCATCCGCATCGAGGATGACGTGGTGGTGACGGAAGCAGGCTGCCGCGTGCTGACCGAGGCGGCGCCGAAGACGGTGGCGGAGATTGAAGCGGCGATGCGCCAGTAGCGCAGGCGTCCCGCTTGCAACTGATTAACGCGAAATACACCGTTTCCACCGTAGGAGCGGGCTTGCCCGCGATTGCCACGGCTGCTATCGCGGGCAAGCCCGCTCCTACGGTGGGTTTCATCATCGGGGGGCGGCCAGTCGAGCCATGAAAGTTAGCCCCGGTTCCCGCGCTCCCGCGCCCAAAGACAGCAGACGATGCTGGAGCGTGGGCGCCCGATCACAACCACGCCCGATCCGGCGCGCGCATTACTTTCCTGAAAGCCCTTTCAAGGTGCCCAGCAAGCCGCCGACGGCCTGAAGCAGGGCGCCCGTGCTGCCTTCCGCCGACATCTGAACCGGCCGGCATTCCGTGGCCTGCTTGTAGTTCGCGTCGTCACACATCACGAAATTGCCCGACTCGATGGCGCTGGCGTATTGACCGCGCATGACCCCGTTGGCATGGGAACCCTTGAGGGTGAAGAGAATGTCGGTCGAGCCGTCCGGGTTTCTGAATACGGGCCTGCCCTGGGCGTCCAGCGGCGACTTCGCCATGAAACTGCCCTCCACCTGCTCACCCGCGACCTTCAGGCTGCCGCTGCCGCGCAATCCGCTTTGCGAACTGAAAATGACCTCGCCAGACCTGGAAAAAACGCCGGTGACCGCCACCGAACCCTGCCTGGGTTGTGTGGCATTGAAAACACCCTGCCATTCGCCGGCCAGAATTGAAGGCGTCATTGCGGGTTGCGGCGCCATTGCGGCAGGTTGGGCGGTGACAGGAACGAGATTGATCGCCTCCGCCGCAACGGGACGGGGGCCGGGTTTGTGGGATTTCAGGGTTGCATAGACTTCGTTGCAGGATCGACCTCCGGCAAGTGCGTTTTTATAGACGAGATCAGTGGCCGTCATGCCATCTTTTGCGCGGATGTCCACGTTGGCGTCATTCCTGAGATAGGCTTCAACAGTTATTGGTGAGCAGTCTCGCGACGAGGCAATGGAAAGCATCAAGGAGGAATAGCCCATGCTATTGACATCATTGATTCTTGCGCCAGCAGTAATCAATGCGCCAAAAAATGATAAGAAACTCTCTGAATATATATCGCCAGCACGCATTCCCAAGAGTGCTAGTGGAAAGTTGCCCTGAATATTCTTGGAGTTCGGGTTTGCTCCATTTTTTAGTAGGAAATAAATTCCGTCTCGATATAGGCGACTGGTCGCCACCATAAGTGGATTGTTAATGTCGTCCAAATTATATAAATTAATGTCAGCGCCGCGAGCTAGTAACCATTGCATTGGCGCCATCCCATAATATCCAGACTTGTGTGTGGCGAGTGTCAATAGCGTATATTCACCGCAATTCCGACAATTAATATCCGCCCCCTGTTGCAGCAACATTTCCGCGAGTTGCAGGTTGTCATTGGTGAATGCCTTGTAAAAATCCCGGGTCACCTGCGAGGGCGTCGGGATGGGCGCCACAACAGGTTTGACCACTTGGGGCAAAGCCTGCGCGGGAGTCGAAATGGCCGCCGCCACGGGTTTGACAGACTGCGGCAATGTCCGCGCGGCGGCGGTTGCTTTATGTCGGGTGTTGCGGGTCTTTTTCGTTGATTCGGGCGCGGCTTGCGCGGCCGCCGCCTGGGCGGGCGCGGTGCCCATGACCGGGATGGTGGTGGATTGGGCCAGTGCCGCAGCGGGCAGGAGCATGAGGACAGTCAGCAAGTTTTTCATGGGGGTCTCGTTGAGTCGGGTTATTGAATCTTTCGGCCCTGGCCGTGGGAATAGAAGGCGTCGCCCGATTTCAGCAAGGCGTAAAGCCAGGTGCTGTCCTCCTTGTCGGCGATGTCTTTCCAGAAACCACTCCAGGCCGGGTTGTTCCCATCCCATTACACACAACTCAAATCGCATGAGCCTCCCGAGCGAATCTGATCCCCGCAGCGAAGTCCATGACGCGCTGGAGGCCCAACCAGACGGTCTTCACGCCTGGCTCGCCGTCG
>JAHFRD010000013.1 GCA_023258975.1 Hydrogenophilales bacterium | reverse complement strand
GATACCGCAACATCCAGAACTTTATCAACATGGCCTATTTCCTCTGCGGAAAACTGGATTTCTCGTTCTCTCGCCGGTTGCCAGCATGAGCGGCTTTACCCACTGGATTTCACCAAGAGCCTTATTCATCAACGCCTACGGCCTCCAGGACGAACTCTCCCCCGAAGTCCCCGAAGACCAGATCACCCTCGCCCGCGCCGATCGGGAAAAGGACATGCAACGCCTGATCTCCTACGCCATCGGCTGCATGATGGGCCGCTACAGCCTGGATGAACCCGGCCTGATCTACGCCCACGCCGGCAATGTCGGCTTCGACCCGAGCCGCTACGCCACCTTCCCCGCCGACGCCGACGGCATCGTCCCGCTCACCGATGAACGCTGGTTCGACGACGACGCGGCCCTGCGCATCCGCGAGTTTCTGCTCGCCGTCTGGGGCGCCGAGACTCTGGAAGAAAACATGCAATGGCTGGCGGGAAGCCTGGGCAGGAAGGCCAGCGAAACACCGGAAGAGGCCATCCGCCGCTACCTCGCCGACAAGTTCTTCAAGGACCACCTGCAAACCTACAAGAAGCGCCCGATCTACTGGCTGTTCTCCAGTGGCAAACAAGGCGCCTTCCAGGCCCTGGTCTACCTGCACCGCTACCATGAAGGCACGCTCGCCCGGCTACGCACCGCCTACGTCACCCCCCTGCAAGGCAAACTCGCCGCCCGCGCCAGCCACCTGGCAGATGAAATCGCCGCCGCCCCCAGCACCGCCGCCCGCAACAAGCTGCAAAAGCAACTCGACGCGCTGAAGAAGAAACAAACCGAACTCGCAGCCTACGACGACCTCCTGCGCCACTACGCCGACCAACGCATCCCCCTCGACCTCGACGACGGCGTCAAGGTGAACTACGGCAAATTCGGCAACCTCCTGGCGGAAGTGAAAGCGGTAACGGGAGGGAGTGGGGATGAGTGATTTCAATCTCGATCCTCTCAATGTGCCCAATGAATGGCACCGTTACCTTTACCGGTCGGTTCTGCTCCCATGGGAGACCGTCCTGAAACGCAGCAAAACATTTCCACGCTTCGACGGACGCAAGCCACTTCATGGAATTAGCTTGATCAAAGTGGATGCTCTTAAAGACTTCGATCAAACAAACAAACAACACAATGGCGACCAAACAGCCAAGGAGTTGTTTGTTTTTTATTGTTCCGAGGGGGCTGCGCTTAAAGATGTATTGGCATTGCTTCGCAATTGTGTGGCGCATGGTCATTACTCATCCCCAAGGAGCGGCTGGATTGTTTTTCATCATGTATATAAAGGGAAAACCAAGTTCTCTGGTCAGGCCAAAATCTCAAGCCTAAAGAAATTGGTCGATCACATTACCGGAGGGGCTTCTTCATGAGGACAGCCCGCGTAGGACGGAAAAGCAGCCTTATCGCGTCTTCCGCCGAATGCCGCCGGAAGTTGACGGAAGGCACCGGCCCGCTGGCTTTTCCAACCTACGAGCTGTACCCGGACTGCCTCCTGGCAAGCATTGCCCCCAAATGGTGCACCGAGCGCACAATTTCACGCGCTTCGGTGCGCACGGCGCACCCTACGGCAAACCGGGTAGCCCGGATGCGATGCAATGGAATCCGGGGCCTTTGCCCAGCACCCCCACATCGGTTTCCGCCGATTCCCCCGGATTCCGCTGCGCTGCATCCGGGCTACTCGCTACTCGCAGATCAGACGAACCAAGTCGGCAGGATGTCCGCGCTACCGTTGAAAGGAGACTGGCTCAATGAAAAAAATCAGTAAACAAGCCGTTCGCGGCAAGGCGGTAAGCAGTGTGCTGGCTGCATTACGCATCGAGAACCTGTCGCCGGGTGAATATGTCATCGGGGGCTTGAATGCCTGTATGCGCGATCAGGAAACAACGGCCAACCTGCTTAAAGAGGTCAAGCGGCGCCATGCCACGCTACGACAGCACTGATTTTTACGCGGCAACCTGACGTATATGCGGACATTTTCCGAGGCTTGGACGGAGAAAGAAACTGTCCAACAGCTTGTTGGACAATTGCCCTGGGGCCAGTACCCGTTGCTGCTGTCACACGGGAATCATGAGGATCAGACATGAAGATCAAACGTATCCATTTCCTCGACGTCGGCCCACTGGGTGAGCAAGCCCTTTCCATGAGCGATGACTGGGCGGGCGAGATTGAAACTAAAGTCCTGCTTTCCGGCCCCAATGGCTGCGGGAAATCCACGGTATTACGGGCGGTGGCGATGCTTTGGGAGGCGCTGGGGTATTGGCTGGATCATCGCAAGGCGTTGCCGAATGCCCATGCCGCCCGCGCGTGGTTGCAACGTTGGGGGGGCTGCGCGGTGGTTTTCGAGGAATTGAATGTTCTTCCTACGCCGGTGGGTCTGATCTTTGGCGATCTGGCCTGGTGCGAGAAGACCATGCAGGCATCGCCAGAAGTGGCCTGGGTGGGCGAGTGCGTTGCCCGTAGCGGTAAGCCAGGCAACCCGAAGCGTGATTTCTTCATGCCGGAGGAGGCAGGTTTTGCGCGCTGGTCGGATGCGCGCAAACGCATGATTCTGGGCTTTGAGCCGGTGGAGATTCCGAATCTGATCTTTATGGATGCGGAGGAACGGCGCTGGGTGTCCCCTCGCAAGAACGTGGGTGAGCACTTGGCGGAGTCCCCGGCGCGGCGCTGGCTGCCGAAATATCTGGCGAACGAGGAGTGGAAGGGGCAACTGGAAGCCTCGTTGCTCAACTTGAAGACAACCCGCTTGCACAAGTTTCATGAGGTCATTCGCCAATTGAACCTGTTTCTGGCCGGCAAGGTGATCGAGACGGATATTCGCCCCGGCGAAAGCCGCTTGCGGGTGAAGGTCGCGGGCCAACGTGGCCAGTTCCACACGCTGGACGAATTGAGCGCGGGCGAACACCAGGTGTTGATCCTGATCTACACCCTCGCCCGCTGGGCGGAGAAGGGGTGTGTGGTGCTCATCGACGAGCCTGATTTGTATCTGCATCCCTCGCTGGTCACCGGTCTGCTGTCCACCTTGGAAACGCTGGTGGCCGACATGGATGGCCAACTGGTCATTACTTCCCACATGCCGGAGGTGTGGCGCCGTTATGACTCCGGGGGCAAGCGGATTCAGTTGGGGAGCGCGACATGAACAGCGTCGCTGACCGCATTGCGGAAATCAGGGAGCGGCAGGTCGGCAACACCGGGAAACGGGCTTTGGTTCTGGAAGGCCCGGACGATGTGGATGCCTTCCGGATATTCCTGAGCCGTCAATTTCCCGCCTGGGAGATGACCTGGATATTGGCGGAGGCCGGCAGCAAGAAGCGGGTGCAAGACATTCTGAAAGCGGAGCCGGATTGGTTCGGGTTGGTGGATCGGGACGAGTGGACGCAGGATGAAGTGACCCGGAGCCTGGAGGCAGCGACCAATCTCATGGTGCTGCCTCGGTTTTGCCTGGAAAGCTACCTGATCGACCCCGACGAGCTTTGGGAGGCTTTTCCCGAGAAACAAAGGTTGAAACTGCCCGGTGGGGTGGCGGCACTGCGCGGCGCCTTGTTCGCGGCGAAGGTGAACTGGGTGCGCCATGCGGCGTTGTGGCATGAGATCAATCCGCTTTGGGGAAAGCTGCGCGCCCTGGGGTTCAAGGAAGGGGTGCTGGATAGCACGAAGGTTCCCGACGACGCCGCCCTCCTGGCGGCGTTGAAGGCCTGGCATGACTTCCTGGATGCGCAACGGATTTTCACGTCATTTCAGGCACGCCAGGCCGAATTGCTGGCACTTGATGATTCGACGCTGTGCGCGCGCTGGCTGTATGCCAAGGCGTTCTATCCGCAAGTGGTGCATCGTGAACTGGATAAGTTGTTGGGTCAGAAACCCGCCAGGGAACGTCGCCTGGCCATACTCAAGACCCGGCCTTTGCCTGACGACCTGATCCCGGTTTGGCAACGCCTGGGGCTGATGCCGTGATGCAGTCCCAAGTCGTGCAAGGCTTGTCCCGCCTGTTCAACACGGATCACGCCCGGGTGGTGCTCTGGCATGACGCCGCGCGTGAATTCGAATCCGATTTGCCCGATCTGGAACTGGACGGGGTTGAAGTGCTGCGTCTGGATCAGGTCGGCGCGCTGGAGGCCAAGATCGCCATCGAGGCCGGCTTGGGCACGCGCCGGTTTCTGGTCTACGCGCCGTTCGAGGAGCCGGCGCCGGAGCAGGATTGGCTGCTGGATGTTCGCCTCTATGGCCGTTCGTTCCGGGCGGATACGGCCTCCATCCTGCTCGATGAACTGGGCCTGGCGAATCAGGCGATGCGCGCGCACTTGCTGGCGCGCGGCAAGTTCCTGCGTTCGAAGGAGCGGGTGGAGCGGCTGAAGAAATGGGTGGCGCCGCAGGACGGCGAGGCGGGACTCGATTTGAAGATGTTGGCGGTGGCGACCCGCGCCGAGCAACCCGATCCCTTCGCTGTGCTTACCCGCTTGTTCGTGGCCCTGGCCGCTGAAGAGGGGGGCGACCTGTTCCATTCGGTGAAGGCCTGGCAGGACATCGAGGCGCTGGAACTGGATGCGGCGTTCTGGGACTTGATGGCGAGCACCTTCGGCTATGTGCAGCCGCATCCTTCCCTGATGGATTTGTTGTTCCGCTTGCTGGTGTCGGATTTCTCGCTGGCGCTGCGTGGCGAGTTGCCGGAGGCGCTGAAACACTTTGTGTTGCCCTTGCGCGCCCTGGCGGTGAACGCGGCGGTGTTCCTGGGCCAGTGGCGTAACCATCTGTCGGCTTCCAGCGCCTACGACAACCTGGCGCGGCGGGCGGCGGTCGAGCTGAAAGTCGGCGGCCATCTCGATGGACTGCTGCCGGAAGCGTTGGCTGATGTGATGACCTTCGAGGAAGTGGAAAAAACCATCCTGCGCGAGTGGCGCGACCGGGTGTTGAACCAGGGCGATGAGCTGCGCCTGGTTGAACTGCGCGAGGCGATGCAGCGCCGGCGCGATGGGCATTGGGCCGGATATGTTGGCAACCTCGGTGGCAACCCCGGCGGCCACACCGGCACCAACGCTTTCCGCGCCAGCTATGACGCCATCGAGGCGGCGGCGGAACTGGCGGTGTTGAAGGGCGAGTTTTCCGGCGGGTTTGCGTTTCCGTCCGCCGCCGAGGCGGTGCGGGCGTATCTCGCGAAGCTGTACCGCTTCGACCAGCTTTACCGGCATTTCCATGAGGCGGCCGATGCGGTGGAGCTGGCCAGTTGGGATGTGCTGAAAACCCTGCGCGTCCGTGTCGAGGAAAGTTACAACGCCTGGTTCATGCCCACGCTGGCCGATGCCTGGGGCGGTTTTATGGAGGGCGAGGGCGGTTTGTTGGCCAACTGGCGGGTGTATGGCCTGGAGAACCAGCGGCATTTCTTCGAGCGGCAGGTGCGCCCGGTGTTGGAGGGGGCGCCGCGCGCGCGGGTGTTCGTGGTGATCAGCGACGCTTTCCGCTATGAGGCGGCGGCGGAACTGGTGGACGAACTGAACGGCAAGTACCGCTTCAAGGCGTCGCTGGACGCCATGCTGGGGGTGTTGCCAAGCTATACCGCGCTGGGCATGGCCGCGCTGTTGCCGCATTCGCAACTGACCTACAAGGCCGGCGGCGAGGTGCTGGTGGACGGCAAGCCCTGCGCCGGCCTGGAACAGCGCGGCAGGATTCTGGCCGAGCACGGCGGCGTGGCGATCAAGGCCGAGGAACTGATGGCCATGAACAAGGACGCCGGCCGCGAGTTCGTGAAGCCGTGGCGGGTGGTGTACGTCTATCACAACGTGGTGGATGCGGTGGGCGACTCGGCCTCGACCGAATCGCAGACCTTCGCGGCGGTGCGCACGGCGATCCGCGAGCTGGGGGCGATGGTGCGGTTCATCGTCAACAGCCTCAATGGCACCACGGTGCTGGTGACCGCCGACCATGGTTTTCTCTATCAGGATTCGATGCTGGAGACGTTCGACAAGAGCGCGCTGGAGGAAAAACCGGCCGGCGCGGTCGCGGCGAAGAAGCGTTATCTGCTGGGTACCGCGCTGGGCAGGAACGCGAAGGCCTGGTGCGGGAATACCGGAATCACGGCGGATATGGCGCCGGGCCTGGACTTCTGGGTGCCGAAGGGCGCCAACCGTTTCCACTTCACTGGTGGCGCGCGCTTCAGTCACGGCGGGGCGATGCCGCAGGAGGTTCTGGTGCCGCTGGTGACGGTGAAGGAGCTGGAAGGCAAGGCGGCGGAAGCCACGGCGGTGCGCAAGGTGGACGTTTCGTTGCTGGGTTCGACACGCAAGATCGTGAACAATGTGCAGCGTTTCGAGTTCATCCAGAACGACGCCGTTTCCGACCGGGTACAGGCGCGCACCTTGCTGGTTTCCCTGCGCCGCGGCGGCACGCCGATCAGCAACGAGGTGGCGCTGACCTTCGCCAGCGATTCCGATCGCATGGAGGCGCGCAAGCAGACCGCGCGCCTGACCTTGCAGGCGGGCCAGTATGACAAAGCCACGTCCTATGCCCTGGTGCTGATCGACGCGGACAGTAAGGCGGAGGTGGAGCGGATTCCGTTCACCATCGATTTGGCTTTTAGCAATGATTTCTGACGAGTAACGCCATGACCGACACCCTGAATACCGACCTCGACGATCTGCTCAACCAGCACTTTGCCGGCAAGGTGGTCCGCAAGGACCTGACCAAGATGATCAAGGAGGGGGCGAACGTCCCGGTCTATGTGCTGGAGTACCTGCTGGGCATGTATTGCGCCTCGAATGACGAGGAGGTGATCCGCGTGGGCATGGAGAACGTGAAGCGCATCCTGGCCGAGAACTATGTGCGGCCGGACGAGGGTGAGAAGGTCAAATCCAAGATCAAGGAGCTGGGCAGCTACAAGGTCATCGACAAGGTGACGGTGAAGCTCAACGAGAAGCGGGACGTATACGAGGCGCTGCTGTCCAACCTGGGCGTCAAGGGGGTGGAGATTTCCAGCGCGACCGTGAAGCAGTACGAGAAGCTGCTGGCCGGCGGCATCTGGTGCATCGTCTCGATGAGCTACTACTACGAGGAAAACCAGAAGGGTTCGCCCTTCGGCATCACCGAACTGAAACCGATTCAGTTGCCGAACATGGACATGGAGCAGTTGTTCGAGGGCCGCCGCGCGTTCACCGAAGAGCAGTGGCTGGATGCGCTGACCCGTTCCACCGGCATGGAACCCACCGTGCTGGACAAGCGGGTGAAGTGGCACCTGCTGGCGCGGATGATTCCGCTGGTGGAGAACAACTACAACCTGTGCGAACTGGGGCCGCGCGGCACCGGCAAGAGCCATATCTACAAGGAAATCAGCCCGAACAGCATCCTGGTTTCCGGCGGCCAGACCACGGTGGCCAACCTGTTCTACAACATGGGCACGCATAAGGTGGGCCTGGTGGGTCTGTGGGACGTGGTGGCTTTCGACGAGGTGGCCGGGATTTCCTTCAAGGATTCCGACGGCGTGCAGATCATGAAGGACTACATGGCTTCCGGCTCGTTCTCGCGCGGGCGCGATGCCATTAGCGCGAATGCGTCCATGGTCTTCGTCGGCAACATCAACCAGAGCGTGGAAACCCTGGTGAAAACCAGCCACCTGCTGTCGCCCTTTCCCGAAGTGATGATCGATTCGGCGTTCTTTGACCGCTTCCATGCCTATGTGCCTGGCTGGGAAGTGCCGAAGATGCGGCCGGAGTTCTTCACCAACCAGTACGGGCTGATCGTGGACTACTTGGCGGAGTGTCTGCGTGAGCTGCGTAAATACAGCTTCGCGGATGCCATCGACAAGTATTTCAAGCTGGGCAACAACCTCAACCAGCGCGACACCATCGCGGTGCGGCGCACGGTGTCAGGTCTGCTGAAACTGCTTTACCCGCACGGCGAGTACGACAAGGAAGCCGTGCAACGCTGCCTGGAATACGCGCTGGAAGTGCGCCGCCGGGTGAAGGAACAACTCAAGAAAATCGGCGGCATGGAGTTCTACGATGTCCACTTCAGCTACATCGACAACGAAACTCGCGAGGAGCGTTTCGTCAGTGTGCCGGAGCAGGGCGGCGGCGGGCTGATCCCCGAGGGGCAGATGAAACCCGGCACCCTGCACACCATCAGCAATGGCCCCGCCGGCATGCTGGGCCTGTATCGCCTGGAAACCCAGGTGGTCGGCGGCAATGGCAAGCTCACCCTCTCCGGCGTGGGCAGCGGCATGGCCGGCAAGGAGCCGGTAAAGGTGGCGTTCGATTACTTCAAGGCCAACGTCTCACGAGTCAGCGCGGCGGCCAAACCGGGTGACCACGACTTCCACCTGCACATCGTCGAACTCCACAACACCGGCGCCTCCCAGGCCATGACCTTGCCCAGTTTCGTGACCTTCTGCTCGGCGCTGCTCGGCAAACCCCTGCAAGGCCAGATCGTGGTGCTGGGCGACATGAGCCTGGGCGGCAGCATCATCCCCGTTGAAAACCTGGCCCAGTCGCTACAAGTAGCCTTCGACTCCGGCGCCAAGCGCATCCTGATTCCGATGAGCAGCGTGGGCGACATTCCCTCCGTGCCCGGCGAACTGTTCGCCAAGTTCCAGACCAGCTTTTACGCGGACCCGGTGGATGCGGTGTTCAAGGCGTTGGGGGTGGATTGAGGGCGCAGAAGGAGGCGTTTTTGGCCAACAGCCACCATTCCGGCGGGCCAACCCCGAAAAGTGTTCCCGGAATTGTGCCCATTCTCGAAAACGTCATTCCAAGAACCAAGCAACGGTGCGGCTTCCCGGCTGTTCGCTAGCTTCTGTATTGGCAAGTGAATTCTCCCGGCCAAAAGGCATCGTGCCCGCTGGCCGGGCGCAACATTCTCAGGCCAGAACCCAGGCGCGTTTGGGTTCGCAATAACGGGAGTCGAGGCGTGCCACGGGGTTGCAACTAAACTGCTCAACCAGACCTTCGTCGGCTCGATTGAAGCGCGGGTGCTGGAGTTGCCAACGCAGGCTGGACAGGAACATGAGCTCTTCCAGCACTCCGGCGGGGAATCCCTGGCGATTGCCGCGATCATCCAGAAGCAGGCTGTTCAGGTAGGCGTCGATATCACCGCGTTTCCAGCGCGCCGCGAGTTCCTGGGCGATGCGGGAAAAGCGCCGTTCGATGGCCGACAGCTCGTTCCAGGCGCTCTGATTGATCCGGGCGGGCTTGGCTTTGAATTCAAAGACATTGGTGAACATGGCGGGCATCCTTGAGACTGGTTGGCCTGTCTACCGCAATCAACGTGCCAGATTTACCGAATTTGTTATATCGTTGTTTATCAAGTAGTTAGAAATAATTCCTGCTTGATGGCGGGTTATCCGCAGCATCAAATTCCCTTGTTTCCATCATATTTGACGAAATCATGACGCCTTCATCCCCTCAGCCCCTGTCCTGGCGCGGCATATTTGCCGATCTGCGGGAGCGTCGCGCGGTGCTCATCAAGGGCAACCTCATCGCCATTCTGGCGGTGGCGTGCGCCGTGCCGGTGCCGCTGTTTCTGCCCATCCTGGTGGATGAGGTGTTGCTGCACCGGCCCGGCTTCTTCATCAATCACATCGGGCCCCTGTTCCCGCCGGCCTGGCATGGGCCGGTGCTGTTTGTGCTGCTCGCCCTGTTGTTTACGGTTGCCTTGCGCCTGGCCGCCATCCTGCTCAACGTCTGGCAAACACGCACCTTCTCGCTGCTGTCCAAGGAGGTGGTCTACCGTATCCGTGCGCGCATGCTGAAAGGGCTGTCGAAGATCGCGCTGTCGGAATATGAAACGCTTGGTTCGGGTCGCGTGGCCTCGCATTTCGTTACCGATCTCAACGCCGTGGACAGCTTTCTCGGGGCGTCCATTTCCGGTTTCCTGGTGGCGCTGCTTTCCCTGGTCGGCGTGGCCATCGTTCTGCTCTGGATGAACTGGCAACTCGCTTTGTTCATCCTGCTGCTGAACCCGCTGGTGATCGGTTTTTCCACGCGCCTGGGGAAAAAGGTGAAGGAGTTGAAACGACGCGAGAACTCGGCCTTCGAGACGTTCCAGGAAGCGCTGACCGAGACGCTGGACGCGCTCAACCAGATTCGCGCCATGAATCGGGAAAAACACTATCTGGCGCGCGTCACTGAAAAGGCGGCAGCCATTCGCACCCACGCCGCCGCCTATGCCTGGAAGTCGGACGCGATGAACCGGGTCGCCTTTTTCATTTTTCTGGCGGGTTTCGACACCTTTCGCGCCGGCGCGATGTTGATGGTGGTGTTTTCCGATCTCAGCATCGGCGAGATGCTGGCGGTGTATGGCTATCTCTGGTTCATGATGTCGCCGGTGCAGGAGATCATCAACATCCAGTATTCCTGGTATGCCGCCAACGCCGCGCTGGCGCGCATCAACAGCCTGCTCGATCTGAGGCGCGTGGACGATGGCGAATCGAGGGTGAATCCCTTCAGCGGGCGGGATACGCTGGCCATCACGTTGCGTGACGCGTGTTTTGCCTACGGTGAGGGGGACATCATTCTTGATGGTGTCAATCTTGATGTGGCTCCGGGTGAGAAAGTGGCTCTGGTGGGTGCCTCGGGTGGCGGCAAGTCGACGCTGGTGCAGGCATTGCTCGGCCTCTATCCGTTGAAATCGGGGGAGATACGCTACGGCGATGTGGCCGTGGGCGAAATCGGTTGGTCATTGATTCGGGAGCATGTCGGCGTCGTGTTGCAGCATCCGGTGCTGTTCAACGCCAGTGTGCGCGAGAACCTGAGCATGGGCCGCGACAAGAGCGACACGGAACTTTGGCGCGCGCTGGAAATCGCCCAGTTGCGGGATTTTGTCACCAGTTTCCCCGATGGCCTGGACGCGCTGGTGGGCAAAAACGGCGTGCGCCTCTCGGGCGGCCAACGGCAGCGCCTGGCGCTGGCGCGCATGGTTCTGACACAACCGCTCGTGGTGATCCTCGACGAGGCGACCTCGGCGCTGGATAGCGATACCGAATACCATCTGCACGAGGCGTTGGCGGGCTTCCTGCGCAACCGCACCACGCTGATTATTGCTCACCGCCTCTCCGCCGTGCGCCAGGCCGACCGCATTCTGGTATTCGAGAACGGCCGCATCGTGGAATCGGGAGACCACGCCAGCCTGATGCGGCGCGGCGGCCTTTACCACAAGCTGTATGCGCACGCGTAGTACGCCGCGTCGACAATGTTTCACGTGAAACATGCGCGCCGCGTGACGTAGAATGCGAGCCCGTCGCATCCACGCGACGACTGTCCGAAAACCCCGAAAAATCATGCAATTTCCCGAGCGTTTCGATGTCATCGTCGTCGGTGGCGGCCATGCCGGCACCGAGGCGGCGCTGGCGGCCGCGCGCATGGGCGCGCGCACTCTGCTGCTGACCCACAACATCGAAACCCTCGGGGCGATGTCATGCAACCCGTCCATCGGCGGTATCGGCAAGGGACATCTGGTCAAGGAAGTGGATGCGCTGGGTGGGGCGATGGCGCTGGCCACCGACGCGGCCGGCATCCAGTTTCGTATTCTGAACTCCTCGAAAGGCCCCGCCGTGCGCGCCAGCCGCGCCCAGGCGGATCGCGCGCTGTACAAGCAGGCGATTCGTTCACGTCTGGAGAATCAGGCCAACCTCACGCTGTTCCAGCAGGCGGTGGACGATCTCGTGCTGGAAGGTAATCGCGTCGCCGGGGTGCGCACCCGGATTGGCGTCGTGTTCCAGGCGCGCGGCGTGGTACTGACCACGGGCACTTTTCTCGCCGGCTTGATCCATGTTGGGCTGGAGCACTTTCCTGCCGGCCGCATGGGCGACCCGCCGGCGGTTTCTCTGGCGGCGCGCCTGCGTGAATTGAGCCTGCCGGCGGGGCGCCTGAAGACCGGCACGCCACCACGTATCGATGGCCGCAGCATCGACTTCGCGGCGATGCAGGAACAGCCGGGCGATACGCCGGAACCGGTGTTTTCCTTCATGGGCCGGCGGGAGACTCACCCACGCCAGTTGCCCTGCTGGATTACCCAGACCAACGAGCGCACCCACGAGATCATTCGCCGAGGACTGGATCGTTCGCCTCTTTATACCGGGGTGATCGAGGGCGTGGGGCCACGCTATTGCCCATCCATCGAGGACAAGATCACCCGTTTTGCCGACAAGACCGGGCACAACGTGTTCCTTGAGCCGGAGGGCCTCACCACCCATGAGTTCTACCCCAACGGCGTATCCACCAGCCTGCCCTTCGATGTGCAGCTCGATCTGGTGCGGTCAATACGCGGCCTGGAGCATGCCCACATCCTGCGCCCGGGTTATGCCATCGAATACGATTACTACGACCCGCGTGGCTTGAAACCCAGCCTTGAGACCAAGGCCATCGACGGCCTTTTCTTCGCCGGGCAGATCAACGGCACCACGGGTTATGAAGAGGCGGCCGCGCAGGGTCTGCTGGCCGGTCTCAATGCCGGTTTGCGGGCGCGCGACAAGGAAGCGTGGTGGCCGCGCCGCGATCAGGCCTATCTGGGTGTGATGGTGGATGATCTGGTGACGCGTGGCGTCGCCGAACCCTACCGCATGTTCACCAGCCGCGCCGAGTATCGCCTGAGCTTGCGCGAGGACAACGCCGATCAACGTCTTACGGAAGCGGGCCGGAGGCTGGGGCTGGTGGACGATACCCGTTGGGCGCGCTTCGAGGCCAAACGCGAGGCGATGGCGCGCGAGGTCGAGCGATTGAAGTCGGCCTGGGTCAAACCGGACAGCCTGCCGGTTGCCGATGCGCTGCGCGTACTGGGCAGGGGCATCGAGCGGGAATACAGCCTGTTCGATCTGCTGCGCCGCCCGGAAGTGGATTACGCGAGCCTCATGACCCTGCCCGGCGCGGGGGAGGCGATCGACGATCCGGAGTTCAGTGCGCAGGTGGAAGTCGAGGCGAAATACGCCGGCTACGTCGCGCGCCAGTTCGATGAAATCGAACGCCAACGTGGCCAGGAAGATCAGCCCTTGCCCGCCGACTTCGACTATATGGCGCTTGCCAGTCTATCCATCGAGGTGCGCCAGAAACTCAACCAGATGCGCCCGGCGACGCTGGGTATGGCCTCGCGCATCTCGGGTGTGACGCCGGCGGCGGTGTCGGTGTTGATGGTTTATCTCAAACGTGGTGAGTTGGCGCGCAAGGAGCCCGGGGCATGAATCTTTCGTCTTCCCTGAGCGAGGCATCGCGCGAGATGGGCGTGGGTTTGGACGCTACCCAGGAGCGGCGCCTGCTGGATTACCTGGCGCTGATCGGCAAGTGGAACCGTACCTACAACCTGACGGCCATACACGAGCCCGAGCGCATGCTCACCCATCATTTGCTCGATAGCCTTGCCATTCTGCCCAGTGTCGCGGCGGGCCCTTTGCTCGATGTCGGCAGCGGCGCCGGCCTGCCCGGCATCCCGTTGGCGGTGGCGCGCCCCGACTTGAAGACGACTTTGCTGGATTCCAGCCAGAAACGCTGTGGCTTCATGCAACAGGTGGCCATTGAACTCAAACTTTCGAATGTCACCGTGGTGCATGCGCGATCAGAGGATTACCGCCCGGCGGACAAGTACCCCCAGATCGTTTCCCGCGCGTTCTCCGATCTCACCGATTTCGTGGCCGCGACACGCCACCTGCTCGCCGAAAATGGCGAGTGGCTGGCGATGAAGGGTTTGTACCCGGACGAGGAGATCGCCTTGCTCAAGGGTGCTCGCGTCAAGCGTGACGCCAGGTTGCACGTCCCGGGCATGGACGCCGACCGCCACATCATCATCATGGAAATGGATTGAATTCATGGCGCGCATCCTGGCTATCACCAATCAGAAAGGGGGGGTCGGCAAGACCACCAGTGCCGTCAACCTGGCGGCCAGTCTGGCCAGTCTGGGCCGACGCGTACTGTTGATCGACCTGGATCCGCAGGGCAACGCCACCACCGCCAGCGGTATCGACAAACAAGGGCTGACGAAGACGGTTTACCACTTGTTGCTGCGCTCCAGCACGGCGATCGAGGTACGGGTGCGCTCGCCGGAAGGGGGTTATGACCTGCTCCCGGCCAACCGCGATCTGGCCGGCGCCGAGGTCGAACTGGTACAGGAAAAGGAGCGCGAATTCCGCCTGCGCGAGGGGTTGCGGACAGTCACCGGCGAGTATGACTTCGTCCTGATCGACTGCCCGCCCGCGCTCAATCTGTTGACCGTCAACGCGCTGACCTGCGCGCATGCGGTGATCATCCCGATGCAGTGTGAATATTTCGCCATCGAGGGCCTGGCCGATCTGGTCAATACCATCAAGAAGATCAAGGCGCGCCTGAATCCCGCTCTGGTGATCGACGGCGTGGTGCGGGTGATGTTCGATACCCGCAACACGCTGGCGCAGAATGTCTCCGATCAACTCAAGGCCCACTTCGGCGCCAAGGTGTTCGATACGGTGGTGCCGCGCAATGTACGTCTGGCGGAGGCGCCCAGCCACGGCCTGGCGGTGTTGCAATACGACCGGATCTCCAAGGGCGCGCAGTCCTACCTGCAAATGGCCCGGGAACTCATCGACAAGCAGGAGAAGAATCGTAATGGCTAAGCTCAAGGGACTCGGGCGCGGACTGGATGCCCTGTTGGGGGAGGGCGAAACTGCGGACGGTGAGCGGCTGCTCACGCTGCCCGTGGAAAGTCTGGTACCCGGAAAATACCAGCCGCGCACCCGCATGGATGCCGACGCGTTGGCGGAATTGGCGGAGTCGATCAAGTCACAGGGCTTGATGCAGCCCATTCTGGCGCGCGCCGTTCCGGGTGGGCGCTACGAAATCATCGCCGGCGAGCGGCGTTGGCGCGCCAGCCAGTTGGCCGGCCTGACTCAGGTGGCGGTGCTGGTGCGCGACGTTCCCGACGAGGCCGCGCTGAAGATGGCCTTGATCGAGAACATCCAGCGGGAAAACCTGAATCCTCTGGAAGAGGCGCAGGGCATCCATCGCCTGATCCAGGAGTTCTCCATGACTCACCAGACGGCGGCAGAAGCGGTGGGCCGCTCCCGTGTCGCGGTGACCAATCTGCTGCGCCTGCTCAACCTGGCCAAGCCGGTGCAGTCGCTGCTGATGAACGGCGACCTGGACATGGGCCATGCCCGCGCCTTGCTGGCGCTTACTCACGCCAAACAGCTGGATTCCGCTCACGAAGTGGTCAAGCGCGGCCTCTCCGTGCGGGAGGCGGAGCGCCTGGTCACCAGGGTGCTCAAGCCGCTGGAAAAGAAGGTGGTGAACAAGGATCGCGACGTCGTGCGTCTGGAAGAGGATCTATCGGAAAAACTGGGCGCCGGCGTGCGCATCAGCGCCAACCGCAAGGGTGCCGGACGTCTCAGCATTGAATTCTCCAGCCTCGATCAACTGGACGACCTGCTGCGACGTATCCATTGACTTGTACGCTTGCGGCAATCATCAAAGCATTTGATGATTGCATTAGACTCGCTAATTCTTATATCATTATCGGCTAATGTTTTTTGCATACGCCTTGCAGGGCGCCATGATCGTGGTCGTGGCGATGCTGGCCTGGATGTGGTACGGGGCGGTGACTGGCGGCGCGGCGTTGTACGGTGGTTTGGCCGCGTTGGCGAATATCGGTTTGCTGATATGGCGCTGGCGGCGGGGCCGGTATGATTACCACTGCGAAGGTGGGCGCCATCTGAGACAGTTTCAGCGTTCCAGCATGGAGCGTTTTTTTGTCGTCGGAATCGTTTTGGCGGTAGGGATGGTCGGGTTGCGACTTGATCCGCTACCGATGTTGTTGGGATTTATAGTGGGGCAGGCCGCATGGATCATCGCTGCGGCTACCCTGAAGACAGATTGACGCCTCCGGGCGATTTGACGAGTTAGAGCCATGTCCGCGGAAGCGCACACCTCGACGGAATACATCAAGCACCACCTCCAGAACCTGACCTATGGGCAGTTGCCCGCCGGCTATGAGCGTGGCGACGGCGAAGTGCTCCAGGAAAGCACCTGGACGCTGGCCCACACGGCGCGGGAAGCCAAGGACATGGGTTTCATGGCGATCAACGTGGATACGATGGGCTTCTCCATCGTGCTCGGCGCGCTCTTTTTGTTCCTCTTTCACAGGGTCGCGAAAGCGGCGGGCGGACAGGCCGCCACGGGGGTGCCGAGCGGACTGGTGAACTTCGTGGAATGGGTGGTCGAGTTCATAGACTCCAGCGTCAAGGGTTCCTTTACCGCGCGCAACCCCTTGGTCGCGCCGCTGGCCCTGACCATCTTCATCTGGATTTTCCTGATGAACCTGATGGATCTGATGCCTATCGACTGGTTGCCTCGCGTGGCCGGTGCCCTGGGCCTGCCATTCATGAAAGTCGTGCCCTCCACCGACCCCAACGCCACCTTCGGCATGTCGCTCACCGTGTTCGCCCTGGTGCTCTATTACAGCGTCAAGATGAAGGGGGTCGGCGGCTTCGTCGGTGAACTCACCCTGCAACCCTTCGGCAAGTGGGGCATGCCCGCCAACCTGCTGCTGGAGGGCGTCAACCTGATCGCCAAGCCGGTCTCCCTGGCGCTGCGTCTGTTCGGCAACATGTATGCCGGTGAAATGATCTTCATCCTGATCGCCATCATGTTCTCGGGCGGCACCGTCCTGGCGTTGACTGGCGGCGTGCTGCAATGGGCCTGGGCCGTATTCCACATTCTGATCATCACCCTGCAAGCCTTCATCTTCATGACGCTCACCATCGTCTATCTGGACATGGCGCATCAGGAACACCACTGATTTTCGCTTTTTGTATTTACTGAATCGTCTCTAGGAGAAAACCATGACTGAAGTTCAAGCTCTCTTGTTCATCGCCGGCGCCATCATGATGGGCCTCGGCGCGCTCGGCGCCTCCGTGGGCATCGGTATCCTCGGCGGCCGTTTCCTGGAAGGCGCGGCGCGCCAGCCGGAACTGATCCCCATGCTGCGCACCCAGTTCTTCATCGTCATGGGTCTGGTCGACGCCGTGCCGATGATCGCCGTCGGTCTGGCCATGTACGTTCTCTTCGCGGTCGCGGCCTGAACCATCAACGCGATAACACGCAAGAGGAGCGGTCATGAACATCAATATGACCCTGATCGGACAGTCCATCACTTTCGCTTTCTTCGTGTGGTTCTGCATGAAGTTCGTGTGGCCGCCGATCGTTGGAGCCCTGGAGGCTCGCAAGAAGCAGATCGCCGATGGTCTGGCCGCCGCCGATCGTGGCAAGCATGAGCTGGAGTTGGCCGCCAAGCGCGCCAGCGAGACGCTGCACGACGTCAAGATCAAGGCCGCCGAGATCATCGCCCAAGCTGAAAAGCGCGCCGGCCAGATCGTCGACGAGGCCAAGAACGCGGCCAAGGGTGAGGGCGATCGCATGATTATTGCCGCCAAGGCCGAGATCGAGCAGGAAACGCACCGCGCCCGCGAGGCCTTGCGTGGCGAGGTAGCCGCCCTGGTGGTCGCCGGTGCCGGCAGGGTGCTGCGCCGCGAAGTCGACGCCAAGGCCCATGCCGATCTGCTCGAAGCGATCAAGAACGAGCTGTAAGCCAATAGCCAGGACAAGAAAGAGATGGAACGCACAACCCTAGCCCGCCCCTACGCCGAAGCCGTGGGCAAACTGGCCGCCGAAGGCAATGCCTGGGATCACTGGTCCGAGCGTCTGGCTTTGCTGGCGCTGGTGGCGTGTGATGAGCAGGTGCGGGCATTGGCGGGCAATCCCGCCGTGCCGACCGAGCGAGTCGCGGAAGTGATCCTGGCGGTGTGCGGCGGCAAGCTGGGCGCCGAGGGCGGCAATCTGGTCAGCCTGCTGGCGGAAAACAAGCGCCTCGCGTTGTTGCCGGAGATCGTCGCCCTGTACGAGGTGCTGAAAGCCGCGCAGGAAGGCGAGTTGACCGCGCACATCACCAGCGCTTACGAACTGAGCAACGAGCAGTTGGCCGGCATGGTCGCCAAACTGGAAGCCAAATTAGGCCGCAAGATCACCGCCACCCAATCGGTGGATGCGGATCTGATCGGCGGCGTGGTGATCCAGGTGGGCGACGAAGTCATGGATTCCTCGGTGCGCGGCGGGCTGGAAGCCCTGGCCGCAACCTTGAAAGCTTAATCAAAGAAATCTGGAGTTCACATGCAACTCAATCCTTCCGAAATCAGCGAGCTGATCAAAAGCCGCATCCAGCACCTGGAAGCCGGTTCCGAACTGCGAACCCAGGGGACCGTGGTCTCCGTTACCGACGGCATCGTGCGTGTGCACGGCCTGGCCGAAGTCATGCAGGGTGAAATGCTGGAGTTCCCCGGCAACACCTTCGGCATGGCGCTGAACCTGGAACGCGACTCCGTCGGGGCCGTGGTGCTGGGCGAGTATGAACACATCTCGGAAGGCGACACCGTCAAGTGCACCGGCCGCATTCTCGAAGTGCCGGTCGGCGATGAGTTGCTTGGTCGCGTGGTCAACGCCATCGGCCAGCCGATCGACGCCAAGGGCCCGGTCAACTGCCAGGCCAGCGCGCCGATCGAGAAGATCGCGCCCGGCGTGATCGCGCGCCAGTCCGTGTCGCAGCCGATGCAGACCGGCCTCAAGGCCATCGACGCGATGGTGCCGGTTGGCCGCGGCCAGCGCGAATTGATTATCGGCGACCGCCAGACCGGCAAGACCGCCGTGGCGATCGACGCCATCATCAACCAGAAAGGCACCGGCGTCCTGTGCGTCTATGTGGCGGTCGGCCAGAAGGCCTCGTCCATCGCCAACGTGGTGCGCAAGCTGGAAGAGCACGGCGCGATGGCCCATACCATCGTCGTCGCCGCCACCGCTTCCGACCCCGCCGCCATGCAATTCCTGGCCCCCTACGCGGGCTGCACGATGGGCGAATACTTCCGCGATTCCGGCCGTGACGCCCTCATCGTCTACGACGATCTGACCAAGCAGGCCTGGGCCTATCGTCAGATCTCCCTGCTGCTGCGCCGTCCGCCGGGCCGCGAAGCCTATCCGGGCGATGTGTTCTACCTGCACTCCCGCCTGCTGGAGCGTTCCGCCCGCGTCAACGCCGATTTCGTCGAGCGCATTTCCGGGGTCAAGGGCCAGACCGGATCGCTGACCGCCCTGCCCATCATCGAGACCCAGGCGGGCGACGTCTCCGCCTTCGTGCCGACCAACGTGATTTCCATTACCGACGGCCAGATTTTCCTGGAGTCGGATCTGTTCAACGCCGGTATCCGCCCGGCCATCAACGCCGGCCTGTCCGTGTCCCGCGTCGGTGGTGCCGCTCAGACCAAGGTCATCAAGAAACTGGGCGGCGGTATTCGCCTGGCTCTGGCGCAATACCGCGAACTGGCGGCCTTCGCGCAGTTCGCATCCGATCTCGACGAGGCCACACGCAAGCAGCTGGAGCGCGGCAAGATGGTCACGGAGCTGATGAAGCAGTTCCAGTATTCTCCGATGAACGTCGCCGAGATGGCCGTCACCCTGTTCGCGGTGAACCGGGGTTACATGGACGACGTGGAAGTGAAGCGCGCCCTGCCTTTCGAAGGCGCGCTGCAATCCTTCATGAAGGGCAAATACGCCGCCATGATGGACAAGATTCAGAGCAGCGGCGACCTCGACGGCGAAACGGAAAAGCAGCTTTCCGCCGCCATCGAAGACTTCAAGGCCAGCGCGGCTTACTGAGGACGGATAGAACATGGCCGCCGGCAAGGAAATACGCAGCAAGATCAAGAGCGTTGAAAACACGCGCAAGATCACCCGCGCCATGGAAATGGTCGCCGCCGCAAAGATGCGCAAGGCCCAGGATCGCATGCGCCATGCGCGCCCCTACGCCGAGAAGATCGGCCGCGTTGCCGCCCACTTCAGCCAGGCGCACCCCGAGTACCGCCACCCCTTCGTGGTTTCACGTGAAACCATCAAGCGGGTCGGTGTCATCCTGGTCACCACCGACAAGGGATTGTGTGGCGGTCTCAACACCAACGCGCTACGCCTGTCCCTGGGCAAACTGAAGGACTGGGATGAGCGGAAGATTGAGGTGGATGTCTGCGCGATCGGCAACAAGGGCCTCGGCTTCATGCAGCGACTCGGTGTCAACATCGCCTCGCAGGTTACCGGGCTTGGCGATACGCCGCACATGGAACGTCTGATCGGCCCGGTGCAGGTGATGCTGGACGCCTACAAGGAAGGCCGCATCGACGCGCTCTACCTGGTCTACAGCCGCTTCATCTCGACCATGAAGCAGGAACCCGCGTTCAAGCAATTGCTGCCGCTCAGCTCGGAGGACGCGACCGAGAAGGCCGAACACCACTGGGACTATATCTACGAACCGGAAGCCAGGAGCGTGGTGGACAGTCTGATGGTGCGCTACGTCGAGGCGTTGATTTACCAGGCGGTGGCGGAAAACCTGGCGAGCGAGCAGTCCGCGCGCATGGTGGCCATGAAGGCCGCGTCGGACAACGCCAAGAGCGTCATCGACGAACTCAAACTGGTCTATAACAAGACCCGCCAGGCCGCGATCACACAGGAAATCTCCGAGATCGTCGCGGGCGCGGCCGCCGTTTAACAGATTCGAATTTGCTAGGAATGAATGCCATGACCGAAGGAAAAATCGTACAGATCATCGGCGCGGTGGTAGACATGGAGTTCCCCAGGGGTTCTCTGCCCAAGGTCTATGACGCGATCAAGATGGATTCCCCGCCCCTCACTTTCGAGGTGCAGCAGCAGTTGGGTGACGGTATCGTCCGCACCATCGCCATGGGCTCCACCGATGGCCTCAGGCGCGGCTCGGTGGCCTTCAACACCGGCGCCGCCATCTCGGTGCCGGTGGGAAAAGCCACCTTGGGCCGCATCATGGACGTGCTCGGCGAGCCGGTCGATGAAATGGGCCCGGTCGGCGCGGAAACGCGCATGCCGATCCACCGCAAGGCGCCCGCCTACGCCGACCAGGCCGCTTCTGTCGAAATTCTGGAAACCGGCATCAAGGTCATCGACCTGATCATGCCCATTGCCAAGGGCGGCAAGATCGGCCTGTTCGGTGGCGCCGGCGTCGGCAAGACCGTGACGCTGATGGAACTGATCCGCAACATCGCGGTCGAGCACAGCGGCTTCTCCGTGTTCGCCGGCGTCGGCGAGCGTACCCGCGAAGGCAACGACTTCTATCACGAGATGAAGGAAGGCGGCGTGCTGGACAAGGTGGCGCTGGTCTATGGCCAGATGAACGAGCCGCCGGGCAACCGTCTGCGCGTGGCGCTGACCGGCCTGACCATGGCCGAGCACTTCCGCGACGAAGGCCGCGACGTGCTGTTCTTCGTGGACAACATCTACCGCTACACCCTGGCCGGTACCGAGGTTTCCGCGCTGCTGGGCCGCATGCCGTCCGCCGTGGGCTACCAGCCCACCCTGGCCTCGGAAATGGGCGCCCTGCAGGAACGCATCACCTCCACCCGCACCGGTTCCATCACCTCGTTCCAAGCCGTGTACGTGCCCGCCGACGACCTGACCGACCCGTCTCCGGCGACCACCTTCGCCCACCTCGACGCCACCCTGGTGCTGTCGCGCCAGGTCGCGGAACTGGGCATCTATCCCGCCGTCGATCCGCTCGATTCCACCTCGCGGATTCTCGACCCTCTGGTCGTGGGCGAGGAGCACTACGGTGTCGCCCGCGCCGTGCAGGCGACCCTGCAGCGCTACAAGGAACTGCGCGACATCATCGCGATTCTGGGCATGGACGAACTCTCCCCCGAGGACAAACTGTCCGTGGGCCGCGCGCGCAAGATCCAGCGTTTCCTGTCACAGCCTTTCTTCGTGGCGGAAGTGTTCACCGGCGCCGCCGGCAAGTACGTCTCGCTCAAGGAAACCATCGCCAACTTCAAGGCGATCGTGGCCGGCGAATATGACCACCTGCCCGAGCAGGCCTTCTACATGGTCGGCACCATCGACGAAGCGGTCGAAAAAGCCAAGACCCTCCAGTAAGGACGCGCCATCATGGCCATGACCCTACATGTCGACATCGTCAGCGCGGAAGCGGCGATCTACAGCGGACTCGCCGAATTCGTGGTGATCCCCGCCGAAATGGGCGAGGTAGGCATCTACCCGCGGCACACGCCGCTGCTGACCCGCATCAAGGCCGGCTCGGTGCGCATCAAGGCGCCGGACAAGGCCGAGGAAGACCTGATCTATGTATCCGGCGGCATTCTCGAAGTGCAGCCGGGCGTGGTCACCATCCTTTCGGACACCGCGATTCGCGGGCACGACCTCGACGAAGCCCGCGCTGTGGAAGCCAAGTCCAAGGCCGAGGAAGTCATGCGCAATCGCACCTCCGCGATGGATTACGCGCAGGCGCAGGCGGAACTTGCCGAAGCCGTGGCGCAACTCGCCGCGATTCAGAAGCTGCGCAAGATCAAACATTGAGCAAGCGGCTCGGCGAGGCACCCTCGCCGGCCAGTTTTGCTCGATTAATCATTGACATAGCATCAACTGGCCGGGATAATCCGCGCCTCTTTTTGTACCCCCTGGTGATGTAGCTCAGACGGTTAGAGCGGTGGATTCATAACCCACAGGTCGGCGGTTCGATTCCGCCCATCACCACCAACAAATTTTACATTTGCACAACAACGTATAAGTGTCGTGCTAAAGTCAACCGCGTAATTTGGTATCCTGGCTTTGGTTTACTAGTAGACCGTTATTCGTATCAATGTGTAAGGCACAGAAAGTCAGTTATCGCCCTAAATAACGAAGGGTTTAGAATGATATTATTTAGCAGGTTAGCAAGCGTGATCCAAGTTTCTGACCCGGTTCTCACCCCCGTTCCCCCTGATAGTTACCAGCCAGATACATCGTTTGTAAAACAGGTTCGAGTGGCTTTGGCTGATGGTAGTGTTTCTATGGGTATCGGAAGAATGTTTACGAGAGAGGATCACGACAAGTTATATAACTCTTTGAAGAATTATAAATTCACGGATTAACCTGGATGTTCGGTAATTATCACGCCGCCTGAGGGCGGCGTTTTTCTATCTACCGCATGTATTATGAAAACACGGCAGGATGATGATCTCCAACTATTGTTGAGCTTATTTAAAGCCGTAGAGCCGTTACAGAAGATTGTCGAGTCTCTGGGATATGGGCTTGATGGGCCAGCGCTCAATGAGACGCGCAATGCGACATATCACTTGCTCTGTGCCTTGCGAGCTGAAGATGACGATTTAAGGCGAGCCCAATTAGAAAAATCTGAGCGACATGCTCAACGTGCAATATATGATTGCCATGAAGCAGTTCTGCTTCGAGAGCTTGACCGCTTGCGCGTTTTTAAGGATAGCTATGCCAAAGTGGCGATAACCCCCGTGATTTCCGATTGGGTTGATTTGCTGCATAAGGCCAGGAATGCACAGGCATGCATAAATAAGGCCAGGGAGAGAAGTGGGGAGGAGCGAGACAAACTGTACTCGGAAATTGCGCCACATGTGGCTGAACTGAGAAGAATAAACGAAATGTGTGAATCCTCGCGTGAAGAACTAAATAAGATAATCACGCGAGAAAACGAAGATATAAAGAGATTACATAAGGAAGCCTTGCGGGCACGTTCAGCCGCCAAATGGGCCATGCTTTTTGGTGTTGGAGGACTCCTGCTGGGGTTGGCCGCCTGGTTGTTTCCCGTGAAGTAGCCATGTCCGACGTCCATACATCCACACCAGTTTTGTCATGACCATGCCTCGCAAGGTTTACATCCGCACTTTCGGTTGCCAGATGAACGAGTACGACTCGGCCAAGATGGCCGATGTGCTCGCCGCCGGCGAAGGCTATACGCTGACCGACAAGCCGGAAGACGCCGACGTCATCCTGTTCAACACCTGCTCCGTTCGGGAAAAGGCGCAGGAAAAGGTGTTCACCGATCTGGGCATGGTGAAGCACCTGAAGCAGGCCAATCCCGATCTCATCATCGGCGTCGGCGGTTGCGTGGCCAGCCAGGAAGGCGCGGCCATCGTGCAGCGCGCGCCCTATGTCGATTTGGTGTTCGGGCCGCAGACGCTGCACCGCCTGCCCGGCATGATGGACAAGCGCCGTAGCAGCGGTCGGCCGCAAGTCGATATTTCCTTTCCGGAAATCGAGAAGTTCGACCATCTGCCGCCCGCGCGGGTCGAGGGCGCCACCGCCTTTGTGTCGATCATGGAAGGATGCGGGAAATACTGCACCTTCTGCGTGGTGCCCTATACGCGCGGCGAGGAGGTTTCGCGCCCGCTCGCCGATGTGCTGGCTGAAGTGGCGCATCTGGCCACCGAGGGCGTCAAGGAAGTGACGCTGCTGGGGCAGAACGTCAATGCGTACCGGGGAGAGATGGAGGATGCCGAGATCGCGGATTTGGCGCTGCTCCTGGAACTGGTGGCCGAGGTGCCGGGAATCGAGCGCATCCGCTTCACCACGTCGCATCCGCGCGAATTCACGCCACGATTGATCGACGCCTACGCGCGTATCCCGAAGCTGGTGTCCTACCTGCACCTGCCGGTGCAGTCGGGCTCGGATCGGATTCTGGCGGCCATGAAGCGGGGTTATACCGCGCTGGAATACAAGAGCACGATCCGCCGCATCAAGGAGGCGCGTCCCGACATCAGTATCGCCTCGGACTTCATCGTCGGCTTCCCGGGCGAGACCGAGTCCGACTTCGACGCCACCCTGAAACTCATCGAGGAGGTCGGCTTCGACGCCTCCTTCAGCTTTGTTTACAGTTCCCGCCCCGGCACGCCCGCCGCCAGCCTGCTGGATGACACGCCACATGAGGTGAAGATGCGGCGCCTCTATCGCCTGCAGGAAAAAATCAACACCCAGGCGGCGGCGATCAGCGCGAGCATGGTCGGTAGCGTGCAGCGGGTGCTGGTGGAAGGTCCGTCGAAAAAGGATGCCAGCGAGTTGATGGGGCGCACCGAGAACAATCGCATCGTCAACTTCCCCGCGCCGGCTCGACTCATCGGGCAGTTTGTCGACGTCACGATCACCCAGGCCATGCCGCATAGTTTGCGCGGCGAAGTGGTGGTGACGGCCTGATGCAGGTCACCTTCACTCCGGTAGACAATGGCCGACTGGCCAATCTGTGCGGTGCGCTCGACGAGAACCTGCGCCAGATCGAAACCGCGCTCAATGTAACGATTTCCCGGCGCGGCGAGCTGTTCCAGGTTTCCGGCGACAGCGAGAAGCGGGAACACGCGATCAAACTGCTCAAGGATTTCTATCAGCGCGCGCGCAAGCCTCTGGATATCGACGACATCCAGTTGGCGCTGGTCGAAGTGGCGCACAAACCCCAGCTCGCATCCAGCAACGACGCGGACATGCCGGTGTTGATGACCCGACGCGTCGGTTTGCATGGCCGCACCCCGCGTCAGAACACCTACATCCGCCAGATGCAGGAGTACGACATCACCTTCGGGATCGGCCCGGCCGGTACCGGCAAGACCTACCTCGCCGTCGCGGGCGCTGTGGATGCGCTGGAGCGAGATATGGTCAAGCGTATCGTCCTGGTCCGGCCGGCGGTGGAGGCGGGCGAACGGCTCGGCTTTCTGCCAGGCGATCTGGTGCAAAAGGTCGATCCCTACCTGCGTCCGCTGTATGACGCGCTATACGACCTGATGGGCTTCGACAAGACCACGCGCCAGTTCGAGAAAGGGGTGATCGAAGTGGCTCCGCTTGCCTTCATGCGCGGCCGCACCCTGAATCACGCCTTCATCATTCTCGACGAGGCGCAGAACACCACGCCGGAGCAGATGAAGATGTTCCTCACCCGCATCGGCTTCGGCTCGCGCGCGGTGGTGACCGGCGACATCACCCAGATCGACCTCGCGCGCGGCCAGCGCTGCGGCCTGATCGATGCGCGCGATATCCTGCGGGGCGTGCGCGGCCTCGCCTTCAGCGAATTCCAGAACGAGGACGTGGTGCGGCACCCCCTGGTCGCGCGCATCATCGAAGCCTACGACGCCCACGCCAAAGGCCAGGCATGAACCCACCAGCCAAGCTGGCGCTCACGATTCAATACGCGACCGGGCAAAGCGCCAGTCTGCCGACCCGGGCGGACTTCCGCCGCTGGGCCAGGGCGGCCCTCCTCCACGACGTGACGGCCGCGTTGCGCGTGGTGGACGAGCCCGAGGGCCTGCAACTGAATCAGGACTATCGCGGCAAGGCCTACGCCACCAATGTGCTGACCTTCGCCTATGGCGCGGATCAGGAGGACGGGCCGTTGAGTGGCGACATGGTGCTGTGCGCGGCCGTGGTCGAGCGCGAGGCCGCGCAACAGGGCAAGACGATCCAGGCGCATTACGCCCATCTCACGGCGCATGGCATGCTTCATCTGCAAGGTTACGACCATGAGTCGGAGGAGGAGGCTGTAGCAATGGAAGCCGTGGAAAGCTTTATCATGATGCGACTGGGATTTTCCGACCCCTACCAAGATGGATGACAGCAGTAATCACCGGCCCGGCCTGATCGAACGCCTGACCTCCTGGCTCTCCCGCGAACCGGACAACCGCGAAGAATTACTCGAACTTCTGCACGCGGCCTACGAAAAGAATCTGCTGGATGCCGACGCGCTCTCCATGATCGAGGGCGTCATGCAAGTTTCCGAAATGCAGGTGCGCGAGATCATGATTCCGCGCGCGCAGCTCGACGTGGTGGACATCAACGAGCCGGCGGAAAAACTCCTTCCCTATGTCATCGAGACCGCGCATTCGCGTTTTCCCGCCGTGGATGGCGAACGCGACAACGTGGTTGGAATCCTGTTGGCCAAGGATCTGCTGCGCCTCTGTACCGATGAAGAGGTCAACCTGCGCGAGCAACTGCGACCGGCCGTGTTCATCCCCGAATCGAAGCGCCTCAATGTGCTTTTGCGCGAGTTTCGCGCCTCGCGCAACCACATCGCCATCGTGGTGGACGAGTATGGTGGCGTCGCCGGCCTGGTCACCATCGAAGACGTGCTGGAACAGATCGTCGGCGATATCGAGGACGAGTACGACTACGACGAGGATGAAGACAACATCCTGAGGCTCGACAGCAGTGCCTTCCGGGTCAAGGCGCAAACGGAGATTGGCGATTTCAATCTGGCCCTGGGGGCCAGCTACGCCGACGACGAGTTCGACACCGTGGGCGGCCTGGTGACCCATGCGTTCGGACGGGTTCCAAAGCGGGGCGAGGCTGTGGAGATAGATGAGTTGCGCTTCCAGGTTCTGCGCGCCGATAGCCGCAGGATATACAGCCTCAGGGTTGAGCGCCCGGCGCGCGCGCCATTGCTGTAAGCCGTATCGCGTGGGGCGTCTCTTCGATCAGCGCCTGATTCGTCCGGTTGTCGGTCGTGCTGGAACGGAATGACGCCGACGGAAAACGCCGGCTGAAAGCCGGCGTCGTTCAGAACGCCGCGCGATAACCGACGCCGCGAGTGGTGACCATCCAGTTGCCGAGTTGCACGCCGAGGGCGGCGCCGAGGGCGTCGGCCGCGAGATCCTTGCCGCTGAAATGGTTGCGCGACTGCTGGCTGTCCGCGATTTCCTTGAGCACGCCGGGAATCATGGCGACCCCGAAGGCGGTCCATTTGTCTTCGAAGTGCATGGCCGAAACCGTGCCCAATACCGCGCTCACCGCGACATGCTTGGCCTTGTCGGCGCCGTTCCAATCGTCGGCCGCCCAGGCGGAGGAAAAGGAGGCCAGACAGACGGCGGCGAACAGAGTGGCGATGGCTTTCATGGGAGTCTCGGTGGGGGTTGGAATGGACAGGCCCGCATTATCGCGAAAGTCTCCGCGTCGTAGCGAGCGCCGCGCGCGCGTTTCTCCCTACTTTTTCGGTGTCGCCAGTTTTTCGTACAACTGGCCGAGGTTGAGTTGCGCCTTGGCGTAGCCCTGTTCGGCGGATTTCTGGAACCAGGCGAGCGCCTCGCCTTCGTTCTTGTCCACACCCTGGCCATCGCGGTAGAGCACGCCCAGATTGTGCTGGGCGACCTTGTCGCCGGCTTCGGCGGCCTTGCGATACCAGCGCGCGGCTTCGGCCATGTTCCTGCCCTGCTCCTGAATCACGCCCAGATTGTTCTGCGCGGTGATGTCGCCGGCTTCGGCGGCGCGGGTCAGCCAGCGCACGGCGTCCTCGCTCTTGCCATTTTTCTGCAGCAGCCAGCCGAGCCGGCTCTGCGCCAGCACCACGCCTTGTTCGGCCGCCTTGCCGTAGAACGTCATGGCTTCCTTTTCGTTGCGTTCCTGGCCTTGCCCCTGTTCCGCCATCAGCGCCAGGTTGTACCAGGCCAGCGGCTCGTTTTTCGCGCTGGCCTTGAGCAGCCACTCGCGCGCCTTGGTGTAATCGGCGGCCACTCCCTGGCCTTCGCGGTAGAGACGGCCCAGATTGTTCTGCGCGGCGGCATCGCCGGCGGCCGCAGCACGCTCGTACCAGGGCAGGGCCGCCGCCAGGTCGGCCTTGCCCAACGCCCCGGTTTCCAGTAGCCAGCCCAGGTGGGTGGCGGAAGGCGCGTCGCCGGCTTCGGCGGCCATGCGGAACCAGCGTCCCGCTTCCACCATGTTCTTCGGGATCCCCTGGCCGTTCTCGAACATCCAGCCGAGGCGATTTTGAGATTGGACATGGCCCTGGCTGCCGGCCAGCGCCAACCAGTTGGCGGCGGCGAGCAGATCACGCGGTACGCCGCCGAGGCCTTCCTTGTAGATCAATCCAAGATTGCCCTGGGCTTCGGCGTTGCCGGCCTCGGCGGCCTTGGTGAACCACTTCACCGCCTCCGGGTAATCCGTCCTGGTGCCCAGGCCATAGGCGTGCTTGATGCCCAGATTGTTCTGCGCGGGCACGTCACCCAGTTCGGCGGCGCGACGGGTCCAGGCGTAGGCGGCTTCCAGGCTGACCGGCACGCCGATGCCTTTCTCGTGCATAGTGGCCAGTTGCGACTGGGCGGCGGCGAGGTTGAGTTCGGCGGCGCCGGTCATCAGGCGGGCGGCCTGGTCGGCGTCCTTGGTGACGCCCTCGCCGCGCAGGAACAGCAGGCCCAGGTTGTAGAGGCCGATCGGTTCATTCTGCTTGGCGGCAAGTTCATACCATTTGGCGGCCTGGGTGAAATCCTTGGCCACGCCCAGGCCCTGCTCGAACAGCCAGCCCATCTTGGTTTGCGCCTCGGCGTCGCCCGCGCTGGCGGCCATCTGGTAGTAGCGCAGCGCCATCTGCATGGCCTGCATGGGATCGGGCACGACCGGGGCCGCAGCCAGCAGCGGAGCGGCGTGTAGGGCGAGCAGAAGGGGCAGGGTGCGAAGTTTCATGGCGTAGTCCTCTCGATGTTCAGGGTTTGCTCTCGGCATTCAGGCGGTAATCCACCGGAACGTCGATCCAGGCCGTGACCGGCTGGCCGTTCTTGCGGGCGGGTTTGAAACGATATTTGGCGAGTTGTTCCCGCGCATCCACGTCGAGGATACCGGAGCCGCTGCTCTGCTTGAGCCACATCTGCCCGGGCGTACCGTCGGGCAGGATCTGCACGCGCACGGTCGCGCGGCCTTCGTGGCCATAGGCCCAGGCGCGGATGGGAAAGGCGAAGCTGGGGTTGTCGCTGGCATACGAGGGTTTCTCGGTGATGTCCTGTCGGGTGTCGCGCGGGCGATTGTCCGGCTGTGTGTGGCCGGGCAACGGGCAGTAGGTGGAGGGCGCCAGCACGTCGAGCGCTTGCACCTGGCTATCCGGGCGCATCTCCCGCACCGCCGCCACCCTCATGCCTTGCAAGGTGCCGCTACCGGCGGGATTGGCGCCGCCACTGCCGACACTGGCCTGATGGTTGGCGGCGGAAAGCGCGGGAACGGCGCCGCTTCCGCCTTGCAGCGGCGCGCCTTCGCCGCCGCCGGCCTGGGCAAGCGCCGCGCCGGTCGCATGCGCGGCGCCACCGCCACTCCCTTCGCCGGCATGCGGGCGGAAGCTGGAGCGGGCGCCGCCCGGGCGCATTTCCAGGATGGCGGGCACAGCCCGCATGGCCAGGGCCAGGCGCGGCGCGCTCCCCGGCTCGCCGGGAGCGAGGGTGGCGGGCGCGAAATTGCCACTGGAGAATCCGGAGCCGGTCGCGGCTTGCCCCGGCAGCGCGCCGCCTGGCGAGGCCGTGCCGGCCAGTTTTCCGGGGTCGTTGGCGAAGCCGGCGCCGGACGCGCCGTGTGTCGCGCCGGCGGCAACAGCGGAATCCGCGCCACCCGCGCCAGGGGTGCGCGCGGGCTGGCCGCCCGTGGCGATGGTCTGGGCCAGCTTGTCGCCCGCCGCCATCGTACCCGTCGCCGCCGCCGCCGATTTGCCGGCCGCCGCGCCGACGCCGGGGCTGTTCTTGCTCGCCGCCGGCGCCCGGCCGGCGCGCTCGCCGCTCCCCGTGCTGGCGAGAACGGTTTTGTCCGCGCGTGGCGCGGTGACGGCGCCGGCCAGCGCGCCCGTGGCCGGGTTGCCGCCCTCACTGTCGCCACCGTGGCCACTGACGGTCTTGCTGGAGGGGTGCGCGCTACCGGGCGCGGCACTGGCCAAATTGCCGGCGCCCGCGCCACCGCTCGCCGCTCCCCCGCGTTCACTGGCTGCGCTGGCTTCACCACCGCCGCCGCCGCTGCGGGTCGGCCCGGCGGCGGCCACCACGGCGGCTTGGCCACCGCTGGTGGCCACCGCCAGACTGGCCTGGCCGCTTTCGCCGGCCGTCGCCGCGCTGCCGCCGGCCGTGCCGTTGACCTGGCCGCCGGCCAGACTGCCGCTACCGGCGGGAAGCGCCGACAGGCTGGAAAGCACACCAGCCAGGGTCAGGCGCACGCCGCTCGGCTCGCCCACGGGATCGACGCCAATCCGCGCGTCCGGGCCGTGGGAGCTGAATTCGCCGGCCCGCGCGCCGTGGCTGCCTCCGCTGGCGGCCCGATTCAGGCTGTCGCCCGTGGCGGCGCTGGCGGAAAGTGCGGCGGTCGCGAGATTTCCGGACGCGGCGGCGGAGCCGGCCAGCGTATCGCTGCCCTGGGCACCCGCGCCGCTGCTGGCCGTAAGCGCCTGAGTCTTGCCCAACCCCCGCGCGGCGGCCAGGGAGATGCCGGGGTCGCCGCCACTGGCCACGCCACTGCCCGCGCCGGACTTGCCGCCCGGTTCGCTCAATGTGCCGGCCGCGCTGGAGCGCGCGGCGGCCGCCGGTCTGGCGGCACTCGGCTGGCTGCTGGCCGTGGCGAGCCTGGCGGGCGCGGCGCGGCCGACTTCACTGGCCAGATCGACGCCGATGGCGCGCGCGTCCGGCAGGGTGACCGCCGGGGTGTCCTTGGCCGGCCGGGTTTCGCTTTTCCATTCCGCTTGCAGGGTGTGCGGCTCATTCGCTTGTGGTTTGACCGGTTTCTTCTTCGCCAGGCGCTGTTTCGCCTTCACCTTGCCGGCCTTGGGCTTGGCCTTGGCGAGCCGTTGTTTCGGCTGCTTCACGGCGGGCGGCGGCTCCAGTTTGACTTCAAAGGTCATGGGGGGAGGTGGCGGCGGTGGTGCCTGGTTGAAGCCGAGCAACACACCCAGATGCAGGGCGGCGCTGCCGGCCAGGGCGATCCAGTGGCGCGGTTCCAGGCGGGCCAGCACGGGGCCAAGGCGCGCCACCAGGGCCGCCGCGGGTGCGAGTACCGCTGGAATCACTTTTTCCCCTGCGGGGCGGCGGAGGTGACGAAGGTGAGCTTGGCCACCCCGGCGCGGCTGGCGGCGGCCATCACTTCGGTGATGCGGCCGTAGGGCACGCCGGTATCGGCGCGCAGTTGCAGGGTGAGTTCACCATTCTTGTCCATCTCGCCTTTCAGGCGGGCCTCCAGCACGGTCAGGTCAATCGCCTCGCGGCCGAGAAACACCATGCCGTCCGCCTGCACGCTGACCACCAGCGCGGGCGCCGGTTTCAGCGCCGCCACCGGCGAGGTTTCCGGCAGGCGCACCTTCACCGATTGCAGGATGAACGGCGCGGTGACCATGAAAATCACCAGTAGCACCAGCATCACGTCCACCAGCGGCGTGACGTTGATCTCGCTCATGGGCTGGAAATCGGAGTCGTGGCGAATGGCCATCTCAGGACTCCTTCTGGCCTTCAGGTTGGCTGGCCAAGCGTAGAAAATCGTTGGCGAAGCCTTCCATCTCGGAAACCATCAGGCGGGTGACGCGCACCCCGTAGTTGTAGGCGAGCACGGCGGGGATCGCGGCGGCGATGCCGATGGCGGTGGCGAGCAGCGCCTCGCCCACCGGGCCGGCCACCACTTCCAGGCCGGAGCCGCCGGACACGGCGATGCTGCTCATCGCGTTCATGATCCCCCAGACGGTGCCGAACAATCCGACGAAGGGCGCCGTGCTGCCGATGCTGGCGAGCAGCATGAGGCCGGCTTCCAGCTTGTGCTGTTCCTTCTTCACCTGTTGCGAGAGGCCGCGCTCCAGCACCGCCTGGCGGTCGCCGGCATGCGCCAGCGTCTGCCGGTCACCAATAGCGTTGAGGGTGTCGAACCCCGCCCTGGCCAGTCGCGCCAGCGGGCTGTCGGCCTGCTTGGCGGCGACTTCCGCCGCGCCCAGATCGGGCGCCTGCCAGAAGCGTTTGGCGAAAGCCGCGTTGGCCTGGCGCAACTGCCATTGCAGCCAACCCTTGGCGAAGATCATCGTCCAGGTAATCAGGGAGAACAGGATGAGGACGGAGAGCGCCAGATTGACGGCGGTGGATGCGGATAAATGGAACATGAGGGGCACGCGCGGGCTATGGGAGGCGGGCGGATTATAAGCGAGTGCTTATGGATACCGCCCATGACGAGCCGCCAGACCGGCAACGAGGGCGCGGCGGTGTGGCGGAGTGGTGCTTTTGTAGCGCCGGCTTCCAGCCGGCTTGTTAAAGACGCGGGCAAGGATGCCAGCGCTACAACGCTACCTGGCCAGCAGCCCAGCCACCACCAGTGCCGCCAGCAGCCCGGCGATCACTCCCAGCCAGCGGTTGCGCGCCTGTTGCTGGCGCAGCATCAGTTCCAGGCCGGCTTCCAGTTTTTCCAGGCGATCCACGCGCAGCGCCTGGTGCGCGAGACGCGGCAATTGCGGGATCAGCGCGCCCCAGTAGGGCGCTTCTTCCTGGAACGTGCGCAGCCAGCCGCGCCAGCCGATCTGCTCGTTCATCCAGCGTTCCAGGAACGGCTTGGCGGTGGACCAGAGGTCGAGGTCGGGGTCGAGTTCGCGGCCGAGGCCCTCGATGTTGAGCAGGGTCTTCTGCAACATCACCAGTTGCGGCTGGATTTCCATACCGAAGCGGCGCGAGGTCTGAAACAGGCGCAGCAACACGCGGCCGAAGGCGATTTCCTTGAGCGGCCGGTCGAACACCGGCTCGCACACCGAACGAATCGCCGCCTCGAATTCGTCCACCCGCGTGTTCGCCGGAACCCAGCCGGCGTCCAGATGCGCCTGCGCCACCTTCTTGTAGTCGCGCCGGAAGAAGGCCAGGAAGTTCTGCGCCAGATAGTTCTTGTCGCTGTCGGTGAGCGTGCCCATGATCCCGAAATCCAGGGCGATGTACTTGCCCTCGGGCGTCACCTGGATGTTGCCGGGGTGCATGTCGGCGTGAAAAAAGCCGTCGCGGAACACCTGGGTGAAGAACAGTTCCACCCCGGCGCGGGCCAGGCGGGGGAAGTCGATGCCCTGGCGGCGCAACTCGTCGGTGCGCGAAATGGGTGTGCCGTCCATCCAGCTCATCACCATCACTTCCGTGCCGCAGTAATCCCAGTACACCTCGGGCACCACCAGCAGCGAGGACGTGGCGAAGTTGCGATGCAGTTGCGAGCAGTTGGCGGCCTCGCGCATCTGATCCATCTCGTCGCCCAAGTGCTTGGCGAATTCCGCCACCACCTCGCGCGGCTTCAGGCGCTTGCCGTCCCACCAGAGCAGTTCGACCAGATGGGCGAAGGCATCGAGCAGTTTCACATCCTGGCCGATGACCTTCTGGATGCCGGGGCGCAACACCTTCACCGCCACCGCTTCACCCGATTTCAGGCGCGCCCGGTGTACCTGCGCCACCGAGGCGGAAGCGACCGGAACGGCGTCGATCTCGGCGAACACCTCCAGCGCGTCGCGGCCATAGGCGCGGCGCAGCACCGCCAGCGCCTGCTCACCGGGGAAGGGGGGCACCCGATCCTGCAACTTCGCCAGCTCATCGGCGATGTCCGGCGGCACCAGATCGCGCCGCGTGGAGAGCATCTGGCCGAATTTGATGAAGATCGGCCCCAGCGATTCCAGCGCCAGACGCAGGCGCACCGCGCGCGGCGCGGAAAGCTTGCGCCAGAAGAACAGGGTCTGGACAGCCCAGCGCACCAGTTTGACGCGCTCATGGCCGAGGAAAAACTCATCCAGCCCGAAACGGGCGGCGGTGAGGCAGATACGCAGGAGGCGGAAGAGGTACATCAGGTTTCGCGGGAGGATTCAAGCAAGGCCAGGCGCGCCTCCAGCCGATCCGCGTCCTCGCGCAGGCGATCCACCTCGGCGATGAACTCGCGCGCGGCGAGCGGTTCGGCCAACATGGCCTGTTCGTAGACGGCGTATTCGGCCAGGTTGCGGCCGGCGGATTCGACCGCGTTGGCGCGCCAGCCGGTGAGGCCCTGGATGAACTGATCTACGCGGCTGGCGGCGATGTCGCCCAGAGTGTTGCCAAATAAGGGTCGCAGCGCCAGCACCCAGTCGAAATCCGCCAGCGCCTGCGCCAGATCGGCGGCAAGCACGCCGTCGCCGGCCACCCGGAACAGATCGCCGAGTTTGCCGCCAGTGAGCCACTGCGGCACGGCGGATGGGTCGGGAATCAGCAGCACGTCGGGCGCGGCCTCCGGCGAGGCGGCGACGAAACCGCCGTCGGCCTCGATGCGCAGGGACAGGGGGAGCAGCGGCAGAACCAGGCGCACGCACTTGCCGACATGGCGAACCAGTCGCGCTTTCGCTGTGGGTTGCTTGTCCAGCAGGGCGTCGAGCGCGGTGGCGAGGAGAAAATCGGGAGTGGCGTCGGGCATGGCCGGATTGTATGCGAAACGCCGATAATCCCGTTCTCGCCACCTTCCCTCCCGCGTTATGAACATCGACGGAAAACCCACCCGCACCATCCGGCCCGTTGAACGGGCGGTCGAGATCATCGACCAGACCCGGCTGCCGCATGAATTCATCCTTCGCCGGCTCATCAACCTGGAAGACGCCGCCGAGGCGATTCGCGTGATGCGAGTGCGCGGCGCGCCGCTGATCGGCGCCACCGCCGCCTATGGCATGGCGCTGGCGGCGGGCCACGACGCCGGGGACGAGGCCCTGCACGCGGCCGGCGATGCGCTGATCGCCACCCGCCCGACCGCCGTGAATTTGCAATGGGCGGTGCGGCGGATGCTGGAGAGGGTGTTGCCATTGCCGCCCGAACAACGCGCGGCGGCGGCCTGGGACGAGGCGGCGGCGATCTGCGAGGAGGACGTGGCGCAGAACCAGGCCATCGGCCGCCACGGCGCCGAGTTGATCGCGTCCATCGCCGCGCGCAAGCCCGGGCCGGTCAACCTGCTCACGCATTGCAACGCCGGCTGGCTGGCCACGGTGGATTGGGGCACCGCGCTGGCGCCGGTGTACGCGGCGGTGGAAGCGGGCATTCCGCTGCACGTCTGGGTGGACGAAACGCGGCCGCGCAACCAGGGCGCCAGCCTGACCGCCTGGGAACTGGCGAAGCACGGCGTGCCGCACACGGTGATCGCCGACAACGCCGGCGGCCATCTGATGCAGCATGGCCGCGTCGATCTGTGCATCGTCGGCACCGACCGCACCGCCGCCAACGGCGATGTCTGCAACAAGATCGGCACCTACCTCAAGGCGCTGGCGGCGCATGACAACGGCGTGCCGTTCTACGTCGCCGCGCCCGGCCCCAGCATCGACTTCAACCTGTGCTGCGGGCCGGACATTCCCATCGAGGAACGCGGCGCCGAGGAAGTCACTCACCTGTCCGGCATGGATGCGACGGGTCGGGTCGTCGAAGTGCGGCTGACTCCGGAAGGCAGCCCGGCCGCGAATCCGGCGTTCGACGTGACCCCGGCGCGGCTGGTGACCGGGATCATCACCGAGCGCGGCCTTTGCCCGGCCAGCCGCGCGGGGCTGGCGGGGTTGTTCCATGTGTAGCGCCGGCTCCCAACCGGCCAGCCGGCTGGAAGCCGGCGCTACCGGGGACGACCAGGCGGAACAAGTCGCCGCAACCGCGCGCCGCAGCGTGGCGGTCGGCCTCAATCAGGGCACTTCCGGAAACGTCAGCGCGCGTTCGCCGAGCGGGTTTCTGATTACCCCTTCCGGCCTCGACATGACCGCCCTTTCCGCCGGGGAGATCGTGCCGCTGAAAATGGACGGCACGGCTCCCGCCGGGGTGAAACCCTCCAGCGAGTGGCGCTTCCATCGCGACCTCTACGCCGCTTTCCCGGAAGCGGGGGCGGTGGTACACGCGCATTCGCCGTTCGCCGTGGCGTTGGCTTGTCTGCGCCGCGACATTCCGCCGTTTCATTACATGGTGGCGCTGGCCGGCGGCGTGGATATTCGCTGCGCAGCCTACGCGACCTTCGGCACCCAGGCCTTGTCGGATGCCGTAATCCAGGCCCTGGACGGCCGCCGCGCCTGTCTCATGGCGAATCACGGCCTGCTCGCCTGGGGGCGGAGCCTGCGCGGCGCGCTTGCCCTGGCGCTGGAAGTGGAAGCCCTGTGCGGCCAATACCTGCGCGCCTGCCAAGTGGGCGCGCCGGTGTTGCTGAACGCGGCCGAAATGGCCGAGGTGCTGGAGAAGTTCAAGGACTATGGGGCGCGGGATTGATTCGGCTGTTTCTGCTGTTCACACTGCTGCTGGCGACGCTCGCGTTTCTGCTTGCCCTGGCGACGTCTCCGGCGCCGGAGATCGAACGGCCCGCCACCCTGGGCCTGGCCGATCTGGAACGTGGACGGCTCCTCGTCGAATCGCTGGATATAAAACACCTGCGTGAAGGCGAGGAGCGCCGCCTGCGCTTTGCCCAGCGCGATATCGAACTGGCGCTCAACTGGCTGCTGGGCAGCCTGGGCCGAGGCGGCGCCGATGTGGTGATCGACGCCGACAGCCTGCAAATCCGCGCCAGCATGCGGCTTTACAAACTGCCGCGTTATCTCAATCTCGCGCTGGCGTTCCAGCCGCAAGGCGACGTGCTGGCGCCCAGCAATCTACGCCTCGGCAAGGTGCCGCTGCCGGCCCGATTGACCGGCAAATTGATCGGCGCGTTGCTGGCGCTTTCACCCGCCGCAGAGCAATACCAGGTCGCGCGCGACCTGCTGCGTCGCGCCACCCTGCAGGCGGGCCATCTGGAACTCACCCTGGTCTGGCATGGCGCCGCGCTGAGGAAGGCCGCCCAGGCCGCCGGCTGGAACCCCGCCGGCATGGATGGCGCCGCGCTGGAGCCCTACCGCGAACGCCTGGCTGCGGCGTCCGGCGGAGACTACGCGGCCTTGCTGGGGGAAGCCTTTGCCCTGGCGCGGGAGCGCTCGCGCAAAGGCGATCCGGTGGCGGAAAACCGCAACGCGCTCACCGCTTTGGCGGAGGCCGCCGTGGGTGGGCGCCTGTTTACCAGCCCGGGCGACAGGAAATACCGGCGCAAGAAGGGGGTGCGCCTGGGGGGGCGTGACGATTTCGCGCAGCACTTCGGGCTTTCCGCCTTCATCGCCGTCACGGGAGGCGAAGGGGTGGCCGATCTGGCCGGGCTCTACAAGGAAATACGCGATACCCGCGATGGCAGCGGTTTTTCCTTCAACGACCTGGCGGCGGACAAGGCCGGCAGCCGCCTGGGCGAACTGGCCACGCGCTCGCCCGACACGGCGCGGCGGGCGCAGGAAAAACTGGCCGGCACGCATGACGAGCGTTTGTTCTTCCCGGTGGTGAAAGACCTGCCGGAATTCATGAACGCCTCCCAGTTCGAGCGGCGCTTCGGCGGCATCGGCCAGCCCGCTTACATCGAGCAGGTCAAGGAGATCGAAGCCCGCATCGCCAGGCTGCCGCTGTATCGAGAGTGAGCCGGCTTCAACCGGGGTGTCCAGGGAGCGCTGGATTTCCATTCCCGACGCGGTGCGCGAGGCCTACCGCCTATATCGCCCCTCGCCCCTCACCCCTCGCCCATGTTCCGCGCGCATTGCCTGGAACAGATGTTGGGCACCTTCGAGGCCGGCGTGATGTTCGTCCGCGCCGAGGGCATCATCCCGGCGCCGGAGTCCTGCCATGCCGTCCTATGACAAGTATTTCTCCGGGCAACTGGAGGACTTCGAACACTCGGCGGCGGCCATCGGCGAAGCCTTGCACCACTTGCCCAAGGTCGGATGATGCATTGCACCAATCGTGGGTTGTGGGCAGCGGGGCGGCTCTGTTAGCATCGCGCGCCATGAACACCCTTAGCGCGCAATTCTTCTTTACGTTTCCGACCGCACTGGCGGCCGGGATCGATTGACGCGCGAGCAGAACCGCTTAATCCACCCGAGAAACCGCCAGGCCCTGGCGGTTTTTTCGTTTCAGGCTGGCCCCACAGGAGTAGTTGCAATGACCGGATACCGAACCGACGACACCCGCATCGAACAGGGCGACGAACTGCTCGCGCCGATGCAGATCATGCGCGAGCTGAAGGCCAGCGAGGCCGCCTTGCGCGCCACCTATCAGGCGCGCACGCGGATTCACGATGTGCTGCGCGGCGCCGATGACCGGCTGGTGGTAGTGGTCGGCCCCTGTTCCATCCACGATGCCGGCGCCGCGCTGGAATATGCGCGCAAGTTGAAGCCGCTGGCGGACGAACTGGCGCGCGATCTGGTGGTGGTCATGCGCGTGTATTTCGAGAAGCCGCGCACCACGGTGGGCTGGAAAGGCCTGATCAACGACCCGCACATGGACGAGAGTTTCGACATCAACGAAGGGTTGCGCCTGGCGCGCAAGTTGTTGCTGGAAATCAACGAAATGGGCCTGCCCTGCGGCACCGAATTCCTCGACCTGATCTCGCCGCAGTACATCGCCGATCTGGTCGCCTGGGGCGCCATCGGCGCACGCACCACGGAATCGCAATCGCACCGGCAACTGGCTTCCGGCTTGTCCTGCCCGGTGGGCTTCAAGAACGGCACCGACGGCAACCTGCGCATCGCCGTGGACGCGATCAAGGCCGCCGCCTCCCACCACCACTTCGTTTCGATCACCAAATCGGGCCATGTCGCGGTGTTCAAGACCAAGGGCAACGAGGATTGCCACGTCATTCTGCGTGGCGGCAAGAAGCCCAACTTCGATGCCGAGAGCGTCAACACCGCCTGCGGCGAACTGGCCTCCTCCGGCCTCCGGCAGCAGGTCATGATCGACTTCTCGCACGCCAACTCCAGCAAGCAATATCAGCGTCAGGCGGAAGTGGGCCACGATGTCGCCAATCAGATCGGCAACGGCGACAAACGCATCATGGGCGTGATGATCGAAAGCCACCTGGTCGCCGGCCGCCAGGATCTGAAACCTGGCGTGACCCTGACCTACGGCCAGTCCATCACCGACGCCTGCATCAGCTGGGATGACACCGAGCCCGTGCTGCGCGAACTCGCCGAAGCCGTGCGCAATCGCCGCCTGGCGCAGCCGAGCGACGAGGAGTAGGCGTTGTAGCGCCGGCGTTTTTAAAAACAGCCGGCTGGAAGCCGGCGCTACAAGGCGGCGCATCCTCGCGTCGATTTAGCGCCGTGGCACGGCTGCGGAGTGGGTTAGAATGCCGCCCGGCGGGCCCCCCCGCATGGCTAAGCCGTGAATCTGGTCAGGTCCGGAAGGAAGCAGCCACAGCAGCCGATGCCAGTGCCGGGGATCAGGCTCGCCACCTTTTTCTTCGGCGGGTAGGATGCGGTGAGGAACGAACCGCATCATCCATCCGCGTGAAGATGCGGTTCGTTCCTCACCGCATCCTACGAGTTCCTCGCCCATGAGCCACCAAGTCCTCGCCCGCAAATGGCGCCCCAAGCGCTTCGACCAACTGGTCGGCCAGGAGCACGTGGTGCGCGCTCTCTCCAACGCCCTGGCCAGCGGCCGCCTGCATCACGCCTACCTGTTCACCGGCACCCGTGGCGTCGGCAAGACCACGCTGGCGCGGATTCTGGCGAAGTGCCTCAACTGCATCCCCGGCGTCACCCCGCAACCCTGCGGTGAATGCGCCGCCTGCCGCGAGATCGACAGCGGCCGTTTCGTTGACCTGATCGAACTCGACGCCGCCTCCAACACCGGCGTCGACAACATGCGCGAGATTCTGGAGGACGCCCAGTACGCGCCCACCGCCGGCCGCTACAAGGTCTACATCATCGACGAAGTGCACATGCTCTCGAAGAACGCCTTCAACGCCATGTTGAAGACACTGGAAGAGCCGCCCGGCCACGTCATTTTCATTCTCGCCACCACCGACCCGCAGAAAGTGCCGGTCACGGTGTTGTCGCGCTGCCTCCAGTTCAACTTGAAACAGATGCCGCCCGGCCATGTCGCCGGCCATTTGAAAAATGTGCTGGAAGCCGAGAACGTGCCATTCGAGGCCGGCGCCCTCAACCTGCTGGCGCGCGCCGCCGCCGGCAGCATGCGCGACGCCCTCTCGCTCACCGACCAGGCCATTGCCTACGGCAGCGGCCAGATCAAGGAAGACGACACCCGCGCCATGTTGGGCGTGATCGACCAGGCCTACCTGTTGCCGGTGCTCGAAGCCCTGGCCGACGGCGACGGCCCGCGCCTGATGAACGAGGCGGCGGAACTGGCCGCGCGCGGTTTCTCCTTCGACGCCGCCTTGCAGGACCTGGCCGGTCTGCTGCACCAGGTCGCCCTCGCCCTGAGCATTCCGGAAGCGGTGGCGGAGGATGCGCCGGAACGCGAACGCTTGTTTGAACTGGCGGCGCGGTTCGACCCGGAACGGGTGCAGGTGCTCTACCAGATCGCTACCCTCGGCCGCCGCGACCTGGAATGGGCGCCGGACGAATACGCCGGTTTCAGCATGACCCTGCTGCGCATGCTCGCCTTCGCGCCCTCCGATACCGCGCCGGCCACCCGCGCCGCGCCACCGCCCGCACGACCCGAGTCTCGGCCCGCCCCGGCGGCTCCGGCCCCGCGCCCGGCATCGCCGCCGCCCTGGGACCAGGCAGCCAACGAAGCCATCGCAATTCCCCTCACCCCCGGCCCCTCTGATGAAGCCCCTACCCTTCGGTATCCCGCCTGCGGGCGAGGGGAGCCAGGCGATTGGCGCGCGCTGGCCGAGAGCCTGCCCGGCGCCACGCGCCAGCTCGCCTTGCAATGCGAGCGCCTGGAGCATAGTGGCGACACCCTTCGTCTGCGCCTGCCGGAGAGCCAGAAAAGCCTGCTCGACAATTTCGGCGGGAAGCTCGAAGCCGCGCTCGCGGAGAAACTCGGCGCCGGCCTGAAAGTCGAATTCGAGCTTACCGTCGCGACCCAACAATCACCCGCCGCCGCCCGCGCGCGGGAACAGGCCGCGCGTCAGGCGGACGCGGAAGTGGCGATCCACGGTGACCCCTTCGTCCAGGCCCTCGTGCGCGAATGCGACGCGACGGTCACCAACATCCGCCCATTGGCGGCGTGATTTTGTAGCGCCGGCGTCCCGCCGGCGTCTTTAAATAGCCGGCGAGACGCCGGCGCTACTTTGAAAGGCACGACATGCTCAAAGGTGGAATGGGTGGCATCGGCAACCTGATGAAACAGGCGCAGGCGATGCAGGAAAACATGCAGAAAATGCAGGCCAAGCTGGCCGAAATGGAAGTCGAGGGCGTCTCCGGCGCCGGCCTGGTCAAGGTGGTCATGACCGGCAAACACGACGTCCGCCGCGTCGCCATCGACCCCAGCCTGCTCGGCGGCGCCGAGGCCGACGACAAGGAAATGCTGGAAGATCTGATCGCCGCCGCCGTGAACGACGCGGTACGCAAGATCGAAGATACCGTGCAGGAAAAAATGGCCTCCGCCACCGCCGGCCTGCCCCTGCCGCCCGGGTTCAAGATGCCGTTTTGAGGCCATGAGTCCGACGCTGTTTCGGGAACGCGGTTACCGCTTCTTTTTCTTTTCGCGCGAGGAAACCCGGATGCACGTCCATGTTGCCCACGCCGAAGGCGAGGCGAAGTATTGGCTGGAACCCGAATCGCATTGGCGGAGAACTACCGTCTCACGGCGCAATCGCTGCGCGAAGTGGAAACACTGGTTCGGACGCATGAACAGGAGATACGCAATGCCTGGCACCGTCATTTCCCCGGTTGAAGTTTCCGGTGTGACCCGGAATGGCTTCTGGCTATTGCTGGACGATGAAGAGCTGTTCATTGCCTTCACCGACTTTCCCTGGTTTCGCGCGGCCACGGTCGCCTCCCTTTTCAATGTCGAGCGCCCGCAGCCACACCATCTCTACTGGCCGGAACTCGATGTCGATCTCGCGCTGGAGTCGATCCGGCATCCTGACGCTTTCCCGCTCATCGCGGATGTCGGCGTGAGTGTGTCCGCTGTGCACGGGTAAGCCGCTTGCCACTCCCCGGCTCCCTCGAAACCCTGATCGACGCCCTGCGCGCTTTGCCCGGTGTTGGCCCGAAGTCGGCGGCGCGCATGGCGTATCACTTGTTGCAACGCGACCGCAACGGCGCGGCGCGGCTGGCGGCGGGCCTCACTCATGCCCTGGACAAGCTGCACCACTGCCAACGCTGCAACAATTTCAGCGAGACGCCGGTGTGCGACACCTGTGCCAGCCCGCGCCGCGACGCGCGCCAGTTGTGCGTGGTGGAAATGCCCACCGACCTCAACCGGCTGGAAGAGACGCAGGCCTACAAGGGGCTGTATTTCGTGCTGATGGGGCGCTTGAGCCCGCTTGACGGTATCGGCCCGCGCGAAATCGGCCTGGAGCGATTGATCGAACGCGCCCGCGATGGCGTCACGGAAGAAGTGATCCTCGCCACCAACTTCACCGCCGAGGGCGAGGCGACCGCCCACTACGCCAGTGAGCTGCTGAAGGCGCGTGGCCTCAAGGTCACCCGCATCGCGCGCGGCCTGCCGGCGGGCGGCGAGCTGGAGCATGTCGATGGCATGACCATCGCCCAGGCGTTGCTGGATCGAAGGCCGGCATGAACACGAACTCAAAGGAATAGACATGGATCTGACCCCCCTCACCGCCCTCACCCCACTGGATGGCCGTTACCGCCGTAGCGGCGGCAAGCTGGCACCGTATTTCAGCGAGTTCGGACTGATCCGTTATCGCGTGAAGGTGGAAATCGAGTGGTTGAAGGCGCTCGCCGCCGAGCCGGCCATCGCCGAGGTGCCGGCGTTTTCCGCCGCCACTCTGATCGAGCTGGACGCCCTCGCCGACCACTTCTCGGTGGCCGATGCCGAGGCGGTGAAGCACATCGAGAAGACCACCAACCACGACGTCAAGGCGGTCGAGTACTTCCTCAAGGAACGCCTGGCCGGCAATGCGGAAGTCATGAAGGTGAAGGAGTTCATCCACTTCGCCTGCACTTCCGAGGACATCAACAACCTCTCGCACGGCCTGATGCTGGACGCAGCCCGGCGCGAGGTGATGTTGCCGGCGATGCGTCAGGTGAAAGCGCGCCTGGCGGAACTGGCGCTGCAACTGGCCGAGCTGCCCATGCTCGCGCGCACCCACGGCCAGCCGGCCTCGCCCACCACCCTGGGTAAGGAAATGGCCAACGTCGCCTACCGCGTCGAACACGCTTGTCGCCGTTTCGAGGACGTCGCCTGCCTGGGCAAGATCAACGGCGCCGTCGGCAACTACAACGCCCACCTGTCCGCCTATCCGGATTTCGACTGGGAAGCCTTCGCCAAGCGTTTCGTAGAGGGCCTGGGCCTCGCCTTCAACCCCTACACCATCCAGATCGAGCCGCACGACTACATGGCCGAGTTGTACGACGCCTGCGCGCGGCTCAACACCATCCTGATCGACCTCGACCGCGATGTCTGGGGGTACATCATGCAGGGCTATTTCAAGCAGAAGGTGAAGGCGGGCGAGGTCGGCTCCTCGACCATGCCGCACAAGGTCAACCCGATCGACTTCGAGAACTCGGAAGGCAACCTCGGCCTCGCCAACGCGGTTCTGCGCCACCTCTCGGAAAAGCTGCCCATCTCGCGCTGGCAGCGCGACCTGACCGATTCCACCGTGCTGCGCAACATGGGCGTGGCGCTGGGCTACGCGCTGCTCGGCTATGAAAGCCTGCTACGCGGTTTGGGCAAACTGGAAGCCAATCCGGCGCGCCTGCTCGACGATCTGGATCACAACTGGGAAGTCCTGGCCGAACCGATCCAGACCGTGATGCGCCGCTACGGCGTGGAAAATCCGTATGAGCAGTTGAAGGAACTGACGCGCGGCAAAGGCGGCATCAACCGCGAAACCCTGGCCACCTTCATCCAGAACCTGGCGATTCCCGAGGATGCGAAGAGACTGCTACTGGAAATGACGCCAGCCAGCTATATCGGCAAGGCGGTGGAACTGGCGCGGCGGATCGAGGAATAACTGTACGCCGGCGCTACAGGAACGGCCTCAGCCCTTGCGCTTGAGCACGAAGTCGGTCATCGAGTTGATCGAGCCGAGATTGTCGATGTTGATTTCTTCCTGCTTCAGGGGCATCTGGTAGGCGTCTTCGTACCAGACCACCAGCTCCAGGATGGCGGCGGAATCGACGTAGCCGGTGGCGGGGATGAGGTCGTCGTCGCCGATGTCGGAGGCGTCCATGCCCAGGTTCTTCGCCAGTTCGATCACTTTGGCGCGCACGGCGGCTTTGATGGCGTCACGGTCGAGGTTCATTCGGGGTTCCTTGGTTGGGTTATACGGGCGGTTTCGCCAGTTCCATCAGCAACCGCGCCACGTCGAAGCCGGACAGCACGCGGTGGTCGTAGCTGGCGCCCAGTACCGCGCGCCCACTCCCCTTGGGCGCGGCGTGGGCGATCATCAGCGAGCAGTAGGGCGGCAGGATGGGGATGTGGCGGCTGACGTTCCAGCGCGCCATGCTGGAGAAGGCGATGGTCGCGCCCGTGGTTTCCTCACGCGAGAGCTTGCGCTGGAGGGCGTGGCGCTGCACTTCGCCCAGGGCTTCGATGAAGGGCTTGGTGTCCAGGGTGTCGGCGTCGCGCACCACGGTGAGGTAGAGCGTCTCGCCGGCCTGCACGGTGAAGCCCAGGTTGACCGGCTGGTACTGGAAGCGTTTGCCGTTGACCACGGTGGCGTTGAGGCGGGGGCTGGCCTTGACCAGTTGCACATAGCGATACGCCAGCAAGGGCAGCAGGGGCGAGAGCATCAGCTTGTTTTCGCTGGCATAGGCGGCGGCGTGCGCCTCCCAGTCCTTGGGGTCGTATTCCACTTCCAGATAGGTGGCGGCGGCGTGATCGCGGTGCCAGGACACGGTGAGCAGCATGCCGCGTTCCTCGGCGTTGAGGTCGCGCAGCTCGCCCGGCACGTCGGGCAGGCTCTCGCGCGCCGAGACCGTGGCGGCGGGGGCGTGGTCGCGGCGCTGGATGCCGTGCGCGGCCATGTAGGCTTCCACGTCTGCCAGCGTCAGGCGCTCGCCGGAGGCGGGTAGCGCCGCCGCGTCGAGGCCCAGTTCCTTGAGTAGCGCGCGCGCCTTGGCGGTGGGGCGGGCGTTGCCGCCGCCCTCCGCCGCCACGGCCACCGGCGCTTCCGGCACCGGCTCGTCGGCGGATTCACCCTGCCAGAGCAGGATGCCGCCAACCGCGACCTTGTCGTCCACCGCGCACATCAGCTTGAGCACGTAACCCTCGTTTTCGGCGGCGACCTCGACGATGGCCTTGTCGGTTTCCACGTCGAGGATGATGTCGCCCTGCTTCACGAAATCGCCGACGCCGACGCGGAAGGCGATGACCTGGACGATGTCGTCGTTGTTGTTGACGCGGGGGGCGTGGAGGGCGAAGGCCATGAGCGTTGTCTCGTCAGTACAGGTTATCGAGGATGTCTTCGATCAGCTTTTCCGCGTCCGGCAGGATCTGCCGTTCCAGGCTGCGCGCGGAGGCAATGGGCACCGGTGGCGTGCCGATGCGGAAGACCCGGCCCTTGAAGCCGGCTTCCAGCAGGCTGGCGGCGATTTCCGCGCCGATGCCGAATTCGTGGTGCGATTCCTCGGCGATCACCACCCGCTCGCTGTTCATGAGTTGCGCCAGCAAGGTGCGGCGCGGCAGCGGCGAAAGCAGGGCGGGGACAACGATCTCGACCATCAACTCTTCCTCGTCCTCCAGCCGCTTCGCCGCTTCCTCCACCACCGGCAGCATGCCGCCGTAGGTGACGATGCTCAGGTCGGCGTCCGGGCGGCGGCGCAGCAGGGTGGGGAAGAGGTGGGCGGCGAGGTCGTCCGGATCGGCTTCGAGCTGTTCGAAGTCACCGCTATCCATCGTTTCGCCGTAGAGCAGCTTGTGCTCCAGGAACAGGGTGGGATAGGGCCAGCGCCGGGAAGCGTCGACCAGCAGGCGGGCGACGTCGTGGCGCTGGCTGCCGTAGAGCACGGTGAGGCCGGGAATGGCGGTGAAGATGTTTTCCGGGCTTTGGCTGTGGGTGGGGCCGTAGCCACGGCGCCCGCCCGAGGGGGTGCGCAGGATCAGCGGCACCGTCACGTCCGGGAACACGCCGGGGAACTTCACCGCGTGGTTGTAGAGCTGGTCCATGCACAGGGACAAAAAGTCCGCGAACATGATCTCCAGGATCGGGCGGAAACCGTCCATCGCCAGGCCGATGGCGGCGCCGGTGATGCCGGCCTCGGAGATGGGCGTCGAGATGACGCGGCCGGGGTAGGCGGTGCTCAAGCCCTGGGTGACCTTGAAAGCGCCGCCATAGGGGTCGTGCAGGTCTTCGCCGAGCAGGAGGGTTTCCGGATACGTCGCCAGAAGGTGGTTCAGAGCGGCGTTGATGGCCAGGCGCACACTGGTTTTAGCGGCCACCACGGGATAGGTCGGCGCTTCGCCTTTCAGTTCATCGGCGCGGTCGAAGATGTGTTCCGGCGCGTCGTCGTAGACCGCTTCCGGCGAAGCGTCGGCGGCTACTCTTACCTGTTCGATGAAGGCGGCGTTGCGCGCCTCGATCTCAGCGCGGACTGCATCCGACAGCCGCCGTCCCATCGCCGCCAGCGGGTCGCGCGCGCGGATGGCGGCGACCACCGCCTCGTCGCGCAGGTCGTCGCCCTTGGAATGCGGCCCCATGCGGCGGGTGTCGATGACCAGAAAACCGGGTCGTTGCGTGTCGCGTACCTGCTGGACCGCCGCCGCCACTTGTTCGAAGAAATCCTCGGCGGCGTCGTCCACCCGCCAGGTCTGCAAGCCGAAGGCGGCGCCGCGCGCCTGGATGTCGCCGCCGAGGTTCTGGCGCGGTTCGGTGGTCTGCGAGATGCCGTTGTTTTCCACCACCACCAGGAACGGCGCGGCCCAGACCGAGGCGAGGTTCATGGCTTCGTACAACATGCCCTGGCCGAGGGTGCCGTCGCCGATCATGGCGGCGACGACGGCGCCGGAGCCGTGCAGCTTGCGCGCCAGGGCGAGGCCGACGCCGATGCCGGTCATGCCGCCCTGGACGCCGTTGGAATGGAAGTGGCGCCAGACCAGGTGCTGGCTGCCGCCGCGACCGCCACAGGCGCCGGCTTCGCGGCCCATGATCTCCGCCACCAGTCCGACGAATTCGCCGGAATAAGTGAGGAAATGGCCGTGATTGCGGTGGTTGGAGAGCGCCGCGTCGTCCGGGTGGGTGAGCGCGCGCACCACGGCCATCGCGCACAGTTCCTGGCCCAGACAGGTATGCGTGGTGCCGGAGACGAGGCCGCGCGAGAACTGGTCGAGCACCAGTTGTTCGCTGGAACGGATCAGGTGGCCGTAGGCGTAGAGGGCTTCCGGCGTGGCGCCGATGATCGGCTTGCCGTGGGCATCGCGGGTAAAACCGGGAATCGGGAGGCTGGACATGGCTTTATCGTGATTTATGGAGGCGGAGCGTGTCCGCTCCTACGGGCTGGGGGGCGAGCTTACCCCAGTTTTTCCGGCCTTTGTGCTAACGTCCCGGCGCCCCCACGGACTCCTGTTGAATATGGCCCTGCCCAAGCTCGAACCGATCCGCGACGAGGATTTGCCGGCGTTCTGCGCTTTCCTCCACGCCAATCTCAACCCCAGCCACCCGGCCGACGTCTGGGCCGACGCCTTCCGCCAGGACTGGGGCGTGGACAAACCGAACAACGGTTTCCTGATCCGCGAGGAATCTGGGCCCAACGCAGGGAACATCGTCGGTGGCATCGGCGCCATCTACGGCGCCTATCCGGTGCGTGGCAAGCTGGAACAGTTCTGCAACATCACCAGCTGGATGGTGCTGGACGCCTATCGCACCCAAAGCATGCGTCTGGCGATGGCGGTGATTTCGCAGCCCGGTTTCCACTACACCGATCTATCCCCCACCGCCGTGGTGGAGCAATCGCTCAAGTTCCTCAAGTTCAAACCCATGAACGCGGCGCGCACGGTGCTGTTCAACCTGCCTGCGCCGCAGCAGCGCTTGATCGGCGCGGGGGTGACCGCCGATCCGGTACGCCTGGAAGCCGTGCTCGATGCCGCTTCGCTCAAGGTCTACCGCGACCATAAGCACTTCCCCTGGTTGCGCTTTCTCGCGGTCGGCAAGGGCAAGGCGCGCAGCCTGGTGATCTACAAGCGCGCCACGCTGAAAAATCTGCCCAGCGCGGAGATCATCGGCTTCACCAATCCGGAGGTATTCCTGCGCTACCTGCCCGTGCTCGGCTGCCATTTCCTGCTCTCCGGCATGGTCACCACGCGGGTGGAATCGCGCCTGTTGCCGGGCAAGCCGGCCTGGCCGCACACCGTGCTCACGGGCTACCGCAACCGGGTGTTCCGCAGCGACACCCTGGGTGAGGCCGACATCCAGAATCTGTATTCGGAATACGTCGCCCTTGATCTCTGATCTCTTTCCAAACGCGCGGCGCATCCGGCTGCCCAATGACACCCGGCCCATCCTGTCGGTGGTGATCCACACCGAGGAGGAGTTCGACTGGGAGCGCGAGCACGCGCGCGAGGAAGTCGGTGTCGAGCACATGCGTCATATCGGCCGCGCCCAGGAGGTGTTCGACGCCTTCGGTATCGTGCCCAACTACGTCATCGACTACCCCATCGCCGGCCAGCCGCTCGGCTACGAGACCCTGCGCCGCTACCAGGACGAGGGTCGCGCTCTGATCGGCGCGCATCTGCATCCCTGGGTCTCGCCGCCGCTGACCGAGCACCTCACTCGCGCCAATACCTACCCCGGCAACCTGCCGCGCGAACTGGAATATGAAAAGCTGCGCGTGCTCACCGACACCATCGCGGAAAACTTTGGCAAGCGACCACTCACCTACCTGGCGGGCCGCTACGGCAATGGCCCGAACAGCGCGGCCATCCTGGAACAACTGGGTTATGAGGTGGACATCAGCGTGGCGCCGCCGATCGACTACAGCGCCGACGGCGGCCCGGACTATTCCGGCTACAGCGCCGAGCCGTTCTGGTTCGGCCAAGAGCGCAAGCTGTTGGGTTTGCCCGGTGGCGGCTGCTATGCCGGCTGGCTGAAAGGCGCCGGCGCGCCGTTCTATCGAATGCTCACGCATCCCGGGTTGAGCTGGGCGCGCCTGCCGGCCATCACCTCGCGCCTGCGCGCTTTCGAGCGCATCCGCCTGTCGCCCGAGGACTACTCCCTGGCGGAGATGCGACGCATGACCCGCTCCATGCTGGATGACGGTCAACGCATCTTCGTGTTCAGCTTCCATTCGCCCTCGGTTCACCCCGGGTTCACGCCGTATGTGCGAGACGAAGCCGGCCTGCGGCGCTTTCTGGACAAGACGCGCGGCTATTTCGAGTGGTTCATGCGGGAATTGAATGGGCAGGCCATGACTCCGCTGGAGATCAGGGCGCTGCTGGATGGCTTTTCAGCCACGCGCGGGAAGTGACACGATGCGGCCACGGAAAATTTGTTACTTCGCCATCACGGCGGGCAATTGGGGCGGCGCCAGCCGGGTGCTGTTCACCACCTTGCCGCAACTGGATCGTTCACGGTTCACGCCCATCGTGCTCTTGTCCGGCCACGGGCCGGGTGAGGCGGATCTCGACCGCATGGGCATCGCTTACGAAATATGGGGGCCGCTCACGGAGTACAGAGGCCCGCTGAATTACCTGCGCGCGATCCTGCGTACTTGCCGTTGGCTGCGCCGCGAAGGCGTGGAACTGGTGCACGTCAATCGGGCCAATCACTGGCGGGCCGCCGAGATTCTCGCCGCCCGTTTGTGCCGCATTCCGGTGGTTATCCATTACCACACCGTCAACCTCGACCATGCGCCGGCGGCGCGCTGGTATAGCGCCATCGCGGCGGTTTCCGGCTATGTGGCGCGGCATTCCGATACCCAGGGCGTCCCGACCCATGTCATCCACAACTCGGTTGATCTGGCGCGCTTCACCGGCGGCGCGAGCATGCGCGAAACGCTGGGCATCGCGCCCGAGGCGGTGGTGGTGAGCTTCATCGGCCAGATCAAGCAGATCAAGGGCGTGGAGGATTTCATCGACATGGCGGGGCGGGTTGCGGGTGACCATGTTCGCTTCCTGATTTCCGGGCAGTGCTGGGGAGACACGGTGGAGGGCAGTTATACGGAAGAAGCTTTCCTGGCCTTGATCGCCCACGACGCGCGCATCCGTTATTGCGGCTATGTCGGGCAGATCGAGGACATCTACCGCACCTCGGACATCATCGTCGCGCCCTCGTGCTGGCAGGAGCCCTTCGGCCTGGTCTGCATCGAGGCCGGCGTGGCCGGTCGGCCCCTGGTGGCCACGCGGGTCGGCGGCATCCCCGAAGTCATCGAGGATGGTGTGAACGGCTTGCTGGTGGAACCCGGCGATGTCGCCGCGCTGGCCGAAAAGGTGCGGCTTCTGGTGGACGACCCCGCGCTCAGGGAAAGCCTCGGCAAGCAGGCAAGGTCGCGGGTGGAGCGGGATTTCACCGGCAAGCCGGTGCGGACGCTGGAGGCGCTGTACGACAGCCTGCTGGCCTGAACGATCAGGCCAACTCCTCAATATCAAAAATGCGCCGGTGCTCGCGGATGGCATAGCGGTCGGTCATGCCGGCGATGTAATCGGCGACCGCGCGGTGCATGTCGTGGTCGGCGCGGGCGCGGTGTTCCGGCGGCATCAGGCGTGGTTCACCGCTGAACGCCTGGAATAGCTCGCGCAGCAGGCGTTGCGCCTTTTCGCTCATGCGCGCCACCTTGTAGTGGCGATACAGGTTCTGAAACAGGAAGCGCTTCAGTGCCCGATGCTGTTCCAGGATGTCCGGGCTGAATGCGGCCAAGGGGGGACAGCGGCGCACATCTTCCAGGCTTTCCGGCCGGTGTTGGGCGAGGTTGCGGCGGGTCTGCTCGATCAAATCCACCACCAGGGTGTTGATCATGCGCCGCACGGTTTCGTGGATCAGGCGGCGGTCATTGAGGGCGGGGTAAAGACCCTGAACGGTGTCGAGGTGGCGGGCGAAGATGTCCACCTGTTGTAGTTGCTCCATCGTGATCAGGCCGGAACGCAGGCCATCGTCGAGATCGTGGTTGTTGTAGGCGATCTCGTCGGCCAGATTGGTAACCTGCGCCTCCAGCGAGGGTTGCCGGCCTTCGAGGAAGCGCCGCCCGACCTCCCCCAGTTTTTCCGCGTTCTTCACCGAGCAGTGTTTCAGGATGCCCTCGCGCGCCTCGAAGGTCAGGTTCAAGCCCTCGAATTCGGCGTATTTCTGTTCCAGTTCGTCCACCACGCGTAGCGATTGCAGGTTGTGCTCGAAGCCGCCATGTTCCTTCATGCACTCGTTGAGCACGTCCTGGCCGACATGGCCGAACGGGGTGTGGCCGAGGTCGTGCGCCAGCGCCAGAGTTTCGGTGAGGTCTTCGTCCAGGCCCAGCATGCGCGCCAGGGTGCGGCCGATCTGGGCGACTTCCAGGCTGTGGGTGAGGCGGGTGCGGAACAGGTCGCCCTCATGGTTCACGAACACCTGGGTCTTGTATTCCAGGCGGCGGAAGGCGGTGGAATGGATGATGCGGTCGCGGTCGCGCTGATATTCGGAACGCGGCGCGGCGGCAGGTTCCGGGTGGCGGCGGCCTCGGGTGTGGGCGGATTGGGCCGCGAATATTGCCAACTGCGGTGCCAACTGCGGGAGGTGATCGGTCATTTTTTACCTTGGCTCAAGCGACGGTCGATGTCTCGCGCGAAGCGCGCGACATCGGCCTCGGGAACGGAAAATTGGTTGGCGATTTCGCTGAACCGGGCAACGGCGGCCAGCACTTCCCGGCAAATACCGGAGGCACCAGACACGCCCCATTTGCGCCCGAGTTCGGCCAGGCCATCCGGCCCGGGCGGGAGCGGCGAGAGGTCGAACAGGAGGACGTGTTCGCGGCGGCCGCCGGTATCCGGCAACAGATCGAAGGCGGGCGAAAGGGTGTAGCCCCGCGAGTCGCGCAGCATCCAGAAATTCTTCAGGTGGTCGTCGGTGTTGCCGAGCAGGGCGTTGAACACCATCTGCCGATACAGGCGCGGCGCGTCGATTTCCGGTTGCGCGCTGTGGCGGCGCAGCGCGGCGATCAGGTCGGCGTAGCGCAGCACATAGTAGCCACCCGCCCGCAACAGGGCGCGCAGGCTCAACATGTGGCGGCGGCCGCCCGCCGGGGCGAGGTCGAAGCGTTTCACCAGCAGCGCGCGGTGGCCGCCGGCAAGCTGTTCCAGGCGGAATTCCGGCACCTCCAGCCCCGCCAGGCGCGCCAGTTCCAGGCTGGTGGCCTCCAGCCCGACCATGTCCACTTCGTCGCGTCGGCTGGAGAACTTGGCGATCCAGTGGCCAGACGCATCGAGCAGCAGCGCCTTGGGGCGGGCGCCGCCGGGTGAACTGCCGGCGGCAAGCAGCAGGCGATGCGCCTGATCCACCTCGCCGTCCTGTTCCAGACGGCGCGCGGCGTCGGTCAGCGTTTCCAGATCGAGCAGCGTGGCGGAATCGTCATGTGGGCGTGGGGCTTCACCCGGCGGGGTAAATGCCAGCGCGCCCAAGCCCTGGCCGGCCAGGGCTTGCAACAGATGGGGCGCCGATTGCCGGCCGCGCGGCAGGCCGTGGCGCAGGATCAGCAGGCGCCGCCCCCAGTCATCGGGCAGCGCGTCTTCCAGCGCCATGAGCGGCGCTTCGAGCTGGCTTCCCTGGAATTCTCCGGGTGTCAGCGGCAGGCTGGCGGGGTCGAGTGGAAAAGCGCGTGGGTCGTCGAGGTAGCCGGGTGTGTAACGGAAGGCACTGGCGTGGCGGCCCTGGCCATCCGCCGTCGCGCAAGCCAGTTCCCCGGCAAGCAGGCGCTCGCCATCGGCCAGGGTCAGCCAGACATCCAGCCGAATCACGTCCGCCGCCTGGCGCGTTGACGTGCCCTTGGCGCCTCGGCGGCGGCGTCGAACAGGCTGTAGCGCGGCGCCAGCAGGGCATCGACATCCGGCAAGCGGCCCAGCAACTCCAACGCCATCAGCCAGTGGCCGATCTGGGCGCTGGCATCGCCCTGCTCCAGCCGGCGCAGGGTGGGAACGGAAACCCCCAGGCGCGTCGCGAAGCGGGCCTGGGGTTCATTTCTCATGAGACGCTCCGCGCGCAGGCGGCTGCCCAGTCGGCTCAGGTTTGTATGCACGTTATCGGAAATCATGGTTTCCATTATGTGCATGAATCAGTGATAAGGAAATCTATTGTTTCTGTTATGCCGCCTTCAGGAAGCGCCAACCGTCTCCGTCAACGTCGCCCGCAACGCCTCGGGATCGTAATCGCCGCTCACGTAGGCTTCACCCAGCTTGCGCAACAGGACGAAGCGGATGCGCCCCGCCTCCACCTTCTTGTCCACGCCCATAAAGTCCATGTAGGCGTCGTGGCCCAGATCGGGGGCGACCACCGGCAGGCCGGCGCGGCGGAACAAGACCGCGATACGCTCCACGTCGGCCTGGGAAATCAGCCCCAGGCGCCGCGACAGATCCGCCGCCAGCATGGTGCCCGCAGAAACCCCCTCGCCATGCAGCCATACGCCATAGCCCATGCCCGTCTCGATGGCGTGGCCGAAGGTGTGGCCCAGGTTGAGCAGCGCGCGTTGGCCGGATTCGAGCTCATCGGCGGCCACCACTTCCGCCTTGTTCCGGCAGGATCGGTAGATCGCATAGGTCAGCGCCTCGGTATCGCGCGCCATCAGCTTATCCATGTTCGCCTCCAGCCATTCCAGGAAGGGCAGGTCGCGGATCAGGCCGTACTTGATGACCTCCGCCAGGCCGGCGGAAAGCTCGCGGTCGGGGAGGGTGGCAAGCGTGTCGATGTCGGCCAGCACCAGTTGCGGCTGGTAGAAGGCGCCGATCATGTTCTTGCCCAGCGGATGGTTGATGCCGGTCTTGCCACCTACGGAAGAATCCACCTGAGCCAGCAGCGTGGTGGGCACCTGGATGAACGGCATGCCGCGTTGATAGCAGGCCGCCGCGAAACCGGTGAGGTCACCGATGACCCCACCGCCCAGCGCGATCAAGGTGGTCTTGCGCTCCGCGCGCCGGGTCAGCAGCGCGTCGAAGATGGTGTTGAGGGTTTCCCAGTTCTTGTAGGCCTCGCCATCGGGGAGTACCACCGATTCCACTTGTACGCCAGCGCCGCTCAAGGTGTGGCTGAGGCGATTCAGATACAGCGGTCCGACCGTGGTGTTGGTGACGATGACCGCGCGTTTCTGCTTAAGATGCGGGAGAACGAGCGCGGCTTGATTGAGCAGGCCGGGGCCGATGTGGATGGGGTAGGCGCGTTCGCCCAGATCGACAGTGAGGGTTTGCATGAAAACGGTGAAGGGAACGAGAAAAGACGAGGATGATAATCCCCATGTCGGCAACGACATACTCATCGGCGGACGCAATAAACCGCGTGGAACTCCTGGCAGCCCGCGCGGCTCACGCTCTTGCCTCCACGAGCCTTTCCGGCACGCGGGATCAGGAAACATCCGGGGTAATCTGTCACGCCTCTTGGCATAGAATGCCGCCACCAAGCGAGGCTGCCATACTTGAGGCGGCAAGCTGGGCCTCCAGCGCGGCCTGGCTATTACGGATACTTCAACCAACCGAATAACGGATGATCAGCCTCGTAAAAAATCTTACCAAGTACCGCGAACTCATTGCCATCCTGGCATGGAAGAACGTCGCTGTGCGCTACAAGCAGGCCTATCTTGGCATCGCCTGGGCCATTCTGAAGCCGCTCATGCTGATGCTGATCTTCACACTGGTGCGGAGCTTCATAGGCATCGAAAGCGGGGACATCCCCTATCCCATCCTTACCTTCGCAGCCTTGCTGGCCTGGATATTTTTTCAGGAATCTGCGTCGGAGGGCGTCAACAGCGTGGTCGGTAACGCCAATCTAATCCGGAAAATCTACTTCCCCCGCGAAATATTCCCGCTCACGGCAGTCACCACCAAATTGGTGGAACTGGGTATCAACTTTGCCATTCTCGCCGGATTGATGCTCTGGTATCAGATGGCGCCCACCATTCACATTTTATGGGTGCCATTGATCATCCTTTACACCCTGCTGGTTTCAATGACGGTGGCCCTCGCCGGCGCGGCCATCAACGTCTACTACCGCGATGTGGGTGCCGCCCTGCCGCTCGCGCTTTCACTGCTGATGTACCTCTCCCCCGTCATTTATCCGCTGAAGCTGGTCAAGGACAAACTTCTCATCCAGCAGGCCGCCGGTGATTGGTCCAATATGCTTTACACCCTGTACACACTCAACCCGATGGCCGGCATCATCGACGCATTCCAGAGTGTCGTGCTGCGCGGGGAAGCCCCGGATCTAATGGCGATGTTGCCGGGCGCGATCCTGATCGCGGTATTGCTACCGCTCAGCTACAGATTCTTCAAACGGGCCGAAACCTGGTTCGCGGATGTTATCTGACCCAGTGCGGCAAGGAGGCGCCAGTACAGGCGATCTCCTTTCCAGCCCTGCGTAGCCACTTGATGTAAGGGAATACCCAAGCCACAACGTGACACAGCCATGCGACCAGCAGCCATACAGAAGAAAGCCATCAAGGACAGAGCGGTGCCGCCAAGCTTCCCGGCAAGCCGAACTGGACAGTGCAGCCCCTCGTGGGCGAAGGCTTTTCGCCGCTGTAATGACGGCAGCCGGGTGCAGGCTCGTGACCGCGCGCATTCATGGCGCGCAAGTGAGGCGCGGCAAGCGGCTCCACTTATCAACTTTCCTCGCGCCACAACACACAGGTAAGGTGCAGGCCGATGGCCGTCCGTATAGTGCGCGATTAATTTCTCCGCATGTGAAGCCAAGCCGTCAGACTGCCGATAGCAACCAGAACTCATCACGCCAATCCGCTCATGCCCATCATCGAAGTCAACCACGTCACCAAGGAATACCGCCTTGGACAATTGTCCAGCATCAAGCAATCGGCCCTCAACGGCCTGAATCGCCTGCGTGGAATGCCGGTTGAGGAGCGCAAACCGTTCAAAGCACTGGACGACGTCAGTTTCAGTGTGGAACCCGGGGAGGTATTGGGCATCATCGGCCATAATGGCGCGGGAAAAAGCACACTACTCAAGCTGCTGGCCAGTATCTCAACACCCACGTTCGGAAGCGTCAGAGTCAAGGGCAAGATAGCTCCACTCATTGAAGTGGGAGCCGGGTTTATTCCCGATCTCACGGGACGCGAAAATGTCTATTTGAACGGCGTCATACTTGGCATGACGCGTAAGGAGATCGCCAAGAAATTCGAGCAAATTGTCGATTTTGCCGAAATGGAAGAGTTCATCGACACTCCAGTAAAACGCTACAGTTCTGGAATGCAGGTAAAATTGGCTTTTGCGGTGGCAACCAGTATTGAGGCAGACATACTGATTGTGGACGAGGTGTTGGCGGTGGGGGATTTGGCATTTCAGCGAAAGTGTTTTGATAGAATGGAGGAGTTGATTAAAAGGCAGGGTAAAACGGTGCTGCTGGTCAGTCATAATATCAGGCAGGTGGAAAGGCTCTGCAAGAGAGTGATTCTGCTGGAAAATGGGAGAAAGATTGCGGATTCAGATCCAAAATCCGTGTGCGACGAGTTCTATAAAAACAGCGAAGAGCGTATTTGTAAATCGAAGCAGTCGAAACAAAGAAGCGGCGTTAATGTTAATGATCAGGGCTCTGGAGAAATTTCTCTGGAAGAGATTGTTTTATTGGACGCCGTAGGGAATCAAACCGACAGGATTGTAACTGGTGGCGACATAAGAATCAGGTTTACATTCAAGGCACTAGAGGACTTGGTTAAGCCGGCGTTTGGTGTTGGCATTCAGACTACCGACTTTGTGTATTTAACTCATCAAGAAAGCTTTGAATCTATTTCCCTGGAAAGTATATCCTCCGGGAAAAGATTTCATGTAGAGTGCCGCTTTATAAATCCCCCGTTTTTGCCAGGCATATATACCGTTCAGCTCGGCGTTGGGGTTGGTGAGGTGATGCATACCGCTTACTACGGGGAGGATATTTTCCCGTTTCAGATAGTATCGGGTAGTTTGACTAGTGAGCAGACCATGCGAAATGCGATGATAAAAACCACATCAGATTGGGCTATTGAGATTGAGTAAGCGAAGTGTGGTGGAGGAGTCCGCTCATATGTTCTATAAACCGCCACGCACGATGGTAACAAATGGCCAGGGAGTGCAAAATGATTGAAGACAACAGATTCGCTTCGCTGGTATTTAACGCGCTTCTCAAAAGATACAAGCTGCAACACCACAAGATTCTTGGCCCTGTTTGGCAATACTTGTGGGATGCGTCCATACGCATATATCCAGGCCCAGTCAGTGTCAACGTGCATGGCAGGCGGATTCTTGTCAATAATGGGCACTCTTATCCTTTGTATGCCAGACGTTTTTTGCATTGGAACAACCCTCTTATTGTTCTGGTTCATGAGTCTGCTGCCGCATTATCTCGCGCGGTTATCCTTGTTGATATCGGTGCGAGTGTTGGTGACACCGTACTCTTGCTGGAGAGCAATTGTTCGTCAGATGTCAGAAAATATGTGTGTGTAGAAGGCGATGCTGATTTTTTTCGCTATCTGGAGGCTAATTTAAATCAGCCGGATCGCTATGAGTTGTACAAAGTGATGTTGTCGGATTCCGATTCTGTAATGCCTAGTCTGGTCAGGATACATGCTGGTACCGCGAGTGCTCAGGGTGAAAGCACGGTTCCCGCTCTGTCTTTTGATAATCTGATGGCATCATCAGGAATCATCCCGGATGTAATTAAAATAGATGTCGATGGGTATGATGGAAAAGTGCTGTCCGGCATGCAAAAAACGCTGGAATTACACAAGCCGGCCATTATCTTTGAATGGGATCCATCACTTTGTAAAAAAACAGATAATTCATGGAAGCAGCATTTTGATATCCTGACAAAATTCGGTTACACACGCTTTGTGTGGTTCAGCAAATATGGTGACTTCAGCCACTTTATGACTGTTTTGGACGCTGATGCGATAGAACGGCTTGCAGAGGTGTGTTTGAGTGGGGAGCATGATGACGGATGGCACTACGATATCGTTGCACTTCATGGCTCCAGCGCCGTAAGTGATTATCGCCTCGCGTTACAGGAATTTGCGAAGCACCGCCGTTCCTGGTATTGACGGCAAGATGCACGGATCTCACCTTCCCTTACGCGTGCTTTTCGTGTCACACGACGGTGGAATGGCTGGAGCGCAGCAAACCCTGCTGACTCTTTTGGAAGGCATAGATCGAGAGCACTTTGCGCCGTATGTGGTGGTGCCCTACCGGGGGGAGCTTTCCATACGTGTGGAGAAGTTGGACATTCCAGTTATCACAAGGGAGTTACGCCATTGGGTGCCATGCATCGCCGGCTTGTCGCACCAGCGACGGCTGCAACATCTATGGCGCTTGATACCATCGTTGCGTTCGCGCGTATGGGCCATTGCCGCGCTGATAGAGCGCTTTCGAATTGAATTGGTGTACACCAACACGGTTACTTGTATCGAGGGAGCTCTGGCCGCGCGAACCACAAACAGGCCGCATGTTTGGCATATCCATGAGCCTATTAAAGGCAACAGTGAACTGTTGCCACTTCTACCTACCTGGATTTACTCCAAGGTAATTTCAATCCTTTCTAATAGAGTCATATTCCCCTCAGTGGTGGTATCCAGAGATTATCCCGCTTTGGCAGATAAACAAGCGATTGTTTATAATGGTTTGCCCATGCCTTCAGCAGTGGATCGCATTGCGGCTCATAATGAGGTTGCCGCATTGCTGGGCCTTGATCCTACGCGTCAATTGGTGGGAGTGGTCGGCGCCATTCAACCGCGCAAGGATCATTATACCTTTGTGAAGGCGGCGGAAATAATCGCAAAAGAAAAAAACGATGTTGATTTTGTTATTGTCGGATCTGGTGGTGAGTTACACACACAAAAAATCCGCAAGTTTGTGAAAGACTTCGGCTTGGAAGGAAGGATAAAGATTCCGGGTAGATGGCCGGGGTCAATCCAGACAATGATGGCGGCAATTGATGTCTTGGCTATTTCATCTGAGCAGGAATCCTTCGGGCTGACAGCCATAGAATCAATGGCAATGGAAACGCCAGTGGTCTCAACTCGCTGTGGTGGGCCGGAGGAAATCATCGAAGATAATTCAAATGGTTTTCTGGTTAATAGAAAGGATGCGAAAAGTATGGCGGAAGCCATGCTTAAATTGCTGAATGAGCCGCTGTTGGCTCGGCGTTTTGGCGCCGCCGGGAGGATTGATGTGTTGAAGCGGTTTACGCAGGAGAGATATGTTAATGGTGTTCAGGATGCCATGTTGGACGTTTGCGGAATCAAATCCGTTGTGACGAACCATGAAAATGCTGGGGGTGGTTCGATATGAACGCGCCCTCACCTAACGATATATCTGTCCGTGCAATCGCTTTTTACCTTCCGCAATTTCATCCTGTTCAAGAAAACAATGAATGGTGGGGGCTTGGATTTACTGAGTGGCGCAATGTAACAAAGGCCAAGCCACTATTCCCGGGGCATTATCAGCCACATTTGCCATCTGATCTTGGGTTTTATGATTTACGCCTGCCAGAGGTCCGGGAGGCGCAGGCGGAACTGGCGCGCATGTATGGTATTCATGGCTTTTGTTATTACCACTACTGGTTTAATGGCCGCCGTATACTGGAGCGACCTTACAATGAAATGCTGGCTTCCGGCAAACCGGATTTCCCTTTTTGCCTGTGCTGGGCCAACGAAAATTGGACGCGTATATGGGATGGTGGTGAGAGAAATGTTCTGCTGGAACAGAAATATAGCCACGAGGATGATCTCGAGCATATCCGCAGCTTGATTCCGGCTTTCAAAGATCCTCGGTATATCAGGATCAATGGTAATCCGTTGCTCTTGGTGTACCGTACTGAATTATTGCCGGATCCGGAAAAAACAGCGGCAATCTGGAGAGAAGAGGCCATCAAGGCGGGGTTGCCCGGCCTTTACCTTGCGCGTGTTGAAAACTTTGTCAAGGATGTTGATCCTCACACTATTGGATTCGATGCGGCAATCGAATTCGCGCCTGACTCCTCCAAGTCTGGGGAAATCATGTTCCACGGGCGTCTGGCGCGCTGGCTGGTAAAGTTCAACCTTTTCCCTCCGGTTTTTCAGGACAACCGGGTTTATTCTTACACGGCCACCGTGAATGGAGCGCTTTCCAAACCTGAGCCTGCTTATCGCTGGTTCCGCTGCGCTTCTCCAATGTGGGACAATAGCGCCAGACGAAGCGTCAATGCCAATATATTTATAGGCGCTACCCCGCCTATCTACAGGCGGTGGCTGTGCGCTATTATTGATCGCACCCTGATGCACCATGTGGGCGATGAGCGGATAGTGTTCATCAACGCATGGAACGAATGGGCTGAGGGCTGCCACCTTGAGCCGGATCATAAATGGGGGCGGGCTTATCTGGAGGCGACGCGCGACGCGCTGGTCAAAGTTCGCGCCCCAATCAAACTCGCGAATACTGCTATAGATGCCAGCAAGCCCAATCGACTCAAACAACTCTATTGGCGAGCATCCCAATTTATTGCGAGGGTTCGGATTACGCTAACCACCATGATGTGGCATCTGAAGCATCGGCTCCCCCCGAAATGAAGAATTCGCAAACACCACCCGCCATTACAATCGTCATCCTCAACTGGAACGGCGGTGAGGATACATATTCCTGTCTCGACTCGCTTCAGGAGGTGACTTACTCGAATTTCGTGGTATTGCTGGTGGACAATGGCTCGACCGATGATTCACTGGAGCGTGTATGCGCCTCGAAATATAAATACCCTTTGACCCTCATTAAGAATGGCTCAAATCTGGGCTTTGCCGAGGGCAATAATGTCGGCATTCGCGCTGCACTGGATGCTGGCGCGGACTTCATCATGCTTCTCAATAACGATACAGTGATGGCGCCGGATTGTCTGGCACGTTTAATGGATGTCGCGGCGAACACCCCGGACGCCGGGGTTTTGGGGCCACGTATTTTTTACATGGATCCACCCGATGTTGCCTGGTTTGACCGTGGCGTATGGAACCCGGAAACACTACGGTTTGATTTTCCCGGGCAGGGAGATAGGGAAGCAGATCTTTCCACCGACCCTGTTGAAACAGATTACGTGTGTGGCGCGGCCATGTTGTTCCGCTCCGATGTCGCCAGAAGAATTGGTTTGCTCGATAGCCGTTTTTTCCTGGTTTATGAAGAGTCGGACTGGGGTTTTGCCGCACGCCGGGCCGGCTATAAATGTCTGACCGTACCCGCAGCAAAGATATGGCACAAAATTGGTGCGTCTTTTGGTAGCGAGGAGTCGCCACTCCGTTCCTATTTCACCGCACGCAACCATTTGCTCTGGGTTGAGAAAAATCGAGGGAAAGATGAACTTCTTCGTGTGCTGCGTAATACATTGATGAGTGTGTTACCCCACCCTGGTTTATCTGTTAACACCGTGCCGCTTTTTAAAAGAATATTCTGGGGATTAAAAGAGTTTATTCATGATTGGCGGCGGCTTTCTGCGGATGCTCGTATCCGGGCTCGTCGCTGCGGTTTACGCGATTTTATTTTGCGCCGCTTTGGCGACTGCCCCGATGAAATCCGCGCGCTCAGTGCCGCCTGGGTGAGGGCGCATGACTGATTTGTTCACCGGGATCCACATCGACGCGCTGGTGACCATCCATGCGCGGCGTACTCCGGACGATACGAAGCGAAACAGGGCGGTTCGCCGTGTATGAGGCAGACTTTCATGCCCACATTTGATCTTGCGGTGCTTTTCGATGCGGAACTGCCTCATTTACCGCAACTGGCTGACGGCGCGCGTGACGTGGGTGAGGTGGCGCCCTGGCGCCTCTGTCGGGACCGCTTCGCGCAAGCCGAATGCCTGTTTCTGCAAGGCGCGGCGGCGGACGGCCAGGGACTCGCGCTCTCGCTCGCAGGTGATTATCGGGTAAGTGCTTGCGCGGCGGGGGGCTGGCTGATCCTGCCGGGCAACGGCGGCGATCACGCTTTCTGGATACCGCAAGCGCCGCGTTGGCGCCGCTACGATCCGGAAGGCCGCATCCTGGCGGAACAAGAGGCGGGGCTCGCCGAGCTCGCGGTGTCGCCCGCAAGCCTGACGGTTGGTTTCGCGGCCGTCGCCGATCATGTCCTCGACTGGGTGATCTGGCGATTGCCCGGCGCTAGCGACTGGATCGCCCAGCTCGAACGGCCCACCACGCTGGAAAGCCAGGCCTATTACCTGTGGGGCTCGCACACGGTTTATCAGCGCCCGGCCGATCTCTACCAACATCTCATCGCCGGGCGGGTTTACGAGCGCGGCTATGCCTGGCCGCTGAAACGGCGCATCTGCTCGGAAAACGACGCCCATGCCCTGCATGTGACCCTCGACGGCCTCGGCCTGGCGACAGGCCGTTCCTTCTACTCCGTACTGTGCCGACAGTTGCTGCTTTGCGTGATCGCCCGCCAGAGCGCCGATGGCGGTTTCCGCCACGGCGAATGGACGCTGCAGATGGAGGCGCATTTCCGCCTCAACGCCAGCGCCATGCACTTGTTCCTGGACGCCCTCCAGGCGCGTCCCGACCCGGCCGTGCTGGCGGCGGCCGGGCGCCTGGCCAGCTATCTGGCCAATACCCGCGACGAAATGGCGGTGGGCGCCTGGTTCCTGCACGACGACCTTGAACGCAGCCCGGAAGCGATGGATCGGGCGCCGTTCAAGTGGTTTCCCAGCCGGGTGCTGGGCAAGTCGCCTTCCAACATGCTGGTAATCAACACCCACATGGATACCAGCATCGCGCTGGATCGCTACGCCCGAGTCAGCGGCGACGCGCGGCATCAGCCCCTGGTCGAATCGGGGCGCGCCTCGATTCGCGCGGTGCTCGACCTGAGGCCGGCGGAATGGCTGTATCGCCCCTTGTTCCGCGCCATCGCGCTCACCCTGTTGCCGACGCAACAGGCCATGCGCCTGCCGCTGCCCCTGCGCGCGCTGAAGCGCGTCGCCTGGAAATACCTGCTGCCCAATCTCTATCGGGTCAAATTGTGGTTCCCCCGTCTGGTCATGCCGGGCGGCTATGTCGACCGCCACCTGACGCTGGACAGCTTCGCCTTCCACTACCTCACCATCAACCTCATGGACATGGCGCGCTATCAGCGCCGCCTGCCGGCGCCCGGCATGGACGCGCTGATCGCCAGCGCCGCGCGCTTCATCCAGGAAAGCGGCGTGCGCGCGCGCTGGCGCGAACTGGCCTATGAACGCTACGCCCTCGGCTTCTGGGCGGAAGCGCTCTGGCAGCTTTGCCAGATGTATGACGATTGGCGTTACCGCACCTGGCTGGCCGAAGCCGTGCTGGATCTGGAAGATGAGGCGATGGGGATTCCGCCCTCGCTGCTTGGCGCCAACCGCGAGGCGCTGGCGCGTCCGCGCGCCTGCCCGCAACCACCCGACCCGGGGGTGCGCGTGGTGAGCATCCCGCGCGCGGGGGAATGGGAAGTGCTCTGGGTCAACACCCGCGCGCAAGCCGCCGCCGCCCCGGCCTGGGCGGCGGCGCAATGGCGCGACGCCGTCGGTGAAACCATTGCCCCGCCCGCGCGATTGCCTGCCCGCCAGTTCGTCGCGTCATACGCGGCAGCCAGCAACGAGGCCTGAATGGACAAGAAACTCAAGATCGGCCTGGTCACTCCCTTCTTCCTGCCCGAGATCGGCGGCGCCAATATCTACTGCTACGAACTCGCCCGCGCCTTCGCCGCGCAAGGGCACGAAGTGCACCTGTTCAGCGTGCCCGGTGCCCAGGAAGACCCCGCCTACATCCTGCACCCGGTACTGAGCAAGGAACTGGCCGCCGACCTGGAGGCTCTGCGCCCCTACGACATGGACGTCTGGCATGCCCTGTTCTTCTTCTATGCGCCGCTGGCGTTGCTGAAACCCAATGTTTTCGTCACCGGACACGGTGACGACTGCTTCGGCTTCCGCTTCCGTTTCCATCTCCCCGGCAAGGCCTGGTTGAACCAGCACCTGTTCTGGCGCCTGCCGGCCGCCTTGCGCCGGCTCGTCGAGCGCGCCATCCGCGCCGGCGAGGAAGCGTATACCTACCTGGTGTTCACCCTGGCGAGCCGCCGCGCGCGGCGCGTCATCACCGTATCCAGTTTCACCCGCCGCCGCCTGATCGAACGCTTTCCCCTGTTGAAGGGCCGGGTCAGCGTGATCCCGCCCGGCGTGCAGGAGCATTTCTTCCACGGCGAACCGCTGCCGCGCGCGCAGCAACCCTTGTTCCTCAGCGTCACCCGCCTGGACGAGGAAGACCGCATCAAGAACATCCACAACGTCATCCACGCCCTCGGCGCGCTCAAGGACAGCCACGACTTCCGCTACACGGTCATCAGCGGCACCGTGCACGGCGGCTACAAGGAGGAACTGCTCGGCCTGGTGCGCCAATACGGCCTGGAACAGCGCGTCAGCATCGAGGGCCGCAAGACCGACCAGGAACTGCTCGACTATTACCGCCACGCCGACCTGTTCATCCTGGTCTCCTATGCCGAGGCGAAGAATTTCGAGGGCTTCGGTATCGTCTTCCTGGAAGCCAACGCCAACGGTGTTCCTGTGCTCACCTCGCGCGAGGGCGGCATGAGCGACTACGTCCAGGAAGGAAAAAACGGACTCTACGTGGCCGATCCGTCGGCCGAGGGCATCCGCGCCGCCCTGCTGCGCGTGCTCGACGGCGAACTGAAGTTCGACCCCGAGGTGGTGCGCGCCGCGCCCGAGCCTTACCGCTGGGTGCACATCGCCGAGGCGATCGAGCGGGAGTATCGAGCGCACGGGCACTTAGGGCTCGTTAATGAATAACTTGAACATTCTGGCCGCGCCATCTGGCGCGCTGCTGCGTTGCCGGTTGCTTGCAGGGAATGGCCCTGCGGCGCAACCGGCGCCTTGTATCGCATCCAGCTAACACACCCATAATCGTCCATGTTATTCATTAACGAGCCCTGACCATGTGCGGCATCAACGGCCTTTTCGCCCACGCCGGCGGCCAGGTGAGCCGCGCGGAACTGCTCGCCACGCGCGACCACATGATCGCGCGCGGGCCGGATGGCGCCGGCGCCTGGTATGCGCCGGACGGCCGCGTCGCCCTGGGCCACCGCCGCCTGGCCATCATCGAGCTATCCGACGCCGGCGCCCAACCCATGGCCACGGCGGACGGCCGCTACACCCTGGTGTTCAACGGCGAGATCTACAACCACGGCGAATTGCGCGCGGAAATGGAAGCGCTCGGCGAACGCTTCCGTGGCCACAGCGATACCGAGGTGCTGTTGCGTCTCTACGCCCGCGACGGCGCCGCCATGCTGCCGCGGCTGCGCGGCATGTTCGCCTTCGCTATCTGGGACGCGCTGGAGCGGCGCCTGTTTCTCGCGCGCGACCCGCACGGCATCAAGCCCCTGTACTGGTCCGATGACGGCGGCGTGCTGCGCTTCGCCTCGCAAGTCCAGGCCCTGCTCGCCGGCGGCGCCACGCCGCGCCGGGTATCACCCGGCGGCCTGGTCGGCTTCCTGCTCTGGGGCAGCGTGCCGGAACCGTTCACCTTCTATCAGGGCATCCGCGAATTGCCGGCGGGTTGCGGCCTCGTGGTCGATCAGGCCGGCGCGCGCGGCCCGCAATCGTTCTGGCGCCTCGGCGACGCGCTCGCCGCTTCCATCGAGGCCGCGCGCGCGATCCCCGTCGGCGAGGAAATCGCCGTGCTGCGCGCGGCCCTGGCCGACTCGGTGCGCGCCCATCTGGTCGCCGACGTGCCGGTGGGCGCCTTTCTGTCCGCCGGCCTCGACTCCAGCACCCTGGTCGGCCTGGCGCGCGAGGCCGGGCTGGACATCCAGACCTTCACGGTCACTGCCACGGAACTGCGCGGCAAGGACAGCGACGAGGCGCCGCACGCCGCCGAGATCGCGCGCCATTTCGACGTTCCCCATCAGGTCGTCAGCCTCACCCTGGAACACGCGCACGAGGGGGTGCCGGCATTTCTCGCCGCGATGGACCAACCCACCGTGGACGGCATCAATACCTGGTTCGTCACCGAGGCCACGCGCCGGGCCGGGCTCAAGGTGGCCCTCTCCGGCCTCGGCGGCGACGAATTGCTCGGCGGCTACCCCACCTTTCAGCGCATACCCGGCATCCGCGCGGAAATTCCCCGCCTTGCCGCCGGCGCGCCCCTGGCGGGCGCCTACCGGCAACTGCATGCCTGGCTGGCCCAGGTGTTTCAGGATCGGCCGACGCGCGCCGGCGAGAAATGGGCCGCCGCCGCCGACCCGCGCGCCGCCTATCTCTGGCAGCGTGGCCTGTTCATGCCCTGGGAACTCTCGCGACTGCTCAAGCCGGAGGTGGTCCGCGCCGGACTGGCGGAACTGGCCAGTGTCGACACTTGGGAAGCCGCGCCGCCCGGACTCAACGACTTCGCCCAGGTCAGCCTGCTCGAATCCAGCCGCTACATGCGCAACCAGTTGCTGCGCGACGCCGACTGGGTCGGCATGGCGCATTCCCTGGAATTGCGCACGCCGCTGGTGGATCAGCGCCTCTCCGAGCAGATCGCCGGTCTCGCCGCGCGGGGCCGCCTCGGCGCCGGCAAGACGGCGCTCGCCGCCACGCTGGCGCGCGGCCTGCCGGAAAGCATCCTGAAGCGGCCCAAGACCGGCTTCACCCTGCCGATCTGGGCCTGGCTCTCCAAGGTGGAGGAACTGTCCGCCTGGAAGCGCAACCCCTGGCTGCGCCGCACCGGCACGGACGTGTATGCGCGATGGGGTTACAGCGTGGTTGCGCGCTTGCCCGAGTGCGAAGAACTGCTGTTCTGAGCCTGGATTCCCTACCCTCATCGAGGACTGGCCGAATGCCGCCTATTTCCCCCACCCCCGCTACCACGGGCCGGTACGATTATCGGCCCTGGTTGATGGCGGCGCTGGCGCTGCTGCTCACGGTGCCGTTCGCGGCGGAGGAGCAGATCCGCGACAGCCTCTTCTGGGCTCGCATCGTGGAGGAGGGCACGAATTGGTACGCCATCCTCAACCCGCACCATCTCATCTACCTCCCCATCGACAGGCTGATATACGCGCTGTTGCACCCGTTCTGTCCGGAATGCGACGGCATCACGGTCGGCAAGCTGCATAGCCTGATCGCCGTCTCCGCCGCCGCCGCCGGCTTCCACATGCTGGTGTTCAGGCTCACCTCCGAGCGTTGGCTCGCCATACTGGCGAGCCTGTTGCTATTGCTGAGTGAAGTTGTCTGGGTTTGCGCCAGCCAGGTCGAGCCCTATGCGCCGCTCATCGCCTGCCTGGTATTGCTGGTGTACGTGCTGGCTGGACAGCATGCCTTTTCCCGTCGGGGATTACTCGTGGCGGCGTTCTGGTTCGCGCTGGCGGTGCTCTACCACCAGGCGATGGTGGCGCTCGCGCTGCCTCTCCTGTTTTATGCGCTGGCGGCTCGTGGCCAGCGGGGAATGGTGGATATGGCCTTCCTGCTTGGTGTGGCGGGCGCCCTGGTGCTGGCCTGCTATCTCGCGGCTTATGGCTATCTGTATGGCGACCTTTCGCCGCGCGGATTCCTGGTCTATTGCCTGCGCTATGCCTCCATTCCCGATCCAACCTATGCAACCTTCGCCAATTACACCTGGCAAGGGTTCACACTGATCCTGTTGAGGCACTTTCAGGGTTTCCTCTTTCTTCCCTGGGGGCTGCACAAGGCGGCGCCGCTGTTCTACCTTGCCGCGCTTCTCGCGCTCGCCGCCTGGACCCTGCGCCAGATCGCGCGCCGCGCGCCGCGTATGGCGATACGGGTGTTCTGCCTGGCTTGGGTGGTTCTTTTCATCGCGCTCTATCTTTGGGGCAATCCTGACGACAAGGAATCCGTTCTGCTGTACATCGTTCCGTTCCTGCTCCTGTTGAGCCTCGGAGTCGCGGATCTGTTGGCCGCGATGCGGGGCGGGCGGGTGGCGCGAAGCATCCTGTTCGCGGTACTGATCGGGATCGTGCTGGTAGTGGGCGCGCGCAACTTTACAGAGGTGGTTCTGCCCATGTCGCGGGACAAGGGCAGAGCCTACGCTCGGGCCGCCCAAATTAATGGGGCGATTCCCGCCGAATGCCAGATCATTCATCAGGAGCAGCCCGTGCTTGAACATCTCTACTATTACTTCCACAGGCCCGGCGCTGACCTGTGGGACATCCTGACCTTCTTCATGTACGGTCAGAACAGGGCAATGCCCTTTACCTGGCGGAATTTCGATTTTTCCAGCAAACCCTGTTATGGAATTCCGGTGTCCGCCATCCTGCCGGATGCCAATGTGCGTGACCACTCGGGCTATGGCTTGCCGCGCGAATGGCTGGGTTTCATGGCCTGGCTGTTCGACCTGCGCATCCAGGACGGTCGGCTGCTGACCGCGCGGCCTTACCGGATCGCGGTGGATGCGGGGGGGCGCGCCTATTTCATCCTGTCGGCGAAACCCGAGACCAGCGGACTTGGGCTCGATGCGTGGTTCGCCGAGATCGACCACCGTCTGGCTCAGGCACAGGGCAAACCCCATGACCGCTACAGCCGTTGGTATCGCGCCATGCCGCGCGATCTGGAGCCGCGCTGCGGGGCGCTGTGCCCCAAGGCAACACCATGACGATCATGGAATTTCATCGGGGCCGCGCGTGGAACACGACTCCCGGGTCGAGGCCATCATGGCCAGGTATTCGCCGCAGCCACGGGTTTTGTAATGACAGGCCTGACGGCTGGCGGCAGAATTCCAGCCTCTCGCAGGCCACTTCATTCAAAAACGGCATATGAAATGATCCGCCTTCGTTTTTCTCCACGCCTCGGCGGGGGCCGCTCCGATCCGACCACACGGCTGTCACGTTTTCATGTGTCGTCGCGCGCCCGCAATGGGCGCGCCGGATTCGGATGTTCTTCATGAGCGTCCCGCGCAGCCCAGGCTTGATCTCGGTCGTCATGCCCTGCTACAACGCCGCCCCCTACGTCGCTGAAGCGATTGCGTCGGTAATGGGGCAAACCTACGGCGAGGTCGAGATCATCGTGGTGGACGACGGCTCCACGGATGGATCGACGGAGATCGTCCGTGATCTGATGGGCCGCTTTCCCGGTCGCATCCAGCCGCTGTTCACCAGCCGGCTGGGGCCTTACCCGGCGCGCAACCACGGCCTGCGCGCGGCGCGCGGCGATTTTGTCGCCTTTCTCGACGCTGATGATTGGTGGCTGCCGGAGACTCTGGAGAAACTGCATCTCGCCCTGGCCGAGCGGGGAGCCGATATCGCCTACTGTGGCTGGCGGAACGTGGGCGAAGGCGTGAAATCGGAACCTTACGTGCCGCCCGAATACGAAAAGGCCGACCCGGTGGAGGCCTTCCTGCGCTCCTGTCCCTGGCCCATCCACGCCGCTTTGCTGCGACGTTCCGTAGTGGATCGGATCGGTGGCTTTTCCGAGCGGCGCTTTTCTTCGATGGACTACGATTTCTGGCTGCGCGCGCTGGCGCTCACCCGCCGCATCACGCGGGTGGCCGAGGTACTGGCCTTCTACCGCTGGCACGGCCAGGGCCAGGTATCGGCCGTGAAGTGGCGCCAGGTACTCGACGCGCTCGACGCCCAGAACGCCTTTATCGCCGCCAATCCGCGCCTGGTCGCGCACATCCCGGTGAAACAGCAACGGGACATGACGCAAGGCCAGGTTTTGCGGCAGGCCTATCGCGCCTTCTGGAAGCGCGATCTGGTGTCGGCGCAGAAGCTGTTCCGACACGCGGCGGCGCGGCTCGGTTTTTCGCTCAAGGACACCCGTCACGTTCTGGTTGCCCTGCTGCCTCTCTCGATCTATCGCGGCATCGTCAACCTGACCGATCGGAGCCGCATATGAGCCAGGCCACGCGCGTTCCCGTGCTCATGTATCACCGGGTGGGTGAGGCCCACAATGCCTGGGAGGCGCGTTACGCGATTTCACCCGAGAACTTCGCAGCCCACATGCGCGCGCTCGCCGCCAAGGGTTACCACGCGCTCGACATCGACGCCCTGGTGGATTGGCTGGAGGGCGGCGAGCCGTTGCCGGAGGGCGCATTTCTGGTGACCTTCGACGACGGGTTTCGCGGCGTGCGGGAGCATGCCCTGCCGGTGCTGGAAAAACTGGGATGGCCATTCACCGTGTTCCTGGTGAGCGATCTCATCGGTGGCGAGGACGTCTGGACCAAGACCGCCAATCCGGCCGGCGTCACCTTTCCCCTGCTCGACGCCGACGAGATTCGCGACATGCAACAGCGCGGTTGCCGTTTCCATTCGCATACCCGTAGCCACGCCAGCCTGCCCAAACTGGACGATGCCGCGCTGGCCGATCAACTGCGGGGCTCGCGCGAGGCGCTGGCCGGCCTGCTCGGCCACGACGCGCGCTATATCGCCTATCCCTACGGCCACCTTGACGAGCGCGTGGAAGCCGCCACCCGCGCCGCCGGTTATCGCGCCGCCTTCGCCACGCAGCCGGGCTTCAACCGGCGCGACGTGAACCGCTTTCGCATCCGCCGCATCGACGTGTTCGGCACCGATACCCCGGCCATGCTCACGCGCAAGATCCACTTTGGCGGCAACGACGGCAGCCTCGGCCACGCCCTGCGTTATTACCTGGCGCGCCTGGCCGAGCACCTGCCCGGAGTCGGCCGATGACTTGCGCCTACACGGTCGCCCTGTGCACCCACAACCATGCCGACCGCCTGGTCCGCACACTGGCCGACCTGCCCCGCATCCATCCGCCCCGCGCCGACTGGGAACTGCTGATCATCGACAACGCCAGCCGCGACGCCACTCCGGAAATCCTGGCCGCCAACCCGTGGCCCGATGGCTGGACGGTGCGTGTTCTGCGCGAGGAAAAGCTCGGCCTGTCCAACGCGCGCAATCGCGCCATCCAGGAAGCTCGCGGCGAGTACATCATTTTCATCGACGACGACGAGACCGCCGACCCGGACTGGCTGCGCGCCTTCGAGCGCCTGATCGAGGCGCATGGCCCGGATGCTTTCGGCGGCCGCATCGAGGTGCTGTTCGAGGATCGGCGCCCCACCTGGCTGCGCGACGAACTGCTCGGTTTTCTCGGCCAGCTCAACCGCTTCGACACGATCGCGCTGCTACGCGAGCCGGGGACCTCCTTTTACGGGGGAAATTTCGGTTTCCGCAGGAGCGTATGCGAACGCGTCGGCGCCTTCGACGCCGACCTCGGCCGCAAGGGCGCGGACAACACCGGCGGCGAGGAGGTGGATTTCTACCGCCGCCTGCTCGCCGCCGGATTGAAGGTGTGGTGGACCCCGGAAGCGGTGATCCATCACCGCATCCAGGCGGTCAAACTGGATCGACGTTACTTCCTTGATCTGCACTACCGCCAGGGTCGCATGGAGGCCATGCGCAAACGTGGCAACGGCTCCCGCCTGCCACCGCGTTACCTGGTCGGCCAGTTCGCGCGCGCGCTCCAGGCCGTCTGGCACGAATTCCGCGCCAACGGCCGTGATGCCACGCTGCGCAAGGAAATGAACGTGGCCTACTTCGTCGGCTACATCAACGGCTGGCTGTTCGGCGCCGCGCCATCCGGCACGGCGACGTGATCCGCCTGGCCTTTCTGGCGCATGCGTATCCGCCCCTGGTTGCCCGACCTGTGCCGCGCCCCGCCCCCTGTTTCCGCCATGAATGAACCCAGCCTGACGGTGCTGATCTGCACCCACGACCGGGTCGAGTTGCTGGGCCGGACGCTGGCCTCGCTGAACGCCGCCGCGCGGCCGCCCGGCTGGCGCGTGGAGATTCTGGTGATCGCCAATGCCTGCGCCGACGCCACCCACGCCTTCCTGGAAGACTACGCGCGCGCGCCGGCCGGCCGCCTGCCCATGCGCTGGCGGGCGGAAGCGACGCCGGGCAAGTCGCACGCGCTGAACCTGGCCATGTCCCTGATCGAATCCGATCTGGTCGCGTTCGTCGATGACGACCACCGTGTCGATTCCGCCTACCTGCAAGCGGTTTGCCAGGCTGCCGACACCTACCCCGAAGCCGATCTGTTCTGCGGCCGCATCCTGCCCGACTGGAATGGCACGGAACCCGCCTGGGTGCATGATCGCGGCCGCTACCGCATCTACCCGCTGCCGGTGCCGCGCTTCGATCTTGGCGACGAGCCGCGCGCGCTGACCAGCGACATCGCCATTCCGGGGGGCGGCAACCTGTTCCTGCGCGGAGCGTGGCTCAAGCGGGTCGGGCCGTTCGCCGTCGAGTTCGGCCCGGTGGGGCACAACCTGGGCGGCGCCGAGGACATCGAATGGGTGTTGCGCGCCTTCGCCCTGGGCGCGCGATTGCGCTATGCGCCGAAGGTCATCCAACACCACTATGTGGACACCGAACGCCTGCGCCTGCGCTATCTCCTGGCCAAGGCCTTCGAGCGCACGGCCTCCACGGTGCGCGTGCACCACGGCGATGCCGGCGGCGTTCCGCTGTACATGTACCGCAAGCTGTTCGGCTATTTCCTGTCCGCGCTGACCGCCTGGTCGCATGCCCGCCGCCGTTTCTTCCTGGTACGCCTGGCGGCGAGCCTGGGCGAGATCAAGGGCTATCGCCAGGCGCGCGCCGACCGCATGGCGGGCGGGACATGAACAAGCTGCGCAAATTGCTGGATCCGGAAATCCGCGCCAAGAATCTGCGCGCACTGCGTTACGCCGCGCGTGGCCTGGCCTGGGACTGGCTGCATCCCGCGCAGCCCGATCCGGTTTTCCTGGTCGGTTGTTCCCGTTCCGGCACCACGGTGACCTACGAAACCCTGGCGGCGGCGCCGCAATTGCTCAAGTTCGGCTATGAGCTCCCGGATTTCTGGGATGGGCTCTGGGGCCCCCTCAACAACGGCTGGGAATCCGAGGCGGCGGGCGCAGAACAGGCCAGGCCGGCGCACCGCGCCGCCGCGCAGCGCTTCTTCTATCAGCGCCTGGGCGCCGGGCGGGTGCTGGACAAGACCTGCATCAACACCCTGCGCCTGCCCTATCTGTACAAACTGTTTCCCGCCGCCCGCTTCGTGTTCATCCAGCGCGACGGGCGCGACAACATCAGCTCCATGATCGACGGCTGGCGCCACGGCCGCACGGACGGCGGCTTCGGCCTGGCGCATTTCTTCGGCCCTTTTCCCGAGCCGGTGGCGATCAACGGCGGCGAATTCAAGGAGTGGCATTTCTTCCTGCCGCCGGGCTGGCGCGACTACAACCAGGCCAGCCTGGAGGAGGTTTGCGCGTTCCAGTGGATTTCCGCCAACCGCCTCGCGCTGGACGCGAAACGACAGATTCCGCCCGAACAATGGGTGCATCTGCGCTACGAAGATCTGTTCGAGCGGCCGGTGGAGATGTTCGAGCGCGCCTTCGCCCAGCTCGATCTGCCTTTCACGGCGGATCTGCGCGCGCGCTGCGCCAGCCTGCACAAGCGCCCCACCAGCATCGTCATGGGCGCGCCGCAAAAACAGAAATGGCGGCAACACAACCCCGAGGCCATCGAGCGCATCCTGCCGATGATCCGGCCATTGATGATGGAAATGGGCTATGGCGCCGACGTCTGACGCGATCCTGGTTTCCGTCGTCATTCCGGCATGGAATTCGGCCGGCACGCTGCCGCGCGCCATCGACAGCGTATTGGCGCAGACCTGGGAGCCACGCGAAATCATCGTGGTTGATGACGGCGGCACGGATGCCACCCCGGCGCTCCTGGCCGGTTACGGCGAACGCGTGCGTGTGTTCAGCCAGGCCAATGGCGGCCCCGCCTCGGCGCGCAATCGCGGCCTGAGCGAGGCGCGCGGGCAATACGTGGCGTTTCTCGACGCCGACGACCACTGGCTGCCGGAAAAACTGGAACGCCAGGTCGCGCTGCTCGATGCCCGGCCGGACATCGGTTTTTGCTCCACCGCCACTCGCGTGGTCGACACGCGCGGCGAGTGGGTACGCGACTGGCCTTGCTCCAGCACGGCGGCACCGCTGCTGGAAACCCTGTTCATGCACGGTTCGGCGGTCAGCGGCTCGACCTCCGGGGTGCTGGCGCGGCGCCAGTTGCTGCTGGAAGCGGGCGGTTTCGACGCGGGCCTGCGCGGTTTCGAAGATCCCGATTTGTGGATACGCCTCGCCGCGCGAACGGCCTACGCCTGTGTTCCGGAGACGTTGACCGTGGTGGTACGCACCCCGAACAGCGTCAGCGCCAATCTGGGTGGCATGTGCGCGGCCACCCTGGCCTCCTTGCGCAAGAATCGGCCATTGTTGCCGGCGTATAAACGCGGACGCTACTGGCATGCCGCCTGCGCCGGCGCGCTGGCCGATTACGCCAAGGGCGCCTATCGCGCGGGCGAGCGGGGCCGGGCGCTGGCCTGGCTGCTGCGCGCCCTGTGGCATTCACCCCTGCGGCGCGGCCGTCTGGTGGCGGGGTTGATGCTGGCGATGCTTACCGGTCGCGCCCTGTGATGACCGATTCGTTCTTTCTTGTCCTGGCGCTGCGCGCGAGCAACATGGCCGCGCTGGTGGCCATCCTGTTCACCCTGCCGCTGCTCGGAAAATCGTTGCTCGACTTCAGCCAGACCGGGCCGCCGATGGGGCGCGAGATATTGCGGCATTACCGCGCCTTGCTGGCGCTGAGTCTGGGACGGTTGGGCCTGGCCGCGTTCCTGCTGGCGAATCTGCTCGCGCTGCCGGGTGTCGTGGCCTACCTGCTGGGCTTGGTGTTGTCCGGCCTGCCCTATCACCCGGCCGTTGCCGCCGCAGCCGCGCTGCTCTCGCTCGCGGTGCTGGTCTTCTTCCAGTTCTGCCGCGTGCTGCACGATTCCCCCGGGGTGATCGCCGCGTCGTCGCATTACGCCATGCCACGCTTCTACCCCCTATGGGAGCGCCTCTCCCCGGCGCGCCTGGCGCGGGCGGCATTCCTGGCGCGGTTGGCCTATTCCGGCTGGGTGTTGTTGGGCGCGGCGGCCTTGTGGTGGCAAGGCGCCGTGTATTCCGCGTTGGGCCTGGTCATGCTGCATGGCTTGGCACAACTGCTGTACCGCGCCTGGATCGAGGAGAGCGAGCCGTTGCCGTTGCCGGCCGGCACACCCGGCAAGCGCCCCAACCTGTTGATGATCGGTTCCGACACCTTGCGCGCGGACCGCCTCGGCCACGCCGGCTATCGCCGCGCGCTGACACCCAACCTGGATCGCCTGGCCGCGCGCGGCGCCGCTCTCACCCAATGCTATGTCCCTTGCGCGCGCACCGCGCCCAGCCTGCTTTCCCTGTTCACCGGCACCTGGCCGCACAGCCACGGCGTGCGTGACAATTTCGTTGGCGACGCGCAGAGCGGGTTGAACCGGGCCGCCTTGCCCCGGCTGCTGGCCGAGGCCGGCTACCAGACGGCCGCCGTGGGCGACTGGGCGGCTTCCGACCTCTCCAAATTCGACCTGGGTTTCACGACCCTGGATGTGCCGGCGGATCAATGGAACCTGAAATTCCTGCTGCGCCAGGGGCCCAAGGACATCCGCCTGTTTCTCTCGCTGTTTCTCGGCAACCGCATCGGCAAGTTTTTTCTGGAGGAAATCTATTACCTGGGGGGGGTTCCGTTGACCCGCCACCTGGGCCTGCGCGCGCGGCGCATGCTGGAGCGCCTGGGCGAGGATGAACGCCCCTTCTTCCTCAACGTGTTCATGGCCAGCACCCACCCGCCGTTCGCCAGTGAATACCCTTATTACACGATGTACGCCGACCCCGACTATCGCGGCCCTTCCAAGTTCGCGATGGCGAAATTGGCCGATCCGTTCGAGATCATCCGGCGCCAGGGCGAGCCGCGCGAGGAATTCGATCTGGAACAGATACTGGATCTCTATGACGGCTGCGTGAAGAGTTTCGACGACGAACTCGGCCGCATTCTCGACTACCTGGAACAAAGCGGCCTCGCGCGCGACACCGTGGTCGTGGTCTACAGCGACCACGGCATGGAATTTTTCGAGCATGAGACCTGGGGCCAGGGCAATTCCGCCATCGGCGATTTTTCGGCGCGCATCCCGATGGTTCTCGCCGGGCCGTCCTTGCCCGCCGCCACCCGCCTGGACGGCGTGACCCGCAGCATCGACCTGGCGCCCACGCTGCTTGATCTGCTGGGCCTGCCACCCGCGCCGACGATGGAAGGGGTTTCCCTGGTCGATGCGTTGCGCGGGGGCGCGTTGCCCGAACTGCCCGCCTTCTACGAAACCGGCATCTGGTTGACGACGCTGCCAGGCACGCCGGACGGCCATCTGAGCTATCCGGGGATACTGGAACTGCTGGATGTCCCCGATCTGGCTTCCGGCACCCTGGCGGTCAAACCGCGCTATCAGCAACAAGTCATCGCCGCCAAGGACCGCTCGGTCCGTAGCGGTCGCTGGAAGCTGGTCTATCAACCCCTGCAAGACGGGAAATTGCTGCGCCTGTATGACCTCGAATCCGATCCCGACTGTCGGCGGGACTTGTCCGGCGAACAGGCCGAAGTCACCGCCAGTCTTTGGGGATTACTCCAGGCGTGGATGGAGAGGGCACCGGAGACGCCGCCTCGTTGACGGGGCAGAAACGGCACCAGGGGTTGTTCGTGGGGCGATCAGTCGCTTCGGGTTGTGGTGCGGTGGCCGTTTGCACTTGCTCGTCAGGCACCTGCGCTCCTGTTTGGGCATTACCCGCCGGGTTGGTGGTTACGGCTTTACCGGAATCCGCCGCTGTTGCGGTGGTTTGGGCGGGGGCACCGAGCGTTGTGGCGGGCGTGGGATAGGGCAACTTGCCACCCAATGCCTCATACATGCGACGCAAGCTTTTGCTGTCCGGGTGGTACTTCAATCCCGTGCTGACGACCTCGAGCGCCTTGTCGTTGCTCTTCAGTCTCATGTAGATATCAGCCAGCCCCGTGTAGGCGCCAAGGTGCTTCGTGCTGGTTGCCAGAGTCTTGGAGAATTCGGCCGCCGCGAGCGTGGTGTCCCCCCTGAGCGAGTAAATGACCCCTTTTTGTAGGTGCAATTCGGGCAATAGTTCGAAATTCGGCGGGCTGCCGGCTATGACGTAATCACAACCCAGGAGCGCCTCGTGCAAGTTATGGCCGACATCGTTCTTGTTCTTGCCGCTCATGGCGCTCAAGGCGCGGTTGGTAAAGCGCAGGCAATCGCAGTAATGGTGCAGGCTTCCCCATTCACGCGAGGTGGAGTTGGGCGGGACGCGGCTGTAAATCATGTTCTTGCACATCTTGGTTTCTTCGGGTGTTTCGGCGAAATCAGCGTAGGCCGCCTGATTCATGTAAACCAGCATCAAGCCGGGTAGAAGCATTCGCGTTATCCGTATTGCCAGTTCGATCATCATGGAGTGCCGCTCCTGTTTGTCCGAGAGTCTCATCCGCCAACGGGTGTCACCAGCGCGCGAGTTTTTTCCGCCACGGCATCCCAGCTGAATTCATCGCCCGCCCGCCGCTGCCCCGCGCGGGCCAGACGCTCCGCCAGCGCGGGATCGCTCAATATGGCGGAAAGGGCGGCGGTAATCGCCTCCACCTTGGTGCCGTCGACACGGAAACCGGTGACGCCGTCCAGCACCGCCGCGCCGGTGCCGCCGGCGGTGCCGGCGATGGCGGGTTTGCCGCAAGCCGCCGCTTCCAGGAAGACCATGCCGAAGCCTTCGGTGTCGCCGTTGATCTCGCGGTTGGCCATGATGAAAACGTCACAGGCGTTGTACCAGCGCGGCAGGTCTTCCGGGCTGACATGGCCGAGGAGATGGACGCGCTCGGCCACCCCGAGTTCCCGCGCCAGGTCGCCGAGAAGGTTCCAGTCCTCGCCGATGCCGATGATCGCGTAGTGTGCGTCGATCCCTTTCGCCACCAGTTCCGGCAGGGCGCGGATCACCTGGTCGAAGCCTTTGCGCCGCACCAGACGCCCCACCGAAAGGATCAGCTTCTGGCCGGCTTTCAGGCCAATCGCCCGCTTGAGATCGGCGCAGGGCATGTCCGGGCGGAAACGCTCCATATCCACGCCCGGATAGATCAGGGTGATGCTCTCGCGCCGCACGCCCAGGCGCACCATCTCTTCCAGGGTGTATTCGCTGTTGGCGATGTTGGCGTCGGCATGGCGGTAGACCCAGAGCATGGCGCGGAATTTGCGCCCGCGCCCCCAGGTGGTGAGCTCCTCGCCGTGGCAATAGACCACCAGCGGTTTGCGCAGCAGGCGCGCCATGATCCAGGCCACCAGGCCCTCGGGCAGGGCGCGTGCGCCATGCACCGCGTCGAAGCCGTGGCGCGACGCCAGGCGCAACGATTGCCCCAGCATTTTCAGATACATGCCCAGCGATTCCGGTTTCAGCCACCAGACCCGTTTCAGGCCGATGCGATGAATGCGGTTGGGGTGGGTACGGTCGATTTTCTCGGCATCCGGCACGGCGGCGGTGACGATATGCACGCCCTTGCCGCCCAGGCGCCGGTAGACCGCGTCATACCAGACCGTGGTGCCGCCCTTGGTGGGCAGGAACAACTCGGAAATGACCAGCAGGCGGGCGGGCAAGGCTGATTTCACGGGCGGAGGTCGGATCGGGTGAACAGGTTGAGCAGCGGCAGCAGGCCGGTCAGGCGCGCGGCCTTGCCGAAACGGGGCAGGGCGGACACGCGACGCAGCCAGATGGTAAACCGTCGCCGCCGGTCATGCTCGATCCAGGCGGGGTCGTTACCGCGCATCGCTCGGCCCAGTTCCACGCAGGAAGCGAAGCGCAAGGTGGGGTAGTCGCGCAGCGCCTGCCTATAAAGCGTGTCCAGTGCAGCGAATGCCGAAGCCGGATCGGTGCAGGTGGCGCTGAGGAAATTGCTGCGGTGGGTTTCCAGCAGACAGGGGCGGCCAAGCGCCGTCTTACGCGCCAGCGCAGCCAGCGCCTGCTCCGGGCGATGCCCGAATGCAGGTTCGAAATAGTCATCGCGCACCAGATAGAACACGCCACCCTCGCCGCGCTCGCCGTTGAGCATGTGCCGATCCACACCCGCCGGGCGGCCCGCGCCATCGCGGCCGGTCGGGCGGCGGCCCGGCGTGATCACCACTTGGATGCCCAATTCGGCCCAGGCTGCTTCCACATCCCGATTCCAGACAAAGGTAGGAGGCACAACGGCTTCCGGGGCGTAACCCAGTAATGCTGTGTACTGCCCGATCTCCTCGGCAACAGCATCCGCCACCGCCTGCCGTGAATGGGGCCGGGAGGGCAGCACGGAAGTATCGGTCCAGCGGCTTTGCAACGGGGAGGGCAGGTGTTCCGTGAGGTCCGGCGCCGCCAGCCAGGCCCGTACCTCGGGCTGCTTGTGCGCCGCAGCAAGGACGGCATCGGGCCAGAAATGCGCCAGGCCATGTAACTGCGGTGCAAATATGTCCTCATTCCGGCCTGCCTGGATGGCTGCCAGGATCGGTTGCATGGCTGGGTCCGCCAGGGTGCGCCACAGCCAGGGGTCGGACTGCCTCAAAATGGGTTCAGGCACCGCTAATACCAGCGCCAGAGTCATCACGGCTGGCCGGCCGCTGCTGTCACGATGACGTGACAGACAGGCTGCCAGCTTGGCAAGCGCCTCGGCCTGTTCTGGCGGCCCTGAGCCCCAGTCATCGCTTTCGACAATCAGGATCGGCACTTTGAACATCGGCTCGCGCCACAAGGCCAGCAGCCGCCTGCGCCAAGCCAGCGACAGGCCGATAGCCAGAAACGGCCAAGCGAATAATAAGATAAGGATCCAGGTCATGTATTGGCCCCAGTGGTGCGGCCAGTGTAGCAGCCGTCAATTGGCCTCACGCAGCACAGTTATATGTGTATCGCATGTACAATCAGAAAGTTGATCTGCGATACGAAGGGGGGAACTTGCCTAACTTGTCAATCGTCATTCCCGTATATCGTTCACATGAGAGTTTGCACGAACTCCATCGCCGCCTGGTCGCTGCTCTTGAATCTGAGTTGATTGACTTCGAAATATTGTTTGTTGAAGATTGTGGCGGCGACAATTCTTGGGCGGTAATCCAAGCAATTGCCCAGGAAGATGATCGTGTATGTGGTGTCCAACTCAGCCGTAATTTCGGGCAACATGCTGCCACCATTTGTGGTTTTTCTCATGCCAAGGGTCAATGGGTTGCTACGCTGGACGATGACTTGGAACAGTTGCCTGAATACTTGCCGAATCTATACCGAAAAGCCCTGGAGGGGCACGATATAGTCTACGGCATCTACCCCGAGCGCAGTCATCGGGCATGGCGTAATGTCACTTCGAACATCGCCCGTTGGCTATTCAATAAGGCTATACCATCGCTGAACGACGCCTACACCAGTTATCGAGTTATACGTGGAGATCTAGCCCGCGCGCTAATTCAGTTTGATTCCCCGTTTCCTTTTGTTGATGGGTATCTGTCCTGGCTCACCAACCGCTATGCCACAGTGGAAGTTCCACATGGAATCCGTACACATGGTGCCAGTAACTACACATTGCGGAAGCTGATTACCCACACCATTAATATCTTCGTTACCTTTTCTGATCTGCCACTCAGGATGGCGACGTGGATCGGCCTTGCTGCCTTCCTGATAGGGGTGGCTTGGATGTCGGTTATTATTACACGCTACCTGATCGGTGGAATCTCGGTGTCTGGCTTCGCCTCTATCATGGTAGGCATTCTTCTCTTTGGTGGCGTGCAGTTGCTGATGTTGGGTATTTTTGGTGAGTACCTTGGGCGGATGAATTTCAAATCCTCAAAGAAGCCGCTGTTTCTGGTTGGTCGAATGACTGATAAAAATGGTGCGGGTTAGATATATATGCGCCTACTGATTTACGGTTCGAAGGAATTTGCCGCAACCGTAGCCGAACTTGTACGGTGCTGTGGGCATGAAGCTGTTGGCATGGTAGACGACTACTTAAGTGGGCCGGGGGTTCTTGGTAATTTTTCCAGTGTCACTCACTCTTATCCACCATCTAAATTCGGTTTTGCAATGGCAATTGGGTACGCCAACATTCCGGCGCGTTGGATTGCTTGGAATAGAATCCGTGCGGCTGGTTATCATGCTCCCGCACTAATTCATCCAAGATCCTACGTTGCTGACAGCGCGCTGGTATGCGACGGCGCAATGATTATGGCCGGTTCGATAGTCGATGTTCGCGCGAAAATCGATGATCTCGCCGTCCTATGGCCTGGAGCTTGCGTAAATCACGACTCGAAGATTGGCTGCAACACGTTCGTTTCTCCCAACGCCACGGTCTGCGGTTTTGTCGATGTTGGTCCACACAGTTTCATAGGCGCTGGCGCCGTCATTGCCGATCATTGCGAAGTTCCCGAGGGCAGTTTCATCAAGATGCTCACTCGTTACTCATGTCCGAAAAAATGAAAACTGTTGTTATTCTTCAGTCCAACTATATCCCGTGGAAAGGTTATTTCGACCTAATGCACGATGCGGATGAATTTATTCTGTTTGATGATATGCAGTACACCCGGAGAGATTGGCGCAACCGCAATCAAATAAAGACTTCCAAGGGCGCTCAGTGGCTTACTATCCCAGTCGAGGTAAAGGGTAAGTATCAGCAGCGCATTGACGAGACTTTGATATCTGAAAATGACTGGGCGATTAAACATTGGCAGACGCTTCGGGGTCACTACGCCCGAGCTCCTTGCTTTCGTGATTACGCGAATGATATCGAGGCTCTATATGAGGCCGCAGCCAATGAAACGCGACTTTCCCGAATCAATCGTTTGTTTTTGGAGGGTATTGGCCGGCTGCTCGGGATCAGAACCAAAATAAGCTGGTCCACTGACTACGCCCACTTCGAGGGAAAGACCGAGAGGCTGGTCAGCTTATGTGAGGCTTCCGGTGCAGATCACTACATTTCTGGGCCAGCGGCTCGGAACTATATCCAGCCGTTTCTTTTTGATTCTGCTGGCATCGTTCTTTCTTTCAAAGATTATTCTGGCTACCCGGAATACACTCAACTCCATCCCCCTTTTACCCATGCTGTGACCGTGCTGGACCTGCTATTTAATATGGGAGAAAAAGCACCTTGGTATATCTGGGGTTGGAGGGAAGGGCAGCCAATGCCATGAGGGAAGCGGCGGGACAGTTTACCCGCTATGCCATAGTAGGCCTGGCCTCCAATGCTCTGGCGTTTTCCCTTTATCTCATATTAACGATTGCGGGTATGGATCATAAGCTGGCAATGACGCTGCTTTATGGGCTGGGCGTGGCGCAAACCTTTGTCTTCAACAAACGTTGGTCGTTCCGCCACGTCGGTATGCACGGCCCTGCATTTGTGCGTTATTGCATTTCATATGGACTTGGGTATGTCATCAATCTGCTGGCATTGCTTGTCCTTGTGGATCACATGAGATATCCGCACGAGTTCGTCCAGGGTGTGATGGTGCTGTCGCTCGCGGCCATGCTGTTTCTGCTTCAGAAGTTCTGGGTTTTTCGTTCAAACCCCACGTTTATTACCTCAACGCCCACACCGAGATGAACATCCCCTTCAACAAGCCGTACATGACCGGCAAGGAACTCTGGTACATCGCCCAGGCGCACCACAACGGCTGGCTGGCGGGCGACGGCGGCTTCACCAAACGCTGCAATGCCTGGCTGGAAGCCCGCACCGGGGCGCGGCGCGCCTTGCTCACGCATTCCTGCACGGCGGCGCTGGAAATGGCGGCGATCCTGGCCGACATCCAGCCCGGCGATGAAGTCATCATGCCCTCCTACACTTTCGTCTCCACCGCCAACGCCTTCGTGTTGCGCGGCGCCGTGCCGGTGTTCGTGGACATCCGCCCGGACACCCTGAATATCGACGAGACCCTGATCGAGGCGGCCATCACGCCGAGGACGCGCGCCATCGTGCCGGTGCACTACGCCGGGGTGGCCTGCGAGATGGATGCGATCATGGACATCGCCCAGCGCCACAGGCTGCTGGTGATCGAGGACGCGGCGCAGGGCATCCTGTCGCGCTACAAGGATCGCCCGCTCGGCAGCATCGGCGACCTGGCGGCGCTCTCCTTCCACGAGACCAAGAACATCATTTCCGGCGAGGGCGGCGCCCTGCTGGTGAACAACCCAGAACTGGCGGAACGCGCCGAGATCATTCGTGAGAAAGGCACCAACCGCAGCCAGTTCTTCCGTGGTCAGGTGGACAAATACACCTGGGTGGACATCGGTTCCTCCTACCTGCCCAGCGAGCTGATCGCCGCCTTTCTCTGGGCGCAGATGGAAGAAGCGGACAGCATCACGCAACGCCGCCTGGGGATGTGGCGAACCTACCATGACGCCTTCGCCGATCTGGAACAGCGTGGCAAGGTGGTTCGCCCGCGAATGCCCGCGCATTGCGCGCACAACGCGCACATGTACCAACTGCTGCTGCCCACACTGGAAAAGCGCACGGCTTTCATCGACGCCCTGAAAGCTCAGGGCATCCTCAGCGTGTTCCATTACGTGCCTTTGCATACGGCGCCGGTCGGGCGGCAACGTGGCCGCGCGGTCGGCGATATGCGGCATACCCAGGCGCTTTCCGACCGTCTGGTGCGCCTGCCGCTCTGGGTGGGGCTGGAAGAACACCAGGCCGGGGTCATCCAGCGCGTGCTCGCGGCCGCCGAGTGAGATGAGCGCGCGCCATCTGCCCTGGGCCGTCGCCGCGCTCTACCTGCTGTTCCTGTTCCCGACGCCGGAATTCCCCGGCTACAACGCCGACGACGGCGCCTGGTTCGTCAGCATGGGCTGGAATCTGGCGCAGTACGGCCGCTACACCAGCGACACCTTCCCGCTCGCCGAGTACGGCCATCACGCCGCCTGGCCGCCGCTGTTCGCCGGCCTGCTTGCCGGCGCCATCAAGCTTGTCGGCCTCAACTGGATGGCGCTCAAGCTGGTGATGGTGGCGTTCGGCCTGGGCGCCCTCGCGCTGCTGCGCCGGCTCTGGCCGGAGGAACGGATCGGCGCCTGGGCCGTGCTGCTCACGGCGTTGAGCCCGGCGTTCTTCCTGTACAGCCATCACCCCATGACCGAGGTGCCGTATATCGCGGCCGTCGCCGCCGCGCTGCTCGGCCTGTCGCGCGCGGAGAACGGGCGCATGGCTTTCCTGGCCGGCCTGCTCGCGGTTCTGGCCTTTTTCACGCGGGGCTACGCCGCCATCTTCCTGTTCGCCGGCCCGCTCTATTTCCTGTTGCGGCCCTGGCCCGTGCGGCAACGCCTGGCCGCCTGCCTCGCCTATGCCGCGCCCCTGCTCGTCGCCATCCTGGCCTGGAAGGGCTACACCGGCCATGTGCTCGCCAGCCAGCCGCTGGACTGGATCACCACGCGTTTCGGCAGTGGCGTGCAAGTGCTGAATGATCTGACCCGCTCGCCCAGGGAATACGCGCAGCGCCTGTACTGGCATGACCTGCGTTATCCCGCGCATTTCCTCCTGCCCTGGATTCCCCTGGAGTGGGCGCGCGAGCATGACCTCTCCGTACTCCTGTCCCTGGCGCTGCTGGCCATCGCCGGATTCGGCTGGCTGACGCTGTTCCGCCGCCGCCGGGGGGCGGTGGAATGCTGGCTGCCGCTGGCCCTGGCCTTCCTGTTCGTGCCGCGCGCGGGCGCGGCGCGCTACTGGCTGCCGTTCCTGCCATTCCTGTTCTATTACCTGCTGCACGGCGCGCGGGAGATCGGGCGGCGTCTGCCGCGCCTGGCGACACTCTCGCGGGTGCTGCCCGGCGCCCTGCTGTTGTTGGTTGCCACCTCGCTGGCCTGGCATCTGGCCGCTCCCGACCGTCTCCGCTTTGTGACGCCGGAGAGCAAGGATTACCGCGATGTCGCCTTGTGGGCGGGCGCCCACCTGCCGCCCGACTCCGTCGTGCTGGCACCCGCCGCGCAGCGTTTCCTGGCGGGCAGCGGCCTCGCCACCTGGACGCCGGACGCCCCCCCGGCGGCCATCCGCGCCAGCGGCCGTCCGCTGTATCTGCTCTGCTCGCCGGATACCTCGACGGATCTGTGCGCCGGCCTGAGCAACCCGGTCACCCGACAGGGCAATCATGCCCTCTACCGAATTTCGCCATGAAACTCGCCACATGGAACGTCAATTCCCTGAAAGTCCGCCTGCCACATCTGCTCGACTGGCTGGACGCGACGCAAACCGGTGTGGTCTGCCTGCAGGAAACCAAGCTGGAAGACAGCAAGTTTCCGCGCGCGGAAATCGAGGCCGCCGGCTACCGGGTCGCCTACGCCGGGCAGAAGACCTACAACGGCGTCGCCATCGTCAGCCGCTTGCCCATCGAGGACGTCCAGGCCGGCATCCCCGGCTTCGCGGACGAACAGAAGCGGGTGCTGGCGGCCACCGTGGGCGGCATCCGCGTCGTCTGCGTCTACATTCCCAACGGCCAGAGCCTGGATTCCGACAAATATCTCTACAAGCTGCGCTGGCTGAATGCGCTCAATGCCTGGCTCAAGGACGAACTCGCCCGGCATCCGAATCTGGCGCTGCTGGGCGACTACAACATCGCCCCGGAAGACCGCGACGTGCACGACCCGGCCGCCTGGGTCGGCAACGTGCTGGTTTCCGCGCCGGAGCGCGAGCAATTCCAGTCCCTGCTCGGGTTGGGTTTGGCGGATGCCTTCCGCCTGTTCGAGCAGCCGGAGAAAAGCTTCAGTTGGTGGGATTACCGCGCCGCCGGATTCCGTCGCGATCTCGGCATGCGCATCGACCACATCCTGCTCTCGCCGCCGCTGGCCGGCCGCTGTACGGCGGTGGAAATCGACAAGGCGCCACGCAAACTGGAACGCCCCTCGGACCACACGCCGGTGGTGGCCACGCTCGTCGGCGAGCACACGTAATCCGTCGATTCGCGCCCTTTGCGGCGTCTTGAGAAAACAGCCGGCTGGCAGCCGGCGCTACAAAAGCCATCTGCTTGCTCACGCTGAACCCTGTCCACGAGCCGGGATCGCCGCAAATCGTGGGAACTTGAAAATTCTGCTTGAAAACGCTGCCCATAGTGTCTAAAAAGCGATTTCCACCATATATCTAGTGTGAGGACGACATCATGCAGGAAGCCCTTTTCCCCGAACTGGCCGATCAGACCATCTCCAGTGAAGTGCTGTTGGAAAAATACGCCAAAGGCGACGAACAGAATGTCGTCGATGTGCGCGTCAGGGTGGCGCAGGCACTGGCTTCGGTGGAAAAAAAGGCGCAACGGGCGCATTGGGAAAAGGCGTTCCTCCATGCGATGGAAGCCGGATTCATTCCGGCCGGGCGCATCAACTCGGCGGCCGGAACCGGCTTGCAGGCGACCCTCATCAACTGTTTCGTGCAGCCGGTGGGCGATGCCATTTCCGGCGAAAGCGACGGCAAGCCCGGCATCTACGTGGCGCTGGAGGAAGCCGCCGAAACCATGCGCCGGGGTGGCGGCGTCGGCTACGATTTTTCCACGATCCGCCCGAAAGGCGCCCTGGTCAAAGGCACCCAGTCGCGCGCCAGCGGCCCGGTTTCGTACATGCGCGTGTTCGACCGTTCCTGCGAGACCGTGGAATCCGCCGGCAGCCGGCGCGGCGCGCAGATGGGCGTGATGCGCTGCGACCATCCCGACATCGAGGACTTCATCCACGCCAAGGACCAGGGCGACCTGAGGAACTTCAACATCTCCGTGGGCATCACCGATGTCTTCATGCGGGCGGTGGAAGCCGACGGCGATGTCGAACTCATGCACAAGTCGGAGCCCGGCGCCGAACAGAAGGCCAACGGCGCCTACCAGCGCACCGACGGCATCTGGGTCTACCGCAAACTGCCAGCACGCGAGCTGTGGACCCAGATCATGGCCTCCACCTACGACCACGCCGAACCCGGCGTGCTGTTCATCGACCGCATCAACCGCGACAACAACCTCGGCTATTGCGAAACCATCGAGGCGACCAACCCCTGCGGCGAACAGCCCCTGCCGCCCTACGGCTGCTGCTGTCTGGGCTCGGTCAACCTGACCCGCTTCGTCAACCATGCCTTCGGCGAAGAGGCGAGTTTCGATTTCGACGGCCTCAAGCGCATCCTGCCCATCTGTATTCGGGCGCTGGACAACGTCCTCGATCTGACCGCCTGGCCCCTGGAAAAACAGCGCAACGAGGCCCACAGCAAGCGCCGCGTCGGCCTCGGTTTCACCGGCCTGGGCGATGCCCTGGTGATGCTCGGCCTGAAATATGACACCCCGGAAGCGCTGGCCTTCTCCACCCAGGTGGCCGAGTTCATGCGCGACCAGGCCTACCTGGCTTCGGTGGAACTGGCGATCGAGCGCGACCCCTTCCCGCTGTTCAACGCCGATCTGTACCTGTCCGGCGGCAACTTCGCCTCGCGCCTGCCGGAGGAGATCAAGGCCCAGATCCGCGAGCACGGCATCCGCAATTCGCATCTCCTGTCCATCGCCCCCACCGGCACCATCTCCCTGGCCTTCGCCGACAACGCCAGCAACGGCATCGAGCCGCCCTTCTCCTGGGCCTACACGCGCAAGAAGCGTCTCGCGGAAGGCGGCTGGAAGGAATATCAGGTGGAAGACCATGCCTGGCGCGTCTACCGCGAACAGGGCGGCGACATGGAAAACCTGCCGGCCTCCTTCGTCACCGCGCTGGAAATCTCCGCCCTGGCGCACATGAACATCGTCGCGGCCGTCGCGCCCTACGTCGATTCCGCCATTTCCAAGACCGTCAACGTGCCGGTCGATTACCCCTACACCGACTTCGAGGGCCTCTACCTGGCCGGCTGGAAGGCCGGACTCAAGGGGCTGGCCACCTACCGGCCCAATGCCGTGCTGGGCAGCGTGCTTTCCACCGGCAAGGAAACCCCGGATCCGGCGAAAACCGCCGCCGAGAAGGCAAAAGCGCCGCAGGATTTCGAACTCTCCGACGTCAACCGCCGCATCGAGATCAAGGCCCTGCCCGCCCCGGTGCTGGAAAGCCTGAAATGGCCGGGCCGCCCGAAACTGACCGGCGGCAACCCGGCCTGGTGCTACATGCTCGACAGCACCTGCGGCAGCTTCGCCCTGTTCGTCGGCCATACCGAAAGCGAAGGCCGCGCCTGGCCGTTCGAGGTTTGGGTCAACGGCGCCGAACAGCCGCGTGGCCTCGGCGCGGTGGCGAAAACCCTGTCGATGGACATGCGCGCCAATGATCGCGGCTGGCTCAAATTGAAACTCGACACCCTGGCGAAAACACGCGGCGACGACAGTTGCTCCATCCCCTTCCCGCCCGATGGCGAACCCAAGCAGATGCCCAGCCTGGTTGCCGCTACCGCGCAACTCCTGCGCTGGCGCCTGGATGAACTGCAAGCGCTGGACGGCCCCGGCGCCACGCCCGTGCTCGACGCCCTGTTCTCGCACAAGGAACCCAAGACCGGCACCGACGGCACCCTGTCCTGGACCGTGGATGTCTTCAACCCGCACACCGGCGACGACTTCGTCCTCGGCCTCAAGGAAATCGCCCTGCCCGACGGCGTCACCCGCCCTTATTCCCTGTGGCTCTCCGGCGAATACCCGCGCGCGCTGGACGGTCTGTGCAAGCTGCTCTCCCTGGACATGCGCGTCATGGACCCGGCCTGGATCGGCATGAAGCTCAGGAAGCTGCTCAACTACCCGGAACCGCTGGGCGATTTCATGGCCTTCGTGCCGGGGCAATCGAAGCAAACCAACTGGCCTTCCACGGTCGCCTACGTCGCCCGCCTCATCATCCACCGCTACGCCATGCTCGGCATCCTCACCGAAGACGGCCTGCCGGTGAAGGAAATGGGCATCCTGCAGACCCCCTCGCTGCCCCCGTCCCACACCGGCGAGCCCGCCAAAGTCGTCATGACCGGCGCGGTATGCAAGGAATGCGGCAACGCCACGGTGATCCGCAAGGACGGCTGCGATTTCTGTACGGCGTGCGGAGCGGTGGGGGCGTGCGGCTGAGACAAGGCGCTGTGGGTGACACCATAAGCTGCAAGTCGTAACAGCATAAGTTGCAAGTCACGCCATCAACCCGAATAGGTTCGGGCTGATGGCTGATTGTAAGCGTCCCCCCCCCCCACCTGTTCTGACACGCCAAGCCTGCTCAAGCTGAGTGTTTTTTGAGGGCACTCGATATGGCGAAGCGACATGGGGCGAACTACTGGCGCAGGCACCGGACAGCCTGGCGGCAAAGCGAGCTGACGCAAGCGGCGTATTGCGTCAGCCAGGGCGTGAACATCAAATCCTTCTACCTCTGGCGCCGCCGGGAAGACGCCTCCCACGCTGCGGGGAAGGCGGCGCTGACGCTGCTGCCGGTCAACGTCACCGCCCCTACCCCCAGCGGTATCGCCCGACTCCACAGCCCCGGTGGCTGGCGCGAAGCGACGACGCAAAGGAGGAGCGACAAAGCCAGACGCCCGCCCGGACGTGCCAGCGGGTGCGTAGCGGGCTCACCCAATGGGTGAGCGTGATCGAAGGCACTTTCGCCAGCATCCATGCGGCCTCACGAGGGCGAATGAGCGTTCAACTGCCGTTTCTAGGATGATGCCGACCGCATCCCAGGTCTGGCTGGTGGTCGAACCCATCGACATGCGCGCCGGCATCGACGGCCTCTCGCAACGAGTCCAGAACACACTGGCCTTCCCGCGACGGCAGCGCCTACGCCTTCCGCAACCGGCGCCAGAACCGGCTCAAGCTCCTGATCTGGGACGGCACCGGCGTCTGGCTGTGCCAGCGGCGCCTGCATCGCGGCCACTTTACCTGGCCCGGCGCGGACTCCCCGGTAGGTACCCTCACCGCCATCCAATGGCAATGGCTCATCACCGGTGTGGACTGGCAACGGCTCGACGCGCCGGCACCGGCCCACTGGCGGGTATGACCCCCATCCGGGGCGTGCCCACCACGCCCAAAGCGTCCATGCAAACCCCGCGTATTCCACGCCGACCTGGACACCCATTCCACGCGAAACTGGACGGTGATTCCACGGCAACCTGAACAGTCATTTTGAGCTGAGTAGTACGCGGGATAACCGTGGCAGCCTGGGCGATTTTGCCGAGGGCCACATGGCGAACAGCAGGTTATCCATGCGCAAGATTGTTGAAGTATTACGGCTCCACCACGAGGGTGGCCGCAGCCATCGCGAGATCGCCCGAGCGGTCAGCGCCTCGCCGACGACCGTTGGCGAAATTCTCCGCCGCGCCAAGCAAGCCGGCATCACCTGGCCGCTGCCAGCCGGGGCCAGCGAGACGGAACTGGAAGCGCGGCTCTATCCGCCGGCCGCACCCTCCAGCCTGACTCGCCCCGAGCCGGATTGGCCGGCGGTACATCGCGAACTGCGGCGCAAGGGCGTCACCCTCGACCTGCTCTGGCAGGAATACAAGGCCGAACATCCCGACGGCTACCGCTACAGCGGCTTCTGCGACCACTACCGGCACTGGGTCGGCCGGCTCTCGGTCAGCCTGCGCCAGACCCATGCCCCGGGCGAGAAACTGTTCATCGACTACGCCGGCCCCACCGTCCCCGTGGTCGATCCAATGACCGGTGAAATCCGCCAGGCCGCAGTCTTCGTCGCCGTGCTCGGCGCCTCCAACTACACCTACTGCGAAGCCACCTGGAGCCAGGGCCTGCCCGACTGGATCGGCAGCCATGTCCGCACCCTCGAACATCTGGGCGGCGTTCCCGCGCTCCTGGTTCCCGACAATCTCAAAAGCGGCGTCACCACCGCCTGCTTCTACGACCCCGAGCTCAACCCAACCTACCGCGACCTGGCGGCCCATTACGCCACGGTGGTGTTGCCCGCCCGGCCGCGCCGGCCGAAGGACAAGGCCAAGGTGGAGGGCGGCGTGCTCCTGGTCGAGCGCTGGGTGCTGGCCCGCCTGCGCCACCAGCGCCACCAGCGCTTCTTCAGCCTGGGCGAACTCAACCTGGCCATCACCGAACTCATGGTGGCGCTCAACAGTCGGCCCTTCAAGAAGCTGCCGGGCTGCCGCCAGTCCGCCTTCGCCGACCTGGATCGGCCCGCCCTGCGGCCGTTGCCGGCAACGCGCTACGAGTTCGCCGAATGGAAGGTGGCACGGGTCGGCATCGACTATCACGTCGAGGTCATCGGCCATTACTACTCGGTGCCCTACCGCTTCGCCCGCGAGAAG
>JAHFRD010000012.1 GCA_023258975.1 Hydrogenophilales bacterium | reverse complement strand
TTCAACCTGCGCCTGCCAATAGTCCGTGCCCTGCCGTGCCGCCATCGCGCTTCTCCTTGGGAAAGCGGCTAGCTTGCTTAGGATGGGTTCGCGAGGGTAGGTGGTCGGGTTGGATGCTTACCTTTCACCTCCAAGTGAATGCGCCCTGCCGGGCGCACCAAGAAAAAAGCCCTATGTCACCATAGGGCTTCATGAGATGGCGATATCCAGCATTAAGCCGGCCCGCCACCAACACCAGAGCATTTACTCAGGTCTTGCGACGGGAAGCAAAAGCAAGGCCCAGCATACCAAGGCCAATCAAAGCCAGGGAACCCGGCTCCGGCACAGCATTCAACTTGAATTGACCATTGTTGCTGACAAAGACGTAGTCTTTCGCAACATTCGCATAACCAGTGCCAGTAGCGCAGTTGGTACCAGCCGGAGTTGCGCCAGCACCTTCACAAATAATTTCCCTTACTGCGATCGTCGTCGGATTAGAGATCGGGTTGGCATTGGTAAATGCGAAACCAACCACGGAATCCAAGCCCATCGGCGATCCGTTCGGCATAAACCAAGTGTTCGCAGCCATGCTGTCAAACTTGGTTAGCAGAGTGACAACACCATTCGAAACCGGGTTGCCGTTAGGATCAACCGCACCGCCGCCACCCGGGATGACCGACAAGGTTGCCAAAGGCGTGCCATCGTTTGCGCCAAAAACAGGTGCAACACCGGCGGACAGTGAACCGTAATTGAAGGTCGCACCCGCATACATGCTCAAGGTGCCGGCGGTGAATGAAAACCCACTACCAAAATTACCCACGCCCGTAGCAGTCAGCAGGGCGGTTACTTCACGGTTGAAATTAGAGTCCAAAGCCCAGTCATTTCCGCCGCCATCCGATCCGGTGGACTTGAAAACACCGTACTCGGTGAAGCTGAAATTACCCCCACCCAGATCGGTCAGATCAATGAAGGCATTACCAGTAATGTCCCAGTACTGGGAGATTTGCCGGGCGGTTCCCAGACCGCTTCCAGCGGGGTTGAAGTACCAATCATTAAGAACAACATCAGCGGAAGCCACACCAGCGCCCAAAGCGGTAGTCAGTGCAACCAGTACGGTCAGTTTGCGGAATTTCATGATCATCTCCAAATTTAGGTTGCCGGGAGCGGGTTTGGTGGCCTCGCCTGAACTATATGTAGCATGACTCATGCCAGAAACAACTAATCAATACCAATCATACAGTTACAGCAAAAAACACGGCAACAAAACAAGGCCAAGTAAAAAATACCGACACTTTTTTCAGCTGATTACTGGGGTTGAGGCCCGGTTGCCGCTGGTACCCACCAGGATTTCAGAAAGCGGTTTGCGTAGAGAGCGGGCAACAGGCTCGGGTCTCGCGCCAGCCCTGCCCATGAAGAACAAAGAGGCGACGTTGCGCGCACCAAGCATATGAAGCAGTCGCTCATTCAAGGTACGTGCCAAGATTCCGGCTTTGATTACCTTGGTGAAGGTGCGCTGCTGTCGGATGTAACGAGTGAAGATCACCGGTGTCATTTCGGGCTGGATCAGCCACCCCAGACGCGTTGCTGTTAGCCAGAATCGTTGCATGGCACTCCCGGCCGCGATGTAATCATCGACAGTAGTTAGGGGGAAAGGCGCAAGCAGCGCAAAATGAGCGCCGCAGCGCAGGCCAGGAAGCAGATCCAACTGTATCCGTGGCGGCAAATGTCCCAGCAAAACGGTGTTAATAAATCCAATACGCACCCAACTGGTCATAGCCCAACGCATAAATCTGGCTGTCAAGGGATCGACGCCCACAGCTTTGTCGGGGATTTTGTCATTACTGAACCGGGCACCCCACTCAATGACTGCCTTATGGACTGCATAGGCCTCGGGAATCGTGAGCCGAACCTTAGCATTATCAAACATGAATTTTGCTAGGCGCCAACGCTGGGCAAGCCCTTCATACCAGATCACCTGATAGCCATCCGGCAGCGCGTTGGCAAGGATTCGCTTTTGCTCGCCACTTAGTGGCTGCATGGACATTGGGCGGCGCTGAACCACACGCTTTTCGATGTAAGTGGCCAGAGGATGGGGCATCAAGCCAGTTACTGGCTGGAAACGTACATCAAACAACAGATGTGTTTCCGGTGTATCTGCGCGTCGCTGGATGCTGGCGTTGCGCCCCTCGGTACTCGCGGCGATGGACATCGTTTCCAGTAACGCGCCCAAGGCCAGTTGGCTGGCATGGCCGTCAAGGTCGTATACCACATGGTCACGGGTATCAAAACCATGCACCAGGACATGCTCATCGCCCAGTACTTCGAAACGCCAGGGTTGGGTGTTGTCGCCACTAGGTGCCCAGCGACTCAGGTCGAGAATGCGCTCGATATGAGCGGGGAGAGTGGCCATATCAGACCCCCAGTTGTCGTTTGGCGATGGCGATGGCGAGGCGATTGATGGGGTTGCGGTTACCACCCGGCCGCCAAGTATGGGCGGTACGGTTGCGGTAGCCATCGAACTGGATGCCATGCGGCGCCGCCCATATCTTGCCGCGCCCGAGCAGAATCTTGAGTGCTTCACATGCCGCCACACCAGCGCAAAGTGCACATGCCATCACGGTGGAGGGGCCCTTGCGGGCGGCCAGATTGACGCGGGTTTCATCGGCCAGATAAGGGCGATGCAACAGAGCGGGAGCCAAACCGATCAGGAAGCGCACGGCCTTTTCCATTTCCGGCCTGCCATCGAGATGAAAGTACTGCTCGAAGCTCATGCCACCGGGCATGAAGTTGAGCAGCGCCGCGCTCATCCCCAGAGGAGCGACAGTGGTGGCCGGAATTCGCTTCTCGGCACAATAACTGAACAGGTCCTCGCGCGCGCGGAAGGCAAAAAAGTCTAGTCCGTCAACGTAGAGATCAACGCCAGCCATAAACTCATCCAGATTCTCCGCGTGTACACCTTTCGAAAAAATTCTGACGTCGCAGTTCGGATTGATCTCCAACACCATCCGCGCCAGCACCTCGGTCTTGTGTTTACCGATGCTGCTCATGGTGGCGCCGGCTTGGCGATTGAAATTCGCCAACTCGAAGGTATCAAGGTCCGCGATATGAAAATGCTGGATACCCAAGCGGGCCAGTGTCAGCAAATGAAAGCCGCCCACCCCTCCCATGCCGGCGATGGCAACCCGCTTTTCCGATAACTGCTGCTGCTCGGCCTCGGTAACCCAACCGATATTCCGAGAGAATGAAGCGTCGTAATTGAAGGAGGCGGTCATTGACGATTACTTGGGTTCGGCGCGTAACAGGCGATCCGTGATGCGCGCTTCCTCCTGAGGGGGAAAAAAATAGGGGTAGAGCGTTCTATCCTGCTTGGCAAGCTCATGCTGACCCGCGACCAGAGCGACCTTCTTATCCACCTCAATGAGATCCAACCAAAGTAGCACTGCTGGCGCATGGACTCGCGGACACATGCGCTCACTACCAATCTCCTTGAACCCCAGCATCCGCTTATAGAAGGCGGCATGGGTGGGGTTGACTTCGATCACTACATCCGAGTACTGCCATAATTTGCGTAAGTAGATATACGAAACGTTGAACATGGCGGCCAGGAAGCGTTTGGATGTCAGCTTGGTATCCAGCGCGAACTTGGTGATCTCCGCGACGGTGCATCCGCGCTCGCGCAGGATGTCGATTTCAGCCTTGTACAATTCGTCAGCCAGCAGGCCATTACCCACATCAAAACCGAGTGTCTGAGTGCCAATAACTTGTTCGCCTTGGTACGTGGCCAAGGTGATGCTGTCAGGACAACTACAACTATTTGAGCCAGCGCTACCGTCGCCCCGATAGCCGACTTCACCATAGCGTTTTTCCACAAAAAACTTGGCGTCGCGGGTACGCTCGTCGTTATGGGCAAGACGAATCTTGAACTGATCCTCACGGGTCACCTGCGCATTTTGCTCGGGTTCCGGTTCACCCATCTGTCCGCCCACCTCACGCAACCGTGGCGGCGACTCGAAGGCCACGATGGTTCTTGCCCAACTCCGACTCGCGGTTTTGAAGCGATCCATTATCCCCATTGATCCGGCTCCCTCATCATGGCGTTTGATGAAATGATTGTGTGCAATCGAAATATGGCTTTCGGAGTATAGAGTTCAATCAATGCGGCCTCAAATTGGGGTGTGCATACCGATACAATATACCTATGAAGATTGAATTACTTACCAGCGAGGACACCGACCGCTACCTGGTTCGGCACTCCGCCGAGATAGAACGCGTCCTGCGTGACGTCATGCAAGAGAGAGCAATCGTTGCCGCGTACGGCGAGAACGGCAAGGACTTTCTGCTGACTTCCATCATCGACGTGGAACCCAGGCACAACGCCATTTATCTGGGTTACGGCCCCGACGAAAGACTGAATACCCAACTCCTCGAAGCGCACAACGCCACGTTTGCCACCACGCACGATCAAGTACGCGTGCAATTTTCCTGCGGCCGTGTCGAACGCGTCATCCATAACCACGAAGCGGCGTTCCAGATTGCCATACCGAGTGAGCTGCTGCGTTTGCAGCGGCGCGAGTATTACCGGCTGGTCACTTCCGTCGTCAACCCGGTCAAATGCATGATCAATACCGGGGAAGACATGCTGGAGGCCATCGTGGTGGACATCAGCATCGGTGGCGTCGGTATCCTGGCCTATCAGGAAAGCGGCGAGCTGACTGCGGGAACAACCTATCACGGCTGCCGGATTTCTCTGCCTGGTTCCGGCGAATTCGCGCTGAGTCTGGCCGTGTGCACCACTTTTGAAATCACGCTGAAGAACGGCCGACTCACGCACAGGGCGGGCTGCCAGTTCATCGACCTGCCACCCAGCGTGGAAACCGAGATTCAACGTTACATCATCCGGGTCGATCGAGAGCGCCGTACGCGCTATATCTGATCAGCTTTCCGCAAGCCAGCGAGCCGCATCCAGGGCGAAGTAAGTCAGCACCGCGTCGGCGCCGGCGCGTTTGAAGCCCAGCAGACTTTCCAGCACACAAGCTTTCTCATCCAGCCAGCCGTTCCGCGCGGCAGCCTTCAACATCGCGTATTCGCCGCTCACCTGGTAGACGAAAGTGGGCGCCCGGTAGGTGTCTTTCACGCGGCGCACGATATCCAGATACGGCATACCCGGTTTGATCATCACCATGTCCGCGCCTTCCTGAATATCCAGCCCGACTTCCCAAAGTGCCTCATCACCGTTGGCCGGATCCATCTGATAGGTGGTCTTGTTGCCCTTTCCCAGATTGCCGGACGAGCCGACGGCGTCGCGAAACGGGCCATAGAAGCTGGAGGCGTATTTCGCCGAATAGGCAAGGATCCGGGTGTGGATATGGCCGGCGGCGTCGAGCGCCTCACGCACCGCATGAATCCGCCCATCCATCATGTCGGAAGGAGCCACGATGTCGGCTCCAGCCGCCGCGTGGCATTCCGCCTGACGGGTAAGCACGGCAATGGTTTCATCGTTGAGCACATAGCCACTCTCGTCGATCAGGCCATCCTGCCCGTGGCTGGTATACGGGTCCAGCGCGATGTCGGTCATGACGCCGAGTTCCGGGAAGCGTGCTTTCAATGCGGCCACGACACGCGGCACCAAACCCTTGCGATTGTAGGCTTCGGCGGCATCCAGGCTTTTCAGTTCGGCGTCGATCACCGGGAACAGCGCCAGCGCCGGCACACCCAGCTTCACGCAGTCCTCCGCCACGCCGTAGAGGTGATCGAGGCTCAGCCGCCGCACACCCGGCATTGAGGCGACCTCCTCGATGCGATTCTCGCCATCAAGCACGAACACCGGCAGGATCAGATCAGCCGGCGTCAGGGTATGTTCCCGCATCAGGCGGCGGGAAAACTCATCGCGGCGCATGCGGCGCATGCGCTTGCGAGGGAAACTGGACAAATCGAACATCGCAAGGCTCTCCATCTGAAACAAAAACACCAAGACAGCGACCGAATCTATCGGGAACCCCGCCCATCTTGTTTGCTCAATACGGCAGACGAGTCGCTTCGTCTCCCGCTTCTCCTCCCTGAGCGGGTGTCTTGATGCAACATCAAGACGAACTTCACCCGGCCACTTCCCCTTGGACCGGGTTTTTTTTCGGCACGCCCAGCCATCCGCGCACCACCGCTTCCGCTTCGTCGACGCCCACGCGCTTGGGGCTGGAGAACAATTGCACCGAGGCATTGAACCCGCTGGCGAGCAAATCCGCGCTTACCTGGCGCAGCACCGGCAATGCCTGGCTGCGCGACAGCTTGTCACTCTTGGAAAGCAGCACATGCACCGGCCGGTCGGAAGGCCGAAACCATTCCAGCAGGGAACGATCCAGCTCCGTGAGCGGATGGCGGATATCCATGATCAACACCAGGCCGGCCAGTTGCGGACGGCGGCCCAGATACCCACCGATCAACGCCTGCCAGACGTGCTTTTGATCTTTGGGCGCGCGCGCATAACCGTAGCCGGGCAGATCGACCAGATAGCGACTTTCCTCGACGCGAAAGAAATTGAGATGCTGCGTGCGCCCCGGCATCTTGCTCACGAAAGCAAGCCGCTTGTGGTTGCACAAGGTATTGATGGCGCTGGACTTTCCCGCATTGGAGCGGCCCGCGAAGGCAACTTCGGAAAAGCTGTCGGCGGGAAGTTCGCGCAGTTGCGCGACGGTGGTATGGAAGGCGGCGTTGAGCACGGCGGTATGTAGTGGCCCAGGAGCCTGCTCGAAAGGCTGGCATGATAGCAAACAGGCCGCTAAAATGCCGCGATTTCCCAGCCGCCAACCCGTATTCAGGAGCATCGACCATGAAACTTCACGCGCTCATTACCGGCCTGCTGTTCGCCGCCACGTTTGGAGCCAATAGCTGGGCCAACCAGCCCGCTCCGGCCGCAGCCAAAGGCGACGCCGCCAAGGCGCAGAAGATCGTCAATGATGTGTGTGGCGGTTGCCATGCCACCGATGGCAACAGCACCTCGCCGGCCTACCCCGTCCTGGCGGGCCAGTCACCCGAATATCTCGCCAAGCAATTGCACGAGTTCAAGTCCGGCGCCCGCAAGAACGCCATCATGGCACCCAACGCCGCCAAGCTGTCCGAAGACGACATGCTCAACCTGGCCGCCTACTTCAGCGCCCAACAGCCCAAGCCACGCCAGGCGAAGGATGCCAGCCTGATCGCGGCGGGCCAGAAAGTCTACAAAGGCGGCAATGCCGGCAGCGGCGTCCCCGCCTGCGCCTCCTGCCACGGCCCCAGCGGCGCCGGCATCCCGGTTCAGTTCCCGCGCCTGGCCGCACAGCACTCCAAGTACGTGCTGTCCCAACTCAAGAACTTCCGCAGCGGCGACCGCGCCAACGACGGCGGCAAGATGATGCAGACCATCGCGCGCAAAATGACCGACCAGGAAATGAAAGCCGTCGCGGAGTACGTCAACGGCCTTCGCTGAACCTTTTCTGCCTTGACGACGGCCCGCCTCGCGCGGGCCGTTTGCATTGATGACCTCCCAACTTATCGACCTCAACCCGCAACAGCGCGAAGCCGTGAAATATCTCGACGGCCCGCTCCTGGTGCTCGCAGGCGCCGGTTCCGGCAAGACACGCGTCATCACGCGCAAGATCGCCTATCTCGCCACCGAATGCGGCATCGAGGCGCGCCATATCGCCGCCATCACCTTCACCAACAAGGCGGCGCGGGAAATGCGCGAGCGTGTGGGCGAACTGCTGCCCGGCAAACAGGGGAAAGGCCTCACCGTCTCGACCTTCCATTCCCTGGGCCTGCAAATCCTGCGCCACGAGGCCAGGCGCATCGGTTACAAGCCGCGCTTTTCGGTGCTCGATGCCGCCGATGCCCAGCAAATCCTTTCCGACATCTTAAAAACCACCGACAAGAACAGCTTGCGCCAGGCCGCCGCCGTGGTCTCCAACTGGAAAAATGGGTTGCTGACACCCGGCGCCGCCCTGAAAACGGCAAGCGACGAAGCCGAGCGCCAATATGCGGTCGCCTATCAGGCCTATCAGGACACCCTGCGCGCCTACCAGGCGATGGATTTCGACGACCTCATCCGCCTGCCGGTGCAATTGTTCCAGGAACATCCCGAAGCCCTGGCCACCTGGCAAGGCCGCCTGCGTTACCTGCTGGTGGACGAATACCAGGACACCAACGGCGCCCAGTACGCCGTGATGAAACTCCTTGCCGGCCCCGCCGGGCGTTTCACTGCGGTGGGCGACGACGACCAGGCCATCTATGCCTGGCGCGGCGCCGACGTGGAAAACCTGCGCCGTCTCGGGCAGGACTACCCCGCCCTGAAAATCATTCCGCTCACCCAGAACTACCGATCCAGCCAGCGCATCCTGGCGGCCGCCAACAGCGTCATCCGCAACAATCCGCGCCTGCATGAAAAGAATCTCTGGAGCGAACATGGCCTCGGCGACCACATCGAACTGGTGCAATGCCGTGACGACCGCCACGAAGCGGAATCCGTCGCCCTGCGCATTTCCGCGCACAAGTTCGAGCACCGCACCCGCTACGCCGATTACGCCATCCTCTACCGCGGCAACCACCAGGCGCGCCTGTTCGAGGAATCCCTGCGCGAAGCCAAGATTCCCTATGTACTGTCCGGCGGGCAATCGTTTTTCGACAAGGCCGAGATCAAGGATATTTCCTCCTACATGCGCCTGGTCGCCAACCCGGAGGACGACCCCGCCTTCATCCGCGCCGCCACCACCCCACGCCGTGGCGTCGGCGCCGCGACCCTGGAAAAACTCGGCGACCACGCCGGACAGCGCCATATCAGCCTGTTCGCGGCGGCTTTCGAGGCCGGCTTCCAGGCCCATCTGCCGCATCGGCAACTGGAACCACTGCTGACGTTCTGTGACTTTATCAACCGCATCGGCGACCGCGCGGAAAAGGAACCGGCGGGACCATTGCTGGAAGAACTGCTCGCCGCCATCCACTACGAAGAATGGCTATACGACTCGGAAGACGACCGCGCCGCCCGCGCCAAGTGGGAAAACGTGCGTGAATTCGTGGACTGGTTGAGCAAGAAGGGCAAGGAAGACGGCAAGACCCTGATCGAACTCAGCCAGACCATCACTTTGATGAACCTGCTGGAAGGCCGCGCCGACGAAGCCCCCGACGCCGTGCGTCTGTCCACCCTGCACGCCGCCAAGGGCCTGGAATATCCCCACGTCTACCTGGTTGGCGTGGAAGAAGAAATCCTGCCGCATCGGGAATGCCTGGACGGCCCGCGCCTGGAAGAAGAACGCCGCCTCATGTACGTCGGCATCACCCGCGCCCGCCGAGGGCTGGTCATCACTTGGTGCGGCAAGCGCAAGCGTGGCGGTGAAATGGTGGTATGCGAGCCTTCGCGCTTCCTGAGTGAAATCGATCAGAACGAGATCAAACGCGCCGACGCCCCGCAAACGACTTCAGGCGACAGAAAGGCGGAAGGGCGACGACGGTTTTCCGCGATTTACGACATCCTCGGAAAATAAAAAACGCGGCAAGGGAGTAAACCCCAGGCCGCGTTTTCATGAGTCGCGGTAAAGACTACTTCGCGGCGGCTTTAGCCGGCACCTTCGCGGTAGCCGCCGCTCTCGCCTCCGCCACCATGTAATCCACCGCCACCTTGGCGTCGGCATCAGACAGCTTCTCGTTGCCTCCCTTCGCCGGGCCACCGAAGCTGCCGTGGATCGCCGCGTTGTACAGGAAGGCCTTGCCTTCCTTCAGCAGCGGCTTCCAGGCCTGGACATCGTTCAATTTCTGCGCGCCGGTCACGCCCGTGTCATGGCAGGAAGCGCAGTTGTCGGCGTAAACCCCCTTGCCGCGAGCCAGGTCGGCGGCGCTGGGCTCGGGTTCCTTCTTCAGCGTCGGCTGGAAATTCGCGCCCGCAGCATTGGCCATGTGCACGATGCCGCGCGCCACTTCCATATCGGACAGATCCGGGTCGCCACCTCGTGACGGCATCTTGTTGAAGCCCTTGAGCGCATGGTCAAGCAAGGTGTCATAGCCGGAACCGATGCGTTTGGCCCAGTCCGCCTTCTCCTTGAACCTGGGAGCGCCCAGCGCGCCGGATCCGTGACAACCGGAACACACTTCGGTGTAAACCACCTCGCCGGAACGTTCGACGCGAGGCGCATTCGGATCCACCGCCACGGAAACCCCAAAGGACTGAATGCGCTCACGCACCGCTTTATCAGCTGCGGGAGCGGCATCCGGCGTTCCCATGCGGGCTTGGACTCCCAGCACGAGCATCACGATGAGAAAAATCGCCAGGCCCGGCGCAAACAGCCCGCCCAGAGTAGCCAACAGAAAATCCTTTGGCGTGGTTTTGGTCATTTCGATGTGATCGGACATGGCAAACTCTCAGCCTGTTCAAGTTGGGAAACCGCGCGATTATAAGAGCAACACCCTGCCGACTGAAAGGTAGCTGTGCTATCCTGCGCGCCCCGCCCCAGGGGGCTACAGATGCCGTCGCGCCACTGGAATCACGCGGGTCGGTAAAGTGATAGAAACGGCTCTCAACCGGGCCGGAATACGCTCACCGCCTGTAACTCGGATGGATAGGGTGGCTACCCTCCGAAACCGGACGTCATTCGGATCAGGCAAGGTAGAATGACGTTCGGTCTCCATGCAGCACCATCACAACGCGGTCGTAGCTCAGATGGATAGAGTATCGGCCTCCGAAGCCGAGGGTCGTGGGTTCGAGTCCCGCCGACCGCGCCAAATCAAGCACTTACAGAATAATCCAGATTTCTAGCCCGTGTAATTTGGGTTGTACCGCCTGGGATATCTCGGAGTAAAAGTGCGCTGTCAGTCACATCAGTCCTGAAAGCCCAGTAGTCAGAGAAATCTGGGCAGGTTTGGCCGTGACCAAACGGTGACCATGATGTGACTATCCTGTGACCAACGGACATCCAGCAGAACAGGTCGATCCCCCAAAATGACAACTGCTCTCCGTGGCCAACTCAAATTGTCATGCCCCCCTGTGAATGAAAAATATAGGCTGTGTTCGCAAATCATGTTGTTAGCTGCTGCCCCCTACGGCCAATGCCAGCCACTGAACGGGTTTCAGGCCATTGCCCTTAGCGCGATCGATGGCGCGGAACCAGTCGAGGTAGTTGGTCAGGTAGCAGGTGGCCACGCCGCGAAATTTTGCGACCCACGACTTGAGGCGCGAGTGGTAAGCGTTGACGTTCTGGATGTGCCACGGGCCATCGACCCGGATGCCGGCGGAAACGTTGATCGCGTGATGCTCGACGCCCAAGGAGCGCGCCACACCGGCAAGCGATTTGAACCGCCCCGGGTTTAGTGGAGGCCCGTTGGTTTGAGTCAGACCGACATGGCCTGCTCGGTAAGTTGGCGATAGTAGTTGGCTTCAGCTTCGGCGGGTGGAATGTAACCGATGCTCGGCCGTGGTCATGCCTTCACGCTGGCCGGTGTCGCACTCATGCTGGCGCACCCAGGTATGCAGCGTCTGTGCGGTGCAACCGATCTTGCCGGCGATCGACACCATCGCCGCCCATTCGGATTCATGCTCGGACCGGTGCTCGAACTCCAGGCGCACAGCACGTTCGCGGACTTCGGGGGAGAACTTCGTAGATTTCCTCATGGCTCCATCTTCTCAAGAGTTGGAGCCTCCTCAAAACACGGGGCGGTTCAATATTCAACGCGTACACCCTCTTCTAAATGGTCCATTTTCGGTGCGCGCCAACAGGCCTGATCAATAGGATGATTCTCGCCGCGACTCCGGATACCGTACATGCTCGACCATGGCCTGGGTGGCGGCGTCGGGGGCGGGGGTGAGGAGGCTGACCACGACGATGGCGAGGAAGCCGGCGGGGATGCCGAAGATGCCGGCGGAGATGTCGGAGATGCCGAACCATTTGGCCATGCCGAAGAATTTCACTCCGAGCAGGTAGAACAGGGTGAGGCCCATTCCTGCCAACATGCCGGCGATGGCGCCGTGGCGGTTGGCGCGTTTCCAGAAGATGCCCAGCACCAGTGCCGGGAAGAAGCAGGCGCCGGCGATGGAGAAGGCCCAGGCGACCATCGACAGGATGGTGTCGGGGCGCAGCGAGGCGACCCAGGCGGCCGCCAGCGCCGCCACCAGGAGCAGGGACTTGGCCAGGGTGATGCGGCGGCCGGTGGAGGCCTGGGGGTTGATCATCTTGTAGTAGACGTCGTGCGAGAGGGCGTTGGCGATGGTGAGCAGCAGGCCATCGGCGGTGGACAGCGCCGCAGCCAGGCCTCCGGCCGCCACCAGGCCGGCCACCACGTAGGGCAGGCCGGCGATTTCCGGCGTCGCCAGCACAATCACGTCCGGGTTGAGGGTGAGTTCCGCCAGTTGCAGGATGCCGTCGTGGTTGATGTCCTCCACCGCCACCATGCCCACCTTGGCCCACGACGCCACCCAGGACGGCAGTTCGGCGATCGAGGTGCCGATCAGATTGCTGTACACCTCGTATTTGGCGAATACCGCGTAGGCCGGCGCGGTGAAATACAGCAGGAAAATGAAGAACAGCGACCAGACCACGGATTCGCGCGCTTCCCGCACGGAAGGGGTGGTGTAGTAGCGCATCAGGATGTGCGGCAGCGCCGCCGTGCCCACCATCAGACAGAAGGTGAGGGCGAGAAAGTTGAGCCGCGCGCTGTCGCGTTCCTCGGTGGTGTTGCCGGGGAAGGCTTCGGCATGCGGTTGCAGCGGCCGCGCTTTTTCCCGCGCTTCCTGCATTTCCCTTCGCCAGCGTTCCCGGCTCGCCTCGCCGACATTGGCCTGGGCGCCGGCGGCGTCGATTTGCCGTAATTTCGCCTCGATGGCCTGGGCGCGCGCCGCATAGGCTTCGCGCGCCTCGATCTGCGCCGGGTCGGCCATGATTTCCCGCTCACGGGTGTCGATCCGCTGCATCACTTCGCCGTAGACCAATTGCGGCACCGGCACGTTGGTGACCTTGTAGGACATGAACACCACCGGCATCAGGTAGGCGATGATCAATACGATGTATTGCGCCACCTGGGTCCAGGTCACCGCGCGCATGCCGCCCAGGAAGGAGCACAACAGGATGCCGCCGAGGCCGACGAAGACGCCGGTCTCGAAGGCGATGCCGAGGAAGCGGCTGGTGATGATGCCGACCCCGAACACCTGCGCGGTCACATAGGTGAACGAGGCCACGATCGTGCCCACCACGGCGATTCCGCGCGCGCTGTTGCCGGCGAACAGGCCAGCGCCGCCACCGCCATAGCGGGCGCCAATGAAGTCGGGAATGGTGAACTGGCCGAACTTGCGCAGGTAGGGCGCCAGCAGCAGGGCCACCAGCACGTAACCGCCGGTCCAGCCCATCACGAAGGCGAGGCCGTCATAGCCCTTCTGGTACAGCGTGCCGGCCAGGCCGATGAAGGAGGCCGCGCTCATCCAGTCGGCGCCGGTGGCCATGCCGTTGTACATCGCCGGCACCCGCCGCCCGGCCACGTAGAACTCGTCGACGTCCGAAGTGCGGGAGAGGATGCCGATGCCGGCATAGAGTGCCACGGTCGCCGTCATGAAAGTCCAGCCGATCCAGTGCTCCGGCATGCCCATGTACTCGGCCACCGCCAGGGCGAGCAGGAACATGACGAAGCCGCCGGTATAGAAGCTGTAGTAACGGAACAGGGTGCGGAGGAAGACCTTGCGCATGCGCGGTTTGCGGCGGTCGGGGCGACGCGGGGATTGTAGACCCTGGGGCGCGCCCCAATATGGCAACGGTTGCCATCTCACCGCCATTCGCCATGAATCCCCTGCTCGACTTCTCCGGTCTGCCCCGTTACACCGAAATCCACCCCGAACACGTCAGCCCGGCCGTCGATCAACTGCTGGCGGAGAACCGCGCCCTGGTGGAGCGCCAGTTGAGCGTCGCGCCCACCTGGGACGCTTTCGTCGCGCCGATGGAAGACGCCAACGAGCGCCTGTCGCGCGCCTGGGGCCAGGTCTCCCACCTGCATTCGGTGCTGGACAGCCCGGAACTGCGCGAGGTCTACAACGAAAACCTGCCCAGGATCACCCAGTACTACGCCGAACTTGGCCAGCACGAAGGCCTGTTCAAGCAATACAAGGCGCTCGCCGCCGCGCCGGAATTTGCCGCGCTCGCCCCGGCCCGCAAGAAGATCATCGACAACGAAGTGCGCGATTTCCGCCTCGGCGGCGCCGATCTGGCGGAAGAACAGAAGCCGCGTTTCATGGAAATCCAGGAAGAACTCGCCAAGCTCTCCGCCAAATTCGAGGAAAACCTGCTCGACGCCACCCGCGCCTGGAGCAAGTTCATCGAGGATGAATCCGAACTCGCCGGCCTGCCCGACGACGCCCTCGCGATGTTCAAGGAGATGGCGGAGGCGGATGGCAAAAGTGGCTGGAAACTCAACCTGCAAGCCCCCTCCTTCATGCCCATCGTGCAGTACTGCGAAAACCGTGCGCTGCGCGAGGAGATGTACCGCGCCTACACCACCCGCGCCTCCGAGTTCGGCGCCGAAGCGTTGGACAACACGCCGCTGATCTCGAAAATCCTAGAACTCCGGCGGGAAGCCGCGCAGATGTTGGGTTTCGACTCCTACGCCCAGGTCTCGCTGGAGCCCAAGATGGCGGAAACGCCGGCGCAGGTCATGGATTTCATGAATGAACTGGCGCAACGCGCCAAACCCTATGGCGAACGCGATATGGCGGAACTGCGCGAGTTCTCGGCCACCACACTCGGCCTCGACGACCCGCAAGCCTGGGACATGGGCTACGCCAGCGAGAAGCTGCGCGAAGCGCGTTATGCCTTCTCGGAAAACGAGGTGAAACAGTATTTCCAGGAACCCAAGGTGCTGGCCGGCCTGTTCCGCGTCATTGAAACCCTCTACGGCCTGTCCATCGTTCCCGACGCGGCGCCGCTCTGGCACGAGGACGTGCAGTTCTACGCCATCAACGACCCCGCCGGAAAACGGGTCGGGCAGTTCTACCTCGACCTGCACGCGCGCGACACCAAGCGCGGCGGCGCCTGGATGGACGACGCCATCACCCGGCGCCAGACCGAGCACGGCATCCAGACCCCGGTGGCCTACCTCAACTGCAACTTCACCCGTTCGGTGGGCGGCAAGCCGGCGCTGCTCACTCACGACGACGTCATCACCCTGTTCCACGAATTCGGCCACGGCCTGCACCACCTCATGACCCAAGTGGAAGACCTCGGCGTCTCCGGCATCAGCGGCGTGGAATGGGACGCGGTGGAACTGCCCAGCCAGTTCATGGAGAACTTCTGTTGGGAGTGGGATGTGGTGAGCCACATGACCGCCCACGTCGATACGGGCGAACCCCTGCCCAAGACGCTGTTCGACAAGATGCTCGCCGCCAAGAACTTCCAGGCCGGCATGCAGACCCTGCGCCAGATCGAGTTCTCCCTGTTCGACATGCACCTGCACCACGACCTGGCGCCTGGCCAGACCGCGCTGCAACTCCTGAACGAGATCCGCAAACAGGTCGCCGTGGTCACCCCGCCCGAATACAACCGCTTCCCCAACAATTTCAGCCACATCTTCGCCGGCGGCTACGCGGCCGGCTACTACAGCTACAAATGGGCGGAAGTGCTCTCGGCCGACGCCTACAGCCTGTTCGAGGAAGAAGCCGGCAGCCACATCGGCGGCGTGTTGAACCCGGAGGTGGGCCACCGCTTCTGGAGCGAAATCCTCGCCCAGGGCGGCAGCCGCCCGGCGCTCGAATCGTTCAAGGCCTTCCGGGGCCGCGAGCCGACCATCGACGCGCTGCTAAGGCATAACGGCATGGCGTGAATGTCGCCGTCCTAGCCCATGTTTGTCCCATGTTTAACAAGCCCCTTAAAATCATCCTAGAAACGGCAGTTTGAACAGGGGTGAGATAAATGAGGGGGAGTACGTGAGATAAATACGGGAAGAGGTTGGAACAACCTGGCCGATCAGGGATGGAAAACAATTAAATTGCGGAGGGCGCAATTGATTATGCGTCTTCGGGGGAGGGGAAAAGATCGCCGTGGCGGTCGGCCAGGTCTGTACGGCGCATGGCTTTTATGATGCGGTATGTTCGTGTGAAGTCACTGGGTATGGCCGCATCTGTGACGCCAATCGGGGTGATCCCATCGGCGTCCTATACCTACACACCAGCCATCCCTGTCGCGTCCGTTATTTCCCGCGATTCCTTGCCTTACCTCGCGTCAGATGCACACATCGACATCGCGCACTCCCGGTACAACAGATTCGACTCATCCCATGCCGTGTTTACGCCGCAGCAATAAGGTTTCTGTATGCGCAATTTTATGCCGTGCCATTTATCTCGCGAATCCGTGCCAGCGGGTGCGTAGCGGGCTCACCCAATGGGTGAGCGTGATCGAAGGCACTTTCGCCAGCATCCACGCGGCCTCACGAGGGCGAATGAGCGTTCAACTGCGGTTTCTAGAATCATTGCATCACAATCGACTGTCCAACCGTCAGGCACTACAAGTCAAGTGTGTCCACCGCCCTCAACGGACGGATCGCCCGGCCCCGCCGGGGAGCGGATCGACCCCCAGTGTCGTGTAGATCGTCTGCAAAGCCGCCTCCGGGCGGGTCGTCTTGCGCACAAGCAATATCCGGCCATCCTTGCGGGTAAAACTCGCCGTCACCCGGCGCTGCACCGACAAGGTCTCACGTAGGCGCGCCCAACGCTCGTGTATGCCCTGCGCCTGAAGTTGGACGCTTACGCAACACAGCCCTGGCGCGCGATGCGTAGCATACTGAAACCCGCAAATACCCGACAAATAAACTCGGGCTTGTCGCCCCCGGTATCGGCTGGCACACTATGACTCCATTACCGATCACTTATATAAAGGACGCATCATGGGTGGCCTCACTGCCGAAACTCCTACCCCCACCGAGATCAAGTTGCACCAGCAGTCGCGGATATTGGAAGTCGCCTTCAGCAATGGCGACCGCTTCGAGTTCCCCTGCGAGTACCTGCGTGTGTATTCTCCTTCCGCCGAAGTGCGTGGACATGGCCCCGGCCAGGAGACGCTGCAGGTCGGCAAGAAGAATGTCGAGATCAAGAACATCGAGCCGGTGGGCCACTATGCTGTCGTCCTGGCGTTTTCCGACGGCCATGATTCCGGTATCTATTCCTGGGATTACCTGCATGACCTGGGGCGCCATCAGGAGGCTTACTGGAAGGCTTATCTGTTGCGCATGGAACAGGCCGGCGCTTCCCGTGAGCCCAAAACCCTGGTGTGACTCCCGCCCTGCTCGCCGACCTCGCGGCCGCCATCGGTTCGGCGACCGGCAAGCCGTTTGTCCATGAGCGCCAGTCCATTCTGAGTGGAGGCTGCGTCAATCGCGGGTTTGCGCTGTCTGGCGCCGATGGCCGGAGTTATTTCGTCAAGTTGAACGATGCCGGCAAGCTCGGCATGTTCGAGGCGGAGGCCGATGGCTTGCGTGATCTCGAAGCCGCCGGCGCGATCCGGGTGCCGCGCCCGATTGCCAGCGGCGGCAGCGGCGATACGGCATTTTTGATCCTGGAATGGCTGCCTCTCGACGGCCGGGGACGGCCCGGCGATCTCGGTCGGCAACTCGCGCGCTTGCATCGCCACAGCCAGACCGAGTTCGGATGGTGGCGCGACAACTGTATCGGCAGCACCCCGCAACACAATTCCCGCATGCCCGACTGGGTGGAGTTCTTTCAAACGCAACGCCTGCGCCCCCAACTGGAACTTGCCCGACGCAACCTGGCGCCGCGTGGCCTGATGCAACAAGGGGAACGCCTGCTGGAGCGCCTGGATGCCTTTTTCCCCGGCCACCGCCCCATTCCCTCGCTGCTGCATGGCGACCTCTGGGGCGGTAATCACGGATACGCCGATGGAGTTCCGGTGTTGTTCGATCCGGCCATCTACTATGGCGACCGCGAGGCGGACTTGGCGATGACCGAGCTGTTCGGTGGTTACCCGAGCGAATTTCATGGCGCTTACCGGGAGGCCTGGCCGCTCGACCCCGGTTATCGGGTACGCAAGCATCTTTACAACCTTTATCACGTGCTCAACCACTTCAATCTGTTCGGTGGCGGCTACGCGGCACAGGCCGCCGGCATGATCGGCCGACTGTTGGCCGAGGCGGGATAGGCCGCCATCGAAATCCGCGCGCGATCAAGCATTTGCCTGACAAGGAGTTTTTGTGGATAATCGCGCGCTTTCCAGGTTTCTAGCCCAGGTACTCATCATGAAAGCCGGCATCCATCCCGAATACAATGAAATCGCCGTGACTTGCAGTTGCGGTAATGTCTTCAACACCCGTTCGACCATGAAAAAGGCGCTGCATGTGGAAGTCTGTTCCGCCTGCCATCCTTTCTATACCGGCAAGCAGAAGATCGTGGACACCGCCGGCCGGGTCGAGAAATTCCGCCAGAAGTACGCCCTCAAGAAGTGATCGGAGGGGATCTGGTTGGACAAAGGCAGCCTAGGCTGCCTTTTTTGTTTCAAACAACGCGCCGGCGATGAACCCTACCCAGCCCGCCAAGCTGTTCTGGCTGCTTCTGCTCGCCACTTTCTGGGCGTTTTACGGCCTGACCGGCCGCGATGCCTGGAAGGCGGACGAAGCGCTGGCGCTGGCTCCGATTCTGCAGGCGAACGTCGATCTCTCCCGCGCCTGGCAGGCACCCGCCCCCCTGCATGCCTGGGTGGCGGCCGTGACGGCGAAACTCGCTTCCCCCTGGTTGCCGCCACAGGATGGTGCCCGCCTGGCGAGTGGCGTATTCACGCTGGCCTCCCTGTTGTTCACCGCGCTGGCCGCGCGGCGTCTGTTCGGCCCCGGCTTCGGGCCGACGGCGATCCTGGCCTTGATCGGTTGTCTCGGCCTGATGTTGCGCATGCACGCGCTGGCGCCGGAGACGACGCTGCTCGCGGCCTGGGCCGCGCTGCTGGCCGGGGTCGCGTGTGGTCGCGACTCGATCCGCTTGGGGGGCATCCTGATCGGCCTGGCGTTGAGCGCGCTGTTTCTGGGCCTGCGCGGCTTGCCCGATCTGGTCGCCGGCCTGGCGCTGGCGCTTCTGCCCTTGCTGTCGCCGGATTGGCGGCGTCCGGCCTATCGCCGTGCCCTGGCGCTGGGCCTTGGGTTGGCCGCCGCGCTGTGCCTCGTGGCCCTGCTGTATCTCCATGCCGGCGGGCAACTCGCGCACTGGCTGCGCTGGCATGGCTTGTCGCGCCTGGTTTCCGACGCGCCTTCCCTGCGCGCGTTTTCCGAACTGCCCTGGTTTTCCTGGCCGGTCTGGCCTCTGGCGCTGGCCGCGCTCTGGCATGAGCATCGCCGTCTCGGCCGCGCCAGGGAGTTGCATTTGCCCTTGATTGCCCTGTTCGCCGCCTTGATCGCGGCTCTGGGGCCCTCCTGGACGCGCGACGGCGGCTTGTTGCCGCTGTTGCCGCCGCTGGCGCTGCTCGCCGCCTATGGCGTCGACAGCATGAAGCGTGGCGCGGCGCAGGCTTTCTACTGGTTCGGCGTGGTCTGCTTCGTGTTCTTCATTTTCGCCTTCTGGATCTATTTCGCCGCGCTGGAATGGGGGATGCCGGCTCGGCTGGCGGCGCATGTGGCGGGCATCACGCCCACCTATCGGCCGGGATCGGTGTCAGGGGCAAGCCTGCTGCTCGCCGTGATCGCCACGGCGCTGTGGTTGTCGGCCATCCCCCTGTTTCCGCGCGCGAAGATTCGCCCCGTGCTGGTCTGGGCAAGCGGCATGGTGCTGGTCTGGACCTTGCTGATCGCCCTGTATCGCCCCTGGATGGAAGCCGGGTGGGGCTACCGGCCGCTGCTCGCCGATCTCGACCGGAGCCTGCCGGCGGGCGCCTGTCTGGAAATAGACACCGATCCGGCCATGCGAACCATGCTGCGTTATCACCTGCATCCGAAGAGTGGCGCAAACTGCCCCTGGCGACTGGTTTCGGCGGATCGCGCGGTGGCCACGGACAGCGCGCCGGTATGGGAAGGCGCCCGTCCGCGCCAGAAACAGCAACGCTATCGTCTCTACCACATCGCGCCATGAAGCAAGCGATCCCCGTTCCCGTCTCGGCCGTCATTCTCGCGGGCGGCCTGGCGCGCCGCTTCAAGGGCGAGGACAAGGGCCTGATCCAGCTTGCCCGCCGCCCTCTGGCGGGTTGGGTGGCGGCGCGGCTGCGCGATCATGTGGTCGAGGTGTTGCTGAACGCCAACCGCAATCTGGGCAGCTACGCGGCTCTGGGCCACACCGTGGTGGCCGACCATCTGCCCGGCAACCTGGGGCCGCTGGCCGGGCTCCTGGCGGCGGCGCGCACCGCGCGCCAGGAATGGCTGCTCACGGTGCCCTGTGATGCCCCGTTCCTGCCGCTTGATCTTGCCCTCCACCTGCATGCGCAAGCACTCGCCAACGAGGTGCCGATGGTGCGGGCGGCCGATGAAACCGGCATCCACTACGCCGTCATGTTGATGCACCGCTCCCTGCTCGCGGATCTCGACCTTTTCGTGCGGGAGGGCGGACGCCAGGTGCGCGCCTGGCAGGAGAGGCATCCGGTGGAAACGGTCACGTTCAGCGGCGACCCCTATGCCTTTCTCAATATCAACACACCCGATGATCTGCGCACGGCGGAACGGCTGGCGTGCCGCTATCCGTGGTGAGCTGAATATCCGAGGAGCACGCTCATGAACCTGGCACAACACCTGCTCGTCGGCCTGATTCGCGGCTACCAGCTTCTGCTTTCCCCATTCATCGGAAATCAATGCCGCTTCACACCCACCTGCTCGCATTACGCGCGCGCGGCGGTGGAGAAATACGGCGCGATCAAGGGGAGCTGGATGGCCGCGCGGCGAGTTTCCCGCTGCCATCCCTGGCACTCCGGCGGACACGACCCGGTGCCTTGACGCCTCATCCGGCGCGCGCGGCTTGCCGCCCCCTCATGCAGGTTCTACTATCGCGGCTCTCCGCCCCACTTGGTAACCCCCTCCCGTGTTCTCTTTCTTCCGCAAGGACAAGCCCGAAGACCTGATGGCCTTCCTCAAGGAAGGGCAGCCGGAATTCGCGGCCGGCCCTTCCTATACGCTGGCCAACGCGGCGAGCGAATCCGAGGAGGGCGGCATCGAGGTTCAGGAGGCGGGCGGCGGCCTGGTGCCGGAGTTCGAGGAGGCGGCGGTGCTCTACGCCAATGGCAAGGTGGGCGAAGCCGCCGCGCTGCTCAATCGCTATCTGCTCGACCACCCGGATAACCGCGACCCCCTGCCCTGGTACATGTTGTTCGACCTCTACGAGGCGAGCAACCAGCCCGAGCCGTTCGAGGACGCGGCGGTGGATTTCGCGGTGAAGTTCGAGCATTCCCCACCCACCTGGGCGCCGCGTGGCCAATTGAAGGTGGCGTCCGTGCCGGTGCCGCTGATGAGCTTCGGCGAAAAATTCGGCAACATCGAGCGGGTCAAGCTGCAACGCTTCACGCAGGAAGCGCGGGAAGCGCCGTTTGTCCGTGTGGAAGTCAGCAAGTGTCCGGCGCCGGTGGAAGAAACGGCCAAGGTCATGTTCGATTGCCTTGCTGAACTCGACAAGATGCGCAAACCGGTGGAATTGATCGGCGGCCCCGGCTTCGCGGTGCGGCTGGGAGCGGCGCAACAGGGCGACCGCCTGGGCGAGTCCGGCTGGCTGCTGTGGTTGGCCACGCTGCGTCTATTGGGAAAGGAACTCGATTTCGAGGAGGCCGCCGTCGGTTATGCCGTCGCCTTCGAGCTTTCCCCGCCCTCGTATACCCCTCCCCTGGCCCTGCCGTCGCGCGGCAGCGACGCGCCCGACGCGACGCCGCCGGGGGGCGCGGGACAGGTCTTCAATCTATCCGGGATCATCGGGCCCGGCTCCGAGATTCAGTTGGGTCAACTGAGCCGCTTCGCCGAGGAGCGCAAGCGGGTCGACATTGATCTCGCCCAGGTCACCCGTATCGACTTCGCCGCCGTCGGCCTCCTTCTGGAAACCCTGATCAACCTGGCACAGGGCGAGCGCGCCATTCAATTCATCGAAGGCAACGAAATGGTGAATACCCTGCTGAAAATCGTCGGTGCCAGCCAGTTCGCGGCGGTGCATGGCCGCACTCGCATCTGACATAGGCTGATTTCATGGAACAGTTTCACGGCACCACCATCATTTCCGTGCGGCGCGGCGAGGATGTGGTCATCGCGGGCGATGGCCAGGTCACCCTCGGCAACATCGTCATCAAGTCCAGCGCGCGCAAGATTCGCAAGCTTTATCAGGATCGCATTCTGGCCGGATTCGCCGGCGGCACGGCGGATGCCTTCACCCTGTTCGAGCGCTTCGAGGCCAAGCTGGAAAAACACCAGGGCCACCTGGTGCGCAGCGCCGTGGAACTGGCCAAGGACTGGCGCACCGATCGCATGTTGCGCCGCCTTGAAGCCATGCTGGTGGTGGCGGATCGCGGCAGTTCGCTGATCCTCACCGGGGCGGGCGATGTTCTGGAGCCGGAATATGGCATCGCCGCCATCGGCAGCGGCGGCGCCTATGCCCAATCGGCGGCGCGCGCCCTGCTGGAGCATACCGATATGGCCCCGGAAGCCATCGCGCGCGAGTCGATCGGCATCGCCGCCGACCTGTGCATCTACACCAATCGCAGCATCCTCATCGAGACACTGGCGTAATCCCGGGCATGAGCGCCCCGTTACGCTACTGGCGCATCGCCGATCAGGCGGGCCTCGCCTGGCGCCACTGGGATGGCGAATACGTGTTCCACCACGCCCTGTCCAACGACACCCATCGTCTCTCGGAAAGTGCCGGAAGGGTGTTACTGCAATTGCTGGAGGGCGGCGAATCGGAACAGGCCGATCTGGCCGAGGCCGGCGGGCTGGAACTGGAAGACCTCGACGTCATCCTCTCCGCGCTGGCGAAAATTGATTTCGTGGCGTGGCGTTGAACCTGGGCGACCTTTCCCCGGCGGCGTTGCGGCGGCAACTGGCGCGGGGGCTGGATCTGCGCACCGGGCCGTTCCGTTTCCTGATCCGCTGCCATAGCGAAGAGGTCGCGCGCGGACTGGTCATGCTTTACCCCGACTTTCCCTTGTGCGAGAGCGGCTTTCGCGATTACCACATCCGTGTCGACAAGGTATCCGGCCCGCGCCGCTGGTTCCGGCCACAATGCAATTTCTGGCACGACAGCCATGCTCCGTTCAAGCCGCTGCCCGCCAATCACGCCTTCCCGCTGCTGGAGTGGGGCATGAACTGGTGTATCGCCGGCCATGCCCAGCACTACCTCATGCTGCATGCCGCCGTCCTGGAACGACACGGCCGCGCGGTGATCCTGCCGGGCGACCCGGGCGCCGGAAAAAGCACGCTGACCGCCGCGCTCTCTCTCTCCGGTTGGCGCCTGCTTTCGGACGAAATCACCCTGATCGACCGTGACGACGGGCTTGTCGTCCCGCTGGCGCGCCCGATCAGCTTGAAGAACCAGTCGATCGATGTCGTTCGCGCGGCCTTCCCACACGCCGTGATCGGCGACATCGCGCGGGACACCCACAAGGGCACGGTCGCCCACCTGAGGCCTCCCTCCGAGAGCGTGGCGCGCATGCATGAGAAAGCGCGCGCCGCCCACATCGTGTTCCCGCGCTGGCGCGCCGACGCGGTGGCAAGGCTCACTCGCCACTCGAAAGCGGACGCCTTCATCCATGCCGCCACTCATGGCTTCAACTACAGCCTGCTCGGGCGTCTTGGCTTTGAACTCAACGCCGCCCTGATCGACCGCTGCGATTGCTGGGACTTCGAATACTCGCGCCTGGAAGACGCGCTGGCGGTATTCGAGAATCTGGTTACATGAAACCCGTGTGCGACGCGCTCCTGCTTGCCCTGCGCGAACCCGACGCGATGGCCGGTTTCGATGCGGAAACCTGGGATCGCGTGGTACGCCAGGCGCGTGTCGCCGGCCTGCTCGGCCGCCTGGGCGCGCTCGCATCCAGCTTCTCCGGGCGCCTGCCGAAAGCCGTCTGGCGACATCTGGAAGCGGCACTCACGCTGGCGGAACAACAGCGCCGCGCAGTCCACTGGGAACTGCGACAACTGGGGCATGCCCTGCAACGCACCGAGGGCCCCGTGGTGCTGCTCAAGGGCGCGGCCTACGCGGCGGCAGATCTGCCCCCTGCGGCCGGGCGCATCTTCACCGACATCGATCTGCTGGTGCCTCGCACGCAACTGGGGGCCACGGAAGCCGCGCTGATGCTCGACGGCTGGATCACCAGCCCGCACGACGCCTACGACCTGCGCTACTACCGCGAGTGGATGCACGAACTGCCGCCGATGCAACACATCCGTCGCCGAACCTGGCTGGACGTGCATCACAACATCCTGCCTGAAACCGCCCGGCGCAAGACCCGGCCCGCTCTGATCCTGGCGGCCTCGATCCCGCTACCGGAATTTCCACGTTTCTCCATTCCCGAGCCGGCCGATCAGGTACTGCATTCCGCCACCCATCTATTTCATGAAGGCGAATGGCGGCATGGCCTGCGCGATCTGGTCGATCTGGATGCCCTGCTGCGCGCCTACGGCGGCGACCCGGATTTCTGGCCACACCTGCTGGCGCGCGCGGAAACCCTCAATCTCGGTCGGCCGCTTTATTACGCCCTGCGCTATGCGCGTCGCCTGCTGCGCACCCCCATCCCGGTGAACCTGGAAGCGGCGTGTCCGGAACAGCCTGGTCACCTCGCCACCGCGCTGCTCGACGCCTTGTTCCTGCCCGCCTTCGCCAGCGCCCACGCGGAATGCCGAACCTGGTTTTCCGGCCCGGCCACTTTCGCACTCTTTGTGCGTAGCCACTGGCTACGCATGCCCGCGCACCTGCTGATTCCCCACCTGTTGCGCAAGACCTTCAAAGCGGGCGATGCATAGTCGATATGCGGGCGTCATGGAAAATTCGCACATGACTCCCTAAATTTGAACAAGCCTGCCTTTCTCCGCTCCCGGACAATGGCGCCAGATCCGTCGATATTTATTACATGGCTTACCGCAAGGAGGGTAGCCAGCCCCTAAAATCAAAGCGTTATAAAAAGGCATGAATCTTGCGTATAACAAGCAATTGTTTCTTAGGTAGACCGCATCATGTCTGATCAAGCAAGCAAGCCAAACGGCAATACGCCTGACGCCCTGCGCAGGAAACTGGTCAAAAGTGGTCTGGCTACACCGGTCGTGCTCGCCACGCTGGCCAGCCAACCCGTTCTGGGCGCCTCCACGCATAACTGCACCATCTCCGGCCAGTTGTCAGGCAATGTATCCACCCATCTACAAGGCAACTGCGCCGAACTGGGACAAACACCTGCTTACTACGCCAGTCTGCCGCCAGTGAGTTGGCCCAATGCGGCCAGTGATTTCCTGAATGCCAACGGGAATCCACGTGCGTTCCGCCTCACTCCTTACACGTATGTCCTCGCAAAACGTTTCGCCAACGCCTATGAAAAGGAAAAAATGTCAGGGGCTGGTACTCCAATCGGCACGATAAGCGAGGCCTCGGTATGGGACGTGCTGGCCGGTTTCGTTGTGACAAGCACCGGGGTTCAGAACATCAACTGGACGCTCAGAGCCAAGGCCGGCTATGTCGGCGACCTGGAATTGGGCAGGGAGGCCGTGGCCGCCTACATGAATGCGGCACATCCCACCAAGGGATACCCGGCTTACCCGATCAGTCGCGATCAGGTCGTTGCCATGTTTAACGCGGTGGTTGTGAATGGGGGCACTTATTCGGTCATGTCTGGCATACCACCCTGGAATGCCACCAATGTGCTCAATTATTTCAGGAGCTTTCACGCCTGATTGCATACGCTTATTCACGGCACGAAAAAACGCCCTGTCAGGGCGTTTTTTTGTGCCGTGAATAAGCTGAGGGTCAGGTTTTGTGGTACCCCACCACCACCTCCACTTCGTTCTTCGACCCCAGAATCACCGGCACGCGCTGGTGCAGGCTTTCCGGTCGCAGGTCGAGGATGCGTTCGCGGCCGGTGGAGGAGATGCCGCCGGCCTGCTCGACGATGAAGCTCATCGGATTGGCTTCATAGAGCAGGCGCAGCTTGCCGGGCTTGGCCGGATCCTTGGTATCACGCGGGTACATGAACACGCCGCCGCGGGTCAGGATGCGGTGCACCTCGGCGACCATCGAGGCCACCCAGCGCATGTTGAAATCCTTGGCCCTGGGGCCGGTCTCGCCTTCCAGGCACTCCGACACATAGCGCTGCACCGGCGCTTCCCAGAAACGCTGGTTGGAGGCGTTGATGGCGAATTCCCGGGTGTCGGCGGGAATCTTCATGGCCGGGTGGGTGAGGACGAACTCGCCGATGTCGCGATCCAGGGTGAAGCCGTTGACGCCGTGGCCGGTGGTCAGCACCAGCATGGTGGAAGAACCGTACAGGGCATAGCCGGCGCAGACCTGTTTGACGCCGGGTTGCAGGAAGTCGGCTGCCACCGCCGCGCGGTTGGGCACCTGCGCGCGCAGGATGGAGAAGATGGTGCCCACGGAGATGTTGATATCGACGTTGGACGAGCCGTCGAGCGGGTCGAACACCATCAGGTATTTGCCGAGCGGGTATTGCGTGGGAATGGGGTAGACCTCATCCATTTCCTCGGAGGCCATCCCGGCCAGATGGCCGGCCCATTCGTTGCTGCGGATCATCATTTCATTGGTGATGACGTCGAGCTTCTTCTGCGTTTCGCCCTGCACGTTCTCGGTTTCCAGCGCGCCCATCACGCCGATCAGCGCGCCCTTGTTCACCGCGTTGGAGATGGTCTTGATGGCGGTGACGATATCGTTCAACAGGGCGGTGAAGTCGCCGGTGGCGCCGGCGATATGACGCTGTTCCTCGATGATGAACTGGGTAAGCGTGGTTCCGGTGTGCATGGGCTGGGTCTCTTGTGAATATTAGAAGCCGCTTATCTTACTCGATAAGCCTGGCTTATGGTCACCCTCATTCAACTTATCCGGCGCTTGGGCGCGGGTCGCGTTGCGGCGTGGCGCACCCGCGCTACTGGCTGGTGAGTTGATCGGAGCGGGTGAAACTCCAGGTACGGGTGATGCAGAAAACATCCATGTTCAGCTTTGTCATGCTGGCGCGTATCTCGGCGGGGAAGGCCGAATAGGGCGAGGACAGTCGCACGATCTTGATCGCGGCGGCATCCAATATCCTGGTGCCGGACGACTTAAGGACGGCGGGACTGTCTTCCTCGTCATACAGCGAGCCGTCCGGCTTGATGCACACCTCCAGGATCAAACTGCCGTAAGTGTGGTTTCGGCGCGCAGCTTCCGGGTAATTCATGTTGCCGACGCGCTCGACCTTCTGGCTCCAGTCCGTCACGTATTGGGCGAAGGTGTACTCCTTGGTCCGCGCGCCGGGGCGCAACTTGCGCGGGCGCTTCTGGTACTCGTCCATCTGGGTGTCGATGCGCGCCTGCAAACGCGCCATTTCCAGGCTGCGCGCGGCCAGATCGAGCGGCGCCGGATTGGGCGCGGCCGGGCGTTGCTCGGCCGGTGGTGTCGGTTTCTGCTCCGGCATTTTGTAGTCGGACTTGGCCTGATGCATCAACGCCTGCGCCTGCGCTTCCAGCGCCCGCACCCGCGCGTTGACCTCGGCTTCGGCGCTCATCGCCTGTTCCCTGTCGGAAGCGGGCAGTGGTGTCTTCGCCTGGCGATCCTCATCGACGTTGCCGCCGCCATCCAGATTCGACTGCGCCAGCACGTCCGCCTTCAAGGGTTTGTCCTTGCTCCTGGCGTTGACCAGCACCACGTCCAGAGGCGGGTTCGGGTTCTCGAACAGCTTGGGGTTGGCCGCCTTGAACTGCATGCCGAAGATGAACAGGACATGCACGATGGCCGAGATCAGGATGGCCTTGGTGAAGCGATCATCCCAATCCGCCGAGGTCAACGGCGCATACGGAAGCGGCTCGACGAATTCGCTCAGGTGCCAGGATGCGTGAGGGTGCGACATTCCACGAGTTCGCTCAGGCGGTGGGCGGCGCCCCGGGGTCGGATACGGCATCCGAAGCGGTCGGATCAGCCTTGCGGAGGTCCGGAGAATGAACTGGGAGATGCGCGAGGTAGCGACACGTCAGGTCGATGTCGAGCAGGTCGATGTCGGACAGCGCCACCCGGATGCGTTCCCCCGGATTCAGCGTCGGCGCGCCGGTGACGCGGGCGACGAAGGGCAGGCCGTCGAGGCGGATCAGGTTTTCGCGCCAGGCGGTGGCGTCGAGTTCCTCCAGCTTCTCCTGCTGAATCCAGCGCAGGCACCAGTAGCGTTCCATGCGGCGCTGGTAATCGTTGTAGGCATCGTAGGCCAGCTCGAAGTCGCGCACGGCGGCGAACAGCACGGGATCGGAGACGGTGTGCGCCGGCATTTCCCCGGCGGCAGCGGCGAGAATCTGGCGCTGGTTGACCAGATCGACATAGCGCCGCAGCGGCGAAGTGCTCCAGGCGTAGCAGGACACCCCGAGGCCCTCATGCGGCGCCGGGGTCAGGCTCATGCGCACCTTGCCACCACCCTGCGAGCGATAGACGCCGGCCACGTTCTTCTCGGCCAGGAATTCACCCCAGCGGCTGTTGGCCAGGATCATCAGCTCCGAGACCAGCTTGTCGATGGGGTTGCCGCGCGGGCGCGGGAAGATGTCCACCCGTTCGTCCCGAACCCGGAACACGTAATCGTGACGCTGCGCCTGCTCCGCCTTGCCGCGTCCGATTTCCAGCGCCTTGGCGAATTCAAACAGCCATTCCAGTTCGCGGCGGAATGGGTAATCGGGGCCGGGCTGGCCGATGCTGTTCTCGTTGAACAGCGGTTCCAGGGCCTCGTGGCGCAGGTTGGCGGCGATGCTGATGCGGTCCGCCAGGGTGGTCATGTGTTCGACGCGATAATCCGGGCCGACTTCCAGATACATGGAGAGCGCCGGGCAATCGCGGTTCTCCGCCAGGGTGTACCGGGCGATCAGATCCTCCGGCAGCATGGTGATCTTTTCCGCCGGGGAATAGACCGTGGACAGACGGCTCGCCGCCAGACGATCCAGATCGGAACCGGGCGGGATGCCCAGCGCCGGGGCGGCGATGTGGATGCCGACGCGGGCGCCGCCGTCGGATCGGAAGATCACCGAGAAGGCATCGTCGATCTCGGTGGTGGCGGCATCGTCGATGCTGAACGCCGGCGTATCGCCCGCCGGCAGATCGGGCGGCGGCAAGGGGGCCGCCAGGTCGGGAAAGCCGAATCCCTTGGGAAACAGCGCGAGGCGAAACGCCTGGCGATGGAACTCATGGCTGGAAGGAATCGCCCCGCACTTGTCCAGCAAGCGCACCGGCGACAGGCTGGTGGCGGCGCAGGCGTCGTTCAGCGCCCTGAATTCCAGGCTGTTCTTGTCCGGTTTGTGCGCCAGTTCGAAGACATGGCCGTGGAATGGCCCCGGCAACCGCCCCGCGACCAGGGTCTCCACCCACTCGGCGCGCAACGCGGCCTCGCGTGCCCGACGCTCCAGCCCGGCTTTCGCGGCGGCGAGAATATCGGCGGCGGCGGCCTTGTAGCGGCCTTTGCCTTTTTTCTGGAAGTAGATCGGCGCGTTGTGCAGGGCCAGGACGATGGCGCCGGCCTCCACCGGGGTGGCGGCATGGCCGTGGTAATCGGCGGCCAACGCCTCGAAACCGAATTCCTCCCCGCCCGCCACTTCCCAAAGAAAATCCAGATCCAGTTCGTCCTTGAGCGCGCGCGCGCGTTCCATGACCTCCGCCGGCGTCGGCGCGGCGAAACGCAGGAGGACATGGTTGGCTTTCAGCTTGCCGCGTTTGCCATGCTGGGATTCGATCTGCAGCGAACTGTCGTTGTCGGCCAGGATGCTTCCGGCCTTGATGTCGCCGTCTTCTTCGTAGAGCACATACATAAGGATTAGAACGCCAGGATGTCGGGGAGATAGTCGGTGAAGCGGGTAAAGCCGTGGTCGCCGCCTTGCAGCACCACCTGGCGCGCGCCGGGGAAGGCCTCCAGCGCTTCGCGGTAATCGAGCACTTCGTCACCGGTTTCCAGCAGCAAAAGGTAGCGCTCCATATGCCTGGGGCGAGTCGCCAGCGCCCGCAACTCGGCGAGGTGCTCGGCGGAGAATTCGTATTCGACGCCGCTGTGCCAGTTTTTCTGCATGCTGCCAACATGGCCCGCCAGCTTCTCATGGCAGCCCACGCAAGGGTTCACCAACACGGCTTTCAGGCCATGCTTCTCCGCGAGATAGGTGGTGTAGAAGCCGCCCAGGGAACTGCCGATCAACTTGGCCGGGCCGACGCTGCGAGCGATCATATCTTCCAGCAGAGCGATGGCGGCGGCGGGGCGTTCCGGCAGATCGGGACAGACGCAGGACTCACCGAGACCGCGTTCAGCCATCCAGGAAATGAGGTCGCGCGCCTTGCCGGACTGGGAGGAACTGTTGAAACCGTGGATATAGATCAGCATCCGCGCATTTTAACGGGCTTCCCGCTTCGGCTCGCGAACAAAGTAGGAGGCCCGCTCGCGGGCCTCCTACCTCGGCAAACCCGCCAACCACGCGGTGAGTCGATCCAGCGCCTGGGTGAGCGCGGCATTGGCTGCACGCGCGGCGCCGCGCGCGTCGTGGCTGGGCGCCGGGGCGCTCGCCTCGATGCGCGCGCGGGCGAGCAGGTGGGCATCGCCGCGGCGCACCAGTTCGACTTCCAGCAGCAGTTTCACCTCGCCCGGCGCCCGCGCGGCGTCATGGTAGAAGTCGAGCAGGCGGGTGTTGAGCTGATAGGCGCCCTCGATCCCCGAACCCAGCGGAGCAACCGCCGTGAACAGGGCGGACTGCTCCAGGCGCTGCCGGATCAACTGCGCGATGCGCGGCGCCGGCAGCTCGGCCTGGCGCGCGTATTGGTAGTGCCCGCGCGTGCCCGGCTCGCGGCTGAAGGCCATCGCGCTGCTCTGATAGAAGGTCGGCGCGTCGGTTTCCCGCACCAACAGCGTGCCCGGCCAGACCGATTTTGCGCCGCCGCTCGCCGCACCCAGGTCTTCCAGCACATACCAGGTGGCGGCTTGGCGCGGCCCGGACATGCCGCACGCGGTGAGCAACAGCAGGCTCAAGAGGATGAGGCGAGATTTCATTGGCGTTCCTCCCCCGGCCCCAGGGCGCCTTGCGGCGAACCGAACAGGATACGCTCCGGTTCGCCCAGCGCGCGCGCGGATTGCTGCATGGCGCGGCCGCTGTCGCGCAGCACCTTGCTGGTGGCCTGCAAATCCTGGCTGGCGAGATCGGCGGTGAGGCGCAGGCTCAGGCTGAGGGCGCCGATTTCCGTCCGGGTCTGCTCCAGAGCCGCGTTGGCGGTATGCAGGGTGTCACGCGCCGCGCTCAGGGTGTCGCGCGACTGCGCCGCCAGGCTGTCGATCTGGCGACCGGTGGCCACCAGGGTCGTCTCTGCCGCCACCCCCACCTGTTCCAGGCGCATCATCGCGCGCCGCGATTGCTCCAATGTTTCGCGCAGCGCCGGAGCGGCTTCCGCCAGTTGCCCGGTCAGCACCCGGGTATTCGCCAGGGTGCCGCTGATGGCGCGCTGGTTGTTTTCCGAGAGCAGGCGGTTGATGCGTTGCAGCGCCTCGCTGCCGTTGTTGCCCAGGTCTTCCAGCACGCTGGTCATGCGAGTCATTTCCGGCACGCCTTCCGCGATCACCGGGTAGCGCTCGCCGGGGAGCAGCCGCGTCAGGGGGGCGCCGCTGGCCCGTGCATTCACCAGGTCGACTCCGGCGATGCCGGTCACCAGCTTGCGGTTGACCGTGGCTTGCGCGCTTTCCAGCACCGGGATGCGCGCATCCACTTCCAGCAGTACGCGCACGCCGCGCGTGGTGTCCGGCAGGATGCGGTAATCCGCCACGCGGCCCACCTTGATGCCGCGCATGCGCACCTCGCTGCCGATCTGCAGGCCTTCCAGCGACTGCTTCTGGAAGTACACGGTGTAGCGCGTGCCGGGCAGGCTGTTCTTGGCGCCGGACAGCCAGTAAACACCGGTGGCCAGGCTCAGAAACAGGGCGATCAGGGTGCCGCCGATCCAGGCATAACGTGCTTCGGATTCCATGTTTACTCCACGGTCCGTGTGTCGAAATAAGAGCGTATCCACTCATGCGGGAGTTGCGCCACTTCCCGTGCCGGGCCATCCGCGATCACTTTACCCTCGAACAGCACGATGACCCGATCCGCCAGCCCCCACAGGCTTTCCAGATCATGCGTGGTGAACAGCACGGTGAGCCGCAAACTGTCCACCAGGACGCGCAGGGTGCGGTCGAATTCGCGCGCGCTGATCGGATCGAGGCCGGAGGTGGGTTCGTCGAGCAGCAGCAGATCCGGCTCCAGCGCCAGGGCGCGCGCCAGGGCCGCGCGTTTGCGCATGCCGCCGGAAAGCTCGCTGGGCATCTTGCCGGCGGCGTCCGGCGGCAGGCCGGCCAGCGCGAGCTTGAGGTCGACCACTTCGTCGCGCAGGCGCGCCGGCAACCAGGGCATGTGTTCGCGCAGCGGCGTGGCCACGTTTTCCGCCACGCGCATGGCCGAGAACAAGGCGCCGTCCTGGAACAGGAGGCCGAAGCGGCGGCGCAGCCGCCGCAATTCGCCGGCGCTCAACTTCGCCAGATCCTGGCCGAACAGCTTGACCTGGCCGCCGCTGGGCTTGAGCAATCCGACCAGTTGATTCAGCAGCACGGTCTTGCCGGTGCCGCTGCCGCCGATCAGGGCGGTGACTTCACCCGGCCGCAACGCGAAGGAAACCCCGTCATGCACCCAGTGCCCGGCCAATTGGGTGCGTAGCCCCACGACGTCGACCACGGATGCGGTGTCTTTCACGGCTCGATTTCCGGATACGCCACGGCGAAGGCGGCATTGATCAGGATCACGGCGACGATGCTGCGTACCACGGTGGAGGTGGTGTGCAGGCCGACGCTGCGCGCGTCGCGCTGCACCGTGAAGCCGCTGTGGCAGGCGATCAAGGCGATGGCGGCGGCGAAGACCGGCGTTTTCCCGAGGCCGAACAACACGGTGTTCAAGGGCAGCACCGTCTGCAGGCGATCGTAGAAACTGGCGGCGGGGATGCCCAGGTTCCAGGCGGCGACGTGGGCGGCGCCGATCATGCCGGCGACATCCGCGACAAAGGTGAGCAAGGGCAGCATCAAAACGATGGCAAACAGGCGCGGCAGCACCAGCACCTGGAACGGCGACAGGCCGAGGGTGACGATGGCGTCGATTTCCTGGTTCACCTTCATCGCGCCCAGGTGCGCGGTGAAGGCGGCGCCGGAACGGCCGGCCATCAGCACGGCGGTAATCAGGGGGGCCATCTCGCGGGCGATGCCGATGCCGACGCCATCCACCACCAGATGGTTGGCGCTGAATTTCTGCATCTGGATGCCCAGCAGATAGGCGAACACGACGCCGATCAGGTAGCTCATCAACATGACGATGGGGATGGCGCGCAGGCCGACCATCTCCAGTTGCACGAACAGTTCGCGGCCCCGCATCAGGCCGGGCCGCCGCAACAAGTCGCCCAGCGCCTGGCTGGTCTGGCCGATGAAGGCCAACCCCGCGCGGGTACCGCGCGCGATTTCCCAGGCATGCCAGCCGACCACCTGGGTCAGACCCCGCCGCCCGCGCCGCCGCGAACGCTCGACCACCCCGCCGCGCCGCCCGGCCACCAGTTTGAGGAGAGCGAGTTCCTGCGCACTGAAACCGGACAGATGCAATCGCGGAAAGGGAATTCCCAGGCGGTCGAGATGGCTGATTAGATGGTTCGCCCCGGCGCTGTCCAGGATGCCCAGGCCGCTGGCGTGGAGCCGCAGCGGCTGCCGCGCGTCGATGCCCAGCGTGTTCAGACCGGTTTGCAATTCCGCCAGCCGCGCCAGGGTCCACTCGCCGCTCAGGCGCAGCACCTGCCCCTCGGCGCCGGTTTCCAGGCGGCAACAGGTTTCGGGCGGCGCGGGGTTGGGCATGGCGTTAGCGCGAGACCGATTTCCGTGGGAGCGGGCTTGCCCGCGAAATGACGCCGTAAATGGCGTCGCCTGTCGCGGGCAAGCCCGCTCCCACGGCAGAAAAGGTATCCAGGCTCATCCCTCCAGCCTCCGCAACAAGCGCTCGTGGATGCCGCCGAAGCCGCCGTTGCTCATCACCAGCACCTGGTCTCCAGGCCGCGCCACGCCGGCGATGGCTTCCACCAGTTCATCCAGATCGGCGTGGATGGCGGCCCGCTCGCCCAGGGGAGCGAGGGCGCCGGCCACGTCCCAGTCGATGCCGCCGCTGTAGCAGAAGACGCGGTCGGCGTCTTTCAGGCTGTCCGCGAGCGCGGCCTTCATCACACCCAGCTTCATGGTGTTGGAACGCGGCTCCAGCACCGCCAGGATGCGCGCCGCGCCGACCGTCGCGCGCAGGCCGGCCAGGGTGAGGCGAATCGCGGTGGGGTGGTGGGCGAAATCGTCGAAAACCTTGACGCCGTTGCGTTCACCGCGCAACTCCATGCGCCGTTTCACATTCTCGAAGCGGCCGAGGGCGGCACAGGCGTCCTTGCTCGGCACCCCGGCATGGCGCGCGGCGGCGATGGCGGCGAGCGCGTTCATGCGGTTGTGTTCGCCTTGCAGCGACCATGTGACGCGGCCCTGGAGGGCGTCGCCGAGATAGACGTCGAAAGCGGCGTCGGTGAGGACTCGCGCGTGCCAGCCGGCCTCGACGCCGAATGGTTCCACCGGCGTCCAGCAGCCGCGTCGGATGACCCGATCCAGGCTTTCCTCGCGGCCGTTGGCGACGATCAGGCCGTTGCCCGGCACGGTGCGCGTCAAATGGTGGAACTGGGTTTCGATGGCGGCCAGATCGGGGAAGATGTCGGCGTGGTCGTATTCCAGGTTGTTGAGGATGGCCGTGCGCGGCCGGTAATGCACGAACTTGGAACGCTTGTCGAAGAAGGCGGTGTCGTACTCGTCCGCCTCGATCACGAAAAAGGGCGAGTCGGGAAGCGACTCTCCGGCCAGACGCGCGGAAACGCCGAAATTCATCGGCACGCCGCCGATCAGATAGCCGGGCGAGAGGCCGCAGTCTTCCAGTATCCAGGCCAGCATCGAGGCGGTCGTGGTCTTGCCGTGGGTGCCGGCAGCGGCCAGTACCCATTTGCTTTTCAGCACGTTTTCCGCCAGCCATTGCGGCCCGGAGATATAGGGCAGGCCGCGATTGAGGATTTCTTCCATGAGCGGCTGTTTGCCGCGCGCGACCACGTTGCCGACCACCCAGATGTCCGGCTCCAGGGCCAGTTGCTCGACACCGAAGCCTTCGATCAGGCGGATGCCCTGGGCCTCCAGTTGCGTGCTCATGGGCGGATAGACATTGGCATCGCAGCCGGTGACGGTGTGGCCGGCCTGGCGCGCGATGACCGCGATGCCGCCCATGAAGGTGCCGCAGATGCCGAGGATATGGAGGTGCATGTGATTTCGGTTCGGTCAGCGCAGATAGCCTTCGTGTTCCAGCTTCAGGACGATCATCTGCACGGCCTCGTCGGCGCTGTATTTCGCGGTGTCGATGACGAGTTCCGGGTTTTCCGGGAGTTCGTATGGGTCGGAGACGCCGGTGAATTCCGGAATCAGCCCGGCGCGCGCCTTGGCGTAGAGGCCCTTGCGGTCACGCCCTTCGCACACCTCGACGGAGGTGGAGATGTGGATTTCGATGAAACCGCCCCACTGCTCGATCATGGCGCGCACGTCGCGCCGGGTCTGCCGGTAGGGGGCGATGGGCGCGCAGACGGCGATGCCTCCATGCTTACTGATTTCGCTGGCGACAAAGCCGATGCGGCGGATGTTGATGTCGCGGTGCGCCTTGGAAAACCCCAGCTCCGAGGACAGATGCTTGCGCACGATGTCGCCGTCCAGCAGGGAAACGCGGCGGCCGCCCATCTCCATCAGGCGCACGGTCAGCGCGCGCGCCACGGTCGACTTGCCGGAACCGGAGAGGCCGGTGAAGAACACGGTGAAACCCTGGCTATCGCGCGGCGGCCAGGCTTTGCGCAATTCCTCGATGACTTCCGCGTAGGCGAACCACTCCGGCACCTTGAGGTTCCGCATCAGGCGGCGGGTCAGTTCCGGGCCGCTCATGCTCTGGCCACGCGCGCCGGCCGGCATCTCCTGTTCCGGCAGCCACTCGTCGCGATCTTCCACATAGAGCAGGCGCGGGAAGGGCACCAGGGACACGCCCAGACTCGCGCGGGCCAGGGCGAAAGCGGCATCCTTGTCCAGGTTGGGTGTGTCGGCGCCTCGCCGGCGCCGTCCCTCCAACGGCGTTTCGCCCCCGGTTACCAGCTGCGAACAACCATAGTTGCGCGCCATGATCGCTTTCAACAGGGTCTTGCGCGGCCCGGCCGCCCAGGGCGTCATCGGGTTCAAGGCCAGCATCGAGGTGGCCGCCGGCAGGCGCGGCATCAGCGCCTCGCAGGCGCGCACCAGGGCGAAATGGCCGGATTCCATGACCGGGTCGGAGCCGGCCACCGCGTGAATCAGAAGGTTCGATTCGCTGCGCCGGGCTTCGCGCAGGAGGAACTCATGCTGCGGCCGGTGCAGGGGCTGGCTGGCCTGATAGGCCATGACCCGGCGCCAGCCGAGACGCGTGAACTGTTCACGCATCTCGGCGGGGGTCAGACGCAGGGCGAGGAAGTCATGCCGGGGCGGCAGGGCGACTCCCTCCAGCCCGCCGGCCACGTAATACTGGCCAGGCTCCGCCTGCGAGCGCGCCAGCGGCACGCCGGAGGCCTCCGCCAGGCGCATTTCGCTTTCCGGATCGGCCGCCCAGACCTCGGAGATGCGCAGGACGGCGGGCATGAAGCCCTCGCCGTCGCGCAGCGCCACACTTTGCCCGGGGGAAAGCTTTTCCGCCGCTTTGGCCGGCAGAACCAGCAGCACCGGGCGTGGCCAGAAACGTCCATCCGGCAGCTTCATTCCGGACAGCACGGATTCCATCTCGGCCTTGTTCATGTAGCCGGTGAGTGGCGACAAGGCGCCGTTGAGCAACAACTCCAGTTCGCAGATCTGCTTCCAGGACAAGTCGATGGAATCGAGGCCAAGCGCCTCCTGCTTGATTTCTTGCGCGCGCTCCGGATCGGCGATCAGGTTGACCAGGGTGCCGCCATAGGGGGGGATCAGGGTATCCATGCGTGAACTCGTTCAGGAGGGGTAGGTTGCGAAGAAAGCGGCGATGAAGTCGGGTATTTGCGCTTCCGGCAGTACGTTGATGCCGGCCGCCGCCTTGCGCCCACCTCCGGTCGCGAAGCGCCCGCATAACTCGTCGGCGCCGCGTTTGTCGGCCAGCGGCGCGCGCACGCTGACCACGAAGTGGCCCTTGGGCGAGCGGGTCAACAGGGCATGGGCGCGGCTGGGGCTGGCCGTCGCCAGATCGTTGGCATAGACGCCGGAGACGCGCCGCGCCCAGGCGGCATCCGGCAGGACGAACACGGCGCCGCAAGCGCGCGCCTCGCTCGGCCGGGAGGCCTTGGCCAGAGCCATGTCGGCGGCATAGCCCTGGCTCAAGGTCTGGAACCGGGAGGATTCCGCGATGAAGGCGAAGGGATCGGCGTAGGCGGACAAGTCGCGATAGAGCTCGGCTGGATGAAAGTGGAGATCCTCCAGGCTGTCACCGTAGCCGTTGTAATTGAGACACTCGCCCAATTCGCGCAACCGGTCGAGTTGTGTGGTGGAAAGCCCCAGGGGCTCGGCGGCGCGCCGGGCGGCATCGCGCAGGTTGTCGCCGAAAGCGGCGGTCACCGCCCAGATGCGCCGGGTGCCTCCGAGAAACCGATCCACCAGCAGACTGGTGCAGACGTCGGCGGCGGTGTCTATCGTGGCCTGGAAATTCGGATGCGCGGGCAGTTCGCCCGGATTGTGGTGATCGAACCAGCGCACCTTGACGCCTTTCTCCAGCATTTTGACCAGCGGGCCGGCATTTTTTTCCACCGCGATATCGAGGGCCAGAACGCTGTCGCCGGCCTGGGCGTCAACCTGCTTCAGCAGGCCGATGTCGCGCTTGACGCCGGTGACCAGGGTGGACGGAACCGGATCGGCGAGGCGAAGTTGGTGCAGAGCGCAAATGCCATCCGCATCTCCATTGAAAACGTCGAATAACATCTTTTCCCTTTGCTGTTCGTTGAGTCGCAAGGTGGGACGTGACAGGATGCCAGGCCTGTCGACCCAACCCGCCCGCCGTGCCCCCGAATCCGCGTCCCGCCCTTCTGTTTCTGATCCTTTATGCCGGGCTGATCGCCTTCGGCAGTTTGTATCCCTTTGCCGGGCTGAAAGGGCTGGAACACTGGGCGGGCGAGTTTATCACGGCCCCCCTGCCCCGCTTTGTCACGCGCAACGACATCTCCACCAACCTGCTCGCCTACCTGCCTCTGGGTTATGCCCTGGCTTTGAGGCTGGGAGTGCCACGGAGGCGCCTGCGCGCCATTCTGCTCGCCACATTTGCCGGATTTTTTTACAGCCTGGGCATGGAAAGCCTGCAGCAACTGGTTCCCGGCCGCATCGCTTCCAACCTGGATGTGTTTCTCAACACACTGGGCGCTTGCTGCGGTGCATTGCTCACCTTGCATCACCAGCGCTGGCTGCGCGCCGGACGCGTGTTGCGGTGCTGGCGCGCGCGCTGGTTCCTGGCGCAACCGGCGGCCGATTTCGGTATCTGGCTCTTGCTGCTCTGGGTGCTGGCGCAGTTCACCCTGCAGCCCTTTCCCGGCGCCGGCTGGCTGGGTCTGCATCTGCGCCCGCTCGACATGCCGCCGGGCGGACTGGATCAGATCAATTGGCACTGGTTTGCCGCCGCCTGGCTGGAAATGGCCGCGCTCGGGGCCTTCGCCGCCAGCCTGCTGCGGCCTGGGCGCTATGTCGGTGCCATCGTTTCCCTGATGGTGGTCGCGTTCGCGGTCAAGTTGTTGGCCGCCACCTTGCTGTTGAAACTACGGGTGGTCGGTGGCGTGCTGTCTCTGGAAACCCTGGCCGCCTTCCTGCTGGCGTTCTGGTTTCTCCTCATTCCCCAGATTTCCCGTCGCCGCCAGGTTGCCGCGCTACTGCTGCTCGCGATCATCCTGGGGCTGCGCGTGGCGTTGGCCAACTATCTGGTGTGGCCGATCGCCAGCCTGTTCAACATTGTCGGCCTGGCGAAAGCCGGCGCCTCGCTATGGCCCTATCTGGCGCTCATGGTGCTGGCCTGGCTGAAATTTACCGCCCGGGGCGGTGGTTCCATCGGCAAAGATTCCACCCCGTCGTCCGGGTGAAGAGATCGCCACGGATGGTGTTTGCGCCGGCGCCGGGCAAGCTGTTCGCATACCACGTTCAAGAAACACGCCGGGCAGCCCCAAGTGCCTCTTGGCCCCCTGGGGGGAGAACACCGCGAAACGGTGTTCTCGGGGGGAACTTATATCCTATCCCCAGTAGACAAAACGCGGTCAGCAGCGTGGCCAGCCGTGGGGCATCCAGCAGACTGTCGAACATGCCGACGGTGAGCAGACCCAGCAGCGACGCCAGCCAGGCCCAGGCCAGGGGTTCCCCGGACCATGCCGACCTGGCCAGACGCGTCAACGCGAAAACGACAAGCCCGGTGAACAGCATCAGGCCCAGCCAGCCTTGTTCGAACAAGACATGCACCCAGACGTTCTTGATATGCCAGGGTAGGTGGCTGTGAGTTTTGAAGAACCAATAGTCGCCCCCCCAGGTAAAGGCGCCGTTGCCGATCAGATTGGCGCCGTTCGCGTCGAGCAGGCGGACATTGTCCACATCCATCAAGCCGGCCTTGCCCGGGTAATAGAGGAAAAGCTCCACGGGGGGCCGTAGCAAGCCGTCCTGAACGCCAACCTCCCCGCTGGAAAACTTGTGGGACAGCCGATGCCAGCGGCCGTCGGAAGGCACGTCGAGGGCAATCCAGACACAATTGCGCGAATTGAGCAGTTGCTTTTCGCAGACCGGGGTTTCGATGCGCGCTCCTTCCTGGTGGCTGCGTACATCCAGTTCCAGGTGATAGCTCTCCCCCGCTCGAACGCTGACGCGCTGGGCGTAATACAAGGTGTCGCCACTCCCCAGACGCAGGAACGTATTGTCCTTTTCACTCAGGAAACCGAAGGTCGCGGGCTGTTTATCCAGCGGGCCACGTTCCAGATAGACCCTGGGGAAGCTCCCCAACCCCATGCCGAACAACCGCGCCAGGGGAGTCGCATCCATCATGGCAACAGCCTGGCTCCAGTGGTTGACGCGAATCCGCCAATCCTCGCCGGACTGCGCCAGACGCTGCTGGAAGTAGCCTCCACCGATGCCGGCCAACAACCCCGCCGCCAACAGCGTCAGCACGCCGATGGGCATGACGGCCTGGCCGCGTTTTCCGGAACGCCAGGCCAGGCGCAGGCTGGCCACGGCCAGAGTGAGCAGAATCACACCCAGGGCAAGAACCCCGCCGCGCGCGACGGTGAAAATCGTGACATATACAGTCAAGGCCATCACCGGCGCGGCGAGCAGCAACGTTCGCCAATGCGCCATGCCCAACCAGAGAAACGGCAGCGCTGCGGCAAGGTAAGCCTCTATATGGCCGCCGCCGGTATGCATGCTGGAGAAGGTACTGACGATGCGGTAGGTGTGGGCATCATCGATGAAACCGGCGAAAAGCCAACGCTCCCACAGACCCACCATTCCCACGCCAAGCAAGCCGATACCCATGCCGATGGCCAGGCGGGTGGCCAGTTGCGTGGAATCCGGCCGGGCCAGGCGTAACAACATGAATATCAGGCCTCCCCAGACAACTCCCTTCGCTACACGCAGGCTGTTGTAAGGGCTCCAGTAATTGGAAAAAGCGTTGCCATCCAGGGGGGGGGGCGACCCTAACCCCAACAACAGGCTGATCAGCAGGCTGGCGCCATACAACAGAAGCAGCGGCCACAGCGGGGTCCATTCCACGCCGGGCCAACGGCGCCCACGCAGGAACAGTGTGCCGGCGGTGGTCAACATCAGCAGGTCGAACTCATCGAGAAAAAAACGCCCGGTCCAGGGCGCCAGGTCCAGCAGGGGCAAAGCAGCGGGTACCACCACAAGCCAGACCAGAGGCCACCGCCAAAGCGCCGCCACATAAAGCGCCAGGCCCAGACTGAGGCCCCACTGCCACATGGGAAAGTCGGCCACGCCGGCGATGGCCGCTGGCAGAAGGAGCATCCCCGCAAGCCAGCGCATTGGGTGCGCGCGGCGGTTTTTTCCCGCTTTGTGGCGGTGTCTGTGTCGCGGGGAGTGTATTGCTCCGACCCTGGCCGTTTCGGCCACGCGCGCGGAGTGGGATTCATCACCTTCGCGAAACGCCTCTTCGGGTGGACGCGCGGAAATCGGCGGCGCCACATCCCGGGACACCCGTGTACTCGTGGACAGCGCCCCTTTCCAGAGGCTGCGCTCGCCCAGCCAGATGCCCGCCAGAATACCGAGATAGCCAAGTAACAGCAGTCGAATTTCGTCCAGCGGCAGGCGATCGAGAAAGACGGGCACCTCCAGAACGAAGACCAGCATGACGACCAGTGCCCAGAGACGCAGTATCTTGCCCCTGCTCAGGATGGCATAGAGCAGGCCGACGGGTACCCAGACGATCCCCCCTTTGATGAGCTGATAAAGCGGGGCGCCCGCGCTCTTGAGGTCATCCAGCGCCAGCCGCGTTTCCGGCAGAGGCGCTCCCCATGCCAGGGGCAACAATGAAATCATGGCCACGCCAAGCGCGGGCCAGGGCGATCGGCTCAACGCCTCCAGAAGTGGCTTTGCCCGATGAGCAAGGGAAGGACCGAAGAACCACCAAGCCGATAGTCCTAGCAGGGTGCCCGCTTCCATCGCGGGGAGGCTGGGAGCGGTGAGCAGCCGAGGCTGCAGGAGAGCCTGTGCCACGACCAGGGCAAGCGCCATCAAACTCAGGAATAGAAAGGCCAGTATCGCGGAGCGCGCGCGGCCGCGCCCATGCCAAAGCGTTCCTAGCAGAAAAAAGGCGGGGGGCGCGGCCAGCAGCAGGCTGGACAGCGATTGCGGGGTGACCGCCCAGGCGCGGGCCAGTATCTCCGGGGCAATGGCGAAGACATCCAGGACAGGCAGCCTGCCTGGATGGAAGGGGGCGAGCAGGAAAAATGCCTGCCAGAGAATCCCGGACACCGCAGCAATGAGGCGCATCCCATCGCCGTGGTCTATCGTTCGAGCGATCAAGCGTGGAGTCGGGAGTGGGAAATGAAAGGGAGGGGAGGGGCCGCCATCCCTGGATCGGCCCGGCGTCGTGGATCAGAAATAACGAAATATCAACAGCCGTTGAATTTGCTCACCGGCACGTCCAGTCGGGCGCATGGGAAGGAAAATCCGTGTTCCAGCGCGCCGCCAGAAGGTGGAAAGCCTCGGTTGACCGGGTTCAGCGCCTACGCGCCAAACCCAAGCCTATCAAGCCAAGGCTCAACAATGCGAGGGTGGCCGGCTCGGGTACGTTCGAACCTGTCGTCTGATCCTTGCTGTAAATCGTGAATGTGATGTTCTTCCAGGCGGCATCCGGAAGACCGATCTGGTAGGTACTTGGCAATGACGCCGCGTTGGAGAACGCGTTCTGGCTCACCACGTTGTCGACCAGATCCTCAAAGAACACGAAATTGAAGATGTTGCCGTTGGAGATCGCGAGATTGCCGAGGGACAACGTTCCCGACACAAGCAAATCGTCGGGGTTGGGGGGGGGGGCGGGACTGGTGGGAGGGATCAAGGATCCGCCGAAAGGATCATAGGCCTTGCCGAAGGCGCCGCCCGATCCGAGGTCAAGCAGATAGTCGTTCCCGCCGACGCTGATCTGTACATTCAGGTCATCCAGCGTCGTGCGGTAGTCATAAGTGAATTCGTCGGGTCCACCCGGATCGTAGGTGAAGAACCAGAGCCCCGCGTTTGGCGACACCGTGCCGCTGAAAGTGATGTGGTCCAGGGTAAAACCCGCGCCGGAGTAGGCATAGTTCCCCGTGCCATTGGCCGCGCTGGCAATCAAGGTGGAGGCGCTGCCCTTGTCGTTGAAGGTAAAACTTCCGATGAGAGCGGCATCCGCCGCGCCGCTCGCTAGAAGAAATGTTGTGCAGGTCAGCACCACAAATCTGTTCGGTTTCATGGCTTATCTCTCAGTTGAATGAATTTTGTGGCGTGGCCTCGCGAGCCTGGAGGCGACCCAGAATGCGCCGATGCCGGCAAGCAGCAGAGCGATGGCGCCCGGTTCGGGAATGGCATGCTGATTGAGGATGCCATATTTGCCGCTGGCGAGGGGCGCGCCGGAAACGGGTTCAAGGTTCGCGTCGACGGCGCGAACCTCATAGGTCTTCATGTAGAGCGGAACTTGCGCTTGCGAATCGAGAACCAGGACGAGTGTCACGGTTGCGAATCCGATTTTCTTGCTGCCGTAAAGCCGACCCCTTAAGCCTTCCACGTTGGAGCCTTGGGGTGATGTCAGATCCTCATATTTCGGATTGCCGGCATTAGCACCTGGGTCAGGTGTCATGTCCAGGGTTGTGGCGACCAGCGCCTGTACGGGAGAGGGCTTGTCCAACCTGCGTTGATTGAAAGTGAATTCGCCGTACGATCCACCAAGATTGATTTTCACGCTGTCGCTGGCTTCGAGCGTCACGTCATAAAGGCCATCAACCGCGACGTCACTGTTGAAATGAATGGCACCGACCCCGGTTGTGGTTCCGGAGACAGTGGTGGTCAGGATGTCGTAGCGATCATAGGTCGCCCAAGCCGGCAGAGCCGTCGCGAAAAGCGCGGCCAGCATCAGGCGGTGTGTCATTGATAGAAAGCGGTCATTCATTGCTGCACTCCTGGTCAGCGCGGTTCATTCACGGACCGAAAATTGTGCATGATTGCGCGCAATTTTCATGCCAATAAGATAACCAATTGTAAATACTGCAATATTCGTGTGGCTGTGAATGTGCGGCAAACGTTGTGTAAAAAATAACGACACTAGCTCGCGAGGCGTGATCCTGTCCGGTCGCCTGAAATACGGTGGTGGAGAGGGGGAAAATGTCGACCTGGCCTCAGGGAGGCTTCCCCGCTTCGGCGAATCCGTATATGCGCGCCGTACCGATGATCAGGAGAAAGTAGAGCTCCCAGTAGGCGATGCTGAGGAAGACCGCTCCAACCGTATAGGCGGATAACGTGGCGAGGAGCATCCGGGCGGTTTCCGACTCCCATGCGGAACCTTCGGCCGAGAGGCGCGCGAGCCCGAGCATGGTGCCCAGCAAGAGGGCAAGCCAGAGGCCAAGGCCGATCAGGCCGTGCTCGGCCATCATCTGCACATAAGCGCTGTGCCAATCCCGGTAGCCCGGCGTATCGAGGTTCGCGAAGCGCCAACCCTCGAAACCCACGCCCCGCAGGGGGTGCTCGAAGGCTTGGTGTAGCCCCACCCTCCAGACCTCGATGCGCCCCATGGCGGACTCGTCCCGCTGGACGGCCGTCAGCGTGCCCATGCGGGTAAACCAGTCCTCTGGCAGGAAGGCGGAAATACCCAAAATTCCGATGCCCAGCAGAAGAACGGCGCGAACACGGCGATTACTGTGCCAGAGCAGCGGCAGGGTCATGGCGGCCAGTGCGAGTATCCCGCCGCGCGACCAGGATGAGATCACCGCCACATAACTGAGGCCCACCATGACTGCCAGTACACCGCGCAATTGGCGGTTACCGCACTGTCTGTACCAGAGGACAAGAAGTGGAATGTTCATCGCCACGACCACGGCGAATTCATTGTTGCCATAGAACTGGCTGCCGGGGGGGCCGTAGACGCGGTCATGGAAGCCGGTCATCACGGCCCAGTAGCCCCCTTTGAGGGTGTATAGCGCAATGGACGTGGCGATGACGATGAGCAGCCAGAACAGTTTTTCCCTTGTGTCGATGAGCCACCAGGCGAGCAACGCGGCCATCATGACTGCGCTGGTCTGCCAAAGCCTGTCCCAGGCCATCCAGGGCACACTGGAATGGATGGTCGTGAATACGAACAACGCCCAGAGCAGCGCCAGGCAGGCGATACGCCAATCGAAAACAAACGTTGGGAGTTGCTGATTCCTGACCATCCTGTAGCCGGCGGCGAGGAGGGTGAATGCGAAGAACATCAGGTAGACCGGGGCATCCTTCATGATTCCGATGGCGGCGGCCTGGGGATGTGTGATGTTGAGCACGGCCAGTCCCAGAACCCCCAGCCAGGGCCTTAGCCAGACCACCCAGCCCAGGGCCATGAGAATCAGCAGGAGGGCAATATCTCGCATTCTGGTTCCGCGTCAGCCATTGAGGCTCGTTGTCGAGGGAGTTTGCGCGTTTCCGTATGTTTTCGGGCGGCCTGCCGTCGCCAGCGCCAATCTTCTACCCGGCCTGGATCCCGCTGATAACCGGTTTCGGATGATCCTGAACAAGGCATATCCCGACACCCCCCCCGCGCTTTCCAGAAACCAGTCGGTCGTATCCGGAAACTTGCCAGGCAGTAGTACCTGGCCGAGTTCGATGCCCAGCGCGGTGGCGACCAGGGCGAGCCATGAGGCCGCCGCCGCGTAGCCGCGCCAGCGCCAGGACAGGCCGCTCACCCACCAGGCCAGGAAGGCGCCGAGCGGGGCGAAGAACAGGGTCTTGTGGAACACCTCGGTGATGGCGCGGAATTCCGTGCCGAAGTAGTACACCTGGAATGGCACCCGCTCCAGAAAGGCCATGCGCTCGCGCACGAAATCGCCGTCGGCGCGGAACTCGAACGGGTACCAGAACACCCCCGCCAGGATCAGCATCCAGGCCAGGGCGAGAGCGAAGCGTAGCCAGAGGGAGGTGATGGAATGGGGAACGCGAGCCGCCGCCGCGACTCCGCGCGCGCCGAATTGGCGTTTGCCCAGCCAGGCGCCCACGCCCGCGCCCAGCGCCCCGGTGAACAGGTCGGTCACATCGCTCACGCGCGAGTAGACGAACAACTGCATGAACTCCAGCGCGACCGCGGCCAGGAAGGCCATGCGCCAGACCTTGACGCTGTCGCGTCCCGCGCGCGCATGCCAGAGCCAGGCCAGGGGCACCCAGAGCAGGGCGTCGGTGGCGAGTTCGAACAGGGCATGGGCGGGGTCGGCCGGCAGGCCGGCGAAGGGGATGAGGTTGAGCTTGCCTTCCTGCCACTTGTGGTAGACCTCGACCACGCTGATGGTCAAATCCAGCGGCAGCACGTTGTAGCCGACCAGCGCGACGAGATAGGCCCAGGCCGCGCGTTCCGCCAGGGCCGCCGGCTCGCGTTCGCGATGCCAGCCCTCATACCAGGCCAGCAGGCGGGCGCCGAAACCCCACCAGCACGCCACGCCGATGATGGCGCCCAGCGCTTCCGCCACGATGTCGTTCTGTGACACCGTGCGCTGCGGGAAGAACAACTGGGTGAATTCGATACCCAAGCTCAAGGCCGCCGCCGCCAGCCAGACGAATATGGTCAACACCGCGCCGAGGGCGGCATGGCGCCCATGCGCGAGGGCGCCGCTCCAGAGGAACGCCAGGGGGATGAACAGCAACAGGTTGGCCATCCAGTCCGCGCGCGAGCCGATGCCGAGATCCAAAAAGGGAATGTCGCGGAACTTCGCCACCGCCTCGGCCCAGGGGATGGCGTGGTAATCCAGCGGCACCAGGCTGCCGTAGACGACAAACACCAGGTAGAGCAGGCCAAGCCAGAGCAGCAGGCCGCGATGTCGCGCAAATTCGTAGCGCCGGCGGTGCGGTCGTTCAGTGGACATGCCTGGCGCGCGGCCGGAGAGAGTCGGGATCGGTGGCACACACACCCGCGAGGGGTTGAGCGACGAACACCGGATTGCGCGCCACCCGTAGCATCCAGGCCGGGAAAACGGCCAGCACGGCAATCAGCAGGCCGGAGAGGGTGTGCATTTCTCGCAACGCGCCACGCCGGCCAGATCGAGACTGTTTTCCAGGCGGCGCACCAGGCAGTGCGCGCTCTGCCGCCCGGAGTCCAGAACGATGTCGGCGGCTTCCATATAGAGCGCATGGCGCGCCGCGTAGAGTTCCTGGAGCTTCCTCAGCGGATCATCGGTTTGCAACAGGGGGCGATTCTTGTCGTGGCGGGTGCGCAGGTACAACTCGCGCGGCTGGCAGCGGAGATACACCACGGCGCCGCGCCCCTTCAGGTTGGCGCGATTCTCCGGGCGGAGGACGGCACCGCCGCCGGTGGCCAGGACGATGCCCTGGCGCCGGCTGAGTTCGTCGATCACGCAGACTTCGCGTTTGCGAAAACCTTCTTCGCCTTCGATCTCGAAAATGGTGGGAATGGAAACACCGCAGCGCGCGACGATTTCCTGGTCAGAATCGACAAAAGCCAGGCCGCGATGCCTGGCCAGCAGTTTGGCGATGGTGGTCTTGCCGGAACCCATCAGGCCGACCAGGAAAATATTTGAACTGGGGATCATGGGGCGCGATTGTAAACGCAGGCCGTCAGCCGCGTCGCCGCGCCAACAGGGCATCCACGGCGGTTTTCAGGTCGCCCTCCGGCAAAGTGCCGTCGAGGTCGCGGAACGCGTTCAGGGCGGCCGCGCCCATCCCCGCTTTCTCGCGTTTCTCCGGCAGGGTCCAGTCGGCGCGTACTTTCACCTTCACCGCCAGCACCGGCGCCTCGGGCCGCGCCAGAACCCCGGCCACCCCGGTTGCCTGGCTGCGCACGCGACTGGCGGCCGCGCCGTTGGCGCAATAGAGCAGGGCCGTTTCCCCCTGGATCGCCACCACCCGGCAGGCGCGCGCCACAGCGGGTGGCACCACGCCGGCGAAGCGGCGATTGAGTTCGCGCATGCGCTCGGCTTCCGGCAGGGCGACGGCCAGGGTCGGGTCGTTGCGCAGAATGCCGCGGATGCGTTGCAGGGGGGAGGGGCGATAGGCCATTGTCGAGGTGAGGCATGGGGCGTGTCTTTCCAGGCCACGCCGCCCTTAAGGGGCCATTAACCGGGGTATGGTAGCATCGCCCGGATTCCCAAATTCCCTCCTATCTCCTTCATTTTTCATGATTTCCAACCTACTCAAGAAAGTCTTCGGCAGCCGCAATGACCGTCTGTTGAAACAGTGCCGGGGCGTGGTCGCCAAGGTCAACGTCCTGGAATCGGCCTACCAGGCGCTTTCCGATGAGCAACTGCGCGGCAAGACCGCCGAATTCCGGGCACGCCTGGAAAAAGGCGAGGCCCTGGCGGCGTTGCTGCCTGAAGCGTTCGCCGCCGTGCGCGAAGCCGCCGTGCGGGTGCATGGCATGCGCCATTTCGACGTGCAGTTGATCGGTGGCATGGCACTCAACGACGGCAAGATCGCGGAGATGCGCACGGGCGAAGGCAAGACCCTGATGGCCACCCTGTCCGCCTATCTCAACGCCCTGCCGGGAAAGGGTGTGCACATCGTCACGGTCAACGACTACCTCGCCTCGCGCGATGCCGAGACGATGGGGCGCGTCTACGGCTTCCTCGGGCTGACCACGGGTTGCAACCTGGCGCAGCTCAACCACGAGGAAAAGCAGGCCGCCTACAACGCCGACATCACCTATGGCACCAACAACGAATTCGGCTTCGACTACCTGCGCGACAACATGGTGTTCGAGCCCTCGCAACGGGTGCAGCGGCCGCTCAACTACGGCATCGTCGACGAGGTGGACTCGATCCTGATCGACGAGGCGCGCACCCCGCTCATCATCTCCGGCCAGGCCGACGACAACGTCGCCATGTACCAGGCCATGAACGCCGTGCCGCCGCGCCTGGAACGCCAGGAGCGGGATAACAAGGACGACGAGCCGGAAGAAAATCGCTGCGCGGTCGGCGACTACGTGGTGGACGAGAAGCAGCACCAGGTGACCCTGACCGAACGCGGCCACGAGCGGGTGGAAGGCATCCTCACCGAACTCGGCATCCTCGCGCCCGGCACCAGCCTCTACGACCCCGCCAACATCACCCTGATGCACCACGTCTACGCCGCCCTGCGCGCCCACGTGCTGTATTTCAAGGATCAGCATTACGTGGTGCAGAACAACGAGGTCATCATCGTCGACGAGTTCACCGGCCGCCTGATGCAGGGCCGCCGCTGGTCCGACGGCCTGCACCAGGCCGTGGAAGCCAAGGAAGGCGTGGCGATCCAGCGCGAGAACCAGACGCTCGCCTCGATCACCTTCCAGAACTTCTTCCGCATGTACAAGAAGCTGTCCGGCATGACCGGCACGGCGGATACCGAAGCCTACGAATTCCAGCAGATCTACGGCCTGGAGACGGTCATCATCCCGACCAACCTGCCGATGGTCCGCAAGGACATGAACGATCTGGTCTACCGCACCGCCGAGGAAAAATGGACGGCGGTGGTCGAGGACATCCGCGACTGCCACAAGCGTGGCCAGCCGGTGCTGGTGGGCACCACCTCGATCGAGGTGAACGAGTTCCTTTCGGCGCGGCTCACGCACGAAGGACTGCCGCACCAGTTGCTCAACGCCAAGCAGCACGCGCACGAAGCGCAGGTGGTCACGCAGGCCGGCCTGCCCGGCGCCATCACCATCGCCACCAACATGGCCGGTCGCGGCACCGACATCGTGCTCGGTGGTGGCATCGCCAAGGAACTCGACCTGATCCGCCTCGCCGAGAACCTCTCCGACGAGGAAAAAGCCGCCCGCGCCGCCGCCATCAAGCAAGCCTGGAAGCCGCGCCATGCCACCGTTCTGGAAGCCGGTGGCCTGCACATCATCGGTACCGAACGGCATGAATCGCGCCGCGTCGACAACCAGTTGCGCGGCCGTTCCGGACGTCAGGGCGACCCCGGTTCCTCGCGTTTCTACCTGTCGCTGGACGACCCGTTGCTGCGCATCTTCGGCGGCGAGCGCCTGAAGAGCATCATGGATCGCCTGAAGATGCCGGAAGGCGAAGCCATCGAGCACCCGATGGTCAACCGCTCCCTGGAATCGGCGCAGCGCAAGGTGGAACAGCGCAACTTCGACATCCGCAAGCAATTGCTGGAATACGACGACGTCGCCAATGACCAGCGCAAGGTCATTTACGGCCAGCGCAACGAGTTGCTGGAAAGCCAGGATGTCTACGATGGCATCCTCGGCATGCGCGCCCAGGTGCTGGGCGACACCATCAGCAATTACATCCCCCCCGGCAGCCTGGCCGAACAATGGGATCCGGCCGGCCTGGAACAGACCCTGGCCGGGCAATACCAGTTGCACTGCCCGATCCAGGAATGGCTGGACGCCGACGAGCGCCTGGATGAGCAAGCCGTGCGCGAGCGCATCCTGGACACCGCCAACCAATCCTACGAAGCCAAGATCGAACTGGCCGGCGCTCCCGGCATGCGCAACTTCGAACGCGCCATCCTGCTGCAAAGCCTGGACAGCCACTGGCGCGAGCACCTGGCGGCGATGGACCACCTGCGCCAGGGCATCCACCTGCGCGGCTACGCGGCCAAGAACCCGAAACAGGAATACAAGCGGGAAGCCTTCGAACTGTTCGAGCGCATGCTCAACACCATCGCCGAGGAAGCCACCCAGGTCACCCTGACCGTGCAGATCCGTGGCGCGGAGGATGTGGAAGACGTGGAAGTCCAGGAAGACCTCAGCAACGTGCAGTACCACCACGCCGACTATGAGGAAGCCCTGGCCAGCGCCGCCGAGGAAACCGCCGCCGCTCCGCACCCGTTCGAGCGCGACCATGCCAAGGTCGGCCGCAACGATCCCTGCCCGTGCGGTTCCGGCAAGAAGTACAAGCACTGCCACGGCAAGTTGAGCTGATGTAGTGCCGCCTGATGTAGCGCCGGCATCCTGCCGGCGTTTTCGTCTGGCGAAGGCAGGACGGCGGGCCATGAAGGATACCGTCCCTACGGGACATAGCGCCGTTGCGACTCGAACTTGCGGCCGCTTCGCCAATAGCCGACAATTTCACTCGACTATATTCGGAGTTCCCGCATGCCCTACTTCATCTACAAGATCGGTGGCCCGTTCAATCTCCTGGAAAAACAGGGCCATGCCGACAGCTTCAAGGAAGCCAAGGCCCTCGCCAACGTGTTGCGTCGTGGCCTCGACCCCGCTTCCGGGCACACGATCAAGATGATCTTCGCCGAAAACGAACTCACCGCCGAAGACGTCCTCTCGCAACCGCGTGAACTGGACCCCTCGCTGGCCGGCGACGATTACTGAATCCCCCCCCTCACGCCTCACATGTCCGGTTACAACGAAGAAGCCTACAAACAGGCGCGCGACGCGGCCATCAACCGGCCCTGCCCGTTCGAGCGCGGCCTGCTCTCCCGCTGCGTCTCCTGCATGCACGCGCGCAAGTTGCTGCTGGCTGAACGGGAAGCCATCACCTGCGGCCACGAGGTTTCCAATCAATCCTGCCTGGTGTTTTACCGGGCGCTCCACGTCAACACCCGTTTTGCCCTGCACATGGATGCCAACCAGGCCTGGCCGTTCGGCAAGGAAATCCGCGCGCAATGCGGCGGGGTATTGGGTTTGAAGGAAGCCCTGGGCGCCGACCATGCCGACGTCGCCATGCTGGTTGGCGAAGGCGTGGAACGCTACGGCGACATCGGCCAATTTCCTTACTCGGAAATCATGCGCGGCGTCGTGCACTACGAGCCGCGCAGGAAGCGCGTTTAAGGTGAAATGAACGGCCCCGTAGGAGCGGGCTTGCCCGCGATTTCTGCGGTTGCTACCGCAGGCAAGCCCGCTCCTACGGCGCGTTTCATCACCAGGGTGTCTCATCGAGACATGAGAATTAGCCGGCGAACAATTCCAGGATGCGCCTCGCCGCCTGCTCCGCTCCCGGCGCCGCGACACCAGCGCGCGGCGCCAGCGTCAGCAACCGCGCCAACGGCGCCGCGATGCCGGGCTCGAAAAGATCGCTTTCCGCGATGGACTCTGCCTCCGCGTTTTGCCGCAGCCATTCGACCAGAAACGGGGCTTCCGGCCAGTCCGGGCGGTCGATGTAGAGCACCGGAACGCCCGCCGCAGCGGCTTCCACGAAGCTGCCGTAGCCGACCTTGGTGACCAGCGCGTCGCAGGAAGCGAGCAGGTCGAGGAAGGGCAGGCCGGCGCGCGCGAAGGGAATCATATCCATGCGTTTCTCACGCCAGTCGTCGGGCACCAGCCAGCGCACTCCCGCCAACGCAGGCAAGGACCGCGCCGTCTGGTAACCGATGCCGCCAAAGCCGATCAGAACCAGGCGCTCGTCCCGAGGCAAGGCAAGCCGCGTCCTCAATTCCGCGCCACGTTCCATGCCGAGGGCGGCGATGGGGGGCACGGTTTCACGGTTCTCCAGCCAGGGCATGGGCATGGCGGGCATGGCGCGCAGAAAGGCGCGCGCCGAGCGGTAGGCCGCAGCCATTTGTTCCAGCACCCGCGCCATGCCGTCTTGCTCCGCCAGATAGGCGCCGGCGATGTCCACCCAGTTCAGCGAGCACAGGGCCACGCCGGGAATGCCGGCGCAGGCGGCGGCGGCCAGTGGCAGGCAGGCGGCGTCGGCGAGCACGCCGGTGATGCCCGCTTCGCGCAGCCAGCCCGCTTCCAGCACCACCCGCGCCTCCCAATCCCGATGAAAGTCCAGGTAGGCCGCGCGGCTTGCTTCCACGTTCACCCGCACCGCGTCGCGCATGGCGAGCCCGACATCGGCCGCTTCGTGGCGATGCCGGAACGGGGCCTGGATGCGCGCCGCCAGGGCGGCCCGCGACACGCCACTCCAAATCAGGAACTCCATATCCGGACGGGCTACGAGCAGGGCGTTGAGCACCGGCGCGGCCTGCGCCAGATGGCCCAGGCCGTGATGGCTGATGGCGACCAGCAGGCGCATCACAAGGGCAAGCGCTGTTGCAGCAATTCCTTGAGCAGGGGCACGGAAGCCGGTCGTTTGCGGCTCAGGGAAAAGGTGTCGAGCGCATCCACGGTGGCGAGCAGGCGCGGCAAATCACGGCGCGAGTGGGTAAGCAGATAACGGGTCACTTCCTCCGGCAGGCGCAGGCCGCGCCCCTCGGCGCGGATCGTCAGGGCGGCGGCCTTGTCTGCGTCGGACAGGGGCAACAGGCGAAACACCAGGCCTTGCGCCAGGCGTGTCGCCAGATCGGGGCGCAAGGCCAATTGCGCGGGCGGCAGGGTGCCGCTGGCGAGCAGCAGGCCACCCTGCTCGCGCGCCGAGTTGATCAAGCCAAACAGGAGAATCTGGTTGTCCGCGTCGAGGGTGTCCACATCATCCACCGCCAGAACGGGTAGCGGCGGTTCCGGCAGGGGGGCTCCGGCGCCGGGCAAAACGGCGCCCAGCGCGCCTGCCCAGGCCCGCAGCAGATGGCTCTTGCCCACCCCCGCCTCGCCCCAGAGGTAAAGCAGGGGCTCGCGCGCGCAGCCAGGCGCATGGGCGCGCAACGCCGCCAGCGCCTCGACATTGGGGCCGGGCAGATAGTTGCTGAAATCGGGGGGGGAATCGGGACGGAGGTCGAGGATCAATTGCCGCATGAGGCGCAATGTTAGCCGAGTCGCGTTCATGTAGCGTCGGCATCCTTGCCGGCGTCTTTGAAAAACGCCGGCAAGGCCCTGAAGGATAGCGTCCCGGTGTTACATGTCGTCGCGCTAAAATGTGCCCGCGTGTCATTCGGGAAATAACCATGCTCAAAATCGGACTTGTTTTATTGCTGTTCGTTGGCGCCGCCGCCCAGGCGGGCGAGCTGTATCGCTGGGTGGATGAGCGCGGCGCGGTGTCCTATTCCGATCAGCCACCGCCGCCCAGCGCGAAGCAATCGCAAAAACTCAAGGGCAAGGGCAATGTGGTGGAGGTGGACAAGGCCTCCTACGAACTCAAGCAGGCGAAAAACCTGAGCCCGGTGACGCTGTATGTCACCGCCTGCGGCCAGTTTTGCGATCAGGCCACGGATTTCCTGAAGCAGCGCGGCATTCCCTACACTCCGAAAGACCCGTCCAAGGAACTTGAGATCGCGGTCGAGTTGAAGAAGCTGACGGGTGCCGTCGATGTGCCCGTCATCGTGGTCGGCGGCAGCCACCACAAAGGCTTCGACGCCGCCACCTGGGGCCGTCTGCTGGATGCCGCGAACTATCCCAAGACCGCCGAGCCGAAGGCCAAATAGGCAGGCAAGCGGCAATGACCTGATCGAGCCAGGCCGGGCCTGAACGGGCGGCGCGCCAAAGAGTCATGAACAGGAGAGAGGACGCAAGATGCGTGGTTTGATGGGGTGGCGGGGCACGGCTCCCGACGGCACTTTCGAGAAGATGTGGCAAGGCGCCGCCCGGCCGCAACCTGCGGGCCTGGAGCGGCAAGCCGGCGCGGCGGCGACGCTCGCCGCCTGGGGTGGCGGACTGCATCAGGAAGCGGGGTTGTCCTGCGCCATCGCCGGACGCCCCACTTTCAAAAACCCCGACTTGCGGGCGCTGCCCCCCGCCGTGGCGCTGGCCCGGCTCTGGCGCGCGCATGGCAATGACGCCCCCGCCCACATTCACGGCAGCTTCTCCCTGGCCCTGATCGACCATGAGCAGGATTGCGTCTTTCTCGCGCTCGACCGCATCGGCGACCACGCACTGGCCTTCGCCGCGCATCCGGACGCCTGCGTGTTCGCCAGCCGCGCCGACCTGGTGGCGGCGCATCCGGCGGTGGGCCGCGAACTCGACCCGCAGGGCCTGTTCAATTACCTGTATTTCCATGTCGTGCCGGCGCCCGGCAGCGTCTATCAAGGCGTGGAAAAACTGTTGCCCGGCCAATGGGCGACCTGCAAGGGTGGCCAGGTCAAGCGCGGCTTCTACTGGGCGCTGAAATACCGTGATGCGCCGCGCCACGACTTCGAGGAACAGAAGGCGCGCTTCCTTGACCTGATCCGCGACGGTGTGACGCGCGCCAAGGGCGACGACGAGGTCGCCACCTTTCTCTCCGGCGGCACCGACAGTTCCACGGTCTCCGGCATGTTGAAAAAGGTCGCCGGCCAGGCGCGCACCTACTCCATCGGCTTCCCGGCGGCGGGCTTCGACGAAATGGAATACGCCCGCCTCGCCGGCAAGCATTTCGGCCTCGACATGCACGAGTACTACATGCGGCCGGAAGACATCATGGAGGCGCTGCCGATCATTTCCGCCTACTACGACGAGCCGTTCGGCAACGACTCCGCCGTGCCCGCCTATTTCTGCGCCAAGCTGGCGGCGGCCGACGGCCACAAGATCCTGCTGGCCGGCGACGGCGGCGACGAATACTTCGGCGGCAACGCGCGCTACGCCAAACAGAAGGTGTTCGAGGCCTACCACCAACTGCCCGGTTTCCTGCGCGGCGGCCTGATCGAGCCGCTCGCCAATCTGCCCGGCATGGGCGCCCTGGGGCCGGGTGCCAAGCTGCAAAGCTATTTGCGCCAGGCCAATACCCCGCTGCCGGAACGCATGGAGTCGTACAACTTCATCTACCGGCAACCGCTTTCGGAAATGTTCACGGCGGATTTTCTTGCCGGCATTGACGAACACCAGCCCCACGACTGGCTGAAAGAGGTGTACGACCGCGCCGACTCCCAGTCCTACATCAACCGCATGCTGCACCTGGACATCAAGTTCACACTGGCCGACAACGACCTCAGAAAGGTCGGCGGCATGACCGAGGCGGCCGGCATTGAAGTCCGCTACCCGCTGATGGATGACGCCATCGTCGATTTCTCCGGCGAAATCCCGCCCGACTGGAAAGTGAAGGGGCAATACCTGCGCTGGTTCTTCAAGACCGCGCTGAAAGGCTTCCTGCCCGATGAGATCATCGACAAAAGCAAACACGGTTTCGGCCTGCCCTTCGGCGTCTGGGCCAGGGACTACGCGCCACTGCGCGAGCGCATCGAGGATCGCCTCTCCGACTTCCGCAAGCGCGGCCTGCTCACCCCCGCCTACATCGACCACCTGCGCGACGAACACCTGTCCGGCCACGCCACCTACTTCGGCAAGATGCTCTGGGTGATGCTCACCCTGGAAGAGTGGCTGGCGGCGCGCGGGCTGTGACTGGTAGCACCGGCTTGATGAAGCCCCTACCCTTCGGTATCCAGCCGGCTGTTTTTCCACCCCCTCTGATTCGCCGCCTCGGCAAGGTTGACTACGAACCCACCTGGCGCGCCATGCAAGACTTCACCGCGCGGCGTGGCGCGGAGACCCCGGACGAAATCTGGCTGCTGGAACACCCCCCCGTATTCACCCAGGGCCAAGCTGGCAAGCCGGAACACCTGCTCACCGACGTCGGCATCCCGGTGGTGCCCATCGACCGTGGCGGCCAGATCACCTATCACGGCCCCGGCCAGATCGTCGCCTATCTCCTGATCGACCTGAAACGGCGCGGCTATGGCGTGCGCGAACTGGTGCGGCGTATGGAGCAAGCCCTCATCGACCTGTTGGCCGAACACGGCATCGCCGCCGCGCGCCGCGAAGGCGCCCCCGGCGTCTACGTCGCCGGCGCCAAGATCGCCGCCCTCGGCCTGCGCGTGAAGGGCGGCTGCACCTACCACGGCCTCAGCCTCAACGTCGATGTGGACCTCGCCCCCTTCCAGGCCATCAACCCCTGCGGCTACCCCGGCCTGGAAGTCACCCGCACGCGCGACCTAGGCGTCTCGATAAGCAGCGAGGAAATGGCCGAGCCACTGGCGCGGCATTTGCTGGAAGCACTCGCGCAACTGTAGCGCCGGCATCCTTGCCGGCGTCTTTAAACCCCGCCGGCAAGGATGCCGGCGCCACATCAATGCCCCCGCAACCAGTCCTCCAGTTGCCGCGCCGACAACGCCCCCGACACCCGATCCACCTCGCGCCCGCCCTTGAACAAGGCCAGCGTCGGAATGCTGCGGATGTTGTGCTGCCCGGCCAGTCCCTGCTCCGCCTCGGTGTTCACCTTGGCGAAACGCACCCGGCCGGCGTACTGGCCGGCCATCCGCGTATAGGTCGGCGCGAACATCTTGCACGGCCCACACCACGGCGCCCAGAAATCCACCAGCACCGGCAGCCCATCGCGGCCGACGAACTTGGTGAAGGTGCCGGCATTCAAATCAATCGGCTGCGCCGGCACCACCTCGGCGCCGCATTTGCCGCATTTCGGCTGTTGTCGCAGACGATCATCCGGCACGCGATTGACCGCGCCGCAGGCGGGGCAGACCAGTTCCATGATTTTCTCCAGAGAGGTTTGAATGCTCTATGCCGTTTCCAGTTGCAATTGACTTCAACAGGCATGGCGGCTGTGGCTCAATCGAAGCCTGTTGAGAGCGAGGGAGCATCCTATGATGCGTAGCCATTGAAACCTTGTTCACCACGGCCTTGGGCCTTCATGCACCGTGGGAAGTTGAGAAGGTTGAGCTGAACACCGCCAAGCGGCGCATATGCCCCGCCTGTGGCGCGACCGAGCAAGGCATTCATGACCGCGCGCGGCGCGACTGGCGCCATCTCGATTTCTTCCAGTCTGAAGCGTGGCTGCATGCCGATGTCCCCCGTGTGAAGTGTAGGGCTTGCGGCAAGACCACCCGGATCGCCGTACCTTGGGTACGGGAAGGCAGTGGTTTCACCCTGCTGTTCGAGGCATTGGGGTTGCCCTTGTGTCAGTAGATGCCAGTCGCCCAAGCCGCGAACCTGCTGCGGGTCGCTGCCAAGCGGTTGTGGGCGCGTATCGACGACTACATCAAGGACGCCCGCACCGAAGATGACATGAGCGATGTTCGCCACGTCGGCATCGACGAAACCAACGTCAAGCGCGGCCATGAATACATCACGGTGGCCCATGATCTCGACGCCAAACGTTTGTTGTTCGCTTGCCCTGGACGCGACCACGAAACGGCCGAGGCCTTTGCCAGCGACCTGGTGGCGCATGGTGGCAACCCCGATATGGTGGAACACGTTTTCATGGACATGAGCGCGTCTTACACCAAGGGGGTGGGGAAATTGCTGCCGCAAGCGGCCATCCGCTTTGGCCGCTTTCATGTGGCCGCCTTGGCTGTGGAGGCGATGGATGCGGTGCGAAGGGAAGAAATGCGCGGCAACCCGGTAGCCGTGCGTGAGGCGCTGGGCGACACGGACAAGAAAGTACTCAAGGGGTTGATGTGGGGCACGCGCAAGAACCTGGTCGGGTGGAGTCTGAAGGCGACGTTCCGGCCGACGGTGAGATGCGGGAACAGCGCGTAACTCTGGAATGCGGTGTGGATGGGGCGACGCTCGGCCGGGGTGCCCGCCAGATCATGGCCATCCAGAAGAATCCGGCCGGCATCCGGCAGATCAAAGCCGGAAATCATGCGCAGGATGGTGGTCTTGCCGCAGCCGGACGGCCCCAGCAAGGTGAAGAATTCGCCTCTTTCCACCGCGAAGCTGACGCCCCCCACCGCCTCGAAGGCGCCGAAGCGACGGGTGATAGCGCGGATTTCGAGCAGGGCCATGAGCGAGACTATAGCCGCTGTCGCGCAGGGGCCGCGAGCGTGTTGCCGCCGGTTTTCCCGACGCGCCTTTTATACTGGCCGCTCTCGCGCAATGCTTTGATCCCCACGCATGAACACCCCCGCTTCCCGCACCCTGCTTTCCGTCATCGAACTGCTCGGCCACCCGAATTTGCGGCCCGTATACGAACGCCTGGGCTACCGGGTACAGACCGAATTCACCGTGCGCCGCGCGATCAGTTCACTCCGCAAGGAAAAGCCGGCGGTGATCGTGGCCGACTTCTACTTCCAGCCCGACTTTCGCGACCGCGTGAGCAATCTGGAATCGTTGCTGGCCAGTGTGCAGTCGAACCGGGAAGTGAAAGTGCTGGTGCTCTACGAAGTGGCGCATCAGCACGCGCTGGATCGGCTAATGCAACGCTTCCGCGTCGACGCGGCGCTGACCCTGCCGGTGGACGAAGCGCGGCTTGAGGCCACGCTGGGTGAATGGCGGGGTTGAGCTACCATCCAGGCCCTGAAAAACTCTGAACTTGCTCTCTCATGAAAACCCTCTCCCTGCTTCTACTCGCCGCCGGCATGGTGCTCGGCCCCACCTACTGGATTTACGCCAAGTTCTACTCGGGCAGCCAGGCCGCGCGGGTGCCGTTGAGCCGACTGGATGCCGAGGCCGGCACTTGGCGCTCGGCGGAATTCAAGATGACGGCGGAGATGGCGCCGGTCGGGCTGATCCTGAAATCACAGGGGAGCTTTGCGCCGAACATGGAGGAAAACCGCCCGCCCAAGGACTTGTACGCCGCGATGCTCCGCCGTGATGGCGAGAGCGCCAAGCCGCTGGGCTTCGAGTTGAACGCCGGCAGCATCGGCAATACCAACCCGACGTTCAACACCCATCTGGTGCTGTTCCAGACCGTGAAGGAAGGCGGCTACCAACTGGAAATCAAGCCGTCCGGCCCGCCCAACATCCCCCTGGACAAGGTGGAACTGGAAGTGCGTCAGCACCTGGTCGAGCCCAATCCGAATATCGTCATGGCGGGGGTGTTGCTGCTGGTGTTCGGGATTCTGGGGTTGGTGATGGTGTGAGGCTGGATTTGCGGCGCCGACTATAAAAAACGCCGGCAAGGATGCCGGCGCTACTGGGAAGGTTGGAGGAACGGACTAGCCCCTGCGCATCGACTCGAAGAACTCCGCGTTGTTCTTGGTCGCGCGGATCTTGTCGCTCAAGAACTCCATCGCCTCCAGGTCGTCCATCGGGTAGAGCAGTTTGCGCAGCACCCAGATCTTCTGCAGCACGCTGGCTTCGATCAGGAGTTCTTCCTTGCGGGTGCCGGAGCGGTTGACGTTGATGGCCGGGTAGACGCGTTTTTCCGCCATGCGCCGGTCGAGGTGGATTTCCATGTTGCCGGTGCCCTTGAATTCCTCGTAGATCACGTCGTCCATGCGCGAACCGGTGTCGATCAGGGCGGTGGCGAGAATGGTCAGGCTACCGCCTTCCTCGATATTGCGGGCGGCGCCGAAGAAGCGCTTGGGCTTCTGCAGGGCGTTGGCGTCGACGCCGCCGGTCAGCACCTTGCCGGAAGTCGGCTGCACGGTGTTGTAGGCGCGCGCCAGGCGGGTGATGGAGTCGAGCAGGATCACCACGTCCTTCTTGTGTTCGACCAGGCGCTTGGCCTTGGCGATCACCATCTCGGCCACCTGGACGTGGCGGCTGGCCGGCTCGTCGAAGGTGGAGGCGACCACTTCGCCACGCACTGTGCGCTGCATTTCGGTCACTTCTTCCGGGCGTTCGTCGATCAGCAGGACGATCAGGATGGCGTCCGGATAGTTGGCGGAAAGGGCGTGGGCGATGTGTTGCAGCATCACCGTCTTGCCGGATTTGGGGCTGGCGACGATGATGCCGCGCGAGCCTTTGCCGATGGGGGCGACGATGTCGACCATGCGCCCGGTCATGTTCTCTTCCGCCTTGATCTCGCGCTCCAGCTTGAACGGCTGGTTGGGGAACAGGGGCGTGAGGTTCTCGAACAGGATCTTGTGCTTCAGTGCCTCGACCGGGCCGCCGTTGGCCTTGTCCAGCTTGGTCAGCGCGAAATAGCGTTCGCCATCCTTGGGGGTGCGGATCTCGCCCTCGATGCTGTCGCCGGTGTGCAGGTTGAAGCGGCGAATCTGCGAGGGCGAGATGTAGATGTCATCCGGGTTGGACAGGTAGGAGGTATCCGGCGAGCGCAGGAAACCGAAGCCATCCGGCAAAATCTCCAGCACGCCATCGCCGTAGATGCTCTCGCCGTTTTTCGCCTTCTTCTTGAGCAGCGCGAAGATGAGTTCCTGCTTGCGCATGCGGTTGGCGTTCTCGATGTTTTCGGCTTCGGCCATTTCGAGAAGCTGGCTGACGTGCAATTGCTTGAGTTCGGATAGGTGCATGGTTTATGGATGCGTGGGGCTGAACCGGCGAGGGGCCGGGAGCGGGAAAAACCAGGGAGGCTTGGGGGGGAGAGGCGTCCGGTAGAACACCGGACGCCGTGAAACTAGCGGAACTTAGATGTTGCTGTCAACAAAAGCGGTGAGCTGCGACTTGGAGAGCGCGCCCACCTTGGTGGCTTCGACGTTGCCGTTCTTGAAAATCATCAGGGTGGGAATGCCGCGGATGCCGTATTTGGGCGGGGTGGCCTGGTTTTCGTCGATATTGAGTTTGCACACTTTGAGGCGGCCGGCGTATTCCCTGGCCACCTCATCCAGGATGGGGGAAATCATTTTGCAGGGGCCACACCAGTCCGCCCAGTAATCCACCAGCACGGGCATGGGGGATTGCAGAACTTCCTGTTCGAAGGTGTCGTCGGTGACGTAATGGATGTGTTCGCTCATTGTGGAACCTCTGAGGGATGGGAATTGAGGTGTTGCCTGGATAGTCGTATAGGATTGGCGGCGGATGGCCGGGGGTGCCGGAGTGCGCAACTCGCCGCTATCCTAGCGAAAAAGTCATAGCGAGGAAAGAATGACCTACGTCGTCACCGAGAACTGCATCAACTGCAAATATTCCGATTGTGTGGAAGTCTGCCCGGTCGATTGTTTCCATGAAGGGCCGAACTTTCTGGCGATCGATCCCGAAGAGTGCATCGACTGCTCTCTATGCGTGGCGGAATGCCCGGCCGAGGCCATTTTCGCGGAGGACGACGTGCCGGATGACCAGCGCGATTTCATCGCCCTCAACGCCGAACTGGCCAGGCTGTGGCCGGTCATCAGCGAGAAGAAACCCGCGCTGCCCGGCGCCGATGGCGCACTGGGCAAGCCGGGCAAGCGCGAATTGCTGGAACGCTGAGGCCCATTACTTCCTTTTGCTTTCCATCTCGATCAGTTCGTCGAGCACTTTGAAGGTTTGCGGGTTGCCTCCGGTGAGGTAGGCGGAGGTGGTGTACTTGCCGTTGACCACGAAGGCGGGCACGCCATTCAGCTTGAATTCACGGGTCATTTGCTGGGCGCGCATGACCTTGGTATCGACGGAGAAGCTGTTGTAAGCGTCGGCCAGTTTCTTGCGGTCGGCGCCTTTTTTCGCGGCCCAGTCGAGGAAAGCCCCGGGCGGGTTGAGATCGAGCCCCTCGACATGCAGGGCGTGGAACACGTCGTCGTGCAGTTTTTCCAGATAGCCGGCCGCTTCCAACGCATAGAACGCGCGGGTGAGCGGTATCCAGCTTTCGTTCAGCACTCCCGGCACCCGCTTGAACACCACGTTTTTCGGCAGTTTTTTGGTCCACGCGTTGAGTTCCGGCTCCAGATGAAAGCAGTGCGGGCAGCGATACCAGAAGAACTCCAGCACCTCCACCTGGCCGCGCTTGACCGAAGTCGGCTGCGCGGGCACCTCCACATAGTCCTTGCCCCACTCCAGGGCGGCGGCGGGGGCGCTGGCGAACAGCAGGGCCAGGGCGATCGGGACAAAACGTTTCATCACGGCATGACTCCTTTCACAGGTTCCTTGAACAATCTCGGTTCGTAATGGTTGGTCGCCAGGGTATCCAGGTCGGCGAAGGCGTCCTCATCCCGTTTGTACGGGCCCACCCGCACGCGGTAGAGGGTCTGCCCGCCGCTTTCCACCTGCTGGGTGGAAACAACCAGGCCCAGCAGGCTGAGACGGGCTTTCAGCTTGTCTGCGTCGGACGAGTTCTTCAGCGCGGCGATCTGCAGCCACCAGAGTTCCTTGGGCTTTGGAGGTTCCACCGGCTTGGCCGGTTTTTCTCCGGGGAGGATGCCGTAGAAAGTGAGTGGTACCCGCGCGGTCGGCTCGTTCACCTTGGTGGGTTTGCGCTCGATGATGGGGGCGGCCGCTTCGGCGGCCTTGGGGCTTGGAGCGGGCTTTTCCGGTTTGGCCTCGACCGGTTTTTGCGGCGGAGGGGCCGCGCGAGTGGGAGGTGGCGCCTTGGGCAAGGGTTCGGCGCGCCGGTCGGGTTGTACCGGCTGCGCCGGCGCGGTCATTTTCGGTGCCTGTTCAATCGGCTTGAATTCACCCGTCCTCAGGTTGAAATACCAGGCGAGGCCGGCGGCCGCCACCAGGCCGATCACCAGTCCAAGCAGCAGCCCCATGAACAGACCACCGGGCTTGCGCCCCTCCCGCCTCGGTTCCTCGCGTTGAGCGGGTCTGGCTTCACGTCGTGCCATGCGCTTACATCTTCTCCGGCGCGGAAACGCCCAGCACACTCAAACCACCACGCAGCACCTGGCGCGTGGCCGCGATCAGCAGCAGGCGCGCCTGTTTCAGCGGTTCTTCCACATCCAGGAAACGGCACGCCACGTAGAGGCCGTGCAGATCGGCCGCCAGGTCTTTCAGGTAATAGGCGATCACATGCGGCGACAACTCGCGCGCGGCTGCGTTGACGGTTTCCGGAAATTCGGCGAGGCGTTTCAGCAGGGCGAGTTCCTGCGGCTCTCGCAGCAGGCCGCTATCGGCGTCGAGCAGGTCGCGTTCCACTCCGCCCCAGCTGTTCAGCACGCTACAGATACGGGCATGGGCGTACTGGATGTAGTAGACCGGGTTGTCGTTGCTCCGCGACTTGGCCAGATCGAGGTCGAAATCCAGGTGTTGTTCGGATTTGCGCAGCACATAGAAGAAGCGGGCGGCGTCGTTGCCGACCTCGGCGCGTAGTTCGCGCAGGGTGACGTACTGGCCGGAGCGGGTGGACATCGAGGCTTTCTGGCCATTGCGGTAGAGCACGGCGAATTGCACCAGCGCCACCGTGAGGCGATCCGCGTCGAGTCCGGCGGCGGTAAGCGCGCCTTTCACACGCGGGATATAGCCGTGGTGGTCGGCGCCCCAGACATCCAGGACACGGCTGAAGCCGCGCTCGAATTTGTTGATGTGGTAGGCGATGTCGGCGGCGAAGTAGGTATAGATGCCATTCTCGCGCCGCACCACGCGATCCTTCTCGTCGCCGAAAGCGGTGGAGCGGAACCAGAGGGCACCGTCCTGTTCGTAGACGTGGCCGTGCTGCTGCATCCGTTCCACGGCGCGGTCGATGAGGCCGGATTCGTGCAGCGTCTTCTCGGAAAACCAGGTATCGAAGGTGACGCCGAATTCGGTGAGGTCGTTGCGGGTGTCGCCCAGCTGCTCTTCCAGGGCATGGCCGTGGATGTAGGCATAGTCGGGGCCGAGCAGGTGTTTGGCGTTGGCGATGAGGGCATCGAGATGGCCATCCGCGTTGTCACCCACGCCCGGCACGCCGCGCGTCACGTCGGCGGCGGCGCGCTGGTAGCGCTTGCCATGCAGCGCGTGGATGCTGTCCGCCATCTCGCTCACGTAGTCGCCCTGATAGGCATTGCCGGGGAAAGGCACGGCCTCGCCGCACACGGCCAGATAACGCAGCCAGGTGGAAAGCGCCAGGATGTCCATCTGGCGCCCGGCGTCGTTCACGTAATACTCGCGCTGCACGTCATAACCGGCCAGCGTGAGCAGGTTGGCCAGACTGGCGCCGAATGCCGCACCGCGCCCATGCCCCACATGCAGCGGGCCAGTGGGATTGGCGGAGACGAACTCGATCTGCACCTTCTCGCCCCGTCCAACCTCGCCGCCGCCATAAGCGGCGCCCCGCGCCAGCACATGGGCCGCGACACCTTGCCAGGCGGCCGGCTTGAGAAACAGGTTGATGAAGCCGGGGCCGGCGATCTCCGCCTTCTCCAGCAGATCGGAGGCCGGCAGGGCGGCGATGACCGCTTGTGCCAGTTCACGCGGATTGCGTTTCATGGCCTTGCCCAGCTGCATCGCCACATTGCAGGCGAAGTCGCCGTGGCTGGTCTGCTTGGGGCGCTCCAGTTCCACCAGCGGCATCGCGTCGGCGGCAACCAGCCGCAGGGCCTGTTCGAGCAGGGCCACGAGCTGGGATTTGGGATCGAGATACGGAGAGGCGGTGGCGACGGGCATATTGAACGAGGGCAGGGGATACGACAGGCGCGGAATTATAACGGTACGCCGCTTACCTCGACGGCGGGAGGGGCATTACTTTCGCCGGGCGCCTGTGAAGCGGCGCGACCCTTCATATACTGAACCATCGGTCGGACTCCGTGAGGCGAACCATGAACGAGTACGAGGATGGCGCCACCTACTTTGTCACTCTGGAGTGTTTTCAGCGACGGCCGCTGCTCGCGCGGCCACGTGTGAAGCAGTTGTTGCTGAACGCCATGCAGGACACGAAGAAGCAATTCGGGCTGCATCTGGGCGGCTACGTGATTCTCGACGACCATGCCCATCTGCTCTTCGTCGCGGCCGCCGACAGCGAGCATCTGGGGCCGATGAACTATCTGCGCGCCCGGCTCACGCGCACATGGCGGGAGATGGAACCGGGCGCCGACGACATCCCTTTCTGGGAACACGGCATCAAGGCGCGGGTACTGGTGGATGCCGACGACATGCGCGCCTACCTCGATTACATCCATTACGACCCGGTCAGGCATGGCGCGTGCGAACGCGCCTACGATTATCTCTGGAGCAGCCTGCGCGCCCGTGTCGACCAGGGGCATTACACGGAAGACTGGGGTGTGCTGGGGCCGCCCGCCTCGCTTGGCCGCTTCGCTCCGCATGGTTGAGGGAATCGCGGTTCACCGCGCCCCGCTCGTCACCCGAGCAATTTCCAGTTCACGCTTTCCCCGGCGCGCAACGGCACCACGTCGGCGGCATGCGCGGCGGCGACCACCCAGGGTTCGCGGCGCAGGGCGACGGTTTCCGTATTGCGCGGCAGTCCATAGAAATCCGCGCCGTGGAAACTCGCGAAGGCTTCCAGTTTGTCCAGGGCGCCGGCCAGCTCGAAGGCCTCCGCATACAGTTCGATGGCGGCATGCGCGGTGTAGATGCCGGCGCAGCCGCAGGCGGTTTCCTTGGCGGCGCGCGCGTGCGGCGCGCTGTCGGTGCCGAGGAAGAATTTCGGGTTGCCGCCGGTGGCCGCTTCGATCAGCGCGCGGCGATGAATCTCGCGTTTGAGCACCGGCAGACAGTAGTAATGCGGGCGCATGCCGCCCTGGAACATGGCGTTGCGGTTGTAGAGCAGGTGATGCGCGGTGACGGTGGCCGCCACGTTGGCCGGGGCGGCGGTGACAAATTCCGCCGCCTGGCGTGTGGTGATGTGTTCCAGCACCATTTTCAGACGCGGCAGCCGGCGCAGCAGCGGCGCCAGGGTGCGTTCGATGAACACCGCCTCGCGGTCGAACACATCCACCTCCGGATCCGTCACCTCGCCGTGCAACAACAACGGCAGGCCGGCTTCCTGCATGGCTGCCAGCGCGCCTTGCACCTTGGCGATGTCGGTGACGCCGGAATCCGAGTTGGTGGTGGCGCCGGCCGGGTAGTACTTCACCGCCTGGACGTAACCACTTTCCCTGGCTTTGAAAATCTCATCGGGCGTGGTGTTGTCGGTGAGATAGAGCGTCATCAGGGGCGTGAAGCGCGCCCCCGTCGGCAGCGCCGCGAGGATGCGCTCGCGGTAGGCGGCGGCGTCCGCGACCGTGCGTACCGGCGGTTTCAGGTTGGGCATGGCGATGGCGCGCGCGAATTGCCGCGCGGTGTCGGGCAGGACGGCGGCCAACATGGCGTCGTCGCGCAGGTGGACATGCCAGTCGTCGGGTCGGGTGATCGTCAACAGGTTCATGTCATTCCTCACGTTTCATTTCCAGGGCAAGTTGATAGAGGGCGTTCTTGCGCGCGCCGGTGAGGCGCGCGGCCAGGTGCGCGGCCTGTTTCACCGGCAGCTCTTCCAGCAGCAGGGCAAGCACCCGGCGCGCCTCGCCATCGTCGTTTTCTTCACGCGGCGCGGGCGGGTCCAGCACCAGCACGAACTCGCCGCGCCGGTGGTTTTCATCCGCCTCCAGCCAGGTGCCGGCCTCGGCCAGCGGGCAGGCGTGCAGTTGCTCGAAACGCTTGGTCAGTTCGCGCGCGAACAGGATGCGGCGCTCGCCCCCCAGCAGCGCGCACAAGTCGGCCACGGTCTCCAGAACCCGATGCGGCGCCTCGTAGAACACCAGGGCATAAGGCAGATCGCGCAGTTCTTCCAGCGCGCGACGGCGGCCGGCGGCCTTGGCCGGGAGAAAACCGACGAACAGCCAGGGTGATTCCAGGCCGGAAACCGAGAGCGCGGTGGCCACCGCGCTGGCGCCGGGAATCGGCACCACCGCCACCCCCGCCGCCCGCGCCGCCGCCACCAGGCGCGCGCCGGGATCGGAAATGCCGGGGGTGCCGGCATCCGAGACATAGGCCACGCTCTTGCCTTCCCGCAACGTCGCCACCAGGCGAGCGGCGGCGCTCTCTTCGTTATGTTCGTGCAGCGGAGTGAGGCGCGCCTGGATGCCATAGGCGGAAAGCAGCCCCTGGGTATTGCGGGTGTCCTCGGCGGCGATCAGATCCACCGAGCGCAGAACATCGAGGGCATGCAGCGTCAGGTCGCGCAGGTTGCCGATCGGCGTGGCGACGATATACAAGGTGCCGGGACGGGCGGATTGGGGAGTGTCGAACATGGCGGGGGCGGGGGTAAGCTGCGGCAGTGTAGCGAAAAACGAGTGGGGGCCATGAACAAGGACGAGGCGCAAAAAGGCGGGGCACGCAATAGCGAGATACGCAAAGGCATGGCCGCCGAACAGGCGGCGGCGGATTATCTGGTGGCTCAAGGGCTCAAGCTGGTCGCGCGCAACCATCGTTGCCGGGGCGGCGAGATCGACCTGATCCTGCGCGACGGCGCCGGTCTGGTGTTCGTGGAGGTACGCGAGCGCGCCGGCGCCGGATTCGGCGGCGCGGCGGCCAGCATCACGGCGAGCAAACAGGCGCGCATCCGCCTCGCCGCCCAGCACTATCTCAGCCGCCACGGACTCGATCTCCCCTGCCGCTTCGATGCCGTTCTGGTGCAGGGCGGCCGCCTGGAGTGGCTGCGCGCGGTCATGGGGGCGTAAGAAGCGGGGCTATAATGGCCCCGCCAGACACGCCCATCATGCCCCTGCAAACCCATATCCATTCTCGATTCCTCGCCGGCATCGAAGCCCAACGCGACGCCATCGAGCAACTCGCCGAACCGCTCGCGCGGGCGGCGGAATTGATGGTGGAAAGCCTGATGCGCGAGGGCAGGATACTGGTCTGTGGACAAGCCGGCAGCCAGGACAACGCGCGCCTGTTCGCGGGCCTGCTGACCCACCAATATCAGCAGGCGCGGCCGGGTCTGGCCGCGTTCGCCCTGGATGGCGGCGCGCTGGCTCTGGCCGACGACGCCGATTCCAGTTCGGCTTTCGCGCGCCAGATCGAGAGCCTCGGCCAGGCTGGCGACGTGCTGCTGGCCATTTCCGGGACGGGCAACGCGCCCGCCGTGCTCGCCGCCCTGCGTGGCGCGCATGCCAAGGGTTTGCGCGTGGTTGTCCTGGCCGGCGGCGATGGCGGCCTGCTGGCCGAGGCGCTCGACGAGGAGGATGTGGTGATCTGCGCCTTCGCCGAATCCGCCGCTGTCACGCGGGAACTGCATTTACGCGCCATCCACGGCCTGTGCGATGGCATTGATTACTTGTTGCTAGGAGCCTGAACCATGAAAACACTCATCCTGACCGCCCTGCTGGGCATCGCCGCCGCCAACCTGAGCGGCTGCGTGCCCGCCGTCGCCGTGGGTGTCGGCGCCGGCGCCCTGATGGCCGATGATCGCCGCACCGCCGGCACCTACCTGATGGACGAAGAGATCGAACTGAAGGCGGCCAGCCGCATTCGCGAAGCCTACAAGGAAGGCGTGCATGTCAATGTCACCAGTTACAACCGCCGCGTGCTGCTGACCGGCGAAACGGCGGATGCCGCCGCCCGCGCCAAGGTGGAACAGATCGCCAAGGACGTGCCCAACGTGCGCGAGGTACAGAACGAGCTGCTTCTGGCCGGCGTCAGCACCATCATGGCGCGCAGCAACGACAGCTACATCACCACCAAGGTGAAAGCGCGCTTCCTGGATGACCGCCGTTTCAGCGCCAACCACGTCAAGGTGGTCACCGAGGCGGGCACCGTGTTCCTGCTGGGCATGGTGAAGCGCGAAGAAGGGGACGCCGCCGCCGAAGTGGCGGCGAAGACCAGCGGTGTCGCCAAGGTCGTGAAGGTGTTCGAGTACCTCGACTGACGCCTCTCCCCGGCGCGATACCCGCCGCCCACGCGGCGGGCTCGCCTGGCGTGGGCGGGCGCTTGCCGACCCCGCCTCCACGCGTCCACAATGCCTCCACCATGCTCATGTGAGCAGGAGGAGGGACACATGAAAGCAATCTTCATCGCGGCAAGTTTCGCTTTGTTCGGGACAGCCATTCAGCCAGCCCCGGCCAGCGAAAAACCAGTCAACATCACGCAGACCGTCAAGGCGGTCGAAGTGCTGCACCAGGGCAGGAAGGTGAAGATCGAGCGCAATCCGGATACGGAAAACATGCTCGACCCGGATTTCTCCCTCACCTCGCGGCCGTGCCCGCCTTATTGCATCCAGCCCATGCAGCTCGCCCCCGGAGTGGAAACGATCGGCGAACTGGAACTCCTGGAATACCTGAAAAAGGTGGGCAAGGAAGCCGGTCTGCTGGTCATCGACTCGCGCGACAGCGACTGGCCCCTGCGTTCCGGCATCATCCCCGGCGCCGTGCAACTGCCCTGGCAGGAACTGCATCCCGCGCACAGCGACGCGGAAAAAATCGCCGAGACCCTGGTTTTCCGTTTCGGCGCCGCGCGCCAGGGCAGCCTGTGGAACTTCGAAAACGCCAAAACCCTGGTTCTTTATTGCAATGGCCCCTGGTGCGGGCAATCTCCCACCAATATCAAACAGTTGCTGGCAATGGGTTATCCGGCGCACAAGCTCAAGTGGTATCGTGGCGGCATGCAGGACTGGAAAATACTGGGCCTGAGCACGGTGGCTCCGAAGCAACCGTAACAACCACAATGGTTCCCACGCGCAAGGATGCACATAATGAACAACCGCAGCACGAAACAAACACTAATCGCCGGCCTGTCCACCTCTCTGGCTCTCGCCTTTGCCATTCCCGCTCTGGCCGCCGACCCGGCCCCCGCCAACCCCTACCTGTCCCATGTGCCGATTTCCGCCGGCCCGATGATCATTCCGGTCTCTCCCAGCGGCCGTGGCACCCGCCCCTACGAGATGTCGGGCGTCGTTCCGCAGAGCGAGAAGGCGGCGATGATGAAGTCGATGATGCCCCTGATGAGCATGGGCACGCGCATGGACCTCAAGGACGTCATGAACCTCATGACCATCAAGTACAAGGCCAAGCCGGGCCTGACCTTCGATGACGTGAAGGCCTCCATGGAGTTGCGCGCCAACAGCCTCAACTTCAAGAAAGTCGGCGAGAGCCCGATGTGGAAAGACTTCCAGGCGGTGTTGGGTGACATGAAGGCGCCGCGCATCGAGGTCTATCACTACTGCGATATCGCGGTCGGCCGTGAAATGCTCAAGTACTCCCCGGAATCCGCCGTCTACATGCCCTGCCGCTTCACCATCATGGAAGACGCCGACAAGAACATCTGGGTCATGACCCTGGACTGGGACACCGCCTGGATGGATTCCGTCGCCGGCCGCATGGGCACGCCCGATGTGTTGTGGAATCACGCGGTCATCATCCGCGACAAGATGGACAACATCATGAGGGCCGCCGCCAACGGCGATCTGTAAGCGCTGCCCGCAAGTCGCCCCGCGTCGCATCCAGCGCGGGGCCAGCCCCGAACATCCGGGCCTCGGGAGACACCGGTTCCCGGTTCTTCTCCTCGCATTCCCTGACAGCATTCTTCAAGCAATTGCCGATCCCTGGTTATCCAGCACCAAATCCAGGTGGTATCGTGGCGGCGCGCGGGCCTGGAAAGACTCCGCCACGGGTTACCCCAAACCACCCATCGGTTTCCATGAGGAAGGATGTAATACATGAAAAACACCACTCTGATTGCCGCCCTGGCCTTGACCCTCAGCGTCCCCGCCGTCGCCCAACAGGCGCCCGCCGCCAACCCGTATCTGACCCATGTGCCGGTTTCCGCCGGCCCGATGGTGCTGCCGGTTTCCCCCGGCGGTCGTGGTACCCGCCCCTATGAGATGTCGCGCACCATCCCGCCGGAAGAGAAGGCGGCGTTGATGAAGAAGATGATGCCCATGATGAACATGGTCACGCGCATGGACATCAAGGACGTCATGAACCTGATGGCCATCAAGTACCCGGCCAGGAAGGGGCTCAGTTTCGACGACGTCAAACAGTCCATGGAACTGCGCGCCAACCAGCTCAACTTCAAGAAAGTCGGCGAAAGCCCGATGTGGAAGGACATCCAGGCCGTGCTGGGCGACAAGGACGCGCCGCGCATGGAGGTCTACCACTACTGCGACATCGCCGCCGGCCGGGAAATCCTGAAATACGCCCCGGAATCCATCGTCTACCTGCCCTGCCGCATCGCCATCATGGAAGATGCCGACAAGAACATCTGGGTGTTGAGCCTGGACTGGAATACCTCCTGGCTGGATTCCATCTCCGGCAAGATGGGCGCCCCCAGCGAGTTGCTGAAATACGCCACCGATATCCGCGACAAGATGGATGTCATCATGAAGGCCGCCGCCAACGGTGACCTGTAATACGAGCGCGTCTCCCGCGCCGGCCCGGCGCGGGGGATACAGCCCGGTCCCGCGCATCAAGACCCCGCAAGTGACACCGGCTCCCGGTGCTCACCCCACCTCCTGGAGACACCCATGAAACGCCTTGCCCCGCTATTGCTCGTTGCCGTCGCCAGTACGTCCCAGGCCGGTTTCGAAAACATGATGAACCCGCTCGCCATCCTCGCGCCGACGCCCTCATTCAATCCTTTCGGCGGCTACGGCGGCTATGGGGGATTCAACCCCCTGTCCAACCCATTGCTCGGCATGGGCGGTCTGGCCGCGCTCGGCGCCCTGGGTGGCCCGGCGTTGCAACTGGCGCCCGGCCTGCTTACCGGCGGCTACCTCAACCAGCTGACCAACCCGTATGCGGGTGGCCCCTTCGCGGGAAATCCCTTCTTCCAGCAAAGCGCGCCGATGCCTTTCTCGATGCCGGGCTACCCAACGCCTGGCTACGTTCCTCCCGGCTATGTTCCTCCCGGCTATGGCGCCCAGGGCTTCACGCCTTCCATCCCGAACATGCCCGGCCTGCCTTTCGCGATGCCGCAACCACAGGGCGCCATGCCCGGCTTCCTCCCGATGCCGCAGGGCAACCCGTTCCAGCAAGCCAACCCGTACCCGCAGGGCAACCCATTCCAGCAAGCCAACCCGTACCCGCAGGGCAACCCGTTCCAGCAAGCCAATCCCTATACACAGGGCTATCCATACCCGCAGGGCAACCCCTTCCAACAGGTCAATCCATTCCAGGCGCCTCCCGCCCAGCCCGCGCAAGGCCCGGCCGCTTCTTTCTTCCCCCCCATGCCGCAGGCGGCGCCCCAGCCTGCCGCGCCCAGCCAACCCGTCGCGCAGCAGCCGATGCTGCCATTCATGCCGTTCCTGATGCCCCCGCCCGCCACGGCGACCGCGGCGATGGCAAACCCCGCCATCGGCGCTGGCAAAGCGCCCGACTCAGCCGGCGCGGCGGCGCCCACGGCGACACCGGCACCGGCTCAGGCGGGGCAAAAGAACGCCCTGACACCGACTCCCGTCATGCCCCTGGACCCGGCGATGCTGATGCAGATGTTCCTGAAACCGGTGGAACCCGCGAAGTAACCCCGGGGCCGCGCGCCTTCTCCCTTCTCAAAGGGAGGCCGGCGAGCGGGGCTTACACCGGATAGGGCAGAGGCCGGAAGGCGAGGCGCGGGCCGTCGCGGCCACCCAGGCGCACTTCGCCGGATTCCACGCTGCTGCTGTGGGCCACCGCCAGCACATCGAAGCCGCCGCCGGGCGCCGGGGCGGCGTTGGCGATATGGCCGGCGGCCTGGTCGGGGAGATCCGGGCTGAACAGTTCGGCGCCCGGGGCCGCCTCGGCGGCGACATGGGCCAGATACAGACGCCGTTTGACCTTGCCCAGATACTGGCTGCGCGCCACGATTTCCTGGCCGGGATAACAGCCCTTGTTGAAGCTCACCCCGCCCAGCACTTCCATGTTCGCCATCTGTGGCACGAAATGATCCTGCGTGGCCGGCAGCACGGCGGGAATGCCGGCATTCACCAACAGCCAGTCCCAGGCCGGCGCACCCACCGGGCGGTGCGTCGCGGCCAGCGCGACCCAGGCCGCCGGCGCGGCATCGGGGGCCACGAACAGATCGAAGCGCGCATCGCCCAGACGGATGGCGAAGGCGGATTCCGCGCGCGCCATGCTCAGGATGCCTGGCGGCACTTCCTGGCCCAGCAGCGCGGTCACGGCGCTGTCGGAGCCGGGGCCGGACAGACCCAGGCGCACCCATTCGCCACTGGCGTCACGCGCCTTCACCCTGGCGCGCAGGATGTACATGGACAGGCGTTTCTGCATGGCCTCGCGCAGGGTGGCGGGCAGCAGAACCAGGAGGTCGCCGTCCCGTTTCATCACCAGGAAATTGGCCAGCATGCGGCCCTTGGGGGAAAGAAAGGCGGCAAACACGGCCGCGCTCTCACGCAGATCGCGCAGATCGTTGCTGATCAGGGAATGCAGGAAGGTTTGCGCTTCCTCGCCGGAAAAGGCGATCAGGCCATAGTGGGCAAGATCGGCGAGCACGGCGCCGTCGCGCGCGGCGAGCAACTCGTCGGCGGGAGCGCCGAAGTTCGCGACGACTTCACCCTCCATTGTGGCGCCCTGAGCGGTCAGGAAATCGGTCCAGACAGTCATGCTTGATACCTCGATGTGGATGGCCGTAGAACGGTTGGCCGGGTTGGCCGACAAGGCGGAAATATGCGGCCGGATCGCACCGGGACAAGGGGCGGGCCATTTACCGCGCCAACTTATCCGCCCACTCCGTTCCTGGCAAGCTGGGCAATCCGCCGCCGAACCCACAACCCGGTGGGCCAACCCGGTCGCAACCGGCTTGCTTACCCGCCCCCCTCCCCCCGCCTAGTCTGGCCATACGGCCTCCCGCATGGGGCGGGGGGCGGCGAAGCGGGAGACGGCCATGAAAAGCGGGCGGATGGGCATGTTGCTGTTGTTGTCGGTCGGAATGGCGCAGGCGGCGCCACCGGAAATGGAACATCCCTGCCAGGCACCGGCCTTGCGGGCCAGGGAAGCGGCGCCGCCGCGTGGCGTCCACCCCCAGACCAGTTCCGCGCGCAAGGCCGAGGTCACCCGGCGCATGTTCTGGCTGGCGTTGAGCCTGCGCTGAGGCGGGTTGCGGGCCTCAATCGCCTCAAAACCACTTCTTCCAGCGGAACCAGCCCAGCAGCAGGACAACCAGCAGCACCATGCCGCCGAGGGTGATGAAATAGCCGTTGCGGGTATGCAGTTCCGGCATGTGCTCGAAATTCATGCCGTAAATGCCGGCGACCAGGGTGAGCGGCAGAAAGATGGCCGAAAGCACGGTGAGCACGCGCATGATTTCGTTGGTGCGATGCGCCACGGCGGAGAAATGCAGTTGCACCAGGCCCTCCACCTCATGCTGCTGGCTGACGGCGAACTTGGCCACGCGGCGGATGTGTTCCAGCAGGTCGGTATAACGGACGTACAGGTTCTCGCCGACCTCCAGACGGCTGCTGTCGCGCCAGGAAACGAGCGCGTCCTCCTGCTCGTCGCAAAGGATTTCCAGGCGCCGCAACTGGCTGCGATGGTCCATCACCTGATACCACTCGGCAAAACGCTTGCGCGGGTCGAGCAGGCGATCCGCCCACACCTCCATGTGCTCCGCGAGCGGTTCGCGCAGGGCGAGAAAGCGATCCACCATCGCGTTCAGGATCATATGCATCAACGCCGCCGGATCTCCGGGCACGCGCCCGCTCTGGCCCAGCAGGCGTTCCTTCACCCATTTCACCGAACGGCTCTCGCCCGGTTGCACCGTCACCAAAAGGTGATCGAACAAGAAGAAAACAACCGGGTGCGTGCTGAATTGCCCGTCCTCCAGTTCCGGCGCCAGGCCGCGAAAAATCACCATGTCGTACTCGCCGGTGCTGTCGAAGAAGGACGGATGCGCCGGGTTCAGGCTGTCGCACACATGGCCTTCATGCAGGCTGGCGCCACCCATGCGTTCCACCGTTTCGTGCCAGTTCGGCTCCGACGCGCGGGTGAAATCCAGCCAGACGAAGCCCTCCGCCGGGCAGGATTCGGTGTGTTCGAGTTTGCGCGGCGGCGCGCCGTTGGCCGAGGCAAACAACAGGATGTCCATGAACGGCGTACTCCGAAAAAGCGCGGGAACAGGCGCATGAGACAGGAAAGCGGCGGCATTGCCAACCGGCCCCCGCCACACCCCTCGCGGTGAGCCGGCCCGGCGGCGACGCTCATGGCAACCCGGGGTACATTCCAGCCCGCGCATGGGGGCCGCCACTTGCCACGCAACGCGATGGGAGAAAGCGGCCTCACCCTGGCGCTGGAGTACAAGGGCGCGCGCATCGCGGATGGCCGCGATAGCCGCGAGAAGGAAATCATCGGCGCGTTATGGGCGGCGCGCGGCGGTGGGCACTGCGAATTCGTGATGGCGAAGGATGGCGATTGGGGGGCGATCAGCGCGGCCGTCACGCGCTTGTAGCGCCACCGTGGATAGTTGAGCCGTTATCGGGGTGCCCGAGTGGGTCTTTTTCGACCCATGCGCGAGCCGGATAGGGTCATCGGCGCCCCGGCTCCACGGATTGATCGGCGTCGCGACGACAGGGATTTCCCCCGATTACTCCCCGCATCGCCCTGGCACCATCCTTGCTCAAGCCCCTTGTGTCTCGCTGTCATCCAGCTCAAGGGAGTTCTCATGAAAATCCGCAACCACCGGCTGATCCAGGACGACGGATCCTCTTTCCCCTACCAGGCCAGCCCCAACAAGGGCGGCGCCTTGCAACCGCGCTGGCTGGTCATGCACTACACCGCCGGGGGCGGCGCCGAGGGCAGCATCCGTTGGCTGGTCGATCCGCTCGCCAAGGCCTCGGCGCATCTGGTCATCGGCCGGGACGGCGGCATCACGCAACTGGTGCCCTTCAATGTCGTTGCCTGGCATGCCGGCGCCTCGTCCTGGCAGGGGGTGAGCGGGCTCAACCAGTACTCCATCGGCATCGAGCTGGATAACGTCGGGCGGCTGGAGCACATCGCGGGCAAATGGGTTTCTCCGCTCAAGATCGTGGTTCCGGACGATCAGGTGCGCGTCGCCAACCATAAGAACGATGCCCCCGGCACGCCGCCGAGCGGCTGGCAGACCTACACCCCGGAGCAGATCGACGCGGCTTTCCGCGTGGCGCAAGTTTTGATCGCCCAGTACGAGCTGCAAGATCTCATCGGCCACGACGATATCGCCCCTGGCCGCAAGAACGACCCCGGCCCCGATTTTCCGATGGCCAGCCTGCGCGGGCGCCTCTACGGCCGCCAGAGTGACGCGGATCTACCCGTCCTCATCAGCGCCGCCGCTCTCAATGTGCGCGCCGGTCCCGGCGCCGAACACGCGATTCTTCCGGGCAGCCCGATTCCCGCCGGTACCCGCGCGCGGGCGCTGGAACAGAGCGGCCTGTGGTGGAAAGTCGATGTGCTGGACGAGGTGAACGGGGTCATGGATCTGGTGGGGTGGTGCCACGGCCGCTATTTGCGGGCGGCTTGAACGCCGCTGCGGCGCGCGCAATGGATTTCCCGGCGCGCCATCAACCCGAACGAGGAGGTTGTCATGTCATTCCAGAGTTTTCATTCCGATACCACCTTCTATCACCCGGAAAACGCTTATTGCCTGGGTCTGGCTGCGCAGCTGGCTTATGAACCGGCGAAGAAGATCGAGGCGAGCTGCGGGGAATGGGGCCTGGATCGAACCCGCTTCATCGAGAGCCCCAAGGCAAGCAAACGGGATACCCAGTTGTTCGTGGCGGCGAACGACCGCGTCGTGGTGGTGGCGTTTCGCGGCACCGAACCGAAGAAACTCCAGGACTGGCTGGCCGACGCGAATACCGTTCTGGTCGACGGCCCCTTCGGCGGCCGCGTTCATGCCGGTTTTCACCTGGCGCTGGACAGTGTCTGGCTGACGCTTCTGGACGCTTTGCGCGAGGTTCGCGACCAGGGGCAATCACTCTGGTTCACCGGCCACAGCCTGGGCGCGGCGCTGGCGGCGCTGGCCGTGGCGCGGCTGCGCGACGAATTCGACAAGCCGGTGCATGGCCTCTATACCTTCGGCCAGCCGCGTATCGGCGATCGCGTTTTCGAGCGGGCCTACGATCAGGACAACGGCGGCCGCAGCTTCCGTTTCGTCAACAACAACGACGTGGTGACCCGTGTGCCGATGCGCGTCATGGGCTTCAGCCATATCGGCACTTTTCTGTATTTCGACCATAACGGCGACCTGAAGAGCGATCCGCATTTCTGGTTCAGCCTCCTGGATCGCATCGAGGGCCGCATCGACGATCTCGGCAAGGTCGGCACGGATGGCCTCAAGGATCATTTCATGAAGGCTTATCTGGAACGCCTGGAGAAAAACCGCGCGATCAACCCGTTTTAGGCAAGGAGCACCGCCATGAGCGACCCCAATCCCACCCGCCTGGGCCTCTGCCTTTCCGGCGGCGGCTTCCGCGCTTCGCTGTTCCATATCGGCGTGCTCGCCGCCCTGGCCGAACGCGAGATGCTGCATCGGGTGGAGGTGCTTTCCACGGTGTCCGGCGGCTCCATCATCGGCGCTTATTACTACCTCAAGGTCAAGCAACTGCTGGAAGGCCGGCGCCCCGGCTGCCCCAAGCCCGAACCAGAGCTGTACCGGCGCATCGCGCATGAGGTCGAGACGGACTTTCTGGCGGCGGTACAACAGAACATCCGCCTGCGCCTGCTCACCAATCCCTTCAGAAACATCCAGTTGGCGCGCAAGGACTATTCGCGTAGCGACCGTCTCGCCGAGTTGCTCAATGAACACTTCTACGACGCGGTGGCGGGGGTGGAAAACATCCGCCTGCGGGACATTTTCATCCGGCCCGATGGCACCGACGTGAGAGCGTCGGAATACAACACCACGCATGAATTCAAGATTCCCGTCCTGGTGCTCAACGCTACCTGCCTCAACACCGGCCACCCCTGGCATTTCACCGGCGCCTACGTGGGCGAGCCGCCGCAGCGGCGCGAGTTCATGAAAGCGGTGGATACCAACGTGCGCATGCCGCGTCTGAGCCTGCAAACCGACTACTACCTGGATGACCCAAGCCGCCCCCTGAACGACAAGCAGAAACACAAACTGGCGCAGATCACGCTGGCCGACGCCGTCGCCAGTTCCGCCGCCGTGCCGGGCGTGTTCCCGCCCCTGGCCCTCCACGATCTGTATGAAAGCGGCGGCGGCGAGGAGATCGTGATCGAACTGTCGGATGGCGGCGTCTACGACAACCAGGGGGTGGATGCGCTGTTCCACTATGGTTGCACCCATCTCGTAATCAGCGACGCCTCCGGCCAACTGGAAGACGAACGCATTCTCGGCACTCAATTCTTCCAGGTGGTACAGCGCTCCAGCGACGTGATGATGAACAAGATCCGCAACGAGACCCTGTATCGCGTGCAAGCCGGCCAGGAGGTTCAGGCGAGATTGAGCGCAAGCGACCCGCTGGTGCGGGAAAACGGCGTCGCCACCTACGCGCTGATGCACTTGCGCCAGACGTTCACCAACACGCCGCAGCGGCCCTACTTCCCGCCGCCGGTCAACCGCCCCGGTGGCCTGGTCTACCGGCTCTCCGGCATGCGCACCGATCTCGACAGTTTCAGCGACGCCGAGGCGGCGGCGCTGATGTACGACGGCTATTGTCTGGCTCACGAGAACCTGGGCGTCGGCTTCGAGGCTCTGAGCAAGCCCGGCTGGGATCAGGAAAAGGATATGGACAAGGACTGGGGGTTCCTGGCGATCTGCGATGTCCTGCGCGACCCGAAACAATTGAACTGGCTGCGCCAACGCCTCCAGATCGGCGCCAGGCAATTCTTCAAGCCGTTCCGGGTGAAACCCGCGCAAGCCTGGAGCCTGACGCTGGCCTTGCTGGCCACCATCCCGCCGGCAATCTGGTGGGGAATCTGCTGGCTATATGTGCCGGATCAGCAAGCCGCCGGGTGTTCCCTGGGTTTTTGCTCGCCAGGCGCCATTCCCGTATTCACGGGCCACCTGAGCCTGGCGGACATCGGCATCGCCCTGGCCCTGCTTCTCGCGGCTTTCCTGCCGACGCTGCGGTTCGCGCAAGACTGGCTCAAGAAAAACAATACGTTGCGGTTGCTTCGCCCTCGTGGCCTGGAAATCGGCCTCGGCATGATCGTCGCCGCCGTCATGCTGCTGGTTGCCGCCGGCATCTGGTTCTACCGCGTGGTCTATGACGCCATGTTCCTGAAAGAAGGGCGCCTGCCTCGCGCGAAAGACTGAGCCTGGAAACCCCGGTTGACCGCGCGACCACATGCCCGATTCCGACGCCTCCCCCGGTTTCACCGTCTGGCCCCAGTTCCTGCTCGCCCTGATGCTGGCGGCAGGCGCCATTTTCACGCCCTGGCCGCTGCTCGGCGCGCGGCCGGATCAGCCGCTGGCCGGGGTGGAGAGCGTCGGCGCGCAACAGGCGGAAGCGCGCCTCTGGCAAGACCCGTTCTCGGCGGTGGCGCGGCATAGCGGGAAAAACCCCGACGACGGCCACACGATGGACTGGCTGGGCGAACAGGCCGCGAGGAAATGCGGCGACGAGGCGGATTGCGCCGTCTCCGCCCTCGGCGTCCTCCTGCCCGGCTCGCCTTACGTGGGCGCGGAGGAGTTTCGCCGCCGCGTCCGCTATGCCGTGGTTTCCGCCCTGGGCGCGGCCGGTTATACGCCGGAAGACGCCGAACACATCGGCTATGTGGAACCCGGCGTGCCCAGGCTGTTGCCGTTCGAGTGGCACATGCGCGAGACGAACGGCGACGCGGGCGTGGCGCGGCGCCACATCCTGCTGCTCTGGCTGGATGAGGCGGCGCTGGGGCAGCGCCCACGCGAAGGCGGCGCGGCGCCGCTGCCGCACCGCCTGCGCAAATTGCTGCAAGTGTTGCCGCCCGCCTGCGATCTGCACCTGATCGGCCCGGCTTCAAGCGGAACCTTGCGGAGCTTGCTGGAGGAAGAGATCGCGCCGGACTTCGCCCGGAGCCTGCATTGGCATTCCCCCTTCGCCACCCTGGCGCCGAACCGCCCGCTGGCCGGCGCGGCCAGTCTCGATGCCGACTTCGCCGGGCGTTTCGGCGGCTTCACCAGTTATATCGCCGACGATGCACAACTGGCGCGGGCGCTGGCGGAAGAACTGGCGGCGCGCGGCATCGACGGGCGTTGGCCCGCCTGGCGCGGGAAGGAGTTACCCGGAAGGAACTGGCCGGTTCTCGGCGCGGAGGGCATCACCGTGGCCCTGGTCGGGCAGCGCGACACGGCTTATGCGCGCGGCCTTTCGGCGGCGCTGGAAGAGGCGCTGCGGCCGTACCGGGTCGAGGTTCTCAAGACCGGCTACCTGCGCGGGGTCGATGGCAAGCGAGCAGGGGCGGACAGCAAGGACGACAAACCGGGCAAGGAGGAAAAGGCCGCCATCGAGCGCCCGGAAGGCGATGCCCAGGTCGACTACCTGCGCCGCCTGGCACAGGATTTGTTGCGTCAACAAAGCGCGTTGCTGCGCGAGGGCAAGCCGGGAATACGCGCCATCGGCATTCTCGGCGACGACTACCACGACAAGTTGCTCGCTCTGGAAGCCATGCGCGGCGCCATTCCGGACGCCATTTTCTTCACCACCGATGTGGACGCGGCCATGCTGCATCCGGCCGACAACCGCTACACGCGCAACCTCCTGGTCGCCTCCGGCTACGGCCTGCGCCTGGCCGCGCCCGCGCAGGGCGACGCGCCGCCGTTCCGCGACAGCTACCAGACGGCCGCCTACGCGACCACGCGCGCGGTGCTGGCGGAGATGCAGGGAAGCGCGGCGAGCGAGACGGGCATCGGGCCGGCATGGCGCCAGGCACGGCTGTTCGAGGTAGGGCGCGGCCAGTTCATTTCCCTGAATGCGGCGCCCGGTGGTTGCGCGGATTTCCCAGACCATTGCGCAAACCCCCAGGCCGACTCCACGACGGAACCGCCGCTCTGGCGGAAGGGCTGGCGGATGGGTTGGGTTCTGGCCACCGTAGCCAGCGGCGCCTTGTTGCTGGCCCTGCTCTACCCGGATTGGCGCCGCGCCATGCGCCAGCCGCGCCATCGCCGCCGCTGGCTGTACGGCGGCGTGGTCGGCGCCGCGCTCGTGGCCGGCTTCGTCGCCTGCCTGCCGATGCCGGCCGGTGAACCTTTCGGCTGGCTGGAGGGCGACAGCGCCTGGCCCAGCGAATTCATCCGCCTCGGCGCCGGTCTGCTCGCCCTCTGTCTGCTTGCGCGCGCGCAAGCCAGCCTGGCCGCGAGCGCGCGGCGCTGCATGACGCGCTACTTCAAGGGCGTGCGCTTCGATGCGCCGGACGCCGGGTCGCACCGTTCCACGCTGATGGTGGGACACGACTTCCTGCGCGCGCTCGGGCACGAACCCCGGCTCAACCCGACCCGCTGGCGCGACAGCCGCTCCCCGCTGCGGCGCGCGCTGGGCAAACACGCGCTCGATCCACCGCCCTTCCAGTACAGCGCCCGCCCCTATCTGCTCATCATCTTCATGTTCTGGGCGCTCGGCGTGGCCATTTTCATGGCCTACGGTTTCCCGCGCGCCCCGGTGCGCAGCTTCGCAATGCGCGCGCTGGATTACGGCATCGTGGTGATGTCGATCTCGGCCTTCCTCTGGCTGCTGGTCTATGTCCTGCGCGTGACCCGCCACGCCATCGCCCTGGCGCGCGCGCTCGCGGCGGAAACCCGCTGGCCGGCGCACAGCCTGGATCGTTTCGGCATGCGCGATGCCAGCCTGGAATGCCTGTATGACGACTGGATGGACGTGCAATTCCTGGCGCGCGCCACCGAACCGGTGCAGCGCCTGGTCTATTACCCGTTCCTGATCCTGTTCCTGCTGTTCTTCGCGCAAAGCAGCCTGTTCGACCACTGGGTGGTGCCGCTCTCGCTCTATCTGCTGGTGGGGTTCACCCTGGCCGTTCTGCTGGGGTCGGCCTGGCGCCTGCGCCGCGTCGCGGAAGGCGTGCGCGCGGAAGCCCTGCGCCGGCTCGCGCGCTATCGCATGCAACTACTCGGAGAAGACGAAGGCGGCCTGGTCGCCCAGGTCGATGAAATGGTGAACCAGATCCGCACCATCAACGTCGGCGTCTTCGCCAACCTGAGCCAACAGCCCCTCGCCCGCGCCCTGCTCAGTTTCCTGTCCGGCATTTCCGGTTTGAGCCTGCTGGAATACTTCAGCCTGAGCGGGATGTAGGCGCGGTCGAACTGCATGCCTTCCACCATGTCCAGCTCGCTTTCCTTGGCCACGGACACACCGTCCTTGGACACGGCGGGGGCGCTCACCCCACCAGCAAGTTCGTCAACCGTTTGCCCCCTGGCAGCCGATAGATACCAAAGTCGGTGACGTCCAGGGTGGCAATCTCGTCGAGGCCCATCTCCCCGGCCAACCAGACCAGCGAGGCATCGGCCAGATCCATCGGCAGGTCGCCGTATTTCTCCATGAGCGTGGCGATGTCGTCGGCGGCGGTGGGCGCCAGTTCCCGCACCGTCATGCCACCCGCCGCCACCCAGCGCATGAAGCGGCCGACGATATGGCGTGGCAACAAGTGGCAGACTTCCGTGAGTACCGGCCAGGTGGTGACGAATGGCCCCTGGTAATCGGCGAAGAACGCCGCGCAACGGGTGTGGTCGCCGTCCCCCTGGTCCAGCCAGGCCACCAGCGGGCCGGTATCCAGCAATACCTTAGCCACGGGATTTTCCGGCCAACTTCTCGCGCAGGCGCTGGGAATGGTTGCGGCCCAGATCGCCGACACCGCTGTCGAAACAGCCGACCAAGCCCAGTTCTTCCGCCAGTTGGGCCGGTGATTCGGTTTTTGTGGTCAGCGCGGCAATACCGGCTTTTACCGCATCGCTCCGGGTTTGCCCGGTACGGGCGCAGAAGGCGCGCAGAAGGGCATCGGTCTGGTCATCGAGACGAACGGAGAGGGTGCGCATGAGGAGGGCTCCGGATGTAATACGCTGAATAATACATCGCCATTCAGGCATGGACAGTCACCCCTCAAGTACGGGTGATATCGGGTTTAGCGGCGACGCGGAGTACGCAAGGGATACGCCAACCATCGGACCACATCATCAGCGGCAATCCAGTAGCCATGCACACGCTGCATCGACGTCCCGATCCCCTTGAACAACATATCTCCGGCACCCAGTAGTTTTTCCGCGCCCGACTCGTCCAAAATGATCCCGGACTCGGTGTGCTTCTGAATGGTCGCGAACCAGTTTCTGGAGGCCCTCAAGGGAAAAATCGGCCTCGCCACCAGTCAGCCGGAGTTCTTCGCCAAGCAAGGCGATCCAGAGATAGTTGGCATTGCTTTCGTCGCCGAACAACTGAAGCCCCTTGATTGGCGAACCTTTGGCATCCGGCGCAGGCTCAGGCGGGGTTTCCAGGCCCAACGAGCGGCCCAGCGCCAGACGGATCACCTCGTAATTCGCGTCACTTCCGAAATATTTCTTGAGTTCCTTGCCAATTTGGTCCGCCTCACGGCTTGAGTTATATGCAGCTGTAACGACGGCGCTGAGGTTGCTCATCACGCGTTCTCCCCGAAAAATGTGTCCGCGACGGCTTCGGTCTGCCCCACGCCGTGGCCCATCTGCCGATGCTTCAGCAAATAGGTCTTGGCGATAGCCGGCTCAAGGCGCCGGTAATCGTCCACGCCAATTTCCTTATCCTGGGCCAACAGAATTACCTGCCTCTCTTTGTCGCCCGCCCAGCGGTCGAGCAAATTGCGGCAATGCTCGGCGGACAAACTGGTCAACGGGGTATCGACAACCAGCGGAACGCGGTACCCGGTGACTTCGGCCAGGGCACTGACCAGGGCGAGAACGAACAACTTGGATTCGCCATGCGACTTGGGCAGGGTGATTTCCGTCCCTTCCACGCTGAGAAGGCGGGCTTGCCCGGTTGCCTCGATCTGGATGCGATGCACCTGATCCTTGCTGTGCAAGCTGCGGAAAGTTCGGGTCACCGCTTCCGAAAGGGCATTCAGCTTGATCTCGAACAACGCGGGCAACAGCTCATCGATCATATCCACCACCCGCTCGGCCTCGCGGGCGGCAATACGCTCCGGGTGCCCCTCGATCAGCTTCTTCCGCTCGCGCTCGTAGGTGGCGGTCAGGGTATCTACTTCGGAACGCAGGGCTTTATGCACATTTTCCTTCGCCCCCATTTCCCGTTCGAGTTCGCCCAACGACTGCTGGGCGGTCGTGAGTTCGTTCTTGAGCCGCTCAATTTCCGCCGCCTTGTCTTGCCCATCCACTCCTTGCAGCCGGATCAACTCCTGTTGCAATCGCCATTTGTCCTGTTCCGCCTTGCGCAGCACCTCTTGCGCCTGACGCAGCATGTCCGCCGACAAACCGATATTCCTCTGCATATCCACGAGCTTGCGCCGCTCAAATTCATGCACTTATTATGCAGCGGAAACTCGAAGTATTTATTGGACACCCCTCCGGAATTTGTGTTTGCGATGCCAATCGAGATGCTTCTGACTCGGATGGTGCTCGACGGCCAGGCGAGACAAATCAACACGGCACTCTTGATATGCTCTCAAAGATAGTTGATTCGGTGCTTCCTCGGTGAATGCATCTGCGGCCACAATAACCTCAAAGTCGGTTCCCAATGTCCACAAGCCTTGATCGAATGCCCAGTGGTGGTTTCGGCAAAGCGCCATTCCATTGACAATGTCGTCATTCCTGCTCTTGGCAAACTGATGAATGTGTGCGGCTTCGACCAGGGTGATGCCTGATGGCAGCAGCATCTTTACCCCACAGAGCAAGCATGAGTATCCATACATTGGAACAATCTGGAGCCGGAAGCGAATATCTCTTCCCTGATGCACTTCCTCGAGTTCCAAATAAGATATTGATTCTGCAGCCTGCCTTGAAGGATTGCTTTCTATTCCCAGGATGGCGTTCAGTTTTACCCGCTCTTCGGGTAAGAACCAATCCCCACCTATTAGTGCTCGTCGCATTAAATCTCTGCTTAACCGATCCGACATCAGGGTAAACAATTCTTCAGGCAATTCTGCGTGGCTGACTACTCGGTTCAAAAGCTCGACTGAGGTTGGTCGAATGCTTGTGAGAGCCGCACTCAATCATTCATGGGCAACATGCCGTAAAATGCCATCACTTTTTAAATAAAAGAATGGTAATTCAACACGGCCAACCGAACGGCCTCGAGCACCAACTATTTCCCAGTAGCCAAGAAAACGAAAAGCCAATTCTGGAGTTAGTTTTAACTGCGGAGTGGCAATTTCACCGGTTTCGATGAAGTCAAGGATGGCGAGAACCAGCAGTGGCTTGTGGGGTGCTGGCGTTTTCGATGCGCGATCAACGCGCAGGCTTTGAAGTTTCTGAAGCCAGTAATTCAGCATCCAAGTGCCTCGCTTTCAGGTCTGTCCTGCCTGGAAAACGGCCAGGCACCAAATTGTCGTTGATTACGGTAATGCGGCCATTGCGCCGTTGCCCCATGCGCAGGGCGGGGTCGTTGCGTATCTCTTTGAGCCAGTCGCGGAAGGCGATCAGCGGCGCGTAGTGGTGGTTCCCTCGCAAGACAAATTGCAGGTGCTGGCGGAATGGTTGAACGTCGAACCTCAGATCCTGCGGTTTGGTGAGAAAACGGTTCTCTCCATACAGTCAGCGCGGAAACACTGGGGAGAGGCCATCGGCTATCAGGAACGCGAGGTATTTGAGGCATTCCTGGCTCTGCCTTCACCGCAAAGGAAGGTGCTGCGTGAAGTCATCCTGACTTTTGCAAAGGCAAATGCCTTGCCAGTACCGGGAAGCGAAAGATAAATCATCCACTTACGGCTTGTTGATGCCTCGAAGTACGCCTGTGCCGAGTTAAAGACTGGTCGATCCTTGGGGGTGTCCGCGATGGACGGTGATTGTAGCGTCGTCGTCTAGAAACAGCCGGCGAGACGCCCGCGCTACAAATGCGAAACCCCGCGTGATGCGGGGTTTCGTTTGCTACGGCAAACCAGGCCGAAGCCTGGTCTGGAGCCGAACAGCGAGACTCAGAAGTCCATGCCGCCCATGCCACCCATGCCGCCGCCGCCCATGCCCATGTCGGGGGCGCCGCCGCCTTTCTTGTCTTCCGGAAGGTCGGCCACCATGCAATCGGTGGTCAGCATCAGGGAAGCCACGGAAGCGGCGTTTTGCAGGGCGATACGGGTCACTTTGGTGGGGTCGAGGACGCCCATTTCCATCATGTCGCCGTACTCGCCGATGGCGGCGTTGTAGCCGAAGTTGCCCTTGCCTTCGAGCACCTTGTTGACCACCACGGAAGACTCTTCGCCACAGTTGTTGACGATCTGGCGGAGGGGCTCTTCGATGGCACGCAGGACGATCTTGATGCCGGCGTCCTGGTCGTGGTTGGCGCCTTTCAGTTCGGTGATGACGGAACGGGCGCGCAGCAGGGCGACGCCGCCGCCGGCCACGATGCCTTCTTCAACGGCGGCGCGGGTGGCGTGCAGTGCGTCTTCGACGCGAGCCTTCTTTTCTTTCATTTCGACTTCGGTCGCGGCGCCGACCTTGATCACGGCAACACCGCCGGCCAGTTTGGCCTTGCGCTCTTGCAGCTTTTCCTTGTCGTAGTCGGAGGTGGTTTCCTCGACCTGCTTGTTGATCTGAACGATGCGGTTCTTGATGTCGTCCGCAGCGCCGGCGCCGTCGATGACCGTGGTGTTTTCCTTGCCCACTTCGATGCGCTTGGCGCGGCCCAGGTCTTCCAGGGTGGCTTTTTCCAGGGACAGGCCGACTTCCTCGGCGATCACGGTGCCGCCGGTGAGGATGGCCATGTCTTCCAGCATCGCCTTGCGACGGTCGCCGAAGCCGGGAGCCTTGGGGGAAACGCTCGCTTGGGCGGGGGCCTTGCGCCCTACCGGGTGATTCGGCCCGCAAGCGGAGCCTTCCTACTGGAAGAAGCCCTTCGACAGCAGCTCCATCGTCAGCAGCCGATAGTCGTGCGCGCCGGGGCAGTCTGCGGCGTAGGCGAAGATGTCCATGCCATGCGCGGGACTCTCGGACAGGGCAGGGTCATCGCAAATTTTCGTTTCGCACAGCGAATCGCCATACCGGCTTTTCAGGGTCGCCAGCGATTCGCGGCAGAGCGCGCGGCCTTCGTCGAAACGGGTCAGCACCACGCGCCGCTCGATGCGCCGCTTGAGGGCGTTTTCCAGCACGCCCAGCGCCAGGTCGAGTCGGTTCAAACCCTGGATGGCGAGGAAGTCGGCGGTGACCGGGATCAATACGCGATCCGCCGCGCACAGGGCGTTGAGCGAGAGCACGCCCAGGGCCGGCGCGCAGTCGATCAGGATGGGTGAGTCATCCCAGGCCAGGGCGGCGTCCAGCCCCTTTTTCAGGGTGCCGGCGACGCCGGGCGCGGAGGCGAGCAAGGCATCGACCTTGGACAGGTCGGCGTGGCCGGGAATCAGGCGCAGGCCGTTGCCGAGGCGGCGGGTGAGGCGGTCGAGCGGGGTCTGTTCGCGAAAGAAGGCGGCGGCGCCGGCATTGCCGGGCAGATGTTTCACGCCCAGCGCCAGGGTCACATGCGCCTGCGGGTCGAGGTCGATGACCAGCGGCTTGCGTTCCAGCAGCGCCAGGGAGGCGGCGACGTTGAGCGTGCTGGTGGTCTTGCCGACCCCGCCCTTCTGGTTGAAAACCGCGATCACCGCCATTCAGAACTCCTCACAAGAAACATCCCGTAACCCATTGATTCAATACAAGCACTTCGTGCCCCAGCTGGGCCGGCTGGCCCTAAAGGATACCGTCCCTTCGGAACACGAAGCCGGCGCTACAAGTGAGGCGGCAATGTTTCGGGGAGCGTCATTCGACCGTGACCGACTTGGCCAGATTGCGCGGCTGATCGACGTCGGTGCCCTTGAGCACCGCCACGTGATAGGCCAGCAGTTGCAGCGGGATGCTGTAGACGATGGGCGCGGTGCCGGGGTAGATGTCGGCCAGGGTGAGGTTTTGGTAATGATCCAGTTCGATCTTCACCTTGTGGTCGGAGAACAGGAACAGTTCGCCGCCGCGCGCGCGCACTTCCTGCAGGTTGGACAGCACCTTGTCGAGCAGCGGGTCGTCGGGCAGGGCGCAGACCACTGGCATGTCGGCATCGACCAAGGCGAGGGGGCCGTGTTTGAGTTCACCGGCGGGATAGGCCTCGGCGTGGATGTAGGAGATTTCCTTGAGTTTCAACGCGCCTTCCAGGGCCACCGGATAGAACGGGCCGCGCCCCAGGAACAGGGCGTCCTTCTTGTCGGAGAAGGAGGCGGCCATGTCCTTGATGGCGTCGGACAGGGCCAGCACCACTTCCACCTGGCGCGGCAGCGCCTGCAATTCGTCCACCAGCAGCGCTTCCTGTTCCGCCGTCATGCCACGCCGCCGCGCCAGGGCCAGGGTGAGCAGGCGCAAGGCGGTGAGCTGGGTGGTGAAGGCCTTGGTCGAGGCGACGCCGATCTCGGGGCCGGCGCGGGTCATCAGGGCGACGTCGGATTCGCGTGTCAGCGAGGATTCCGGCACGTTACAGATGGTGAGCGAGCCGATGTAGCCGGCCTTCCTGGCGAAACGCAGGGCGGCCAGGGTGTCGGCGGTCTCGCCCGATTGCGAGATGGACAGGAACAGGGTGCCATCCGGCACCACCACCTTGCGATAGCGGTATTCGCTGGCAACCTCGACATGGCAGGGCACGCCGGCCTCTTCCAGCCAGTATTTGGCCACCATGCCGGCGTGATAACTGGTGCCGCAGGCGATGATGTGCACACCCTTGGCCTGGTCGAACAGTTCCTGCGCCTTGTGGCCGAAACTATCTTCCAGCAGACGGCCCTTGTGGATGCGGCCTTCCAGGGTTTCCGCGATCACCGAGGGTTGCTCGAAGATTTCCTTGAGCATGTAGTGGGCGTAGGGGCCCTTGTCGGTGGTGGAGGCGGATAGCTGCGACAGGCGTTCCGGGCGTTCCACCGGGTTGCCGTCCACATCGAAGATCCGAATGGCTCCGCGGCCGATTTCGGCGATGTCGCCCTCTTCCAGGAAGATGAAACGCTGCGTCACCGGCAACAGCGCGAACACGTCGGAGGCGATGAAGTTTTCACCGATGCCGAGGCCGATCACCAGCGGGCTGCCGGAACGGGCGACGATGAGCCGCTCCGGGTCGTCCGGGCTGGCCACGGCCAGACCATAAGCGCCAACCAATTGCTTGACCGCTGCCTGTACGGCCTTGAGCAGATCGGGTTCGGACTCCAGCAGGTGGGCGAGCAGGTGGGCAATGACCTCGGTATCGGTTTCCGAGGTGAAGCGGTAGCCCTTGGCCGTCAATTCCACGCGCAGTTCGGCATGGTTTTCGATGATGCCGTTATGCACCACCGCAACCTTCTCGCCGCTCATGTGCGGGTGCGCGTTGCGCTCCGCCGGCATGCCGTGGGTGGCCCAGCGGGTATGGGCGATGCCGAGGTCGCCGGGAATCGGGTTGGCGCTTTCCATCTCGCTGAGATTCACCACCTTGCCCACCGACCGGATGCGCCGCATGGCGCCGTCCGGCCCGCGCACGGCGAGGCCGGCCGAGTCGTAACCGCGATACTCCAGGCGCCGCAGCCCTTCCAGCAGGATGGGCACGACGTTGCGTTGGGCGATGGCGCCGACGATGCCGCACATGAGTTGAGTCTCCGTTTATTTCTTTTTGACCGGCCGAATCCAGCCGGGAAGGGTGATCTGTTTGGCGCGCGACAGGGTGAGTTGCCTGGCCGGCGCGTCGCGGGTCAATGTGGTGCCGGCGCCCAGGGTGGCGCCGCGGCCGACGGTGACCGGAGCCACCAGTTGCGTGTCGGAACCGACGAAGACGTCGTCCTCGATCACCGTGCGGTGTTTGTTGGCGCCGTCGTAATTGCAGGTGATGGTGCCGGCGCCGATGTTGACGCGGCACCCCACCGTGGCGTCGCCGACATAGGACAGGTGGTTGATCTTGGAATTGAAGCCGACCTGGCTGTTCTTGATCTCGACGAAGTTGCCGATGTGGGTTTCCTCGGCCAGTTCCGTGCCGGGGCGCAGGCGGCTGAACGGGCCGATGCGCGCATCGGCCCCAACCTTGGCGCCGTCCAGATGACAGAACGGTTGCAACTCCACACCCGCCGCCAGGCTGACGTTCTTCAGCACGCAGTTGGCGCCGATCTTGACGCCATCGCCCAGCGCCACGGCGCCCTCGAACACGCAGTTGACGTCGATCAGCACGTCGCGACCGCATTCCAGCGTGCCGCGCACGTCGAGGCGCGCCGGGTCGATCAGGGTCACGCCTTGCACCATCAAGGCTTCCGCCACGTTGCGCTGGTGCATGCGCTCCAGTTCCGCCAGTTGCTGGCGGCTGTTGATGCCCAGCACTTCCCACTCGGCGGCGGGGTGGCAGGGGATCACCTGCTCGCCCTCGGCGGCGGCCATGCCGATCACATCGGTCAGGTAATACTCGCCTTGGGCGTTGTCGTTGCCCAGGCGCGCCAGCCAGCCGGCCAGCTTGCCGGCGGGCAGGCAGAGGATGCCGGTGTTCACCTCGTCGATCGCCAGTTCCTCGGGGGTCGCGTCCTTGTGCTCGACGATGCGTTCCACCTGACCGCGCGCGTTGCGCACGATGCGGCCGTAACCGGAAGGATTGGCCAGGCGCACGGTGAGCAGGGCGATGGCCCCCTCGCGTGCGATCAGGGTCATTTCCTGGAGGGTTTCCGGGCGGGTGAGCGGCACGTCGCCATAAAGAATCAGGCAGATCGCGTCCGGATTGAGGTACGGCACCGCCTGCTGCACGGCGTGGCCGGTGCCCAGTTGCGGCTCCTGCTTGGCCCAGGCCAACTCGTCGCGCGCGATGGCCTTGGGCAGGGCCTCGCCGCCGTGACCGTAGACCACGCAGATCTTTTCCGGGGACAGAATGTCGGCGGCGGCCAGGACATGATTCAACAACGGCCGGCCGGCCAACGGATGCAGCACCTTGGGCAGATCGGATTTCATCCGCGTGCCTTTACCGGCGGCGAGGATGACGACGTTCAGGGGAGCGCTCATGGAGGGGGAGGGTGACCGGAAAAAAACCGGCGTAAGTATAAACAGCGGCCTTGCCGTTATTGAGAAAAACATCGCCGCTGCGCCCGACCGGCGCGGGCACGGCGGACAGGTAAACTGGCGCCCTGTCGCGGCCGCCGGCCACGCTCACAGGAGACCCTCATGTTGCATAGCCTGTTCATCCTTCTCCATGTCCTCGCCGCCGTCATCTGGGTGGGCGGGATGTTCTTCGCCTATCACTGCCTGCGCCCGACTGCGGTGGCCGTGCTGGAACCGCCCCTGCGCCTGGCGCTGTGGCGCGGCGTATTCGGCCGCTTCTTCCCCTGGGTATGGGCATCGGTGATCGTGTTGATCCTGAGCGGACAGGCGATGATCCTGCAGATGGGCGGCATGGCTGGAGTGCCCATTCATGTGCATGTCATGTTGGGCATCGGCTATCTCATGGCTGCGCTCTATGCCTACCTCTACTTCGTGCCCTTCGCAGCCCTGAAACGCGCCGTCATGGCGGGCGAATGGCCTGTCGCCGGCGCGGCCCTGAACCGCATCCGGATGCTGGTGCACATCAACCTGATGCTGGGCCTGCTCAACATCGTGCTGGTGTTCGTGTTGCGTTGATGATGTCGATCACCACTCTTGAGCAATTGGCCGCGAGCGTGTGCGCGTTCGGCCGCGAGCGCGACTGGCACCTCTATCACACCCCGAAAAACCTCACCGCCGCCCTCATCGTCGAGGCGGCGGAGTTGCTGGAACCGTTCCAGTGGCTCACCCCGGAGCAGAGCCTGAACCTGCCGCCGGTAAAGAAGGAAGCGGTGCGCCAGGAAATGGCCGACGTGCTGATCTATCTGGTCAGCCTCGCCAACTGCCTGGAAATCGACCTGCTCAAGGCCGCCGAGGACAAACTGGCGATCAACGCCGCCAAGTACCCGGTGGAGAAGGCCAAAGGGTCTTGCGCCAAATCTCACGAGTTATGAACACCATGAGCCACTTCAAACACCACCTGTTCTTCTGCCTCAACCAGCGCGACGACGGCGCCGCCTGCTGCGCCGACCACGACGCCGAAGCCATGTTCGAGCACGCCAAGAAAAAGGCGAAAAATCTTGGCCTGCACGGCAAGGGCGGCAACTGCCGGGTCAACCGCGCCGGCTGCTTCGACCGCTGCGGAGAAGGCCCGGTCTGCGTCGTCTACCCGGACGCGGTCTGGTACACCTACGTCGATCAGGCCGACATCGACGAAATCGTCGAATCCCACCTGCGCGACGGCAAGGTGGTGGAACGGTTGAAGATTTGAGCCCGGATCATTCATTGGCCGCCGCCACCGAGGCGTCCCCACCCGTAGCGCCGGCGTTATGTCCCGAAGGGGCGGTATCCTTCAGGGCTCGCCGGCTCGTTCGTCTGACGTGACTGGACAGGTGGAACCCTAGTTGAAACGCCACCGCCTGCGCATCAAGGTTCCCGTCGGCTCGATCGAAACCGTCATCGAGGAACCGGAGGGCGCGCCGAAGGGGCTGGCGCTGATCGCCCACCCGCACCCGCTGAAAGGTGGCAGCCTCGACAACAAGGTCGCCTGGACCCTGGCGCGCGCGGCGCTGGCCTGTGGCCTGGTGGCGGTGCGGCCCAACTTCCGTGGCGTCGGCGGCAGCGACGGCCAGTTCGACCACGGCATCGGCGAAACCGAGGATCTGCTCGCCCTGGCCGCCGCCATCGAAGCGCATTACGGAAAACAACGCTGGATATTGCTCGGCTTCTCCTTCGGCGCCTACGTGCAGCACCGGGTGGCACGGGAACTCCATACCCGGCAACTCATCATGGTCGGCCCGGCGGTGTCCATGTACGAATTCACCGCGACCGGCGTTCCGACCACGATCCTCCACGGCACGGAGGACGAAGTGATTCCCTTCACCGCCGCGCGGGATTACGCGCAACGGCACGGCATCCCCCTGATCGAGATCACCGGCGCCAGCCACTTTTTTCATGGCCGGCTGCGCGAATTGCAGGAGCATGTCGAGGCGCTTATTTGCCCATGAATTTGTCCATGAGTTTGCCCATAACCCCGCCCCTGAAACTCACCGGCCTGACCAAACGCTATGGCAACGCCGCCGTGGTCGATGGTCTCGATCTGGAACTGGCGCCCGGCCGCTGCCACGGCCTGCTCGGCCCCAACGGCGCCGGCAAGACCACCACCCTGCGCCTGGCGCTGGGCCTGATCGAGGCGGACGCCGGCACGGTGGAACTGCTCGGCCACCGCCTGCCGGAACAGGCCGACCAAGCGCGCGCCCGGGTCGGCGTGGTGCCGCAGATGGACAACCTCGACCCGGATTTCACGGTGCGCGAGAACCTGCAAATCTACGGCCGCTATTTCGGCATCGGGAAGCGCGAGATGGCCGCGCGCATTCCCGCCCTGCTCGATTTCGCCGGCCTCGGCGCCAAGGCCGGCGCGCCCATCGCCACCCTGTCCGGCGGCATGAAGCGCCGCCTGACCCTGGCCGCGCCCTGGTCAACGACCCTGACCTGGTGATCCTCGACGAGCCCACCACCGGCCTCGACCCGCAGGCCCGCCACCTGATCTGGCAAGGCCTGCGCCGCCTCATGGGGCAGGGCAAGACGCTGCTGCTCACCACACACTTCATGGAGGAAGCGGAACGCCTGTGCGACGACATTAGCGTCATCGACCACGGCCGCGTCATCGTCCAGGGCGGCCCGCGCGAGCTGATTAAGGCGCACATCGAGCCGCACGTGGTGGAAATCTACGGCGAGGGTCTGGCGGAATGGCAGGCTTGCGCCAGCGTCTGGTGCGGGCGCTGCGAACAGGCCGGCGAAACCCTGTTCTGCTACACCGAAGCGCCGGAAAAAGTGGTCAAGGAACTGGAAGCGAATAATCTCAAAACCGCCGGCCTGCGCTATCTGCACCGTCCCGCCAACCTCGAAGACGTGTTCCTCAAGCTGACCGGGAGGGATTTGAGGGATTGAGGGCATTGCCTCGCATTTCCCTGAATCCGTGACCCCTTCCGCCGAATCCCAGCACTGGCGCGGGCTGCGGGCGAATTTCTCCGCACCCAATAGGTGAAGATGGCGGTGCGTCCTGAGATAATAGCGGCATTGAATAGC
>JAHFRD010000029.1 GCA_023258975.1 Hydrogenophilales bacterium | reverse complement strand
CAAGGCGGTGACGCTGCGGTCGATCCGGGTGCCGCCGCGCGAACCCGCCGCGCCGCCCAGCCGCCCGCCCAGCGCGCCGGCGGCGGCGCCGGTCACCTGGGCGGCGGCGGCCTGGAGTTGTGCGCCATTCGCTTCGACCTGGGCGGGATCGCCTTGCGACTCGAAGGCGTGGAGCGCGCGCATCGCGGTCACCGTCGGCCGCACCACGACATTGATGATGACGCCCACCGCCGTCGTGGCCAGATTGATGCCCAGGGCGATGGCCGACAGCGACGCGGCCAGCGGCGACAGGGTGCCCGCAGACAGCACCGCCGCGACCCACATGCCGACCGCGATGCCCCCCAGCACGCCCCCCACCACATCCATGATCGAACAAGCCACGTCCAGCACCTCGGCGAGCCCTTCGAGATCATTGGCGAGGCGTTCGTAGCCTTCACCCGTGCCGATGCGGTTGATGGTCTGGCCGGTGGCGCTCCAGTCGCGCATGGCCAGCCCGGCCACTGCCATCACCCCGCCAATCGCCGCACCCAGGCCCGGCACCGGGGTGGCCGACAAGCCTCTGGAAACCGCCATCGTGGCCAGCCTGCGGCCGGCGATCTGGCCAATGCCGGCGCCGATCGCGCCCATCGCGAAGCCCATCGCCAGTCCGCCCACGGCGCCCGAGCTCGCGCCTTGCCCGGCCTGGTTCAACAGGAAGCGCGCGCGTTGGTCGCCGCCGGCCGTGCCCAGGCCGCCGAATGATCCCGCCCAGCGTTCATGTTCCGCGAGTTCCTCGTCGATCAGCGCCAGATCGCCGCCGGCGGCGGGAGATGAAGCCTCCGGCTCGCCCGCCCCGCCCGTGTCACCCCCGTCTTGCGCGCCGCCACCCTCGCCGCCGCCTCCCTCCACTTCCGCTTCGGCCTCGGGTCGATCCGACTCCTCCACCGGCCCCTCGCCACCTTCCGTTTCTCCGTCATCCCCGCCGGCCCGCGTGCCGCCGCTCGCCACGGCCTCCCCGGTTTCCGGGTCGGCCCCGCTCACAAGTTCCTCCTCCGGTTCCGGCTCCAGTGGAGAAGCCGGCGTGAGCGCCGGATCGACGGACTGGAGCACAGGCGCCTCGCCTGGCGGCGACGAACTTTCCCGATCCACCGCCGTGAGCGGTGGCGATTGCGAATCGAGGTAGCGCGGCACCCCGGCGCCGGTTGTCGTCCGGGAGGCGCCATCCACCGCCTCACCGGGCCGCGCGTGCGGGCTTTCCCGCGTGGCTTCGCGACGCCGCTCGCTTATGGGCGCGGGGCGTGGTGAAGTCATCCGGCGCCGCCGGGAGGGTTGTGCAGCCCGGCGGGGGGCTGCTTGCCGAGTTTCAGGTATTCGGCCGCGATGCCCGCCAGCACGTCGCCATAACGTATCGCCGAGTCCGCCGCCCGCGCCGCCACGGCGGCCGCCAGCACCGCGTTGCGGATATGGCCGCCCGCCAGATCGCAATTGGCCGCCAGCCGATTGAGCGCCAGGTTGTCCAGTTGGTGCGTGTCTCCGAGATGCGCGGACCACAACGCGCGCCGCGTCTCCGGCGTCGGCTGCGGGAAATCCAGGATGGCGTCGAGGCGCCGGGTGAAGGCGCTGTCGAAGCGGCTGCGGCTGTTGCTGGTGAGAATGGCGATGCCCTCGAACGATTCGATGCGCTGCAACAGATAGTTGGTCTGGGCGTTGGCGAAACGGTCGTTGGATTCCTTGACCTCGGTGCGCTTGCCGAACAGGGAGTCGGCCTCGTCGAACAGCAGCACGACCTCGGCATGCTCGGCGCGGGAAAACAACCGGGCGAGGTTTTTCTCGGTTTCGCCGATGTACTTGCTGGTGACCGAGGCGATGTCGACGCGGTACAGCGGCAAGCCGAGACGCGTGGCCAGCCAGCCCACCGCCAGCGTCTTGCCAGTGCCGGAAGGCCCCACGAAGAGCGCACGCACGCCCGGCTTGTAGCGCGCGCGCGCCGACGGGCCAAGGCCGTCGGCGAGCGATTCGCGGATCTCGCAACGCCGCCGCAGCGCCAGCAGGGCCTCGCGCAGCGCGGCCGGCACGATCAGCGTCGTATCGTCGATGTCCTCCGGCCATAGTTCGGCCAGGGTGCCGAGTTCCGCCGCCACCCCGCCGCGAGCGGCGGCGCTGACATGGCGATGGGTGAGCTTATCCGCCGCGTCGAGGCTGGCCTGGAAGCGCGCGGCGCGGCCCAGCAGATGGATGCGCGACCCATCGTGGCGATGTTGTTCGCCCAGCCGCCGCGCCAGGGCCGGGTCGGCGGTATGCGCCGCCCACAGTTCCGCGCGCTCGCCGGGCGGCGGCAACGGCACCCGCCAGACGCCGACCGTGGAGTCATCGCTCTCGCCTTCGCGCTCGAAGCCACCCTCCAGGCCGCAGGCCACCAGAACCGGCCCGCGATAGCCCGGCAAGGGCGGTAGTTTTCGCGTCTCGCCGGGCGCGAGTTCCAGGCGCAGCACCGGAATCGCCCCGACCAGGGTCAGCCAGAGCCCGGCGCCCTTGGGCGGCTCCCGATCGAACAGCGCCGCCCGGCCACCCAATTCGCGCGCGACCAGGATGGCCGCGTTGCGCGCCTCGCGCGGATGGCCGCCGCGAACGACCAGGATGCCGCCGCCCGCGCGCAGGGCATGCGCCTGGCGCGCCGCCGCCTGGCGCAGGGAAGCGACCGCGTCGGCGCGGTCGTCCGTGGCGAGCTCCACCTCGGGCCAGCGCGCGTAGCCCTCACGCAAAGTCAGGCACAAAGGCGCCGGCACTTGCAGGAATTGCTCCGGCAAGGGGCGCCGGCAGGGTTCCGAATCCGATTCCAGCCACAACAGGCCGGTGTCGCGCGCGGCGCCTTCCAGCAAGGCGGTGAGCGAGGCATCCAGGCCCAGCGCCGAGGCGATCGCCAGAATCAGGCCGACATTCGGCCGCGAACCGCCGGTCGGCGCCTGTAGCCAGGCCACGACCCGGCCGACCAGCGCATCGGTTTCCACCGCGACGGCGAGGGCCACGGCGATGATTTCGATCGGCTGCAAACGCAGGCTGCCGGCCAGGGCATGCAGCAGGCGATCCTCCTCGGGCGGCGCGGCCAGCCAGGTTCGCAGCGGCGCCCGTGGGCAGGCTTCGCCCAGCGCGCGTTGCGCCCGCAGCCAGCGCGCCTCGATTCCATCCTCCCCCCCGGCCGCATCGCCCGTGCTCTCCAGCGCCGCCAGCGCCAGCCCGTGCAGACTGGGTATCAGGCTCAGGGCGGCCGGCGCGTTCATGCCGCCCCCTCGGGGTGCCGAAGGGTAGGGGCTGTACCAGGCGGCGAATGATCGTGCGCATGGGGGCCGTCTCTCGCCTCCAGATCGAAATGGAAAGCCACCACCCGGCCGAACCAGGGCAGCCAGCCGGGGTCGAGGTCGAGCCCCAGGCGGCGCGCGCGCGGGTCGGCATCCCGCAAGCGGAAATGCAGGTCGACATGGGTTGCCGTGACGGAAACCCGCGCCGGACGCAGAACCAGGCTGGCCAGGCCGATGCCGCCACGGCGCAACCAGCGGCGGGCGGCGGTGAGGAATACGTCGGCCTGGGCATCCAGGCCGCCGGCGCGCGCCAGGCTTGCAGCCAGATCACCCACCGCGCGCCGGGCGCGCGGCGGCGCCAGCAGGGGGTCGGCCCAGGCGGCGGGCGCCGCGGGCGCGCGGCGGCGCGGGTTGCCCGGCGCTGATTCGAGCGCGCGCCAGATCGGGTCATCACCGGCGGTGCGCAGGCGTCGCGCCGCCCGCGCCAGTACCCGCCGCGCGAAATCCTCGCCGGCCGCGCCGTGGGCCTCCGACCAGGAAGCGATGCCCAGCCGGGCCAGCAGCGGCAGGAGGAACAGCAGCCCGCCGGCCCGCGTCGGCGCGAGCCAGGGAAGCGCGCCGCGCGTGAGGTCTCCAGCCGTTTGCGTCGCTTGCGGAGGCGCGGGGGCGGCCGCCGCGTCCGGCTTGCCGGCTTCACCGCGCGCATCGGTACCGCCGCCGGTTTCCGCCGTGGCCGCGTGTGAGGGGTCGTCGCCGGGGCGGCCGCTATGGACAGGCTGGCCGGGCGCGAGGCGCGGCGAGGGCGGGCTCGTTACGCGCGGCGCCGTATCCGATGGCCGCTGATCGCCCGGCGCAAATATCGGCGCCGAACTTCGGCCCCCACGTTTCTCAAGGTCGATGTCCTCGGCCAGGTCGGCATCCCGGTGAGACGCGTCGGCCGGGACGGCTTTGGATTCCACCTCGGTGCTCACCTTGGTACCCACCTCGGCGCCCACCTCGCGGGTGAAGTCGGCCTCTCCCCGTCCGGCCCCGTTCGGGCGCCCCGGCAGGCCGCGCAGCCAGTTCGGCCAAATCGCGGGCGGGCCGCCTGGCCGCGCACCGGCCAGTGTGGCGCCCCGCGTGGCTATCGGGCCGATGCCGGCCTGGCGCAACAGGCTGGAGCCGAGTGTTTCCGGAATCGCGGCGATCAGCGCCGGCGCGGCGCCCGCCTCGACCAGGCGCCTTGCCCAGGCCGGCAGGGCGGCGCGCGCCTCGGGCAGTTCCGCGAGCGCCCGGGCGATGCCGCGCAGATTTTCGGCGGCGGGGTATTCCGGCCGGAATTCCGGCAGCGCCAGACGCCAGTACCACGCCGTGGCCGTCTCGCCGCGCGCGAGCCGCAGCGCCAGGCGCACCCGCGCCTCGAAATGGCTGGGAAAGCGCACGAAGTCGGCCCGTTCCGCCGCCGCCTCGCCACCCTCCCGCCATGAACCGCCGACCTCGGCGACCCGGCGTTCGATCAACAGGGACAAAGTCTGCGCGGAAGCCGCGCGCGGCAGGCGGCCGAGCGCCAGCTTGCGCACCAGCAGCACCTGCTCGCCGCCATCCGGCAGGCTGGCACAGCGCAAGGCATCCTCCAGACGCGGCAGGACGTTGCGGACGTCCGCCGCGTCACGCGCGGCCAGACGCAGATGCCGGATGCGGCGGTCGGGAGAGGGCATGGCTCAACGCTTGAACAGCGTCCTCCCGGCCGCCGCGCCAGTCAGGCTGAGGGTGGCGTCGTGCTCGAACTGCACGCGCACGTCGCTGCCCAGATCGACCTTGGCGGTGGCGGTGTGGATGATCTGAGCGGAGATTTCCAGGCTGCCCAGGTCTTCGATGCGCGCGCGCGCCACCACACTGTCTCCGCGATAGAGCAGGGCCTGCATGCCCACGCTCAACCTGGCCGGTTCCAGCGCGGTGAGGGGGATGCGCAGGCCGACGCCGACGCCGGTGAGCGGGCGCGCCATGCGGCCGATCAGGATGCGGTCGATGGGCGCGTCGCTGGCGAGCAGCAGGCACATGCGCACGACATCGTTGATTAGCGCGACGGCGGCCGGCTGATTCGGCTCGATCTGGGCGAACAGCCAATCGACGTAGGCCTGCATCTGGCGGCGGTCGATGTAGCCGATCTCGGGCCAGCGCGCCAGACTGGCGAGATTGCGCAGGTTCGGGCTGGCGTCGAATTCCGACAGGGTTTCCGCCCAGTCCAGGCGCAGGGACGGCGGCACGGCGGAGAACTCGGCATGCAGGCAGGAGGCGACGGCGCGGATGTTTTCCAGTTCGCCCGCCGCCGCTCGCGCCACATCGGCGCGGCCGTGGCCGCCCTCGGCGAGATCGGCGAACGACACCACCGGTTCGGCCTGGGCGCGGATGCCTTGCCAGGTGATGCCGGCGAAAGCGGCGAGATTGAGGTTTTGCGCGGCGGCCAGGCGCGGCGCCAGGGCTTCGGCCTGGCGATTGGCGACGCGGCTGATGGCCGCGCCGAGTTTGCCGGCCGGGTTCGCCTTCACCGCCAGGCGGGGCGTGGCGATGCCGGCCACGGCGCGGGCTTGCGCGGTTTGCGCCAGGCGGGTCAGGTGTTCGATCTTGTCGAGCTTTTGCACCAGGGGCGGCATTTTCACGAACCAGTTGGCGGGCGCCTCGCTGACCACGCGCAGCATGTCGAGCAGTTCTTCCGGGGTGTCCGGGCGCGCGCGCAGGCAGGCCGGCACCGGAGCTTCCAGGAGGCCGGGATCGACCGCGCGGGTGGGGGTGGCGAGCAGGTTGTCGGCCTCGCGCGGGCGGATGTAGGCGAGGAAATTCACCTCTTCCGCGAGCACCCTGGCGCGCCGCGCGTTGATGCCGGCGATGCGTTCGTTTTCCTCGGCGATCAGGGCGCGCGCCACGCTGACGTCATGGCGAGACTCGGCGAGGTCGTCCTCGACGGCCTGCAGGCGGCGGTTGCTCGTGTCGGCGTCGGCCAGCAATTCCCGCAGGGCGCTTTCGCAGCGCGCGAGGGCATCGCGGTAGAGGATGAGACGGCCTTCGATCTGGCGCAGGAGGGCGATGGTGTTGTCCGAGAGGCTGACGGTCTGGGTGAAGATTTGCGCTTCGTCGAGCGGGATCGTCTCGCCCGCCGCGTTTTTCGCCTCGGGCGGCGGTTGCAGCAGTCCGGCCAGCAGGGCGGCGTTGCCGCGAAACTCGGTGAGCGGGTGAACCTCGCCGGAGAGGCCGTGAACATCGAGCTTGTCCAGCAGCGCCGGCACCGCGCCGCTGTCTTCCGCGAGGAACTCTTCCAGCAGGTCGAGCAGGGAAACGACGGTGCGGTGGCGGTTGGCCAGGGCGTAGTCGCGCGCCGCGGTGGAGGGTGGCGGATGCAGGCGGTCGGCGATGGCCGTGGTGCGGATTTCGGAGAGGCCGATCACCGGGTTGGCGTAGACGATGTTCAGCGGTGCCCGCGGCCGCGCGATCAATCCGGCCTGGGTGCTCAACGACGCGGTTTTCACCGCGACGCCGGCGCTTGCCTGGCTCAGGCTCGCGGCCGCCTTGGGCACCGCCGCCGTGAAACCGCCGGCAAGGGCAGCGCTCGCCGGCCTGGCGGCGGCCTTGACTCCGGCCAGGTAGTCCTTGATCTGGCTCTGCACCGTCAGCGCGCTGTCGGATTTGGCGATGGCCGCCAGCGCCGGCGAAACCGCCAGGCGCGAGGCATCGCTGGTGCTCATCATCAACTGGCGCAGGCGGTGCATGTCCACCTGCATGTGGGTGAAGCCGAAATCGGTGATGTCGTCGGCGCGGTCGATGCGGGCGCGCAGGTAATCGGCGAAGCCGGACAGGCCGCGCAGCGGCAATTGCGATTGCTCGTGGTGGGACAGCCGTTTCAGCGCGGGGTCGCCGACCAGTTCGGCGTAGACGCGAACCGTGCCGATGCGCGAGGAAGGCGTCGGCGTCAGCACACCGAGGTTGTGTTGCAGTTGCAGTTTGGCGTTGAGATACGGCGTGAACGGCGGTTTCGGCTGCTCGCCCGCCGCGCCCAGCGGCCAGATGCTTTCCGGCGCATCCGGCGCCGCCGCGCGCAGCAGGGAGAAATCGCTGAAGGCGAGGGTGCCGCCGTGGGCCAGGAAGATCGCGCTGGCGAGGCGTAATCGGGTCGCGCCTTCCAGCTTGGCGCCGGCCGGCAAGGGAAGCTCCAGTTGCACCCAGGTGCCCGATTGCGGCAGGCCGCCGGCTCGTTCGGTCTGGGCTTCGAGGGCCTTGAATCCGGGCGCGGTGGCGCCGAGTTGCGGCAGGTGGTTTTCGCCCCAGTACATCAGCCTGAATTCGGCGCCGGATGGGGTGTTGCCCGCGTTGAGGCCGACGCAGACCACGCCCGCCCAGATCGACCGGGGCGGGTTCAACTCGTCCAGGTACAACCAGACCCGCAATTTGTCGGCCGCGCCTTTGTTCCAGGTGGGCGCGGTCGCGGGAGCCGCGTTGTAGTTGAGCACATGGCCGCGCCAGCCCGCCGCGTTCGGGTAGTAGATGTTGAAGCCGCCGCCGGGCACCGCCAGCGCCGGGGCGGCCGTGGCGGCGGACTCGGGATTGAAGAGGTTCTCGGGGGCGGCGTTGAGCAGTTTCGGCAGGCTCGGCACCACGCCGTCATGGGCCGTGAACGGCGCCCAGAGATCGTTGGCGGTGAGCAGATCCCAGGCTTCGTCACCCTGTACCCGGGCGCCGAGAGGCAGGAAGTTGCAGAACCACTTGCGCCAGGCATGGTCGGTGCGCGCCCCGGCCAGGCCATAGGCGGCGCGGCCGTCGTACAGGGTGAAGGCCATGCCGTCGAGGTTTTTCCCCGCCAGGCCGACCAGGGCGGCGGGCACTTTCAGCATCACCCAGGCGCCGGCGGTCGGCAGGTCGCCGACGCGGTAATGCGATGCTGATCCATCGGGGCCGCCCAGGGGCAACAGGTCTTCGCCCCAGTAGGCCCGGTGTTCCCAGCCACCGCCGCTGTGCCATTGCAACATCAGGCTGCGCGGCGGGTGATCCGGATCCAGGCAGACCCAGGCGAACAGCGACTCGCCCTCGTTGACCAGGAAAGGCTGGCTGGCGCCATCGAAGAAATGCTGGTGCATGCCGGGCAGCAGGTCGCCGCGATGGCCGCCGCCGGGTGGCGGTTCGCCCCAGGGTTTCAGGGATTCGCGCTCCAGCGCCAGCGCATCATCCTGATAGCTTTGTACCTTCGGTGCCTGGCCGTTCAGCGCGTGCGCGAGCATGGCGGCCTGATTGCGCAGGCCCTGGCGCGCGCCCAGGCTGCGGGCGCGCCGCAGCAGGAAGCGATCCAGGGTTTCCTGGAATTCCGGGTCGATCACCTCCTTGTGCAGCAGGCGCGGCTCCCAGGATTGCAGCGGCACCGGCACCAGGATGCGCACCGATTCGGGCGCGCGCGGGTCGAGCGGCGCCAGCGGCGCGCTTTGCCGCACCGCCACGTCGAGTTGCTCCAGCGGTACCGCCACGGCGTCGAGGTCGAAGCCGGGCGGGAAGAAGTCGCTACGGTAATTGGCCGGGTCGTAGGCGTTCCTCGGCAGCAGGCCCACCGGCGGCAGGCGCGTGGTGAAGGCGTCGGCGAGCACACCGGCATCGGGTGCGGGTTCGCCGGCGGCGGCCACCTGTTCCGCGAACTGTTCGATTTGCGCCTGCCACAGCGCCGGCAGGCGGCTGTTGGCGGAAAGCGCGCCTTGAGCCGATCCCCTGGCGAATCGCAGGCGCGGGTCGCGCGCGCGGCCACCCTCGCGCGCCACGCCGGCGCGATCGAGCCACTCGGGCCGCCAGCCCGGATCGAACGCCAGCATGGCGACGGGCACGCCCCATTCCTCCCAGGGCAGGGCGCCACCCGCCGGCAGCGCGGCTTCGGCGCGGAACACGGCCCAGGCCAGGGCATTGCGCAACTGGCCGGCGGGCACGCCGGGCAGCGCGATCCATTCGTTCGGCCAGGGGTACCACAACAAGCGCGCCGCATCGCGGATGCGCCAGTCCTCATAAGCGGCCGCATCGTCGAGTCCGGCGCAGCCGCGTTCGCACGGATTCATCGCGTCGATGTCGGCGGAATCGACGCTGACCGGTTGCAACAACAGCACGCCTGCGCGCGGCAGGTTCGCCAGCGCGGGCGCGGTCAGTTCGCCCAGGGCGGCGCCGATGCCGCGCGGGCGCAATACGCCGGCCTGCGCCTCGCTATCGGCCGGGCCCATGCCGCCGCCGACCTCGAAGAAGGCCGGCGGCGCCACCACCGGCACATCGGCGAGCAGGCATTCCAGGGCGCGGTTGAGGGTGACATCCTCGCCGTTGACGGCGAGGCCCCGGCCCATTTCCAGCGTCAGCCGGGTCGCGGCGAAACCATTGGCGGCGGCGACCGGGGTGAGCGTGGCCCGCAGCCCCTCGCGGATGCCGGCGACCCAGTCCTGGCCGCGCGCCGTCAGGTGGCTGGTCTGCCAGGACTGGCGTCGTTCCAGGGTGGCGGCGCCGAGGGCGCGGCCGGGGAACAGGTTGGGCCGCCGCAACCAGGCCGTGGCCGCCTCGACGGCGTTCTCCGGAGACAGGGCGAGGACACGTTCGCCGGGCAAGGGATTTTCGATGCTACGGGTGCTCATGGCGGTCTCCGTTGGGTCGCTGGCGCTGCGTTACAGGCATTCATCCTGGAAACCGCAGTTGGTCATACGCAAAACGCTCGAAAGCTGCGTGGGCAAAGGCATGACCGGTGATTGTTCGCTTCACCCGCAGGGTAAGTGGAAACGTCACTCGTAGGAGCGGGCTTGCCCGCGAATGGCCGCGTTCTATCGCGGGCAAGCCCGCTCCTACGGCACCTGCAACTGCGGGAAATAGGTTCATGGCATGTAGGGCGCCATCGGGAGGGAGGGGATGCGCCGCGAAGGGGGTTCATTTGGGCTTCTTCACCGGTTTGGCGACGGTTTTTTCAATGGTTTTCCTGCCGGGTTTCCCGGTCGCGGCCGGTTGCGGTGGAGTCGCCGGTTTTTCCACCGTGACGGCCGGAGCCCTGGCGGGCTGGGCGATGCGGTTCGCCAGGCCGGCGACCTGTGCTTCGGGCACCGCCGCCGCTTTCCTGTCCAGCGCGCGCCAGGCATCGTTGCTGGCCAGATTGAGCAGGGCGGCCTTGTCGGCGCCGGCCGGCGTGCTTTTTTCCAGGCGTTCCAGGCCGGCGCCGATGCCCGGCGTGGTGAGATCAGCCGCCACTTTCAGGACGCCGGCCTGATTCAGCGTGCCCGGCCCGCCGCCCGAGTCGCTCCTCGCCTCGGCGGCCAGCGTGCCCAGCGCGGCGGCGGTCAGCGCCGGCGAGGCGGCGATGCGCGGGGTGGCGAGCAGGTTGAGGATGCGCGGCGCCGCGCTGGCGCTGCCGCTGGCCAGCACCTTGTCCAGCGCGTCTTTCAGTCCCAGGCTGGCGACCCGCGCGATCACCGTATTTTCCGTGGCGATCTCGTTGCCGCCGGATACCGCCAGCGGCGTTCCCGCAAGGTCGTCGCGATAAGCCAGGTTGCGCCGCCGCACGTACCAGAGGTTGTCCTGTTTGGCGAGCCGGGCCCACATCGCGTCGGCGGGGTTGGCGACGTCCGGCTTGTCCAGCGGCGGCGGCACGCGCAGGCGTTGCAGGATTTCCAGCGGCTTGCGCCGCGCGACGAGATTGGGCGCGGCGAGTTTCATCGGAATCGGGCGCGGGTGCGATTTCAAGGTGGCGAGCACGCTACGGAACTGTTCGCGCGGCACCGGCGCCAGGATCAGCACGGCGGTGAGATCGAGCGCCGCTTCCGAGGCGAGGAGGTCGATCGGCGGCAGCGCCAGCGCCTCCTCCACCAGGGCGGGCAGTTCGTCCTCGGGAATGATGGAGAAATCCACATCCACCACCGAGGGGAAATAACGCTGGGTGAAGTCGCTGGTGTCGATGCAGCCCCCGGGCAGGGGGCCGGCCGGCGGCAGGGCGGGGAACTGGCTGGCCGCCGCGAAGCCGCTCCCCCGCATGTGCGCGACCACGTCGGCGAGGTGGTTCTGATGCTGCATCAGATGCGCCAGGCGCAGGGCGCGCGGCGCGAAGCCCAGTCCCGGCAGGTCGCCGCGATCCGCGCCCAGTTCGCGCCGCACCATCGCCTCGTCGACCCAGACGAGGTTGTTGCCTTGCAGGGCGAGCATGGCGATGGGCAGGACATTGGCGGAGATGCCGCCGTCCTCGGTCTGGGTGAAGATGGCGCGGGCGGCGTGGCCGCGGCGCGCTTCCAGATCATCGGCGGCGCCATCGTCCCGCCAGGGCACCAGCACCACGGCGGTGGCCTCGATCACATCGCCGTCCTCCACGGTACGCGCGCCGGTGAGAGAGGTCGGATAAGCGCCGACCGGGTTGGCGGTGTATTCCACCGGACGCAGGGCCAGCACGAACAGGCCGGTGCGGTTGCGCGGCGGCGCGGCGGGAATGCGCGACAGGCCGAACTTGGCGGAATAGTGCTCGGCCAGGGGGATGTCGGCGAGATTCAGGTTCAGGTCGCGCGGCAGCAGCACCAGTTCGCCCGCCGGGGTGATGCCATGCCCCGCCGCGATGGTGAGTGATTGGGGCGTGCCGCCCGGCGCGACATGGAGTCCGGTGGCAGCGCCGCTGCCCGCCGCACGGCCGAGGTCGGCCTCGCGGGTGAGGAAATATTGCTGGTCGCGGGTGAGGTCGCGCGCGGCCAGGAAACGGCCATCGAAATAGCGCGGCCGCTCGCGGCGCGGGTCGTCGACCAGCACACCGGCGCGGCGCAGCGCCTTGGCGTCGTTGGCGTTGATCGGCTTGCGCGTGGCGTCCGGGGAGAGGTTCAGGGTCATGGCGAACTCCATTCAGAATCGTGCGAAATCACAGGCCGTGCCACTGCGCCAGCAGCACCAGCGGCGGCAGAAAACGCCGGCCCCAGTTGTCGACGACGACCGCGTCGGCGGCGCGGGCGGGCGGCGTGGCGGCATCCAGCGGCAGGAACACGCGGCCGAGAAACACGGCGCTGGGGTCGCTGCCGGCCGGCTGTTCCGGCAGCGGCGCCAGGCTCCCGGCGCCGCCCGCGTAGCCTCGCAGGATCGCGTTCTGCATCGCGTCGCGGCGCGCGGCGGCATCGGCGCCGAGGTCGCCGATGGGCGCGGCGCCCGGCGGCAAGGGCAGGCCGTCATAGGCGTCGTCGAGCCCGACGCGCGCGATCAGGCGCAATTCGTAGGCGTCGCGGATGCGCGAGGTCGAGACCGCGTTGAGCGCGTCGAAGGGGCCGGCGGCGAAGCTGGGGGCCAGCCCCTCCGGGCAGGTGGCGAAGCGCACGAAGACATCGGCGGCCAGCGCCCGCGCCGGCAATGCCGTCGCGTTGTCTTTCATGCGTCGCGAGACGAAGCGGTCGAGATCGACGTAGGCCGCCTGGATCAGGGTATCGCCGCCGTCGCCGGCCATGAGCGCGTCATACCAGTTGCCCAGGCGGATGCAGGCCGGGCGGGGAATTTCCACGAGACGGCCGAGGCGATCCACCGCCAGGCCGGGATTGACCTGGATGCCTTCGGGCTGGCCGCCGCTCGCCGCCAGGTATTCCAGTTCCAGCCCGGCCAGGGTGCCGCCGCCGCCCAGGAACGCCAGGGCGCGCGCCAGGCGGCCGCGATGATAGGTCTGCTCGTCGCTGAAATCCCGTGCGTCGAGCAGCATGCCGGTGGCATAGGCCGGCCGCGTCGCGCGGGGTTGGCTGGCGAGCGGGTCGGCTGGCTGGGTGAGAAAGCTCATGATGGTTTCCTCGTCGGTTTGGCTCGAAGCGGGGTTCTGATTACGGGCGTGGGGGTGGGGATGGGCGTTGGGCGAATGGATCGCACCTCGACCACCACCTCGTCGGGGGCCGAGGTGGTGCCGGCGGCATCGGCCACGCTGAGGCGGAAACGGTGGAAACCGACCGCCAGGCCGGCATCGACCTCCACGCCGGGGGTGTCGGTCGAGATCGTTCCGCCCACGATGAATCTGGTCATGCGCGCTCCCGGAACCTAGGTTTGCGGCCCGACGTAGGTCCACACGTACTTGACCACCCTGCCGCCGCCGGCATCGAACGATTTCGAGCCGTCCAGCTTGAAGCTGGAACCGGACGCCACCACGCGGGGCGCGCCGAGCACGGCGGTGGGCGCGGTCTGATCGGCGACGATCACGTCGACCTCGTCGCCCTGGGAGACATTGCCGGAATCGTCCACCACCACCAGGCGGAAGCGTTGCCGCCCGATCGGCAGCGGCTTGCTTGGGTCGACGGTGACCTCGATGGTCGGGGTCTCGGTGCTGATGTCGGTGCCGATAACGAAGTTGGCCATGTTCTGCTCCTGCTCTGGTGAAAAAGGGAAAAAACCCGCGACCAAGAAAACGTGTCGGCAGGAGGGCCGCTGGCGGCCCTCCTGCCAAGTGGGCTGTCGATGTCGTGGCTCATGCGCTTTCCGGCGGCAACCGTCGCCAGCGGTATTCGGCGATTTCATGGCCTGGGGCGGCGTGGGAGCCGCCGCCATCGAGAATGAAACTGGCGCCGTAACTCGTGTTCAGATCGGGGCCGGCGTCGGCGGCCGGCGGCGGCGCCGACGCGGGTTTCGCGGCGCCGGCCAGGCGCGGGTCGAGCGGAGCGGCGCCGATCAGATAGTCGCCCATGCCCAGCGCCGAGCGCTGCACTTGCACCGGGCGCGGCCGCCGTGGCGGGCCGAGATAGGTATCGACGCCGATCAGGCTGCTGACGCCGACCAGCAGCGGCCAGGTGGCGGCGGCCACGCGCGCCTCGACGTGGGCCGGCGCCTCCATCTCGACGACGCGGCGGATCAGGGCGAAATCCTGAGCCTCCACTTCGCGGTGCACCAGCACGGTGGCGCGGTGCGCCAGGCGGGCATAAAAGTCGAGCACGCTTGCGGCCTCGCCGGCGGTCGCGGTTGGGCTCCCGGCGCGATACAGGGCCATGAGTTCGGCGCGTTCGTGGTCGCCCAGGAACAGGGTGTCGCCGACGATGGAATTGCCGCTGCTCGTCAGGCCCGGCAACAACGGGTCGGTTTCATCGACGAGATCGACGCCGAGCAGGGTGGCGAGCATGCGGCGCAGGCGGAAATCCTCGATCACCACGATCTCGCCGCCGCGCACGCCGCCGCCGCTGGCGATGTCGAGTGCCAGGCGCAGCCCCTGGCGGGTGCCATGCAGCCGCGCCAGGTCGGGCGCGGCGGCCAGCCAGTCGCGGCGCCGGGTTTCCGGCAGGGCCGGATCGAAGGCCACGCCGATCCAGGCGCCCAGCCATTCCAGGTTGGCTTCCGGTGTCGCCGTCGGGCTGCTGAACAGGTGCGCGGCGGCGACGCGATCCTCGAACTGGGTGAGCAGTCCCTCGAAATTGCACAACAGGCGCGCGGTGAAATCGGCGGGGCTGGCCTGCGGCTGGTAAACCACGACCTTCCCGCCCACGACCTTTCCGCTCTCATGGCGCAGCCGCCAGGCACGGCCGGCATCCAGCAACAGCCAGGCCGCGCCGGCCTGTTCCACGCGCACCTCCGTCGCCGCGCCGGTTTCCACCTCGGCCAGGCTCAGGCGCGCGCGCACCGCGTCGGTGAGGGCGCCGCCGGCATCCAGCGCCGCGATGTGCGCGGCTTCGATGCGGGCCACCTCGATGCCGGGCGCGGCGGCGGCGGCCCCGAACAGGCTTTCGCGGTAGAGCCGGGGCAGATAGTGGTCGGCGTAGGAAAAGCGGCTGCCCCAGGCGCGCAGGGCGGCGATTTCCGGGCCGACCCGGCCATCGCCATGCAGGGCCAGGCGTAGCCAGAGATAGCGTCCGGCAAGATGGCTCACGCGTTGCCGGCTGTTCTGGATCAACACCGAGAACAGGCCACATGTTTCGGTGTCGGCCTGTGCGCCGGGAACGGCGGCGAGCAGGCCGGGATGGCCGGGCAGTTCGCTGGGTGCGTGTTCCCGCGCGGCGCGCGGAATTCGCGGCGCCGCCAGGGCCGCGTCGAGCGTGGCGATGTCGCGGCCGAAACCGTGGGCGTGCCAGGCGTCGGCCTCGGTGGGTGGCCGCGCCTCGTTGTTCGCCGCCAGCCAGACCACGAAGCCGCTGTGCGCGGGGATGCGGGCTTCGGCATAAAGGCGATGCCAGACGGTGGTGGTGTCGCCGCTGTCGATCAGGTGGGCGGTGAAGCCGTCCGGAGTGTCGGCGTAGCTCGCCGCCTCGCCGCTTCGGGCGAGATTGGCGATGGACAGGGAATGCAGCGGCCGGGCGTCGCCGTCGCCCGCCGGATAGCGCGGGCGCGACAGTGGGCCGTTGGCGAAGGGGGCTTCGCGGGCATCCTCGTCCAGCGGGTAGATTTCGCCGCCGGCCGCCACCAGGCCCTGGTCGGCGTCGGCGAGATCGAAGGCCGGGGCGTCGCGGCGGCCGGGAACGCGCACGGCGATCCGCTCACCGTCCAGGGCCGCGACGGCATAGGCATATTCGGCGCCGGCCAGGCGCAACGGCGCGCCCAGTCGGTTTTCCTCAATCAGCCAGCGGCGCACGTGGGCGTGGCCGTCGCCGCCGCGCCAACTCAGGAAAAGCGGCTGTCCATCGGGCAACCGGCAAAAGCCCAGCACGGTTTCGCCGGCATCCCAAACGGGCGTGGCCATCAGGGTGAGCCGTGGCGGCCGGGGGTTCTCCGGATTGGGACGGAACACGCGCGGGTCATAGTCGTCCGGATGCGGTGTGAGGGTCGGCATGGGATAGCCGTCGAGCCGGGCCAGGCGGCCGGACACCCGTTCCAGCGCCCAGACGCCGCCGTCGCTACAGGGCGCCAGGCGCCAGGGCGCGAAGCCGGCCAGGCTGACGCCGATATCCGCCCAGCGGCCGCGCAAATCGCGCATGCGGATCTGCCCCGGCAGGGCGGTGTAGAACACGCCGTCGTGCCCGGCGCAGAGGTCGCTGGGGGTTTCGTCGAGCGCCAGCAGTTCCACCTCGCCGGGCAACACGCTGTGAACCATGATCTGGCCCGCCGTCCCGGCGGCGGGCACCCAGCGCGCCACGCATTCCAGCGCGTCGACCGCGCGCGGGATCGCTTCCAGCGCGCCTTGCGCCACGGCGAAGGCGGCGGCCGGGGCCAGCGCGGGCGCCAGATCGCGCGCGCCGGCCAGGCGCAAGACCCGGCGGGCGCCATCCCAGACCACATGGCGGCGCCCCGGAAAGTGCCGGGCGTCGGCCAGTTGCCAGAAGCGCAGGCCGTTGGCGTCCATCAACAGAACTCCGGCACCACCGGCACCGCGACCGCGTTGGCCTCGGCGTGGGGATTGGGCAGGGCGCGCGGATCGTCGGGCGCGGCGTCGCCTTCTACCGCGATCACCGCCAGCAGCTCCGGCAATTGCCAGGGCTGCAACTCCAGCTCCTGGGCGCCGCCCGGCGCGCCGCCGGGCAATGGGCGCCAGGCGCCGTCCTGGCGCTCGAACAGGCGCAGGCCGCGAATTTCATCGACCCCGGCCACGCGCGCTACTTCCACTTCCAGTTCGCGTCCGCGCACCGGCCGCCGCAATGGCCAGCCGGCTCGCTCCAGGCCGCCCGGCGGCAATGGCCAGAGCAGGCGGCGCAGAGCCTCGCGCACGTCGAGCAGGGTCTTGTCGCGGGCATGGCCGTCGCGCAGGCTCACCGCCACCGTGACCGCCAGGGGCACGTATTCGCAACCGATTACATATAACTCCGTGGCCAGCGGCGCGCGCGCGGCCAGGTGGGCATGCAATCGTTCGATGAAGGGACGATCCGGGCGCGGATTGGGGGTGGTCGAGCCTTCGGCGGGGCCGAGGGTGGCGCTGGGCAGGGCCAGCACGCTGACCACGCCGGGCACCTGGAAGCGGCGATCCTGTGGCTTGAACCGTGGCAGCACCTCGACCCGGCCGACGTCGATGCCCGGCGCTTCCCGGCTCAGGCGGCGGTAATCCTCCTCGGTCACGGCGCGGTCGCCGTGGCGCAGGCGAGCGGGGATGCGTTTCTCGGCTTCGTCCAGGGTTTCGGCGTCCTCGCCGCCATCCAGCGCCAGGGGTTGGCTGACCTTGAGCGCCGGGGCCGGGGTGCCGTCGATGCGGCGCGCGTTGAGTTCGGTCAGGCCGCCGGCGGCCAGATTGCCGGCGCGGCCACCGCCGAAGCGGCCGCCAGCCAGGCGGACGCGCATCTGGAATTCCGGCGCGCGGCCACGCACGCCGTCGCCGAAGCGGATGGCGCCGGCTTCGGCGTCCAGTTCGTAGGCGCGCGCGTCGCGCGCCACGTTGGCGTCGGCGCTGATCGCGGCGAGGTCGTCGACGCGGTGCCAGGGCTGGTAGCCCAGGCCGCTTTCCTCCACTTCGATGTTCAGGCTGGCGGCGTCCACCGAACCTTGCGGCAGGGCGAAGGACTGGTCGGCGGCGCCGTTGGCGACGCCGAGAATGCGGCCGGAAATGCTGACGCGCTGGTCGATTTCCGCAGCATTGACGCCGACCCAGGCCAGGGAGAGGCGGTTCACCGATTCGCCCGGCTGCGGCCGCAGACGAACCCAGGCGAGCAGGCGCGCGGCGCGTTCCGGGTCGTCCAGCCGGGGCGGCGCGTCGCCGACGCCGGCGCGCGGGTTTTCGCCGACATCATTGGCGGGCGCCCAGATGAATTTTTCGTCGGGCAGGCGCAGGCGCAGGGTGCCGGCGCGCGCGAGGCCGCCAGTGCCATCGTTTTCAATGGCGAGGGTGAGGTAGTCGGTTTCATGGGCGGCGCGGCCCCGGGTGGTCATTTCCCAGAGGACCGGCACGGCCGTGGGCGCGCTCGGCTGCTCGAACAGGCCCGGAGATTTCAGCGCCGGCACCACGCCCAGGGAAAGCAGCGCCGGCAGGCCGCTGTCGCCGCCGCCCAGCGCCGCCTTCACCGCCGCGTTGGTCGCGGCCTGCTGTTCCGGTCTGGCCGCGCGCGGCGCGAACAGGGCGATCCACAAGGCGCGGTCGGCGCTGCCGGCGAATACCTCGACTCCGGCGGGTTCGGCGCGGCCGGCGGCGAATATCGGGGTGGTCGCGTAAGCCTTGAGTCTGCCGCTGATCTTGTGGATGCGCGCCAGGCCCTGCAATACCTCGCTTTGCCGGGCTTCTTCCCTGCCGTCGAGCGCGCGTTTGATGTAGGCCTCGGCGCTGATCGGCAGCACGGTGGTTTCCGCCAGGGTTTCGAACGGCGCGGCGGCCTTGATCCGCCCCCCCGGCGCCAGGGTGTGGGCGCCGAGTTCCCTGGCGTCGGCAAAGGCCAGGCTGACGATGCCGCGCGCCGGTTGCGCCGGCCTGAGGCCCATGCCCAGCAGTTTGAGGAAGACCAGGCGCTGCCGTTCCGGAATCAGGTTGGCCCGGTAGAGCAGGGCATCGCCCAGCCAGGCGAACAGTTCGATCAGGGTGCGGCCCGGGTCGCCCAGGCGCGGGTTGGTCCACTCCGGGGTATGCGCGGGAATGCGCGCGATCAGGTCTTCGACCAGATCGTCGAAGCGGCGATCATCCAGTGAGGGGGGCAGGATGGGCATGGTCAGGTTCCCGCGTCTTGGCAATGAGTCATGGTCTGCCTTCCAGTTGCACGGTGATGTTCATGGCGGCCGGCGCGCCGGTGCGCGCGAGCCGGTAGGCGATTTCCACCCGCACCTGGCCGGGCTGTTCCGGGACTTCCCAGACTTCCACGGCGTCGAGCAGGATGCGCCGCTCCCAGCGGTCGAGAGATTCGCGCACCAGGTCGCGAATTCGGCGCCGGGTGGCGACGGTGTTGGGTTCGTGCAGCAGGCGATCGAGGCCGCCGCCGAACTCCGCGCGCATCAATTGCTCGCCCGGACGGGTGCTGAGAATGACGCGAATGGATTCGCGTACGCCGCGCGCGAGGTCCGGCCAGTCCAGCTGGCCGTGTGCGTCGGGCAGCGGCAGCAGGGGCCAGCCGAGGAGGGGGCGGAGTGGGGCGTTCATGGTGGGCTCAGGGCGGGTTCAGGGCGGGTTCAGGGTGACTTCGGCGGTTTGTCGCCGAGTTTCGGGAACGGGATGCACAACTTGATGAAGAACAGCCAGCCGAATACCAGGTTGAACAGGGTGAGAAAGATGTTCAGCACCAGGAAGGCGCAGATCGTGATGACCGGGATGTTGAACGAGCAGATCCAGGCCAGGCCGGGGCCGGCCATGCCGCCCTTGCCTTGCAGGAGATCCTTGGCCTTGCCGGAGAGCAGGTTTTGCAGCGCGGGCGGCACCACGAAGGCGACGTTGGGCTTGAGCGACTTGAGCAGGGCGCGGTCGGAGGGGTCGGGCAGCGGAATCTGTATCGGCGGGGCGCCGCCGCCCTCGTACCAGGGGGCGATGGTGAAGGCCTCGCTTTCCTCGCTCCAGACCACTCGCGGCGGGCCGCCGGCCGCGCATTTCAGGCGGACGAAAGCGCGCAACGCGTAGCGCGCGCCGGGTTCGTCGAAGCGGCCGCTGCGGCCTTTCATCGCCTTGAAGCGCGCCTTCATGGCGTTGCTCAGGACATCGGCCAGCGCTTCCGCCTCCCGGGCCGGCAGGGCGGGCCAGTATTCCGGCATTTCGGGCGCCGCGACGCTGGAATCCTTGGCCAGGAGGATGGCGCCGGCCTGGCTCAGGAATTCGTCGGCGGCGACCGTGCGGCGGATTTTTTCGTCCGCGCGCAATTGCAGCGGCAATCGCACGGCATGCAGGCGCTTGCGCACGGCCTCGCCCTCCTTGCCGCCGCTTTCCCCATCCGTGAAGGCGTTGAACTCGCCGCCGAGTTGCCGCAGCAGGCGCAGGAATTCGCGCATGGCGACGGCATTCGCGGATCGTTCGTCTTTCAGGTCGTTCCACTGCGCCGCGCTCACGTCATCCGGCTTGTGCTCGCCAGGCATTTCGCTGGCGTCGAACCAGCCCGGTTTCACCGTCTCGCCGGGGAAGGGGAAGGCCGTTTTCCTGCCGCTCAGGGCATCCGCCAAATGCTTGAGGAAGAACTCGGAGCGCGGGCCGAAGCGGTCATCGCCGGTCGCCGCGAATTCCGGCTCGCTTTCCGAAAATTCGCCGCTCTGGGTGGGCACCACGCCGTAGAACAGGGTCTTGTTCGACTCGCCGCAGACATCGGGCGGCGCGAGATAGAGCGGGATGTGGTGTTCCTGAAGGAGGTTGTCGGCGTTGTCACGGACGTGGCTTGCCAGCCCGGCGTCGAGGCCGGCCACTCCGGTGAGGCGGCGCTGGAGGCGGTTGCCCGCCGCCGGGTCAACCAGATCGCCGCCGACGCGGGCGAGCGGCACCCAGCCGCGCACGCGGCCATTGGAGCGCATCCAGCCTTCGCGCGCGGCGCCGTTTTTCCCGGAAACGCGACGCAGCACCATGCCGGCGGAAACCACCTCCGCCGGGTCGAGACGGGGCGCGCCGGGGCCGTCGCACCAGGCTTCGATCACAGCCAGATGAAACTGCCGCTGGATCGGCTGGAACAGTTTCAGCACGCCCTCGCCGTCGCGGGCCTGGGCACGCAGGCCTTGCAGAATCCGGCGGCCGGCGGGGCTGCGCAGATCGTCCAGGGTGGATTCGATGAAATCGCCGTCGCCGCGTTGCAGGAGGGCCGGCCGCTGGCCGTCGCTCATGTCGCGTGGGGCGCCGATCAGGATCTTGTGCATGGTTTCTCCCTCACCAGACGTTGCCGGCGCCCGGCGTGTAGCTGGAGGAGATCACCGCGTTGGTAATCAGGGTTTCACACTTCACCACGCCGGAGAATTTCGCCATCGCGCTGTCCACCGTCACCATGCCGGCGCTGACTTCGACCTGGGCCGCCTCGACCTTGACCTTGGCGGCGGCCTGGATGGTGATGCCGGCCGCCTCCAGCTTGATGCTGTTGCCGTTGGCGTCTTCGATGGTGACACTGCCGGGGCCGTCCTTGAGGGTGAGCTTCTGGCCGCCGGGGGTTTCCAGTTTCAGGGTTTCCTGGCCTTGCTGGTCGTCCAGGGTGACGACGATGCCGTTCTTCGACTTGATCCGCTTGTAGCGGTTGACGCCGCCGGATTCGATCTCCGCCGGCGGGCTGGCCGCGCCGTTCCACAGCCCGCCGACGATGACCGGGTAGCGCGGGTCGCCCTGCACCAGCATCACGAACACCTCGTCGTCCACATCCGGCAGGAAGAAGGCGCCACGGTCGTTGCCGGCGAAGGGCGCGGCGACGCGTGCCCAGATCGCGGCGTCCTGCTGCGCGACGCCATCGAAGGCGAGCAGGCGAATGCGCACGCGGCCGCGCTGTTCGGGGTCGTCCAGCGACACCACGCGCGCCAGGAATCCGGCGTTGCTCCAGGTCGGCGGCGGGGGCTGGAAGGGATCGCGGCTCATGGTGGCTGGTTCGGTTACCCGCTCAGGTGCCCGCTCAGTGGCCCAGATACGCGCATTCGGCGCGGAACTCGGTGCGGTAGCCCTGGTTCATGTCGTAGAGATGGCGGGCTTCGACCACGTAATAGGTGTTGTCGAACTGGGGCGAGATGCCGGACAGGGTGACGTGGCTGCCGACCCGCAATTCGGCGTTGCCCGCGCAGCCGCCCTCGGCGCGCACGAAACGGCGGGCGCGCTGATCGAACGCGGCCGTGGCGACCGCGCGGGCTTCCTCGTCGTCGCCGACGGCGATGCCGCCGACATGTTCGCCGCGCGCGCCGAACACCTCGCGCGCCCAGTCCGGCCCGCTCCTGCCGCCGCCCGGGCCGGCGTTGGCGAGGCTGTCGGCCTCGCCCTTCACGGCGCCGCCCTGGCGCGCGTCCCAGCCCGCGACCGTGGCCGCCGTGGCCTGGTCGGCGAGATCGGCGGTGATGCGCACCCGGCTCAACTGGTTGTTGAGGGCCAGGCCGATGGCGCCACGCCGCGCGTCCTGGCGTGGCGAGACCTGCAATTGCGCGCCGACGACCTGCATGTCGGCGTCGAAACGGGCGAGCAGGCGACGCAGAAAACCGAGATCGGTTTCGTTGAGCTGCGCCCAGGTGGCGACCGGCGCGGCCAGGCCGCTGACGGTGGGGCTGAGGCCGAGGTCGCCGGCGATGGCGTTGACCACATCGGCCGGCGCCATGTCGGCGTAGATCTTGCTGCGGCGGCCGCGCCGCGCGGCGCCGAGGGCGTCTTCCGCGAGCACCACCAGTTCCGGCGGCGCGCCGAAATCGCAGACGATTTCCAGGGCGCTGACCTTGCCCTGGAAGATTTCCCGAGGCGCCGCCGCGTCGCCCAGGTAAACGCCGAGTTGCGCGCCCAGCCCGAGGCTGGAGCCGGCGTCGAAGGCCAGTTCCGCGTGGCCGTCGCCGCTCGCCGCCACATTGATGAAACGCAATTCCAGCGTGCTCATGCCGCCCTCGCGCTCTTCCATCTTCATCGCGGTGAGCAGTTCGCTGGCCCGCGCGTCTTCCCGCCCGGCGATGCGCAGGGTCGGGCGGGCGCTGTAGATGGAGGTCTGGCTGAGTGGGGATTCCGGCATGGCGTGCTCAGTCGTCACTCAGTCGTCACTCAAGCGCGCCGCGCGCTCCAACCGGAGGCGCAGGGCGCGTTGCAGGCGCGCGTCGAAATCGTCCATCGCCGGTGGCGTTTGCCGCGCGCTTTCCGCCGCTTCGTCGGCGCGCCGTGGGGCTTCTATGGAACCGGTGACTTCTTCAAAGTGGATGGGCATGGCATGGCCTCGACGGAATTACGACTCGAAGTTGAGGGTGGCATGGAGGTCGGCGCCGGCGCCGACCTCGGCGGACAGGCTGGCGCCAGCCCGAACCCGGGCACGTCCGCCCGGGCCGAACGTGGCGGCACCGGCCTGGCTGGGCGCCGGGAGCAGGCTGGCGCGGGCTTCGCCGATGTCGATGGAGACGCCGGGCGGACTGGCGCGCAGGCCGGCGAAGGCGGCGCCGGCCGTGCCGGCGATGTCCAGGCCACCGCCCGCGTTGACGCCCAGGCCGCCGCCCACGGAGAAGCTGGCGGCGGCGGCGAGGGTGACGCCGCCCCCTACCGACAAGCCGGCTTCCGCGCCGAAACGCAGGCTGGCGCAGGCATTGGCGGCGGCGATGCCGCGCGCGGCGCGCGGGTCGCCGGCGGCGCT
>JAHFRD010000028.1 GCA_023258975.1 Hydrogenophilales bacterium | reverse complement strand
GAACAGGACCGTGAAACATGTCCGCGCCAATGATAGTCGGCCTCGCGCCGGCGAAAGTAGGTCATCGCCAGACTCCTCTCACCTCAAAACCCCCGCTCCGCGGGGGTTTTGCGCTTGTGGCCCAGAAACAACCGTTTCCTTTGACAACTGCGTAGGCCGGTTTGAGACTGCATAGATTGGATTGTTCTCCATTTTCAGACTCACATACCACCATCACGCAATCTCATATCAGCCACCCCAAGTGACTATCCAGATCATCCCGGCCGGTTCCATAACCAAATCCACGCAAGGCACGCCAGCTTCTGTAAGCGCGAGTGATCGGCTGCCGGTGATCGAGGTACTGGCGGAAATCGCGAGCAGCATGAGTTCGGACGCCAATACCGATCAAATGCTGCTGCGATTCCTTGAAATCATGGTGAGAATTTCTCGCGCGCGAGCCGGCGCGGTTCGTGTATTGACGGCGGATGGCGAGCACCTGCGCATGATTGGTTCCATCGGGTTGAGTCCGACGCTGATGGATCGTGAGCGTTTTGTGCCACTCGAATGCGGCATTTGCGGCCAGGCCACGCTTAGCCAATCGACGCAATACGATAGTGTTCTGCAGGTTTGCCAGAAGCAAGTTCGGCACATCTACACTTCTTTGCAATGCAATACGGTGTATGCCGTGCCACTGCGCCACAAAGGCAAGGTGCTTGGGGTTTACAACCTGTTCATGGAAGAGCCGCAGCCGCTGTCCGAGGACATTCGCTACCTGTTCAACTCCATCAGCGAACACCTCGGCATGGCGCTTGAGAACGCCCGGTTGACACGCGAAAACATTCGTATTTCGCTGATGAACGAACGCACCATGCTCGCGAACCAGATTCATGATTCCCTGGCGCAGACTTTGGCCTATGCCAAGATGCGTCTGACCGTTCTCAACGAGGCTTTGTCCGACAACGACCAGGAACGCTCCAATCGTTACCTGGGAGACGTTGAGGAAGCGGTTGACATGGCGTATTCGGAACTACGCAATCTGATTACCCAGTTTCGCGACCGGATCGACCCGCGTGGTCTGGTGCCGGCGCTACAGGAGATGGTGGAGAGCTTCCGCAAGAAGGCGAATGCCGATGTCGATTTCCTCAACGTCGCGCAGGATGTCGTGCTCACGCCGGAGGAGGAAATCCAGGTCTTCCACATCATTCAGGAATCGCTCTACAACATCTGCAAACATGCGCGCGCGCGCCATGTGGTGGTGACGCTGGACCTGCATGAGAACGAATATGTGGTGAACGTGGCCGACGACGGAGTGGGACTGCGCGGCAGTGGAAGCTCCGACATCGGCAAGAGCTTCGGTTTGACCATCATGCGCGAGCGGGCCGCCAAGCTCAACGGCAAGTTGTCCATTGAAAGCCGCCCCGCCGGGGGCACCATCATTCGACTGGCCTTTCCCGCGCATCATGGCGTCGAGGAACAGAAATGACCCAAATGAATATTGTCCTGGTGGACGATCACACCTTGTTTCGCAAAGGCCTCGCGGAACTACTGGAACGCGAGGGCGCGATCAGGGTGGCGGACATCACGGGTAATCCCGCTGATGTGGCCGGCCTCTTGCGTGCCCACAATCCGGATGTGTTGCTGCTCGACCTCAATATCGGCGGTACCGACGGCATTAGCCTCATGCAGCAACTGCGCGCCGAGGGTTTCGAGCTGCCGGTACTGATTCTTACCGTGAGCGAAGCCGATGAAGACCTGGCGCGCGCCCTGCGCAGCGGCGCCAACGGATACCTGTTGAAAAGCATGGAACCCGATGAAGTGGTCGATGCCATTGAGCGCGCGGGTCGTGGAGAGACGGTGGTCGCGCCCGGTATGACCACCAAGCTGGTACGCCTGCTCGATACCAAGAACAACGCGGCGCCCTCGCTGCTCGACACGCTGACACAACGCGAGCATGAAATTCTCACCCACCTCGGGCGTGGCGAGAGCAACAAGGCTATCGCACGCCAGCTTGATATCAGCTATGACACGGTGAAACTGCATGTGCGTCATGTGTTGGCCAAACTCAGCCTGTCCTCACGCGTCGAAGCGGCGGTGTTTGCGGTGGAAAATCGGGTCTTGCACTCTGGCGGGGAAAAACGATAGCGCAAATGCAATAAGCCAACTGTGCGAGTCCTGGGTACTCCGGTATAGTCGCGCCTGCCATCGTTTCCGTGGGAGAGAGTCCGATCACCGGACCGCCGAAGGCGCAACTCACCCGCAATCGCTCAGGTAAAAGGACCACGGAATATGGGCAACTCTGGAGAGCGCCGCTAGCAGCCTACCGCTACGCGGCCACCGATGGGGCAAATCTCTCAGGTGCCAGGACAGAGGGGTGAAAGTCGGCGGTGATTTCGACGCTCGCATGCAAGCCATGCGGCGCCGGTCATGGGTTACCGACTTTCCATTGTTTACCCGGAGCCCACTTTGCAGATTGCCCCGAATGTTTCCCGCATGCCCGTCTGGATTCGCCAGAACCTTGGCCGGGAGGCGGCATTTCCTCACACCGCGCGCGCCCTGCACGGGCGGAATCTCCACTCCGTGTGCGAGGAAGCGCGCTGTCCGAATCGGGGCGAGTGCTGGAGCCGGGGCACCGCGACCTTCATGTTGCTGGGTGACATCTGCACCCGCGCCTGTGCCTTCTGTTCGGTGAAGACCGGCAAACCGGTCTGGCGAGACATCGGCGAGGCGCGCCGCGTGGCTGACGCGGTGGTGGAAATGGGCCTCTCTTTCGTGGTGCTCACTTCGGTCAATCGCGACGATCTGGCCGATGGTGGTGCCGGCGTATTCGCCGAATCCTTGCGTGAACTGCGCCTGCGCGGGCCGGAAATGGGCGTCGAGTTCCTTACTCCCGACTTTCGCGAGGTTCAGCGCGAGGCCGCCGAACTTTTCACCCATACCCTCTCCAACTTGCCCGCTGGCGCGCGCCGGGACTTGATCTGGGGCCACAATATCGAGACCGTGCCGCGCCTGTACCGCGAGGCGCGCAAGGGCGCGAAGTATGAGCGCTCCTTGCGCCTTCTGGAAATTGCCGCCCATCTCCATCATGTCGAAGCCAAATCCTCCTTGATGCTGGGGCTAGGCGAGACGCGGGAGGAAGTCGTCGAAGTGCTGCGTGATCTGCGTGGCGCCGGAGTGCAACGCCTTTCACTCGGGCAATATCTACGCCCGACCCTGGAAAATCTGCCGGTTGCACGCTATTTGCATCCGGATGAATTCGACGAATACGAAGCCATCGGCCGCGAACTCGGGTTCACCTGGGTCAAGGCCGGGCCGCTGGTGCGCAGTTCCTATTACGCCGAGGAAACACAAGGACAACCCCATGCTGAAACACACGCCGCTTAACGGCAAACATCACGAAGCCAACGCCAAGCTGGTGGATTTTTCCGGCTGGGAAATGCCTATCCATTACGGTTCGCAGATCGAGGAGCACCACATCGTGCGGACTGACGCCGGCATGTTCGATGTCTCCCACATGCTGCCGGTCGACATCAAGGGAGATGGCGCGCGCGCTTTTCTGCGCGCCTTGATCGCCAACAACATCGACAAGCTCCAGACCACTGGCCGCGCGCTCTATACCTGCATGCTGCATGAAGGGGGCGGCGTGGTGGACGACCTCATCGTCTACTTCATGTCCGAATCCTGGTTCCGCCTGGTGGTCAACGCCGGTTGCGCCGACAAGGATTTGGCCTGGATGGAAGCGCAGCGCGAGAAATTGGCGCCCAGGCTCAACATTACCCCGCGCCGCGACTTGGCGATGATCGCCATCCAGGGGCCGGACGCCGCCGGCAAACTCTGGGCCGCCATGCCCGGCACGCGCGAGCTGGCGGAAACGATGAAACCCTTTCATGCCGTCGTGGTGGGCGAAATGTTCATCGCCCGTACCGGCTATACCGGCGAAGACGGCTTTGAAGTCATGGTGCCCAACAAGGCCGCGCCATTCTTCTGGCAGGCCTTGCTGGAAGCCGGCGTGAAGCCTTGCGGCCTGGGCGCGCGCGACACCCTGCGCCTGGAAGCCGGCATGAACCTGTATGGCCAGGATATGGACGAAGGGGTCACGCCATTCGATTCCGGCCTGGCCTGGACCGTGGACATGGGTGGTGAGCGCGACTTCATCGGCAAGGACGCCCTCCTGCGCCTGCCACGCAATCGGCAACTGGTAGGCCTGAAACTGCTTGATCGTGGCGTGCTGCGCGCGCATCAATCCGTCTTTACCGCACAGGGAGAAGGCGAGATCACCAGTGGCAGTTTTTCGCCCACGCTCAATGGTTCCATCGCCCTGGCGCGGGTTCCGGTCGGCGTCAATCTCGGTGACACGGTTGAAGTCGATGTTCGCGGCAAACGCATGAAGGCGGCCGTGGTGAAGTATCCGTTTGTGCGCAACGGCAAGGCGCTGGTTTGAATTTGACTTTGTAATCAGGAAAAAATATGTCCATCCCCGCTGATCTGAAATACACCCAATCCCACGAATGGGTGCGCCTGGAAGCCGACGGCAATGTCTCCGTCGGCATCACCCATCATGCCCAGGAACTGCTGGGCGACATGGTGTTTCTGGAAAACCCCACCGTCGGCCGCCAGCTCGCCGCCGGCGAGGAATGCGCCGTGGTGGAGTCGGTAAAAGCCGCCTCCGATGTCTACTCACCCATCGCCGGTGAAGTGGTTGCCGGCAATGACGACCTTGAAGGCGCTCCCGAAGCCATCAACCAGGATCCTTACGCCGCCTGGATGTTCAGGCTCAAGCCCGCCAACGCCGCCGACCTGGACGCGCTGATGGATGCTGCAGCCTACGCCGCGCACGTCGAGGCGGAAGCGCACTAATCGGTAGATTGCAAGTGGCGAGTCGCGAGTGGCGAGTGACCACAGCGGCTCGCCACTCGCGACACGCCACACGCCACACGCCACTAGCCCCTCGCAACCAGCCCACCATGCCCTTCATTCCCCACACAGAAGCCGATATCGCCGCCATGCTGACCAGCATCGGCGCGCCGTCGCTGGATGCCCTGTTCGACGAAATTCCCGCCGACCTCGCTTGCGGAGGCCTCTCCGGCGTGCCGGAAGGATTGTCCGAGATGGCCGTTACCCGCCTGATGCATGGCCGCGCCGCGCGGGATGGCTTTTACAGCGGCTTTCTCGGCGCCGGCGCCTATGAACACCACATTCCGGCCGCCGTCTGGCAGATCGTCACACGCGGCGAGTTCTACTCCGCCTACACGCCCTATCAGGCCGAAGCCAGCCAGGGCACGCTGCAACTGCTGTACGAATATCAGACCATGATGGCCAGCCTCACCGGCCTCGATGTCTCCAATGCCTCGCTCTACGACGGCGCCACCGCGCTGGCCGAAGCGGTGTTGATGGCGGTGCGCGCCAACAAGGCCGGCGTGCGCCGGGTGCTGATGCCCGACACGGTGCATCCGCGTTACCGCGCCGTGGTCGAGGCCACGGTCAAGCACCAGAGCATCGAACTGATCTCCGTGCCCTTTGACAAGACGTCCGGGCTGACGGCGCTCTCCGCGCTGGAGGCGCTGGCTGGTGAAGCGGCGGCGGCATTGGTGATTCCGCAGCCCAATTTCTTCGGTGCGCTGGAGCCGGTCGATGCGCTCACCGACTGGGCGCATGGCCACGGCATGTTGGCCATCGCGGTGGTCAATCCGCTGTCGCTGGCCTTGCTGAAAGCGCCGGGGCGGTGGGGTACGGGTACGCAACCCCAAGGCGCCGACATTTGCGTGGGCGATGGCCAGCCGCTCGGCGTGCCCCTGTCCTCCGGCGGCCCCTATTTCGGTTTCATGACCGCGCGCCAGGCGTTGGTACGGCAGATGCCCGGCCGCATCGTCGGCCGCACCGTCGATCTCGACGGCAAGCCCGGCTTCGCCCTCACCCTGCAAGCACGGGAACAACACATCCGTCGCTCCAAGGCCACTTCCAACATCTGCACCAACCAGGGCCTGCTGGTCACCGCCGCCACCATCCACATGTCGTTGCTCGGGCCGGAGGGTTTGAAGAACGTGGCCCTGGCCTCGCACGCCAACACGCGCGCCCTGCTCGACAAGCTGTTGTCGGTTCCCGGCGTCGAGCGCGTGTTCGATGGGCCGTTCTTCCATGAGGCGGTGATCCGCTTGAGCAGCCCGGTGCCCGATGTGCTGCGCGCCCTGCGCGCCCAGGGCATCCTCGGCGGCCATGACCTCGCCGGCGACTACCCTGAACTGGCTGGCTGCATCCTGATCTGCGCCACCGAAACCAAAACCACGGAAGACCTGGAACAGTATCGGCAACAATTGGACCGTATCCTCAGCCGGCGTAGAGAAGCGCCGCCCTGCGCGTATAAATGACCCACTCACCAAAGGAGACTCAGACATGGCAACCGTAACCCTGGGCGGCGAACCCATCGCCATCGGCGGCAACTTCCCGCGTCCCGGCGATTCCGCGCATTCCTTCATGCTGGTGGACAAGGAGCTGAAAGACGTATCCCTGTCCTCGTTCTGGGGCAAGCGCAAAATCCTGAACATCGTCCCCAGCCTGGATACTCCGGTCTGCCAGGCTTCCACGCGTAAGTTCAACGAAGCCGTCGGCGGCATTCCCAACACCGTCGTCCTGGTGATCTCCGCCGACCTGCCGTTCGCCCAGAACCGCTTCTGCGGCGCGGAGGGCCTGAAACACGTCGTCACGCTTTCCACCATGCGTGGCCGTGATTTCAACAAGGATTACGGCGTCATGATTATGGATCCGCCCCTGTCCGGCCTCACCGCTCGCGCCGTCGTGGTGCTGGATGAAAACGACCGTGTCGTCTACTCGGAACTGGTTCCCGAGATTAAACAGGAACCCAACTACGAAGCCGCTCTCGCCGCCGCGCGCGGAGAGCCTCTGGAAAAGCTGTAAGACGCCAGGCGCGCGGCGGACAACCCGTCGCGCCCGCGCCGCGCCTCACTCCTCACGCAAACCACCATGCTCATCTTCGAACACGCCCACCCCGGCCGCCGCGCCCACGCGCAGGCGCCCCACAACGCGCCCGCCGCAGACGACCTGCCCGCCGACCTGCTGCGCCAGGATGCCCCATTGTTGCCGGAAACCTCGGAACTGGATGTGGTGCGGCATTACACCCGGTTGTCGCAAAAGAACTTCAGCATCGACACCCAGTTCTATCCGCTCGGCTCCTGCACCATGAAATACAACCCGCGCGCCTGCAACACACTGGCCATGCTGCCGCAGTTCCTGGCGCGGCATCCTCTGGCGGATGTGGAAACCGGGCAGGGCTTCCTGGTCTCCATGTACGAGTTGCAGGAAATGCTGAAAGAAGTCACCGGCATGGCGGCGGTGAGCATGGCGCCGATGGCCGGCGCCCACGGCGAGTTCGCCGGTGTGGCCATGATCCGCGCCTACCACGATGCCCGTGGCGACACGGCGCGGCGCGAAATCATCGTCCCCGACGCCGCGCACGGCACCAACCCCGCCACCGCCAGCATGTGCGGCTACACGGTCAGGGAAATCCCCACCGACCGCCAGGGCAATGTCGACCTGGAAGCCCTGCGCGCCGCCGTTGGCCCGCAAACCGCCGGCCTCATGCTCACCAACCCGTCCACCCTGGGGGTGTTCGAGCAGTCCATCATCGAGATTCAGAAAATCGTCCACGCGGCCGGCGGCCTCAGCTATTACGACGGCGCCAATCTGAACGCCATCCTCGGCCGCGTGCGCCCCGGCGACATGGGCTTCGACGTCATCCACATGAACCTGCACAAGACCTTCTCCACCCCGCACGGCGGCGGCGGCCCCGGCGCCGGCCCGGTGGGTGTGTCGGAGCGCCTCAGGCCATTCCTGCCGATTCCTTATGTCCTGGAAGAGCGTGGCTTCCATCGCTGGGCGGAAGAAGGCGACTGTCCACAATCCATCGGCCGTCTTTCCGCCTTCGGCGGCAACATGGGCGTGTTGCTGCGCGCCTGGGTCTACGCCCGCATGCTGGGCGGACAGGGCATGCACCGGGTGGCCGAATTCGCCGCGCTCAACGCCAATTATCTGGCCTCCGAGTTGCGCAAGGCCGGCTTCGACCTGGCCTTTCCGGAGCGCCGCGCCAGCCACGAATTCATCATCACCATGAAGAAGCTCAAGGACGCCACCGGCATCAGCGCGATGGACTTCGCCAAGCGTCTGCTCGATTACGGCTTCCACGCCCCCACCACCTACTTCCCCATGCTGGTGCCCGAGTGCCTGCTGATCGAACCCACCGAGACCGAAAGCAGGGAAACCCTGGACGCCTTCGTCACCGCGATGGTCCAGATCAGGGATGAAGCCCTTGCGACCCCCGAGTTGGTGAAAGGCGCGCCCCACACCCTGCCGGTGCGCCGCCTGGACGACGTCAAGGCCGCGCGCGAACTCGATCTGGCCTGGAAACCCGTTTGAGCGTGGAAGAAAGCCCCCACAAGGGCAAGACCGGCTTCAAGCGGGCCTGCAACGCTTTCTTCCATTCCCTGGAAGGGTTCCAGGCGGCCTGGAAACACGAGGACGCCTTCCGCCAGGAAGTGCTCCTCGCCTGCGCGCTCATCCCGTCGGCATTCTTTCTGAGTGACGCCGCCATCGGACGTGCCCTGATGATCGCCAGCGTCCTCCTGGTACTCGTCGTCGAACTGGTCAATTCCGCCATCGAAGCGGCGGTGGATCGCATCTCCCTGGAAAACCACCCACTCGCCAAGCGCGCCAAGGATATCGGCAGCGCCGCCGTGCTGATCGCATTGCTCAATGTGCTGGTGGTGTGGGGTCTGGTGTTGCTGGAGTAGGTGGTGGCACGCCCCCCCTTTGTCGAAAAAAGAAAAAATTGACAAAAAGAGAATAAACGGAAGATGATCCGCCGCCCATCCGATGCATGGATCACGGGCACGGGATCAGGTCGAATTTTGTTTATTGGGGGAAAAAATGAGCGATATCAAATTCGATGGCGACTGGGTGATCGTCGAAGGCAATTGGACCAAGCTGCGCACGATGGATCTCATGCTGGACGCGCCCAGCAGGCGTTCCAGCAACGCCGGCTACCGGCGGGCGTTGGTGCATGACTACGGCGACAAGCTGACCCTCAATTACAACCGCGACTATCCGGGTGGGGTGAACATCCTCGGCAGCGTCAGCGTCGAGGCGCTTGCCGGCCACCAGATCGTGATGAATGGCGAGGATGTGGTGCTCGACAGCGCCGCGCGCAGGAAGAACGCCACCGGGCAGCGTCGTGCCCTGGTACATGACTTCAACGACGGCCTCACCATCAATTGGGCTTCGGACTACCCCGGCGGGGTCACCATCAACGGCAACGTGACCATGCCCACCAAGTTGACGGTGGCCGGCAAGGACGTGGCGGCACTGCTCACCTCCATGCAGACTGAAATCACGAACTTGAAGACGAAGGTCGCGGCCCTCGAGGCGAAAGTGAAATAGCTTTCACCCGCCCCATCCGGGGCGAACGGACGCAAAGCTCGTCTTCATACACCTCAAGGAGGTCTGCCATGATTTCTCTCAAGGACATGTGCCAATGCATCGGTCGCAACGTTTCCGGAGAAGTTTCCGTGATCCACGATTTCTTCGGCTTCTGGAACGGGAGTTCACCATCCGAAGTCTCGGTGATGACCCAGATCCAACGTTTGCAGGGAAAGCACGTCCATGCAAACTTCATCACCGTGGGAACCTTCAGCAACGCCGACATGCTGGAAATCGACCAGGCTTTGGTCGCCATGCGCAATCTCTATGCGCCCGTCAACCTCGGCGTCGGCCGCATCGAGTGGTATGGCATTTCCGCTGCGGAGGCTGCGGGACGGGACAACATCGGCAGCGACAGTGAGGCGGAAGCGCTCACCGACGAATGGACGGTGCATAACTCGGCGTTGGATATTTTCTTCGTGCTGACTTACGCCGGCAGCACCATCGGCCTGTCCCGCGTCGACGGCCCCTGCGACAAGGACGCCAAGGGCATGGACGGCAGCGTGGTGGCGATCGAAGGCAGCGCCAATACCACTGGCTACGTGCTCGCCCACGAAGCGGGCCATTATCTCGGCCTCAGCCATGTCAACGACGGCAACAACCTGATGAATCCCAGCGTTCCCAATGGCGGCGCGCTCAGTAGTGGCCAGGGCGGCAATATGCGGAACCATTGTTTCGTCAAATCGGCCTGCTAAAGGGAGAGAACCATGTCTGTCACCATCAATACTCCGTTGACATCGACGCAACTGCGCGATGTCGTCCTGGGCAAGAACCCGGCCCTGCCCCGGCGCGCCGCCATGTCTTTGTTGCGCCTGTCGGGCGAGCGGGACAAGACCGGCGTCTTCCAGGCGCTCCTGGAAGACGAGAACGAAGCGCCGCGTTACCGTTTTCTCGCGGCGGCCAATCTATACCAGATCAATACCAAAGAATCCCGTGACGTCTTGCTCCGGGCTCTGGACAAGGTGAAGGATGCCGGCACCCTCGGCGGCATCGTCAAGGCACTGGGCCGAGTCGGCGATCAGACCGCGCTGGAACGGGTGCTCAAGGTAAAGGCCGGATCCAGGGGGGTACTCGCGCAACAGGCGCAATTCGCCGCCGCTCTGCTTTCTCATCGTTTCGGCTTGCCAGGCAATGATCTTGTCCCGCCCACTTCCTTTTACCCCATGCCGACAAGCGGAGTGACTCCGGTGCAAGTGATTGCTCCAGCCTCCGCCGAGGTGTCTCTGTGCCTGGATTCCCTCGTCGGCGAGCCCTATGGCATCACCTTGTCCAAGGGCAACCTGAAGCAGATGGTCTGCGAGAACAAGACCTGGATGCTGGCGTTGAACCAGGAATTTGACTCACCCCAGGCACTGGAAATCCTCCAGAAGCGCAAGTCCCTGCTGGGGGTGCTCGCTGGCAAGAATGCCGAGTCAGGGCGCTATTCCGGGGCTTTTCTGGTGCTGACCGCGCCTGTGGCCGGCAAAGTGAACGTGTTCGTCAATCGCGTCACCGGCGAGCCCGGCTTCTTCGGCGAGGCGGTAATGGAGCGGGGGCGCGCCCGCTTCAAGGTGAAAAGCGTCGCCAGAGTGGGGGTTTTTCCGATCGAGGCCGAGGGAACCTACGCCCCGGGAGGAATCGAGATCGCCTCCGCGCGCTCCGCACTCACCATCATGGAAAAACGCAGCCCCCAACTTCTGAAGCCGGGGTAGCCTCTCGTTGCCAAGCAGACGCCCCGTCGCCCGGGGCTCACGCCAGGGCATCGCCATCGTCGGCATGGCCTGCGTCTTCCCCGATGCGCATTCCCCCACCGAGTTGTGGCGGAATGTGTTGGCTGGACGACGTTCCTTCCGCCGTCTGCCGGACGAGCGCGTCCCACTCGCCCTCTACCATGATCCCGATCCAGCCACGCCGGATCGCACGTACAGCGACCAGGCCGCCTTCATCAAGGACTGGTTGTTTCCCTGGCGCGAGTTCGCGGTCGCTCCCGTCACCCAGGAGGTGACCGACCCCGCCCATTGGCTGGCCCTGTGGACCGCGCGCGAAGCCTTGCGCGATGCTTCCGCCGATCTCGCCCATCACGACCGCGCCCGCATCGGCGTCATCATGGGCAACAGTCTGGGCGGGGACTATGGCCGCAGCACCTATCTTCGTTACCGTTGGCCCCATATTGAACGCGCCCTGCGCGCGGGTCTGGCCGGTACCGTCCCGGCCGAGGCGGTGGCGGGCATCGTCGCGGCGGTGCGCGGGCATGCCCTCGATTCCCTGCCGCCCATCACCGAGGACTCCCTGCCCGGCACCATGTCGAACACCATTGCCGGCAGAATTTGCAACCATTTCGATCTGGGTGGCGGCGGACATACGGTGGATGCCGCCTGTGCTTCCTCGCTCCTGGCTCTGGCCCAGGCCTGCGACGCGCTCGCCGGTGGGCGCTGGGACGTCGCCCTGGCCGGCGCGGTGGATATCAGTATCGACCCTTACGAACTGATTGGTTTCGCCAAGGCTCATGCACTGGCGCGCGACGATTGTCGGCCGTATGACGAACGGGCGGCCGGGCTGCTTCCCGGCGAGGGGTGCGGCGTCTTCGTCCTGATGCGCGAGGGCGACGCGCGCCGTGCCGGCTACCCGGTGCGCGCCGTCATCCGCGGATGGGGCACCAGTTCCGACGGGCGTGGCGGAATCACCGCCCCGGAGCGGGAAGGCCAGCTCCGCGCCATGCGCGCCGCCTACGCGCGCGCCGGCTATTCCATCGGCTCAGTCGGACTGATCGAGGGCCACGGCACCGGCACCGCCCTGGGCGACCGGGTCGAGATCGAGGCCCTGCTCACCCTGCTGCCGGCGCGCGCGCGGGTACGCCTGGGCAGCGTCAAGTCCAACATCGGCCATTGCAAGGCGGCGGCCGGGGCCGCCGGCGTCATCAAGGCGGTGATGGCGCTGCAACGCGGGATCATCCCGCCCACTGCGGCCTGCGCCCGACCCCATGCCCTGTTTGGCGCCCGACGTCCGCTCGCTCCCGCCCTGCACGGTGAAGCCTGGACGGGCGGCCCGCGCCGTGCCGGGGTGAGCGCTTTCGGCTTCGGCGGCGCCAATGCCCATCTCACCCTGGAACAGGCCGATGCCGCGCCCGTGCCGGAAGATTTCGCCCTACTGGGATCGGCGCAGGAAACGGAATTGTTGTTCCTGTCCGCACCCGATCTGTCCGCGCTCGCCGCGCGGGTGGCGGAACTACGGAGCCTGGCGGGCCGCCTGGCCCGTTCGGAACTGACCGATCTGGCCGCCGCCCTGGCCGCGAGCGATGCCGGTGCGCCGCAACGACTGGCATTGCTGGCGACCTCGCCGTGGCATCTGGAACAACAACTGGAGCGGGTGGGCCAGGCACTGGCCGCCGGTCGCTCGCTCGCCGCCAGCCATGACCCGGCCGCAGGCATCTTCGCCGGAGACATCGACCCGCAAGCCCCCCCGCCTGGCTGGGCCGCGCTGTTTCCCGGCCAGGGCAGCCAGCGCGCGGGCATGGCCGGACACCTGCCACGCCGCTATCCCTTTGTGGCCGATCTGCTGGACGAATTCGATCAGGCCATCGCCGACAGCCTCCCCGAGGGCGTGCGGCGCTGGATCGCGACCGACGGACAGCCCGCCGATACGCGTCGGGAACAACAACTGAGCGCCACCCGGCGAGCGCAGCCCGCCATCGTCGCGGCATCCCTGGCGCAGCTGGAAGTACTGGCCTACTTCGGCCTGCGCCCAGATAGCGTACTTGGCCACAGTCTGGGGGAAATCAGCGCCCTTGCCGCCGCCGGCGTCTGCGATTCCGTTACCGCCGTGCGCCTGGCGGCCGCGCGCGGACGCGCCATGAGCCGGAGCGCGCGGCACCGTGGCGGCATGCTCGCCTTGGCGACGGACGGAGCATCCGTACCACCTCTGCTCGCCCCGTTCCAGGGCAGGCTGGCCGTCGCCAACTTCAATGCCCCGAGGCAGACCGTGGTATCCGGCCAGGCGGATGCCATCGAGGCATTGATGCGGGTCTGCCGCGACCGCCATATCGCCTGCCGCCGCCTTCCCGTGGCCCAGGCCTTCCATTCACGCTACATGGCGCCCGCCGCCCGGGCCGTGCGGCGGATACTGGATACGGTGAATTTCGCTCCCGCGCACACCCGCCTGATCTCCCCCACCACGGGCGGCCCGCTGGCCACCGATGCCGACCCGCGCGGCCTATTGGCGGAACAGATCACCCAGCCGGTGCGTTTTACGGAGGCTCTGGTGGCCGCCGCAAGTTTCCGGCCCGCCTTCTGGGTCGAAGTCGGGCCGGGCACTGTTTTGGCGCAATTGGTGCGTGACAACCTGGGGGATGTCCAGGTTTTCCCCACCGACCGGCCCGGCCGGAACGGCCACGATCTGCTCAACGCGGTGCTCGCCCAGGCTTGGGTGCTGGGCCTGCCGGTCAAGAGCGAGCGCCTGTTCGAACACCGATTCCATCGTTCCTTCCCGCTCACGGGCTACCGTCCGCAGCTGCTGGTGAACCCCTGCGAGGCGCCGCCCAGGGAGGCAACGATGCCGATGGCGGTCACGCCGCCGACGGAAACCGGCGAACGCGGCGAAATCCTCGCCTACGTGGGCGACTGGATCGCCCGGCGCACCGGCCTGCCGCGCGAACTCGCCACGACGGACAAACGTTTGCGCGACGACCTCAACCTGGATTCGATCAAGACCGCCGAACTGGTGCAGGCCCTGGCCGGCCACTGGCATGCGCCCATCCAGCCGCCCGTGGGTTGGGAAAATCGCCGCATCGGTGAATTGGTGGAGGCGGCCATCCAGGCTCGCGCCGGCGGCGCCGCGCCGGCGGCCGCCCTGCCGAGCGAGGGCGGGGACTGGGTGGAGAGTTTCGCCCTGACCACCCTTGCTGCCCCCTTGTCGGCCGAGCAAGCCCTGCCGCCGCTGCTCGGCGCGCGGGTGGCCGTGCTGGGCGAGGCGGACGCAGCCCTCGGCGAGGCCCTCGAACGGGCCGGCTACCTGGACGCCGCCGAAGATGCGCCTGAGGCAATCATCTGGGTGTTGCCGGACCAGCCGCCAGGTGGTCAACCCGGTGAACGCCTGCGGCGGGAAATTGAGGCTCTGCTCGCGTTGGGGCGCCGGGTCGTCGCCTCGCCCATGCGCATCCTGGCGTTGCGCCGGGCCACCGATCCGGCCGCCGCCGACCCGGCGGACGCCGCCTCCGCCTTCCTGCGTTCCCTGGCCCAGGAATTCCCGGCCCTGCGCGCCAAGTGGCTGGTTCTCCCCGCCGCCTGGGAAGCCACGCGCGTGGCCGGGATCATCCTGGCGGAACTGGCTTGTGAAGGCCGGCACCTGCTTTATCGCTACGACGCGACGGGAGAGCGCCATGCGGAGGCCGCCGCGCCCATTGTCGGCCGGCGGCCGCCACTGCGCCTGGACAAGACCGACGTGGTTCTGGTCAGTGGCGGTGCGCGCGGCATCACCCTGGAACTCGCGGAAGCCTTGCTACGCGGCGGCGGCGGCGCGCGCTGCGTCCTGCTTGGCCGCTCGCCCGAAGCGGAAGCCGATCCGGCCCTCCGGCGCCTGGAGCGGGCGGGCGTCGTGGCGCGCTACCTCACTTGCGACATCACCGATGCCGCAGCGGTCGCGGCCACGGTGGCGCGGGTGGAACGTGAAATCGGCCCGGTTACCGCCCTCCTGCACGGCGCCGGCCATACCCGCCCGACTGATTTCGGCGAACTCGACGCGGCGGGTTTTCTGCGCGGCGCCGCGCCCAAGGTGCTCGGCCTGGAAAATCTGCTGGCCGCCGTGCCGTGTGGCCGGCTCAAGGCGCTGCATGTCCTCTCCTCGGTCATCGGCGCCTGCGGCATGGCGCGCCAGTCCGATTACGCCTACGCCAATGCCTGGCTTAACGGCGCCGTCGCCGCCCTGCGCGCCGACCATCCGCATTTGCACTGCCTGGTTCTGGGCTATTCGGTGTGGCGGGGCACGGGCATGGGTGAGGCGCTGGGCGCGCTCGATCTGCTCACATCCCTGGGAGTGAGCCCGATCAGCCGGGAACAGGGAGTGTCCGCCTACCGCGCGCTGCTCGATGGCCACGGCGAGGCGACGCGCATTGTCATCACCGGGCGCCTCGCCCCCACTCTGGAGCGCGGCCTGTTCGCCGCGTCGGCGGTGCACGGGCCGCGCTTTCTCGCGCGCATCACCCGCCAGGTACCGGGGGTCGAACTGGTGGCTGAAACCACCCTGTCGCACAGTGCCGACCGCTATCTGCGCCACCATGTCTATGCTGGCACGCCGCTGTTGCCGGCGGTTATGGGCATCGAGGCCATTGCCGCTGCGGCGATGGCCTGTGTTGGCGCCGCCGCGTTGCCGACGCTACGCGACATCCGCTTTTCGCGGCCGGTGATTGTGACCGAGGGGACGCCGCTGACCATCCGTCTGCACGCCCTCGCCACAGGCCGCCAGGTGCGCGTGACGCTGCGCTGCGAAACGGATACCTACCGGGAAGACTATTTCAGCGCCACCTGCGACTTCGCCGCCGATCCGCTCCAGGCCGAGATCCTGTCTCTTCCGCTACCCGCCAGGCTGCCGCTCGACCCGGAAGTCTTCGCCCCCGACCCCATGTTCCAGGGGCGCTTCTTCCGCCGCATCAGCGCCATCCTGGAACTCGCACCCGGCGTGGGCTGCCTGGCCGAGGTCTATCTTCCCGAGGGCAAAGGCTATTTCGGCCCCGGCATTCCCGACGGCCTGGTCACGCCCTACCCGGCGGCGCGTGACGCCTTCCTGCAAACCCTCATGCTGTGCATGAGCGGGCGGCGCGGCTTGCCTTCCGGTATTCGTGAACTGCATTTTCTGGGGAATGCCCCGGCCGGCACACAGGCCATCTGCCGTACCCGGGCTACTCCGGAGGGCTGGGACATCGATGTCTTCAGTCCCGGCGGGGAATGGTTGGAAGCCCTGCGCGGCATCGGCATCGCCGAGGTCGGCGCCGACAATCCGCTGGACCCGGATCGAGTGGCGGGGAACCTGCCCGCCGCCTGCCGGAATATCGTTCTATCCATCGAGGACAACACCAGCGGGGGCGTCGAGGATGCGCCGCGGGCCCGAGTCAGCCAGGCCAATCTGCGGGCATTGCGGCGCGCCGCGCATGCCCATGCCGCCCGCCACGGCATGGATATCGATGCCGGCCGAGTCGGCCTGGAACACGGTGAAGATGGCCGCCCTCTATTGCGCCTGCCCCCCGATCTGGCCGGTGTCTTCTCCAATGTGGCGCCGAGCATCAGCGACACCGACACCCTCTCGGCGGCGGCCATCGGCCCACCCGGTAGCGGCCTCGACCTGGAGCCGGTATCCCGGCGCCCACTGGATTTGTGGCGGCGACTCCTGGGTGAGGCGGGCTACGCGCTGGCCGAAAGGCTTGCCGGCGACGAATCGTTCGATCTTGCGGCGACACGGGTCTGGACCTTGCTGGAGGCCGCCGTCAAATCAGGCGCCGGAAAACCGGATTGCCGCGCCGCCACCTACCTGCGAGAAGGCGCCTGGCTCACTTTGCAACTGCCCGGCCTTCGCTGTTTCAGCACGCTCCTCGCGGGTGGAGCGTGCGCCACCGCGCTGGCCTTGACAGCCATACATCGAGGCGGGAACCGGTAGCGGTGGATTGATCCTGGAAACAGCAGTTGACCGCTCGGTCACCCCGGTGAGGCCGCCTTGGCGCTGAGGTTCGTGCCTTCGATCACGGTCACCCATTGGGTGAGCCCGCTACGCACCCGCTGGCACGTCCGGGCGGGCGTCTGGCTTTGTCGCTCCTGATGAAACTACTAAGCGAAGGACTAAGCCGCCAAAAGACGGCGGCCAATTCCCTGCTTATCCTTGCGGGCCCCGGCCCGCTGCGCTCAGTTGCAGATAAGCGCTTCGCGCCAGCCACCCGCCCGAACGCACCAGCGGGCGCGTTCAACTGCCGTTTCCAGGTTGATGAACATTCCGGCGTCGCCGGTTTTTTTGTCGCACCGGTTCTTCCGCCGGTACTTCCGGTAGCACAATCAGCCTGCCTGCCCGACCCGGATATTGCATGAATTGACGCACATCCTCGCTGGCTCCTTGTCCGTCCTGGAAAGTTTTGCCCAGGCCGGCGCATGAATGACCGCGCCGCTCCTTCGTGAAATTCCCATTACCGACGATGAACCACGCGGTCATTGTGCGAATCCACGCAACGCACGGGCACCAGATGGGCATTCCATCCCAATGGTTTCGTGAGCCAACCATGCTGCCCCGCTACCGCAATACACTGATCGCCTTGTTCCTGCTGTTCGCGCTGGCGTTCGTCGGGCTGGTGCTGTTGTTCCATGATCGGGCGGACAAGTTCGCGGTGGCCGAGGCGAAACAACAGGCGCTCAACGCGCTCCTGATGCACCGCGCCACGCACGCCTACGTCACCCAAATCCAGCGTCCCGAGATTTATCGCCTGAAGGAGGAGGGCAAGCTCTACCAGGATTATTTTTCCCCATCGGTGCTGTCGTTTACCTTTATCGCCCGCAACATCAAGGACTTGCTCAACCGGGAGCGGGAAAAACATGGCATGGAGACGATCTATTTCAAGCTGGCTTCGGAGAACCCGCGCAACCCGGTGAACAAGGCGGATGCCAGCGAGGTGGAGTTGCTGCGGCGGATGAACGCCAATGAACTCACCGAATACGAGAAGGTGGTCGATCTGGAGGGGAAGAAATGGCTTTATCTCGCCGTGCCCATCGAACGATCCAACAAGGGCTGCCTGAAATGCCACGGCGATCCCGGCGACGCGCCGGCGGAACTGTTAGCCATGTATGGCGACAAGGCCGGTTTTCACGAGAGCCCCGATGCCATACGTGCCCTGATCTCGATTCGGGTTCCTTTACGAAGCATCGTCAAAGCCGGAGATCAGATGACGCGTGTCCTGATTCTGGTCACCTTTGTGGTGCTCACTTCCATCTACCTGGTCATCACCGTCCTGATCCGGCGCATCGACACTCAGGAACAGGAGATACTCAAGCAGAACAAGGCGTTGGAAAAACTCTCGATGACCGACATGCTCACCGGCATCTTCAACCGCTTCGGCTTGCAGCGGCGCGGCAAGGAAATCATGAAAAGCGCGGATCGTTTCCACCACCCGCTGGCGTTGTTGATGCTCGATCTGGATCATTTCAAGCTGGTCAACGACCGCCACGGCCACACTGTAGGCGATGTGGTGCTCAAACAATTCGGCGAGATCATTCAGGCCAATCTGCGTGGTTCGGACATTTTCGGGCGCTGGGGGGGCGAGGAATTCCTGGTTTTGTCGCCTTATCTGCACCTGAAGGACGCGATGAAAATGGCCGAGAAACTGCGCCTCGCCATCGAGGCCGCCGAGTTCAACAGCGGCATCCGCCTCTCCACCAGCATCGGTGTCAGCGAATACCATTCCGGCGAAACTCTCTCCGGGTTGATCGAACGCGCCGATCTCGCCCTCTACGCGGCCAAGGAAAGCGGCCGCAATCGGGTGGCCAGTGAACCGCTTCCCGAAGCGCGCACAGGCCCTGGAAACACAAGTCCTGGAAACGACGCCTGACCCTGGAAACGCGGCAAACCGAGACTTACTCGGCCATGCCGCGCGCCACCCAGACCTGCCAGCGCGCGGCGGCCGCGTCGCGCTCCTCCACCGGAGCATCGGGGCGATAGCCGCCCAATGAATGCCAGAGGGTTGCCCAGCCGGTCGCGCCATTCAGGCGGGTGACGATGCCATGCACCACCAGCCAGGCGCGCCGGCGTGTGGCGAGGTCGGCCGCCCGCAGCAGGGGGATCACGCGCGGCAACGCCGCCACGCCTTGCTTTGTGAGCAGATGGGTGGCCAGGGTGGCGGGATCGTGCAGGACGTCGGGGTAATCGTTCAGGGTCAGGATCAGGGCGTCCACGGCCCGCGCGTCACCAATGCGCGCCAGGCCTTGCGCCGCGCGGGCGCGCACTTGGCAATCCGGGTCGCGCAGGGCGCGGGCGAAGGCTTCCGCGCAGTCCGGGTCGCCGGCCTCCGCCAGGGCCCGGGTGGCCAGCGCGCGCAGGGCGGCATCCGGGTTGCCCAGGAGCGGCAAGAGTGCGGAGGTCGCGCCCCGACCCAGCGCCACCAGGCCCGCGAGCGCGCGGGCGCGCAGGTTGAAATCGGCCGCGCCGAGCCGTTCGACCAGTTCCGCCACGGTGGCGGTCATGGCCCCGGCGCCGGCGCGGCGGCCGGATGCGAGAAGGTCACAACCACGCGGCGGTTGGCCCAGCGGTTGGCTTCGCGCGACTGATCGGCGCCGACGGCGGCGCTGCCGCCCTGGTCGCCGCCGCCGGCGTCGGGCGTGGCGGTGGTGGAGGCGCCGTGGCCGATGGAAATGCCGTCGATGCGGCCGCCGGCGATGCCTTTCCCGAGCAGCGCGGCCTCCACCGCCCCGACCCGGTTCATCGACAGATCCAGGTTGTATTTGCCGGCGCCGCCGACGATATCGGCGTAGCCCTCCAGGGACAGCATGACGTCCGGATTGCGCGCCAGATATGGCAGAAAGGCGTCGATCTTCGCGATTTCGGCGGCGCCCAGAACAGCCTTGTCGAAACCGAAATAGAACGTCACCGGTTCGTGCACATAGTAGTCACGGTGCCGTTCCAGAGCCGCGTCGAAGGTGGCGGATTGTCCGGCCCGCACGCTGATGTGCTCGCCGACCACATGCCCGGCGTGCACGCCAAAACCCCAGGCCACCGCGCCGTAGGTGAACTGGGTGTCCTCGCCGCGCGCCACGCTCTCGAAGCTGAAGTCATAGTTGACCGCCGCCGAGGCCACGCCGGGCGTGTCATAGAGGACGGCAGAGCGGATGTCGGCGGCATCGTCGGAGCGTTTGAAACCCCTGGTATGGCCGGGATTGCCACCGATGCCGCCGCCATATGCGGGCGGCTGCGCCGTGTCGCCGACCACGCCGCGCGTACCGGGCGCGGCCGGCTGGTAATCGTATTCGGGCGGCATGGCCGCGCCCCTGGGCGTGTTGGCCGCGCCGATCTGGTGATCCACATCGGTGAAAAATCCCCCCTCGATGCCGTTCACCGGGTCGGCTTGCGTGCGCACCCCGGGCGCTCCCAGCCCGCCGCGCGGCGCCTGCGGCGCCCCCATGCTGCCCGGGTCGATGTCGGCGCCGCCGGCATCGGTCACCCGCGCGATCTGGATCATGTTGATGTCGTTCGAGTTCGGCGCGCCGGGCATCGGGACGAAGCGGATGTAGCCATCCATCCCGCTCGCGCCGGGAGTGGCGGGGGGCGCGACCAGGGCGCCTTCGCGCGTCTCCATGTCGATCTCGAAGCCGCCATTGCCGGCGACCGGGAAAGAACCGATGAAGCTGCACTGGATCGGCGCCTCGCCGAAGCGGGCCGAAATCGACCCCGCCGGCGCGTAACCAGATTTTTCCAACCCTCCCGACTGTTGCGCGACATGGGTCAATTCATGCGCCGTGAGCGCGTTTTCCCCCGGGGCCTGGCCGGCGCCGAAAAAGATGTCCTGGCCCTGGGTGAAGGCGCGCGCGCCGAGATCGCGGTTCAGCGCCGCCGCCCGCGCACCGGTATGCACCCGCACCCGGCTCAGATCGGTGCCAAGATGATTTTCCATGCGGTCACGCGTCGCGGCATCCAGGGGCTGGCCGGACGACGCGGCAACCGCCGCGACGCGCGCGGGCCGATCTGGCGTCGAGGGCATCGGCGGGGCCGGTGCCGCCTCGTTCGCGATGGTCGTCGCGGGGTCGAAGCGCGCGGCAACCCGATCCGCCTCGCGCTCATGCCGATCCCCCGGCGCCGCGACTTCAAAGCGCGCCACCTTGTTGGCCGTCGTATCCGCCACCGGGTTTGCCACGGAGTCCTTTCCCCGCAGGAAACGCGGCGTACCCACGGCGCGGCCGCCGGCCTCGCGGCCGGCGCTGGTGCCGGCGCGCGCGGCGCGGCCGGGGCTGGAAATGAATTTCATGGTGGAACCTCCCTTGTGCATTGCGGGGCGGGCCGCCGCAGTGTTTGCGCGCGCGCGGCCTCATAGCGCTGTTTGGCGGCGGCAAAGGCCTCCGTGCCCGCGCGCTCGCGCAAGCCCGAGAGTTCCGGGCGAAGCATCGCCGCCGCGCCCTCCTTGCCGAGTTTGTCCGCGAGGGTGGCCCAGGCGGTCGCGAGCCGGGCGTAAGCCGTTTCCAGGTCGCCCATCGTCTCGGCGGCGCGGGATGCGCCCAGCGCCGCCGCGTAATAGGAAACCGGATCGTCCATGCCGAGCGCGCCTTGCCTGGCGTCATCGAAACATCGCAGCGCCAGCGCCGGATCGCCGGCGGATACGGCCACCTTGCCGCCGACCAGGCCACGCCGGGTCGCGGCGGCGCCATCGCGCGGCGCGTTTTGCCGCACCCGCGCCAATATCTGTTCCGCCCTGGCCGGGTCGCTGGCGGCCAGAATCGAGGCGGCCGCCAGGCGGGCCGCCTCGGCATCGGCATGAGCGGCATGGCCGTCGAATATCCGCGCGGCCTGGAGAAAATCCTCCGCCGCGCCGGCTTCCCGGCGGCAGGCCAGGGCCGCGACGGCGCGCCGCTGGAGCACCAGGGAGCGATCCAGTTCGTCGCCCGGCGCCGTGAGCGTGTCGAGAATGCGGCCGAAGCCGGCAAGGGCGGACTCGGGGTGGCCACCGGCCAGTTCCTGCTCGCAGCCTTCGAGCGCGCAACCCCGCCGCAGCCGTTCGGACAGGGGAGCCACCTCGGCCAGGGCAAGAACCCGCCTCGCCGCGCCGAGATCGCCGGCCAGGCGCAGGTGGGTCGCGGCGAGCAACAGGCAGGTTCCCTCTCGCTCGCTTTCTCCCAGACGCGACCAGATCATGCCGGCCGCTTCCAGCGAGGCCGCCGCCGCCGCAATTTCTCCGGCTTCGAGCCGGCGGGTTGCGAGCGCTTCCAGTCTGGTGGCTTGCGCGGCGCCGCCGGTTGCGCGGGTCATGTCGCCTCCCGTGCCGGGTAGCCGAGTTCCCGATAGCGCGCCAGGGCGCTGTTGATCGCGTCCTCCCGCGCCTGGCGGTGCGCTTGCGCCCATTCCCGCATGCGGGCATTCAGGTCGTCATGGGTCATCCGCGCTTCCTCTTCGCTTGCGCCGGCCAGGCGCCGTTCATCCCGGGCCTGTTGCCGAACCGCTTCTGTCTCGGCCAGGCTCTCGGCGTTGTCCAGCCGCAGGCGGCACACCTGCTCCTGTCCGGCGCTCACTTCCTGTTCCGTCGTCTGGCCTTGCGTGGTGGCGCTTTCGATGCGCCGCGCATTTTCCTCCATGCCGCCGCGGCCCTGTTCGACGTTGGCCTGAACGCCCTCGGTCTCGCTGACCCGGCCGAGCGCGGCGATCAGGCGGTCGGCGTCGCCGCTGGCCCCCTCGGCGCGACGGCCCAGATCGCCCGGAAGATAGCTGAACAGGCCGGCCAGCCCCTGGAATACGCGCAGGCTGCCGACCAGGGTGGTCAGGGCCGCGCCTTCCTGGGCGCTACGGCCCAGAGCGGAGAGGGCATCGCCGGCGCTCGACTGTTGCCGGGTATTGGTTTCCCGGGTCGCGGCGACCGTGCCCTGATGCTCCGTCCCGCCGGCCGCCAGATCCTGGGTGACGCCCTCGGCCTCGCCGAGTTGTTCGTCCTGGCCGCGTTGCCGGGTTGCCTGTGCCGCCATGCCGTGTTCGGTGCCGGCAAGTTCGGCCTGGGCCTGGCGGGCAAGCTCGGCCTGCGCGCGCAGGGCATCGAGTTCGGCCGGGGTGCCGGGCGGTTCGGAATAGGCGGGATTGACCGGAAGATCGAACGACTGGCCGGGTTGCAACCCGGCTATCGCGGCCGTGTATTCGGGGCCGCGCATGGGCTGGCCGGAGTCCCGTTCCCCTGTGCCCGAAGCCGCGACGCGGCTCCCCTCGCGCATGCCCACGGTGCCGCCGCGCCCCGGCCCCGCCAGCGTGGCGGCGGTATCCTCGACGCGCTGCCGGGCGGCGCCGACGTCGCTTTGCAATTGCGCGTCCGCCGCGATTCGGGCGCTGTTCGAATCCGCCGGCGTCGCTCCGCCCGCCGCGATCACCCGCCCGGTCGCCGGATCCACGGGCGCTCCCCGAGCGGGTGGCGCGAGCCCGCCCGCCCGGACCGCGTCGATATCGCCCTGGCGCCAGGGCATGTTTTCGGTGGCCCAGGCGACCTGATCGGCGGCATCGAGTTGCCCGCGAGGCGTCAATTCCCCCTGAGCCTCGCGGGCGCGGCCGACCGCCGTGTCGATCAGCCCCTCCTGCGCGGTATGCCGGGTCCGTGTACGGCTCTGGCCGGTAACGGGGTCGATCGTGGCCACGTCGAGCCCCTGGCCGCGGCGGCTGTGCAGATCCATCATCGGCTGGGTATCCCAGTCCGCCTCGCGTATGCCGGACTCGGCGGCATGGCGCGCGGCGGCGGTGTGTCCCGCCTGGACTTCGCCCCCGCTCATGCCGGTTGCCGCGCGATGCGAGGCCGCCTGCTGGTTGGCGTAGGCGCGCGCCTCTCCCGACGGCACATCCCAGGGCGTGGCGCGCCGTTGCAGGGGCGCGCGGGTATCGCTCAGGCGCGCCGCCAGTTCCGGGCTGGCATGGAGATCGGCCACCACGCCATCCAGGTCGGCGAAGCTCTCGGGCGGCCGCGCCGGGCTGGCGGCGGCCGGCCCCCCGGTTTCGGCGGGGTGCGCGGCCGCCGTGGCCGCCGCGTCGGGGTGGGGCCGCGCCGGTGCCTCCGGGACTTCGACATGCACGCGCGGCCCGGAAG